>JAXLYG010000036.1:0-139113 GCA_046351535.1 Polyangiales bacterium
CTCCCGAAGGGAGCGACACCCTTCAGTTGCCCGGCGGTGAGGCGCATCGAGCATCCGCGACTGGCGCTTCGCCATCGGCGCTGCCAGACCCCACATCGACCTCCCACGCCGAACCCCGGCGCATCGCGTGCCGCGACGGATCGATGGCCTCGTTCCGCAGGTGGCACGCGTCGCGAGCGTCAGGGCGGATCGGTGCCTCCCTCGGCGCTGTGGGCATCGGCCTCAGGCGGGGCGCCAGGGCTCACCCGTCTTCAGGCCGATTGCGCGCGATTTCGCTGCGTTTACGGGGATTGCGGAGCGGTCTGCCGCTTGCGATCGCTCCGCATCGCACGTTCACCCCCGTGTCGCGATCGCGCGATGAATCTCCCCAACACACTGGAGCGAGTCATGGACAAGCAGACGCCCCGAACCCCGAGCACCACCATCGACACGGAGCGCGCCGCGCGTCCCAACTGGTGGACCGACCAGCACACCTCGACGTGGGACCGCGTGAAGGAGGCGCTGCGCCGAGACTGGGAGCAGACCCGATCCGACCTGTCGTCGAGCAGCGCGGTCGACCTCAACCAGAACATCGGCGACACGGTGAAGCAGGCGGTGGGGACGCAGCCGCTTCCGCCGCCCTCGACGAAGACGCGTCCAGACGATCCGCAAGAAGCCGCGAAGCGCGTCGAGAAGGAGATCAAGAGCCGCGGCAAGGCGCAGGAGCAGGTCGTGGCGGCGCAGACCGACGCGGCCGTCGTGAGGGTGCGCGAGAAGGGCGAGGTCGCGAGCGAGGTGCAGTCCGCCCGCGAGAAGATCTCCGACGTGCAGCGCCACGCGGACGAGCGGATCATCGCCGTGCAGCAGAAGGCCGACGCGAAGATCGCCGAGGCGCAGGAGAAGGTCACCGAGAAGATGCCCGCGGCGCGCGACTGGAATCAGGTCGAGGCGGCCGTGCGCTACGGGTACGGCGCGCGTACGCAGTACGCCGACAGCGCGGGCTGGGACGACCAGCTCGAAGGTCGCCTCCGTCAGGAGTGGTCTCAGTTCAAGGGCGGCGGCGCCTGGGAAGACATGCGCTCGCACGTGCGGCGCGGCTGGGACACCGCCACGCGCAACCGCTCCGCGTAGACCACCCGCGGCCCATTCGGAGCACGTCGATCGCGCCGCGGGGGTTTAGCCTCGCCGCCGTGATGTCCTCGCGACCAGGCCCCCTCCTCGCGCTCGCCCTCGCCTCGCTCGCCGCGTGCGGCGCGCGCACCGACCTCTCCGTGCCCGAGCGCGATGGCGCCCCCGTCGACGCGGTCTCCGTCGACGCGGTCGTCGTCGCGACGCCTGATGCGACGCCTGACGTCGCGCCCGTCGACGCGCCCGGACAGCCCTGCGGCTGCCCCGGGACGGCGACCTTTCGACGCTGCCTCCTGCCGCGCATGTGCTGCCCCGTCACGCGAACCTGCGAAGACCCTGCGCGCTTCAACTGCAGCGGATCGACGCCGCCCGCCTGTCGGTAGCGTCGGAGGGGCGGAGGCCGCCGCGCGTGAGCGTCGCGCTCGCCCGCGTCGCGCATCGATTGCTCGACTCGCGCAATGTCACGCCACTTGCGGAAGATCCGCTCCGTCGTCCATCGTCGTGACTCCCGGCGAAACGGCCGGGGATCGCGGCGGTGACATTCCTTGTCCTGGTCGCGTCTGACCGTCTATCGCACGGGGTTTGCGCTTCAACGCCCGCTCGCACGAATCGCACGGAGCGCCGCTGGCTCGCGACGTGCCTCGCCGCGCACCGCGTCTCGTCGCGGGGAGTCTCTGATGAACAACCGTCTCGTGGCCTCGTGGATCTCGCTGCTCTCGACACTCGCCACGCTGGCCGCGGCGCCTGGTTGCGCCGAGCGTCGGGCCGAGGGCGGCTCGTGCGTCTTCAACGACGACTGCGCCGATCCCCTGATCTGCGCGGGGAGCTTCTGTCGTGCGCAGTGCCGCACCGACCGCGACTGCCCCGCGAGCTGGATCTGTCACAACGCCGGCGTCGCGGGCAAGCAGGTGTGCCTCCCTCCGCCGGCACCGGTGCTGTGCGTGACCGATGAGCACTGCCCCGCGGGCGCGTCGTGCACGCCCGCGCACCAGTGCCGATGGCGTTGCGCGCGCGACGTCGACTGCGCCGCGCGACGCGCGTCGCTCACGTGCGCTCCGGCCAGCGTGTGCAGCGAGCCGCTGCTCGTGATCGAGCTCCAGCTCCCGGCGCGCGACGGCGGCGAACCTCCGAGCGACGCGCCCGCCGACGACGTGACGACGCCCGCGGATACGCCGCCCGTCGACGCTGCGCCCACGGACGCGACGCTCACGGACGCGACGCCCACGGACGCGACGCCCACGGACGCGACGGCGACGGACACCGCGCCCACGGACACCTCGCCCGCAGACGCGCCGACCGTCGACACGTCGCCCTCGGACACGCCGCCGCCCGTCGACGCGACGCCGCGATGCGGACGTGATTTTCAGTGCGACGACGGCGTGTTCTGCAACGGCGCCGAGGTGTGCGCGCCCACGGACCCCGCGGCCGACGCGCGCGGCTGCGCGCCGCCGACGTCGCCTCGCTGCATGACCGGACAGCGCTGCGACGAGCGCATGGGGCGGTGCCTCACGATGTGCGAGGTCGACGGCGACGCCGACGACGACGGCTTCGACGCCGTGATGTGCGGCGGTCCCGACTGCGACGACGCGCGCGCCTCGGTGCACCCCGGCGCGCCCGAGCTCTGCAACGGACGCGACGACGACTGCGACGCGATGACCGACGAGGCCGGCGCGGCGCTCTGCTCGCTCGCGTTCGCCACGGCCGCGTGCCGCGCCGGCGCGTGCGGCGTGGCGACGTGCTCCTCGGGGTACGGCGACTGCGACGGCGTCGGGAGCAACGGGTGCGAGTCTCCGCTGTCGGCCGACGCGCTCAACTGCGGCGCGTGCGGGCGCATCTGCGCCGTCGCGGCCAACGCGATGACCATGGGATGCCGCGCGGGCGCGTGCGTCGTGGCGACGTGTCGAACGGGCTTCGCCGACTGCGACGGCATGAGCGCCAACGGCTGCGAGCTCGACGCGCGCGCCGACGTCGTCAACTGCGGACGCTGCGGAAACCGCTGCACGACGCGCCCGAACGCCACCGCGTCGTGCGTCGACGGCGCGTGCGCGATCACGTGCGCCACGGGGCGCGCCGACTGCGACGGAGACGCGGTCAACGGCTGCGAGGTCGACCTGCAGAACGACCGGGCCCACTGCGGCGCGTGCCGCAGCCGATGCCCGGTGGCGAGCGACGGCTGCGTCGCCGGGAGCTGCGTCGCGCAGCCCTTCGCGAGCGACGGCTCCGAAGGCGCGTTCGAGCCCTCGCCGGGCGACGCGGGCGTCGCGACGGTGCGACTCGCGCCGGGGGTGCACCAGTTCACGACGGTGCGCATCCCCGAGGGCGTGAGGGTGGTCACGAGCGGCGACGGGGTGCTCGAGCTGCGCGCCTCGGGCGACGTCGTGATCGACGGCGTGGTCGATGTGTCGGGCGGACGCGGCGGCGACGCGCTCCGCGCCACGGGAACGGGCTGCGGCGGCAACGGCGGCGGCGGCGCGACAGGAAACGTCACGGCGCCGGGGGCCAACGGCGTCGCGGGCGTGTGCGCCGGGCCGGGCGGAGGCGGCGCCGGATCGGCGGGAGGCGCCGGCACGACGACGGGCTCGGGCTGCGGGCTCGGTGGATCGTTCGGCGGCGGCGCGGGCGGCACCGGCGGAACGGGCGGCGGCGGCGGCGGCGTGTCGGGCGGCATCGGCGCGTCGGCGGCCTACGTCGGCGTGGGCGGACGCGGCGCGATGGTCGCGGGTTCGGCAGCGGCGCGACGAACTTCGGCGAAGGTGGAGACGGCACCAACATGCTCATCAACGTCGCGTATCGTGGCGGGGGCGGGTCGTGCGGCGGAACGGGGCTCTCCGCGGGCGGCGGCGGCTCGATCGGATATCGCGCGGCGCTCGATCTGACGGTGAGCGATCCGCTCACGATTCGCGCGGGCTCGGGGGGAGGCGGCGGCGCGTCGACGACGATCACATGCGTCGATGGCGCCGGCGGAGGCGGCGGAGGCGGCGGTGCGCTGCGCATCGCGAGCCCCACGCGCATCGCCGTGCGAGGCGCCGTCTACGCGCGCGGCGGCGACGGCGGAAACGGCGCGGGAGGCTCTGCGGGCGGAGGCGGCTCGGGCGGGCTCATCTACCTCTCTGCGCCTGCGATCGAAGTCACGAGCGGCGTGGTCTCCGTCGCTGGCGGGCGCGGCGGCGGCGTCACCTGCGCTGGCGGCAACGGCGGCCTCGGGCGCGTAAGGCTCTCGGTGCTCCCCTCGCTCTGCCGACTCACGGGCACATGGACGCCTCCGCTCCCTTCGGGCGGGTGCGTGGTCTCGGCGACGGCCGTGCCGGGCGAGACGTACATCGCGACCTTTCCGAACTGATCGACGCGCGAGTGCATCGCGCGGGTAAATGGGGCGATGCTTGCGAGTCTCACCGGATTCGTGGCACGGGCATCGGCCGTGCGCGCTTTTCCGCAGGTCCGTCCCTACGCCCGTCGCTCGTGGTCGCTCGTCGCGTTGGGCGTCGCCCTCGCGCACTGTGACGGAGACGTCGCTCCGATCGCAGACGCGAGCGCAGACCGCGCGAACGACGCGCCTGCCGACGTCACGCGAGACGCGCTCGACGCCGCGGTCGAGGCCGCGGTCGACGCGCCCGCCGACGACGTGGTCGACGCCGCGGACGAAGCCACCGACGCCGCGGACGAAGCCACCGACGCCGACGACTTCGCAGATGCCTTGAACGTCGCAGACGGCGGTGATGCCGCGGACGCTTCGAGCGACGCGGGCGATGCCGCCGATGTGAACCCGTGCACCGGAATCCCTCCTCGCGGACGTTGCCTCGGCGCCGCGCGAAGAGAGGCGTGCGCGGCGTCGAGCGAGGGGGTCGCGCCGATTCGGATCATCACAGACTGCGCCTCGGGAACCACCTGCCAGGACGTCGACGCCGGCGCCACCTGCGTCTCGACCGCGGCCTGCATCGAGGGAGCGACCGGCTGCGCTGGCACCTCGCTCCGCACCTGCACCGGCGGGCGATGGGTGATGTCGGGCTGTCCGGGCGACTGCGTCGACACGGGGCTCACGGGCTTCTGCCGTCCGAGCATCGCCTCGCGAACGGTGTCGGGCCACGTGCTCTACGCGGGGCGTCGCCCCGACGCGACGCACATGAACTGGGGTCCCGCCGCGAATTTCTACGGCCAGGATTTCGAAGTCGTCTCGGGCTACGGGTCGCCCGTGCGCTACCTCGACGCGGTGCGCACCACCGTCGGATCGACGGACCCCGGCGCGTTCACCCTTCGCGTCCGCGCCACGCCAGACTCGACGGATTTCATCGCCGTCATCGCGGCCTCCTACGACGCGAGAGGGTACGCGTACCTCGTCGCCGATCCGCGCTTCGCTGCGGGCGCGTGGCCCTACACCATGAGCGCGCCCGACGGTCCGCGGTCTCCGAGCGTGCCGAGCGATCCGCGGCTCTACCAGTGGATCTGGCCCGTCGCGACGCTCCCCGCGTCGGGTGAACTCGTCATCACCGAGGCGATGGGATCGGGCGCGGCCTTCGTCTTCGACGTGCTCGGCATCACCGCTCGCACGATGGCGACGCGCTACCCGGGGGTTCCCGCGCGGACGCTCGTGGCGTGGCTCGGACCCGAGGTCGACTCGTCGTGCGGCGGCGTGCAGTGCTACTCCGAGGCCGGCGCGCATGCGTTCTTCCAGGACTTTCAATCGCAGCTCTGGATCCCCGGAGCGGCCCAGAGCCAGGAGTACTACTCGATCTCGACGATCGCCCACGAGCTCGGTCACTGGGTGATGAGCTCGTTCAGCGTGCAGCCGAGAGAGGGCGGTCCCCACGCCTTCGGGATGCGCTCCGCGCCGGGCCTCGCGTGGGCCGAAGGCTTCGCGCACTGGTTCAGCTCCGACGTGCGCAACGACCCGACGCACTTCGACCGCCAGCTCGTTCGCGGCGCCGGCACGCCCTCGGTCGTCACCATCTGGAAGGACCTCTCCGCGCGCGCCTATCAGATCGATGGGAGGGCTGGGATCCCCGGTCGCGCAGAGCCCTCCGAGGGCATCCTCCAGCCCCTCGATGAAGACGACATCGCCGCGGACCTCTGGGTGATCTCTCGGGCCTCGACGGGCAGCGCGCCGTTCTACCGCGCGCTCGCGTCGTCGCGCATGACCACGCCGTCGCGCTTCTACGGCTACCGCTCGACCTCGACGGGCGAAGTGGTGCCGGTGTTCCCTGACTTCCTCGACGCGCTCGGCTGCGAGGGCGTGAGCGCCGCGGACCTGCGCGCCGCGCTCAATCCGTTGCATTTCTACCCGTACCCCGACGCGACGAGGCCGCCTCGCTGCGGCCCGTCGTCCGAGACCGAGGCGCCCCTCGTGGCGACCTTCGTCGACGCGAAGGAGTCACCGCAAGGCTTCACCGTCACCGCGCGAATCGAGGCGCGCGGCGCGCTCCCGGGCCCCGTGACGGTCACCCTCGGAGGCGCGCCCGCGAACGTCTTCTCGTCGCAGCCCGTGACGCTCTCGCCGGGGGCGAGCCTCTCGCGTGTGATGCGCTTCGCGTCGCGTCCCTCGGCGCTCACGTTGACGGCCGACGCGCAGAGCCCGAGCGCGCGGGTGCGGGCCGAGACCGCGCTCACGCGCTGAGCCTCGGGCTGAGCGCATCGCGACGATTCCCCTCCGCGAGACACGCGCGGTTGATGGCTCGCGCGCGCCTGCCGGTCGCGGTCGGGGATCATTCCTGCCTTCAGGAAGAGGTTGGACGTGTGTTCCTCCGAGAGGGTGGATCCGCCTCGGCGGAGGCGCGCGACAAACGCAGCGCTCCGCGGACCACGTCGTCGGCGCTTCGCGTCTGGGACCCGCCGCGCCGCCCGGGTAGGATCGCCACAGATCATGCATCGCGTCGTGTACGAGGAGATCGGGCGGGAAGTCGGTGTCACTGCCACGCGCGTGCGAACGCGACCGCGAGGCGAGCCGCGGCCTTCGTACGCCGAAGGGGATGGGCCGCATGGCCTCGGGTTCAGGGCCGACGTTCGCGAGCCCGCTGTCGTCGACGTCGCGCCGTGAGCGAGCCGTCGCAGCGCTGGAGCGGGAGCTTTCTCGACGAGGCCCTCGAGCGGGAGTTTCAACGCGAGCATTTCGAGCTCTCGGTGCGCGCCTCGACGCGCTTCTCGCTGGGGCTCAGCACGCTCTCGATGCTCGCGTACGGCCTCCACGACGCGCTCGTGCTCCCGACGGCGCGCGAGGCCGCGTGGGTGGTGCGCTACGGGTTCTTTCTCCCCGTCGCGGCGGCGGTGATGGCGCTCACGTTCTCGCGCTGGTTCGCGCGGTGGCACGCGTGGATCACCCTGCTCTTCGGCCTCGCGTGCAACGCCACGGTGCTCGCCATCGCGTCCGTCGCGACGCCCGAGCGGCACGTGCTCTACGCCTCGTACGCCGCGCTGTTCACCACGCTCGGGCCCTTCATCGGGCGCCTCGACCCGCGCACGCAGGCGATCTACACGGCCTCGACGGGGGTGCTCTACGTCGCGCTCAGCCGCGCCTTCCTCCGCGCCGAGCCCGCGGTGGGCGGCGCGCTCCTCGCGACCACGCTCGCGATGGGCGGGCTCAGCGCGCTCGTGGCCAGGGAGCAGGGCCTCCAGGCGCGGGCGCTCTTCGTTCAGCGGCGTGAGATCCGCGCGCAGGCGGAGGCCCTCGCGGTGGAGCGCGCGCGCTCGGAGCGGCTGCTGCTCAACGTGCTCCCCGCGCCGGTGGCCGAGCGGTTGAAGGCCGAGGAGCGCCCCATCGCCGACGGGTTCTCCGACGTGACGGTGGTCTTCGCCGACGTGGTGGGCTTCACGCCGATGACCGCGCGCCTCACGCCCGACGAGGTCGTGCGTCGCCTCGACGAGATCTTCACCGCGTGCGACGCCCGCGCCGCCGCGGCGGGCATCGAGAAGATCAAGACCATCGGCGACGCGTACATGGCCGTCGGCGGCCTCGACGCGCGCTCCGCGGGCGATCACTGCCGACGCGTGGTGGAGTTCGCGCTCGGCGTCCTCGAGGAGGTCGAGGCGTTCAACCGCGCGCACGGCGAGTCGCTCTCGGTGCGGGTCGGGGTGCACACGGGCCCCGTGGTGGCCGGGGTCATCGGCACGAGCAAGTTCGCCTACGACGTGTGGGGCGACACGGTGAACACCGCGAGCCGCATGGAGTCGCACGGCGTCGCCGGCGCGGTGCAGGTCTCCGAGGTGACGTGGGCGCGCGTGCGAGAGATGTTCGAGTTCGAGCCGCGCGGCGAGATCGAGGTGAAGGGTAAGGGGGCGATGCGGACGTTCACCGTGCGCCCGTCGGGGGCCGCGCGGACGTTGCTCACCCGTTGAGGCGCGAGACGAGCACGGCACCGGATCGACCGCGACCTGGTTGCTTCTCGGGTGCCGCGGCGCCTGCTGAGGGCGAGGAGGTCACTCTTCGAACACGGGTTTCAGCCAGCCCTCATGCATCTGGATTCTCGCCGCGGGCATGATGGCTTCATCCGCGCGCGCCTCGACGGGCTGATCGGACCAGTTGTCGGGGGTGCCCGGTTCCGCCACGCGACGTGACCAGTACCATTTGAAGCGCTCCACAGCGGGCACGGGCATCCCGACGTTGGCAGGATCGACGATCACCGGCCCGACACGGAGGGTCGGACCCATCCTGCGCATCACGTCGCTTGTCCACGCATCCTCCAGGCGCAGCTTCTTTCGCGGAACCACACCCGCGGTCGCATGCACGCCCGCGCCCGCTTCGAGCAGGAGCAACAGCTCGATGGTCGCAGTGGTCGGAAGCGGCAGGGAGTCCACCGCGCTCACGTACCGATGCTGGATGGGCTGTGTGCGCGCGGAAGTCGACCCCGCGAGACGACCCGCCCGCCGTCCGCTCGTGCGCGCGTTGGTGCGCGCGCTCTCGTGCGGCGCGTGGAGCTCGGTGAGCGTGTCGGCCCTGCACCACGCCAGGAGGCCGTCATCGGGCTGCGTGAGACTCCCGAGTCGAACCTCGACACCGGGCGGAAGGTCGCGGGGGCTCGTCGGAGCACCCGCCGTCGCGCCCTCGTCGTAGAGCGACATGCCCACGGTGGCGCGCACGATCGCGATGGGGCGATCGGCGAGCTGCGCGAGCTGGTCGGCGCTCTCGCCCGCACGATCGACCGTCTGGCGCACGGTATCGAGGAGCCTCACCAGGGCGGAGACCGCGCTCTCGCTGTCTGGTGGGCGCGTGTTGTTCCAGTCGGCGTCGAGCACGCCCGCGACGAACCTCCGGAGGGCCGGGTTGACGGCGCTCCCATCGGGGCCCTTTTCGGCCACCGCCCCGCCCCACGCGGCTTCGCTGCCGGGCGCAGGCTCCCACGCGGCACGATTCTGCCGATCGTTGTAGAGCTGTCCGAGGGAGGTCCCCCTGGCGTCGAACACCTCGACGGCGTGCTCGATGTGGTCGAGCATGAGCCAGCCGCAGACCGGCGAGCTCGATGCGTTGGCCTCGGCCTGCCCGTCGCTCGCGCGCACGAACCTGAAGTCCAGTCGCGCGCGCTTCGTCAGCCGGGGCGGGAGCAGCCATCCCTTCACGCCCTGCCCGACGGTCACCAGGTCATCGCTGTCGATCACGGGCTGGTTCACCGCCAGGGTCTGCACCTGACCGAACGCGTCCACGACCCGGAGACGCCGCACCTGAAGGGCTCCCGCGCGAAGGTCTCCGCCGGCGTCTCGAATGCGTCGGTCGATGCCCTCGATGGACGCCGTGACGACGTCCAACGCGTTGGCGGCCTCCGCCGCGCGACGGAAGGCCTCCTGCTGGTTCGCGGCGATCGCGGAGGCATCCTTCGCCGCGCGCATCAGCGCCGACGAGAGCGACTCCGCAGCCGTCGGCGTGAGCAGCGCGCGTCCCTGGATGTTCATCGGCGCGCCGAAGGTGAGGGCCCCCTTCGGCGTGTGTTCGACCTCGCCGAGCGCGAAGTTCGATGCGATGGTCCCGTTGGCGGGGATGTAGTCCACATCGTACTCGAGGAAGAGGGGATTCCATGCGCGGCGCCACGGGCGCACGCCCACCAGGCTCGGCAGCGTCCCGCTGTACCCCGTCGTCGCAGAGACCTCGGAGGTGGCCTGCGGCGACCATGCGGAGTTCCACCAGAAGGTGGACTCGAAACGAAACGCGACCTCCGGGCGGGTGATCGAAAGGCCCTGCCGGGTCGCTGCGCCCGCGGCCCCCGATGCCGACACGGGATCGAGGAGCACCGTCTCGCGAATGAGCTCCTGCGCGGTCGCAGGGAGCACGCGCACCTCCGCCGCGTCAGGCCAGAATGACCCCGCCGTGAGGGTGGCGTTGCCGAGCGCGAGCGTCCGCGCCGACTGGCCGGTGAGACGACACACCAGCATCTCTTCGCCCGTCGCGTCGAAGCGTCCGTCCTGAAAGTGACGCAGGCCCCGCTGAACGCCCATGACGCAGATCTGCGGCGCATGCGCTCGCCACGCGCGCGGCCGCGGAATCCGACGCATCGCGACGCCGCGCATCGGATCGATGCCGCGCCGCTCGATCTGCCTCATGAACTGCTCGACGGCCCTCTTCAGCTCACTGCCTCGCGCGCGCGCGCCGTCGGTCGCGAGCTTCTCGAAGAGCTCTCGCACGTCCGCCGTGAGCGCGCGCGTCCCCCCTGCGTCATCGAAGAGCACGCCACCGAAAGGCCCCCTCCGACTCTGCGGCCTCACGAACTGGGCGATCACCATCAGCAGCGACACGCCGAGGGGGCGCATGGCGGCGTCCTCTCGAAGTCGGAGGGCCACCTCGCCGACCACCGTCGGCAACCCCAGCCTTCGCATGAGTTCGCGGAGCTTCGTCGCGTCGATTCCGTTGGCGAACGCGAGCGGCCCCGAGCGCTGCGACTCGCGCGCGGGCACCTCGTCGAAACCCGTGTTCTCGCTGCGAAACCCCTGCTCGTGAAGATACTGCTGCATGCGGGGCAGCTCGCCGAGCTGCTGCACCGAGCCGAGGCGCGCGCTCGCCGCGGCGTGAAAGAGCCAGCGCCGATTCTCCGTCGAGGGAACGCCGCCGTCGGGCTCGATCACGCGTGCGAGACACTCCCCGACGCTGTCTCCGAGGGTCCAGGTCAACGTGTCTGCCACGGTGACGGGCGCCGCGGCGTCGAAGGTGCCCCCGCCACCACGCGCCGGGAGATCGTAGACGCTCCCGTGGCAGTAGATCCGGTCGGGGACGGTGCCCATCTGCTCGCTGAGCTCGCGCGCCAGGATGGCATCGGGGACCATCGAGAGACGTTCGACGAGCTGCGGCGAAAACGTGACCGCGGAAGCGACCGCAGGCCCCGTCTGCTCACCCGCGATGAGGTCGCGAATCCCTCCTCGCGCGTTGATCAGCCGCGAAAAATTCGCCGCGATATTGCCGCTCACGGAGGGCGCCATTTCGACGTCTGTGGTCGGAGATCGAGGCGCAGCCGGATCGACGCCGATCGGCCGCTCAGGGCGCCCGACGGTCGTGTCGCCGATGCGAGGATCGCGCACCACCGGAGTACCTGGTCGCACGGGCACGCCAACGGGTCCTCCGGGGCCCAGAGGTCCTCCAGGACCGATGGGCCCTCCGATCGGCACCACCGGCCCGATGGGTCCTCCGATGGGCCCTCCCGGTCCCCCGATCGGAACGAGCACCGGGATCTCTCGGATCTCTCTGGGCACGATGAGGTTCGTGTCGTCCGCAGCGCCTCCAGACGAGATTCCCGGCGCGGTCCATCGGGCGTCTCGCAACCACTCCAGCCGCGCCTGCGCGTCGCCCGCGGCGTGCAACGGATCGTCGTTGAGCGCGCTGTACCACCCCACCACGGTGTAGCTCACCGGGCCCGCGACGTTGCCTTCGAGCGGGTCGTGGAAGCCGAAGCGCTTGCCAGCGTCGGGGTAGTACGCCGCCCAGGCCGCGCGCTGCGCGCGGGCGTTGACGTCTGCGGGCGCGCGCACGCCGTTGACGGGCTGGTCGTTGAGCAGCCGCCCAGACGCGTCGAAGAAACCCGCGGCGGTGAGCTTCGGCCGCCCGGCCTCGACCGCCGGGCTCTGCCACGTCGAGGTGAGGGGCGTGACGGCCTCCGTGCGGCTGTCGACCACCCACGAACGCGAAGGACGAATGCCGTTGGCCGCGGCGGGACCGAAGCGCGTCACGATCCAGAGATCGGGCACGGCGGGCAGGTCGACGCCGCTGGCGGACTCGTCTCGCTCGCGCGCGTCGCCGGTCACCAGCGCGTCGGGCAACGCCCAGTGGAGATGAATCCCCGCAGGGAGCGGCGACCCGTTGGCGAACGGCGCCGTGGCGCCCGTCGGGCCCGACCATCCGCTGCCCACGTTGCGCCCCACCACCAGGGCGTCCACCTGAACAGGAACCTTGATGCCGAGTGCCATGCTCGCTCCTACCGGTTGTTCTGAAGCGCGTTGCGCGCGATCGTCACGAAATCCACGAGATCGAAGTCCGCGAGCACGTTGCGCGGCCCGCTCGTCCCCTTGTCGCTCGTCCCCTCGAACACCTGGCAGTACGGCTGTTGCTGCATCTGCAGCGCGATCCCCGCGGAGTCCACGGCGGCCCATCCGGTGCCGGTCTTCACGGCATCGGCCAGCCTCGCGACATCGATCACCTGTCGCCCCGCGGTGTCCGCTCGAAACACCACGTCGATGTTGGGACGCTGCGGCGCAGGCGCGGGCGGCGGCTTCACCACGCCCACGCCGTTGTCGTCCTTTCGCTCGACGTAGCCCTTCCCCGACGACACCCCGTCGATGCCGAACCACGTGCTCGTGCGGGGCTCCTCGAGTTCGACCCGCGTGGGGCGACCCTTCCAGAGCACGATGAGAATGCTCTGCGACAGTCGCTCTTGTCGCAGCGTGGTGAGCCTCGTCGCGCCGTCCTTCGCGCGCACGATGAGCTTGGGGTGATAGCGCACGATCGCGCTTCGCAGCAGCATGCCGGTGACCGTCTCTGTCGGGCCCCCCGAGCGCGTCGCGGCGAGGTCGTCGAGCACGGCCTTTCGAAAGCCGTCGAGGCGATCATCGTCGTCGGCGGTGCCCGACGAGGCCGCGGAGAGCGCCCCTTCGAGGAGCGCGCGCTGCCAGTTCGGATCGAGGTGAAGAACCGAAGCGACTCCGGCGGGAGCTGCTCCGGATCGGCCACGAGGTTCGCGAAGGGAACGTCTTCCAGGCGCTGAAGCCCCTTCAAGAAGTCCTGCAGCGGCCCGGGAATCTCCCACTTCGTCGTCGCGCCGGCCTCACCCGCCAGCGTGTCGGGGAGCTTGCCGAGATTGGTGAGCGCGGCCTCGGATGGATACAGCGTCTTGATCGGCATCTCAGCGACCCCCGCGGTTGGTGATGTCGGCTCGGAGCACGGCCATGAGCTCGGGAAAGCGTTGATCGAACGCCTGCAGGTCCGCGGGAAGCTCCAGGACAGCGCCGCGGTCGATGGGCGTGACCCCCACGGCCACGCCCGGAAGTCCGACCCCGGGCCCCTGTCCGATGTCGCCTCGAGTGATGCCAGCCATCACCGCGCCGCCCGCGCGAAGCGCCGTGCGACTCGTGATCTGCGCCGTCGCGAGGCCCGACTCGAAGATCCACACGTCGGTCGGCATCCCCGCGGGCCGAGGATTGTTCGCGATGTCGACGAGCGCGCGCAACCCCGTCGGATCGATGCGCAGACGATCGAGCGACGGGTTGACCACCTGGTCGCGCACCCGCGTAAACCCCTTGAGCGCCTGCAGAAGCCCTCGGCTGTCGTAGAGGTCGAAGCGCCCGAAGTGCTTGCGCAGCGAGTTGGTCATCCGCACCTGCCGCGCGAGACGCTGCCAGTCCACCAGGACCTGGAGCACGTCCTTGCGTGAGAGCGCGATGAGCCGCCCCGTCTCGTAGGCCACCGCGAGCGAGACGTTCTCGGGCACGTCGCCCGGCGCGATCCCCGTGCCGCCGGCCATCACCGTCACGAGCTGTTCGGCGGCGATGAGCACCGCGGGGTCACACGGAAAGCCCGGGGGAGCCGTGTGTCCGTCCTTCGCGACCGCCATCGCGAAGGGCACGAGCGGCCCGCGGTAGTAGCTCCGACCGTCAACGCCGCCTCGGGTGCGATGCGACACCGCGAGCTGCGCGCCGGGCAGGTCCTTCACGTCTTCGCCCAGCATCCCGACGCCGACGCGCGTCTTCGCTGAGGCCTTGCGCGCGCCGATGGCCTGGATCAGCGATTCGAAGTCCGTCACGCCCTCTGCGGTCTTGAAGGTCCACTGGTGGAGCACGGGCAGCGCGTAGCGCGGATCGAAGATCGGCCGCAGCCGCTGCAGGTCGATCAGCACGTCCGCAGGGAGCAGCTCGGCCGAGCCCACGCGGCGCAGGATGCCCGTGGTCGCAGCGGTCGCCGCCGGGTTCCGGACGAGGGGCCCACCGCGCCCGACCGTCGGGTTGGATCGAACGAGCTCCGCGGGGATGTCGAGGGCGCCCGCGAACTCGATCGCCTTCGCGGCGTCGGCGACACCCGCCGCGGCCAGCATCGGCAGCACCGCGTCGGCGCGAACCATCGGCGTGGCGATCGTCGCCGTGGTGCCCGGCGCGACGGCGACCGAGAAAGGGGGCGGCCACATGGGGTGTTCCGCGGGGAAGGGCTCGAGGTTCACCAGACACGCGAGCCACTCTTCGTTGGGCAGGTTGGGCAGGCGGTTGCACAGCACCGTCGCGACGAAGCCGTCGTCGTCACCCTTCGCTTCGCTGTCTGAGAGGTTCACCTCCCGCACGTGCGCGAGGAGCTTGAGCTCCGTGTCGCGCTTCGGAAGAATCGCCCGGAGCACGCTCTGCGGAGCCTCGACCCAGGCCATCGGCTCTGCGGCGACGTTGTTCTTGATCTCCTGTGAGATCCCAGGAAACACAGCGTCAGGGCCGCTCTTGTTGAGTCGCTTGACGTAGTCGCCGAGCGTCTTCGTGGTGACGAGCGTCGCCTCGCTCTTGCGAAAGAGGAGCAGCGCCATCCAGGGCGTGTCCGGTCCGAGACCGGAGAGCCCGCGCGCCCAGGGCATCACCCGCGTGCGGATGGTGACGTGCGGAAGCTGCTGCACGTTGCCTTCCTGCGTGCCCGGCGCAGGAAAGCTCCCGAGGATCTCCTCGGGCCCGAGGGTGAGGCGAGGCGCCACCACCTGGAGATCCCAGCGCTCGGTCTTCGCGGTGAGCCTCTCGTTGTCCGTCGGCGCCACGCCAGGCTTCTGCGCCACCACCTGATCGGCGGAGACCCCGTAGCGCCCCGGACGCAGGGTCGGCGTCGCGCGTGGATACAGCTTGAACTTTCCGGCGTTGACACTCATGACACGTTCTCCATCTGGAGGGTGCTCCGTCCTCCGGGGCCGGGAGGACCGTCTTCGACGAGGTTCCAGTGCGATCGGCTCGCGAGGTCGGCGACGCAGGTCTCGGCGTTGTCGGGTACGGCCATCACGCCGGTGAGCGTCCAGCCTGCCGAGAGTGAGACCGACACGGTCGTCGGCCCTCCGGCCGTCAGCTCGATCACCTGCGCGACGCGCCCGTCGATTCCCCTCACGTTGCGGGTGTTCACGTTCTGGTCGTTGATCTGCACCGACAGAGCGTCGGCGTCGCGATCGACCGCGGCCATCGATCGGATGGCCGTCACCACCACGCAGCCTCGCGGCGCCCCGAGGTGCACGCTCACCTCGGTGGCGCGGGCCAGGACCTCGGTGGCGCCGTGGGTGCCCGCGCGAAGATCCGCGCGGCTGCCCGCGTGGATGCGAAGCACCGCGCCGCGCGCGAGCCAGGTGTGATCACCCAGCATCACGAGCGGATGATCGGCGTCGAATCCGATGGCGGGAGAGGCCCCTCGCGCGTGTGACGCCAGCAGCGAGGAGGCACCTCCAGGGCTCGCCCGCTCGGGGGCCTGCACGTCGAGCCTGCCGAGGCCCTGCACCGCGACGCGCGCCACCTCGGGCGCCACCGTGAGATCCTGGGAGCCCGCGGGGTAGTCGGTGTCGAGCAGGGGCGCGCAGGAAGCCGACAGCATCACCACACGCAGCGCCTGATCGCCGCGGAGCTTGAGCGACTGACGGGCGCCTCGCGCGACGTCGACCACGACGACATCTCCGCCCGCGACGGCGAAGGCGCCCTCGCGCAGCGCCTGCTCGGGCCGCCCGTACAGCTGCGGATCCCGCGACCGCGGGACGGCGCTCATGCTCGACGCCGCAGGGGCACGGGCGTTGCGCGATCCGGTGGTGACGAGCTCCAGCCCCGACATCCGCGCGCCGCGGGTCTTGAGTCCGGGCGCGGCCACGCGCGGCGCGTTACGGGCAGACGCCACGCGCGCCACCGTGCTCACGGTACGCGTCGACGTCGGCGCTGCCCACGCCACGCTCGAGCGGTAGAACGCGCGCATCGTGGGGGCCGCGAGCGGAGGAACGAAGCGCATCAGGGGGGGCGCGATCGTCAGCGCGGCGGGGGCGCTCACGAATCCGGGCTCCGCGCCCCAGGTCGTCGGAAGCACCGGCTGACTCTTGAGAACGCTCCCCGAGATCCGCTCGCGGTTGCGACGGCTCGTCGCGACAAGCCGCCCGGCCGCCGTGCGGTGGAGCTCGGTCCAGTCGTTGTGCGCCGCCTTGAGGTCAGCGATGTTGCCACGCACTGCGCGGGCGAAGGGGAGCCGATAGGTGACGTCGGTGTCGACCTCCGTGCTGCTGAACTCCTTGTTGAGCAGCGCCGCGGCCATGTCCGACTCGAGGGTGATCTCGATCTGCTCGATGAGTCGAACGGAGTTCCTCGTGTCGCCGATGGCGTAGAGCGCGACGGGTTGCGCGCTCGTGCGGCGCCACGCTCTCGGCATCCGCACGATGTTGCCGGCCACCGATGTCTCGAGCGTGAGGGTGAGCTTCGACTCGAACTCGTCCTTGTTGCTCGGCACGAGGTCGAGCGTGCTGCGCGTCGCGCCGAGGCTCGTGAGAAGCGAGTTCTGGGCCTCGTCGGGCGCGTCGTTCGTGAGGAGGCTCGCGACCCCGGCGGGCTGCCGCGTGACGAACGCGCCAGACGTGCCCGGGATCTTCGTGCGGAGCGAGAGGGTGGCCTCCATCAGCACGGCGCGGAAGCTGTCGTTGGCGTCGTCGCTGGTGTTGCCGTCGCCCTTCGCGGTGAAGCGTCCCTTCGTCGCCTCGAGGGCGAAGACGCCCGGGAGCGCCGCCGTGTTGGAGGAGTTGAGGGCCTTCTGCGCCCACGTGCCCAGCGGAATCGGGCTCTTCGGCGCGTCGTCGCTCGCGCCGAACCGGATCGTCACGCCGATGCCGCAGATCTTCACGCGACCGCGTCCGCCGAACTTCGGGCCCTGCACGGTGAGGTCGATGCCGAGGCTGAACTCCGGCTCGCAGAACCACAGGTCGATCGATCCGCCAATCTCGAACTTCGCGTGGAAGTAGTAGTAGAACGGATCCCACCCGATGATCATGTCGAGCTCGATGGTGAGCCAGGCCTTCACGGGGCCCCACTCGCCGGTCACCGACACCTCGCAGCCGCCCATGGCCTCGCGCGGCGTGATGGCGAAGTACACGCCGCCCTTCACCGAGATGCCGCCGGTCTGCCAGGTGATCCCGACGCGATCGACGTCGGGGTAGTGCGCGGGCTTGTTGAAGGCGTTGCAGTACCCGCCGATGGAGAGCACGAAGTCGCCGCGCTTGAACCAGATGTACAGCGCGAAGCCTCCGCGGATCTTCACGTCGGGGTGAATGAGGAAGCTCTCGTCGGTGAGCTGCGCGGTGACCCAGAGGCGCGGGTCGTCGTTGGTGGTCGAGAAGCCCGCGTCGAGCGCGAGCACGATGCTCACGATGGGGTTCGACGCCGTGGGGAGCTTGAGCTCCGCGCGGCCGAGGAGGCCGAGGGTGAAGCCGTCGTCGAGGAGCACGTACAGGAGCGCCGTGCCGTTGATGAGCACGAAGCTGCGGAAGTTGACGCCCGCCGCGAACCAGTACGCCCCGGGCTTCGCGGGGAAGTCAGAGACGATGTCGTTGAGCTGGGTGACGAGCTCGCCGCTGCTCCCGATGAGCTTCATGAACGGGCTCTTCGGGATGTCGGCGAAGGTCTTCGGGAGCGTGATCGAGCGGTTGAAGCCGAAGCCTCCCGCGAAGCCCATCACGAAGAAGAAGGGAGGGCCTCCGAGCGCGACGTTGACCCGCGCGAAGATGAAGAACGACGGCTCGTTCTTCCCGTTGTGAACCACCGTCGTGTAGGCCCCCACGGCCTGGAGCTCGAACGACGGGACCCGGATGATGGCCGCGCCCGCGTACTCGGAGAAGGGGCGCGTCGGCGGCGCGGGCGGGTTGTGGAGAAACGCGCCCGCCACCATGATCTCGCCGCTCTGGTACATCACCGCGAGCCCGTCGAGCAGGAAGGTGAACGCAGGCGGCTGCTTGAACTCGATCTTGACGCCGAGCCCCCAGCACTCGACGGTGAGCGGCCCGAGCGAGAAGCGCGCATCGAGCGCGAGGGAGAGCGCACGCGTCCCGGCCGTGCCGAAGCGCACCGGCCCTTCGAGCTTCAATCCGAAGCGCTGGATCTCCAGCGGACCGATCTTGGCGTTGACCGGGATCCAGAGCATCCCGCTGCCCGCGGGGGCCTCGGGGATGAGCAGCTCGACGCTCCCCGTCGCGGCGTCGTCTTCGACGTTGTAGAGGTCGGGACCGGGCCCCCAGACGTAGCCGAGCTGCAGGCTGAAGCCGGGACTCGTCGAGCGCTCGGAGAAGAGCGCGGAGGCCACGGGGTTGTTCGAACCGGTTCCGCCACCGCCACCCATGTCGAAGCGCAGGTCGCGGAGCATGAGGGCGGCGCCCACGCGGATCTTGTTCGCGGTCTCTCCGCTCACGAGTCGGAGCTGCGTGCGCAGCTCGACCGCGCCGAGGCCGACGGGGTCGTTCATGAGCGCGCCGCCGTCGTTGCCTGCGATCTTGACGCCGAAACCGTCGAGCACGAGGCCCGGGCGAAACGCGAGCGAGCTGCCCGGACCGAGGAGGTAGGCGGTGAGGGCGGCCTTGGAGGTCTGCTTCGCGATCGGGTCCCACGCGCGGAGGCGGACCTCGGGGCGCGGGATGAGCGTGGTCGGCGTCGCGTTCGTGAGCAGCCCGATGCCGGTGCCCAGAGGGCGGAGACGTGCCGACGGGGCCCCGTGACGCTCCTCGCGCCCTGTGCGAGCAGGCCCACCACGGTGAGCACGACGGAGCTGTAGCGATCCGCGCGCGGACCGATCTCCCAGCGCGCACCCGAACGGCGAAGGAGCTTCGCGCCGCCTTCACCCAGGAGGTCTCCGAGGCGCGGGGTGACCGCGCCGGGACGAGATCGAGGTCGAGCGTGTGCGCCGCCACGGCGGGAACGCACAGCACCAGGAGCACCGCCGGGAGCACCACGTCGCCGAGCACGACCTCGGCGCTGTTGAGGCCCGTCACGATGCCGCCGCCGACGCGCAGGCCGAAGGTCGGGAGCACGTCGACGGCCAGCACCTCGATTCCCGCGTTGGGCGCTGCGCTCTCGGAGAGCCGTAACGTGGTGCCCAGCGTGAGCGCGCCGCTCGTCGAGGCTCCGCCGTTGACGGCGAGGAGCGCGCGAAATGGAGAACCCCCCGAGAGCGTGCCGACGTCGAGGTCGAAGCCGACGCTGAGGCCGAAGTCCGCCGAAGGGCCGCCGTCGGTCTTCGAAAGATGAACGCCGACCGCCGTGTTGTTGAAGTTGACGAGCGTGCTCGGAAAGGTGGCGCTCGTGAACTTGATGGCGAACGTGAGCTCCTTGCTCGCGTTGTGACCCAGCATGAGCGCGACGGGCGCGGCCGCGCCGAGCGGCAGGGTGAGCATCTGGGTGCCGATCGATCCCGTGAGACCGAAGGGCTGAAAGAGATTCTGGACGAAGCTCTGGAGCGACAGCAGTCGCGCATCGTGCGCTGCCGCCGAGGGGAAGGTGGGGTCGTACAGTGACCTCTCCCACGCCGTGTCCTTCACGAACCCGATGAGCACCTGCCCGTCGACCGCGAACGGCACGGCCGTCGGGTTCGCGGCCCCGATGGCGCCGAGGAGCTGCGCGAGCGCTTCGCCCACCTTCTTCGTGGCGACGTCGGTCGCCGCGCGGAGCTTCTTCACGATCTCCGCGAGCGCGAGCGGCAGCAGCGTGTCGCGCGCCGCGTTGACGATCGTGTCGCCGATGCCTCCCCACGGGAGGAGCGAGATCGCCACCGTGGCGTTGCTGCCCGACGGTGACGCGAGGAGCGCGAAGGTCGGTCCGGTGCCGTCGAAGCCCGCGCGGACGCCCAGCGAGGGGCCGCCGGCGCCGAAACGGGCAGAGACGTTTCCATCGAGCACCGGACGGATCCCGGTGGGACGACCCGGCTGTTCGGGGAGATCGAGCACCAGGGCCGTGTTGAACTTGAAGTTGAAATCCGCGAGCGACACGCCGCCGGCATCGCGGGTGCGAAACACGAGCTGCACGCTCCGCCCTGTATCGCCGGGCGGATTCGAATAGGTGAGACCGGTTTCGAAGCTCCCGATGGTCTTGAGCGTGCTCGTGGTGAGGTCGCTCAGCTTCTGGTCGGTGGTGAAGAACGCCGCGGGGTCCGCGAGGAGGCCCGCGAGGTCTCCGACGTGTCGATCGGCGACGGAGGTGCCCGTGAGGAGCCCCACCTTCTTCAGCAGATCGAAGATGCTCTGCGGCAGGATCGGCAGCAGCTTCGCCTCGACCACGAAGCGCACGAAGAGCCCCGCGGCCACCATGCCGAGCACCTCGAGCGACTTCTTGAGGAGGTCGGGCTGCGGCGGCACCAGCGAGAGTCCGGCGCCGAGCAGGGCGGGCGCGGGATCGCGCAGCGGGAGGAGCTTCAGGGTGGGCACCGGGGAGGAGAGCGCCGCGCCCGTGTGAAGCTCGAAGCGGAGGTCCGCGAAGGGACTTCCCTGGATGATGGGATGCACCCCCGCGGAGACATCGAGCGTGCGGGTGAGGGGCGCGAAGGACACCAGCACGTCGGCGTGCGTCGGAGACGGCGCGGCGAGCGTCCCCGCGCTGAAGCGCAGCGTCGCGTCGGGCATCACGTCGAGCGAGAGGGCGTGACCGACGAGCGCGCCGAGCGAGAAGCGCCAGCACCCGAGCGCCGCGCCATTCGCCGTCGTCACCGCGCCGAGACGCTCGAGCACGGGGCCGAACACCGCCATCCTCGGCGCGCCCGACGCCGGATCGATGAGCGCGTCGCGGATGCGCGCGCTCAAGTCCCCCGGCGTCGCAGCGATCGCCTCCTGCACAGGGCCCGCGAGCAACGAGAAGGCGCCCGCGGCCTCGTCGGCGAGCCCGATGCCCGCGAGCAGACCCGCGATCGCGCCCGCGGCGCCCGCCGCGACGAACAGCCCCGGCTGCGCCGCACGAAGCGCTTCGATGGCCGCGCCCGCTCGCGCGTCGTCGAGGCCCACGTTGTCGCCGCCGAACCCGCGCACGCGCAGGTCGTAGAAGCGCACTTCGAACCCGAAGCCGCTCGCTTCGCTCCAGCGCAGGGTGAGCTTCAGCGCGCGGAGTCGCGTGTCCGCCGAGGCGTCACCGAGGAGCCATCCACCCTGGCGCGTGAGGGTGCTTTCGAACTGTGCAGTGATCTTCCCCTCCACCCGGCTGGCCGCGGTGATCCCCACCGTGAAGAGCCCGAGTCGGAGTCGCGACGAGGCCGTGAATCCCCCCGTCGTCACCGCGGTGGAGACGCCGAGTCCGAAGCCGACGCGGTCGGGCGCCGCGCGCGCCGCGCTGGCGGTGCGAATGGCGTCGAGCCGTCGTCGGAGCTCTGTGACGATGTCCGATGTGGCCGCACCGACGCCGAGCGCGCCGCCGATGCCTCGGAGCGAATCTGCGAGGTTGGCGTTGGTGACGCCGAGCGCTGCGCCAGCGACGTCGCTGTCAAAGGCTGCGACCGCGTCGAGCGCGCCTGCGAGCGTGGCGTTGGTGGTGGCCACCGGAACCAGCGCGTTCACCCAGTCCGCGGGGGCGGAGGGAGGCCCGGCGGGGCCCAGCCAGGTGAGGAGTTCGACGCAGGTCGAGGCGGTGTCACCGAAGGGGCGGAGCGGCAGTGCCCAGGGGCGTTCAGGCGTGCCCGCGCCGTGAATCGAGGGGCGTTGCGCGGGGTCGCCCGCGTGGCCGAAGACGAGGTTCCACGGCAGCGCGACGGCGTCCTGGAAGAGGGGGCCAGAGGTCCACGCCGCGGAGGAGAGCCGCTCGAGCCAGAGCTTCGGAAGCTCGACGTCGGGCGCGCGCAGGAGGGCATTGAAACGGGGGAGATCCACCGCCGCGAAGCTCGCCGTGCCCGTGGTCAGCCCCAGAAAGCGCACGACGGCGAGCGCGCGGTCCGCGGCCTCGGGAGACACCGTCGCGAGCCCCACGGTGGTGGCCACGGCGATGCTCGCGGGGAGCTCGGCGCCGGTGCCTTCGACGAGCGCGCGGAGCGAGAGCGCGTCGAGGTCGAGGAGGGTGTTGCCGCCGCGGGTGACCTGGACGTCGCGCCCGAGGAGTTCGGGCTGGAGGCCGCGGGTGCGATCCCAGCCGAAGCGAAGGTCGAGCCCCGCCACGGAGACCGTGAGATTGGCAGGCGCGGGGACCGTCAGCGCGAACGGTCCGCTGTTCGCCTTCGGGTGGAAGTCGCTCGACGCGTAGACGCTCGGAACCCAGGTGAGCGCCGGTGCGCCAGCGCCTCCCGTCGGCGCGGGGACCTCCGCGTCGAGGAGCCCGAACACCACCGATGTGTCGAGCTCCGGCGGATTGGCCCCTCCGCCGAGCGCCTGATGGTCGAGGCGTCCCACGAACTCGACGCGAAACGCCAGACGTCCTGCGCTCGTCGGCGGCAGCGAGAACCGCAACGTGAGCACCGGCGTGCTCGCGTGGAACGTGAACACGTACGGATCGGCCACGGATCCAGCGCCCGTGCGCGGGGGGAGGGTGGTGCCCGTGAGCGTGTTGAGCGTCTGGTAGAGCAGGTCGAGCCAGCTCGTGAGAGGACGCACGCCGTTGGTCTCGACGAGCATCTTTCCGAGCCACGCGCGCCACGCCGTCGACGGGTCGCTCAGGATGTCCGCGGGGACCACCAGGGGGTACCCCGCGGCCGCTCCCGGCGGCGCGATCAACCCGATGAGCGCACCCACCGCCTTGCCGACATCCGCGACGGCGTTGAGGTCGACGCCCGCGGCCGCGAGCGCCGCGAGCAGCAGCGCCCCACCCGCGGCTGCGCCGAGCTTGGCCGCGTTGTCCAGGTCGAGGAGGTCATAGCGATCGTGATTGCCGATGGGCGCCGGGGCCGTCACGTCCGTGAGGGCGAGCACGGGGGAGGGCTTCGCACCCGGCGCGAAGCTCACGCCGCCTTCGAAGCCGCCGACGGAAACGCTCACCCCGCTCGTGTTCACCGACACGATGGTGTGATCGCCCGTCGCGCCGTTGTCGTTGACGAGACCGAGCAGGCGCGTGGCCCCGTCGAGCCGCACCGCGGGCGCGCCCTCCAGCGGGATGGTGATCGCGAGGCACTCGGCCAGCGCGATGAGATCGAAATCGACATCCGCGCCGCTGACGGGGACCTTGATGGGCTTCATTGCGCCCACGCGCACGCCGACGCGCAGCGTGGGGACGTTGTTGATACGGCTCCGCACCGCCACGAGCGCGAGCGAGAAGCCGGTCATCGGGGCGGGCAGGAGCCACGCGGCGCTCCACCCCTTCTCGCAGTCGGGTACGCCGATGACCGCGGCGTCGCCCTCGAGCGTCGAGAGCGCCTGACCGCCCGTGAGGACGAACATCAGATGTTCGATGGCGGCCTTGCCGAGATCCGGCGCGCCCGTGAAGAGTGAGGCCAGCCATTTCTGCATCCCCCGCGGGCCGTTCGCGAGGATGTCGGACACGGGCGGCGGGGGCAGCCGCGTGGTCGTCCCGGCGAGGTCCTCGGCACCCACGAGGCGCAGAACCCCTTGGAGCAATTTCGAGATCGCGCTCGCCGACGACGACTGCTGCAGCAGGATTCGAAGCAGCCCCACCACGGCCGCCACCGCCAGCGGAACGAGCTGCTGGACGGGATCGGCGAGGGTGTCCTTGAGGTCCCACTGAAGCGTGACGGGCGCGCCCGTCGGTGGCGTGAGCGCGAAGT
This sequence comes from Polyangiales bacterium, assembly GCA_046351535.1. GTDB lineage: Bacteria > Myxococcota_A > Polyangia > Polyangiales > CAISKJ01. The sequence continues at coordinate 24,200 of JAXLYG010000036.1, forward strand.
CCAACGAGACGTCGCCGTCGACCGCGGTGCCGGTGTTGAAGGTCGCCTTCGCTTCGATGCTCCCGGCGATCTCCTTGAGCGGAGGGGCCGCGCCTCCCGGCGCCACGAGCACCGACGCGCGCGCCGATGGGTTGTAGTCGATGTCGTTGACGTCGATGGAGGTCGTGGGGGCCTTCGGATCCCACGCGAACACCCAGAGCTCCACGCTCATTGCCCAGCGCGTGCCGCTGGCCTCGGTGTTCTGGTGGGCGGCTCCGACGCCCAGCGCGAGCCGCGCGCCCGCTCGCTTCAGCAGCACGGCGACCTTCGTGTCCGCGATGACGAAGCGCCGCACGCTCGGGTCGTTGACGTCAGGGACGGCGCTCCCGAGCGCCGCCACGGCGAGGAAGACATCCTCGATGGCCTCGGGCTTGTGGAGGCTCGCGACGATGCGGGCGAAGGGGTCTTGAAACCACCCCGTGTCGACGGACCCCGACGAACGATCGAGCACGCCGAGCGCGCGACCGAGGCGCGTCACCGGCTCCATGCTGGGATCACTGAGATCGCTCACTGGGCACCTCCCGTCGCGAAACGAACCGAGACGTTGGCGCCGTCGACGAAGATCCCCGTGGGCACCCACGTCTTCCGCGCGTCGAGCGTGGCGCTCGTGCTCTCGATGGCATCGAGCACACCCGACCAGATGGCCTCCTGCAGCCCGGTGCCCCAATGGCTGAGAAGTCCCGATGGATCGGCCATGGCGAGCGTCGACGCCACGCGCAAGCCGTCTCCATCCCCTGCGCGCCCGATCGCGAACACGAGTTGGAGCTTCACCTTGCCCGTCTGGTCGGTCTCGACGTCGAGGGAGACCACCACCCACCCCGACCCCACGCGCACCGCCGCGGTCTCGGGCATGACGACGATCTCGCTGCCGGCCTCCGACCACACCACGGCCCCCGTGCGCAGCCGAGAGCTCCCGTAGAGACTCGCCTTGATGTTGCGCTCGAGCACCTCCCCGGAAACCTGTACGGTTTGCACCTGCATCGCTCGCTGGACCTCCCTCAGGACCGTGGCTGCGTCCGACGATCAGTCGTCGTCGGGTACATGAACTGGCACGCTCTCACCGAGCTCCGGCGCGCGTCAATCGGAAAAGCCGCCGCGTGTGATTCGAGGGGCCGGAGGGTCGCCCGGCGCTTCGAAAACGCCTGTGTGCGCTGTCGAAGCGACGCCTGACACGCCGCGTGTTGCGCGGCCCGATGCACCTCCCACTCGCGCGGTGGATCGACCGACGGGGCGCGGGGGTGGCGGCGCGCACCGCGAGGACGCGGGGCGGGCGATCCGAAGACAGCGCGCCGTCGCCCGACGCTGGCGTCATCGACGCGACACCGAAGTCGGAAGCGCGTTGACATCTGCGTCAGCGTCGTGCGGCAATGCTCGACCGGGGGGACGACATGCACCGTCCTCGAAAGGAAGACCTCGATGTCGGATACAGTGGTGCTCTCAACACCGGGCGCTGCGCGCTCGGGACCTGTCATCGCGCGAGAAGAGCGGGTCGCGGAGCTCGCGGGCGCGCGCCTCGTGGGGCGGCTCGATCACGGGATCATCGCGCGCATCCCGTCGGGCGCTCCCTTTCAGCTCAACGAGCTGAGCGCCGTGCGCTACATCGACACCAACATCCTCCAGATCGCCGGGCGACGCATCGACGTGGAGGCCGGGGTGAGGGTGCCCGCGGAGGACGACGTCCCCAGGGACGCGCGCGACACGTGGCCGTTGCATGTGCTGCAGCTCGCTGCGCCTTGCGTTTCCTGAATGGGTGCGTGAGATCGAGGCCACGGGTGTCACCGTCATCGAGCGGGTCGGCAGGTACGGTGTGCAGGTGCACGGATCGCCAGCGCAGGTGGACTCGCTGCGCCGACTCCCCTTCGTGAGCTGGGCCGGTGCGCTCGCGCCGGGATGGAAGATCGACCCGAGGCTCCTCGGTCAGGTGAACACCGGCGAGGTCTCGGTCACGGTCTATCCGCCCGCCGAGATGGACGCAGTGGCGGCCTTCGTCGAAGCGCAGGGCGCCACGGTCCTGCGGAGGGCTGCGCCGTTGCCGGGGCGACACGTCCTCGGCGCGCGACTCACCGTGCGCGGCACATCCGCGCAAGCGCGCGCCTTCGCGCAGCACCCGGCCGTCCGCTCCGTCGCGTGGGAGCCGCCGGTGAGCGTCGGCGGCGAGCGGGAGGTGCAGATCCTCACCGAGAGTTTCAACGGCGCCGCGGCGCCCGCGACGGGGCCCGTGCCGGGCTACGGCGCGTGGCTCACGGCGCTGGGGGCGAATGGAAACGGCGTCACCGTGGCCGTCGTCGACTCGGGGGTCGACACGGGCGCCAACAACAACACCACGGGACACCTCGACCTGCGCGGGAGGCAGACGGCGTGGTTTGACTACAACGGCGTTCCGCAGGACTCCAACGGGCACGGGACGCACGTGACCGCCATCGCCGTGGGCAACGCTGCGACGGGCACCACCGAGGCGGCGGCCCCCAACAACTTCCTCTGGGGGCAGGGCGCTGCGCCTGCCGCGAACTTCGTCGCGCAGTCCGTCGCGAATCCCGCCAACCCCGCGGGCACGGGGCTCGTGATCCCCGCGCCCGACACCCTCACCACCGACGCCGCCAACAGCGGCGCCACGGTTCAAAACAACTCCTGGTCCGGCGACGGGTCACCCAACACGTACACGCAACGCGAGGCTGACTACGACGCGCTCGTCCGCGACGCGAACCCCACCACGGGGACCGCCGACGCGCTCACCGTCGTCTTCGCCGCGAGCAACGCGGGCGGGCTCGCGGGCACCATCGGTGACCCGTCGAGCGCGAAGAACCTCATCTGTGTCGGCAACGCGCTCTCCGCGCGGCCCGGCGTCGGCTTCCCCGACGATGACATCCGCGGGATCCGCGGCACCAGCAGCCGCGGCCCGGCCTCGGGGGGACGGCTGAAGCCCGACATCGTCGCGCCGGGCACCGACGTGTCCGCGGCGCTCTCCAGCGCGTCGGCCTCCGCGCCCATCGCAGGCGCGCCGACGTACACCACCAAGACCGGCACCTCGCAGGCCGCGCCCCACGTCACGGGGATGTGCGCCGTGCTCACGGAGTGGTGGCGCAATCGCACGGGTGGCAAGACGCCGAGCCCCGCGATGCTCAAGGCCCTGCTCGTCAACGGCGCCGAGGACCTCGTCGGCGGCTCCAACTGGCGGCGCGTCGTCGCCAACTCCCTCGGCGCCAATCGCTTCTCCGTCGTGCTCGCGTTCACGCCGACGCGCGTGGTGGTGCCCAACGTGACGCTCAATCAGGTCGCGTCGGTCGCGGCGCTGGTCAACAACTCCTGGTGCTTCAACGCCGCCACGCAGACGCTGACGGTGCAGTTCGTGAGCGCCGACGCCACCCTCGACGTGCACGCCCAGGACGGCGTCCTCACCCACATTCCCAACAACGATCAGGGCTGGGGGCGGGTGAGCCTCGACAACATCGTCTATCAGTCTCCCGACAGCGACCGTGGCCCCAGGCTGTTCATTGATCAACGTCACGCGTTCACGGCGAGCGGCCAGTCGCACACGTGGCGCGTGCGCCCGGTAGACAGCGCCCGCCCGATGCGCGTGACCCTCGCGTACACCGACGCTCCCGGCGCCGTGAACGACGCGACGCCGCTCGTCAACGACCTCGACCTCAGGGTGCGGCGCACGTCGGACAACGCCACCTTCCGCGGCAACCCCGCCAACTTCGCCAACGGGTTCACGAACCCCGGCGGCGTGGCCGACAACGCCAACAACGTCGAGTGCGTGTACATCCAGAACCCCGCGGGGGTCTTCGAGGTGACCGTGCGCGCGACGACGCTCACCACCAACGCGCGGCCGCCCTTCGACGCGGTCGCCTGGCAGGACTACGCCCTCGCGATCGAAAACGCCGAGTTCGCCGCGGCGAGCCCGTCGACGGTGAGCCTCCTGCTCGATCGTTCGGGCAGCATGGTGACGGCCGGCTACGTCGACGTCACCCGAGAGGCATCGAAGCTCTTCATCGACCTCCTCCGCGCGGACGACAAGGTCGGCGTGGTGAGCTTCGGCGACACCTCGAAGGACGAGTACGCGCCCGGCGGCGCGCTCGCGACCATCACCGACGCGACGCAACAGACCGCGGCCCGCGCGGCCATCGACGCGATGACGTTCTCGGGATGCACATACATGGGCGCGGGGCTCGAGCGGGCGGCCCAGCTCATCGGTGCAGGGCCTGGCGCCGTCGTGCTGCTCTCGGACGGAAAGGACAACAAGGGATGCGCGGAGAGCGACGCTTCGCGCAAGTGGGCCACGGCCGTGGCGGCGGCGCTACAGGCGAACATCGACGTGTACACCTGCGCGATGGGGCCGCTCGCCGACACGGCGAAGCTCGAGCAGATCGCGCAGGTGACGGGCGGGCAGTACTACTTCATGCCCGGCATCGACGACCTGCAGGAGATCTACAACTACATCCGCGGGAACGTCTCGGGGGACGGCGTCATCGTGAACACCACGGGGACGGCCTCCGCCGCGCGCGTGGCGGCCCAGGTAGACTGCGACGCCGAGTTCGCCACCTTCGCGGTGCACTGGAAGACGCCAGGGCTGCGCTGGACGGGAGGGGACGCAACACGCGCCGACCAGATCTCGGTGGCGCTTCGGACACCCGGCGGAAAGCGCGTCCCGGCGAATGCCTCGTGGGTGCGGCGCGTCGTGGGGAGCGGGTACGTCATCCTGAGCGTGCCCGAGCCCGAAGGCGGACGCTGGTCCATCGAAGTCAGCACGGCGCGACAGGAGCACACCCCGTTCACTGCAGGCGGCTGGGTGCGTTCGCCGGTCAAGCTCCAGTGGCGCCTCCCCAACCGACCGACGCCTGCCTCCGTGGCGCTCGCCCACGTCGGCCTCATCAAAGACGCTTCTCAGAACTTCGACGTGCGCTACTCGGTCTCCGTCTCGGCGCCGAAAGTCACGCTGGCCGATGTGCTCGTGCGCAACAAGGCCCAGCTCGACGCCATTCGGCCCGACCCGCGGCTCATTGCCGACGGGTACACGCCCGAGCTCGCGCGGGTGCTCACGCTCGACAACGTGCTTCGCACCGCAGGACGGACGGGGCTCTTCACCCGCTCTGACGACACCGCACAGGTGGTCGCGCGCACGGCCGCGACGCCGCTGATCGCGCCCGTTGACATCGCGGTCGGTCGCCCCGGCGGCGTGCGTATTCCCGGTGTCTCGCTGCCAGGCCCCGTTCTGAATCCGCAGCTCGCGGCGCTCAGGGACCTCTCGGCGTTCACGCACGACACCCGGTTCAGGGTCACCACTGCGGGCAGCTACACCCTGCGCATCGTCGCAAGCGGCGTCGACGCGCGCACCGGATGTCGCTTCGTGCGGCGCGCGGCCGGGAGCTTCGTCGTCGGCTCGTGACGAATCACCGCTGACCCCCGTCTCCCCATTCCCGCATCGCGGCGCGTGCTGCGCGAAGGTCGCGCGTCACGCGGTCTTCACGCGCGCGCGGCCTCGTCGAGCAGCGCCTCGCCTTCGGCCGTTCGCTTGAGCGCCGCGCGGGCGAACCGCGCCCTGCCCGCGGCGAGCTCGCGCCGCACGATCGCCACGGCGCGTTCCTTCGGGAGCACGCGGAGATAGGGCTCGATCCACGCGTCGCGGTACGTGCCGTCGAACTCGAAGTGCGCGTCGGCGCTCGCGGGGAGCGCGCCGCCACGCCGCGCGTAGCCCTCGAACATCGGGAGCGCGAGGCCGCTGCGGACGGAGGGCCCCGCCTTCTCGATGCGCGCGAGGAGCGCGTCGGGGTCGACGCCGTTGATGCGCGTGAAGTCGAGGTCGCGCTTGTGCTTCGCGGCGAGGCGCTCGGCGGCGTCGGGGTCGAAGTCGGCGAGCAGCGCGATCGCGAGGGGGCCGTCGAAGACCGAGTGCGACGCGCCGCGCGCGAAGATCACGTCGCACACGTAGCGACGCAGCCACGCGGGGTCGGTCTTGCGCATCGCTTCGAAGACGACGACCTCCGTGGGCGAGGCGAGGTTCGTGAGGTCGTAGAGGTTGATGAAGGGCTCCGCGCGCGGCGCGCAGCCCGGGTCGCGCTCGATCGCGAGCACCGCGAGGCTGTTCACGATCATCTCGGCGTCGGGGCGGTTTCGCGCGCGCGTCGCCTCGGCGGCGCGGAGCATGTCGTCGGTGCTCCACCGCGCGCTCACGACGCGCAGCGTGTCGAGCTGCATCTGAAAGCCGCAGACCTCCTCCGGGGTCATCGCGCGCGCCGCGATGGGGAGCAGGTCCTCCGACGGATAGAGCGGATGGACGTTGCGATCGCCCGCGACGGCGGTGTGCGCCGCGAGGTCCTCGCGGTGTGCCGCCGCGAGGTCCTCGCTGAGCGCGGGGCCGAAGACGCGCGCGCAGGTCTCGGTCAGCGCGGCGCGGCGGGCATCCACGGGGAACGCGACGCGCGTGACGGCGTCGCCCGAGACCGCGAGCCCGAGGGTGAGCGCGGCGCCACCGCACATCTCCCGGGCGAGGCGGGTGCGCGTTTCGGGCGAGGCCCCGTCGGCGCGGATCCCGGCCTCGGCGTGGCACAGCTCGACGACCTTGCGGATCATCTCGCGCGGGCTGTCGACCAGCGCGTCGAGCGCGTGGGGGTCGAGCCGCAGCGCGCGCGCCGCGAGCACCGAGGCGACCGAGTAGTTGTACAGGAGCGAGTCGCACCCCTCGGGCAGCGCCGCGAGGAGCCCCGACGCGAAGCGCGGCTGGAGCTGATCGCACACCGTCGCGCCGAGGTACCACGCGCCCGCGAGGGGAAAGCTCCCCGCCTCGACGGCGGCGTTGAGGGCCTCCCACGTGCCGGGCTTGTCGAACACGGGCTTGAGCGAGGCGTAGCGGCTCGCGACAGCCTTCTCGCCGACGCTCTTCCACGAGGCGATGAGGCGGGCGTTGGGGGTGGGCGAGAGCGCGGGTGCGGCCTTCTTCTTCGTCGTCACGGCGCGACGGTACTACAGCGCCCGGCGCGTCACGCGCGCGTCGATCGGGTGCGCCGTCACGGCGCGCCGTACCCGCTCCGTCCCAGCCAGGCCGCGAAAACGACCGGGCGCTTCATCGCGTGACGGATCGTGCGAAGCGCGGCCACGCACGCGGGGAGAGGTGCCTGCGACGATGAACGGACGACATGAACGATACCGGGGCTGCGGCGTGGTGATCGCGATCCTCGCGGGATGCAGCGGACCGGCGCCCGAGGCTCCCGCGCGCGATGGGGCCAGCGATCTGGGCGTCGCCGAGACGTCGGCGGCGACCGACGGAGATCTCACGCCAGACGTCGTCGACGCGGGGGGTCCGACCGACCGTGACCACGACGCGGGCGCCCCCGATGTGACGGCCCCGATCGATGCGCGCGTCGCCGCAGACGCCGCGGACGCGTCGGCCGTGATCGACGGCGGCGCAGACGTCGACGACGCGCGCGCAGCGACGGACGGAGGCAGCGACGCAGCGCCCGCCGACGTCGTCGCGCCGACCGCGGAGTTCCTCGCGATCTACGAGCAGATCTTGAGGCCGCGCTGCGCGACCCGAGCTGTCACGTCGTCGGCTCGGTCACCACCCGACTCGTGATGTCGGACGCTGCGTCGACGTACGCCCGCCTGGTGAACGTGCGCGACGAGTGCGGCTTCATGACGGGGTCGCGGATTCGCGTGGTCCCCTTCGATCCGTCGATGAGCGCCATCCTCCTCTTCAACAGGGACGGCCTGTGCGGCCGCCGACACAACGCCTTCATCCCCGAGTCGTACGGCGCAGCGCAGAGAGAGGCCGACGAGGCGAGCTTCCGCGCGTGGATCATGGCGGGCGCGAGGTAGGTCGCCTGCGGCACCGAGCGCGACCGCTCGCGCGAACGATCAGGCCGGGGGGAGCGCCTGCCGCGAGCGTCACCTCGACGAGCGCTTTCTCGACATGACGCCCTGGTGCCGGGGCTGACCCCCCACGCGCGGCTGATCGTGACTGCGCGCGCGATCAATTCAAGCGTCGGCATCAGTCCGCGCTTCCGGTCGGTGGAACCGCGATGCGATACTCTGAGCCTGTGGTCACGGCCGACGTCTCCATCGTGATCCCGGCGTATCGAGCGGAGGGCTTTCTTCATCGCGCGGTCGAGAGCGTCCTCGCGCAGACGCTCACGGCGTGGGAGCTCCTCGTGGTCGCCGACGACGGCGTCGACTACGGCGAGGTGCTTCGTCATCGCGGGCTCTGCGACGCGCGCGTTCGCCACGCCTCCACCGGGCGCACGGGCGGCGGGGCCGGCACGGCTCGCAACGTCGGCATCGCGTCGAGCCGCGGGGGCGTGGTCGTGCTGCTCGACGCCGACGACGAGCTGCGCCCCGAGGCGCTCGCCCGCCTCGTGCCCCTCGCACGCGCGCACGGGGCGGCCTACTGCGACGTCGAGTTCGTACGCGATCCGTCGGGCGAGCCGCTGACGAACCTCGATCGCGCGCTGCCCGCGCGCCTCGTCACGCTCGAGGAGGTGCTCACCAGCCGGATCCACACCTTCGCCTCCGTCGCCTTCGATCGAGCGCGGGTGCGCGCGCGCTTCATGGAGGGCCGCATCGGCTGGGAGGACACCTGCTTCTTCGTGCGGTGCCTCGACGACGCGGGCGGCGTCTTTCACCTCGACGAGCCGCTCTACGTGTACCGACGCCGCGATGGCTCGACCTCCACGGAGAGCGAGCGCGGCGCGGCGGAGTACTACCGCGCGTCGGCCGAGCGACTCCTGGCCGACGTCGCCGCGGGCGGCACCCTCGGCATCCGAGACCCCGCCCTGCGCGACGTGTTCGTGCGCTACCTTCGTGGGCGAGAGCACCTCGAGGCCGTGTATCTGCGCGAGCACGCCGCGGGGCGCGTGCGTGACTTTCTGGCCTTCGCGGCCGCGCGCCCGGACCTCTTCTATCAACTCGACGCAGCCGGCGGGAGGGCGCCTTGAGCAGGATCACGCGCATCGAACTCAGCAAGGAGGCGATGAAGTTCTCCGCGGGCCACTTCACGATCTTCGGACCGGGCGCGCGAGAGAACATGCACGGGCACAACTTCGTGCTCCAGGTCGAGGTCGACGCGACGGTGGGCGCGTCGGGGCTCGCGTTCGACTACGTCCGCGTCAGGCGCCTCCTCATCGACCTCTGCGACCAGTGGAACGAGGTCTTTCTCCTGCCGGGCCACAGCCCGCACCTCCGCGTCGAGGAGGAGGGCGGATCGGTGATCGCGCACTTCGGCGACGAGCGCCTGGTCTTCCTGAAGCGCGACGTGCTCGTGCTCCCCGTCACCAACGTCACGCTCGAAGAGCTCTCTCACCTCGTGCTCCAGAAGCTCCTCCCGCCGCTCATGAGCGACGAGGAGAGCGGCGTGATCCGCGTCGTCGCCCGGGTGTTCTCGGGCCCCGGTCAGTCGGCCCTCTCGGAGTGGACGCGATGAGCGCCCTCGCCATCATCACCGGCGCGAGCCGCGGCATCGGCCTCGCCTGCGCGCGGCGCTTTCTCGCGCGCGGCGTCGAGGTCATCAGCCTCGCGCGCACCCGCTCGGGCGCCGCCGGCGTGACCGAGCTCGCGGTCGACCTCGCGACGCCGGGCTTCGAACGCGACATCGCCGCGACGCTCGTCGCCGCCGCGCAGGCGAGCGAGCGCGTCGTCCTCGTGCACAACGCGGCGCTCATGGCGCGCGACTCCGTCGAGCGCGTCGACGCCGCGGCCCTTCGACGGATGCTCGAGGTGGCGCTCGTCGCGCCCGCCGCGCTCAACCCGATGCTCATCCCGCACATGCGACCGGGGTCGTCGATCGTCTACATCGGCTCGACGCTCTCGGAGAAGGCCGTGCCGGGCGCGTTCTCGTACGTCGTCTCCAAGCACGCCACCGTCGGGATGATGCGCGCGACCTGCCAGGACCTCCTCGGTCACGAGATCCACACGGCCTGCGTGTGCCCCGGCGTGACCGACACCGAGATGCTGCGCGCGCACGTCTCGAACGACGCGGCGACGCTCGACGCGCTGCGCGCCATGACGGGCGCCGGGCGCCTCGTGACGCCCGAGGAGATCGCCGAGGTCGTCGAGACGGTCTCGCGTCAACCCGTGCTCAACGGCGCCGTGCTGCACGCCAACCTCGGTCAGCGCGAGCGGTAGCGGCGCGTCCGCGGCGGCTCAGCGGAGCAGCGTGTCGAGCGTGTCGAAGAGCGTGGGAGAGACCTCGCGCGTGACCTCGTCGCCCTGCCACGCCATCGACCACGGCGCCTCGGGCTCGATCGCGAGCGGGACCCGCACGCCGAGCTCGGCGGGCGTCGTCGCGCCCAGCGAGCCGACGTGAAAGTTGTGTGCGTCGTAGTGCAGGTAGTGGAGCACGCGCGAGGGCGCGTCGGCGAAGGCCGCGCGGCTACGACGGAGCACCTGCTTGTCGGACGCGAAGGGCTCTCGCAGGATCGAGAAGGTCGTGTCGCGGCGGCCGGTCTCGACCACGAGGGCGCGCGGCGCGACGAGCGCGTGGTAGTCCGAGACGTCGATGTACTCGTTGACGTCGGCCCACGCCCAGTCCCAACACGGGTGGTGTCGATAGCGGAACACGGCCACGTCGGGCGAGAACCCCGTCGACACGACGGCGGAGACGCGCGCGTCGAGCGCCCCCGCGAGCGTCACGACCTCGCCGCCCATCGAGAGGCCCACGGCGACGACGCGCGACGCGTCCGCGTCGGGGAGCGAGGTCACGTAGTCCACGGCGCGCATCACGTCCCAGGCGCGCTCGCCGTCTTCTTCCCAGTCGGAGTCCATCCCCGGAGACCTGATCGCCGGGTGCGGGCCGTTGCCGCCCGGCGCGTCGTCGCCCGCGAGCATGTCGGTGTACCGCGCGCTCCGATCGACGAAGGGGCGGTGCGACGCGTCGACGGCGATGACGAGGTAGCCCCGGCGCGCGAACGCGTCGCCGTACCAGTAGGGGCTGTTCGGGGTCATCACCTGCAGCGCGCTCCCCCAGTGGCCGTTGACCGCGACCGCGACGGGACGACCGCCCGCGGGCGCGGGCGCGGTGGGGCGCGCGAGATACGCGTGGACCTGCCGCGTGAGCGGCGCGCCGCCGTAGGGGTCGGGCAGCGTGTACGTGAGCCTCAGCTCGCTCAGGCGATAGGCTTGCGGATGTTGCGCGGGGTCGTCATCGCGCGCGGCCCACGCGACCCCCTGCGGAATCGGCGCGAGGTCGGGCGCCACCACCGTCGCGCGGACCGACCGGGGCGTCGGCGCGTCGGCCATGACGAGGTGCGCGACCTGCCTCCGCGTCCGCGACTGCCACGCCGCGAGCGACTCGGGGGCGCGCGCCGAGAGCCCGTAGCCGAGCACGTCTGCGCGAACGCCCGTGAGCGTGTGCTCGACGTCACTCGTCGCCTCGAGCCAGGTCCCCGCGATGCTGCGTCCGCTCACCTCGACGTTGAAGTACCGCCGGTCGTCACCCTCCATGAGATAGAACTCGAGGTGCGTGCCGTCCCAGCCGAGGACGCCGAGGTCGTGTTCGAGCTCCTCGTCGGCCACGCCGCCGTCGACCGACGCGTAGACCTTCAGCGTGCCGACGTACTCCGTGAGCGCGCCCACCGCGCGGTCGATGCGGAGCGTGGCGCGGCGCTCGCCGTCGAGCACGACGTCCCACGCGCGGGGCGCGAGCTCGCGGTCGATCCACGTGCGGTTCCACCCGGTGACGTGCGCGTCGTAGGCGGTGGCGTCGGGCTCGGTGCGGAGCTTACCCACGCGCGCCACGCGGCCTGTCATCACGCCCTCGACGACGCGAACGCGATACCAGTCCGCGGTGCTCTCGCTCGTCGTCTGCCGAAAGCGCAGCGCGCCGTCGTCGCTCCACCCGTCGAAGAGGAGGGGCGCCGGGGGCGACGCGGCCACCGCGGCGGGCGTCGACTCTCGCGAGAGCGAGCCTTCGAGGCGCGCGTCGTCGGAGTTCCACGCGAAGGTCGCCGTGAAGCGGGCGCCCGCGACGCGCAGGTGCCACGTGCCGATCACCGACGAGAGCGCGGCGGGCGCGACCGCGGCAACGCGCGCAGGCGCCGCGGCAGGCGTCGCGTCGTCGAGGGGCGAGGCGTCGGTCAGGGCCGACGGCGAGGCGTCCGTGGAGGCCTCCGCGGCGGGCGTCTCGACGCCGCAACCCGACGCCGTGATGAGCGCGAAGCAGAGCGAAAGCGGGCGAAGGTGCGGTCGCACGTCATACCTCTCCCTCGTCGAGGACGTGACGAGTTCCGAGCGCTGAATGGCGCGTCGCGCCGCGTCCTTCGGGCAATCCGCACAATCTGTTGGAAATCCAACGACAGCGGAGGCGAGGCCGCGGTGCGCACCCTCGCCGACCGCAGAGGGGGTGACGCCGCAGCGGTCCGCGCGTCCGAGACCCGGCTCACCGCGGCGCCCCTCGGAGCGCGCGACGGAGATGGTTCTGTCTTGCTTCCGCGGACGAGCGTCGCCCACCGATCGTCGCTCGGACCGATCGTCGCGCGACGCCGCGGGCGCTCGACTCAGGGCGCGAGCTGCTCGCAGGTGAGCAGGCTCGCCTCGGCGCCCCTGCACATGAACGACGACGGGCAGAGCGCGCTCAAGCACGCGCAGTCGACGGTGGTGCAGGTCGGGCGCGCGACGCAGCGATACGAGAAGTCCGCGACGCAGCTCGACCCCTCGACGTGACGACCCGCCGGGCACATCCCCGCGTCGTCGGGCGGGAGGAACGCGCCTCCCAGCGTGCGCTGCCGGAGGCAGATCTCCGACGCCGCGCAGGTGGCGCTTCCGCAGGAGGGCGAGGAGGCGTCGCGCATCGCGTCGGTCGACACGTCCGAGACGGCGTCGCGCGCGGCGTCCGTCGCCACGTCTGCGGTGGTGTCCATCGCGGCGTCGGTACTGGTGTCCGTCGCCGCGTCGGTGCTGGTGTCCGTCGCCGCGTCGTTCGAAGCGTCGGTGACGACGTCACGCGGGGCGTCGTTCGTGATGTCGCTCACGACGTCACTCGCCGTGTCGCTCGCGACGTCACTCGCCGTGTCGCTCAGCAGTGTCGCTCGCCGTGTCGGCCGCGGCGTCGGCGGGCGAGGTCGTCGAGTCGCCGCAACCCGCGACGGCGAAGGAAGCGAAGAGCGCGAGGAGGCCGATCATCGAAGTACGCATGGGTCCTGTGCGATCGCATCGCGCTCGGCGCGTCGTCAACTTCACGACGTCGGGGGCGTGAGGTCGCACGCGCTCGCGGCGCGCCGCGCGCACCGAACGTGGCGCTCCGCGGTGCGCGGTGCGCAGCCGATCGGTGTGCTCCTGCACCGCTTCCCACGAAACCCGAGATCTGATTCTGGGAATCCCTTGGCTGCACGTGTGCGCAGCAGGATCACGCCCGAACTGTCCACGGCCTCCTCGCCGAACCCAAGACGATCGGCAGCGCCGCGACGCGTGGACCTCTGCGCGAGGACACGACATGGCCGACGCCGTAAGCTACCGCTTCGATCCATCGCAGCGGCCCGAGGGGGCCCATCGCTTCGACGCGCTCGAGACCGACGCCCGCAGAAGGATCCTGCTCGTCGAGGAGCAGGAGCCTGTCGCGCGGGAGCTCGCGCGGCGCCTCACCGGTCTCGGGTACGAGGTGCTCGAGGTCGCGCGGTCGGGCGAAGAGGCCCTGCGAATCGCCGAGGTCGAGCGCCCCGAGCCCTCGCGCTCATCAGCATCTGCCCCGAGGCCGCCGCGGACGCGCTCGACGCCGCCACGGCGATGCAGACGCGCCTCGCGATCCCGGTGGTGTTCCTCTCCGCCGACGCAGACGAGCGGGTCGTCGAGCGGGTGCGGCGCGCCGAGCCAGCGGGCCACGTCATCCGGCCGTCGGATCCGTTGACCCTTCGACCGGCCCGCGAGATGACGCTCGAAAAAGATCGCGTCGAGCGGCAGCTGCGACAGTGCGAGGCGAAGTATCGGGCCGTCGTCGAGTCGGCCCACGACGCCGTCATCACGGCCGACGCGCAGGGCAGGATCGTCGAGTGGAACCCCGCGGCCTCGGCGCTCTTCGGCTACGCCGACGAGGAGGCCATCGGCAGACCGCTCACGGACCTCATGCCCGCGCGACGTCGCGCGTGGCACCCGACGGACCACGTCGAGCGCCTCTCAGACCGCCTCGACGAGATGCGAAGACCGAAGGAGATGGCGGGCCTTCGCAAGGACGGCAACGAGTTCCCGCTCGAGGCGTCGTTCGCGCGGTGGACCTGCCCCGAGGGGGAGTTCGTCACGAGCTTCATCCGAGACATCTCCGAGCGGCGCGCGGCCGATGCGCTCCTGCGGCTCCAGAGCGCGGCCCTCGACGCCGTCGCGAACGGGATCATCATCACCGACGGCGACCACAGGATCGAGTGGTCGAACCCCGCGTTCTCCGCCATGACGGGCTACTCGCCCGAAGAGACGCTCGGCAAGGTCCCCTACGAGCTCCTCGGCTCCGTCGCCGTCGGCGGCGCGCGCCTCGCAGACATCGACCGCTGCATCGAGCAGCGCGGCGCGTGGTCGGGCGAGCTCCTCAGCCGACGGAAGGACCAGTCGACCTACACCGAGGAGGTGACCATCACCCTCGTGCGCAGCGTCGACGACGCGTCGAGGCGCTACATCGGCGTGATGCGAGACGTCACCGACGAGCGACGCCTCCGGCAGCAGTTCCTTCAGGCGCAGAAGATGGAGGTCGTGGGGCGACTCGCGGGCGGCGTCGCGCACGATTTCAACAACCTCCTCACGATCATCAACGGCGCGAGCGAGCTCGCCATGATGGACCTCGGCGCCGACGACCCCGTGCGCCTCGACCTCCAGGAGATCCGCGAGGCCGCCGAGCGCGCCGCGCGCCTGACGCGACAGCTCCTCGCCTTCAGCCGAAAGCAGCTCGTCAAGCCCGTCGTGCTCAAGGTGAGCGCGCAGGTCAAGACCTCGGGCGCGATGCTCCGTCGCCTCATCGGCGAAGACGTGAGCCTCGTGATCGAGAGCCCGCCCGACGACGCGGGCGACCACGTCCTCGTCGATCAGGGGCAGTTCGAACAGCTCCTCATGAACCTCGTGGTCAACGCCTGCGACGCGATGCCCACGGGCGGAGCCCTCACCATCCAGACGCGGCTCGTCGACGTGGGCCCCGACTTCGCGGCCTCGCACCACGGCGTCACGGCCGGCGCCCACGTCATGCTCGCCGTCAGCGACACCGGCGTCGGCATGACCGACGAGGTGAGGGAGCACATCTTCGAACCCTTCTACACCACCAAGGGCCACGGCAAGGGCACCGGCCTCGGCCTCGCGACCGTGTACGGGATCGTCGCGCAGGGCGGAGGCTGCGTGATCGTCGAGAGCGCGCCGGGGCAGGGTTCGACCTTCAAGGTCTACCTCCCGAGGATCAGCGAGCAGGCCGACGTCGTGCCCCGACGCTCCGAGCACCCCGCCCGCGGCGCCGAGACGATCCTCCTCGTCGAGGACGAGTCGGGCCTCCGCGACCTCGCGACGCGGATGCTGCGATCCGTCGGCTACGACGTGCTCTGCGTGAGCGGCGGCGAAGAGGCGCTGGCGGTGATGGAGATGCGCGGCTGCCCCGTGGACCTCCTCTTCACCGACGTGGTGATGCCGGGGATGAGCGGCCCCGCCCTCGCCGCGCGGCTCACCGAGCGCTACCCCGAGATGCGCGTGCTCTTCGCCTCGGGCTACACCGAAGACGGCAAGGTCCGCGGCGACCTCGTCGACGACACGCGGGGCTTTCTCGCAAAGCCCTACAGCATCTCGCAGCTCACCCGGATGGTCCGTCAGCTGCTCGACGCGCCGCGACGCGCGGCGCGCTCGGAGGCCGTCTTCAGCAGCGCGTGGTGACAGCCACCGACGGCCTCGACGCGAGACGCGAGACCCGAGACGCGAGACACGAGACGCGAGACGTCGTCGCGAGGCGGGGAATCGCCGTCCTGATCGCGGCCCGCGGTGGCGCAGGGCGACACAGCGACAGAGGCTTGTTTCCAAGGTGTTTCGGAGGGCACACGGGTTGCGATACACACGACGATGATGAACCCCTCGAACGCAGACTCGCTCCGCGCGCTCCTCCGCCGCATCGCCTGGACGCTCGCCGCCTCGTCGCTCGCCGCGTGCAGCTCCACGGTCACCGACGCGCCCCCCGACGCGTCGACAGACACTCCGCCCGCGGACGTGCCCGCGGTCGATCGGCCCGTGGTCGACACGCCCCCGACCGACGTTCCGATGATCCATGACGTGCCCGTGATGACCGACGTGCCCGTCACCGACACGCCCCCCGCCGACGGGCCTCCCGCCGACGTGGACCCCTGCGAGGGGCGCCCCGTGAGCACGATGAACCCGTGCCTCGGATCCGACCTCCTCTTCGAATGCGGACTCCCCGCGGGCGTCACGCCCGTCGACGGCGGCTTCGCCTCGACGGACTGCCAGCGCATCTGCGGCACCGCGATGGGATTCCCCGCGTTCACGTGCGAGCTCGCGCCGACCGACGGCGGTCGCGGCGTGATGGTGCACTGCAACTACGCGTGCGGCGTCGGACGGAGGGCCGACGGGTTCCGCTGGGACGACGGCGCGTGCGACGGCCTCGGGGGCTGGTTCGCGCACGTCTCCGCCCTCGAAGGCGCGGCCGTCGCGGCCTTCGATCGCATGGCCGACGAGCTCCGCGCGTGGGGCGCCCCCGACGACCTCGTGGCCGAGGCGATGCGCGCGCGGGCCGACGAGGTCGATCACGAGCGCCGCACGGCGGAGCTCGCCGCGCGCTTCGGCGCGACGCCCGTGCCGTTCAGCGTCGCGGAGCCGGGGCGGCGCTCCTCGAAGAGGCCGCGATCGAGAACGTCGTCGAGGGGTGCGTGCGCGAGACCTACGGCGCCCTCGTCGCGTGGTGGCAGTCACGGCGCGCGCGCGACGCCGAGATCGCCGCGGCGCTGCGCGTCATCGCCGAAGACGAGACCCGCCACGCCGCGCTCGTGGCGCGTCCACGCGTGGATGCGCACGCGCCTCGACGACGCCGCGATCGCGCGCGTCGAGGGGCATCGCCGCGAGGCCATCGCCGCGCTGCGCGAGGAGCTCCGCGGGCCGCTCCCGACGGCGGTGATCACCTGGGCGGGCTTGCCTTCGGGCGACGATGGCGCAGCGCTCCTCGCGGCCCTTACGCCGTCGCTCGCCTGACCGAGCGCGACACCCGATGCGCGCGCGGTCGCGTCGTGAGACCTTCAGCGCGATGGGACCCGTGACCCGCCTCCTCGCGTCGCTCTCGGCCGCGCTCCTCACGCTCGCCTGGACGGGGCGCGCGACCGCGTTTCACCTCGAAGACACGCTGCGCGGCGGCACGCGCGGCAACGCCATCGGCGGGACCTTCTCCGCGGACGGGTGGCGCGTCACCGGTCGCACCGACCGCATCTGGTACGCCGTCCCGCGGCTCGTCTCGGGGTCGGTGCAGTTCACCCTCGCGAACGTCACGATGGCGAGCCTCGGAGACACCTCCGACAACGAGCTCTTCGCGATGTACGAGGCGGGCTACGGCATCGCCGAGCCGCTGCGCTACGCGCCCGAGTTTCGAGAGAACAACTACAAGTGCATGCTCCGCGTGTACGCCAACGGCGAGGGCGCGCGCGCGGGCCAGCAGAAGCTCATGTGGGGCATGTGCCCGGGCGGCGCGCCGGGCTACGGCGCGTGCTCGTGCGGTCGATCGTTCTTCGAAGAGCCCTTCGGCGGAAACGGCACCTGGGACGGCACTCCGCAGCGCCTCCGCATCGAGTGGGGCGGCGGTCGCACGAGGTACCTCCGCAACGGCGTCGAGGTGCTCTCGATCGACTGGTCATCGTCGGGCGTCACCTTCGGTCCCTCGGAGCTTCACCTCTCGCTCGGCACCTCTCGACCGAGCGCCGTCGACACCGCGCAGCTCCCCGTGGGCGCGCTCTTCTCAGACCTCATCGTCGACGGAACCGAAGGCCCCCTCGCGACCTGTCCCGGCGTCACGGCCCCCACCGACGCGGGGATGATGACCTCGGGCTCCGTGGTCACCGTCCCCGCGATCGAAGACGTCACCGTCGACCCCGCGCACGCGACGACGGTGTACCCCGACGTCAACGATCTCGCAGTGGGCGCAGGCGATTCAGAGTTCTACGTGAAGTTCAGGGTGGGGCGCCTCGCGGGCCGCGTGGTGCGCGCGCAGCTCGTGCTCAACAGCGCGATGAACCCGTCGGCCGTCGGAACGGGCGCGAGCCTCTACACCGCGGCCAACGCCTCGTGGTCCGAGACCTCGCTCGCCTGGAACGCGCGACCGGGCCGCGCTGGCGCTCGCCTCGCGCGCGTCGACGGCATCTCGGTGAACGAGCCCTACGTCTTCGAACTCCCGGTGAGCGCGGTGACGGGCGAGGGGACGTGGGCCTTCGCCGTGCTCCCCGAGCCCACCGACTCCAACGCCGCGCACTTCGACTCGAAGGAGGTCTCGCCCGCGAGAGGTCCCACGCTGCGGCTCACCATCGACCCCACGATGCCGCCGCTCGACGCGGGCGCGCCGCCCCCCGACGTGATCGCGCAGGCCGACGTGACCCCGCCGGACATCCCCGCGACCGACGTGATCGCGCAGCCTGACGCGCCCGCGGTCGACGTGACGACGCAGGCCGACGCGTCGTCTGACGCGACCGCGATCACCGATGTGGCGCGCGACGTGGCCGCGCGAGAGACGGGCCCCGACGAGGCGTACGTCGAGCCTCCCGCGAGCGGATGCGGCTGTCGCGCGTCGCGCGCGCGCCCGTCGCTCGGCGCCTTCGCGTTGATGCTCTTCGCCCGCGCGCGCAGGCGTCAGCGGAGGAGGTGAACCGCGCGGGGCGCGGCGGTCGCGGTCGTGTGAACCCACACCGAGCGCGTCGCGCCGTCGACCCACCAGCCCGCGTCCGCGCCGTCGAGCTCGGCGCGCGACGTCCGGCTCGGGAGCGAGGCTCCGTCGACCGTCACGTCGCGAAACGGAGCGTCGGTGCGCACGCGCAGGTACCACGGCGACGCGAGCGCCGGCAGCGTGACGGTGACCTCGGCGGCGCTCGACGCGACCTCGACGACGGAGGCCGAAGTGCCTTCGTGGAGGGTGAAGCGTGAGGTCGTCGCGTCGGGGTACACGAGCAGCGTGAGGGCCGTCGCGGCGGCGCGCGTCCCGAGGCCTGCGAGGTCGGCGTCGACGCGCAGCGGGATGATCGCGCCGCGTCGCACGTAGAGCGGGAGCCGCGTGCGGTTCGACGTGTCGACGCCGCGGAGCGTGTCGGGGCCGTGGCGCGCGTCGGTCGCGGGAGCCCACCAGTCGTACCAGTCGCCCGCGGGGAGCCCGACGTCGCGACGCCCCGTCTCGTCGAGCACGGGCGCGACGAGGAGCGCGTCGCCGAGCGTGTAGCGGTAGTCGCCGCTCCAGCGCTCCATCGCGCCCTGCGGGCGGAGCACCGGGGCGCCGCCGGCCCAGGCCTCTTCGGCGAGCGCGTAGAAGAAGGGGACGAGCGCGTGGTGGAGGCGGGCCCACTCGCGGTACGCCGCGGTGATCTCGTCGGCGCGCTCGGGCACGGTCCACGGCGTGAAGTTGCCGCGACCGTGGAGCTGCATGAAGGGCGTGAGCGCGCCGAGCGCGATCCAGCGTTCGAAGGTGTCGACGTCGAAGGGGATCACCTGCGTGAGCTGTCGGTCGTCGCGGTCGAGGTATCCGCCGAGGTCCGAGCCCACCACGGGGTAGCCCGCGGCGGCCGAGCGGAACATCTCGTCGAGCGCGTCGATCATGCCCGCGCGGTCGCGTCGGTTGTCGCCCATCCACGCGACGGGGGCGTGCTCCCTGCGCGCGAAGAAGCGGCCGGGATAGAACTGATACGAGGCGTCCCACGCGCGCACCATGGTGGTGAACTCGGGGCCGCGCTGCTGCCGTCCGTACGCGAGAAAATCCCGGTAGTACGCCTCGCTGTAGCGCTGGTGCGCGACGTCGCCGCCCGCCGTCGACACGGTCTCGGTGGTGACGTAGCTGTCACCGAAATCGAGCTTCCACCCGTCGATGCCCGCGGTGAGAACGCCGTCCTGCTGGCGGTGCCACCACGCGCGCGCACGGGCGTTGAAGAAGTCGACGGAGGCGCCGCGGCCCTTCCACCAGGTGTACGTGTCGCCGTGGTTGACGAAGAAGCCGCAGCGCGAGCCCTCTTCGAAGTTGGGCGAGGGCCCCGGATAGTTGTCGCCGCCCACCTCGACGTCGAAGCTGTAGTCGTTGACGAGCGCGGTGATCCACAGCACCACGCGCACGCCGCGGTCGTGCATGTCGCGCACGAGCGTGTCGAAGCGCGGGTAGCGCGACGGGTTGGGGACGAAGGTGTTGTAGTGGGTCTCCCACGGGCTATCGAGCACGACGGCGCCGACGGGGATGTCCCTCGAACGGAACCCGTCGACGAAGTCGTAGGTGTCCGCGGTGGTCGAGATGTCCTTGGAGATCCAGGGCTCGAAGGTCCACCGCGGGGTGTGGGGCGTGGGCTCCGCGACGTCGTCGCCGCCGCCGTCGAAGGTGCACGCGGGCGCGTCGACGGGAGCGTCTGCGCGCGCGTCATTCGAAGCGTCTGCGACGGTCGCGTCGGGGGGGGCGTTCGAGGGCGACTCGCACCCCACCGACGCGACGCAGAGCGAGGCCGCGAGGGCGATCGAGCGCGAGGACGAGGTCACGGCACGGGTGCGAGCGCGACGCCGCGGAACTGGGTGTTGGCGGGCGCCGACGCGACGGGGAAGGCCGCCGTGGTCGGGAGCCCCGGGCGATCGCGGAAGAGCACGACGCGCGAGGTGCTCTCGGCGGTGACGGCGGCGATGACCACGTCGGGTCCGTCGCCCCACGCGGTGACGCCGCGCACGCCGCTCGAGATGCCGATGTTGAACGTGGGGCCGAGGGTCCACGTGGTGCCCGAGAAGTTCCAGCGCTGGACGCCGCCGCCCGAGGCAATGGAGCGGTCGTCGGCGAGGTAGAGCGTGTCGACGCCCGCCACGGCCGTGTCACGATCGAGGAGGACGAAGGCGTAGGGCGAGGGGCCCGACGCGGTGGGCAGACCGGGGAGCATCGTGGCGGGGGTCTCGGTGGTGGGCTGCGTCCCCGCGGCGCCGACGCTGAACACGCCGTAGAAGCCCGGCGCGGGCGTGCTCGTCGAGGCCGCGCCGTAGAGCCGATCGCCGAAGAAGCCGACGGTGCGCACGTTCGAGGGCATCGCCACGACGCTCACGGGGTCCGACGCGCCGTGGAAGGGCTGATACTGAATGCCGCCGGGCGAGCCCGTCCCGGCGACCCAGAACGAGGTCCCGTCGACGGTGACGGCGCCGCGCACGTTGCCGCCGCCGAAGCCCACGCCGAGGGGCGTGGCCGTGTCGATCGCGCCCGTGGCGTCGACGCGCGCGACGACGCGAGGCACCGTGGCCGCGGCGCTCGTCGCGACGGAGGCGAGGCCCGGCGCGGCCCCGTAGCCCGCGAGGGTCACGTAGCGGCCGTTGGGCGAGCGCGTGAGCGACCCCTCGGAGGTCGCGGTGCCCGACAGCGTGATGGGGCGGTTCGATCCGCTCATCGCGATGGGGAGATTCAGCGTGGCCGCGCGCGTCGTTCCGTCGGTCGACGCGCGGCGCTCGATGAACACCGCGGTCGCGACGCTGGCGAGGGCGGCGGTCCCGTCGCCGACGCGGAGGATCCACAGCTCCTGCAGCGGCCCGGGGAGCGTCGGCGCGGCGTCGACACCGGCGTCCGCGGCGGTGTCCGTCGCGACGTCCGTCACGGCGTCCGCGGCGGCGTCCATCGAGGCATCGACGACGTCTGAAGCGGCATCGACGGCGGGCACATCGGTGACGGGCACATCAACGGGGGGCACATCGGTGACAGGCACGTCGGTGACAGGCATATCGACGACAGGCACGTCGGTGACGGGCACATCGACGACAGGCACGTCGACCACGGGCGCGTCGGTGACGGGCACATCGACAGGGGACACGTCGACCACGGGCACATCGGTGACGGGCACGTCGGTGACGGGCACATCGACGGGGGGCACGTCGGTGACAGGAACGTCGATCGCAGCGTCGGTCACGACATCGACCGCGGGCGCATCGCTCTCGGGCACGTCGGCGGGCTGCACATCCGTCGGCGTGGTGTCCGCGGGCGCATCGCCGGCGGGCACGTCGGTGGCCGGCGTGTCGGAGGGCGGCGCGTCGGAGGTGTCGGCGGCGACGTCGGACGACGTGTCGGACGTCGCGGCGTCGTAGGGCGCCGGGTTCGTCGGGTTGTTGCCACACGCGGCGGTCAGCGCGACCGCAGAAAGAAAGAGCTCAATTCGACGCATGGGATCTACACCTCTCCTGCCGCACGCGTGTGCGGCGCGTTGCGCGATCTTCGACCACGGGACCACACCGTCCGTCAACCGTCGCGCCGTGACGACCGCGCGACGACCTCGCATCGAACACCCTCAGGAGTGCAGAAATCCCCAGAGCACGAGGCCGAGCACGAGCCCGCCCGCCACGACCACGAGCACGAGGAGAACGGGGTGAACGCCGTCGGCGTCATCGGGCGGCGCCACGGGACGCGGCGGAGGCATCGTGAGGCCGTGCGGATCGGGCCGTCGCGGTGGCAGCGGCTGCGACGCGAGCGCGGCGCGGAGCGGGTCGGGCATCGCGACGTCGGGCATCGTCGACTCGATCGTCGCGAAGGTGAACGCGGCGACCGGTGGAGCCTGCGCCGCGACCGCGGGCACACCACCGCCCGCGCGAAGCTCCTCGCGCGGAACGGGCTGCGTCGTCTCCTGCGCGGGCGGCTCGTAGGCGGCGCGACCTCGACGACGGAACCGCTGTCCCAGGTGCTCACCTCGCCGCGCGGCGCCGCGAGCTGATCGGGGTGCGCGAGCACCGCGGTCCCCTCGTGCTGAAAGAAGCGGCGAGCGGCCGCCGACGCGGCGGAGGTGCGCTCGGGCACCGCGACGATGCGCGTCCCGTCGGGCAGCGGCGCGACCCGCTCGGCGCTCGCGTCATCGCGCGCAGGCGCCTGCGTGGTGAGCACGGTCTCCTCGCTCACGAACCACGACCTCGGCGACGGCGACGGCGCCACCTCGGGCTCCAGCGCTGAAAACACGGCGTCTCCGGGCACCTCGCTCAGCGTCGCGTCGTCATCGAAACGAACGATCGACGACGCGACCAGCGACGGCGGCGCGCTCTCGCGTTGCGCGACGGGCTGAAGGGGCGTCGCGGTCATCGCGGTCATCGCGACGGGCGGCGCGGCGATCGCGACGGGCGGTGGCGGCGCAGCGGGCGCGCTCGGCGCGACGACGCGCGAGTACGACGAGCCCGCGACGACGAAGCTGCGTGACGGGGCCATCGTCGCGGCGCGCGGCGGCTCCGACGGAAGCGACGGCTCTGCGCGCGCGGCGCTCCGTGACGGAGGATCCGCGGGTGAGGGCTCGGCGCGCGGCTCCCACGAGAGGCGAGGGAGAACGCGCGCGAGGTCCATCGCCGTCGCGGGGGTGCGATCCTCGGGGCGCGCGCGGAGGAGCGACGCGACGAGGTCGAGCACGGGATCGGGCGTCTCGGGTCGCTCTCTCGCGACGGTCGCCCGCACCTCGCCGGGCTTCGCGAGGCTGAGCTCGCGCCACGGCATCTTCGCCGCGGGGGGCACGAGCGCGTAGCCCGTGAGCAGCTCGATGAGGAGCACCCCGAGCGCGAAGAGGTCTGACGCGACGGAGGCGTTCGAGGGCTGCGCGGACTGCTCGGGCGAGAGCTGATGCCACTCGTGCACAGAGAGCGAGGGCGCGTGCGCGGCGAGCAGCGGGAGCATCCCGAAGTCGACGACCTGCACGTTGAGGTCGCCCGAGCTCTGCCGCGAGACGCGCACCTGCGAAGACCCGAGCGAGCCGTGGCGGATCTGGGCCTGGTGGGCGTGGCGAAGCGCCGTCGCGACCTGGCGGAACACCTGCTCGACCTCGCGGAGCTTGAGCCGATCGCCCGTCGCGCGACCGCGCTGGATCATGCGATCGAGGAGGTCTCCCTCGGGGAGTTCCTGCACGACGAAGACGTCGCCGTCGGCGCCGCCGACGCCGATGGGGGCGATGACGTTGGGGTGCCCGAGCACCGAGAGCGCCCTCACGGTGTTCTCCGCGTGGACGCGCGGCACGGGGAGAAAGCGCGCGTAGTACTTCAGCGGCCCCGGTACGCCCGTGAGCAACCGTCCGGGGAGCTGCGTCGCGCCGTCGATCGATGCGCCCGCGCCGCAGTCGACCACCTGACCGACCCGCAGTCGGCCCGAGGCCTTGCAGACTTCGAACTGCATTCGCGCTTCGGCCGACACGTGGTGCCCTCTCTACCCCAGGACGCGTCGGGAACTCCACTCCCGTCACGCCCGAAGCGTCGCGCCGCGCCGCCGACGTCGCCCTCAGCGCGCGCGCTTCGGCACGTGCACGTGAAGCACGCTCTCCTCCACGGGAACCCCTACTCTCACGGGGAATCCGTAGTGTCCCGTGCCGCGGTGCACGTAGAGCCGCATCGTGCCGAGGCCCCAGAAACCGTGGTCGGGCACCGACGACACCGCGCTCACGAAGGTGTGCGGGAGCCCCAGCCGCAGGAGCCCGACCTGACCGCCGTGCGTGTGCCCCGACAGCACCAGATCCGCCGCGCCCGAAGGGAGGTGCGCGAACGCGCCGGGGTCGTGGAGGAGCGCCAGACGCAACGTCCCCGCGGTCCGCGGGAAGCGCGCCGTCACCGCCGCGAGGTGCTGCCCCCGCTCGCGCCAGCGGAAGTCGTACCCGATCACCTCGACGCGCCCCTGCGGCAGGTCGACGGAGGCCATCTCGTCGACGAGCAGCCGCACGCCGACCTCGCGGAGCGCCTTCGCGATCGTGTCGGGGACCTCGTGGTCGTGGTTGCCCATGCACGCGAAGGTCTTGCCTTCGAGGGCCTTGAGCGGCGAGAGCGCGCGCGCCAGCGACTCGCCGGCGTGGTGCGACTCGATCGTGAGCAGGTCGCCCGTGAGCAGCACGAGGTCCGGCGACTGCGCCACGGCGCGCTCGCACACGGCGCGGAGCATCCCCTCGGACATGAACGACCCGAGGTGCGGATCGGTGATCTGCACGAGCCGCAGCGGCGCCTCGACGCGCTCGCTCCCGTGCGCGACGCGCGAGAGGTCGTCGACGTGCGCGTCGTCGAGCGTGACGTGGACGTCGGTCATCCGATGCGCGAAGGACTCGACCGCGCCGAGCGCCGCGAGGAGGTAGGGCACCCACATCGACGACGTCACCGACGTGAAGGCCCCCGCCACCGCCCACGGGATCGCGAGGAAGGTCCCCGCGGCGAAGGCCGACGCGGGCCATGAAACAAGGGCCTTCCACGCGGCCGAGGGCATGCGCGAGCGCGAGAGCGACGCGACGTGGACGTAGAGCGCGGCCTGACCGTACGCGAACACGGGCATCACGAACGCGGGCACGTGCCGCGCGAGCGCGCACGCGACGAGCGTGTGAACGCCGAAGATCGTCCCGACGAAGGTGGCGAAGGGCCTCCCCCCGCGACGCCACGCGAGGCCCACGACCACGCTCAACGCCGCGACGCTGCCGACGGTGAAGAGGCTCACGACGCGCGCGCTCCGATCGGTGAGAGGCCCGACGCGGCGGCCTCGTCGAGCAGCGCGACGACCTCGCCCGAGGCGTCACGCAGAATCTGTCCGGGCCACCGGAGCCTGTCGTCGGGGCCGTCGAGCACGGCGGCCACCGCGCTCGCCTTCGAGGCGCCGCTCGCGATCATCAGCACGGCGCGCGCACGCGCGACGACGGGCGGCGTGAGGGTGATGCGCGAGAGGTCGGGGTCCATCGGCGGAGAGTGCAGCGCCACGACGTCGCGCGCGCGCTCCTCGAGGGCCGCGCAGCGAGGGTGGAGCGAGAGCGTGTGCGCGTCCTTGCCGAGCCCGAGGATGACCAGATCGAAGACCGCGGGCGCGTCGAGCGCGTCGCGGAGCGCGTGGCCGTAGCGCTCGGCCATCGCGTCGAGCGAGAGGCCCGCGACGTACATCGGGCGCACGCGCGCGGGGTCGACGGCGACGTGGCCGAGGAGCGCCTCGCGGACGCCGCGGAGGTTGCTCCGAGGGTCCGACTCGCGCACCGCGCGCTCGTCTCCGAGAAAGACGTCCCACTTCGACCAGTCGATGTCGCCGCGCGCGCGCAGCGCGGCGTAGAGGGCCTTGGGGCTCTCTCCGCCCGCGAGCGCGACGGTGAAGCGCGACCGCTCGGCGACGGCGTCACGGGCGCGCGCCGCGATCCACGCGGCCCCGAGGTGCGCGGCGTCCTCCGCCGTGGGCGCCGTGACCCTCGCGGTCATCGGGGCCTCGCCGCGACGTGACGAGCCGTCGCGGCGGCCTCGTCGCGCTGCGTTCGAAGAGCGGATCGCGCCGCGGCGCCTCGAGCGTGCGCGTGAGCATCTTGGGCTCCTCGGGCGCGCCGATGCGGACGCACTGCGAGGGCACCACGACGCCCGGCACCTCGGCGGACCAGCAGAGCACGCACGCGTCGTCGTGGGCGCGGCACACTTCGACGAGCGCGCGTCGTCGCCGACGAGCTCCACGCGGTGGATCGCCCCGGGGTAGACCCCTTCTTTCTCGACGGTTTCTGTGAAGCGCACGGTCACGGCGCGGCCCTGCCGATTCGTGAGCGTCGCGGTCGCGACGTGGCCCTCGACGGACCACACCGGCGCCGCCGTCGACCACCCGAGCACCTCGCAGCACCAGCCCGCGAAGAGCGCGGCCTGCGTCGAGGTGGGCTCGGGCTCGCGGCTCCCCGGCGCGAGCTTCACCGAGAGCTCACGGAGCGAGGGGACCCTCGCGCGCGCGTCGGGGTCGTCGAAGAAGCGCGCGGTGAACTCCTGCCAGGTGCGCAGGCGCATCCACGTGAGGTCGGCGATGACGTACTCGCCGTTCGAGAGCGAGAGCATGCGCGTGAGGGCGTCGAGGTCGCGCAGGTCCATGTCCGACGTGTGCACCACGGCGACGTCGGCCATCTCGAGGAAGTGGTCGAAGAGCCTGTCGTGGTCGGGGAGGTCGCCCACCCACCACACGTAGAGCGGGACGTCTCCGTGGCGCACGCGCGCGAGCGTCGCGGGGATCCACGCGCGCGCCTCGCCGCGCACGTCGAGGTCGAGGTCTTCGCCCACGGGGGCGAGCCCGGCGCGCGTGTCGACGTGGAGCCCGGCGCGCGCCGTGATCGACGGCGGGTCGCCGGGGTAGCACGCGACGGTCACCGTTCGACACGGGTGCGAGGACACCACCGCGGGCAGCGCGGCGCGGGCGCGCGGGAGCTCGTCGGGCGTGGCGCAGAAGGCCACGAGGGTGAACGCGCTCGCGTGCGCGTCGCTGCGACTGGTGTCCTTCCAGAGCGTCGAGAGCGAGCGCTCGACGTCGGTGAGGGAGATCTCTCTCACAGCGTCCTCCATCGTCGGCCGTCGCGGGCGAGCAGCGCGTCGGCGGCGTCGGGGCCCCACGACCCCGCGGCGTAGGGCGAGGGCTCGCGCGCGCCCGCCTCGGCCCACGCGTCGAGCACGGGGGTGAAGAAGCGCCAGCTCTCGTCGACCTCGTCGGCGCGCGTGAAGAGGGTGGCGTCGCCGAGCATCACGTCGAGCAGGAGCCGCTCGTAGGCCTCGGGCCCCGCGCCGCCGAAGGTGGTGCCGTAGCGAAAGTCCATGGTGACGGGGCGAAAGAGGTCGTGCGCGCCGGGGACCTTCGCCGTGAATCGCAGCGAGATCCCCTCGTCGGGCTGGATGCGCAGCCCGAGCACGTTGGGCTCGCCGGGGAGGTTCGGAAAGAGCCGCTGCGGCAGGGCCTTGAAGTGCACGGAGACGTCGGTGACCTTCTTCGCGAGGCGCTTGCCCGCGCGGATGTAGAAGGGCACGGCGCCCCAGCGCCAGTTGTCGATGTCGAGGCGCATCGCGAAGTAGGTCTCGGTGCAGCTCGTGGGTGAGACGTCGGGCTCCTCGCGGTAGCCGGGCACCTGCGCGCCCGCGACGCCGCCCGCGTGGTACTGACCGCGCACGGTGCGACCCGCCACGGCGTCGGGCGAGAGGTCCGCGAGGGCGCGGAGCACCTTGACCTTCTCGTCGCGCACGGCGTCGGCGTTGAAGTCCGACGGAGGCTCCATGGCGAAGAGCGTCACGATCTGCATGAGGTGGTTCTGCACGATGTCGCGGAAGGCGCCCGCGGACTCGTAGAAGCGCCCGCGGCCTTCGACGCCGAGGTCCTCGGCGACGGTGACCTGCACGTGGTCGATGTGCTGTCGGTTCCAGAGCGGTTCGAAGATCGAGTTGGCGAAGCGGAACGCGAGGAGGTTCTGCACCGCCTCCTTCCCGAGGTAGTGATCGATGCGATAGATCTGCTTCTCGGCGAGCGAGGCGTGGAGGGCCGCGTCGAGGGCGCGCGAGCTCGCGAGGTCGACGCCGTGGGGCTTCTCGCACACGACGCGGGTGTACTTCGAAGCGTCTCTGGGGTCGGCGACGAGGCCCGCGCGCGCGAGGTTCTCGACGATGGTGCCGAACACCGACGGCGGGGTCGAGAGGTAGAACACGCGGTTGCCGCGCGTGCCGCGCGTGTGATCGAGCGCGTCGAGGCGGTCGCGGAGGGCGGCGTACGTGGCCGGGTCTTCGAAGGTGCCCGCGACGTAGCCCATGCCCTGCGCGAAGTCGTTCCACACGACGTCGTCGACGGGCTTCTGGCGAGAGAACTTCGCGAGCGACTCGCGCTGCGCGGCGATGAAGTCCGCGTCGGAGAGCGCGCCGCGACCGACGCCCACGACGGAGGAGCCCGCGGGGAGGAGCCGCGACACGGCGAGGTTGTAGAGCGCGGGGATGAGCTTTCGCTTCGTGAGGTCGCCCGCTGCGCCGAAGATGACCACCACGCACGGCGCGGGGACGCGCTCGGTCGAGAGTCCGTCGCGGAAGGGGTTGTGGTCTTCGGGCTGGATCACGACTTCTTCACCGCGTGGCCGCCGAACTGGTTGCGGAGCATCGCCAGCACCTTCGCGCCGAAGCTCTCCTCCTGCCGGGAGCGGAAGCGCATCTGGAGTGAGAGCGTCAGCACGGGGGCGGGCACGTCTTGATCGATCGCGGCCTGCACCGTCCACCGCCCTTCGCCTGAGTCGGGCACGAAACCTTTGATGCCCGAGAGGTCCGAGTCGGCGCGCAGCCCCGCCGCGGCGAGCTCCAGGAGCCAGCTTCGGACGACGCTCCCCTTGCCCCAGAGGGTGGCGAGCGAGGCGAGGTCGAAGCCGAAGGGCGCGGTCTTGAGGATCTCGAAGCCCTCGGCGTAGGCCTGCATCATCCCGTACTCGATGCCGTTGTGGATCATCTTGGCGTAGTGCCCCGCGCCGACGTCGCCGACGCGGCGATAGCCGTCAGGCGGCGCGAGCGTCGCGAGGGCGGGCTCCACGATCGAGAAGGTCTCGGGCGACGCGCCCACCATGAGGCAGTACCCGTTGGCGAGGCCCCAGACGCCGCCCGAGGTGCCCGCGTCCATGAACCCCAGGCCCTTCGCGGCGAGCGCGCGGCCGCGAGACTGGGAGTCCTTCCAGTTGGAGTTGCCCCCGTCGATGATGACGTCGCCCTTCGAGAGGAGCCCCGTGAGCTCGTCGATCACCGACTGCGTGGGCCCGCCCGCGGGGACCATCACCCACACCGCGCGCGGCGCCTTCAGCGCGGCGACGACCTCCGTGAGATTCGATGCGCCCGTGGCGCCCGCGGCGACGGCCTCCGCGACCTTCGCGGGGTCGCGGTCCATCGCGACGACGACGTGCCCGCCTCCGAGGAGGCGCAGCACCATGTTGAGCCCCATCTTCCCCAAACCGATCATTGCGATCTGCATGGGCGCGGAGGGTAACACCCTCCGGGGCGCGTTCGTGGCGAGGCGCGCGACTACCGCGCGGCGCGGCGCGTGTGCTGCGCCGGCGTCGAAAGCACCTCGAGCTCCACGCGGACGATGCCCGCGCGGATCATCTGGAGCGCCTCCGCGGCAGCCCGCGACAGGTCGATGACGCGAGACGGTCCCGCGAAGGGGCCGCGGTCGTTGATGCGCACGACGACGCGTCGGCCGTTGTCGACGCGCCGCACCGCGACGCGCGCGCCGAAGGGGAGCGTCCGATGCGCGGCGGTGAGCTGCTCGGGGTCGTAGGTCTCGCCGTTCGCGGTGGTGTTTCCCGCGAGGGAGTCTGCGTAGTACGACGCGGTGCCCGCGAGGGCCTGCGCGGACGGATAGCGGGCGTTGTGCGGGGCCGACGCGCCGCAGCCGGTGAGGGCGAGCGTGGCGCCCGCGAAGGCCATCGTGGCGAGGCGTTTCGTGAGGTTCATGGGACCGCGGGGATCATCCCGTGAGCGCGGTCCGCGATGCCAGTTTGTGACGGCCCGGCGCCGCCTGGCGCTGGCTACAAGCCCTTGCGCTTGAGCATCTCGACGAGGGTCGTGCGGTTGAGCCCGAGGAGCTGCGCCGCGCGGTTCTTGTTGCCGCCGGTGCGGTCGAGGGCCTGACGGATCATGTCGTTCTCGTACTCCTGCACGGCCTGACGGAGGTCGATGCCGGCGTCGGGCAGCGGACGCGCGGTGCCCTGCGGCTGCTGCGCTGCGCGCCTGACCTTTGGTGGGAGGTCTTCGGCGCGGATCATCGGCCCGTCGCTGAGGAGCACCGCGCGCTCGATGGCGTTCTCAAGCGTCCGGATGTTGCCCGGCCAGTCGTGCGCCTTGAGCACCGCGATGGCGTCGTCGGTGAAGCCCGTGAGGTCGCGCCGCTCGACGCGCTCGGAGCACATGCGCAGGAAGAAGCGCGCGAGGATCTCGATGTCTTCGACGCGCTCGCGCAGCGGCGGGAGGTTCACGCACACGACGTTGAGGCGGTAGTAGAGGTCTTCGCGGAAGCGGCCCGCGGCCACCTCGGCCTCGAGGTCGCGGTTGGTGGCGGCGACGACGCGGATGTCGCAGTGCACCGAGCGAGAGTCGCCGACGGGGCAGTACTCCTTCTGCTGGAGGAGCCGCAGGATCTTCACCTGCATGGCGAGCGGGAGCTCCCCGACCTCGTCGAGGAAGAGCGTCCCGCCCTCGGCGGCCGCGACCCAGCCCTGCCGCGTGGCGTGGGCGCCGGTGAACGCGCCCTTGGCGTGGCCGAAGAGCTCGCTCTCGATGAGGTTCTCGGGGATCGCGCCGCAGTTGACGGCGACGAGGGGGCGCTTCGCCCGGGGCGAGGCGTCGTGGAGGGCCGCGACGGCGAGCTCCTTGCCGGTGCCGCTCTCACCGGTGACCAGCACGGTGCAGCTCGAACCGGCGACCCGCTCGAGCGTGGTGAGCACGCTGCGGATCGCGGGGTGGCGCCCGATGATCTTTCCGCGGCTCGTCGGCTTGAGCGTCGCGCGACGCAGGCCGGTCAGCTCCGTCTGTGGCTCCCAGATCTGCACCTCTGCCGTGGAATCCTGCCCGCGCATAAGTCCGATCCTCCTGCTTGCCGATCCGTGATGGGGTTGCCCAGGGGCGCATCAGCGTCTGGGGCTCTCACCTCGTTCGAACGGCAGAACCCTGTCGGACTTGAGGGGAAATTCCAAGGGAGTCTTAGAGTTTTCCCTAACAATGTCGGAATTGAGCGCGAAAATACCAGGATGCAGGCACGGGTATTTGTTGATTGAGCCTATCGCGTTGATGTGGGGGCGCGCGTGACGGCGTCGTGCCACGCCTCGCGGAGCGGCGTGAGGACCCGCAGGACCTCGCTGAGCTTGTCTGCGTCCTGGTGCACGTTCGCCGCGACCACCTTGGACATGCAGAATAGGTAGAGCCCGTGGAGGTTCTCGCAGAGCTCCGGCGCGTGCGTGGGATCCAGCGTCGACGCGAGCATCTCGAGGATCGCGTGCGCCCGGCGGATGCGCTCGCCGGCGCGCGCGCGGTCCTTCGCGCGGATCGCGGTCTGGGCCTCTCCGAGGAAGCGGAACAGCCCGTCGTAGAGCATCACGAGCAGCTGCCCCGGCGTGCAGGTCGTCACCTGCACCGTGCCGTACTTCGAAAGCACCGTAGGCGTGTGAACGCTCATCGTCATCGTCATTTGCTCCCGTTGATGCTGCTGATTCCAGCCGCGGTGCCGAGCAGCGACTGATAGCGACTGACCTGACCCTCCATCGACGCAAACTGCGTGCGCAGACCGTCCGCGTACTTGTTGAGGCGGGTCTGCATGTCGGTCACCTCGCCGCTGATCCGCCGCGACTGCGCCGAGAGCGCGTCGATGCGCGCGCGCACCGGCGAGCTGACGGTCCCCGTCAAGCTGTCGACGGTGGCGGCAAAGGAGCTCATCGCGCCCGTCGCGCCGATGCGCGTGTCGGTCACGAAGAGCTTCGAGACCGCCAGCGGGTCCGCGGCGACGGCGGTGTTGAACGTCGCCTCGTTGAGCTTCAGCGTGCCGTCGTTCTGGAGGTTCACCCCGACGGACGAGAGGGTCGTGTAGCGCCCCGTGGTGCCGGGCACCGCCGACGCGACGATGCGCGTGAGGCGATCGAGCGCGCCGCGGAGAGCCCGGTCGCCCGCGAGCTCGGCGTTCGAAGCCTTCTGAGAGCCGAAGCCCGTCACCGCGTGCGTCGTCGCGACGATGTCGTTGTAGGCGCTCACGAAGGCCTGGACCTTCGTCTTCAGCGCCGTGGCGTCGCTCGCGACGGTCACGCGGACGGCGCTCGCGGTCGTCTTCACGAGGCCGAGCGTCACCCCGGGCACCGCGTCGGACACCTGGTTGGTGGACCTCGTCATCGGGATGTTGTCGACGGTGAACTGCGCGTCCTGCGCGCTCTGATAGGTGTTCGGCGCGTCGCTGAGGCCCAGCGTCGCGTGGACCGCGGGGTCGGCCTCGGTGAACGCGATGGAGGCCGAGGCGCCGGTGTCGAGCCCGCGGACCATGAGCCGATAGCGCGACCCGTCGTAGATGACCGACGCGTTGAGGCGCGCGCCCGACGACGAGAGCCGGGCGGCCACGTCGGTGAGCGAGTCGGTGCCCGCGAGGGTCACGGTCACGGGCGCTCCGCCGCCCACGGAGACGCGGATGTCGCCCGAGATGCCGAGGGGGTCGCTGCTCGACGCGACGGTGTTGCTCTGCGTGCGCTGCTCTCGCGCGAGCTGCGTGACGCGCACGTCGTAGCCGCCGGCCACCGCGCCGCCGGCGCTCGACGCGACGATCGACGTCGCGTCGGAGGAGCTGGCGGAGGTGGCGTTGAACTCGAGGCTGGTGTCGAGGGCGCGGGCGGCGGAGGCGAGAGACGCGAGCTTCGAAGAGTAGCTCGTGACCGTCGTGGTCGCCTGGTCGACGTTGCGCTGTCGGGTCTGGAGCGCGGTGAGCGGCTTCTGCTGCGCGCTCACGAGGCTGGTGACCAGCGCGTTCGTGTCGAGTCCGGAGGCGAGGCCAGGGAGGGTGACGGTCATTGTTGGCTCCAGGTGAGGCGGTCAGCGCGTCGCGTCTCGGCTTGACGGCGCGGCGCGCTGAGCGCCGATCGCTGTCATCATCCGCGGAGCAGGGACAGTGCCAGCTGCGGGGACTGGTTGGCCTGGCTCAGCACCGCGACGCCGGCCTGCGAGAGCACCTGGTTCCTCGACATCGACGCGGTCTCCGACGCGATGTCGACGTCCTGGATGCGGCTGAGCGAGGCCGAGAGGTTCGACTGCATCGACTGCAGGTTCGTGACCGTCGCGGTCAGCCGGTTCGTCGCCGCGCCCCATCCCTCGCGCAGCGTGCTGAGGGTGTTGATCGCCGAGTCGAGCGTGCCGATCGCGGTGCGGGCGTTGGCGACGCTGTCGACCGCGGAGCTCGTGAGCGAGAGGCCCGCCACGTCGGCGCCGCCGAAGCTGATCGACATGCGGTCGGCCGCGGCCACGTTGTTGATGCCCACCTGGAACGTCACGCTCGTGCTCGAGCCCGAGAGCAGGTTGTGACCCGTGAAGGTGGTCACCTGGGCGATGCGGTCGATCTCCGAGAGGTTCGCCTGGAACTCGGTGTTCAGGTTCGTCGAGTCGCCGCTGCTCAGCGTGCCGTTGGCGCCCTGCACCGCGAGCTCACGCATGCGGGTGAGGATCGAGTGGATCTGCTCCGCCGCGCCGTCCGCCGTCTGCGCCATCGAGATGCCGTCGCTCGCGTTGCGCTCCGCCACTGCGAGGGAGCGGACCTGCGCGCCCATCGTCTTGCTGATTCCGAGGCCCGCCGCGTCGTCCGCCGCGCTGTTGATGCGGTAACCGCTCGACAGCTTCGCGAAGTTGCCCGAGAGCGCGCTCTGGGTCTTCTGGAGGTGGTTCTGCGCGACCATCGAGCCAACATTCGTCTGGATGAAGAGGGCCATGATGCGACTCCTTTCGAGAGTGCGACGCGTCGCCTTGCCGGCTCGCGTCTCGGGAGGGTTTGTGTCCCGTCACCAGGCACGAACGGCCACGTCCGAGGATTCTTGAACGAAAAAGAACGTGAATCGTTCGGGGCTCATTTCACCCCTCCTCGCTCTCGGGAGACGCGATGCGCGCGGCGCTCATCGACACCGCGTCGAGCAGGAGCGCGAGCTGCTGCGTCGAAGAGAACTGCGCCGGCGCGTTGGCCTGCGCCGTCGCCGCGTTCATGAGCGTCGCGTCGCCGGCGGGCGCGGTCTCGCCCTCGCTCGCGGGCGCGACG
The DNA here is from genome assembly GCA_046351535.1 of Polyangiales bacterium. GTDB lineage: Bacteria > Myxococcota_A > Polyangia > Polyangiales > CAISKJ01. The sequence goes on from JAXLYG010000036.1 coordinate 58,854, forward strand.
GCGTTGCGAGGCAGCCCGAGGAGCCCGCGCAGGTCGTTGGCGTAGCGCGCCTCGGGGCCCGTGAAGTACCCGCCGGCCTTGAGCGCGTGCGCGTAGCCGTCGACGTCGCCGCGCTCCGCGGCGGCGATCGCGGGCGCGTAGCGGCGGTGCAGGAGCGAGAGGAAGTCCTGCGCGCCCTCGTCGAGGGAGTTGTACGCGCGGAAGCGCGCCTGCGTGCGGTAGCGCGTCGTGCCCTCCCACTCGTGCGTGGCCGAGACCGCGGTCATGCCGCTCGGGCTCGTGCCCTTGATGCCCCCGAAGTTGTAGTTGAACATGCTCCGGCCGCTGCCGGTCTCGAGGCACGCCTGCGCGGTGGCGAGGTCGACCAGCGAGTTCGACGGCGAGCGGCCCGTGAGGCGTTGCTCGGCGCGCGCGATGGCGGCGCGGATGTCCGCGCGCGACGTCGCGGTGCGCGTGAGGGGGACCTCAATCGAAGGTCGGCGCGTGGGCTGTGGCTCGGTCGGGGTCGTGGGCGCAGGGCCGCTCGCTTCGATGCGCATGCGATCGAATTCGCAACGCGCGTGCCCGCGATAATCAGGTGCCGGGCACCGTGCTCACGACGCGGCGATCGGCCTCGCGAAACGCGTCGATCACCCTCTGAAATGCCTCGAACGTGCGCGTCGCCGTGACCATGTCGGTCATCGCGTCGACGGTCGTCGCGTTGGAGCCTTCGAGCGATCCGACCGCCAACGCGCTGTCGGTCGCCGTCGTCGCGGTGGCGCCCCCGGGCGCGAGGAGCGAGGCGCCCTCTTGCGCGAGGAGCTCGGGGCGATCGAAGCGCACGAGCCTCAACCGCGCGAGCGTCGCGCCGTCGCGCCGCAGCGAGCCGTCGGCCGCGAGCGAGACCTCGCCGCCCCCCGTCGGGACCGTGATCGCCTGGCCCGCCTCGTTGAGCACGGGGTGGCCCTGCGCGGTGCGCAGCGCGCCGTCGGGCGCGATCTCGAGCGACGCGGCGCGGGTGAAGCGCTCGCCGCGCGCCGTGGTGACGCCGAGGTAGACGCCCTCGGGGAGCGCGGCGTCGAGCGAGCGTCCCGTCGCGCGCAGGGCGCCCGCGCTCTGGTCGATCGCGGTCTGCGTGACGGTCACCGCCGAGCCGCGCTGCGCAGGCGCGCCGCCGGCGCGCGAGAGGGCCTCCTGGAACACGGGCCTCACGCGCTGGTAGCCGTCCGTCGAGGCGTTCGCGAGGTTGTTCGCGGTCGTGTCGAGGAGCGCCGTCTGCGCGAGCGCTCCGCTCAGTGCGACATAGATTCCGTCGCTCATCGTCTACTCCCTGCCGATCGCGGCGCGAAGCCGGTGGACGGCCTCCGTGTGGAGCCGTGAGATCATTGACTCGCTGAGCCCGAGCACCACGCCGATCTCCTTGAGCGTGCACTCCTCCTGGTAGTAGAGCGCGAGCACCTGCTGGAGGCGTACCGGCAGCGCGTCGATCGCGTCCGAGAGCGCGACGCCGAGCTGTCTGCGGCTCATCTCCTCCTCGGCGCCCTCCTCGCCCGCGGCGACCTCGTCCTGGTCGAAGTCGAGGAGCTCGAGGCGCGTCATGCCCGCCTCCGCGAGGTGCTGGAGGTGCTCCTGGTAGGCCGCGTCGTCGAGGCCGAGCGCCTCCGCGATCTCGCGCTCGGTCGGCGAGCGCTGGAGGGAGCGCGAGAGCTCCGCGATGGTGTGCGCGAGCTCTCGCGACGCGCGGCGCATGTGCTTCGACGTCGTGTCGAGCCCGCGGAGGTAGTCGAGCATCGCGCCGCGGATCCGGTACGACGCGTAGGCTTCGAACTCCTCGCCGATCATGCCGGGCGCCGCGCGGTGGTAGGCCTCCATGAGCCCGAGCCAGCCGCTGCTCACGAGGTCGGCGACGGCGATGTGCCGGGGCATCTTGCGCGCGGCGCCCATCGCGATGCGCCGCACGATGGGGAGGAAGCGCTCATAGTCCGCCCGATCGAGCGTGTTGCGCGCCTGGCCCTCGACCTGAGTGAGCGCTGGGACGTTCACGCGCCTGCTCCCTTCACTGCGATCGTGGACGCCAGCAGGTCGTAGACGGCCGCGGCCGTCGCCTGCGCGATGTGCTCGGGCACGCCCTGACCGGCGCAGAGCACCGACACCGGGAGCTTCGACGCGACGGGCGCGTGCACGAGGCCCGCGGGCGAGGTCGTCTCGTCGATCTTGGTCACCGCGAGCGCGGTGGGCCGGAGGCGTTCGAACGATCGGAACGTCGCCTCGGCGTCCTGCGAGCGAAGCGCCGCGGGGACGCAGAGCAGCACGTGCCGCGAGAGCCCGCGGTCGGCGAAGGTCTCCGACGAGAGGTGCGACTCGACGCCGTCGGGCTTCGGGGCGCGGCCCGCCGTGTCGACGAAGATGAGGTCCGTCGTCGCCTCATCGATGCGCCGCGCGAGCTCGTCGCGCGTGTTGGCCGTCATGAAGCGCGCGCCGAGGAGCGTCGCGTACCGACGGAGCTGCTCGGTGGCGCCCACGCGGAACCCGTCGCAGCTGATGAGGGTGACCGAGCGGCGCGCCATGCGGGCGTGCGCCGCGAGCTTCGCGATGGTGGTGGTCTTGCCGACGCCCGTGGGGCCCACGAGCGCGATGACCGAGCGCTCCTCGTCGGCGATGGGCCACGGGGCGACGCGCACGATGTCGGCGAGGGCCGCGCGGAGGCGGTCCGACGCGGACGAGTCGTCGTCGTAGTGACGGAGCGCCTGACAGAGCGCCGCCGCGGCGGGGCCGTCGATGCCCTGCGCGCGGAGGAGCGACGCCATGGGGTCGCCGACGCGGAGCTCGGGCGTGGCCTCCTCGATCGCGGCTCGCAGCGCCGCGAGCTCGGTGATGAACTCCGAGGGCATGCGCTCGGGCCGCGCCATCGCGCCCTTGATGGCCCGCAGCTCGGCGCGGAGCTCGGCGCGGAGCGCGTTGACGGCGGGCGCGGGGGAGCTCACGGGGGCGGGCGGCGACGCGGGGGTGTCGTATGCGCCCCTGGCGAAGAGGTTCTGCGTGGGGCGATGCGCGGGGGGAGGCGGCGTCGGCGGCGGGTCCGGCGGGGCCGCGACGATCTCGACCTCGCGCGTGCCGAGGAGGCCGGCGAGGCCAGGGCTTCGAACCTCGCGCGTGGTCAGGAGCACCGCGCCGCCGCCGAACGTCTGCTCCGCGGCGCGACGGGCTTCCAACAGGGTCCGACCGCGAAAGATCTGGCGCGTGGTCATCGGGGCCTCAACTTCCGCGCGATTCCATTGCAGGGGATGGGCCGAGGCGCTCGAGCACGCGCAGCGTCGCCGTGGGTTCGATCTCGCGGAACGACACGACGGAGAGCTGCGGGAGCTTCCATTCGAAGATCGCGCGGACGTACCGTCGGAGGTCTGGCGGCGCGACGAGGAGCGGCGTGGCGCCCAGGGCCGAGAAGCCTCCGAGCGATCGCTCCGCGGCCTGCACCACGGCCCTCAGGAGGGCGGGGTCGAGCGCGCCGCCGGTGCCCGCCGCGATCTCTCGCAGCGACGCGCGCAGCACGGACTCGAGCCTGGGGTCGAGCGTCAACGCGGCGACGGTGCCGTCAACGCCCTTGAACCGAGAGGTGATGTGCGGCGCGAGGCGCTCACGGACGAGCTCGGTGAGCTGCTCGGGGTCCTTGGTCTGCGTCGCGAGCTCCGCGAGGCTCTCGAGGATCGTGCGCATGTCCCTGATCGAGACGCCCTCTCGCACGAGGTTTCGGAGCACCCGCACGAGGTCGCCGAGCGGCAGGAGGCCGGGCACCACGTCGTCGACGAGGCGCGGCGCGGTGCGGGCCAGCACGTCGAGGAGGTGCTGCACCTCCTGGCGCCCGAGGAGCTTGTGGGCGTTCGACCGGAGCAGCTCGCCGAGGTGCGTCGCGAGGATCGTCGCGTGGTCGACCACGGTGTACCCGAGGGCCTCGGCGAGCTCCTTGTCGCGCTGGGCGATCCACCACGCGGGCATTCCGAAGGTGGGGTCCGTCGTGCGCTCGCCGTCGAGGGAGGGGCACGAGCCGCTCGGGTCGACCGCGAGGAGGCGCCCCGCGCGGCACTGCCCGTGGCCGACCTCGTTGCCGAGGATCAGCACGCGGTAGCCGCCCGGCGCGAGGCCGAGGTTGTCGCACACGTGCACCGGCGGAATCACAAGGCCCACGTCGCGCGCGAGCTGCTGCCGGAGCGACGCCACGCGGTCGAGCAGCGTGCCTCCGCGAGACGCCTCGACGACGCTCACGAGCTCGTAGCCCACTTCGAGCGAGAGCACCTCCATCGCGAGCGCGGCGTCGACCTCTTCGGCCGGGGTGCGCTTCTGATCGGTGGGGCTCGCGGCGGAACCCGTGGCGCTCCCCACGGAGGCGCCCTTGGGCTTGCCCTGCGGGGTGAGCATCAGGATTCCGGCGATGGCGAGGCAGGGGAGCGCGGGCATTCCGGGGAGGAGCGCGAGGAGCGTCAGGATTCCGGCGGTGAGGGTGACGGTGCGCCGACGCCCGAGGAGCTGGTCGGCGAAGGCTCGACCGAGGGGTTCGCGCGTGGCGCTGCGGGTCACGACGATGCCCGCGGCGGCCGAGATCAGCAGCGCGGGGATCTGCGACGAGAGCGCGTCGCCGACGCTCAGCACCGAGAAGGTCTCGCCGGCCTGGCTCACGTCCATGCCCGCGATGAGCCCCATCACGAGGCCGCCGATGAGGTTGATCGCGGTGATCATCAGCCCCGCGATCGCGTCGCCGTGTACGAACTTGCTGGCGCCGTCCATGGCGCCGAAGAAGTCGGCCTCGCGCTCGAGGTCCTTGCGGCGCTTTCGGGCCGTGTCGGCGTCCATCGCGCCCGAGGCGAGGTCGGCGTCGATCGCCATCTGCTTGCCGGGCATCGCGTCGAGGGTGAAGCGCGCGGCCACCTCGGCGACGCGCCCCGCGCCCTTGGTGATCACGATGAAATTGATCACCGCGAGGATGAGGAACACCACGAGGCCGACGAGCACGTTGCCCTCGACCACCGTCTTACCGAAGGCCTCGACGACGTGGCCCGCCGCGCCGGGGCCCTCGGCGCCGTGCAGCAGGATGCGCCGCGTGGTGGCGACGTTGAGGCTCAACCGCAGCAGGGTCGCGATGAGCACGAAGGCAGGAAACGCGCTGAATTCCAGCGCCTCTTCGATGAAGAGGGCCGTGAGGAAGACGCCGATCGCGAGGGCGAGCGAGAACGCCAGCAGCACGTCGAGGACGGGCGCCGGCACCGGCATCACCATCATCAGCACGATGCCGATGACGCCGAGGGGGACGACCGCGTCCCAACGTCTGTCTGTGTCGCCGGGGACCGCGTCTGTACTCACGCGCGAGCGTGCTTCACGCGACGTGCCGACGGCCGCACGCGGTAGACCCACGCCAGCACGCGGGCCACCGCGGCGAAGTGCTTGCCGGGCACCATGCGCCCGACGGGCACCTCGGCGTCGAGGGCGCGCGCGAGCGGGCGGTTCTCGAAGATCGGGATCCCGTGCTTGCGCGCCTCGGCGCGGATCTGGAGCGCGAGGGCGTCGTGGCCCTTGGCGAGCACCACGGGGGCCGCGTCACCCGACGCGTAGCGCAGCGCGACGGCGATGTGCGTGGGGTTGGTCACCACCACGTCGGCCTTCTTCACCTGCTGCATCGAGCGCTTGCGGGCGAGGGCGCGGGCCCTGGCGCGGCGCTGCCCCTTGACCTTCGGGTCGCCCTCTTGAGAGCGGCTCTCGTCGATGATCTCTCGACGGGTCATCTTCATGTCCTGCTCGATCTTCCACCAGCTCCACGCGTAGTCGATGGCGGCGACGATCGCGAGCGTGACGAGGGCGTGCAGGGTCACGCGCACGACGGCGTCGACGCAGCGACCGAGGGCCATCTCGGGCGCGAGGCGCGCGAGGCCCACGAGCGAGGGGAGCTCATGCGAGAGCGCGCGCCACGAGACGGCGCCCACCACGCCCACGCGGAGCAGGCCGAGCGCGGTCTCGCTCGCGCCGTGACGGAACGAGAAGAGGTTGCCGAGGCCCGCGAGGGGGTTGAGCCGATCGAACTTGAAGGCCAGCCCCTCGGTGCGCAGTTCGAAGCCCGACTGCGCGAGGCCGATGGCCACCGCCGCCAGCGCCGCCGCGATCACCGGCGGGGCGGCCATCGCCAGGAGCGCGCCGAGGCCCGCGCGGAGCGCGCGATCGCCGCCCGTCACGCTGAGCGCGCTGAGGTTCCCGAGGGTGGCTGCGAAGAGCACCGTCGTGCTGTGCGAGAGCACGTCGCGCGAGCCGAGGAGCACCACCATCACGGCGGCCGTCGCGGCGAGGCCACCCGCGTCTCGGGCGCGGGCGAAGCGGCCCTCGCGGCGAAACTCCTCGCGTCGGTGTGGGGTCGGATCAAATTGCTTCTCGCCGTCGTCGCTCATGGCGCCGCGAGCTCCGAGAGCACGCGGTCGAGCGAGGGCGAGAGCGTCGCGAAGTGCCCTCCGAGCCCGACGGTGACGTCACCGAGCGAGGCCATGAGCACCGTGGCCCCCGCGGCGATGAGCACCGCGAGCCCGATGTTGAAGAGCTGCAGCGCCGGGGCCGCGCGCGCGATCATGGCGAGCGCCACCTGCGTCGCGAGCGCGACGGCCACGACGGGGAGCGCGAGGCGCAGCCCCACGGTGAGCGCCGCGGCGGCCAGGTCGACGAAGGCCCCCGTCGTCGCGTCGAAGTGCGCCGTGGCCCCGACGGGCAGCGCGCGGAACGACTCGAGGAGCCAGCCGAGCGCCACCCGGTGCGCGCCCATCGAGAGCGCGACGAGCATCGCGAAGAGCGTGATCGCCTCGCCGATCGCGGACTCCTGCGTCTCGAGCGTGGGGTTGAAGACCGAGGGCGCCGCGAGCCCCGACGCCTGCGCGATGTTCTGCGAGAGCACCTCGGCCCCCGAGAACACCACGCGGAACGCTGCGCCGAGCGTGAGGCCCACGGCGAGCTCGCTGACCGCGGCGCCGACGGTGCGCGCGTCGAGGCCCGGCGCCCACGTCGGCGCGGGGACGATCATCCCCGCGACCCACGCGACGACCAGCGCGAGCCCGACGCGCTGCGTGGCCGCCACCTGCCTGCCGGGGAAGGGCGACGTCACCACGAAGCCCGCCACCCGCGAGAACGACAGCGTGGTCGTCAGCGCGAAGGGCACGAGCTCGTGGGCGAGGTCGATCATCGTACGACGTGTTCGATGGCGAGCAGGCTGGCGCGCGTGTACTCCACCGCGACGCCCGCGAGCGAGGGCCCCGCGAGGAGGAGGACGGCGAGCACGGCGGCGACCTTGACCACGAAGCTCACGCTGCCCTCGTTGAGCTGCGTGGCCGCCTGGAGGATGCCCACCACGAGGCCCGCGACGAGGGACACGAGCAGCAGCGGCGCGGCGATGTGCACGGAGGTCTGGATGAGCCCGAGGAGCAGGGCGAGCGCGCTCTCGGTGGTCATGTGAAGCTCCGGAGGAGTGAGCCGACGAGCAGGTGCCACCCGTCCGCGAGGACGAAGAGCATGAGCTTGATGGGGAGGCTCAGCGTCGTCGGCGGCACCATCATCATGCCCATCGACATGAGCAGCGACGAGACGACGAGGTCGATCACGAGGAAGGGCAGGAGCACCAGCACGCCCATCTGAAAGGCCGTCGTGAGCTCGCTCACCACGAACGCGGGCGCCGCGATGCGAAGCGGGACCTCCTCCTCGGTGGACGGCAGCGGCTGTCGCGCGGCCTCGTAGAAGAGCGCGAGGTCGGTCTCACGGGTCTGCCGGAGCATGAAGCTCCGCAGCGGCGTCGTGGCGCGCTCGAGGGCCTGCTCACCCGTGATCTGGCCGTTGGAGTAGGGGCCCCACGCGTCGTGCGCGATGGTGTTCGCCACGGGGGCCATGGTGAACGCGGTGATGAAGAGCGCGATGCCGACGAGCACCTGCGTGGGCGGCGACTGCTGCGTGCCGACGCCGTGCCGCACGAAGCCGAGCACGATGATCACCCGCGTGAACGAGGTCATCGTGAGGACGATCGCCGGGAGCAGCGAGAGGACCGTGAGGAGCGCGAGGATCTTGAGCTGAGGCGACAGGCCCGCGTCGTTCAGGAGCCCGCCGCTCGGCTGCGCAGGGTCGGCCAGCGCGATCGCCGGGGCCAGCGTTGCGGCGAGCGCGGCGAGCGCGAGCGTGACGGACCCGCGGCGGTTCATCGCGGCACCCCGAGCGAGATGAGGCCCCGGACCTGCTCCTCGACGTCGTCGTCGGGCGGCGCCTCACGGGGCAGCGTCGGGCGGTGACGCGCGCGGGCGTTGTTCTCTCGCGCGCTGGCCGCGCGCGCCGCGATCAGCATCGATTCGAAGCGCGCCGTGGTCTCGTCGGCGCTGCGCGCGGGGGTGATCGCGTGCGAGGCGGGGACCGGCGTCGACGGAACGGCGGGCTTCATGGGCGCCGGCGCGGCGGCGGTCGCGATGGCGGGCTCCTCGCCCTCTTCGAGGCTGGCGAGGTGCTGCACGGAGCCCGAGGTGACGCCGAGCAGCATGCGCTGACCCGCGACGTCGATCACGAGCAGCTCTCCGCGGTCGTTGAGGGGCGTGCGCCGCACGATGCGGAGCTCGGGGCCCGAGGAGGGGTAGACGGCGGCGTTGCGGCGCTTCCAGTAGTAGAGCCCGGCGGCGATGGTGGCGAAGCCGAAGACCACCTTCCAGCCGTCGCCCGTGGCGCTCACGGGGGCGAGCGAGAGGGGGCGGCTCTGGCGCACGGGGAGGGGCGTTCCGTGAGCGGCGGCCCGCGGGTCGGGGGTCGCGTCGCGGGGGCGCTCGGGGGCGCGCGGCGTCGTCGCGGCCGCTGCGGGGGCCGTCGGCGCTGCGGCGGGGGCCGCGGCGGGATGCGCGGCCTGGGCGGCCATCTGCGCGAGCTTGTCGTCCAACCGGCGGCGATGGTGGCGTGAGTGCGACGAGGAGCCCGAGCTGTGCCCGCTCTGGGCGTCGAGCGCGATGCTCTGGGCGTCCGCGGTGCGCGGGGCCGTCAGCGCGCCGACGAGCGACGTCAGCCCGATGACGGCGAGGATGCGGGTCTGCGGGTTCATGCGGTCCTCCCGCTCTCTTCTGCGACGAGTTCGGTGATGCGGACGCCGTAGCGGTCGCCCAGGACGACGGCCTCGCCGCGGCCGAGGAGCCGACCGTTGACGTAGAGGTCGAGGGGCTCGCCGGCGGCCTTGGTGAGCGCGAGCGTCTGGCCGGGTGCGAGCTTGAGCACGTCGGCGATGCGCATGCGGCGACGGCCGATTTCGAGGGTGATCTCGACCTCGACGTCGCGGATGAGGTGGTAGGCCGACGTCGGCGCGGCGGGGACGGGAGACGCTTCGATCGCGTCGACCAGGTCGCCTGCCTCGGGGTTGGGGCCGAGCGATGGGGGCGGGAGGTTCATGGTGAGCGGCGTCTCCTCTCCGAAGGACTTCGGTGAGGATCGCTACTTCAACGATCGTGCCCGCCCTCGATGCGCACCGCGATGCGGCCGCTCAGCGTGGTGGGCTTCGCGCGGAAGAGCACCCGCTGGTCTGCGAGCACGTTCACCGACGCGCCGAGGAGGGCGTCGAGCGCCAGCGTGTCGCCGACCCGGAGCGCGAGCAGGCGATCGAGCTTCATGGGCACGCGCGCGAGCTCGACGACGAGCTCGATGTCGACGCCGTCGAGGGCCCGCTGGATGCGCGTGTCGGAGGGGGCGGCGCGCGCGGCCTCGGAGCCCGTCGGCGCCGCGAGCGCGGCCTTCGGGAGCAGCAGGAACACGCGCCCCGAGGCGCCCTCGTCGCCGAGTTCGAAGGCGCAGATGAGGGGCGTCCCGTCGCCGCCCTCGACCTCGTTGCGCTCGGGGACCTGCGTGATGCGCACGTCGGCGCGCGTCGCGAGCACCTCGCCCATCGCGCGCGTGAGGCTCTCGACGACGCGCGAGACGAGGGCCGTCTGCGGCGATGTCAGGCCCGAGGCGTTGAGCGTGGGGAGCGTGCGTCCGTCGCCGCCGAGCACGCCGTCGAGGACGAGCGCGAGCGCCGTGGCGTCGAGGATGATCGCGCCCGGTGCGCCGCCGGGCTCGACCGCGAGGCGCGTGACGTGGAACGGCCGCGGCAGGTCGCGCAGCAGGTCGCCCGTGGGGAGCGCGCGGGCCCACGCGAGCGTGATGGGGATCTCACGTCGCGCGAGGAAGGGCAGCGAGCGGCGGAGGGCCGTCGCGAGGCGCGCGCTCTCGCGTTCGATCACCGCGGCGGCGCGGCGGACCGCGTCGCCTTCGAGGGCGAAGCGCAGCGGCGACGGGGAGTCGAGCTGCGGGGCGATCATTGGATCACGAGGTCGGTGACGAGCACGCGCCGCGCCCCGGCGGCGCCCGTGGCGCGGAAGCGCTCGAGGAGCTCGGCGCGCAGGTGCTCCATCTGCGCGGGGTCCGACGCGGATTCGAAGGTGATCGCGCGCAGGTGCGCGAGCGCCGAGTCACGAATCCGGGGGACGAAGGGGGTGACCGTCTCCTCCTTGGCGTGCGCGTCGAACTCCAACGCGAGGACCACGCGCATGGGGTGGACGTGGTGGGCGGAGTCCGGCGCCATGACCAGAAACGGTTCGAGCGCGAGGGTGTACCCCGGCGGCTCGATCGCGGGCGCGGCGTGTTCTGCGTGCGCGTCCTGGTTGCCTCGCGCGCCGGCGGCCTTCGCGCCGCCGAACGCCGCGGCGGCGGCGAAGATCGCCGTGGCCGCGAGGCCGACGACGTTCAGGCTGCGTCCCGGTGGAGGCGCGGCCTTGGGATCGGCCGCTTCTTCTTTCTTGTCGCTCATACTTCGCTCCGCGTTCAGCGGCTGATGTTCATCAGCTCCTGGAGCATCTGATCCGCCGTGGTGATGGTCTTCGAGTTCGCCTGGAACGAGCGCTGGTGCCCGATGAGCTCGACGAACTGCTGCGTCACGTCGACGTTGCTCTGCTCGAGCGCGCCCGCGACGACCGACGCGCGTCCGCCTTCGCCAGCCGCGCCCACCGCGGCCTCGCCCGAGTCTCGCGTCGCGGCCCACACGTTGTGACCCGCGCGCGCGAGGCCGTCGTTCGAGCGGAAGCGCGCCACCGCGAGCTTCGCGATCGCCACGGTCTGTCCGTTGGTGAACACGCCGTTCACGGTGCCGTTGCTGTCGACGCGCACGTTGCTGAGATCGCCGGCTGCGTAGCCGTCCTGGCGCTGCGACGTGAGGGTGCTCGGCCTGCCGAACTGGGTCATCCCGGTGAGGCCTGTGCCGCCCGACGCGACGGGCGTTCCGAAGTCGAAGGTGAGCGCCTGGCCGGGCCGCGCGCCGTTGAAGCTCACGGTGCCGCCGGAGGTCGACGTCTGCGACTGGAGCGCGCCCGAGGTGTTGAAGGTCAGCGTGCCCGTCGCGATTTCGGAGGCGCGCCCCGCGGTGCCGCCGGTGACCTCGGAGCCGTTCGCGAGGGCGTGGTACTCCCACGCGTTCGCGCCGGTCTTGCGGAGGTAGACGTTGACCGAGTGCGCGTTGCCGAGCGAGTCGTACACCGTCATCGTCGTCGAGAAGTTCGACGTCGCGGCGGGGTTGGTCGGGTCCCACGCGCCCGTCGGCGTGGTGGCCGAGGAGTCGAGGTTCGCCGCGATCGTGAGCTGACTCGTCGCGCGCGGGGGGATGCCCGACGTCGGCACCTGGATCGACCCCACGGTGGCGCTGAACGTCCCGTCGGGGTTGGCGGCGTAGCCCTGCATCGCGAGGCCCTGCTGGTTCACGAGGGCGCCGTCGTTGCGCACGGTGGTCTGCCCGGCGCGCGAGTAGAAGGTCCCGTCGACGCCGTCGAGCGCGCCCTGCACCACGAAGAAGCCGTCGCCCGAGAGGGCCACGTCGGTGGGCTCGCCCGTCGTGAGGAGCGAGCCCTGCCCGAAGATCTGCTGCGCGCGGGTCATGCGCACGCCGCCGCCCACCTGGCCAGACTGGCCCACGGCGCCGCCGAGCACGTCTTCGAAGATGGCCCGCGACTGCTTGAAGCCGACGGTGTTGATGTTCGAAACGTTGTCGCCGATCACGCCGAGCGCGCGCCCCTCGGCCGAGAGGCCCGAGACACCGGAATTCATCGCGTTGCGAAGGGACATCGGGTCTTCTCCTGTCGTTCAGTTCATGGCGTCCGCGCGGCGGGGCGGCCCGCGACGCTGACGAGGTCCGAGATGGGGGCCGAGGCGCCGTTTTCGAGGATGAGCTCCGGGTATCCGTGATCGAACGAGACGCGCGCCACGGTGCCCGTCACGTCCTGCGTGACGTCGACGGCGCGTCCGTCCTCCGTGGTGGCCGTGACCGAGAGCGAGTACGTGCCGCGCGGCGCGGGCTGCCCGTGGTCGTCGCGTCCGTCCCAGTTCACGGGCAGCGGGCCTGCGCCGCGCGCGCCGAGCTCCATCGTCCGCACCACGCGACCGTCGGCGTCGCGCAGCGTCGCGGTGACCTTCGCCGCGGGGGCCGCGAGCGTCACGTTCGAGGTCGTCGCGCTCACGCCGTCGTAGGCCACGCCGTGACCGCGCACGGTGACCGTGCTGCCCACGAGGCCCACGGCCTCGTTGTTCGAGAGCCCGCGCACCTGCGTCGAGAGCACGTCGAGCTGGTTCGACTGCGTGATCGCCTGCTCGACGAGCGAGAACTGCGAGAGCTGCTGCACGAACTCCGTGCCCTCCATGGGCTGCAGCGGGTCCTGGTGAGAGAGCTGCGCCACGAGGAGCTGGAGGAACGCGTTGCGGTCCATCGACGGCGCCGACGTGGTCGTGTGCGTTGCGCTCGCGCCAGAGGTCGTGGCGCTGATCGAGGTCGTCATGCGCAGTCGTCAGAGCACGATTCGGACCCGCCCCGAGGGGCGCGCGCGCGTGGCCTCTCGCGTCGTCGCGGCGGCCTCGTCGCGCTCGGATCCGCGCGCCTCTCGCTCCCGCGCGCCGTCATGCGAGGAGGCGTGCGCGTCGGCGGAGGTCCACGTCCCGGCGCCGTCGAACGAGAGGCTCGCCACGGGGATGTCCGCGGCCCTCACGTCGGCCGCGATGGCGCCCGCGTGCGCGTGGAGCACCTGCGCCGTCGCCGCCTGCGCCGCGCGGACCTCGATGGTCACCGCCTCGCGCTCGCTCCTCGCGGTCACGCTCACGCGACCGAGCTCGGGGATGACGACCTCGCCATGCGCGGCGCGCTCGATCGTGCGCTGATTGATCGCCGAGGTCTGCGCGCTCATGAGCCGCTCTCGCAGCGGATCGGGCGACGCGTCGGGCGCCTGCGTCGGCCCGTTGACGGCCGTCAACCCGTTGTCGGTCAGCCGCGTCGAGGGCGTCGCGGCGGCGGAGGCCCACGGCGAACCCGGCGCCGAGAGCGACGCGCTCGCGAGCTCGCTCGACGCGGCGTCTTCTCGAAGCGCAGCCGTCGCGGGGCGGACGTCGTCGCGCGGCGCCGCCTCCTGCGCCTTCGCCGTGAGCGTCGCCGAGAGCTTCGAAGCGTCGATCTGCGTCGACGCGCGCGTCAACGCGGGCGCGTCTCTCGCGGGCGTGTGCGGCTTCGCGCTCGCGTCGCTCACGTCGCTCGCGGGAGGCTCCGCGTCTGCGTCGACGCTCGACGGATCTCGTTCGAGCGCAGCCTCCTGCGCGGTCGCGCGCGGAGACGCTGCGCCGCGCTCGCTGCGGAGCCCCGCGCCGGAGGAGATGTCGGGGTCGGGCGAAGGGGTGGCGGGCGTGTCGAGCGTCGCGTGGGGGTCGGTCACGTCGACGTGAGGCGCCTCCGCGGGCGGCGTGATCTGCGTGAGGGCCGAGAGCATCCACGCGGCGATGTCTTCTGCGCGCGGGGCCTCGGGGGCGCTCGCGCGCTTCGCGTCGTGGTCGAGGTCGGCGCCATCGTCGCGCGCGCCGCTCGGGCGAGGGGGCTTGTCCGGGGGATCCTCTGGGACCTCGAAGCGCTCGTGGGCGTGCGCGTCGGCGGGCTTCTCGCCCTGGGGCCGTCGCGCGCCGTGCGTGCGCTTCGCGTCGGCGGCGCGCCTCGCGGCGTGCGTGGCTTCGGGCTCTGGCGGCGCCGCGTTCGGTGTGGCCGCGATCTGCGGGACGTTCATCGTTCTCTCCTCGCCGTGCGCGCGGCGACCTCATCCGATGCGATGCGCTCCTTGCGGTCGGCGACGGCGCGCTCGGCGGACGCGAGGCCGTCGCGCCACAGCTCGATGCGACGGAGCTCGGAGCGCGCGGCCACGAGCGACGCGTGGGCGACCTCGACCTCCTTGCGGGCCTCGCGCGATCGGGCCGCGGCGCGGTCCGCGCGAAGCCTCAGGGTGCGGAGCCACGCGCTCGACTCGGCGAGGTCGGTGCTCGACGCGCAGCGCCCGTCGGGGGCCTCGCCCGCGCTCGACCAGGCGAGCTCGGCCTCGCGCGCGCACTGCTCGGCCTCCTGCGCGGCCATCGTCGCCTTCGCGCACACCGACTGCGCGAGCTCCACGGCGCGCTTGCGCAGGTCGACGATGCGCTCCGCCCGTCGTACGCGCTCGCCGCTCATCGCGCAGACTCCGCGGTGAGCCGCAGCGCCGCGAGGGCGTCAGGGCGCACGACGCCCTCGTCGAGCCGCTGCCGCACGAGCGCCTCGATGCGAGGGAGCGCCGCGCGCGCCCGGTCGACGCGGGGATCGGAGCCCGTGACGTACGCGCCGATCTGGATGAGGTCGGCGGCGTCTTCGTAGGCCGCGAGGAGCCCGCGGACCTTCGCCGCGTCGTCGAGGTGCTGCGGCGTGCAGAGGTCCTGCGCGAGGCGCGACACGCTTCGAAGCACGTCGACGGCGGGAAAGATCCCCCTGTCGGCGAGCTTGCGCGAGAGGACGATGTGGCCGTCGAGGATGCCGCGCACCGCGTCAGCGATGGGGTCGTTGAGGTCGTCGCCCTCGACGAGCACGGTGTACACCGCGGTGATCGATCCTTCGCCCTCGCAGGTCCCCGCGCGCTCGAGGAGCGACGGGAGCGACGCGAAGACCGTCGGCGTGTAGCCCTTGGTGAGCGGCGGCTCACCGGCCGCGAGCGTGGCCTCGCGGAGCGCCATCGCGTAGCGGGTGACCGAGTCCATCACGAGCAGCACGCGCTTGCCCTGGGCGCGAAAATGCTCGGCGAGCGCCGTCGCGTAGAGGGCGCCGCGGGCGCGCACGAGGGGGGGCTCGTCGCTCGTCGCGGCCACCACCACGGAGCGCGCGAGGCCCTGCTCCCCGAGGGCGTTGCGCACGAAGTCTCCGACCTCGCGGCCGCGCTCGCCGATGAGCCCCACGACGATCACGTCGGCCGACGCGTGGCGGCACATCATCCCGAGGAGCGTGCTCTTGCCGACGCCCGTCCCCGCGAAGAGGCCCACGCGCTGACCGAGGCCGAGGGGGAGCAGCGCGTCGAGCACGCGCACGCCCGTTCCGAGCGGCTCGTGGATGGCGCGACGCGAGAGCGGCGGCGGCGGCGAGGCTCGCACGGGCGCGCGCTCGACGCGCTCGGCGAGGGCGCCGTCGAAGGGGCGTCCGAAGGCGTCGACCACGCGGCCGAGGAGCGCCTCTCCCGCGGGCGAGAGGCCTCCGTCATTGCGCGTGCGAACGCGCATCCCGGGGGCGATCCCCGTGGTGTCTCCGAGGGGCGCGGTGAGCAGTCGGCCCTCGCGAAACCCGAGCACCTCGAGGCGCAGCGTGCGGCCCTGGAGGTCGAGCTCGACCTGCGCCCCCACGGGCGCGGTGATCCCCTCGACGCCGACGAGCACGCCGACGACCTCGCGCACGCGCCCTTCGGCGGCCACGAGGCTCGCGGACGACGCCCGCTCCACATACCGCGAGAGATCGACGCATTCGGCGTTCACCGATCGCCTCCGTCCAGCGCTTCGCGCACCGCCGAGAGCCGCGTGGTGAGGCTGGCGTCCGCCGTCGACGCCCCCGCTCGCACGACGCACGAGCCCGGCGCGAGCGCGGGGTCGACCGTGACGGCGCGCGCGCCGACGGCGCGGGTCCACGCGTCGGGATCCACCGCGGCGCCGACATCCGCCGAGACCGCGAGCGTCGCGTCGTCGCGCGAGGCGAGGCACGCGAGCGCCTCGCGGGCCCACTCGGTGACCACGCCGGGGTCCGTCGAGAGCTCTCGACCGACGACCCGCTCCGCGATGACGAGGGCGAGGCGCACGAGCTCGGGCTCGCTGGCCTCGAGCACGCGCGCCCTCGTTGTGGCGAGCGACTGCGCGAGCGTCGTGGCCTGCGAGGCGAGGCTGGCGTTCTCTTCGCGGAGCGCGTCGCTCTCCTCGCGGAGCGCGTCGATCTCCTCACGCAGCAGCGAGTTCTCCTCGTGGAGCGCCGCGTTCTCGCCGCGCGCGGCCTTGTCCTCCTGGCTCATCACGTCGTCGGGCACCGCGGCGGCCTTGGGAAAGGTCGTCGGGCTGTCGTCGCGCGCGGGCTCGGGGCTCGACGCGCGGGGGCTCTGCGTCGGTGGGCGCGCGGGCGCGCTCGCGGGCGGGCGCGGCGACGCGCGAGACGGGAGGCGCGTCGCGGGGCGAGGGGCCATCCACGACGGCGTCGGGTCGTCGCCGGGGGCCGCCGCGCTCTGCGACGTCGATCGAGGCATCCACGAGAGCGAGGTCGGACGCTGGGTGTTGCGCGCCATGGCGGCTTTACTCTCCTTCGCGGCCGAGGTCGACGCGGCCTTCAGACTCCATGCGCAGCGCGACCTCGACGACCTCACGCCGCGCGGCGTCGACCTCCGAGCGGCGGATCTTGCCGAGCAGCTCGAGGTCGTCTCGGATGAGCTCCGCGGCGCGCGCCGAGAGCCCGGCGAAGACCGCGTCGGTGACCTCGGGCGAGGCGCCCTTGAGGGCCATGACGAGGCGCTCCGAGGGAACCTCTCGCAAGATCTCGCGCATGGTCCGCCCGTCGACGCGGCGGAGGTCTTCGAAGGTGAACATGGCCTGGCGGACGCGCGTGGCGAGGGCCTCGTCGTTCGCTTCGAAGTCCTTGAGAATCCCCGCCGCGGGGGTGCCGACGGCGTTGAGCATCGCGGCGGCGCGCGCGACGCCGTCGACGCTGACGAGCGTGTTCGCGTCGGACGTGGGGAGCTCGTCGACGAGGGCCAGCGCGACGTCTTCGAGCACCTTCGCGGGCAGCTCCGTCAGTCGGCTGACGTGCTCGACGACGAGCACCTGACGGTCCGCCGCCATGGCCGTGAGGATCGCCGCCGCGGCCGCGGGCTCGAGGCGCGTGAGGATCGCGGCGGCCATCTGCGGCGGCTCGCGCGCGAGGAGCACGGCGACGGCGTCGGGCGGGGCCTGCTCGATGCGCGTGAAGGGGCTCATCACGCCGTCTTCGAAGACCTGGTGCGTGCGCTCCTCCCCGAGCGCCGCGGTCGACAGCTTGCGCAGGTACGCGAGGCCGCCGCGCGGCACCGCGACGGCGCCCCGAGAGCGGTCGAGGAACTCGCGCCACGTCTCGTCCATCGCGCCCGCGGGCACGTCGCGCATGTTCGATGCGACCGCGCGGAGCTTGCGGAGGTCGGCCTCGCCGAGCTCGGCCATCAGCGGCCTCGCGGCCTCTTCATCGAGGGAGAGCAGGAACAAGACGGCCTTCTCAGCGCCCGTGGTCATGCGTCGTTGCAGGAGCAACGCGCGTACCCGTCACGACGCGCGCGACTGGCGCTCGGGGCTCTCGGTGCCGAGCCACGCGTGAAGGACGAGCGCGGCGGAGGCGGGGTCGGCGAGCACGCGCGCGTGGACCTCGGCGCGGAGCCGCTCGCGCGCCGTCTCGGGGTCGAGGGGCACGGCTTCTTCTTCCGCAGGGAGCGCGGCGAGGGGAGGCGCCGGGGCCATCACCTCGGGCTTGCGCGTGCGGCGACGCATCGCGGACACCGCGACGACGAGCAGCACGAGGGCGATCGCGACGGCCGCGACGATGTACAGCTTCGCCGAGCGCGCGGGCCGCGGGGCGGCGCCGGTCGCGCGCGCCGCGCTGGGGGGGGCGGCGAGGGTCTCCGGGAACGGGATCGAGGTGACGGTGACCGCGTCGCCGCGGTCGTCGCTCGCGCCGACGGCGCCGCGCACGAGCGCGCGGATGCGCTCGACCTCCTCCGCGGGGCGGGGCGTGACGCGCGCGCGACCGTTCTCGTACGTCGTGACGCCGTCGAGCACGACGGCGACGGTGATGCGCTTGATCGACGCCTCCGTCGCGACGCGGTGCTCGCGCACGTGATCGATCTCGTAGTTGCGCGTGTGCTGCTCGCGGATCACGCCAGCGTCGGCGCGCCCGGTGGGGGCGGGCGGAGGCGTCGCGCCGCCGAGGGCGCTCTCGGCGCCAGGGACGCCCGCCATCGTGGGGCCGCCGCGCCGCCGACGTGCTCGAGGGACTGCTCTTCGCTCCGGAGCGTGGCGCTGTCGCGGTTGTAGGTGTCCTCGGTGCGCTCGACGCGCGCGAGGTCGAGCTCGACGCTGGCGCGCACGTCGACGTGGCCCTCGCCCACGACGCGCTCGAGCATGGCGCGCGTGCGCTCCTCGAGCTCGGACTCGACGGCGCGGTGCTGCGCGCTGCGGTCCTCTTCGCCGCTGGCTTCGCTGCCCTCGCCGCGGGGGCGGTGCAGCATCTCGCCGTCGGTGGTGACGAGGGTGATGCGGTTGGCGTCGAGGGAGGGGACCGACGAGGCGACGAGGTGAACGACGCCCGAGACCTCGGCGGCGCCGAGGCGGCGACCGGGGCGCATGCGCACGACGATCGACGCGCTCGCGGGGTCGTTGCGAGAGAGGAACACGCTGCGCTCGGGCATCACGAGGTGGACGCGCGCGGACTGGACCGCGCCGAGGGAGCTCACGGTGCGCGCGAGCTCGCCCTCGAGCGCGCGGCGGAAGAGCACGCGCTGTTCGAACTCCGTGGCGCCGAGGCGCATGCGGTCGAAGGCTTCGAAGCCCACGCCGCCGCCGCGGGGCAGGCCCGCCGACGCGAGCTCGAGGCGCAGCTCGCGGACGCGCGCCTCGGGGACCTCGACGACGTTGCCGTCGCCCTGGAGGCGATAGGGGACCTTGAGCTCCTTGAGCTTGGTCACGAGCGCCGCGGCGTCGTCGCGCTCGAGCTGCGAGTACAGCACGCCCCAGGTCTCGACGCGCGAGCTCCACACGAGCCAGCCCGTGAGGACCGCGGCGGCGAGCACGGTGCTCGCGAGGAGCACCCGCGCGGGGCGCGAGAGGCCGGTGATCCACTCGCGCGCGATCGCGAGAGGGCGCGCGACGGAAGGCGGCAGCGCTGGTCGGGCCTCGTCAGACACCGGTCCGCCAGATCTCGTGGAAAGCGTCGAGGAGCTTGTTCCGGATGGAGCCCACGAGCTTCACCCCGATCTCTGCTTCCTTGACGGCGATCATGGTGCCGTGGAGGTCATCGGTGGCTCCCGCCGCGAGCGCCTCGACCTGACGCGCTGCGCGCTGGTCGGCGGCGTTCACGCGCTCCACGGCGGCGTTGAGGAGCCCTTCGAAATCAAGGTCGCCCCCGACCGGTGTGGCCCCTTCGGGCCGCGCCTCGATCGAGGGCATCAGCGGGACGACGTTGGCGACGGGGCCGACTGCGTTCATGACTACTGACCGATCTTTAGCGCAGAGCGGGCCATCGCCTTGATCGACTCGATGCTCGTAACGCCAGCCTCGTAGGCCCGCGAAGCCGTCATCAGGTTGACCATCTCCGTCACGACGTTGACGTTGGGGTACGTGACGTAACCCTGCGGATCTGCATCGGGATGTCCCGGCTCATACATCCGCTGACCGGGCGTCGGATCGGGGCGCACGGCGGCCAGGCGGACGCCCTGCACCTGTCGAAGCACTGCATCTTCGGCTTCGGGCGCGACGGGGTCGACCGCGAACACAGGATCGAGGCGCTGATAGGGCGCGCCGTTGGCGCCGCGCGTGGTGTGGACGTTCGCGAGGTTGCTCGCGATGATGTTCATGCGTCCGCGCTGGGCCGTGAGGCCCGAGCCCGCGACCTCGAGGGCGCTGAAGACGCCGGCGACGGCGAAGGGGGAGCTCATCCGCGCCTCCCGTCGTTGGCGGCCCAGTCGAGGCCCTCGAGCTCCTGCGAGGCGAGCACCGCGAGGGTGTCGTAGCGGAGCTGGTTCGCGGCGATCTTCACGGCCTCGCGGTCGACGCTGACGGCGTTGCCGTCGAGGCCCGGCGCCGAGGTCGGGTCCTGCACGACTTCGAAGCGCTCGCTCGACCCGCGCGCGCCGCTGAGGTGCTGCGGGTCCGTGGCCGCCAGCGCGGAGTTGAGCTCCTCTTCAAACGAAGCGCCCCGCGCGAGGTCGAGCGGCCGGTAACCGGGCGTGTCGATGTGGGCGAGGTTCGACGTCAGCAGGTTGTGACGCTGCAGATGAAAGTCGAGCCCTCTGTGGATGCGCTCGGCGGTGTCGAGAATGCCCGTCATCGTGGACTCCTGAGAGTCCGGGGTTTCCACGAAGCGTGCCGCGCGCGTGGGGGCACCCTGGCCCATCCGTTGCCAGCGAGGGGGTACACGATGCTGAAGCTCACCCGCCTCAACAACCACACGGTCGCGATCAACCCTGACCACATCTCGTGGGTCGAGGCGATGCCTGACACGACGCTCTTTCTCATCAACGGAGAGAAGCTGCTCGTGCGGGAGACGCTCGACGAGCTCATCGCGTCGGTGATCGAGTACCGGCGCACGGTGCGGATGATCGAACCCGACGGCGAGCCCTTCGGCCCGCCGGAGGGAAGTCCCCCGCGGCTCGGCGCGCCCACCGTCGCGATCCGGCAGAGCGACTACCCCCGTCGCAGCTCCTATCCGCCCGCCCGTCAACGCGGAGAACGCTGATGCAACCGGGACCCCTCATCGGGATCGCCTTCGCCCTCGCGGCGATCCTCATTGGCAACGCGCTCGAAGGCGGTCACATGAGCTCGATGGTCGGCGGTCCCGCCGCGCTCATCGTGCTCGGCGGCACGATCGGCGCGGTGATCGTCCAGTACCCATTCTCGACCTTGAAGGCCGCGATCAAGGCCGCGGGAAAGACCTTCAAGAAGCCCACGGTGGAGCCGCGCGCGCTCGTCGACGAGATCGTGGGCTACGCCAACCAGGCGCGCCGCGACGGCATCCTCGCGCTCGAGAAGGTCGCCGCCACGGCGTCCGATCCGTTCCTCTCGAAGGCGCTGATGATGGCCATCGACGGCGCGGACTCGAACGCGCTCCGAGAGACGATGGAGATCACCATCGGCCAGGAGGAGGAGCACGGCGAAGACGCCGCGAAGGTCTACGAGGCCGCGGGCGGATACAGCCCCACCGTCGGGATCATCGGCGCCGTGCTCGGGCTCATCCACGTCATGAGCAACCTGTCGGACATCGGCGCAGTAGGGCACGGCATCGCCGCGGCCTTCGTGGCGACGATCTACGGCGTGGCCGTGGCGAACATCCTGTTCCTGCCCATCGCGGGGCGCATCAAGATGCAGGTGCGCGAGGAGACCAACCTCCGCTCGCTCACGCTCGTCGGCGTGCTCGCGATCCAGGAGGGGATGAACCCCAAGCTCGTTCGCGAGCGCCTCTCGGCCTTCATCCACGACCACGGCGAGGCGAAGGCCGGCGGCGCGGCACCCGCGGGAGAGGCCGCGCGCGCGTAGCGCCGCGCAGCCGCGAGCAGCCATGAGGAAGAAGAAGCACCCGGAGCACGTCAACCACGAGCGCTGGCTCGTGAGCTACGCGGATTTCATCACCCTGTTGTTCGCCTTCTTCGTGGTGATGTTCGCGGTCTCGCAGGTCGATTCGAAGAAGGTCGGACGCTTCACCGAGAGCTTCTCGCGGGCCGTCGGGATCGGCGTCTTCCACCACAACGGCCAGGGCATCCTCCCGGGCATCGAGAGCGTGATCGCAGACCCGCGCACCGAGGGCAGCGCCCCGGGCTCGCCGCAGGTGAACCTCGACGACCTCCACGCGATGCTCCTCGCGGTCACCGAGGCCGACGAGGCGATGGCCGACATCCAGGTGATCCGCCGTCGCAACGAGTTCGTGCTGCGCCTGCCCGAGACCATCCTCTTCGCGAGCGGCGACGACTCCGTGAAGGACCCTGCGATCCGCGCGCTGCGGCTCCTCGCGTCGAAGCTGCGCGAGCGCGCCGTCGACGTCCGCGTCGAGGGTCACACCGACAACCGCCCGATCCGCACCTCGCGCTTCCGTTCGAACTGGGAGCTCTCGACCGCTCGCGCCACCGCGGTGCTGAGCTGGCTCATCGACGGCGAGGGGCTCGCGCCCGCGCGCACGTCGGCCGCGGGGTACGGCGAGTTCCACCCCATCGCGGGCAACGACACCGACGGCGGGCGACGCCAGAATCGCCGCGTCGACCTCGTGGTCTCGGTCCACGCCGATGCGCCCGAGGAGCAGGTCGTCTTCGACGCGCGCCACGACGGCGGCGCACCCGCCATCGCCGACGACGCCGCGGTCGTTTCAGGGAGCTCCACCGACGCCCCGGCGCACGCCGCCGCAGAGCCCACGGAGCACCCCGCGCCGCCATCCGAGCACGCCACACAGCCCTCGGAGCACGCTGCACGGCCTGTCGCGCATGGCGCTCCCGAGACCGTCGCACTCGCCGCCCCTCCCGCGCCCGCGCACGCCGCCCACCCCTCGCACAAGCCGTCATCGCACTGACGAAGCGTCAAGGTCGTGGCGTGCCGCGACCGGAGGCTCGCCATCTGCGACGCCCTCGCGTCGAGCGCGCATCGCGTGGCACCGCTCTCGCAACCTCTCCCGTCATGTTCCGATCGCTCCACATCGCATCGACGGGGATGGTCGCGCAGGAGACCAGCCTCGACACGATCTCCAACAACCTCGCGAACGCCAACACCACTGGCTACAAGCGGCAGGAGGCGCAGTTCGAGGACCTCGTGTATCAGAACCTCAGGCCCGTCGGTCCGGGGCCCGCGGGCGGCGCTCCCGGCGGCGCGCAGGTGGGCTCCGGCGCGCGCGTCGTGGGCATCTCGCGCTACTTCTCGCAGGGGCCCATCCAGCAGACGGGGAACCCCCTCGACGTCGCGATCGAGGGCGCGGGCTTTCTGCCCGTGAACCGCGCGAACGGAGAGGTCGCCTACACGCGCGCGGGCTCGCTCAGGCTCGACGCCCAGGGGCGCATGGTGACCACCGACGGGCTCTCCATCGAGCCCGCGATCACGGTGCCGCCCGACGCGACGAACATCTCCATCGCCTCCGACGGAACGGTCAGCGCCACGCAGCCCGGACAGCACACCGCGACGCCCCTCGGGCAGATCCAGCTCGTGACCTTTCCCAACCCCGACGGGCTCCAGGCGATCGGGCACAACCTCTTCACCGCCACGGGCGCGAGCGGCGAGGCCACGAGCGGCGCGCCGGGCAGCGACGGCCGCGGGACGCTCATGCAGTCGGCCCTCGAAGGCTCCAACGTCGAGGTCGTGCAGGAGATGATCGGGCTCATCCGCACGCAGCGCTCCTACGAGATCAACTCGAAGGTCGTCTCCGCGGCCGACGAGATGCTCCGCAACGCCACGCAGATGCGGTGATGACCATGCGCGCGCACGCCCTCACTCGCATCGCGCTCCTCGGCGCCATCGCGCTCGGAGAGTGCGTCGCCCTCGCGGTGCCTCCCTCGCGCGTCGAGGTGTCGGGGCTCCGCGTGCGCGTCGGCGACGTCATCCGAGACGCTCCGGCCACCGTCGCAGACGTCGACCTGGGCCCCGCGCCGCAGGTCGGCGGATCGCGCGTCATCGGCCGCGCGCAGATCCTCGAGGCCGTGCGCGCGCGCGACAACGAGGCGCACCTCCGCCTGCCCGAGGCCGTGCGCGTCGTCCGTCGCATGAGCTCGCTCACGCCCGGCGACCTCGAGCGCATGGTGCGTGACGCGCTCCCTGCGTCGCGGCTCCCGCGCGGCGCGACGCTCGCGGCGGTGCGCGCCCCTCGCGCGATCGAGCTCCCCGCGGGGTGGACCTCCGTGACGGCAGAGCTCCCCCGACCGCCGCGGCGCACGGGGGCCTTCACGACCGCCGTGATGATGACCCTTCGGCTCGGCGACGAGGTGATCGCGCGCGCGTCGGTGCCCGTCGAGCTCGCGCTCTCGGCCGAGGCCGCGGCGCCCGACGTCGCGCGGGGCGCCCCGCTCACGCTGCTCGTTCGCGAGGGGCTCGTCGAGGTGCGCGTCGGCGCGAGCGCCGCGATCGACGCGGACGTGGGCGACACGCTCCCCGTGCTGCTGCGGCCGTCGGGGCGCGTGCTCCGCGCCAGGCTCATCGAGCGCAACCTCGCGCTCGCCGTGGAGGGACCATGAACCGCGCGCGCCTCTGGATCGCCGCCGTCGCGCTCGCGAGCGGGTGCGCCTCGCAGAGCGTCACCACGCACACGCCTCGACACAGGGACTACACCGCGGGCGCGTACGCGCAGCGCGACCCCGAGTCTCGCCCGGCCAACGGCTCGCTCTTCAGCGACGCGGTGTCGGGCTACCTCGAAGACACCCGCGCGGTGCGCGTGGGCGACCTCGTGGTGATCCGCATCGACGAGCACGCCGACGCGAACCACGGCGCGACCACCAACCTCCGGCGAGAGTCGAGCCACGAGATGGGGGTGTCGAACGTGCTCGGGCTCATCCCGGCGCTCCGCGCGGCGTACCCCGAGCTCGACCCCACGCGGCTCCTCGCGTTCGCGAGCCGCACGAGCTTTCAGGGCGACGGGAGCACCACGCGCAACGGCGAGCTCTCGGGCAACGTGGCGGTGCGGGTCGTGCGCGAGATGCCCAACGGAGACCTCTTCCTCGAAGGCACCAAGGTCGTGCGCGTGAACAACGAGCAGTACCACCTCTACGTGTCGGGCCTCGTGCGCCGCGCCGACATCGCGCAAGACAACTCCGTGGCGTCGTCGCGCATCGCCGACGCGCAGATCGAGTTCAGCGGCGAGGGCGACGTGGCCGACACCAACCACCGGGGCTGGCTCCTCCGCCTCCTCGACGTGATCAACCCCTTCTGAGAGGAAGAGCCCTCCGATGCGCCGCTCGCCCCGCCTGCTCGCCGCGATCCTCGCCGCGTTCACGACCCTCAGTCGCACGCCGACGGCGCGCGCGGAGCACCTGCGCGAGCTCGCCGAGGTGGCGGGCGCGAGGAGCAACCAGCTCCTCGGATACGGCCTCGTGACGGGGCTCTCGGGCACCGGCGACGACATGTCCGTGCCCTTCACCGCGCAGTCGGTCCTCGCGATGCTCCGTCGCCTCGGCATCCAGGCCGACCCGACGCAGTTCCGCTTGAGGAACGTGGCCGCGGTCGTGGTCACCGCGACGATCCCCGCGTTCGCGCGGCAGGGCACGCACATCGACGTGACGGTGTCTTCGATCGGCAACGCACGCTCGCTCTCGGGCGGCGTGCTGCTCCAGACGATCCTCCGCGGCGCGGACCAGCACGCGTACGCCGTCGCGCAGGGGCCCCTCACGGTCGGCGGCTTTCAAGCGCAGGGCGCCAGCGGATCGACCGTGCGCAGCGGCACCACCACCGTCGGGCGCGTCGCCGAGGGCGCCATCGTCGAGCGCGAGGTGACCTCGACGCTCGTCCACGAGGGCGCGCTCCGTCTCGACCTCCGCAGCCCCGGATTCACCGTCGCGTCGCGCATCGCGGCCGCCGTCAACACGCGCTTCGGCGCGGGCACGGCGACGGCGACCGACGGCGGCGCGGTGTCGGTGCACGTCCCCGAGGGGACCGAGGTGGTCGACTTCGTCGCGACGCTCGAAGACCTCGACGTGACCCCTTTGCGAAGGGCGCGCGTGGTCATCAACGAGCGCACCGGGACCATCGTCGCAGGCGGCGACGTGCGCCTGTCCGCGGTCGCGATCGTGCATGGGAACCTCACCATCGTGATCCACGAGACGCCCACGCCCTCACAGCCGACGGCCATGAGCACGGGGAGCACCGCGGTGGTGCCCCACAGCGAGGTGACCGCGACGGACACCACGCCGTCCGTGGCCTACATGGCCGCGGCGCCGACGCTCTCCGACGTGGCCGCCGCGCTCGGGCGTCTGGGCCTCAATCCCCGAGAGCTCGCGAGCGTGCTCGAGGCGCTGCGCGGCGCGGGCGCACTCGAAGCGGAGGTCGTGATCCAATGACGAACCCGATCCTGCCCGTCGGCGTGAGCGCCGCGGGGGCCCTCACCACGCGACCCACCACCGCGGCTCCGCAGAGCGACCTGCACCGCGTCGCCGAAGAGTTCGAAGCGATGCTCCTGCGGCAGCTCCTGAGCGCCGCGAAGATGGGCGGAGGCGCCGGGGCCTACAACGACATGGCCGTCGACGCCCTCGCGAACGGGATCAACCAGGCCGGCGGCGTAGGGCTTGCTCGGCAGATCGAGACGGTCCTCAGCGGGCAGATCGGAGGCAATCAGGCGACGATGTCACTTTCCCATTCAAGTCCTGACCGGAGTGGCCGTTCTTCCGAATGAGCAGAAGTCCCTCACTTCACCTCACGGAGGTTCAAATGCGCATCCCCGACTCGTACTCGAGACTTGGGATCAACGCCGCCCAGGCAACTCAGAAGGTCTCTCAGGTCAAGGGCTCCCCCGTCGACGACGCGCACCCGACGTCGGCGGAGGACGTGCACGTCCGCTTGTCTGCCAAGGGCCGCGAGCTCTCGATGCAGGCCGACGGCGAGGTCGACGGCGCCCGCGTGGCGCGCTTGAAGGCGTCGATCGAGTCGGGTGAGTTCAAGGTCGACGCGCGCCGCATCGCCGACCGCATGCTCCAGGGAGGCTGACCGTTCCATGTTGACGCCAGAGTCCATCTTCGACCGATTCGAGCTGCTCCTCGAGGAGGAGCGCGTCGCCCTGCGCGGCCTCGACGGCAACCGTGTCGGCGCGATCGCCGACGAGAAGTCCTCGCTGATCGAGCAGCTCCAGCAAGCGGGCCTCGGCGGTCGCAGCGAGCTCAGCCCGCGCCTGCGCGACCTCTCCGCGGGACTTCGTCGCAACGCCGTCCTCCTCGCCCACGCGCGCGACTGCCTCCGAGACGTGCTCTCGGTGATCCACGGCGCGCCCGCCGGCTCGATCAAGACGCCGAGCGGCGCGCCCGCTCGGATCTCCCTGCGAGGCTGACGTGAGCTCCCTCCTCTCACTCCTCAGCGTCGCGCGAGACGGCATGCAGGCGCAGTCTGCGGGCCTCTCGGTGACCGGCCAGAACATCTCGAACGTCAACACCCCGGGCTACGCGCGACGCTCCGTCGTCCTCTCGACGCGCCCCGTGCAAGGGTCCGCCGCGGGAGGCGTCGACGCCCAGTCGATCTCACGCTCCTTCGACCGCCTCTCACGCGGCCGCGTTGTCGAAGAGCACGGACGACAAGGCGCCGCGGACGCTCGCGCGTCGGTGTTGGCCTCCGTCGAAAACGTGCTCGTCCCCGGCGGCGCCACCATCGCCGACCGCGTGGGCTCGTTCTTCCAATCCCTCGACGCGCTGAGCAGCTCGCCCTCGGACACGTCGGCGCGCCTCGGCGTGATCGGCGCCGCGCGCGACCTCGCGCAGCAGATCTCGGGCGCCGCGTCGGACCTCGAAACGCACCGCGGCGACCTCCTCCAACGCGCGCGCGGCATCGCCGGCGAGGTCAACGATCGCCTCGGACGCATCGCCTCGCTGAACACCCAGATCGCCGAGGCGACGGCGCGCGGCGACGCGGGCGCAGACCTGCGCGACCAGCGCGATCAGCTCGTGCAGGAGGTCGGTGACCGGGTCGGCGCGCGCGCGGTCGAAGACGCCACCGGGCAGATCACCCTCTTCGCCGCGGGCTCCGCGCTCGTCGACGGCGGCCGCGCCTCGCCGCTCAGCGTCGACCTCGACGCCTCGGGCAACCTCCGCGTGCAGGCGCAGGGCACCAGCGGCTCGCTGGTCGACGTGACCTCCTCGACGACGCAGGGGGCGCTCGGCGGGATTCGCGAGGCGCGCGACACGGACATCCCCGCGGCGACGGCGGCCCTCGACCGCTTCGCCCTCGACCTCGCGACGTCGGTCAACGCCACGCACGCCGCGGGCTTCGGCCTCGACGGGACCAGCGGTCGAGCGCTCTTCACCACGACCTCGACGGTCACCGGCGCCGCGCGCGCGCTGACGCTGAACGCCGCCCTCGAAGGGCACCCCGAGCGCATCGCGGCCGCGTCTCGCGCCGCGGACCTCCCCGGTGGAAATGACATCGCGCTCCAGCTCGCAGGCCTCGCCAGCCGACCGCTCGGCGCCGGCGCGAGCCCGCCGGCAGAGCGCTTCGCCGCGATCGCCGCGGACGTCGGCACCCGCCACGCGTCGGCCGAGGCCGAGTCCGAGCTCCGCGCCGACACGGTGCTCCAGGCCGAGAGCATGCGAGAGAGCGAGTCGGGGGTGTCGCTCGACGAAGAGACGATGAACCTCAACCGATTCCAACGGGCGTTCGAGGCTTCGACCCGCGTGATGCGGGTGGCCGACGAGCTGCTCGACAACCTCATGAAGTCACTCTGATGCGCATCACCGAGAACATGACCCTGGCCGCGGCGCGCCGCGGTCAGGCACAGGCCACTCGACGGATGGCCGACGCCTCGCGCGTCGCCGCCTCGGGGCAACGCGTCAGCGCGCCGTCCGAAGACGCCGTCGCCTGGTCGACGGCCGTCGGACACGAGGCGCGCATCCAGCGCATGGAGGCGAGGCTCCGCATGAGCGACCGCGTCACCTCGGACCTCGACCTCGCGGAGTCGACGCTCGCGAGCGCGGGGGACCTCATGGCGCGCGCGCGGGAGCTCGCCGTGCAGGGCGCCAACGGGTCGCTCGACGCGCGGGCGCGCGCGGACCTCGGTCGCGAGGTCACGGACCTTCGCAGCGCGATGATCTCGCTCGCCGACACGCGCGGCGCGAGCGGGTACATCTTCGGCGGCACGCGCACCGACGCCGCGCCCTTCGACACCCTCGGGGCCTTCTCGGGCAACGACGTCGAGACGCGCGCGGAGGTCGCCGACGGCGTGACGGCGCGCTCCAACGCGAGCGGCGCGCGGGCCTTCACCGCGGCGGGCGGGCGAGACATCCTCGCGGACCTCCAGACGCTCGCCAATGCGTTGACGACCGACGACGTCTTGACGGTCCGCACCTCGATCACCGCCATGGACGCCGGTCACGCGCAGCTCCTCTCGGCGCGCGTCGAGACGGGCCTCGGCGCCGAGCGGTTCCGCTCCGCGGCGGACGTCACCAACAACGCGCTCACCAACGCGCGCAGCGCGAAGGCGAGCGAGGTCGAGGCCGACCTCCCGAGCGCGCTCACCGACCTCACCGCGACGCACGCGGCCTACGAGCGCGGCGTCGCCGTGACGCGCGACATCCTGCAGACGCTCTCCTCCTCCCGCTGACGACATCGGCATCGCGCGTGCTTTGAGGCTTCGCGGCGCGCTTCGCGCTGACGACCTCAACCACGGACGAACCGATGGCCAACCTCCTCCTCCACAGCCTCGCGGAATTCGACGAGATCATCTTCGCCCTCCTGGGGCGCGTCAGGCCGACCTCGATCCTCGAGATCGGGTCCGAGACCGGGGTGTACTCCGATCGACTGTTCGGGTTCTGCGAAGACGTCGGCGCCGAGCTCGTGACCGTCGAGCCCTCTCCGTCGCTGCACCTCGTCGAGCGCGCGCTCACGAGCGAGC
The DNA here is from genome assembly GCA_046351535.1 of Polyangiales bacterium. Classification (GTDB taxonomy): domain Bacteria; phylum Myxococcota_A; class Polyangia; order Polyangiales; genus CAISKJ01. The sequence continues at coordinate 88,462 of JAXLYG010000036.1, forward strand.
GGTTTCATCTCTACGAGGGCACGAGCCTCGCGTACCTCGAAGACCCGGGGTGCCGCTCCGAGGTCGCGCTCATCGACGGCGACCACAACTACTTCACGGTCTACAACGAGCTCTCGCTCATCGCGTCCGCGTGGACGTCGCGCGCCATCGACGGCGTCGCGCTCCTCCACGACGTGGGGTGGCCCTGCGCGCGGCGAGACGCGTACTACGACCCGAGCTCGCTGCCCTTCGTGGTGATGCACCCGCACAGCTTCGAACTCGGCGTGTCGCCGGGCTCCGCCGCGCTCGTGAAGGGAGGCTTCCGCGGCGAGGGGGCCTTCGCGTGGGCGCTGCACGAGGGCGGCCCTCGGAACGGCGTGCTCACGGCCGTCGAAGACTTTCTGCGCGAGCACCCCGAGTTCGAGTACCGCCAGATCGACGCGGTCTTCGGCCTCGGCGCCATCGCCCGCCGCGACGGCGCGGCGGCCAGGCACGTCGCGGAGGTGTTCGCGCCCTACGACAACGCGCTCACGCGGCGCATGGAGCGCAACCGCCTCGACCTCTGGCTCAAGGTCATCGAGCTGCAGGACACCCTCCGCCTGCCGACGCCCGCGCTGACGGTGACGCCGCGCCTCGGGGTGGCGTCGTGATCACCGCGCAGCCCATCGTCGTCGCGCCCCGGCGGACGAAGGTGCGAGCGCCCGACCTCGCGCGCGTCATCGACGACTTCGGCGGCAAGCTCCGCGTGCTGTCGCTCGACTGCTTCGACACGATCGTGTGGAGGCAGGTCGCGACCCCCATCGACCTCTTCTACGACCTCCAGGAGCACCCTGCGTTCAAGCGCCTCGGGTACAACGCGAAGCTCCGCGTCTCGTCGGAGTCTGCCGCGCGGCAGATGAAGGTCGTTCGCACGGGGCGCTCGGAGGTCACGCTCGCGGAGATCTACCGCGAGGCGTTTCCCGCGCTGACCGACGCCGAGGTCGCCGAGCTCTCGGAGGCCGAGCTCGAGGCCGAGATCCGCACCTGCTACGCCTTCCCCGCGGCTCTTGATCTCATGCGCGCGGCGGCGCGCAAGAACCTCAAGATCATCATCGTGAGCGACACGTACTTCAGCGAGGCGCAGCTCCGGCGGCTCCTCGCGGCGACGCTCCCACCCGACGTGAACCGCGCCATCGACCGCGTGTTCACCTCGTCGGCGCACGGCCTCTCGAAGACCCAGGGGCTCCACCTCAAGGCCCTCGAACGGATGCGTCAGCCGCCGCGCGCCGTGCTCCACGTCGGCGACAACGAGGCGGCGGACCTCTCGGCGGCCTCGCGCGCGGGGCTCAACGCGGTCCACTTCGTTCATCACGACCCCTGGCTCGAAGAGATGAACCGCCTCCAGGCGACGGCGACGAACCTCCTGGCGCCCTCGGTGCGAGAGAACCAGTCGATGCCGATGCCCTTCAGGGGCCTGCTCGTCTCGCGCTTTGGCAAGAGCGAGGGCGTCTCCGCGGTCGACGTGCTCGGGTACGCGGGCGCCGGACCGCTCCTCTACGCGTTCGGGCGCTACATCCTCGACGAGATCGCGTCGCTCCGCGCGATGGGCAAGCGGGTCAAGCCGCTGTTCCTCTTGCGCGACGGGTACCTGCCGAAGCGCGTGTGCGACGCGATCGCGGGCGCCGAGGCCGGCGACGCCGTGGCGATCAGCCGCTTCGTCTCGTACGCCGCGTCGTTCCGCAGCGACGCCGACGTCGAGCGCTACCTCGCGAAGTCCGTCGGCAGCGGTCGCTTCGAGAGCCTCGGACGCCAGCTCCTCCTCACGCCCGCGGAGACCGCCGCGATCATCGAGCGGGCCGAGCGCGCGAAGTCGCCCGTCGAGGAGTTCGTTCGCCAGATCCGACAGCCCGACACGCTGCGAACGATCATCGAGCGATCGGGCGCGATGCGCGCGCGGCTCTTTCGCTACCTCGAGGTGAGCTGCGGCCTCGAGGCGGGTGACACCCTGCTCTTCATCGACCTCGGCTACGAGGGGACGGCGCAGCGACAGCTCGAGCCCGTGTTCCGCGACGAGCGCGGCGTCGAGATCCAGGGGCGCTACCTCCTCGCCTCACGCACGCCGGGCTGGGAGCGATCGCGCGGCGGCCTGCTCGACCCCTCGTGGTGCGACGACCGCGCGCTGGCCTCGCTCGTCACGTACATCGCGCTCATCGAAGACCTCTGCACGTCCGACGACGGCAGCGTCGTCGACTACACCGCCGAGGGCGCGCCGGTCCGCGACTCGCGGGTCCTCGACGCGGACCAGTACGAGAAGATCAAGCCCCTCCAGGCGCGCTGCGTGGAGTTCGCCCTCGACGCGGAGCGCTTCTTCGCCGCGTCGGGAAAGCGTCCCACGGCGTCGTCGCTGCGCACCGCCGCGCTCGGCGCGCTCGGTCGGCTCCTCTTCACGCCGAGCGAGCCCGAGGTCTCGTACCTCGAAGGGTTCAGGCTCGACATGAACCTCGCCACGCGCGACTCGTACGCCCTCTTCGATCGCGACGAGGGCCTCGCGGGGCTCCGCCGCCGCGGCATGTTCTTCATGGAGCACGGCCAGCGCACGCTCCGCATGAACTACCCGATCGAGCTGCGCTCCGCGGGGCTCGAGCTCTCGCTCACGCTCCTCGCGCAGCACCGCTACGCGCTCGAGTTCTCGCGCTCGGACATGACCCTCCGGCGCGAGTCGCTCGGGGTGCTCGTCGCGCGCGGCGGCGACGCGTCGATGCACGCCGTCGAGGCGAGCGCGACGCACGACGGGTTCTTCTCGCTGATCATCCCTGCGGGCACGCGCGACCTCAGCCTCGGGGTGATGTTCGGTCGCTCGTACACGTGGGTCCAGATCGAGAGCGTCCACCTCATCGAGGTCGGTCATCTCTACGGACGCGACGAGTCGCTGCACACCGAAGACGTCTCGGCGTCGGCTCACACCGAGCACATGGTCGAGCGGGGGCCGGGGATTCTCGAGTGCACGTCGGAGTCCGCGTTCCTGTTCGTGGCCCCGCCGCCGAAGGCGGGCGACCGCGCGTCGTACGTGTGTCGCGTGGTGTTCCGACCGCTCGCCCTGCGCGAGCAGCAGGCGCAGTAGCGGCCCCCCGAAGGACCGCGGCGCGAGGTTCGAAGGAGTCGCCATGGAGGCCATGAGTCGAGCGCTCGTGCTCGTCGTCGACGGAGATCCCGTCGTCCTCGAAGCCCTCACACAGCTCATCCGTCGCAGCTATGACGTGGTGAGCGCCGTCGACGGCGAGGCGGCGCTCGAGCTGCTCCAGTCGCAGGTCGGCGTCGCGGCGATCGTGTCGGACATGCAGGTCCCCGACATGGACGGCGCGATGTTCCTCTCTCGCGCGCGGCAGGTCGCGCCCGACGCGCTCCGCATCCTCCTCAGCGGGCGGATGGACTTCGACGCCGTCGTGGCCGCGATCAACGAGGGCCAGGTGTTTCGCATCCTCGCGAAGCGCAGCGCGCCCTCGGCGCTCATGGCTGCCGTTGACGCCGCCGTCGAGCAGCACCGGCTCCTCACGTCGGAGCGCGTGCTCCTCGAGCAGACGCTCCACGGCGCGGTGAAGACCCTGACGGACATCCTCTCGCTGACGGACCCGCTCGCGTTCGGCCGCGCGACGCGCGTGAAGCGACTGGTCTCGGAGCTCGCGTTTCGCCTCGGCGTCGTCGACCGCTGGCAGGTCGAGGTCGCGGCGATGCTGTCTCAGATCGCGAGCGTCACGCTGCCGACAGAGACCGTCGAGAAGGTGTTCTACGGTCAGGACCTCACCGAGGCCGAGCAGCACATCGTCGCGCGGATGCCCGCGGTCACCGAGCAGCTCCTCGCGAACATCCCCCGCCTCGAGGGCGTGCGCGAGATCCTCGCGACCTATCCGCGAGACCATCGCAACGCCGAGCCCGACACCGGCGATCCGCGCCGACGGACGCTGGCGCGCCACGCGCAGATCCTCCGCGTCGCGATCGACTACGACGTGCTCGAGATGCAGGGCGCGTCATCGGGCGTCGCGATCGACACGATCCGCGGGCGCACCGGGCGCTACGACCCGCGCGTGATCGAGGCGCTCGTCGTGGTGCGAGGTCGCAACACGCAACGGCATGAGGTGCGGGAGCTTCCGCTCCGCGCGCTCTCGGCGGGGATGGTGTTCGCGCAGGACGTGAAGCTGGCCAACGGGACGCTCCTCGTCGGACGCGGCGGCGAGGTGTCGGCGGGCTTTCTCCAGCGCGTTCGCAACTTCCGTCCAGGCGCGATCCGAGAGCCGATCCGGGTGCGCCTTCGCATCGCGTGAGCGCGCGACGCGCGAGCGTCACGCGCGGGTGGAGGATGAGGGATTCGAACCCCCGGGAGCGTTTCCACTCCTGCGGTTTTCAAGACCGCCGCCTTAAACCACTCGGCCAATCCTCCCGATGGTCGCGATGGCGGAGCCTCCATCCGCGCCACAAGGGGAGCGAACACTAACGCAACCGCCGCGTCGATGCACGCCCCTCGCGCGCTACGGCGTCGACTCCGCGCTCAGCTCGTTGCCGCTCGCGTCGATCGCGCGCATCCCGCCGAGCGACAGCCGGAGGTCTCGTTCGAAGCGGGTCGGCTGCTCGTACCAGAAGCCCGCCGTGCGAATGCGCAGCGTCTCGGGGTTGCCTTGCGAGCGCGTGTTGTCGATGTAACGGATCGTCGGCCCGTCGTGGTGATGGTGGCGACGGTCGCGGCGCGGACGGACCTGCGGCGGAACACGCCGCGTGAGGGCGACGCGGAGCGGCCGGTCGGTCACCTGTCGCGTGGCGTCACCGAGGATCGCGCCGTGCGCGTCGAGGAGCTCGATCGTCACGCGTCCGAGGTCGCGGCGCGAGCGGATCACCAGGGAGCGTCGGCGCGCGTCGTCGTCGACCACCGTGAGGGCGAGCGGAGGCGCGGGGTCCTGCGAGGACATCCACGACAGCGACCAGGGAGACGTCGCGGGGGCGCGCGCGATCACGTGGGCGGGAGTGGTTCCCGCGGGCGCGACGGCCTCCCAGGCGCGAACCACGGGGCCCACCGCGACGAAGGGGAAGCCGCCGTTGTCGACCACGAAGACCCCGAGGCGCGGGCCCGTCGCGCCGATCCATGTGCGGTCGCGCGTGCTCGCGGAGCCCTGCCACGCCGCGGCGAACTCCGCGCGGACGTGCGCGCCGTCACCGGGGACGCCGAGCGTCGCGTACCAGCCCGACGTCGCGGGATCTCCCGTCGCGTCGCCGTCGTCGACCACCGACGCGAGGAAGGCCGTCTGCGGACCCGTCGCAACGCGTCCCGCGAGCTCGTCGTCGGCGATCGCGCGGAGCGCGCGAGACACCCTCGAGAGGCCGTCGAAGGCGCGGAGAAAGGCCCGGTCCCGCTGGCGCGTCTCGGGGCTGCGGGCGTCGCCCCATTCGAACATCGCGCGCGCCACCGCGAGCGAGCGGTCGGCGTAGGTCGAGAGCGCCTGATAGGTCTCGGGCGCGGCGTCGACCCACGCGGTCGGAGGCGCGCCCGCGGGGCTTCCGCTCGGACCCGTGGCGATGTGCTCCTCACGGTCGAGGTAGCGACCGAAGCCCGCCAGCACCGCGTTCATTCGCAGGTCGGCGAAGGCCTCCGTCGTGGTGAACGAGGGCGCGCGCCCGGCGGGCGTGTGCGCCAGCCCGCGGAGCGCCTGGAGCCAGTGCGACGGGAGGTCGTTCTCGCGCGTCGCGGTGACCGCCTCGGCGCGTGCGCGCGCGAGCGACTCGGCGCGTCCGGGGCTCTCTCCGCGCGCGTCGTCGAGGAAGGCGCGCGCCCTGTCGACGCCGAGCACGTACGCGGCCTCGGCGGCGTTCGCGGGGGCGCTGCGGTCGGTGACGAGGGTGTCTGCCGCGGCGCGACGCGTGCCGAACATCGACGCCACGACGGGCCCCGCGGCAACGCCGGGGAGCGGCGGTCGCGCGCCGCCCGCGACGTTGCGCGCCACGAGACGGAAGCGCTCGAACGCGTCGGCCGCGCGGAGGTCGACGATGTGGACGTCGTCGCGCATCACGTGGACCTGCGTCAGCGAGACGTCGTCGCGGCGGCCGTAGAGCAGCGACCACGCGCGCTCCAGGCGGGCCACGTCGCTCGCGACGCCAGCCCGTTCGATGAGCTCTGCGAAGGCGAGCGCGTCGAGGGCCTCGCGCGGCGTCTCGCGCGTGTCGGGGAGCGGCCCCGGGTGCGAGCTCCGACAGCCGCGCGTCACGAGGTTGAGCTCGATGCGAGACAGCCACGCCGTCGCGCGCGCATACCGCGTGAGGGGACGGCTCCGCGCGCGCCGACCCGAGGGCGCGAAGCTTGTGAAATCGATCACGCGCGGGCGGCCGAAGAGGTAGCGCTCGCCGCGTCGCGAACCGGCGCGCGCTGCGGTGACGAGCTCCGTCGCGGCGGGCTGCGCGCCGAAGGCGGCGGGGACGGTCCCCTCGTCGATCTCGAGGAGCGAGCGCGCGACCGTGAGCATCAGGTCGACGTCGGTCGCGGCGTCGTCGGGCATCGCGCGCGCCGCCGAGGGCAGCGCCTCGTGCATCCGTCGCAGCACCTGCGCGAGCGCCGGCGCGAGGGTGTGCTCCTCGATGTGCTCGACGAAGGGGCCGTGCAGCGCGGTGGCCGCCGCGACGATCGAGTCTGCCGACACGTAGATCGGCAGGTCTGCCTGGCGGGCGATCTGATACGCCTCGATCCACGTGGTGGTCTGCGCGCGGTCGAGCACCACGAAGCCCTCGCGAGAGAGCGCTTCGAGCTCCGAGGGCGAGAGCGTCAGGCGCCGCTCCACGCGGTCGATGTAGCGGGGGGCCGTGATGTGATCCCAGGGGCGCGCAGGGGCGATGGCGCCGCGAGCGGTCTCCGCGGGCGTGGTGAGCAGCGCGTCGAGGGCCTCGCTCCAGCCCGGAGCGTCGACGGGGTCTTGCGGGGGCTGCGCTTCGATCCCGGCGTCACGCTGCACCCTCGCGCTCCTCGAAGGAACGGTGAACTCGGGCGGGCTGAGCCTCGCGCGCGGGTGACGCGCCGACGCGTTGGCGCCCACGGTCGTCGCGCAGCCTGCCAGCGCGAGCGAGCAGAGCGTGAAGACCGCGGCGGTGGACACAGGGCGGGGCGCGGCGCCCTCGTCGACGGTCGAACGCCTGGGCATGTAGGAGATGGTACTCAAGCGCCCCGCGGCCGGGGGGTCAACAAAAGCACGGCGTTCGACGCGCGACTACGACGCCGCGACGGGCGTGAGTTCGGGGAACAGACGCCCGGCTTCCTGGTGCGTGAGCGCGAGGCTCTGGAGCGCGGGCGCCCACGTCACGTCGACGGAGAGGAGGAGCTCCTTGCGCGGCGGCACCAGCGACTCGAGCACCGCGAGCAGCGATTTGGTGTCGAGCCGCGGCGGCAACGGCGGGAGCGGGCAGCCCGTCGCCACCGTGAGCACCGCGATGGCGACGCCCACGGGCGGCCCCGGCGGACGCGGAGGCTGACCGATCGAGGCCACGCGCTCGTGCATCGTCTCGGCGATGCGTTCGAAGAACGAGAACGACTCCTCGGAGGTCATCGACCAGGTCTGGACCGCGGCCGCGCGGATCGACGGGTGGACCCTCGCGAGCGCGTCTCGCATCGCCGACGCCGTCGCGTGCTTCGAGGGAGGAGACTGTCCGTCGAGGCTCCCGCGAACCTGCGCGAGCGTGTGCTCGACAGACGCACGGAGGTTCCAGTCGAGCGCGACGGCGACGCAGCGGATCTCGACGCCGGGGTGCATCGAGCCTCCGCGCGCCGCCGCGCGCTGCGAGGCCCTCGACGGGTCCCTTCGCTTCGGCCCCGTGAGCTGGAGCGTCAGCGCGACGCCGAAGCCCGCGACGAGCGCGAACGCCACGGCGCCGAGGCCCCAGCGCGGGGGCCCCACGGACTCAGATCGCGACGCCGTGGCCGCCACCATCGCGTGCTCCGACGCGGGGACCTCGCGGCCCGCGGGCGTTGCGATGAGCACCCCGTCCTCGCGTGGCGGGCGTGTGTATCTTCCGCCGCCGGGCGGCGCCGTCGAGGCGTCGAGGGGCTGCGCCAGGGCCGCGCTCGACCACAGAGCGACGGAGACCGCGAGGGAGAGGAGCGCGCGCTTCATCGAATGAGGCCGACGAGCGTACCGCTGTTGTGATGGCCCGCGCACCTGTGCGAACGTCGCGCCGTGCAGAACCCGTGGCGGACCCTCGGCGTGGGACTCAGCGTCGTCGCGGGCCTCGGCGCGGGCGGCGTCACGGCGTCGACCATGCGCGTGCGGCGCGCGTCCGAGGCCCCTCCTGAGGTCGAGCGCGCCGCTGCGATGCGGGCGTTCGAGGCCGAGCGCGCGGTCGCGGCGGGGCTCCACATGACCCTCGCCGAAGAGGCACGGCGCCCGCGGAGAAGTCGGCGCCATCGGCGGCGTGTGGTCGCACCGCATCGCGATCGGCGCGCGCGAGTGCGTCGCCGTCATCGCCACGACGTACGGCAATCACAGCCCCGTGGCCCTCGCGCTGCAGGCGCGCTCCGACGACGACGCGCACATCGCCACGGGCATGGTCGCGCCGCTCTCGCTCACGCGCGCCGAGGGCGGTCTCGTCGCGCAGGTGCAGTGGTGCGAGGCCGAGGCCCACACGCGCGTCGCGGTCTTCGAAACGCGCGCGCTCACGCCGAGGGTCTTCGAACGCCCGCTGACCGCCACCGTGCATTTCGCCGTGTATCGCGGCGCCTGGGACGCCGTCGGCGGCACGCCGAGGCTCCGTCGCGGCGCCTTCGCGTCGTGGGCGCTGCGGCAGTTTCCACCGCAGTACGCGATCGACGAGTCGCGCCCGCACGCGCCCGTCGACGGGAGGATGCTCGGCGTGCCGATTCCCACGCGACCCGACGGCGCGCGGCTCCTGCCCGCGAACGCGGCGACCTACGGTGTTCTCTACGAGCGCGCGCGCAGCGGTCGCGACGTGGTGGTGAACCCCCGCATCGACCCGTCGCGCCCCGTCGACGAGCCGTGGGGGACGGGCCTCCCCGTCGATCTCACGGGGCTCTATCAGCGGCTCCGCGGCGAGCGCGACTCGACGCCACCGGCGGACCCCGTCTTCGAAGCCGGCGGCGGTCACCGCAGGGTGCTCGCCGTGGTCGACGCCGCGAGCCTCGCGCGCGCCCTGCGTGGCCCTGATGTTCACGCGGATCTTCTATCAGCACAGGGCGTCGTGTGGCGCCACGAGTCAGCCTCCGACGCGGGGCGGCTCCTCGACGCGCGCGAGAACTCGGTGGTCGATCGGATGTGCCCGGCGCGCGGCGTGACGCTCTACTCCGTCGACGATCGCGATCAGGAGGACTGGCTCCTCCGCGTGTTCGCGCTGCCCGCGCCGGAGGCGCCCGCGCAGCCCGTCGAGCCCGTCGAGCCCGTCGCGGCGGAAGCGCCATCTCGCGGCGCGCATCACCGCGGCGCCTCGCATCACCACCGCGACCGCCACGCTCCCCGGAGACACCGATGACGCAGGCCGTGACGCTCTGGATCGTTCGGTCTGCGTGCGCCGCGCTGTGGATCGTCGAGCACTTCACGCTGGCCGCGCGCGCGCGCCGCCGTGGCGTGCCGCGGGGCCTCGCGTGGACGATCCCTGCGCTCCCGTGCTGGCGCGCGGGCGACAGGGTCGGGCCCGGCGCGTGGGTCGGTCTCGCGATCGTCTACGCCGTGGCGAGCGTGCTCTCTTCGAAGCTTCGTTGAGTCGGTCCGAGGGCGACGCGAGAGGGCGACGACGGCGGCGCGACCTGTGTTAGAAATGCACCAACCGCCTCGCGCTGCGCTCAGGGACACACATGGCGAAGGCCCAGTCTCCGCTCCTCGGATACAACACGAACGTTCGCCACAAGGGGCGGGTGTTCCACATCCAGACCGAGGACTCGGGCATCGCGCGTCCGCACGTGATCACGCACCTCTTCGCCGACGGCGGGCGCGTGCTCAAGACCGCGAAGACGTCGTACGCCGAGCTCGTCGCGCTCGACGACGTGCAGGTGCGCGTCAAGAAGCTCATGCAGGACCAGCACAAGGCGATGTTCATCGCGCTTCGTGACGGTCAGTTCGACGCGCAGTTCGAAGTCCCTGCGACGCCTGCCACCGCGCCCGAAGCGCCGCCGCCCGCGGCCGCCGCGGCGGACCTCCTCGAAGAGACGCCCACGCTCGCCGCGCCGCCGCCGCAGCCCCTCGTCGCCGTGCCGCGCGAGGCCTTCGACCTCGAGTCCGTCAACGACGACGACGGCGCCATCGAGATCGACGAGAGCGCGTTCATCGAGCCCACCGAGTCGTTCATCAACCTCGACGAGATGCCCACGCCGGAGCCCGTCGTCGAGCCGCCGCCTCCGCCGGCCTCACCGCCTCCGGCGCTCGTCCCTCCGCCTGTTCGCCCTTCGAAGGTCTCGGGGCCCTGGGTGGCGGCGCCTCGACTCCCGACGCCCGCGGCCGCGACGGCGAGCGCGTCTTCGAAGCCTCCGCCGCTCCGCGCTGCGCCCGCGCGCACGCAGCCTCCGGCGATCCGCGTCCCCGCCGTCGCCCCCACGCCGCCGGCCCGCGCGCCCCTCGTGAGCGCGCTGCAGCCCGCGAAGACGCCCGCGCCCGCCACGCGGAGCGCCACGGGCTTCGGCGAGCGCCTCGTCACCGAGCGCTCCCTCGACGAGGTGATCCTCGCGTACCTCGCCGAGGAGCTCGACGAGCCGCGCAATCGCTGATCCGCGGGGCGAGACGGTGTTTCGTCGCTCGCTTCGATGCGCTTGCAACGTGGGCCTCGCAGCGCGCACACTGCGCCGCGTGAGCCGCACCCTTCGACCGATCGTCACGCCGACCGCACGCGCTCGACGCGCGCTCGTCGTCGCGATGGTCGCGCTCTCGGTGCTCATCCCCGCCGTCTTCGGGGCCTCACCTACGTGTGGTGCGCGCCGATGGAGCGCGCCCTGCTCCACACCTGCTGCCCCGCGTCGTCGCATCACGGCCGCGAGGCCTCCGTCGAGCAGCTCTGCTGCGAGGCCCAGCGCGTCGCGCCGCCCGCGCCGCCGCTCTACCTGCTGCATCGAGCGCTTCTGAACTGAGCCCCGCGTCGGCCTCTCGAGGCGCCGTCGCCGCGCGCTGCTGCGTGTCGTCGACGGCCTGAGCCGCGGCGCGCTCGCGCGTCGCGGGGAGTCGTCAACGCGCGGAGCGTGTTTCGATGCGTGGAGTCTGGTTGATCGCGATCGCGGCCTGCGGGTGCGCGGGCGCTGGTGCATACGGCCGATATGAGGGGCTCGTGCGGGCCTCGACGGAGCGCGTCGCGGAGGGGAGCGCGACGGCGCCGCTCAGCACGCGGGCGGCGATGGTTCGCGCCGCGGTGTCGCACGACCCGGGGATCACCGCGCGCGCCGCGAGGGTGAGGTCGATGGTCGAGACCGCGCGCGCCGAGGGGGCGCCGCCGTCGCCCGAGGTCAACGCGCAGGTGTGGAACGTGCCGTTCTCGCGCCCGTGGGCGCTCGGTGACGCGGACATGTACATGGTGGAGCTCAGGCAGCGACTGCCCGCGTGGGGCTCGCTCGACGCGCGCGCGCGGGCCTCGCTCGCGGGCGCCGACGCCGCCCTCGCGGAGCTCTCGGCGAGGGAGCGAGAGGTCGCGCGACGGGCCACCGAGGCGTGGGCCGACTACGTCGCGTCGGCGCTGCACCACCGCGTTCACCACGACCACCTCGCGATCGTCGAGGAGATGCGCGGGGCCACCACGGCGCGCGTGGCCGTGGGCAGCGGCCTCGACGAGCTGGCCCGCGTCGAGCTCGAACGGACGCGCGTGCTGCGGCTCCTGGCGCGCTTCGACAACGACCGCGAGCGCGCGTCGCGGGTGCTCGAGGTGCTCACGGGGAGACGCCCCTCGGCGCCCACGGAGCTCGACGACGAGGCCGCGGGCGAGACCACCTCCCTGACGCGCGAGGCCCTCGTCGAGCGGGCCCTCGCGAGGCAGCAGCGCATGCGCGAGGCGAGGGCGCGGGTCGACGCGGCGAGGGCCACGCTCGACGGCGCGCGCGCCGAGGCGTCGAGGCCCGAGTTCAGGGTGGGCCTCAGCGGCTGGTTCGATCCCAATCATCACAACGGCTACGGGGCGACGGTGGCGATGACGCTCCCGTGGCTCTGGGGGCCGGGCGGGGCGCGCGTCGCGGCGGGCGAGGCGGGCCTCGCGGCCGAGGAGGCATCCGTGAGAGAGGCCGAGTTCACGACGCGTGAGGAGGTCATCGAGGCGCACGCGCGCGTCGAGGGGATCGCGCGCGAGCTCTCGCTGGTGCGCGTCGACGCGCTCCCGGCGGCGCGGAGGGCCCTCGACGTCGCGCGGGGACGCTACGTGGCGGGCGGCGGGCAGCTCCTGGCGTGGCTCGACGTCGCCCGGATGCGCCTCGACCTCGCGATGGATGAGGCGGACCTCGTGGTCGACCTCGCGCGCGCCATCGCGGCGCTCGAAGAGGCCGTCGGAGAAGCCCTCCCGCGCGTCGCGCTCGAACGAGAGGGAGGCGCGCGATGACCGCGGGACCCTCTCAACGATCGCTCCAGGTGATGGCCGTCGTGCGCTGGGCGCTGATCATCGCGGTCACCGCCGTCGCGAGCGCGAGCGTGTACCGCTTCTGGGGGCCGCTCCCCGAGCGCGCGGGCGTCACGCGCGCGCTCTACTACTGCCCGATGCACCCGCAGATCACCTCTCCCACGCCGGGGGAGTGTCCGATCTGTCACATGTCGCTCGAGCGGATCCCCGACGATCGCAGCGGCGACGCGCACAGCCACGGCGCCGACGACGCAGGCGCGCAGGGCGACGGCGGAGACGCGGGCCAGAGCGTCGCCGCGCACCTCGTGGAGGTCACGCTCACGCTCGATCGTCAGCAGCTCGGCGGCGTGGCGAGCGAGCCCGTGCGCGCGAGCGGCGACGCGCGGTCGCGGCGCTTTCCCGCGGTGGTCGAGGTGCCCGAGGGGGCGCGCTCCGAGGTTCGCGTGCGGTCGCCGGGCTTTCTCGAGCGCGTCGCCGTGCGCGAGTCGGGCGTGACCGTGACGCCCGGTCAACCCCTCGCGTGGATCTACTCCCCGCAGCTCTTTCAGACGCAGCAGGAGCTCTTGAACGCCACGCGCTGGGGCGGACAGCCCGGCGGCGGCCGCTCGGCGGACGTCGTCTCGGCCTCGCGCGTGGCGCTCGAGCTCCTCGGGATGAGCGCGACGGACATCGACGCGATGATCGCCGCGGGCGCGCCGATGCGGGCCGTCCCGCTGCGGTCGAGCGCCGCCGCCACGGTGGTGCGCGTGAACGCCGTCCCCGGGCTCTACGCGACGCCCGACACGGCGCTCTATGAGCTCGCCGACCTGCGGCGCGTGTGGATCGTCGCCACCGTGTGGGAGCGCGACCTCGTGGGCATCCACCGCGACGTGATCGCCCGCTTCGTCACCGGCGGCGGCGCCGAGGTGAGCGCGCGGGTGCTCCTCGTCGAGACCTCGGTGTCGGCGGACTCTCGCGCCGCGCGCGTCCGCATGGAGGCCGTGAACCCCACGGCCCCGCTTCGCCCGGGGACCTACGGCGAGGCCGTGTTCAGCGACCTCGCGGGCGCGTCGACGAGGCTCGAGGTGCCGCGCGACGCGGTCATCGACACGGGCCTCGAGCAGTACGTCTTCGTGCAGACCGGCGAGGCCACCTTCGCGCCGCGGCGGGTGCGCGTGGGCGCGCTCACGGGCGACCGCTTCGAAGTGCTCGGCGGCATCACCGCGGGCGAGCGCGTCGTCTCTCGCGGGACCTTCATGGTCGACTCCGAGAGCCGTCTGCGCGCCGCGCTGGCGAGGGGAGCCGCGCGATGATGACCCGCCTGCTCGAAGCCTCGGCGCGCAACCGCGGCCTCGTGATCCTCTTCGCGGTCGCGCTCGCGCTCGCGGGCTACGTGTCGATGCGGCGCGTGCGCCTCGACGCGATCCCAGACCTCTCGGACCCGCAGGTGATCGTCTACACCGAGTGGATGGGGCGCGCCCCCTCGGTGGTCGAGGATCAGGTCACGTACCCGCTGGTGACGGCGCTCCTCGGGCAGCCCCACGTGGCCGACGTGCGCGCGCAGACGATGTTCGGCATGAGCTTCGTCTACGTGATCTTCGAAGAGGGCACCGACCTCGTGCGCGCGCGCACCAGCGTGCTCGAGCAGCTCTCGGCGGCGCGCAACCGGCTCCCGCCCGACGTCTCGCCGCGCATCGGCCCCGACGCCACGGGCATCGGCTGGGTGTACCAGTACGCCCTCGTCGACCGCAGCGGGCGGCGCGACCTCGGCGAGCTCCGCGCCACGCAGGACTACGTGCTCCGCTACGCGCTCGCGGCGGTGCCCGGCGTGGCCGAGGTGGCCAGCGTCGGAGGCTACGAGGCCCAGTACCAGGTGACGCTCAACCCCGACCGGCTGCGCTCCTTCGGGCTGTCGTGGGAGGACGTCGCGCGCGCGCTCCGCGAGGCCAACGGCGAGGTCGGCGGTCGCCTCATCGAGATGGCGCAGCGCGAGTATTTCGTGCGAGGCCGGGGTTGGATTCGCTCGCCGCGGGACCTCGAATCCGTGCTGCTGCGCGGCTCGCCGGGGGGCGCCTCGGTGCGCGTCGGCGACGTGGCCTCGGTGCGCGTGGGGCCCGAGATCCGCCGCGGCGCCTCGGACCTCGACGGTCGCGCGGAGGTCGTCTCGGGCGTCGTGGTGATGCGCTACGGCGAGAACGCGCGGGAGGTCATCCACCGCGTCGAGGCGAAGCTCCGCGAGGTGCGCGGGGCGCTGCCCGAGGGCGTCGAGGTGGTGCCCGTGTACAACCGCGCGGAGCTCATCGAGCGCGCGATCGACACGCTCCGCCACGCGCTCACCGAGGAGATGATCGTCGTCGCCGCGGTGATCGTGCTCTTTCTCCTGCACCTGCGGAGCGCGCTGCTGCCGATCCTCTCGCTGCCGCTCGTGGTGCTCGCGTCGTTCATCCCGATGAATCTCCTCGGCGTCCCCGCGACGATCATGTCGCTCGGCGGCATCGCCATCGCCGTCGGGGCCACCGTCGACGCCGAGATCGTGATGGTCGAGGCCGCCCACAAGAAGCTCGAACACGCCCCCGCGGACATCTCCGAAGAGGACCGCGCGAAGCTGCTCGCCGAGGCCGCGCGCGAGGTGACGCCGGCGATCTTCTTCTCGCTGCTCATCATCGCGGCGAGCTTCATCCCGGTCTTCGGACTCGAAGGCCAGGCGGGGCGGCTCTTTCGCCCCCTCGCGTTCACCAAGACCTTCGTGATGCTCTCGGCGGCGCTGCTCTCGATCACCGTGGCGCCCGCGCTGCGCGACGTGCTCGTGCGCGGCAAGATCTACCCCGAGCACCGGCACCCCGTGTCGCGCGTGATCCGCGCGGTGTACGAGCCCTTCGTCCACGTCGCGCTGCGAAACCCGAGGACCACCGTGCTCCTCGGGGTGATGGCGGTGCTCTCGGCGCTGCCCCTCGCGGCGCGGCTTGGCAACGAGTTCATGCCGCCGCTCGACGAGGGCGACCTGCTCTACATGCCCACGACGCTGCCGGGCATCTCGATCGAGGAGGCGCGTCGTCAGCTCCAGCGTCAGGACGCGATCATTCGCGACGTGCCCGAGGTGGCCGCCGTACTCGGCAAGGCCGGACGCGCGGAGACCCCGACGGACCCGGCGCCGCTCTCGATGTTCGAAACGGTCATCCGGCTCAAGCCCCGCGCGACGTGGCGCACGCGCTATACGCGGCGCTGGTACGTGGGGCGAACGCCCGCCGCGCTGCGCCCGCTCCTGGAGCGCTTCTGGCCCGAGTTCGCGCCCATGACCCGCGACGAGCTCGTCGCCGACCTCAACGATCGGCTGCGTCTGCCGGGGTGGACCAACGCCTTCACGCAGCCCATTCGCAACCGCGTCGACATGCTCTCGACGGGCGTACGTACGCCCGTGGGGCTCAAGGTGCACGCGCACGACTTCGAGTCCATCGAGCGCGCGGGCACGGCGCTGGAGCGGGTGCTTCACGACGTGCCGGGGACGCGCAGCGTGCTCTTCGAACGCTCGACGGGGGCGTACCAGGTCGACGTGACGCCCGACCGCGAGGCCCTCGCGCGCAACGGCCTCTCGATCGAGACGGTCAACGCGCTGGTCGAGACGGCCATCGGCGGCGCCCCCGTCACGACGGTGCTCGACGGGCGCCGTCGCATCACCGTGAACCTCCGCTTCGCAGAGGACTTTCGCACGAGCCTCGACGCGCTCCGCAACCTCCCGGTGCCGCGCGGCGACGGGTCCGTCGCGCTCGGGAGCGTCGCGCACGTCGAGATCCACGAGGCCCCGCCCATGATCCGCGACGAGGGCGGCACGCTCGTGGGCTACGTCTACGTCGACCTCGACGCGAGCCGCGACGTGGGCCGCTACGTCCACGACGCGCGCGAGGCCGTTCGAAGCGCCATCGCCCGCGGTGAGCTGCGCCTCGAGCGCGGCGCGTGGCTCCAGTGGACGGGGCAGTACGAGCTCCTCGCGGCGATGGAGGCGCGGATGAAGGTGCTCATCCCGCTCGCGCTCTTCATCGTGATCGTGCTGCTCTACCTGCAGTTCAAGAACTTCACCGAGGTGGTGATCGTGCTGCTCTCGGTGCCCTTCGCGCTCGTGGGGAGCGTGTGGGCGCTCTACCTCCTCGACTACAACCTCTCGACGGCCGTGTGGGTCGGCGTCATCGCGCTCGTGGGCCTCGCTGCGCAGACCGGCGTGGTGATGATCGTCTACATCGACCACGCGTACGAGAAGCGCTTCGCCGCGGGGCGCATCCGCTCCCTCGAAGACATCGTCGAGGCGCACGCCGAGGGGACCATCCAGCGCGTGCGACCCAAGCTCATGACCGTGAGCACGATGCTCTTCGGCGTCGTGCCGCTGCTCTGGGCCGAGGGGTCCGGCGCCGACGTGATGAAGCGCATCGCCGCGCCCATGGCCGGGGGCCTCCTCACGAGCGCGTTTCTCACGCTCGAGATCGTGCCCGTGATCTACACGTACTGGCGCTACGAGCAGCTCCTCTGGCGCCGCCTCGATGGGACGCGCGCCCTCACCGGGCTGAAGGCGCTCACCCGCGTCGCGACCGCGGCGGGCCTCGCCTGCGTGGCGCTCCTCGCGTCGCGCTTCTACGTCGACCCGGCGCCCGCGTGGATCGCCGCGGCGTGGCGGGTGTCGGCGGGCGTCGCGCTCGCGTCCGTGTTGGTGTATGCGCTCGCGCGTCGGAGTCACGCGCGCGCGCTCGATGACGAGTCCGCCGCGCGCGTCGCGGCCCCTGAAGGAGACGAAGCATGAAGTACACGGTGATGATCTCGCTCGTCGCGGCGCTCTCGGCGACCGCCTGCAAGAAGACCGAGGCGCCCCCCGCGACGCCCCACGCCGCCGCGGAGATCACGGCGCCCGCCGACGGGCGCGTGGCCATCGCGGTCGACGGCGAGGGCTACCACCCCGCGACGATCCGCTCGGCCGCGGGGCGTCAGCTCACGCTGGTGTTCACGCGCACGACGGACGAGACCTGCGGCCAGCAGCTCGTGTTTCCGTCGATGAACATCCGCCGCGACCTCCCGCTCAACCGCCCCGTCGAGGTGCCCGTCACGGTGCCCGCGTCGGGCGCGCTGGCCTTCACCTGCGGAATGAACATGTACCAGGGCTCGATCGTGGTGCAGTGACGCGCGAGGGGGGAGGGCGCTCCCCCTCAGATCGCGTCCATTCGAAGGCCGCGATCGGTGGACACCACGAGGTCCGTCGGCACGTCGGCGGAGGCGTCGGTGGTGACGCTTCCGCCGTCGGAGCACATCACCGCCGTCGGGAGGCAGACGCCCGCCAGCGAGCAGAACCCCGCCACGCCGCCCGCCGTGCAGCGCGCGCCGCACGCGAGCGCGGTGGTGACGCATCCGACGCTCGTGCCGAGGCACGCGAGCGTGCCCGGCGAGCAGCCGTCGCCGCACGCGCCGCCGACGCGCGCCTCGCAGCCGTTGAGGGGGCGATCGCAGTCGACGGCGCCCGGCGCGGCAGTCGACCGCGCGCACGCGCCCGCGGCGCAGCGCGGCGCGCCGTTGGCGCGCTCGGGCACACGTTGCCGCAGGCCCCGCAGTTGAGCGGATCCTCGCTGATCGCGCGCTCGCAGCCGTTGAGCGCGACGCGGTCGCAGTCGCCCCAGCCCGCGTTGCAGCGCTGCACCAGGCAGACCCCCGTCGAGCAGTCGGAGGTCGCGTTGGGGAGCGCGCACGCGAGCCCGCACGCGCCGCAACTCGTGTTGCTCGACAGCGACGCCTCGCAGCCGTCGGAGACCACGCGGTTGCAGTCGGCGTAGCCCGGCACGCACGCGAAGCCGCAGAGGCCGCTCGCGCAGGTGCGCGTCGAGTTCGTGAGGCTCGTGCAGGGGGCGCCGCAGCGTCCACAGTTGTTGACGTCCGTCGAGGTGTTCACGCACGCGCCGCTGCAGACCGTGGTGCCCGCGGGGCAGGTCGAGACGCACACGCCGCTGCTGCACACCGTGAGGGTGGCGCACTGGTTCGAGCACGCGCCGCAGTGGGCGCCCGTGGTGTTGAGGTTGGTCTCGCAGCCGTTCGACGCGACGCCGTCGCAGTTGGCGTAGCCGCCGACGCAGGCGTTGAGCGCGCACACGCTCGACACGCAGGCCGCCGTCGCGTTGGCGAAGGCGCACGCGCGACCGCAGCCGCCGCAGTGCGCGGCCGTGCTGCGCGTGTCGACCTCGCAGCCGTTCGCCGCGTTGCCGTCGCAGTCCGCGTAGCCCGCGTCGCAGGTGCCGACGGTGCACGCGGACCCGCTGCACGCGCCCGTCGCGTGAGGGCGGACGCAGACCGCGCCGCACGCGCCGCAGTTGGTGGCCGAGCTCCGCGTGTCGGTCTCGCAGCCGTTGGCGAGCAGGCCGTCGCAGTCTCCGAAGCCCGCGTTGCAGAGGAAGCCGCAGTTGCCCGCCGCGCAGGTCGACACGGCGTTGAGGGCCGTGCACGCGTGCGTGCAGCTCCCGCAGGTGGCGGCGGCCGAGAGCGAGGCCTCGCAGCCGTTGAGGGGGTTGCCGTCGCAGTCGGCGAAGCCCGCGTTGCAGAGCATCCCGCACGCGCCCGCGCTGCACACGGCGGCGGCGTTCGCGCGCGCGGGGCAGGCGTTTCCGCACGCGCCGCAGTTCGAGGCGTTGGTCCTGAGGTCGATGCACGCCGCGCCGCAGGCCGTACGCCCCGTCGAGCACGACATCGCGCACGCGCCCCCGCTGCACACAAAGCCCGTTCCGCACGAGCGCCCGCACGCGCCGCAGTTGGCGCCGTCGTTCTGCGTGTCGGTCTCGCAGCCGTTGAGCGCGACGCGGTCGCAGTCGCTGCGCCCCGCCGCGCAGGCGCCCACGGCGCAGCTCCCGTCGACGCACGCCTGCGTCGCGACGCCGGGCAGCGCGCAGGAGGTCCCGCACGCGCCGCAGTTGGTGACCGAGGCGATCGACGCCTCGCAGCCGTTGGTGGCGTCGCCGTCACAGTCGCCGAAGCCCGCTGCGCAGGCGAGCCGACACACGCTCGCGCGGCACATCGGCGTGGCGTTCGCGGTGCTGCACGCGAGGCCGCACGCGCCGCAGTTTCGCGCGTCCGACGAGATGTCGACGCAGGCCCCGCCGCACAGGCGCTGGCCGATGGGGCAGGCGCCTGTGTCACTGGCGTCGCCCGTCGCGTCGGCGGTGTCGTCGATCGCGTCCGCGGACGTCGCGTCGGGCGCGTCGGTCGCGGCGCTGTCTGCGAGGTCGTCGATGGCGCCGTCGCCGCGCGCGTCGAGGTCGCTGTCGAGCGCCGATCCGTCGCGCACGCCGCCGTCGAAGCGGAAGTCGGGGGTCACGTCGGGGAGCGTCCCCACCGTGCGCGGCATGCAGCCGTTGAGACCGCAGGTCTCGTCGGGGAGGCACTCTCGCGCGAGCACCCTGCACCGATCCGCGAGAAAGACCGAGAGGAGCCTGGTGCGCTCGGACTCGAAGGGCGCGATGGCGTAGTAGGTGAACATCGCCGCGCGGGCCGTGCCGTCGCCGCCGGGGTCGCTCACCGCGTCGATGTTGACCTCGACGGAGTGCGGATCGTTGTCGGCCGCGGCGATTCCGAGCGTGCCCGGGAGCTCGAACGACTGACCGTTCACCACCTGGAGGAGCGGGTACGTGAGCCGCTGCCGCACGGCGCCGGTGGTGGGGCTCTTCACCGTGATGCGGACGTGCGTGAGCGTGCCCATCGGGCCCTGCGCCATGTCGGTGTCGACGAGCAGGATGATCTGCGTGCGAGGCTTGGTGCACGCCAGCAGCATCGCGAGCACGAGCAGCGCGAGGGCGAGGGGAGGGCGGTGCGTCTGCGGGGTCATCGTCCGCCTCTCACGGTGAGCGCGTCGGTCACGTTGCCGAGCGTGCCCTGATAGGGCGGCGCCAGGTCTTGCAGGAGGAAGAACGCCGCGACGCCGCCGCCCGCCGCGAGCGCGCCGACGCCGAGCCAGAACCACGGGCTCTCGACCACGCCGCGGCTGTTGCTCAGGTTCGCGCGCAGCGTCTGGCTCTGCCCCGCGAGCGCTTCGAAGCGCCGACGGAAGGTGTAGTACCCCTCGGCGCTCACCTCGAGCGTGTGCGAGCCCGGTCGCACGGTCTCTTCGACGCTGCCGAAGCCCACGTTCTGACCGTCGATTCGCACGAGCGCGCCCGACGGATCCGCGGTCACCGTCACCCGCGACGACAGCACCAGCGGCACCATGCGCAGCATCACCGTGCTCTGCGATCCGCGCGCCACCTCGACGGTGCGGTTCTCGCCCGCGAAGCCGTCGGCGGCGGCGATGATGACGTGCCGCCCGGGGTCGACCTCCACGGACTCGTTCGCGCGCACCGCGAGGCCGTCGATCTGCACCGTGGCCGACGGAGGCTCGACGAGGAGCACCACGCGCCCGAGGCCCGCGGTGAGCTCCTGCACGTAGGCGTCGACGCGCGCGGCGAGCTCGGGGTTCGTGGTCGCCCCCGACATGCGCGAGAACTCTCGAAACGCCGCCATCGCCTCGCGGTTGCGCCCCACGGCGCGCAGCGCGAGGCCGAGGTTGAAGAGCACCGCGGGCGTGGCGCGGAGCTCCTGCGCGCGGCGGAGCTCGAGGATCGCGTCGGCCCAGCGCTCGGCCCCGATGAGCTCGACGCCGCGTTGAAAGTGGGCGCGGGCCTCTTCGCGCACGGGATCAACGGCCCTCACCGCGGGCGGTGGTGGCTGCGGCGACGGTGATGCTTCGGGCGGCGCGCCCGCGTCGTCGGGCGCGACCTGCGCGTCGGCGCGCGAGCGCGCGAGGGCAATGAGCAGGGCCGCGAGGGCCGCAGTTCGGCGGGCGAGGAGCGTCATTGTGCGTGGTCGTAGTCGGTGAGCGGAGCGTTCTCTCGCGGCGTCGCGGGGCGGGGCGGCTGCGCGTGCGTGTCGACGGGCGGCGCCGTCTCGGGAGGCCGCGCAGGCGCTTCGACATTGGGCGTCGGAGGCGGCGCAGGGACCACCACGAGGGGCGCGAAGGGGGCGGTGTCCGCGGGGCGGTCGTAGGGCGTGGGCGACGCGTGGGAGCCGTGTCGACCGTGATGCGACGAGGTGCGGCGCGGTCCTTCGGCGTCGGCGTCGGGCGTGGCGGGCGTCGGCGTCGGCTCGACCTGTGTCGGCGCGGCGGGCGTCGGGGGCGAGGCCGCGCTCGCGTCGAGGGGCTGCGTCGCGGGGCGCTCGGGCGCAGGCGCGGTGACCTCGGCGACGGGGGCGCTCGGGGTCGTCGGCGCGGTCGGACGTCGCACGATGATGGCGATGGCCGCGATGGCGACGAGCGTCGCGAGCGTGACGCCCACGGCGGCGACGGGGAAGGGCTTTCGTCGCTTGCGCGGGTTGTTGAGGAGCACGACGGGCTCGTCGGTCGTGTCTCCCATGGTGATGTCGGAGATGGGGCCGTGGGCGACGACGGGGCCGAGCTCGATGACGGGGTCGTCGGTGGGCTCGGGGCGCGAGAGGCGAACCTCCGACGCTGCGCCGAGCGTCGCGACCTGCTCTCGCGAAGAGCGCATTCCCCCTGGGAACGATCCCCGCGCTGGGAGCACCTCACCGGCCTCGGTGGCGGCCTTCAAGATCGCTTCGAGAAAGGCCCCCATGTCGGGGTAGCGCCGCGAGACGTCGCGCACGATCGCCTTGTCGATCACGTTCGCGATCGAGACCGGCAACGTCGGGAGCTTTCGCACGAGGCGCGTGAACTTCCCCGCGTTCACCGCGAGGAGCACCGCCGTGGGCGTGGGGCCTTCGAAGGGCAGCGAGCCCGTGAGCGCCTCGTACCAGACGACGCCCATCGACCACACGTCGGCGGGCGCGCCGATGCGCGACGGGATTCCCTCGCCCTGCTCGGGCGACATGTACGCGGGGGTTCCCATCACGAAGCCCGTCTGCGTGACGTGCTGATCGCGCTCCTCGTCGAGGGCCTTCGCGATGCCGAAGTCGAGGATCTTCGGGATGAGGTTCCCCTCGGCGTCGGTGTGCAACACGATGTTGTCGGGCTTGATGTCGCGGTGCACCACGTTGCGCGCGTGCGCGTACGAGACCGCGCGCATCACGGGGACGAGCACCTGCGCCGCGTCTTCGAAGCTCAGCGATTTCTCGCGCGAGAGCTTGCGCCCGAAAGACTCTCCTTCGAGCAGCTCGAGCACGATGAAGACGGTGCGATCGGGCTCCTCGCCGAGGTCGAGCACGTCGACCACGTTGGGGTGCTTGAGCCCCGCCGCGACCCTCGCCTCGCGAAGAAATCGCTCGGCCGCTTCGGGGTTCTCGACGTGCTCGTGGCTGAGCACCTTCACGGCGACGGCGCGCCCCGTCCACTCGTGCACGGCTTCGAAGACGGCGCCCATTCCGCCACGGCCGAGGATCCTGCCCAGGCGGTACTTTCCGCCGAGGAGGGTGCCGACGCGTTCTTCGTGGGTGAGGATGGGCACTCGCGCGGACTCCGATCGGTGAGCCTACACCTCTTGCCGACCGGGGCGGAATGAAGACGAGCGGTGCGCGCCCGTGAAGCGTGTTCGGGGCGGCGACCGGGCGGGGGGTTGGCGCGGGAGCGGGCGGGTCCGCGACCACCTCTGTCGTGCCGCGAGAGGGGATGCGCGAGGTGCGAGCAACGAACGAAACCGCGCGGTAAGGTCGCCCTTCATGACCTCGCTTCGAAAGTCCACACGACCGTTCACGCGCATCGCGCGCGCCGTAACCCTTGCGACCGCGGTGATCTCTGCCGCGGCCTGCGGCGACGCCGACGTGACCGCGCCCCCGACACCGCCTCGGAGCGAGTCCATTCCTGCGACGGCGCAGCGCTCGGGCGACGCGGCCGCGGGCTACGAGTACCTGCGCTACGGAGATTTCATCGGCTCGGGCGTGCCCGTCGACGTGTTCCTTCAGTTCTTTCAGGGCGCGCGCGTCACCAACGAACTCGAGCGCACGGGCGACAACGCGATGCTCCCGCGCGCGTTCAACGCCTTCGACCTCACCGTCGACGGCCGCCGCGTGCGCGTGGTCGGCGGCACCACGTGCTTCGGCTGTCACGCGGGCTCGATCAACGGACGCTTCATCCCCGGCCTCGGCAGCACCACGGCGAATTTCACGGCCGATTCGAGCGCGCGCGTGCGCCTCCTCGACACGCTCGTGCGCGCGCAGTACGGCGAAGACTCGTCGGAGTGGCGCGCGTACCTGCCCTTCAGCCGCGGCGCGCAGGCCGTGGGGCCCTTCGCGACGACGCCCTTTCCTGGCGTGAACGGCGCGTTCCTGCTCGAAGACGCCGCCGCATCGCACCGCGACCCGCGCAGCCTCGCGTGGCGCGACGAGCCCGCGTGGTCGAGCGCGCCCACCGCGGAGCACCCGCGCATCGCCTCCGACACGCCCGCGTGGTGGCTCCTGCGCAAGAAGAACGCGCTCTACTACAACGGCATGGGCCGCGGAGATTTCGCCCGCATGCTCATGCAGGTCTCCGTCGTGGCCGTGCGCGACAGCGCGCAGGCAGACGACATCCTCACGCACTTCGGCGACGTGCTCGCGTGGCTGCGCGAGCTGCGTCCGCCGACCTATCCCGCGGCCGTCGACACGGCGCGCGCCACGCGCGGACGCGTCGTCTTCGAAGACCGCTGCGCGAGCTGCCACGGCACCTACGGCGACGGAGGCGCGTACCCGAACCTGCTCGTTCCCATCGCGACGGTGGGCACCGACCCCGCGTACGCGGAGCAGTTCATGGCGCCCGGACGACTCACCGACTGGTTCAACCGGAGCTGGTACGCAGGCGCGGGCGCCGACACCGCGCGGATGGTCCCCTCGCGCGCGTACCTCGCGCCGCCGCTCGACGGCGTGTGGGCCACGGCGCCGTACCTCCACAACGGCTCGGTGCCCACGCTCGCGGCGCTTCTCGAGAGCGCGACGCGCCCGACACGCTGGGTGCGCGACCTCGCGAGCTCGACCTACGACATGACCGCCGTGGGCTGGCCCGTCGCCGTGGTCGCGGCCTCGGATGCGCAGACCTACGACACGACGCGCGTCGGCTACAGCAACCGCGGCCACACCTTCGCCGACTCGCTCTCACGCGACGACCGCGCCGCGCTGCTCGAATACCTCAAGACGCTCTGAACGAAGGGTCACGCCGAAGCCCCGCAGCGCGCGCCATCCCGACCAGCCGTAGGCCCGAACCTCTCGCGGCGGTACAGTCGGCGCGGCCACGGTCGGACACGGCGCTCACGCTCGCCTCCGAACGATCGGACCTGACGAACGCTTGCGCCGAGTTCTGCGGCCGGAGGAGGCGATGAGACGACTCGAAGCACATCCCATCGACGGCGTCATTGCGGCGGCCCGCGCGCTCCTCCTCGCGCTCGCGGCGGTCGGCTGCGCTGCGCCCGAAGAGGCTTGCTCCGACCCCCGGTGCGTCGACGTCCCAGCTCTCGACACGAGCGCGCTCGAAGACCGCGGCGCGCCCGATGTCGCCATGGATGTCACCACGCGCGACGTTGCCATGGATGGCACCACGCGCGACGTCGCCCTCGATGGCCCCGCGCTCGATGCCGCGACCTCCGCCGACGCCTCGACGCCCCGCGACGACGGCAGCGCCAGGGCCGACGTCCGCGACGCCGGACCGCCCTCGCCACCGCCCGAGGTCGTCCATCACCTCTCCCTCGCGATCCGCACGGGGGCGGCTGCGGCCGACGGCTCGACGGGCCAGTACGAGCTCTGCGTGAACGCGACGGACTGCTTCGTCCTCGACGTCCCCGATGAGCCCGAGTTCCGCGCGGGGGAGTTCGACGTCTTTCACTTCGAGGGCCTGAATCTGCCGCGCTCCGACGTGCGTCGCGTCGAGCTGCGCTGGCGCTCGGGCGCCGACGCCTGGCGACCGACCTGCGTGCAGATGCAGCTCGACGGCGAGCCGGTCTATTGCCAGGGCGGCCTCGACGCGAGCCTCGGCAACGGCGCCGGCGAGTCGCGATCGTGGCGCGATCCGATGGGAATCCATGAAGCCTGCGGCACCTGCTACCCCGAGCGCATCACCCACGGCCCCCTCGTCGGATCCGTGGGCCCCGACGACGTCCGCATCCTCGTTCGCGCCGACGCGACGAGGCCGGTCGACCTCGCGGTGATCGACGACGCGTCGGGCGAGCGCGTGAGCGTGGGGCCGCGCTACCCGAGGCCCGACAACGACTTCACCACGGTCTTTCACGTCGCGGGGCTGCGACCGCGCACCGCGTATTCCGCCCACGTCTCGATCCGTGGCGAGCGGCTCAGACGCGCCGCGCACTTTCGCACGGCGCCTCGCGTCGGCAGCGAAGGCGTCTTTCGCTTCGGCTTCGGGTCGTGCGCGAACGACAACAACTTCCCCGTGCAGCCGATCTTTGATCGCATCGCCGAGCGTGACCTCGCGACGTTCTTGTTCCTGGGAGACAACCACTACGGCAACACCGGCGCCACGCAGGCCCACTGGTGGCGCTACCGCCGCACGCTCGAAATGCCCGCGCGCGCCCGCTTTCTGGCGAGCACCCCGGTGATCGCCACCTGGGACGACCACGACTTCACGGGCAACAACACCTCGCGCTTCGATCCCGGCCGCGAGCACGCGCTGCGAGGATTCACCGACTACTGGGCGAACCCGGCCTACGGCGTCGACGGCACGCCGGGGACCTTCTTCGTCCAGCACTACGGCGACGTCGACTTCTTCGTGCTCGACGACCGCTACTACCGCGACCGCCCCGCGACGGGCGCGAACCCCGACGCGTCGATGCTCGGTGACCGTCAGGCCGAGTGGCTCGAACGCGAGCTCCGCGCCTCGACCGCCACGTTCCGCTTCATCGCGTCGGGCTCTTCATTCTCTCGCGCGGGAGAGACCTGGCTCGACTATCCCGCCTCGCGCAAGCGACTGTTCCGCTTCATCGACCGCGAGCGCATTGGCGGCGTCGTGCTGCTCGCGGGCGACATCCATCGTACGCAGATACGTTGGATCGAGCGCCCCGACGCCTACGACCTTCCGGAGCTCATCAGCTCGGGGATGGCGACGCACGAAGACGGCACCTGCCCGTCGCACTTTCCGGTCACCGTGGGCGACGCGCGCGAGGTCTGGTGCTCGCAGGAGATGCCGACCTTCATGACGCTGGAGGTCGACACGACGCTCGCCGATCCCGAGCTCGTCGCCCGTCAGATCGACGGCGCCACGGGCGCGGAGCGTCACACCTTCCGCGTGCGTCGATCGGCGCTCCGCTTCCGCTGACCGCGAGGCTTCAGCCTCTCGCGACGTCGCGGGCGTGATCGCGCGGTGATGTGTGCTCAGTCGTGCGAAGCGTCTGCGGGCGCAGCGCTGGCGTCGGTGGCCTCGGGCGTCGGCGCCCCGGCGTCCGTCGCGGTCCCATTCTGCGCCGCACAGCGCGCCTGGAACTGCTCGAAATTCTCGTCGTCGCGGGGGATGTCGCAGTCCGCTTGCGGGGCAGGGGTCGGCGTCGGCGTCGCGGTCTCACCGCCACCACCGCCCGCGGCGCCGCTGCACCGCGCCTGGAACTGCTCGAAGGTCTCGTCATCGCCCGGGATGTCGCAGTTCGCGCCCGCCGCGGGCGCGCCGCCATCTGACGCGCCCGGCGTGGGCGTCGCGGGGCCGTGCGTGTCGGGCGTGTTCGTCGTGGGCTCTGCAGTGGCCGCGGCGTGCGCGGGCGCGGGCAGGGCGACGAGCGTGATCTGCGGCACGTAGGTGATGATCATCAGGGCCGCGACGAAGAGCCCGATGAAGGGCAAGACCATGCGGTAGAGGTCGGGCACCGGGCGGTTGAAGCGGAAGCCCGCGATGAAGAGGTTCAACCCCATCGGCGGCATCAGGTAGCCGATCTCGAGGTTCAGCAGGAACACGATGCCGAGGTGGTAGGGGTTGATGTTGAAGTGGAGCGCGATCCCCGCGATCAGCGGCACGACGACCACGATCGCCGAGAAGATGTCCATCAACATCCCGATGATGAGCAGGAACACGTTGAGCGCGAGGAGGAACGAGATCTTCGAATCGATCATCCCTCCGGCGCTCTGGTGAACGCGGGCGAGGGCGTCGACGGCCTCGCGGCACGTGCCGATCGAGTCGGAGTGCGCCTGCATGTAGGCCACCGCGGGCGGTCCGCAGGTGAGCCACTCGAAGAGCCGATCGGCGATCTGCGCCTGCACGAAGTAGCCGACGAGCACCGTGGCCGCGCAGAGCTTCACGAAGATCGCGCCGACGAGCACCATCGACTCGGGGACGATGCGCGGGAGGTCCTTGGTGATCGTGAGGTCGCGGTAGACGAAGACCTCGACGAAGAACACGTAGAAGGCCGTGAACGCCGCGGCCTGCGAGGGGTTGAAGATGCCCTTCGCGAGACCGAAGAGGAGGAACACCGGGAGGATCAGCTCCCACTTCGCCTCCCAGAGCGCGGCGGCCGCCTCGCGGGTGTCGAAGCGCGAGCGCGGCACCTTCGCCACCACGCCGATCACGATGCAGTAGAGCACCATGAGCCCGATCGCCACGAGACCCGGGAGCAGGCCCACGAGCAGGAACTTCTGAAGCTCCAACCGCTCCTGCCCCGGCGCGGGCTCCTGGAGGCCCGCCACGATGCCGTACACGATGAGCGGCAGACACGGCGGAACGGTGATGCCGAGCGCGCCGCCCGTGGTCACGAGTCCGAGCGAGAACTTCTCGGGGTAGTGATCCTTCAAGAGCGCGGGCACGAGGAGCCCGCCCACCGCGACGATCGTGATGCCGCTCGCGCCCGAGAAGATCGTGAAGAACGCCGACGCGAAGACGCACACCACCGCGAGCCCGCCGGGGAGCCACCCGAGGAGCGCGCGCGACACCCGCACGAGGCGCTGCGGCATGCGCGACTCGCTCATGATGTAGCCCGCGAGGGTGAAGAGCGGGATCGTCGCGAGCACGCTCATGCGCGCGAAGTGGTTGCCGAGCACGTCTTCGACGGCGTTGGCCATGAGGTTGATGTGCTGCCCGGCGGCCTCGGGGCCCTGCGTCGTGAGAAAGAACTTCACGAACAGAAAGAGCCCCATTCCGCCGAGGAAGCTGAAGAGCGGCGCGCCGATGAGCGCCATCACCGCGAAGAAGGCCACGCCCGCGGTGAGCGGGATCTCGTTGACGTGCGGCACCGCCACGAAGCGCATCACGAGGAGGATCAGCGCGATGCACACCGTCGCGCCGATGAAGTGGGGGAAGGTCCCCTTCACGGGCACGTAGGTCTCGGGCGACGGAGGGTCGTAGCTGCCCGCGAGCTGCTTGCGCGTGATGAGCGGCACCACGATCGTGATGGCCGCGAGCGACGAGAGCAGCAGCGCGGGCTTGAACACCGTCGAGCCCGACGTGACGAGCAGGAGCCCGAGCAGCGCGACGAGCGCGACGGCGACCTCGGTGAAGCCCGCGCGGTCGATGGCCGGAGGCTCACGGGGCTCCTCGTTGGGGCCCTCGTGGGCGGCGGCGACGGGGTCGGTGTTGTGCGAGTGGTCCGCGGGCGGAGGCATCGAGAGACGCACCGCGGGCGGAGGCGGCGGCACGAAGCCCGAGAACGACGCGACGAACTCGTGAAAGGCGTGAAGGAGCAGCCTCAGCCCGATGATCGTGAAGCCCGCGGGGATCACGAACTGGAACTCGAACGACCGGTCGACGGTGCTCGTGATGTGGTTGGCGAGGTTCTGCTGCGTCGTCTCGTTGGCCTGGTGCACGGCCTCGACGAGCGAGCCGTAGATGCCCGTCGCGAGCGCGAAGGCCACGAAGGCGCCGAGCGTCGCCGAGATGCCCACGAGCGCGCGACGGCCGCGGTCGGGGAGCATGCGAGAGAGCGCGTCGATGGCGAGGTGCTTGCGCCCGCGCGTGGCGAAGCTCGCGCCGAGAAAGGCCGCCCAGATCGTGCCGTGCATGAGCACGTCGCTGGCGAGGGGCATCACCGCGCGCATCAGCCACTCGGTCACGAAGCCCGCCACGAGCGAGAGCGGAATCGCCACCGCGATGCCCCGCTGGAACGCCGTCGACGCGTCGAGCTCGCGCTTCAGCAACCGCACCGCGAGCACCTGCGCGAGCGTGCGCGCGGGGGGCTTCGACTCACCGGGCGCGTCGCCGTTGGGGCGCGACTGCGGACCGGGCCCCGAGAGCTTCAGACCGAGCGCGAGGGCCCACAGCACGGCCGCCACGAGGGCCCGCACGGTGGAGTTCTGGAGCACCCGCGAGGTCGACTCCGAGACCGCCGCGAAGAGCATGAGCCCCACGGTGACGACGCTGAGCGCGCTCTCCGCGAGGAGCATCCCCCGGTCGAGCAGGTCGAGGGGCTTGAGAAACGGCGCGGGCCTGGCCGTAGGTGCAGCACCAGCCATCGAGGTACATCCTCTCCAGTGTCGGTGGTCCGCACGGCCCCGCGGCGCCCCTCCGTGAGGCGCCGGATGACCGACGGATCGAAGCGTCGCGGACTCTATCCCGAAGGCCCGTGCGCGCAGAAGCGCGAACGCGACCGTGCGCTACGCGAGGAGCCTGTCGTAGAGCCCCGCTCCGCCCTCGCCGACGGCGCTACGGAGCTTCGACCAGAGGGCCCCGACGCTCGCGAAACGCCCTGGCGCGAGGGCGGCGAAGCCCGCGAGGTCGCCCACGCGCGCGTCGCCGTAGGTGCAGTAGCGAAGGGCGCGCCCCTCGGCCGAGGCCGCGATCCACTGGAGCACGGCCTTGAGCGTCGGGTCGCCGCGGAAGGCGCCGCAGCCCCAGTTTCCCGTCGCCACGGGGAGGTTGCGCGCGTCGCGCTTGAAGCCTGCGCGAGCCTTGTCGATCTCGCGGAGCATCGCGTCGTCGCGGTACTGCGCCTTCGGGTCTCCGCGGCGGTAGTCGATGGCGTCGATGGCCACGAAATCCACGTCCACGGAGCCGTCTCCGAGGCGCTGCGAGGGGTCTTTGAAGGGCCCCGCGTAGGCGAGCGTCTCGGCGTAGCCGCGCGTGGCCGCGAAGCGCTCGGCGCCGCGCATCACGATGGCCTCCTCGGGCGTCATCCGCGGCGAGAGGATCATCGCGGCCAGGAGCTCCGGCGCGACGGAGAAGCGGATTTCCTCTTGTACGCAGCCCTTTCGGAGCACGCCGCCGCCGAGGTACTCATTCGCGAAGTCGACCTGGAGGTGCCCGTCGGCGTCCTCGATGGAGCCCGTCGCGTCCACCGTGAGGGCGGTGAGGGGAGACGCGTCCATCGCCCACTCCATCGGCGTGCGCGCGGGGGCGACGAGGCGCTCGACGACGAAGCGCCCGCGCGGCGGGGCCTCGCAGGTGCGATCGAAGTACGCGAGCATGCACCGAAGCTTCGCGCGCTGCTGCGGGAGGTCGCCGTGCAGGAGCGGCGCGAGGTCGATGTCGGGGTGGAGCATCCCCATGTCGGGGAGCGTGCCGAGGGCCATGTGCGCGACCCAGCCCGCGGCGTCGCGGCGGGTCATCACGGTGCGCTGAGGTCTGCCCGGCGCGTGGATGTCGAGCACCGGGTCGTCGTCGCTGTCGAGCAGCGCCTTCGCGTGGGTGTAGATCGACGGGATGATCCGTCCGAAGAGCCGCCCCGCGAAGCCCACCTCGTCGGCGCAGAGCGCCTCGAGGGCCGTGAGCGCCACGAGGCGGCCGCACATCTGCGCGCGCTGCCGCGTGAGCTCGTCGAGGCTGCGGGGATGTAACGGGAGGAGCGCGCTGAGCTGACGTCGACGCGCGGGTGGAAACGGTGCCCAGAGGGTCATACGACGCCTCTGGTCGTATCACCCTTCGCGCGTCGGGGGGGTGGCGCCTTCGCCTTCGGGCGCGGCCTCGGCGGCTCCCTCGGGGCGCGCGCCGTGGCAGGACTTGTATTTCTTGCCCGAGCCGCAGGGGCAGGGGTCGTTGCGCCCGACCTTGGGGCCGCTGCGGCGCACGGTCTGGATGTTCTCCGTCGCGATGGGCGCCGCGGGCGGAGGCGCGTCGACGGGGGCCGCCGCGTCACCCGACGCGGGGGGAGGCGCCGCGCTCGCGCCGCCGCCGCGGCGAGAGCCCGGCTGACGGCGGCGGACGGTCTGCACCTGCGAGGGCTCGAGACCGAGAGACTCGAGCGCGGCCTGCATCGCGGCCTCGTCTTCGAGCCCGGTGGAGTCCTGGTGGTTGAACTGCATCGAGCGCTCGCGCTCGGCGGCCATGCGCTGCTCGCGCTCTTCGAAGCGCTCGACGTCCTCGGCGCGGCGGAACTCCGTGTGGAAGAGCTTCGTGAGCACGTTCGAGTCCACCGAGTGCATCATCGCGGTGAACATGTCGAAGCCCTCCTTCTTGAACTCCAGCTTCGGGTCCTTCTGGCCGTAGCCGCGGAGTCCGATGCCGTCGCGGAGGTGGTCCATGTTCGTGAGGTGATCGATCCACGCGCGGTCGATCTCTTCGAGCACGAGCATCCTGAAGGCGCGGAGGAGGTACTCGACGGGGACGTCCTTGGCGCGCTCGTCGAAGAACTTCTCGGCCTGCGTGAACATCGCGTGGGCGAGGTCCTCGCGGTGGCCGATGTGATCGATGTCGGTGAGCTCGACGCCGTAGCGCTCCTTGAAGCGCGTGGCGACGGAGTGCGTGTCCCAGTCGTCGCGCGCGGCCGTCTCGGGGCAGAACTTCTCGACGTCGTAGACGTTCACCGTGTCGATGAGGTCGAGCATGCGCTCACGCTGCTGCTGAAGGGATTTCAGCACGTCCTTCGTGAGCTGATCGGCGGCGCCCTTGGGGTCGTTCTCGAACTTCGCGAGCGACACGAGCGAGCCGAAGTAGTGGTACGCCTCCATCTCGACGGCCTCGACGTTGAGGGCGTCCATGGCGTCGAGCGTCGCGGCGGCCTGACCGGCGACGGGCCCGCGGTAGCCCTCGTTCTCGCTCTGGTCGTCGGTCTTGGGCAGCACCTTCGCCACGGGGAAGTGCCGCACCATCTGCTCGCACACCTCGCCGACGTGCTTGACGGTCTCCTCGCTGAAGTCCTTCGGGGTGACGTCCCTCACCTCCTCGTCTTCGCGCTTCGTGGCGTCGCGCACGTAGCGGCCCTCGAGCACCTCGCGGCGCATCTTGTAGACCGACTTGCGCTGCTGGTTCATCACGTCGTCGTACTCGAGCACGTTCTTGCGGATGTCGAAGTTCCTCGCCTCGACCTTGCGCTGCGCGTTCTCGACGGAGCGCGTGACCCACGGGTGCTCGATCGGCACGCCCTCCTCCATGCCGAGCCTGTCCATGATCGACTGGACGCGCTCGCCCGCGAAGATGCGCATGAGGTCGTCTTCGAGCGAGAGGTAGAAGCGCGAGCTGCCGGGATCGCCCTGGCGCCCCGCGCGGCCGCGGAGCTGATTGTCGATGCGTCGGCTCTCGTGGCGCTCGGTGCCCACGATGTGGAGCCCGCCCGCGGCGACCACCTCGGCGCGCTCGACCTCGCAGCGCTTCTTGTAGGTCTCGATGAGGGCGTCGAACTCGTCCTTGTTCTCGGGCGCGTTGGGGTCCTTGCGCGCGAGGATCATCTCGGCCTTCGCGAGCATCTCCGCGTTGCCGCCGAGGATGATGTCGGTGCCGCGACCGGCCATGTTGGTCGCCACGGTGACCGACCCCTTGCCGCCCGCCTGCGCGACCACGTAGGCCTCGCGCTCGTGCTGTTTGGCGTTGAGCACCTCGTGCTTGATCCCGCGCTTGCGGAGCAGCGTCGCGATGGCCTCGCTCTTCTCGACGGACACCGTGCCCACGAGCACGGGCTGGCCGCGCTCGTGGCAGTCGGCGATCTCTTCGACCACGGCGGTGAACTTCTCGCGCTCGGTCTTGTAGACGAGGTCGTCGAAGTCCTGGCGCTTGATGCCCTTGTTCGTGGGGATCTGCGTGACGTCGAGCTTGTAGATCTTGTGGAGCTCCTCGGCCTCGGTCTCGGCCGTGCCGGTCATGCCCGAGAGCTTCTTGTAGAGCCTGAAGAGGTTCTGGAAGGTGATGGTGGCCATCGTCCGGTTCTCTTCCTGAACCTTGACGAACTCCTTCGCCTCGACCGCCTGATGGAGGCCGTCGGACCAGCGTCGGCCCGCGAGCACGCGGCCCGTGAACTCGTCGATGATCACGACCTTGCCGTCGTCGGTGACCATGTAGTTCACGTCGCGCTTGTAGAGCGTGTGCGCGCGGAGGCACTGCTGGAGGACGTGCAGCTCCTCGAGGTGGTTGGGGTCGTAGAGGTTGTTGATCCCCAGGCGCTCCTCGGACTCGCTGATGCCCTCGTCGGTGAGCTGCACCGAGTGGGCCTTCTCGTCGACGACGTAGTGCTCGTCCTTGCGGAGGTACGGGACGATCTTGGTGACCTCGTTGTAGAGCGTGGTCGAGGTCTCGCCGAGGCCCGAGATGATGAGCGGCGTGCGCGCCTCGTCGATGAGGATGGAGTCGACCTCGTCGACGATCGCGTAGTGGAGGTCCCGCTGCGCGCAGTCGTACGTGGAGTACTTCATGTTGTCGCGCAGGTAGTCGAAGCCGTACTCGTTGTTCTGGCCGTACGTGATGTCGCAGCGGTACGCGGCCTTCTTCTCGCGGTCTGACTGCGAGTGCACCACGGTGCCCACGCTCAGCCCGAGGAAGCGGTGGATGCGCCCCATCCACTCGGCGTCGCGCGAGGCGAGGTAGTCGTTGACCGTGACGATGTGCACCCCCTTGCCTTCGAGCGCGTTGAGGTAGCTCGGCAGCGTCGCCACGAGGGTCTTGCCCTCGCCGGTCTTCATCTCGGCGATGGCGCCCTTGTGCAGGGTGATGCCGCCGATGAGCTGCACGTCGAAGTGCCGCATGTTGAGCACGCGGCGGCCGGCCTCGCGGCACGTCGCGAAGGCCTCGGGGAGGAGCTTGTCGAGCGACTCGCCGTTGCCCACGCGCTCCTTGAACTTCACCGTGTTGCGGCGGAGGTCGTCGTCGGAGAGCTCGCGGGTCTTGGGCTCCAGGTCGTTGATGGCGGCGACCAGCGGGCGCAGCTTCTTGAGCTCGCGCTCGTGCTTGGTGCCGAAGACCTTCTGGAGGAGCCAGGGGATCATTGTGTCGTATCGCCTTTCGTCGCGGAGTCGCTGAGGGTTGGGCGCCGCCGTAACCCGCGGGCGCGGGAAACTGCGTCCATCCGCGAGGGATTGCAAGAGTAGAGGGTCGTCGAGGGAGGGCGCGAGGCTATCGCCCGGGCGCCGGGGGTTCAACCCGCGGGGCGCACGGGGCGTTCCGCGGGTCGTCGCGCGGGGGCGACGAATCACATCGGGCGGTAGCCGCCCTCCTGGTAGAGCGCGTTGACGCTCGCCGCGTCGAGCGCGCGGCTGTACACGCGCACCTCGTCGATGGCGCCGTCGAAATACTCGGGCACGGGCCGCCCCGGGTAGTGGTCGAGGATTGAGCGCCCGATGAGGAGCTGCGTCCCCACGGTGTTGAGGGTCTTGGCCCCCATGGCCTCCAGCACGCCGTCGACGTAGGTGACCACGGTGGTGCCGTCGTAGGTGACCGCCACGTGGTGCCAGCGCCCCTCGGCGACGGGCCGCAGCCCCGGGGTGTCATCGCTCTCGCCCACGAAATACAGCGTATCGGGCAGCACGATGAGGCCGAAGCGCTGGCTCATGGCGGTGGTCCCCCAGTTCGCCATCGCGCCCGCGTCGGGCATGTACCGGGTCATCGTGCGCATCCAGAGCGAGAGGGTGCGCGCCGCGCGTCCCACGGGGAGCCGCGTGTTGTCGACCTGGAGCCGGCTCATCGCCGAGGGCGAGAACGCCATTGCCGCGCCCGCGGTGCCGAAGCGATCGGCGGTGGGCGTCGCGCCCGTGTTCGTCGCCGTGGGGCCGCCGGTGACGCGGTCGGCGCCGCTTCCGTCGAGCGGATACCACGCGACGAGGCTCGCCACGGGGATGCACGTCCCGCGGCTGCACCCGAGGCCCATGGTCGCGTCGCAGGTGCGCCCGCACGCGCCGCAGTTGAGGTCGCTCGTCTGGAGGTCGGCCTCGCATCCCGTGGCCGGGTCGCGGTCGCAGTCGCCGAAGCCCATGTCGCACCGGTCGACGAAGCACGCGCCCGCGAGGCAGCGCGAGCTCGCGTGCGTGGCGCTGCACACGACGCCGCAGCGGCCGCAGTTCATCGCGTTGCTCGTGACGTCGGTCTCGCAGCCGTTGCTCGCCATGCGGTCGCAGTCGCCGAAGCCCATGCCGCAGGCGATTCCGCACACGCCCGCGGTGCATCGACCCGCGCCGCCGGAGCCGCCGGTGCAGGCCATTCCGCAGGCGCCGCAGTGGGCGTCGTTGCTCGTCGTGTCGACCTCGCAGCCGTTGGTCGCGAGGCCGTCGCAGTTGGCGAAGGGGGCCGTGCACCGGTCGACGACGCACACGCCCGCGCGGCACCCGGCGACGCCGTTGACCGCCGAGCACACGTTGCCGCAGGACCCGCAGTTGCGCGGATCGCTCTGCGTGTCGGTGCAGGTCCCGCCGCAGCACGCCTGCGTCGGGGAGCATCCGCCCGCGGGGGTGCATCCCATGCGGCACTCGCCCGAGACGATGTCGCAGAGGCCGCCCGCGGGGTTGCCCACGCAGTCGGCGCTGCTGCGGCAGCGGAAGGGCCCCGCGTCGCTCGCGACGTCGGCCGTGCCCGTGTCGGCGATGACAGGCAGGTCCACGCTCATCACGTCCGAAGTCGCGACGTCCATCGCGGGCACGTCGGGCGAGGTCACGTCCATCGCGGGCACATCCACGACGGGCACATCCACGGGAGGCGTATCGATGGGGGCGGTGTCGACGACAGGAACATCCGTCGGCGGCGTGTCGATCGGCGCGGTGTCGACGACGGGAACGTCTGCGGGCGGCGCGTCGACTGCGGGGGAATCGATGGGGGCCGTGTCGGTGACGACGTCGGCCGGCGGCGTGTCGGTGGGCGCGGTGACGTCGCCGGGCTGCGTGTCGGCGGGCGTCGTGTCGCCTGCGGTGTCCGCGGGATTCTGCGCGTCGGAGGTGACGTCGTTCGACGTCGCGTCGCTGGTGCCGTCGACGACCACGTCGTTGCGCGTGGGGTCGGGTGGATTGACCGGTGGGGCCGATCCCCCCGAGCAGCCGATGGAGAGCGCGAGGAGCGAGGCCACGGGGAGAAGCAACAATCGCCGCATGAGACGGTTTCAACGCGTTTACGCGTCGCCGTCAACCACGACGCTGTCACGCGAGGCGCGCGCTCAGCGGCGCGGCGTCGGCGCAGCAGGACGAGGCGTCGGCGCAGCAGGACGAGGCGTCGGCGCAGCAGGACGAGGTGCGGCGGGACGCGCTGCGTTGGTGTTCGCCGTTGCCGTTCGTCGCGCGCGCTGCGCCGCGGCGGTCGCCTCGGGCGTGTGGGCGCGCTCGATGTAGGTCGTGAGGATCGACTGCGCGCGGGCCCGCTCCTGCGGCGTCGCGGCGCGCTCGATGGCCGCGAGGTGCGGCCGCGCGCGGGTGAGGCGATAGAGCGCCGCGTGGGCCTCGAGGGCGACGAGGGGATCGCTCGTGAAGCGTTCGAGGGCGGCGCGCGACTCGGGCGTGTCGAAGGCCCCGAGGGCGAGCACCGCGCGGGCGCGGGCGG
Organism: Polyangiales bacterium; assembly: GCA_046351535.1. Classification (GTDB taxonomy): domain Bacteria; phylum Myxococcota_A; class Polyangia; order Polyangiales; genus CAISKJ01. Next base: position 125,501 of record JAXLYG010000036.1, read on the forward strand.
CGGCGTACCCCGCGCCGTGCAGCGGGTCGTCGGGGTCCGGCGGCGGCGTCGGTCGATCGAGAAAGAGCAGCAGCACGGGCACCGCGTGGGCGTCGCCGAGGAGGTCGAAGGCGTTGGCCGCGTCGACGGGAAAGAACCCCGTGTCGCGCGGGAGCGCCGCCGTGAGAATGGGCATCGCGCGCGCATCGTGGAGCCTCGCGAGCGACTCGACGGACTGGCGCATCGTGCAGGTCGAGTTCGACACGCGGAGCAGCTCGATGAGGGTGTCGCCCGCCTCGGCGCCGTTGCTTCGAAGCCCCTCGAACGCGAGCTCTTCGAGCGCGTCGTGCGAGTGGTGCCACGTGAAGGCCGCGAGGAGCGTGCGGCTCTCCTGCGTGTGCGTCGCGCCGAGGCGCGTGAGGAGCGCGCGGACCTCGGCCTCACGCGTCGGGGGGCGTGGTCCGTCTTCATTGGCGAACCACGACGAGAGCGTGGTCACGGCGGCGACGTTCTCGTCCGACGGGGTGAGCGTGAAGGGCGCGATCCATCGGTAGAACGCGGCCCTCGCGCGTGCGGCGCGGGCGTCGTCGGCGCGTCCGCTGGCCTCGTAGAGCGTGGCGAGCGCGGCCTGCGCCTCTCCGCGCGCGGGCTCCGCGGCGACGATCGCCTCGTAGCGCGTGATGGCGCGCGGGCGATCGCCCGAGGCCGCCACGGCGCGCGCGAGGTTCTCCTCCGCGTCGCGGTCGTGGGTGAGGGCGACGATGCGCTCCCACGCGCGCACGGCGACGGCGTGCTCTTCGAGACGACCGGCCACGACGGCGGAGCCCTCCATCGCGCCGAGGTGGTTGGGCCGCGCGCGGAGGGCTTCTGCGAAGACGTCTCGGGCCTCGGTGAGCCACGCGCGAACGCGCTGCTCCTCGGCCGCGGCGTCGGTCGACGGGTGCGCCGTGATCGCGCCGCGTCGACGCTCGATCGTGGCGCCGTCGAGGGCCTGACGGAGCCGAACGCCCGCCGCCAGCGTGAGCAGGTCGGCGTCTTCGGGGCGGTGACGGAGGCCCTCGCGGAGCGTGTGAACGGCGTCGTCGGCGCGTCCGTCTTCAGCGATGAGCACGCCGAGTCGCACGCGCAGGGCGACGTCGTCGGGGTGTTGTGCGACGGCGGCGGTGAGCGTGGCGAGGGCGTCGTCGAAGCGTCCGTCGTTGAGCGACGCGCGGGCTTCGGAGAGCGCGCGTCGCGCGGCTTCATCGAGGGGTTGCGGCTCGTCGGTCCACGCGGTCTCGGGCGCCTGGGGCGCTGCGGGCGCGGGGGCTGCGACGGGTGCTGGCGTGGGCGTGGGTCTCGGCGCGCTCGCGCACGCGGTGACGAGGAGCGCTGCGGCGAGGAGGTGTCGGTGCGTCATCGGGGCGGCGGACTCTACAACGCGATCGGCCACGGATTCGTCCCGTGATTCGACGCGCGCGCCGACGCCCCTCGGAGGCGCTGATTGTTACTGCTGCGGCCAGCCGGGGCCGTTGCCCTGTCCGCCCTGCTGCGACGGGAATCCGCCCTGCTGCGACGGGAACCCGCCCTGCTGCGACGGGAACCCGCCCTGCTGCTGCGGCTGCCCCTGGAACCCGCCCTGCTGTTGCTGCGGCGGATACCCCTGCTGCGACGCGAATCCGCCCTGCTGCTGCGGATATCCCTGTTGCTGCGGATATCCCTGCTGCTGCGGATACCCACCCTGCTGCGGATAGCCACCCTGCTGCGGATATCCGCCCTGCTGGGGATAGCCGCCCTGTTGGGGATAGCCGCCCTGCTGCGGATATCCGCCCTGCATCGGGTAGCCCATCGCGTTGCCGACGGCGGGCGACGAGGCGCTGCGCTTGCTGCGCGCGATGAACATCGCCACGGAGATCATCAAGAACAGCACGCCGCCGCCCACCGCCATGGTGCCCTGCTGGCGGTGCGTGCGAGCGCGCGAGTACCAGAAGCTCGAACTGAGGCCGTAGTTGCCGTAGGCGCTCGACGAGCGTTCGCTGGCCCAGCGGTCGGCGCGGTCGGCGTCGCTGAACTCGCTCGCCGCGAAGCCGAAGCTTCCGATGGCGAAGAGGAGCAGGAGGATGCCGCCCGCGAGGAGCCCGCCGCCGCCCGACGAGGGCGCGAGCGCGACGGCCTGCGCGCCCGCGACGGGCGCCTGGCCCATGAGGGCCTGCGCGATGTCGTTGCGCATGCGGTTGACGTCGCCCGACACGACGAGCCACACGATGCCGAACACGAGGAGGCCCGGGAGGATCCCCGAGAACACGATCGCGAGCGTGAGGATGAGCTGCACGGCCATGCTGGGAAAGGCCCAGATGAGCTTCGCGCGGCCCGGGCCCGCAGAGCGGATGAGCACGCCCGTGGCGGAGCCCGCGCCGACGGTCACGTAGCTGCCTCGCACGGTGTACGTGTAGCCGGGCATCATCGATTGCAGCCACTGGACGACCTGCTGGGGGTTGTCGAGCGGCATCTGGGATGAGACTTCCATCGCGTCCTTTGCGGCGGGGTGGTCGTCGGCGGCGATGCTTGCCGTCGCGCATCACCACCCGCGCGAGGCGCCGGTATCACCCGCGTTTCGAAGCCGCGTCAAGCGGGCGGCGGTCGCGACGCTGCGCCCTCCATCACTCCGTCGCGTTCGCGCGCTGCGCCCTTCACGCGGGCTGGTCGTCGTGCGAGCCTCCGCGCCATGCGAATCCTGCTTGTCGGAGCCCTCGTCGCCGCCGTCGCTGCCTGCGGAGACGGCTCCGGTGGAACGGGCGTCGAGACACCCGATGCCTCGTCCCCCGTCGACACCTCTACGCCCACGGACACCAGCGAGCGCGACGCCGCCAACGACGTCGCGGCCCTCGACGACGTGACCGCGCAGCCCGACGTCACCGCGCAGCCCGACGTCACCGCGCAGCCCGACGCGAGCGCGCCCGACGTGACCGCGCAGCCCGATGTCACCGCGCAGCCCGACGTGACGACGCCCTCGGACGTGACCGCGCGTGATGTGACCGTGACCGACGTCACCACGCCCGACGCCTCGATGATCGACGTCCCCGTCACGGACGTGAGCGTCACCGATGTGCCCGTCGTCGATGCGCGCACGCCCGACGCGACGACCGACGCGCCCGTGACCGACGCGGCGACCGATGCGCCCGCGAGCTGTCCCGCGATGCCCGCGTGCAACGCGGCGCCTCCGGCCTTCGGCTCGACGGCCTCGTGGCGGCACCTCACGACGCGCATCACCGTCGGCCTCGGCGGGCCGCGACACCGCGGGAGGGACCTCTTTCTCCGCGCCGACGAACCGCAGTGGGCGATGGCGAAGTTCGCCTACGGCATCAACGACGACGACCTCAACGACGAAGACGTCGACATCTACCTCCTGCGCGACTGCGCCTCGCGGTGGGAGCTCCTCGGCACCGCGGCCACGTCGGCGAACGGCTCGCCGCACGCGACCGTCGAGGGCGTCGCGGACGACGGCGGGCGGGTCTACTTCCCGATCCCCGCGGCGCAGCGGCTCGGCGTGGGGTGGCACAAGCTGCTCTTCGTCGTGCGCGGCGATCACTCGACGGCGGTGCAGTGGATCAACGTGCTCCCCGCGGGCGCGCGTGTCGTGGTCACCGACGTCGACGGGACGCTCACCGAGAGCGAGAACGCCGCGCTCCTCGCGCTCCTCACGGGGCCTCCGCCGGGCGCGAACGCGGGCGGCGCCGACATGCTCCACGCGCTCGTCGACCGCGGCTATCAGGTCTTCTATCTCACCGCGCGCCCCGAGTGGCTCGAGGCCTCGACGCACGACTGGCTCACGCTGCGCGGCTTTCCGCGCGGGATCGTGCACACCACCCTGGGCTTCACGGGCGCCACGGGCGCCGCGGCGCAGACCTTCAAGACCACCGAGCTCGTCGCGCTCCGCACGCGCCTCTCGATGGCGCCCGACTACGGCTTCGGCAACACCGACTCCGACTCCGCGGCCTACGCGTCGATCCCGATCCCCACGGCGGGCGCGTTCTACTACCAGTTCGCGGGCGACCTCCGCGGCGGCACGCGCGTCGACGACTACACCACGCTCGTCCCGCGGTTCCGCGCGCTGCCGCTCGTCTGCCGCTGAGAGAGAATCAACGCGCGCAGAGGCCGTCGAGGTGGCGCACGAGGCCCCGCCTCGCGTCGACCGCGACGCGCGCGCCCGACACCCACGGTCGGTTGCGCGCGCCGTGACCGAAGGGCGCGTTCCACAGCACGGGCGCGCCCAGATCGGCGAGGCGCTCGCGGCACACGTCTTCGACGGTCACGCCGTCGGCGCCCGCTTCGCAGCCCGCGAACTCACCGAGCACCACCGCCGCGACGCCGCGCAGCGCGCCCGACGCGCGCAGCGTCGTGAGCATCCGATCGACGCGGTACGGAGCCTCTCGAATGTCTTCGAGCATCAGCACCGCGCCGCGCAGGTCGAACTGCCACGCCGTGCCCGCGAGCGCCGCGATGAGCGCGAGGTTGCCCCCGAGCGCGATGCCCTCGACCGCGCGCCCCGGGTGGATCGCCGTGAGGCCCTCCCAGGGCGAGGGGAGCGCGCCGTCGATGATCGCCCAGAGCTCGTCGCGGTGGGGGTCTCCGCGGCCGAGGGCGGTGACCATCGCGCCGTGCACCGAGCGGACGCCCGCGCGCGCCCAGAGCGCGTGGAGGGCCGTGACGTCGCTGTATCCGACGACGGGCTTGGGGTCCGCCGTGAGCGCCGCGAGGAGGTCGTCGCCCGCGCGTTCGAGCACGCGCGTCGCGCCGTAGCCACCGCGCGCCGACCAGATGCAACGCACGCGAGGGTCGCGCAGCGCCTCGAGGAGCGACGCCAGGCGCGCGCGGTCGTCGCCCGCGAGAAAGCCCTCGCGGCCGTACCAGCGGTCGTCGTCCGAGACCTCGGCGCGGGCCCGTAGCCACTCGATCCCGCGGTCGAAATCCTCGCGAGGAAAGGGAGACGACGGGGCCACCACCGCCACTCGGCGCGACGAACTTCCCATAGCGAGCGCGAGCATCGTCTTCGGTGGGGGCTCCGGTCAACGGTCGCCTTCGTGGTATGCACCGCGCCCGTGGAAGACCACCCCTGCGGCTGTCATCTCGTTCATCATCCGCGACGCGTCGTCCTCACCGGAGGCCCGGGGGCGGGCAAGACGACCACGCTGGGCATCCTGCGCAGGTACCTCTGCCCGCACGTGTCGATCCTCCCCGAGTCCGCGAGCATCCTGTTTTCGGGCGGCTTTCCTCGCTTCGAAGACGAGGCTTCGAAGCGCGCGGCGCAGCGGGCGATCTTCTGCGTGCAGCACGAGGTCGAGTCGATGCCGCCGTTCTCGACCGACCGCGCCGTGACCCTCTGCGATCGCGGCACCGTCGACGGCCTCGCGTACTGGCTCGGCGACCCCGCGGAGTTCTGGGCCGCGCTCCACACCTCGCACGAGGCCGAGCTCGCCCGCTACGACGTGGTGATCCACCTCCGCACGCCGCGCGACGGGCTCTACCAGCGCTCCGCGGTGCGCACCGAGACCATCGAAGAGGCGCGCGCCATCGACGCCCGCATCGAGGCCGCGTGGGCGCCGCACCCGCGCCGACACCTCATCGAGGCCGAGCGAGACTTCCTCTCGAAGGCCCTCCACGTGCTCGACATCGTGCGGAGCGTCGTGCCCGAGTGCTGCAAGACCCTCGACGGCGTCATGACGTGATCTTGCCCCGCGCGGCGCGGTCGCACGAAGATCCGCCGCCATGACGACTTCGACGAGCTTCGACGTGCGCCGCCCCGTGGTGCGATCGTATCTGCCTCCCTACCTCGAGAACGCCTTGAAGCACGTGAGAGCGGGCGGTCACGCGGTCATCCGGGCAACGCCCTCGTGGTACCTGCTGCTCCCCTGCGACGACGAGGGAGACATCCCCGAGCTCTCGGCGTGGTCGCTCCTCGACCTGGGCATCGAGCAGCACACGCGCGTCCGCACGGGCGCAGCGAAGGGGCTCGTGAGGGCGCGCGTGCCCGCGAAGGTGCGCCCCATCGTCGAGGGGTGGATCGAGCGAGACAGCCCGGAGCGCAAGTCGGTGACGACCGTCACGCTCGACTGCGTGGCGTGCGGCGCGTGCTGTCGCGAGAACGACGTGCTGCTCGAGCGCGAGGACTTCAAGCGCTGGCGCGACGGCGGCCGTGAGGACCTCGCGAGCGCAGACTTCCTCCGCGCGAAGAAGCGCAAGCTGAAGCTCCTCCCGAACGGCGACTGCGTGCACCTCCGGGGGAACCTCTGCGGCATCTACGACATGCGGCCCAACAACTGCCGGGCCTTTCCTGCGGGGAGCGAGTGCTGCCTCTTCGCGCGCGAGGAGGCCGCCGAGAAGGCGGCGAAGGCCGCGAAGGGCTGACTACGCGCGCATCGCGCGCACGGCGGCGGAGACGACCTTGCCGTCGACCGTGGCGCCCGTGGTCTTGAGGTGCTTCATCGCGACGCCCGTGGCGGCGCCGTCGTTGGGGGCGGCCTTCACCGCGGCGGCGACGGGCGCGAGCGCGGCCACCACGCCCTCGGCGTCGAGGCTCTTCGGGAGCAGCGTGTTGAGCACGGCGATCTCGGCCGTGAGGGTCGCGCGCTGCGCCTCGTCGGTGGCCGCGGCGCGGGTCTCCTCGTTCGACTTCACGAGCTTGCGGAGCACGCCGAGACAGTCCTCGTCGGTGGCGTCGCGGCCGTGGCGCGCGGCGATCGTGTCGATCTCGCCGAGGGCCACGTTGAGCACCTCCTTCGTGACGTTGTCGCGGCTCTTGAACGCCTCCGTGCGGCGCTTGCGGATCTCTTCGATGAGCATTGGAACTGCCTCTATCCTCCCCGCTCGCCCGCGCTACGGGGCGAAGGGGAGGCGCACGGTAGCACCGTTCCGCCGTTTGTCAGCGCGGGCGTTGATCTCCGAGCGCTCGCGCTGACACACTCGGCGCCCCGTGACCTGGACGCTCAAGCCCTACCGCGCCCTCTCGCTCGACGAGCTCTACGCCGTACTCACGCTGCGTCAGCGCGTGTTCGTGGTCGAACAGAACTGCCCCTACCTCGACAACGACGGCCACGACCACGAGGCCCTGCACCTCTGGCACGCCGACGAGAAGGGCGCCGTCGACGCGTACCTCCGCATCTTCGGCCCCGGCGTGAAGTACGCCGAGTGCTCCCTCGGACGCGTCGTCACGGCGCCCGAGGTGCGACGCACGGGGCTCGGTCGACAGCTCGTCGACCGGGGCCTCGCCATCGTCGCGCTCTCGTTCGGCAGGTCTCCCGTGCGCATCTCCGCGCAGGCCTATCTCGAGCGCTTCTACGGCGAGTTCGGCTTCGTGCGCGAGGGCGAGAACTACCTCGAAGACGACATCCCCCACTGCGCGATGGTGCGACCGGCGCGGTGAGGGCTCAGTCCGTTCGCTCGACCTTCCAGAGCCCGTCTTCGCGGATGAGGCGCGCCACATACGTACCCGCCGCGCCGTAGGTGAGCGACGCGCGATCGCCCGACACGTCGATCACCGCGCCGCGGTCGAGGGCCTCGACCATGCGCCGCAGCACCTCGCGGTCGCGCTCGGAGCGCGCGCCCGACCACGCGTCCCGGAGCGCCTCTTCGGCCGTGCGCGAAGGCGCGCCCGCGTCGCCCGAGGGCTGCGACGAGGCCATGCGGAGCTGCGTCGCGACCTCGCGCGGGGCGAGTCGAAGGAGCACGTCCCACCGCGATCGCTCGACGGCGCGCGCGAAGGACTTGAGCGCCTCGCGCGGCGTTCGCTGCGGATAGAACTCGAAGCTCGAAGGGTCGACGCGCCACGCGCCGTCTTCCCAGAGCAGCGACACGCGGTCGCCGCCGGGGAGCTCGACGCGCGCGGTGAGCGGCGCGCCGCGGTCGGCGCGGTCGAAGTCGTCGGCCACGCCGCGGAGCTCGTCGGGCGACTCTCGCGCGGCGCGTTCGAAGGCCTCGTAGCTGAGCGTTCGTTGCGTCGACGACGAGAGCAGCGCGTACGCGTCGGCGTAGCGCGACTCGCGGAGGGCCTGCGCGTACGCGGTGACGGCGTCGACGGGGCCCGGCGAGAGCGCGCGGCACGCGACGCGCGCGAGGAGGGTGACGGGAGGGCGAGTCGCCGGAGCACGGCGCGAGGCTACACCAAAGCGGTCACGCGCGATCGAGGCGTTCGCGCAGCCACGCCGCCGTGGCGGGGTCGAGGTCGTGGGAGGCGCGGCTCCCCACGACGGCGCCGACGTGTCCGCCGGGGACCTGAAGCACCTGCGTGTCGCTCGACCCCGAGCGCTCGATGAGGGCCTTCGCCGCGGGGAGCGGGCAGATGGTGTCGCGGTCGGCGCCGATCACGAGCACGGGGCAGGTGATGCGCTTGAGGTCGACGCGCTGACCCTTCACCCGGTGCTCGCCCTTCACCAGGAGGTTCTTCTGGTAGAGCTCGGTGATGTACGTGCGGTAGGCCGCGGCGGGGAAGGGGATGTTGTCCTTCCCCCAGGTCTCCATCGCGTAGAAGCTGCTCATCGCGGCGCGGTTCGAAGCGCGGTCGAGGAGGTTGATCGCCTTCGAGAGCTCGAGCGAGGGGCGCATCGCCTGAAAGCCGCTCTGCATCTGCTGCGGCGAGACGTTGCCCGCGTCGGCCACGGCGTCGGGGTTGAACCACCCGGGCTGCACGAGGTGACCGAGGAGCCCCGACTTCTCGAAGTCGAAGGGCCCCGCGAGGTTCACCAGGGCCGCGACGTTCTCGGGGTGCAGCGCGGTGTAGATCCCCGAGAGCGTGGCGCCCATGCAGTACCCGAGGATGCCCACCTCGGACGCGCCCGCGTGGCGCTTCACGCGGCGCACCATGCGGTCGAGGCGGTCGAGCACCTCGTCCCAGGTGAGGTGACGGTCCTCGTCGCGGGGGATGCCCCAGTCGAGGAGGTACACGTCGTGGCCCGCGTTGTTGAGCGCCTCGACGAAGCTCGACCCCTTGCGCAGGTCGAGCACGTACCAGCGGTTGATCATCGACGGGACGATCAGCAGCGGACGCCTCGGCGCCGCGGCCGCGCCCTCCGGTCGACGGAAGCGGTAGAGGCTCGCGGGGCCGTCACGAAAGAGCGTGTCCTTCGGCGTCGGCGCGAGCTCGGGCAGCTCGCGCACGTCGCGGCCGAAGACCGTGTGCATCAGGGCCTCGGAGAACGCGCCCGTGGCCTTCTCCGTGAGATCGATCAGGGTGTGGATCATCGCTGCGCTGGCTCCGAGGTCGTGCGGGGAGAAAGGTGCCGTGGCGCTCAGCGCGGCGTGAGCATCTCGAAGGTGCGGCGCGTGGCTTCGAGCGAGAGCTTGCGCCACTCGGCGCCGAGCGTGGACGCGTAGTTCATGGTCTCCGTCGCCATGCGGGCGCTCTCGCCCACCATCGTGCGGGCGTGGGTCATGCCCTGCGACTCGAGGCGGCTGTACTCGTCCCAGAAGGCGCGCGTGCGCTCCATGCCGTCGGCCATCGCCTTCTGAAAGCTCTCGGCCCCGAACATCGCGGGGAAGGGGAACGCGCTCGGGCTCTTGGTGCTGCTCTCGGTGCTCATCGCGGTCGGGGCTCCGTCTGTGGTGCGTTGGATTGTTGCGGTGCGAAGCGGTCGAAAGACCGTGTTTCGTGGCGCCAATCTACGCGCGGAGGCCGCCGTGTCAAGACGTTATTGTGCAGCGCACAAAACCCGATCGGTCAGCCACGCTTCCGTCCGGAGGTCTTGCTCGAAGCGGTCTCGCGCTTCTTCGCGGGGCGCTCGACGGCCTGCGATGCTGCGCTGCGAAGAGACCGCTTGAGCTCGTCGAGCTCGCGCCGGATCGACTCGATGCTCGACGCCTCGGACTGCGCGGGCGACGGGTGCGCCTCGGCGGTCGCGGTGGCGACGACGTCGGGCATGGGGGCCTCGGGCGGCGGCGGGTGCGCGTGCTGCTGCTGCGAGAACGCGGGCGGCGAGTAGGGCTGCGAGGGCATCCACGGACCGGGCATCACGCTGAGCATCCGCGAGATGACGTTGCCCGCGGCGAAGGGCATCGCGGCGAGGGGGTTGTACGGCGCGATGGCCTGCACGCCCTGGCGCGCCTGCTGGTAGAGCTCCAGCGCGGCGCTCAGCCAGCGGCCGAAGAACTCCGAGAGCGCGTCGTCGTTCATGCGGATGAGCTGCGTGAGGATCGGCACCGAGAGGAACTGCGCGGCGCCGCGGCCCTCGATGATGATCTGCGCGAGCGTGGCCTGCGTGAGGTCCTCGCCCGACTGCGCGTCGAGCACGCGCGCCTCGGCCCCGCGACGGATGCTCTCGGCCAGCTCGTCGAGCGTGATGTACCGGCTCTCGGCCGTGTCGTAGAGCCGACGGTTGCTGTACTTCTTGATCACCCGCTGCGGCGTGGGGCGGTTCATGGGGCCGTGAGTGTATCCGAGGCGCGAGCGCCGTGCGCCACCGATCTTGTGCGCCGCAACACGGCGCGTAGGCGCTTCACGCGCGGCGCCGGAGCGTGAGAGCATCCGCGCCCGTTGAGCGCCCAGAGAGACGACGTACCCCTCGCGACCGCCGCGTGGCGCATCGCCGCAGACGTGGCGATCTACCGGCTTCGCAAGCGAGAGATGGGCAACCTCGCGACGAGCCTCACCCTCGCCGTGGCGCTCGGCCTGCGGTGGCCCGACGTGGCGACGCGCGCGCTCTTCGGCGCCGTGCTCACCCTCTGCGTCTACCTCGTCAACGACTGCTTCGACGTCGCCATCGACCTGCGCGCCCCGGGGCGCGACAACGTGCGGACGAGCTTCCTCGCGGCGCACATCGGCGTGGGGTGGGGCGTGTCGGCGGCGCTGGGCCTGGGGCTCGCGGTGCTCGGCGCGCTGCACTCGTCGGGGCTGCTCATCACGGCCCTCGTGAACGCCGTGGTGATCTTCGCGTACTCGGGATTCCTCAAGCACAAGCCCGGCGCCGACCTCGTGGCGATGGGCGTGTGGGGCGTCTCGATGGCCATGACGGGCTTTCCCCTCTCGTCGGTGGCGGGGTGGCGCCTCGCGTCGCTGCTGGGGCTCCTGAGCATGGTGACCGAGGCCGTGCAGGTGCTCCGCGACGAGCCCTCCGACCGCGCCGCGGGCGTGCGCACGACGGCCGTGGTGTGGGGCGCGCGCGCCACCTCGCGGCTCGCGAAGGTGCTCATCCTCGCGTCGGCGATCTATGCGGCGACGACGATCCACCCCGCGGGTCTCGTGCTCGCGCTCGGGGTGTTCGTCCCGCTGCGCCCCGATCGCGCGGCGCGCTCGTGGGACGCCCTCCGCGTGCTCTTCGGCCTCACGTGGCTCGCGCTCCTCGCGCTCCACGCGTGGCGCTGACTCAGGGCGACGGTTCGGCGACGAGGGCGTCGAAGATGGCGCCGTTGCCCGCGCTCGCGGGGGCCCGTCCGAGGCAGCGCGCCGTGAACACGTGGGGGCCCGCGGAGAGCGCGCGCGGCGCCGTGGGCACGCCTCGCACGAAGCGTCGCGCGGGGGCGTAGCCCTCCCAGGTCATCACGCGATCGCCGTCGATGAGGATGTCGTAGCGACCCGCGTCGGGCGCCACGATGCTGTCGAGGCGGAGCGTGAAGGTGCCTCCGACGATGACGTCGAAGGGCACGTCGAGCGTGTCGCCGGGGTCGGCTTCGAAGACCGCGAGGGCGCGCTCGCCGCTCGACTCAAGGCCGCAGCACTCCACCGTGTGGAGGATCGCCGCGCCGAGCCCCGTGGGCCGTTGAAACGAGGGCCAGGCGCGTTCGAACTCGAGCTGCAGCCCCGGCGCCGGAGGGGGGATGCGAGCCCGCAGCGCGCGTCCATCACGGAGCACGAGCCACACCGGGAGCTCCGGGTGCGCGCGTCGCACGTCGGTCTCGCCCGCGCGGTCGTCGTGCACGATCACGCGGCGTCCGCGGTCGCGCCAGGGATCGAGCGCCACGAGGTACGAGTGCACGTCGGGAAAGATCACGAGGCCCCGGTCGATGTGCTCGCGCTCGAGGAGCTTTCGAAGGTCGATGCGCTGCGCCTGCCAGTGCTCCGTGATGAGCAGCCCCGCGCGCCACCGCGGCGGGTGCGCGACGAACGCGAGCGCGGCCATCGAGAGGAGCATCGCGCCTTCGAGCACGTCGGAGCTCCAACGCGGAGAGGCGCCGTCGCGGGCGCGCGCGAGGCGGGCGAGCGCCGCGGCGATGAGCGTGGCCGTGAAGGGCGTCGCGGGGAAGACGTGCCGCGCCCCGTGGATGATCCCGTTGCCGTAGTAGAAGAGCCCGTACGCGGCCGTGAGGAGCACCGCGAAGAGGGCCACCACGAGCGCTTCGAAGGTCGGCGCCGCGACGACGCCCGCGAAGCCCGCCACGGTGACCACCGCGAGGCCGTAGAGCTCCGCGCCGTGGAGCCCCGTGCGCTCACGGATGAGCCGCAGCGCGTCGTCGGGCGTGTACCCGTCGGCGCCGAACGAGGCGCGCTCGCCGGGGTGCTCCACGCCGCAGCCGACCTCCTTGCCGAAGCCGAGGTGGAGGCAGCGCCGCGGCCAGTCGCTGCGGTCGGCGTAGTCGAGCACCGTGGCCCTGCGGTACGACCCCGTCGCGGCCTTCTGCTGCGCCGCAACAAGGGCCACGAAGGGCAGCGCGCACGCGATCGCGATCGCCACCATGCGCAGCGTCACCGTGCGCCGTACGAGCGGACCCGCGAGGGCCACGGCGGCCACCGCGCCGAGCACGAAGCCGTCGAGCATGCGACCGCTGAAGAGCCATCCGCCGCAGAAGCCCATCGCGGCCGCGAGGCCCGCGGAGGGGCGCGCGCGGAGCTCGAGCGCGGCGGCGATGGCGAAGGCCGCGAGGGCGCCCGTGAAGGCGTGCGAGAGGAGGTCGGCGGTCTCGAGCGCGCGGGCGTACGAGGGCATCACGAGCAGCAGCGAGAGGCGCGTGATGTACGTGTCGCGAAAGGCCACGCGGGCGAGCGCGGCCTGCGAGAGCGTGAGGAGCACCGAGGTGACGATGGCCGCCGCGAGGAAGGCGTCCCACCGCGCGAAGAGCGCGACGAAGAGGGGATAGCCCGGCACGAACACGCCGTGCAGCCGACCGTCGACGCCTTCGAAGAGGAACTTCGCCGCGTGCGCGAGGCGCGGCGCTTCGAGCGGGATCGCGAGCTCGAAGTGCGACAGCGGACGCGCCTGCGCCACGTACATGCACGCGTCGCCCGACACCACCTGGCCGTGCATCGGGACTCGCTGCACCCACGCCGTGATCGCGGCGCTGAGGGCGGTGCAGACGCCCACGAACACGCCCTCGCGCGGCCACAGGAGCGCCCTTCGAAGCGCCCTCCCCACGGGCGGAATCGCGACGCACGCGAGCGCCCCGAGGAGCGCCGCGCCGAGGGCGATCTGCGATCCGCGATCGCGCGCGCTCGCGACGAGCTCGGGCCACGAGAAGCCCACCCAGAGGGCGAACATCGCGAGGGCCGCGGCGCGCCGCGCGAGAGCTCCAGACGTCGGCGTCACGGCGCGTGCGGAGGTGCGTTCAGAGGGATGTTGCGAGAGGGGGTGAAGCGTCGAGGCGGGGGCGTCGATCCGCGCGGAACGGCCGCGCGAATCACACGCTGATCAGCCGCCGCCGCCGCCGGTGTCGCCACCGAGGCCGCCGTCGCCGAG
>JAXLYG010000037.1:0-134950 GCA_046351535.1 Polyangiales bacterium
CGGCCTCGGCGCTCCGTGGTACGCACAGCGTCGCGATGAAGGAAACGACCCTCTCCCGCAAGGACTTCGACACCTTCGCCATCGAGGGCTTCGCGCCCCGCATGGACGTCATCAAGGGCACCCTCCGCCCCAAGCTCGTCGCCATCGCCGAGCGTCTGGTTCCCGCCGTGAGCGAGCTCGTGGGCACGCCCATGTTCGTCCACGTGGCGAAGCACGCGCGGCGCACGGTGAACCCGCCGCCCGAGACCTGGGCCGCGTTCGCGCACGAGGCCCGCGGATACAAGAAGCTCCCGCACTTCGCGCTCGCCGTTTCGAAGGCGGGCATTCACGCGCGGCTGGTGCTGAAAGACGAGGCCGTCGAGGCCCGCGCGAGGCTCACGAAGGCGCTCCCGAAGAAGCTCTCGACGCTCGCCCCGCTCCTCTCCGCGGCGCACGCGAGGGACTACATCCACTGGGATTGCGAGACGCTCCCCGACGAGCTCGGCGCGAAGAGCGACGGGCTGAAGGAGATGGCCCGCAAGGCGGCGCTCAAGACCGGCGTCTTCGACCTCGGGATCTACCTCGGCAAGTGGCAGGGCGACGAGGCCGTGCTCGAAGGCTTCAAGGCGCTCCTGCCGGTCTATTCCCTCGCGGCGGCGAAGAAATAGACCGTTGCACAACGGGTGACACGAGCGCGAAGCGGTGGTAGTGCCCCGCGCGACATGCAACGCAGGCGCTCCTCTCTGGTCCTCGCGCTGGCGCTCTCGGCGGGCGCAGGGTGCAACAAGAACAACCCGGCCAACCCCGCTCCGCGCGCACACACGCCTGCGGTCGTCGATGGTGGCGCGCGCGCTCCCGCCGCCGTCGTCGACGAGGGCCCCCTCACGGCCCCGAGCGACGCCCTCTTCGTGCTCCGCGGGAGCGGGCTGCGAAAGGTGCTGAACATCATCGCGCCGGGCGCTCCCACGCGGCTCGCGCTCGGTCAGGTCGCCCCCTCGTACAGCCCTGGAATCGGTGAGCACGGCGTCGACGTCGACCCCGACGCGCCCTTCGCCGCCATCGCGATGCCGCACACCGTCGGCGAGCGCGGGAGGCTCCAGATCCTCGTGGCGTGGCCCCTCCGCTCGGGCATGCAGATCGCGCAGGACGCCCAGGCCGGACGCGGTTACCGCGAGGTGCTCCAAGGGATCTACGAGTCGACGGCGGCGCCCGAGCCCGGTGATGCCGGCGCCGTCGCGGCCGAGAACCCGTGCTGGGTGGCGCGCAAGCAGCCCGTGGGCTGGATGCTCGTGTGCGGTCCCCGCGACATGCTCCGGTCGACGGCGAACTTCCTCGTGCGCGCTGGATCGCGCGCGCCCGAAGGCGACCCCGTGCTCGACGTGACGCTGCGCCCCGAGGCCGCGCGGCCCGTGCTCGCCACGCAGATCGCAGGGCTCGAAGCGCAGGATCCGCGGCGCGCGGGCCTCGACGCGGGCGCCATGACGGCGATGATCCTCGGTCAGTACGACCAGATTCACCGCACGGCGATGACCTACAAAGAGGTGGCCGACGACCTCCGCACGCTGCACGCGTCGCTCACGATCGACGAGTCGAACTATCACCTCCGCGCCGAGGCCGAGTTCGCCAACGCGACGGGCGCCAACACCCGCGCGCTCCTCGCGTCGACGGTGGGACGCCACGCGGCCGTCGAGCTCCTCGGACGCCTCCCCACGACGGCGAGCTCGTACCTCGCGATGAGCCTCGACGGCAGCGCCGCGGGCCCGCTCCTCGGCGCCGAGGACGAGGACGATCCCCGCATGGCGCAGGCCGTGGGCCCGGAGTTCATGCGCTTCCAGCGGCTCTTGCGTGACCTCACGTCGGTGCGTCGCGCCGGCGAGCGCGCCATCGGCTTCATGGTCGAAGAGGGCGGGACGAAGATCGAAGTGATGCGCGCCCCCGACGCCGTCGCGCAGCTCACCGCGATTCGCACGGCGGCCGCGGCGGTTCCGCGCACGCCGAGGGCGTCGGGCGTGAACCCCGGCGAGCAGTTCGCGATCCTGCCGAACCCCGCGGGGCTCCCTGCGGGAACGCTCCGTCTGCGGCTCAACCCCGACCCCGCGCGCCTGCCGCCCAACGCGCCCGCGGAGATGCGTCGGATCTATTCGCGCACGACGCTGCTCGTGCCCGAGGGCGACAAGCTCTACCTCATCGAAGCGCAGGACCCGGTCGCGCGCTGGAACGCGATGCAGACCGGACAGCGCCTCGCGGTGACGGTCCCCGAGACGCGCGCGGGCCTCGCGCACCTCTCTCCGATGGCGCTGCTCATGCTCCTCGGCGTCCCCGCGACGGAAGAGATTCAGCGTCAGGCGAGCGGCGAGCCCATGGACGGCACGCTCACGGCGCGGCGCGTGGGCGACGCGGGCGCGCACTTCGAACTCTCGATCGACGCGCCCATCGTGTCGCTCAACCAGGCGCGCGACATCGTGGCGCAGCTCCAGGCGCAGCAAGCGCAGGCGATGCAGCAGCAGCAGGAGGCGCAGCAGCGCGCGATGCAGGCGATGCAGGCCGCGCGACGTCAGGGCGGACCGGGCCCGCGCGGACCGGGACTCATGGTTCCTCCGACGCCCTCGTCGCCCGACCAGCTCCCCGAGCCTGATTTTCAGCTCCGCCCGCCGGGGCAGTGATCGCTCGCGCAACGGCCGCGGGTGATGGTTCGTCACCCGCGGCGCTGCGTTCTCTCTCCGCTATGGCGTCGTAGGCATCCCCTCGGTGGCGTTCTCTTCGGGGCGCTCGGGCGCGGGCTGATCGGTCCGCACGCGCGGCGTGTCGTCGGCCACCTCGTCCATCTCCTCGGGATCGGCCCCCGCGGGCGGCACCGACGGGTCGGGCGTGTCGATCGGATTCGCCGTGTGGCGCGGGCGTTCCGGCGGCGGCGCCGACTCCGAGCCGTAGCGCGGACGCTCGCCAGGACGCGACCAGTCGACCCAGTAGGCCGACTCGTCGCGCGTGTCCATGTGCACGAAGACCGAGCGCGGATAGAAGCCGCAGCCGGTGGCCGCGAGCGTGCGGCAGTAGTCTCGCAGCGCGCGGTTCGAAACGCCCTCGACGCGAAAATCGATGGCGTGACCGACGTTGTGCCGCGAGTGCGCGGTGAACTGACCGCGACGACGCGGGCGGAAGCTCGAGATGACCTCCAGCGTGCGTCCGCCGAAGTGATCGCTCACGAGCGCGACCTGACGGAGCAGCCGCGGATCGATCGCGTGCGTCGCGCCATTCGAAGCGCGGAGGAACGAGCGCATCCGACCGCGCGTGACGGGGCCGATGCGTCGCAGGTCGACCACGATCGCTTCATCGTCCGCGACGCGCTTGAGGTGCACCACGCCAGGGTGCGAAGGACGCCCCCAACGACCACCGGGGCGGCGGTTGTTGTTCTGCGTCGCCGTCGCGGGCGCCGTCGGACGCGTTGTCGCAGCGTGCGCCGCGGTCGTCGCCGGATGCGCGGCGGGGTGCGCGTTGGGCGCGGTCGCGGTCGCGGGCGGCGCGTTGGGCGACGGGTCGGGCACGGCGACGGCGCGCGAGGGCAGACGGAGCTGCATCCCCCGACGGAGCGCGTAGGGCGCCGTGAGGTGGCTCCGGTCGGCGATCTCCGAGGCGCGCACGTGGAAGCGCTGCGCGATCTCCCAGAGCGTGTCGCCGTTGACGACGGTGTAGTACCGCGGCGCGGCGGTCTGGGCGCTCGCGGAGGGCGCAGAGACCAGCGATGCGAGCGTCGCGGCGAGGGCGGAGAGAATCGTGGCGCGCTTCTTCACGAGGGCGCGTGTCGGTACCGCGGAGGCGTCGGTCTGGTCAAGGCGCCCTCACCCCGTCCCTCTCCCGCGAAGCGGGAGAGGGTGCCCGTTGGTAGCTGCCATGCCCTCACCCCAGCCCTCTCCCGCCAGAGGCGGGAGAGGGAGTCGGTGGCGATGATCCCTGCGCCAGGACGCGTTGCCTTCGGACGGATACCGACCCCCGGTCTGTCCACGCGGCCGCGTCACACGACTTCAACGCACGATCACTCCGCACGCTCGACTCGCACGGCTTCGGCGCACGATCGCTTCGCACGCTCGACTCGCACGGCTTCGGAGCACGATCGCTTCGCACGCTCGACTCGCACGGCCTCGGCGCACGATCGCTTCGCGCGCTCGACTCGAACGGCCTCTGTACGTGGCCTCTTCACGTGGACTCCCTCTCCCGCCTCTGGCGGGAGAGGGCGGGGTGAGGGCATGGCAGCCACCAACAGGCACCCTCTCCCGCTTCGCGGGAGAGGGACGGGGAGAGGGCCCTGATGTACCTTCCGCCCGCCAACGAGGGCGCGCGAGGCCGTGTTCCATCGCCGCGTGTCTCTCGTGGATTCAACAGGGTGGTGCATCGTGATGCTGAACCGTTCTCGCCTCCGAATCGCTTCGTCTCCGCTGGTGTTCGCGCTCTCGCTCCTCGCGCTCTCGGGCGCCTCGGGGTGCGCGCGCAGCGCGTCGGTGCAGACGACGTCGTCTCTGCCGCTGCGTCGCGTGGTCGTGTACCGCAACGGCGTCGGCTACTTCGAACGCCAGGGACACGTCGACGAAGACGAGGTGCGGTTCCGCGTCGCGCAGCGTGAGGTCGGCGACTTTCTCGCGACCCTCGCCGTGATGGAGCGCGGCGGAAGCTCCGTGAGAGCCGCCGCGTTTCCGATGCCCGAGGAGCGCGCCGAAGGCGAGGCGCCGCATCCCGAGGAGCGCCGCACGGTGCGGCTCTCGCTCGACGGACGAGACCACGACCTCCTCGTGGGATACACCGCCGAGACGCCCATCTGGCGCCCCTCGTACCGCCTGGTCTTCAACGGAACCACCGCGCAGGTGCAGGCCTGGGGCATCGTGCAGAACCTCTCGGGCGAGGACTGGAGCAACGTGCGCCTCTCGCTCGTCGCGGGCTCGCCCGTGTCGTTCCGCTCGGAGCTCGCGCAGGCGGTGATTCCGCAGCGACCCGTGGTGACCGATCAGGGCGCCGTCATCGACGCCGTTCCGACGAGCGAGACCACGCTCGCGCAGGAGCAGCAGCGCGCCGCCCCGACCGCCACCGCAGCGCCCCCCGCGATGCCCATGGGCGCGCCCGCCGCGGAGCCCGCGTACGACGCGCTCGAAGAACGCCCCACGGGCGGCCTCGCAGGACGCGCGCAGGCCGCGCGGTCACGTGCCCCGAGACGTCCGATGGCGCAGACCTCGCGAGCCCCCATGCAGCCCGGAGGAGGTGAGTACTGGCAGGGGAACATGCCCTCTCCGGCCCCGCCTCCTCCGCCCACGTCGTCGCCTCGCAACGTCGCCTCGCTCGCCGCCCTCGCCGTGCAGGGAGGCGCCACGCGCTATGACCTCCCCAACCCCGTGACCGTGCCCGACCGTTCGGCCACGATGGTGATGCTCACCGCGAGGGACATCCCCGGCGAGCAGATGTACCTCTTCGCGCCCGATCCCGGCGTGGCCGACTCGGTGTCGCATCCCTTTCACGTCGCGCGCTTCGAGAACCGCACCGGCGCGCTGCTCGAACGCGGTCCCCTCGCGATCTTCGAAGAGGGAGCCTTCCTCGGTCAGGGCATGCTCGATCCTCTGCCCGACGGCGCGACCACGACGGTGCCCTTCTCGCTCGAGCGCGCGCTCGCGGTCGAGAACAACACCACCTGGGCCGTCGAGGGCGCGCGCCTCGTCCGCATGCAGCGCGAGACGCTCACCATCGAGCGCTTCAGCGTGCAGCGCACGACCTACACCGTTCGCAACGGCATGGACCGCGAGGCGCGCGTGATGGTGCGCCACGCCCTCAACGGCGCGCAGCTCTTCGAACCGCCGCGCGGAACCGAGACCACCAACGGCAACGCGCTCGTCCCCGTGACCGCGCCCGCGCGTGGGCACACCGAGGTGATCGTCACCGCGCGCACGCCCTCGTCGATGGCCATCGACCTCTCGAACGAGCTCGCGGCGCAGGCCATCGAGCTCTACCTCCGTGAGGGACACCCCGCCGACGACATGGCCGCGGCGCTCCGCACGACGCTCGACCTGCGCCGTCAGAACGAGGAGCTCTCGCGCGAGCGCGCCAACCTCGGACAGCGCCAGAGCGACCTCCAGCAGAACGCCGAGGAGACCCGCGAGAACCTCCGCGCCATCCAGCGCAACCCGCAGGCCGCCGACCTCCGCACGCAGCTCACCACGCGGCTCGGCCGCGTCGCGACGGAGCTCGATCAGATCACCCGCCGCATCGTCGAGCTCGACACGCAGATCGGCGAGCGCCGCGTGCGACTCGCCGAGACCGTGCGCAGCATCGACATCGACACGTCGCGCAACCAGCCCGCGACGCCCGCCGCGGCGCCCGCCGCGCGCTGATCACTCCGACGCCCCCACGTCGGCGTAGCCCGACGCCTGCAGCTTGAACATCCGCGCGTACGCGCCGTCGGCCGTGAGGAGCGCCGCGTGGGTGCCCTCTTCGACCACGCGTCCGCCCTCGAACACCACGATGCGATCGGCCATGCGCACGCTCGCGAAGCGGTGCGTGATGAGCAGCGCCGTGCGTCCGGCCTTGAGCTCCTTGAAGCGTTGAAACACCTCGTGCTCGCTCTCGGCGTCGAGCGCCGCCGTGGGCTCGTCGAGCACCAGCAACGCGCTCGGACGCATGAACGCCCGCGCGAGCGCCACGCGCTGCCACTGCCCCACGCTGAGGTCGTCTCCGCCGAAGGCCCTGCCCAATGGCGTGTCGAGGCCCTTCGGGAGCCGCTCGACCACGTCGCGCGCGCCCGCCTCCGTCACCGCGCGCTCGATCGCCGCGCGGTCTTCTCGACGAGGGAGCCAGCCGACGCCGATGTTGTCCGCCGCCGAGAACTGAAAGCGCACGAAGTCTTGAAAGATCACGCCCACGCGTCGCCGCACCTCCGCGGGGTGCATCGTCGCCGTGTCGACGCCGTCGAGCAGGATGCGCCCCGAGGTCGGGCGGTAGAGCCCCACGAGGAGCTTCACGAGCGTGGTCTTTCCCGCGCCGTTGCGGCCCACGAGCGCGAGGGTCTCGCCCGGCTCGAGCGAGAGCGTCACGTCGGTGAGCGCGTCGCGCTCCGCGTTGGGGTAGCGATACGAGACGTGTTCGAAGCGCACCGAGGGAGGCGGCTCCTTCGCGTCGGGCGCGTCGACGAGCGGACGATCGGGCTCGTCGTCTTCGAGCTCCAGAAAGCCGAAGAGCGTCGACATGTAGAGGTCGTGCTCGTACATGCGCGCCACGCCCGTCAGCGCCCGCTGCACGAGCGCCTGACCGCGGGTGAACACCATGAGGTAGAGCGTCATCGCGCCGAGCGTGAGCGCGCCGTGGGCGGCCTTCGAGGCGATGAGCAGATACACGCCGTAGAGCGTGAGCGACGAGAGCGTCGTGAGCGCGAAGAGCCACACCGCGCGGCGCCGTGAGAGCGCGGCCTCCTCGGCGTGAAAGCCCAGGTGGATCTCTCTGTAGCGCTCGGTGAGCCAGCGACCGAGGGAGAAGAGCTTGACCTCCTTCACCGTGGCCTCGGAGGTGAGCACGCTCTCGAGGTAGAAGAGCTGCCGGTTGCGCTGCGACCGCGCGCTCTGCCGCTCGTATCCCAGGCGCCCGAAATACGCCTCGCCCATGAACGCAGGCACCGACGAGAGCACGAGCGCCGCGATCGACCACGGTCCGAGCGCGACCAGCAGCGCCGCATAGCCCGCGAAGGTCACCACGTCGCGCGCCAGCGACACGGCCCCCGAGAAGAGCATGAAGGGGCGCATGCTCGCCTCGCGCCGCGCCATCGTCATGCGGTTCGCGAAGTCGGGCTCTTCGAAGTGCGGAAACGACACGTCGAGCGCCTTCTCGAGGATGCGCACGTTCACGTGGAGTCCGAGCTCGCTTCGAAGCAGCGCGGTCTGGTGCGACTCGATCTGCGCGAGGAGCTTCTGCGTCGCCACGACGGCGAACTCCGCGGCCACCCACGCGAGCGCAGACCTCACCGCGACCTCG
This sequence comes from Polyangiales bacterium, assembly GCA_046351535.1. Taxonomy (GTDB): domain Bacteria; phylum Myxococcota_A; class Polyangia; order Polyangiales; genus CAISKJ01. Next base: position 7,975 of record JAXLYG010000037.1, read on the forward strand.
TCGCCGGGGCGCGACGCGGCGAAGACCACGGCGTCGACGATGCGCTTGGCGACCCACGCGAGCGCGATGTCGCCGAGGGCGCCGAGGCCCTGCGTCGCGACGTAGACCGCGAGCCTCCACCGCGCGATCGTGGCGACCATGCGGAGCGTTCGAACGACGTTGCGGAGCGTCTCGGCCCGCGCGCGCTTCTCGGTTGTCTTTGCCATGTGCTGAAGGGCGCCGATGCTACGCAAGCGCGGCGCTGCGTGATACACCCGCGCCGATGCACACCGACGACGTCTGGGACGCGCTGCGCCACATCGCGCGGACCCGCTGCGCCGAGGCTGACCCCGCGCACGACTGGCTCCACGTCGAGCGCGTCGCGGCGAACGCCCGCGCGATCGGCCTCGCGGAGCGCGCCGACACCGACATCGCCGTGGCCGCGGCGCTCCTGCACGAGCTCTTCAATCACCCCAAGGGGCACCCCGAGTCACACCGCTCGGGCGAGATCTGCGCGGAGCACGCGCGCGAGGTGCTGCGCATGGTCCACTGGCCCGATCACCGCGTGGAGCCCGTCTGCTACGCGATCAGGGTCCATCCGTTCTCGCTGGGCGTGACGCCCGACACGCTCGAAGCGAAGGTGCTTCAAGACGCAGACCGACTCGACGCCATCGGCGCCATCGGCATCGCGCGCTGCTTCGCGACCTGCTCCGACATGAAGCGCCCGTTCTATGACCCCGACGATCCGCTCTGCGCGCGGCGAGAGCCCGACGACAAGCGCTGGGGCGTCGATCATTTCTACAAGAAGCTCCTCGGCCTCGAGGCGCGGATGCACACGGCCACCGCGCGCGAGATGGCCCGCTCGCGCGGCGCGTTCATGCGGGAGTTTCTCGCGCGCTTCGGCGACGAGGTCGGGGCGTAGCTCAGTACACGAAGCTGCTCTCGCCGATGAACTCGCGCAGGATCGAGGTCGGCGGGATGTGCTCCGCGTGGATCGCCACGAAGCGGTCGATGAGCTGCCGCAGTCGGAACGCCGTGGTGTACGCGGGCGACGTCGCGGGCACTTCGAGCAGGTAGCGCTCGGCGTACCCCTTGAGCACCGAGAGCTCGTACACGAGCGACGTGTCGAACACCGCGTCGGCGCGGTCGAAGAAGGGGAAGATGTGGGCGCGCTCTCCCGCGCGCACCGAGGGCCAGCGGAGGATCGTCGCGGCGGCGTCGTGGTTGCGCCCGTGGCGGTCTCTCACGATGCGCCGGAGCAGTCGCACGTCGGAGGGATTGACGCGCCACAAGCGGTCGAAGGGCAGCGAGGTCATCGGCATGATGAACACGCGCAGCGCCGTCGACTCCGCGCCGGTGCCTTCGAGGAGCCGGGGGTTGAGCCCGTGGATCCCTTCGAGCAGGAGCACGTCGCGCGGGCCGAGGGAGAGCTCGGGGCCGCCCGACGGATCGTTCTTTCCCGCGACGAAATCGTAGCGGGCGGAGCGCACGGTCTCACCGCGCGTGACCCGCGCGAGGTGCTCCGCGAGGAGCTTGAGGTCGATGGCCTCGAGCGCTTCGAAGTCGTACTCGCCGTGCGCGTCGCGCGGGGTCCGCGTGCGGTCGACGTAGTAGTCGTCGAGGGAGAGTCCCACGGGGCGAATCCCCATCACCTGGAGCTGCACCGAGAGCCGCTTGAGGAAGGTCGTCTTGCCCGACGACGACGGCCCCGCGACGCACACCACCCGCGTCGTGGGGAGGCGCGCGGCGATCTCGTCGGCGAGGCGTCCGATGCGCTTCTCGTGAAAGCCCTCGGACACGCGGATGATCGAGGCCACGCGGCCCGTCACGCACGCGCGGTTGAAGGCCCCCACGGAGTCGACCTCCATCGACGCGAGCCAGCGCTCGTGCTCGCGCGCCATCGCGTCGCGCGCCACCGCGATGCCGCCGGGGACATCTTCGCGCGCCTCGACGCCCGCGGCGGGTTCGAGCGTTCCTGAGAGCGCGTGACGGAGGATGAGGGCGCCGTCGGCGCGCGTGACCGAGCAGCCCGCGGCCATGCTGGTCGTCGCGACGAGCGGGGTCATGCGCGGCGCGTAGACGGCCCCGCACGACACGGTGGTGATGGTGGCCTCGCGCGATCCGCGGAGGAGCGCCTCGGCGTCGGTCCACCCCGCGCGCGTGAAGTGATCGAGGGCCTCGTCGATGGCCCAGATCTCTTCGCGGACGGGCAGGTCTGCGACGATGAGCCGCTGGAGTTCGGCGTCGAGGGCGCGCCCCGTGGCGTCGAGGTCTTCGGGCGGCGTGTCGAACACGATGCGCTGCGCCACGCCGAGCGACGGTCCGAGCCGCACCGCGCGACCGGGGAGCACGTTCGCCGCCGCTTCGAGGAGCACGAGGCCCTGACTCGCGCGGAGGACGCGCATCCCCTCCCAGTGATCGACGGTGAGGCCTTCGACGTTGGCGTCGGCGACGAGGGGGTTGGCGAGCGAGACCGCGCGTCGATCGACGAGGCCCGCCACCACGCGCGCGCCGCGGACCTCCGCGGGGATGATCTCGCGCAGCGAGGTCCCCGTGCGCACGATGCGCTCCTCGTCACCGACGCGCACGCGGAGGGTCACGCGGCGAGGGAGCGAGCGCTCCCGCAGGAGGAGCCCGAGGCTGTCTGTGATGCTGGTGAGCTCGGCGCCGAGCACGTCGACGAGGCCGCGGAGGAGCGACAGACCCACCGAGGGGTCGTCTTTGCAGAGCCGCTCGAAGCGCTGAAACGACAGCCTCGCGACGCGGAGCGGCGTGACCGCGACGACGCTCGCGGCGCGCGCGCGGCCGGTGACCATCCCGAGCTCGCCGAAGTGATCGCCGGGCGCGAGGGCGCCGACCTCGATGCCCTGCCGCTCGACGCTGGCCCGGCCTTCGAGGACGAAGAAGAGGTCTCGCGAGGTCTCTCCCTCGCGCATCACGGCGACGCCGGGGGCGAACTCTTGAGGGCCCAGGTGGGCGGCGAGGCGAGCGAATCCTTCCTCGCCGAGGCGGGCAAGCACCGGCGTACGTTCGAAGGCCGAGAGGTCCATCGAGAGGCGCTCCGTGAGGGTGGTGGTGGAGACGGTTCAGCCGTTGCGCTGCGTGGCGGGCGGACCCGCTTCGAACTCGCGCACCGCCGCGATCTTGCCGAAGACCACTTCGAAGACGGCGAGGCTGCGCGTCGGGGGGCGTCCCGTGCTGTTGGCCATCGAGGCCCAGGTGAACTCCGCGAAGACGCGGTCGCCCGAGGCGTGGAGCGTCAGGTCGGTCACCACCTGCGTCTCGGGCCGCGAGACGAAGAGGAGCTGCACGAGACGCGAGAGCCCGTCCCTGCCCGTGAGCCTGCCCGAGAAGGCGCCGCCGGAGGGCGTGTCCCAGTACGCGTTCTCGTCGAAGCCCTTGAGTGCTGCGTCTTTGTTGTGCGCTTCGAGCCCTGCGAAGAACGCTTCGACCACGGCCATGTTCTCGTTGGAGCGTTGCATGATCGATCTCCTTCGAGCGCGTGAGCGTCGCAAGGCTCGGACCCGCTGACCTGCGTCGAATTCCAGCGAAAACTGAAGCTTCGATGCGTGGCGCTGCGCCTCGGGTGCGCGCTTCGCACCGGGTTCACGAACTCCGTGCCAGCGACGGATTGCGGCCTCGCAGAGTCGGAAAGACACGCCGCCCTCGTGGGATCGGCGGAGTGCCGGGGCTGAAATCGATGCCGCGGCGCGCTCGGGGGTCGCGGTGTGTCTTGAAGCGCGCGCGAGGCTGGTGATATCCCGTTGGCCCTTCGCGGCGATGGCGCTTCGGGAGACCGTCACGCCGGGCCGCGATGTTGCGGAAACGTCTCACCAACGCGAGGTTCCCGATGTCTGTACTGAAGAGGGGTTCCAAGGGTTCCGATGTCCGCGCGCTCCAGGAGGACCTGAAGCTGCTCGGGTATGACATCGCGGTCGACGGCGACTTCGGACACGGCACCGAAGACGCGGTGAAGCACCTCCAGAAGGCCTTCGGCTACACGGTCGACGGCGCGGTGGGTGACGGCACGCGCTTCCTCATCACGCAGCAGAAGGGCTACGGCTGGAAGCAGAGCTGATCGCTCGCCCCGTCGCACCCGACGCCGCCTCGTCTCGCATCCAACCGTCTCAATCGCCCCCCCTGCCCCATCACCAGGAGTCGTTCTCATGAGCCTGCTCGGACAGAAAGCGCCCGATTTCACCCTCGTGAACCACAAGCGCGAGAAGGTCAGCCTCGCCTCGCTCACGGCCGCCGGACGCGTCGTGCTCGCGTTCTACCCCGCCGCGTTCACGGGCGTGTGCACCAAGGAACTCTGCACCTTCCGCGACTCCCTCGCGGCGCTCAACAACCTCAAGGCCACGGTCGTCGGCCTCAGCGTCGACGCGCCCTTCTCAAACGCCGCCTTCGCCGCGCAGAACGGCCTCGAGTTCTCGCTCCTCTCGGACTACGACCGCGCGGTCACGCGGGCCTACGGCGTGGCGCTCGACAACTTCGCGGGCATGCCCGGCTACACCGCCTCGCAGCGCGCCGTGTTCATCGTCTCGACCGACGGCACCGTCACCTACGAGTGGATCGCGCCGAACCCCGGCGTCGAGCCCGACTACGCCGCCATCCAGGCCGCCCTCGCCTGACTCGTAAGCGCGTCGTGCGCGGGCGCGTTCACCGCGCAACCCCATGAACAACACGTCGCGCAACGCCGCCGCCGCCCTCTCGCTCGCAGCCCTCGCAGCGCTCTCGCCGGCGCCGGTCTCCGCGCAGCCCTCGCCGCGTGGCGCGAGCGTCGCGGTGGTCGCCGCGTCGCCCGGCGTACCGCCCGAGTGCACCACGCAGACCTTCGGCGGACACGCGTACTACTTCTGCCACACGGAGCTCGATTTCGCGGCGGCGACGGCCTTCTGCCGCGCCTTCGGCACCGAGCCCGTGAGCGTGTCGAACCGCTACGAGAACGACCTCCTCGCCGCGGCGATGCAGTCGCTCGGACGCGGTCGCCACTGGATCGGGTACTCCGACGTGGAGCGCGAGGGCGTGTTCGACGCGGTCGACGGCTCGCCCACGACGTTCAGCGCGTGGGCCGTGGGTGAGCCCAACAACCTCGGCGAAGAGGACTGCGCCGAGGCCGACCCGAGCGGCGTGTGGAACGACATCCCCTGCACGCTCACGCGCCCCAACGTGATCTGCGAGGAGTCGTCGGCGTGCACGACGGAGGTGTTCCGCGATCACCTCTACCGCTTCTGTCAGCGGCCTTCGGGCGGGCGCGCGATGCGGGCCTGGTGCGGCGCGCAGGGCGCCTCGCTCGCCGCGATCGACGACGACGCGGAGCGCGCCTTCATCGCCGGCCACGGCGCCGCGTCGCTCTCGTCGCCGCCGCTCATCACGGCGCCCGGTGACGCCCGCCGCTGCGCGCGCATCGACGGCGCGGGGGCCGTGTCGCCCGTCGCGTGCGAGGGCGTCCGCCTCGCGTCGTTCGTGTGCGAAGACGCGGCGCCGTGCGTGCGTCGCACCTTCGAGCACCACACGTACGCGTTCTGCCTCCAGTCGGGCGCCACGGAGCGCGTCGCGGCGCGCGCCTGTCGCGCGATGGGCGGCGCGCTCGCGTCGATCGACTCGGCCTCCGAAGACGCGTTCGTCTACAGCAACTTCGGCGTGTTTCGTCGGACGCACTTCTACATCGGCGTCACCGACGACGACTCCGAGGGGCGCTTTCACGGCGTCGACGGATCGCCCCTGCGCTACACGCGGTGGTCCTCTGGCGAGCCCAACAACTACGGCAGCGGCGAGAACTGCGTCGAGCTCGCCGACGGCGGGTGGAACGACGTCGCGTGCGACACGTCGCCGCTCGGAGGCTTCATCTGCGAGCTCCCCTGAGCGACGTCAGAAGCCGAAGCGCAGCCCCAGTCCGCCCGTGATGAGCCCGCCGCGCAGCGGCACATCCCCCGCCACCACGTCGTAGCCGTTGACCTCCGCGACGAGCCACCAGCGCTCCCCGAGGCGCGCCTCGACGCTCGCGAAACCGCCTGTCCAGAAGCCTCCCGCGGAGCCTCCCGCCTCGGGGAAGTAGCCGCCGCCACCGAGTGACGGCCCGAGCGAGAGCGCCCACGTGCGCGAGGCCCTCCACGTCACGGGGACGGTCACCACGCCGAAGAGGTGCGCGGCGTTGGTGGTCGTCGCGTTGCGCGGCGTGCGCGCGAACGAGAGCTCGGGCGCGACGGAGATCGACCACGCGCCGCGGTGAAAGAAGCGCAGCGTCGAGTTGGCGGCGAGGCCGAAGGTGTAGAGCTTCACGCCGACGTCGGCGTTGTCGGTGAGGCCGCGACGGAGCCCGAGCTCGCCGAATCCCGTGGGCGATCCCGCGCCGGTCTCGCGGTCGCCGAGGGCTCCACCGGCGCCTGCGAGCGTGATCTGCCACCGCCCCGCGGCGACGGGTTCGGCCGTGCGAAAGAGCGCCGTCGAGGGGCACCCGAGCGCCGCGAACGAGAGCGCGACGACGGCCGTGACGAGCGCGCGATCAGGGACGCGGGTGCGCATCGAAGAACCTCAGGATCTCATCGCTCGCGCGGAAGTCCCTCGCGACGCGGCCCACGACGGAGGCTTCGAGGTACTGGTTTCCGCCGGGCCAGGTGTGTCCGCCGCCCTCGACGCGGATGCGCTCGAGCGCGGCCGAGCAGCCCATCCACGCGCGACGCGTGGCGCGCGTCCCGTCGCTCGCGGCGTCGGGGAGCGGCGTGTCGACGTAGGTGGCGTTGCAGCCGTTGCGCGCGCGCCACCCCTCCATCGAGTCGTCGACGCCGACCTTGCGACCGGCTTCGAGAAACGCGCACGCCGCCGTGCCCGTGTCGTAGCCCCAGCAGGGGTCTTCGCTCCCGTGGATCGCGAGCACCGGGACCCTCGCGTCGCAGCGCCCTCCGGCGGCGGCGAACTGGTTGGTGCCGCCCACGGTGGCGATGGCGGCGATCGCGTTGGGGCGCTCGCACGCGAGGCGATGCGAGATGGCCCCGCCGTTCGAAAGCCCCGTGAGAAAGACGCGTCGCGGGTTGACGGGCACCACGCGCGCGACCTCGACGAGGAGCTGGTCGAAGAAGGCCACGTCGTCGACGCCCTGCTGACACGCGCCGCGGCTCACGCACTGCCAGCCGTTGACGCCGCCGCCCGCGTTCCATGACCGCACGTTGCGTGTGGGGCGCAGGCCCGTGCCGTCGGGGAGTACGAGCACGTAGCCCGCGGTGCTGGCGAGGTTCGTGAGGCAGCCCGCTTCGCCGGGAGATCCGTTGGGGCAGGTCACGGTCTCGGCCGACTCGCGGTTCCCTCCGCCGCCGTGAAACGCGACGATCACGGGGAGCGCCGTGTTGCCATCCCACCCCGCGGGGACGCGGATCGAGAACGCGCGGTCGAAGAACCCCTCGACGGGACATTCGAGGGAAGCCCCGGGCCTCGCGCGCTCACACCGGTCGAGCGTCTTCACGCACCCGAGGCTCAGCGCCGAGAGGATCGCGCACAGCGCAGCTCGTGAGAGGTCGCCCACGAGCCGCGAGGCTCCATCACTTCGCGGCCTCTCGCAAGCGCTCTCGCAGCGCGCCGTGGCGCTCGACGACGCGGGCGGTGTCGACGGCCAGGCGCACGGCGCGCTCGCTCCCCACGAGCACCGCGAGGCGACGGGCGCGCGTGATCGCGGTGTAGAGCAGCGCGCGGTTGAGCAGCACGAAATGCGACGTGTGCAGCCCGATCACGACGACGTCGTACTCGCTGCCCTGGCACTTGTGCACCGTGGTGGCGTAGGCGAGCGTGAGGTTGTCGATCGCGGGGCCCTTGTAGGTCACCTCGCGCCCGTCGATGAGCACCACGATCGACTCGGCCTCGAAGCGGGCCACGACGCCGACGTCGCCGTTCCACACGTCGAGGTCGTAGTCGTTCTTGAGCTGCATCACCTTGTCGCCGAGCGAGAACCCCTTGCGTCCGCGCTCGACGCCGGGGTTGAGCGCGGCCTGGAGCGACTCGTTGAGCGCCTGCGCCCCGAGCGGTCCGCGATGCGTCGGAACGAGCACCTGGATGTCTCGGATCGGATGCACCCCGAACGACCGCGGGACGCGCTGCGAGACCGTCGCGACGAGGAGCTTCGCGGCCTGCTCGGCGTCGTCGCACTTCACGAAATAGAGCTCACCCGAAGGGGAACGGGCTTCGCCCCCTCCCCGGGCAATGGCGCGCGCGGCGGAGACGGTGTGGGGCTTGATCCGCGCAGCACCTCGTAGGCCCCGCGAACGATCGCGCTCGCGGCCGCTTGCCGAAACACTTCCGTAAGTCGGATCGCGCGCACGTCGGCGATCGCGAGGAGGTCACCGAGCACCGTCCCCGGTCCCACGGGCGGGAGCTGATCGACGTCGCCCACGAAGACGAGGCGCGCCCCCACGCGCAGCGCGCGGACGAGCGACATCCCGAGCTGCACGTCGAGCATCGACGCCTCGTCGACGAGCACGAGGTCGGCGTCGAGCGGCGACGACTCGTTGCGCGAGAACCGCCCGAGCCTCGGGACCCACTCGAGCAGACGGTGGATCGTCGCCGCGGGGTGCTGCGTCGCCTCGGAGAGACGCTTCAAGCGCGCCCCGTCGGCGCCGCGAGGAGCACCTTGTGACCCGCCGCGCGGTGCAGCGCCACGAGCGCGCGAACGGCGGTGGTCTTGCCGGTTCCAGGGCCTCCCGTGAGCACGACGAGGGCTCGCGCATCGTGGCCTCGACGGCCTCGCGCTGCTTCGCGTTGAGCGGCTTCATCGCGTCGGAGACCGCGCTCATCGAGAGCACGCGATCGGGCACCACCGTCACGGGTCGGTGGAGCAGCCGCCCGATGTCGCGCGCGAGCCGCACCTCGGCTTCGAGAGAGCACCGGGGCGTAGACCCTCCCGCGGTCGATCACCACCGTGCCCCGTTGCGACAGCTCTTCGAGGCGCGCGCGGGACGAGCGCCTCGTCGATCGGAGAGCGCCGCCACGCGCGACGCGAGCTCGTCGGGCGGCAGCGCCGTGTGCCCCTCGTCGATCGCTTCCATCAGCGTGTAGAGCGCCGCGCCCGCCACGCGCCGCGGGTCGGATTCACCGATGTTCACGGAGCGCGCGATCTTGTCCGCGGTGATGAACCCGACGCCCGCGACCTCTTCGGCGAGGCGGTAGGGGTTCTCTCGAATGAGCTTCGCGGTGTCGGCGCCGAAGCGCTCCCACACGCGGCGCGCGAGCGCGGGGCCCATGCCGAGGCTCTGCATGAAGGCCTTGCTCTCGACCTCGGCGCGGCGCGCGCGAAAGGCCTCTTGAATCTGTGTGGCGCGGGCCTTTCCGATGCCCTCGACCTCGCGCAGTCGCTCGGGGTGGTCGGCGATCACGTCGAGCGTCGACGCCCCGAAGGACCCTACGATGCGCTTCGCGATGGTGGGTCCGATGTTGTCGACGAAGCCCGACCCGAGGAGCCGCTCGATCCCATCGGCCGTCGTCGGAAGCTCCGGCACCACCGCCTGCGCGCGGAGCTGTCGGCCGTGCGTCTTGCTCTCTTCGTAGCGCCCCGTGACGCGCACGGGCTCGGCCACCGCGACGTCGCCGAGGGGCCCCACCACCGTCGCCTCGGTGCCGTCGACCACCGTGAGCCGGAGCACCGTGAACGAGAGGTCGTCGCTGCGATACACGATCGAGCGAACGACCCCGCGCAGCGTCACGCTCGCCCCGTCGGGGGCCGCGGGCGCACCAAGCGGGAGCTGCGGCGCGTCTTCTCGCATCGGGGTTGCACCCCTTCTATCACCGCAGCGCCGCGGCGCGCTCACGGAAGTGCGACATTCCCTGTCAGAAGGGGATCTTCGCGCGACCGGCGCTTGTGCTCGCGTGCCGTCTGCGCATACTCGCCGACGAGAGGACGTCCCAACGCCCCCATGCAACGACGCTTCGCCTTCGCGCTTCTCTTTTCGATCTCCGCGTGCGACGCCATCAACAGCACCCCGGGTGTGTCGGGCGACGCATCGGTCGCGCTCGACGCCAGCCTCGACGGCGCCGCCGACGCGGTCACGCCGCGCGACACGGGCGCGCCCGAGGTGGTGCTCGACAGCGGCTGTCCCGCGCCCGCGCGGATCACCATCGCGCAGCTCCCGGCGAGGGGATTCCTCGCGCCGGTGAGGGCGCGCTACGTCCGCGCGGTCGACGGCGACACGGCGCACTTCGCCATCCCGATCACGGGCGAGATCGACGTGCGCATGCTCTGGGTGAACACCGAGGAGTCGCACGCGCAGAACCCCGCGGACAACACGGCCTTCGGCGTCGCCACGGCGAACTGGGCGATGGCCACCATGCCCACGGTGACCGAGTACTACCTCGCGTTTCAAGAGGACTCCGCGCGCCCCGGGCAGCCCTCGCTCGACCCCTACATGCGCAGGCTCGCGCTCGTGTTCGCCGACGGCGAGCTCTGGCAGACGCGGCTCATCCGCGAAGGGTGGTCGGCGTACTACACCGACTTCGGCTGCGCGCCCGCGCCGATCCACACGGCGCTCCTCTACGCCGAGGCCGAGGCGCGCGCGAACCGCCGCGGGATCTGGGCGCCGGGGCACCCGACCAACTACGCCGACGTCTTCGCGCGGTGGATCTCCACGCGCTGCCGTCCGAACCCCTTCCGCAGCCAAGCCTACTGCATGTGATGCCCGCGTTCGTCGTGTTCGGAGACGACTGGGGCGCGCACCCGTCGAGCGTTCAGCACCTCTTTCGCCGCGTCGCGCGCGAGCACCGCACGGTGTGGGTCAACACCGTGGGCTTGCGTCCTCCGCGCCTCGACCGCGCCGACGCCGCGCGCGTCGTGAGGAAGCTCAAGTCCATCGCGAGGGGCGGCGCGAAGGCCCCGCCCGTCGACGCCGCGCGCGACCTCGACCTGCACGTCGTGAGTCCGCCGATGGTGCCGTGGATGCGCCCGTCACCGCTGCGCGCGCTCAACCGCGCCTCGGTGCGCAGGGCCGTGACGGAGCTCACCGCGCGCCTCGGGGTGCGCGATCCCATCGTGCTCACGACGGTGCCCAACGGCGTCGATGGCCGCGGCCTCGCGGGCTCTCGCACGCTGGTCTATTACTGCGTCGACGACTTCACCAACTGGCCCGGCGTCGACGCGCTCGCCGCGGCGAAGCTCGAAGACGAGCTCCTCACGCGGGCCGACCTCGTGGTCGCGACGAGCGCGCACCTCGCCCACACGCGGCGCTGCCGCAAGGGACCCACGGAGCTGCTCCCGCACGGCGTCGACCTCGAGCACCTCGGTCGAGCGAGCGATCCCGCGACGGTTCCGCTCGACGGCGTTCGAAGGGGAAGGCCCGTGCTCGGGTATCTCGGGCTCCTCGACGCGCGGCTCGACGTGGAGCTCGTCACGGCCGTCGCGCGACGTCGCCCCGACTGGGACGTGGTCTTCGTCGGTCCGCACGACGCGACGCCCGACCCGCGCCTCGCGCTGCCCAACGTCCGACGCTTCGGCGCGGTGACCTACGCGCACCTGCCCGAGGCGCTCGCGGCCTTCGACGTGGCGATACTCCCATACGTGCGCAGCGAGCTCACGCGATCGATCAATCCGCTCAAGCTCCGCGAGTACCTCGCGTCGGGCAAGCCCGTCGTGGCGACCTCGCTGCCCGAGGTGGCGCGCTTCGCGCCCGAGGTCGCGCTCGCCGACACCGCCGATGATTTCGTCGCGGCCGCGGAGCGCTGCCTCGCGGGCCCGCGCGACCGACGCGACGCCCGCGCGGAGGCGCTCGCGAACGACTCGTGGGACGCGCGCGCTCGGAGACTCCTCGACCTCTGCCTCGCGGCACACGCACGATGAACACACCCCGACAACGCCTCGACTCGCTCATCGCGCGCGCCGACTCGCGCGGCGTCCGCCTCTGGGCCCCGGACCTCGCGAGAGACGCGCTTCGAAGGGAGCGCCCCGACCCCTCGCGCGCGCTGCACCTCTACGTGTGCTTCGCGGACCACTTCGAACCGCGCTGGCGCAAGGCCACGCTCGATCAGGAGCGGCACCGCGTCGGGCGCTGGGTCGACGAGTATCCGCGCCTCGCGAGGAGGCACTGCGACACCTTCGGCCGCGCGCCCGTGCGCACGCTCTTCTTCCCCGTAGAGGAGTATCGCCCCGAGCACCTCGACGCGCTCACGACGCGCGTGCGAGAGGGTCTCTTCGACGTCGAGGTCCACCTCCACCACGAGCGCGACGACGCAGCGAACCTTCGCAGTACGCTCACGGACTTCGCGCGCACGCTCCACGAGCACCACGGGCTCTTGCGAAGGGGCGCCGACGGACGCGTCGAGTACGCGTTCATCCACGGCAACTGGGCGCTCGACAACTCGCACCCCGAGGGCTTGTACTGCGGCGTCCCGAACGAGCTCTCGGTGCTCGTCGAGACGGGGTGCTACGTCGACATGACGCTGCCGTGCGTCCCTTCGCCCGCGCAGGGACGCGTGGTGAACACGATCTACTACGCGAAGGGTCGCGAGGGCCTCTCGCGCGGTCACGACACGGGCCGCCCCGTCGCCGTGGGGACGCATCGCGAAGCGGGTGAGCTGATGCTCGTCCCGGGACCGCTCGGGCTCCACTGGCGCTCTCGCGCGAAGGGCGTTCTCCCGCGCATCGAGGCGGGGATGCTCGAGCCCGAGAGCCCGATTCCGCTCGAAGACAGGGCGCGCGCGTGGCTCAACTGGGCGCCTGCTGTGAAGGGCGCGCCCAACCACCGCTTCGTGAAGCTCCACGCGCACGGCTGCAACGGCGACGCGCCGGGGTGGTTCCTCGACGAGGGAGGTCCCTTCGACCGCCTCCTCTCGATCCTCGAACGCGAATGGAGCGACGGGCGGACGCGCTTCCTCCACTACGTCACCGCGCGAGAGATGTACGAGACCATCAAGCGCCTCGAAGGCGACGAAGGCTGACCGGGCCTTCTCTCGTCGAGCGTTTGTGACAGTCACCCCTTGATTCTCAACCTCCGCGTCACATAGATGAGAGTGACTCTCACTTTCATCAATCACACGGAGTCTCTTTCCCATGGCCTTCTCAGCCGGGAGCATCCTCCCTGCGCTAGCCGCCGCGGTCCCGCTGCTCCTGACCGCCTCCACCGCGCACGCGCAGGACATCTTCGAGATCCAGGTCTACGACTCGCAGGTCGCGACGCCGATGCGCCCCGGCATCGAGACGCACCTCAACTACACGACGACGCGCGAGACGGCGCGCAACGGCGCGGGCGAGCTCCCCACCGACGGCGTCGGGCGCATCACCTTCGAGCCCCACCTGGGCCTCACCCCGTGGGCCGAAGCGGGGATGTATTTCATCACCGCGATCAGACCCGAGGGCGCCTTCGATTTCGTGGGCGCGAAGCTGAGGCTCAAGGTCCGCTGGCCCGAGCGCCTCCTCGGCGAGACCCTCGGCCTCTCGCTCAACCAGGAGATCGGCTTCGTCTCGTCGGAGTACGAAGCGTCGCGCGTCGCGTGGGAGATCCGCCCCATCATCGACTTCCGCTACCGCTGGTTCTACGCGTCGTTCAACCCGATCATCGGGGTCGACCTCGCGGGCGGCTCCGCGGGCCAGGTCGAGGCCGAGCCCGCGCTGAAGGTCGCGCTCTCGCCGCTCCCGTGGCTCGCGATCGGCCCCGAGTACTTCGCGGGCCTCGGTCCGCTCTTCGCGTTCTCGCCGGTCTCCGAGCAGAGCCACTGGCTCTTCGGCGCCCTCGACTTCTCGGGGCAGAACCGCACCATTTCGTGGGACGTGAACGTCGCCCTCGGACACGGGCTCATCGGCCCCGACGACTGGATCCTCAAGGCCATCGTCGGCATCGACCTGAACTGATCGCGGTCTCGTTCAGCCCATCACGGGGAAGCGCTCCCACCCGTCGCCCTGCCGCCCGAGCGCGTTGTACTCGCAGAACGAGACGAGGTTTCCGCGCGTGTCCATCGTGTGGTGACAGCACGCGCTCACGCGGTCCTGGTCGTAGTTGAAGCGGTCCATGAAGGGCTTGATGGCGACCGAGAAGATGTCCCGCGGACGCACCGCGCGGCCGATGACCTTGCCCGCGGCCTTCGCGAGCGCGCCCGGTCCGCCCGTGCCCAGGGTGCTCTGGAGCTCGCCCTTGTCGAGCACGGTCTTGGCGGCCACGGTGTCCATCACGCGCCCGAGGTCGATGTACTTCACGACGTTCTCGTGCACGCCGAAACGCCTGTAGAACAGGGTGATCCAGCCGCAGCCTGGGTGGCTGCACGGGATCGGCGCCCAGTCGTCCGCGCGCATCCTGAGCCTCGCCGCGCGGAGCACCTCCGTCGCGATGTCCGAGAGCGTGAGGCGGTTCATCGGGTCCGGCGCGAGGTCGTAGCGGCCCGAGTACGTCGCGGGCTGGAGCGCCACGAGGCGCACGTTCTCGGTGTCCATTCCGAGGCCCACGACGTCGCCCACCTCCGCGAGGTTGACGCCGCGCGCGAGGGTCATCGTGAGCTGCATCGCGACGCCCGCCCGGTCGAGCGCCTTGAGCGCGCGCTCCCGCACGCCCGCGAGCGTCGCGTCGCGGATCGCGCGGTCGGTCTCGCGCGTCATGCCGTCGAACTGGAGCAGCACCATGAGCTTGTCGCGATACTTCGCGAAGCGCTCGACGAGCGCGGGGTCCTTCGAGAGCGTGATGCCGTTGGTGGGCACGTAGACGCGCTTCACGCGCGCGTCGCCGTGGAGGAGCTCGACCATGTCCCAGAAGCGCGGGTGCAGCGTGGCCTCGCCGCCCGTGAGCTGCACCGAGTCGGCGCTGCCCTTCTTGTCGAGCATCGCGAGCACGTGCGCGCGAAAGGTCTCGAAGGGGATCATCCGGTCGCCCTTCGCGTCGCTGTAGCAGACGGGGCACGCGAGGTTGCACGCGTCGGTGACCTCGACGAGCACGGTGCAGGTCTTGGTCGCGCTCTGGTCGGTGAAGTCGTCGCAGCACCCCGTCGCCGGGTCGCAGCACGCAGCCCCGGGAATGGCCGAGTAATCCGGGATGCGGTGCTCGGGGAGGTCGGCGTAGCGGCGGCCCCAGCGGTCGCGGTTCGAGAGCATGAAGTAGCGCGCGTCGTTCTCGATCACCGCGCGCGAGAGGCCGTGCTTGTCGCAGCGCTTGTAGGCGATGACGCGCCCGCCGAGGGAGGCGAAGACCGCGGGGACGTGCGCGAGGCACTCGGGGCAGAGCGACGCCGTGCTCTTGAGGAGGCGCGCGCGGTCGGGGACTTCGAAGCGCTGGCGCGCGGCGTCTTCGTCGAGCTTCGCGAGTCCGTCGCGGATCGCCTCGAGGCGCGACGAGAGCGTCGGCGGCGCCGCGGGAACCACCTGGAGAAGCCTTCGTCGCGGAGCGGTCGTCGCGTCTGCCATCGCGCGCGAGTCGATCACCGGAGTTGCGAGGGTGTCAACGCGACCGCCGGGGATACTTGCGGGCGAGCGCGCCCCTGCGATACGGCATCGGCCATGCGCAGCGTTGTGATCCTCGCGTCGATGGCCGTACTCTCGTGCCGCGGAACGCCGCCGCCGCCCGACGAATCGATCGCGCCGCGCTTCGTGGTGGGCATCGGTCCGGGCCCGGGAATCACCGCCTTCATGGCGAATTTCGCGAGGGTGAGCGACCTCCGATACCGCGACGCGCACTGCACGGCGACGTCGCTCACGAGCGGCACCGAGCCCCCCTCGCTCGACGGTGGACGCGTGGAAGCGTGGGTCGCAGGCGGGCAGGTGCTCGGCCACGTCGACTGCTCGTCGAGCGGTGCGTATCGCGCCGCCGTGAGAACCACGTTGCCGTCGGGGACGCGTCTCGCGGCCAGCGTAGCCGGCGGCGCCGAGGTGCCGGCGCATCGGTTTCGATCGCCCGCGAAGGTGCCTACGGCCGTGCGCCACACGGCCCCCGCGCAGGGCTTCAACCTCAACGCCGGTCGCGGCCTCGAGGTGCGCTGGGAGGGCGGCGACAGCTCCCACGTCTCGCTCACGCTCTCGCTCGAACCGCCGCAGGGGACGCCCGGCAACGGACTTCTCGTCTCGTGCGTGGTGCCGCGCGCGGCGGGCGCGTTCACCATCCCCGCGGCGGCCTTCTCGGCCGCGATGGTGCCCGCCGGGGTGCGCTCGGCGCAGCTCCTCGTGGCGGCGACGGACCGGGTGCGCGAGGGCGACTTCGCGCTCGACGTGGTGCCCCTCGGCGGCGAAGACGATCAGGTCGTGGGCGCCTACATCCGCTGACCGACAGGAGCGCGCGCGGTGTTTCACACGGTTCCCGACCCCGAGGTGCTCCCCGCGGAGGTGGCCCGTTGCAGCATCGCGATCGACCTCTACGACATGGAGGGCGACCTCGCGCGGGCCTTCCCCGGCATCACGCTGCCCGAGCGGCTGCACGGCGCGGTTCGCAAGCGTCACATCGAGTACCTCGCGGGGCGCTGGTGCGCGCGCGAGGCGATGAAGGTGCGCCACGGCCACCACGCGCACAGGCACATCGAGACCGGCGAGGAGCGAGAGCCCCTTTGGCCCGACGGCGTGGTCGGCTCGATCACCCACACGCAGGGCTTCGTCTCCGCCGCGATCGCCGACGCGCGGGTGATCCGCGGCCTCGGCGTCGACAGCGAGGAGACCTTCACCGTCGACCGCGCCCGTCGGCTCGCGCGTCACCTCGCGCCGCGCGGAGAGCTCACCGCGCTCGCCCGCTCGGGCCTCGACGAGGGCGCCCTCGCCGCCGCGGTCTTCTCCGTGAAAGAGAGCGTGTACAAGTGCCTCCACCCCTTCGTGAAGTCGTTCTTCGGCTTCGACGCGGCGGAGGTGATCGAGCTTTCGAGGGAGGGCGCGGTGCGCGTGAGGCTCACCGAGACGCTGACGCGGGAGTTCCGCGAGGGCTACGTGCTCGAAGGCCGCGTGGCGATCACCGCGGGGCACGTGCACACGGCGATCGCGCTCACCGCATGAAGCCCCGCGAGGTCGTGTCGAGCAGCATCGCGAGCACCACGGGCGTCGTCGCCGAAGCGTCACCCAGCAGCGCCCGCACGCGCCCGAGCCTGTTGGCGTCGTCGATCAGCGAGGGGGCCGCGAGCCTCGCCGCGGCGCTTCGAAGGATCTGCTCGCGCTCCGTGAGCAGCGCC
Source organism: Polyangiales bacterium (assembly GCA_046351535.1). Taxonomy (GTDB): domain Bacteria; phylum Myxococcota_A; class Polyangia; order Polyangiales; genus CAISKJ01. Next base: position 25,045 of record JAXLYG010000037.1, read on the forward strand.
GCCGCGCGCTCGCGATCGCCGAGGTTCACCGCGCTCGCCGCGGCGGAGAGCGTTCGCCCCGCGTCGAAGCTCTGCACCGTGCGGGCGACGGAGGGGTCGAGGGTCGCCGCGCTCGCCGCGTCGGAGGCCGCGTAGCGCACGCGAACGGGGCGCTCGACGGTCACGTTGCGACCCGTGACGCGGTCCTTGTAGCGCAGCTCGATGGTCGCGAGGGGGCGCTCGCTGACCCCCTGCGGGAGCCGCAGACCGAAGAGCATCGCGTGTCGGTCGTCGCGCGCGAAGCCCGGGATGAAGAAGCGCATCCCGTCGCGGCGCTCGCGCTGACGATCGGCGGCGATGTGGTCTCGCGCGGCGGTGCGCGCGTCGAGGGCGAGCTCCTGCGAGCGCACCTCGGCGGCCTCGCGATCGTCGAGGCGTCGCGAGCCGTAGGCCTCGGTGAGCTGCACGCCGTCGGCGAGCTTGACGCGCACCTCGACGGCCTGCGCGACGGGCATCGCGCGGCTGTCGAGCTCGCTGCGGAGCGCGTCTGCGATGCGCGCGCTCTCGGGGACGTAGTAGTAGCCGCCCGCGCCGAGGTCGGCGATCGCGCTCATGAGGGCGCCGTCGTACGAGGTCCCGACGCCGACGCTGGTGGTCTCGGTGCCGCCGTCTTGGAGGGCTCCCGCGGCCATCGAGGCGAGCACGTTGCGGTCGGTCTCGCCGTTGGTGGGCTCGCCGTCGGAGATGAGCATCACGAGGCGGTTCGCTTCGGTGGCCGCGGGTCCGTGCGAGGCCATGCGGTAGCCCATCTCGAGCCCCGCGGAGATGTTCGTGCCTCCGGCGACCTCGATGGCGCGGATCACGCGGAGGATCTCGGCCCTGCGTCCCGCGAGGGTCCCCTCGGTGACGAGGAGGTGCGCGTCGCTCTCGAAGGTCGTGAGCGAGAAGTGATCGGTGTCGGCGAGGCGCCCGACGAGCTGCTCGGCCGCGAGGCGCGCGTTCGCGATGGAGTCGCCCGCCATGGAGCCCGAGATGTCCATCACGAGGTGCACCGACATGACGGGGCGGGCGAGGTCGGGCGCCGCCGAAGCCCGCAGCGCGAGGCGCATCCTGAGGTCTCCGCCCGAGGGAGACACGGCCCCGCGTTCGAGGTCGACGCGGAGGTCGAGGGCGTGATCCGAGGGCGCGTCCATCGGAGGCTCGGCGCGCGACCCGAGGTCGGCGAGGAGGTCGCGCGTGGTCGCGGGGATCTCGCCCCGCGCGACGGCGGCGTCGAACCACGCGCGGTGGCCGTGACCGGGTCGATAGGTCGTGGCGAAGCGTCCGTTGGGGTCGATGGTGATGACCGGCGCAGCCTCGACGGGCGCGGCGAAACCAGTTCCATGCGCGCCCGACGATCCGCGCGCGAAGCCTCCGCGACCGCCCGTGGTCCCGTGGCCCATCGTGCCGACGGAGCCCATCCCGATCGCGCCTCCGCCGCTGCCGTAGCCGGTGCCCGTCTCGGTCATTCCGCCGAAGGGCGAGACGATGCCCGCCGAAGCGCCGCCGGTCGCGCCGAGCGCTGCGAAGACCCCGCGATTGGCGATGGCCTCACCCGCCTGTTGACGCGAGAGGTGGGGCGCGTCGGCGTTGCTCCTGATCGCGTAGCGGCCATTGCGGAGGGGCGCGTCGCGACGGCCCATGCGGCCTTCGGTGCCGGCGTGACGCGAGCCCGTGCCGCCCTCGCGGGCCTCCTGGCGTTGGATGAGCACGCGAACGGCGCGGAGCTGATCCTCTTCGCGGTCGGCGTTGGCGACGAGGGGATCGTGGCGACGCGCGAGGGACACGAGCCCGAGGGCGGAGGCGCCGACGACGAGCGCAGAGACGCCGAGCACGGTGAAGAACCGACGATCGAAGGGGGCGCGAGGAAGGGCCTGAGCGAGGGCATCGTGGGTCATCGAGGGAACCTCCGTCGGACGAGTGGGTGGAGCGTCAGCGCAGACGTGTCCGCGCGCGGCGTCGCTCGGATGAGGACGCGCCGAGGATCGCTCGACAGGCGGCGGGTCGAGCGTGTGCGCCGGGTCGATCCGACAATGGAGATTCGAGAACAGTTCTAGAAAAGTCCTGGTGGTGTATCGTCGCGCCTCCGCGCCTGGAGGAGGCACCGAGAGATTCCATGCGACCTGCCACGTCGTTTCACCTTCCCTGTCTGACCCTCGCAGCGCTCGCGCTCACCGCGTGCGGAGGCTCTGCGCCGACGTTTCGCGCCTGGTACACCGCGGAGCAGCTCAACGCGGGCGCGCAGCCCGCGCTGCCGCACGACAGCCTCGGCGCCCCGCCTCACACCGAAGCGTCGACGCCCACCGGCGGCGATACCCCGCCAGCGCCGGAGCCCGCGCCCGCAGGGCTTCGCGTGATCCACGCCTCCCCCGACCGCGCGGCCGCATCGGTCTCGGTCTTCATCGACGGCTCCGAGGTCGCGGCCGTTCAGGGCATCGCGTATCGCGCCATCGCGGGCGCCGTGCGCCTCACCCCGCAGGCGCACCCGGTGATCGTGCGATCGGCCGCGGCGAACGCGGCCTCGCTCCTCACCTTCGACACGCCGTCGCTCTCCGAGGGCCAGCGCTACACCGCCATCGTGCACGGCCTCGCCGCGGGGACGCCCCGCCTCGCCGTCGCGGTCTCTCAGGACTCCGAGGCGCAGCCCGACGCGGGCAAGGCGCGCGTTCGCTTCTTTCACGCGCTCGCGGGTCTCGGCGCCGTCGACGTGTGCACCGCCGCAGTGGCCGCGAGGCCCGCGCAGCCCGCCGCCGCAGGGCGTCCCGCGCAGCCCGCGGTCGCCGCCGTGGCCGCGTCGCCGGTCTTCGCCAACGTCGCGTACGGCGCCTTCGCGACCGTGGGCGCCTCTCAAGATGCGTACGCAGAGGTGCCCTCTGGCGCGGCGATCGCGCTCCAGGTCCGCGTGCAGAACGCGCGTCCGTGTACGGGCCTCGTGCGAGGCACCGTGCGCGTGACGCCGACGGATCGCGCGGTGCTCACCGCCGTCGCGATCGGACGCGTCGCGGGCGTACCCGCCGTGCCGAGGCAGCTCCTCGTGTGCACCGACGCGCCGACCGACGGGGCGCCCACGTGCACGCCCCTCGCGATTCAGTGATCGGAATGATCAGCGGGTGATGCCCGCCTGCTGCGCGGCCTGACGGATCTCCGTCTGGCTGAGCGGACGACACGGCGTGCCCGGCGGGTGGTTGTGCACGATGTAGAGCCCCGGCGCTGCGTCGTTCGCGGCGGGCGCTGCGGGCGCGGCCATCGCGGGCGCAGCCATCGCAGAGGCGCCCATCGCAGGCGCGGGAGACGGCGCAGCGGCCGACGGCGCGGGTGAAGGCGCGGGCGACGGCGCGGGCGTCGGCGGATGCCTCGGGAGATAGGTCGAAGGCATCGGCGCGCCGCCGAGGGGCATCGGCGGGATGTTGTTGGGATCGATGCGCACGGGCTCGAGGTTCGTCGCGACGCCCGCGTCGGGAGGGGGCGGCGGCGGGGGCTCGTTGGTGACCGGCGGCGGGTTCGGCGCGTAGCGCGGAGGCTCGCGAGAGCACTGGCTCAGCAGGGTCGCGAGGGCGGGCATCGCGGTGCGGACGATCGAGGGACGCGGGCGGCGCTTCATGCCTCGATGGGCCCACGAGCAACGGGGGATTGTCAACGCGATCCCGCGTCGCGCGACGGAGACGCTGCGATCGCTCAGCCCGCGACGGCGCCTCGGAGCTTGGCGATCTCCGTGTGCTCGCCGAGCACGATGAGCGTGCTCCCGGGCTGGAGCACCTGCTCGGCGCCGGGGTTGAATTTGTAACGCCCCTCCTTGCTTCGCACGGCGACGATGAGCACGTCGCAGACCTTGCGGAGCGCGGCTTCACCGAGCGTCCGGCCCGCGAAGGGGCTGCGGTCGGTGACCTGCGCCTCCTCGATGCGGAGCACGTGCTCGGGGTCCCGCAGCATGATGTCGAGGAACTCCGTCACGTTGGGGCGGATCATCTCGCTGGCGATGCGCATCCCGCCGATCATGTTGGTCGAGACGACCTTGTCGGCGCCGGCCTTTCGGAGCTTCGCCTCGGCGGTCGCCTCGACGGCCTTGGCGATGATGCGCAGCCCGGGGTTGAGCGAGCGCGCGGTGAGGGTGACGTAGAGGTTCTCCTTGTCGTCGGTGAGGGCCGCCACGACGCCGCGCGCGCGGCGGATGCCCGCGGCTTCGAGCACCTCGTCCTCGGTCGCGTCGCCGACGATGTAGACGAGGCCCGGGATCTCCTCGCCGAGGCGGCTCATCTTCTCGGCGTCGGCGTCGATGCAGACGACGGGGTTGCGCGTGGCGCGGAGCTCGTCGAGCACGTGGCGCCCCGTGCGCCCGATGCCGCAGACGATGACGTGGGCCTGCATGGTCTCGACGTTCTTGCGCATGCGGTTCCTCCGAAAGATCTCGCGGAGCTCGCCCTCGACGAGGAGGGCCGTCACGACGGAGGCGAAGTACACCATCGTGCCCGCGCCGAGCACGATCAGCGCGAGCGAGAAGGTCCGCGCCGCGACGTCGTGCTCCATCCCGGGGAGCTCTCCGTAGCCCACCGTCGAGAGCGTAATGACCGTGTGAAAGAGCGACTGGAACCACGTCCAGCGGCCCGCGCCGAGGCCGTGGATCACCACCGTCCCCGCGAGCACCACGAACACCAGCAGCGAGGTGGCGGCGTAGAGCCTTCGCGCGATCTCCCTCATTTCACGGCTTCTCCAGCGGGGCGCGACTCTACCCTCGACGGCGGCGGGAACAACAGCGCCACGCTTCGGCGCGGGGGAGAATTCGCCGCGGCCTCGCTCAAGTCGCCAGTCGTGACCGCCGTTCCAACGACACGACTGGAGGAATCAAATGAGTCGTGTCTCCGGCCTGCGCCGCGCCGTCTTCTCCCTGGGGTTCACCCTGATGCTGGTGGCCTCCTGCGCCGACGTCGGCAACCGCGCTCCAGGAGCGATCAGCTCCGGCGGAAACCCCGGTGACCCGCCTCCCCCCGTCGTGCTCACGAGCTCCTGCGTCGACCTCGATCACGACGGCTTCGGAACGGGCTGCGTGCCCGGCCCCGACTGCGACGACCAGGATCCCCTCGTCACCGACCAGTGCCGCGCGTGCCTCCGCCCCGCCACGGGTTGCGCCTGCGACCCCGACGAGACGCCCGTCCCCTGCAACCTCGCGACGGACACCACCGAGGTCAGCCCCGAGGGCGTGTGTCACCTCGGCCAGCGCGTCTGCCGCAGCGGCTCGTGGTCGCAGTGCGAGGCCCTCAGCGACGCCCCCGGCGCGCGCGTCATCGGCGCGGTCTCGCCCTGCTACGGCCAGTGCGACCCGACCTGCCAGCACTTCGTCGACTGCATCACCCCCACTGACTCGCTCCCCGGCTCGACCTTCGTCTCGGTCTCGACGCTCCCGCAGGCCGTGTTCTGCCCCTCGTCGACGCCCGCGGGCGGCGTGCAGCCCCTCTGCGAGAACCGCCCCGGCGGCCCCTACGCGCGCTCGACCTCGACGCTCACCTGGATCGACGCGTGCGCCGCCGCGGGCAGCCAGACGGTGCTCGCGGGCGCGGACGAGGGCAACGCCACCGTCGCGATCCCCTTCTCGTTCTCGTACTGGGGCGTGCCGTATCGCACGGTGAACATCAACCCCAACGGCGTCGCGCAGTTCTCGCTCTCGGCCTCGCAGTGGGTGAACACCACGCTCCCCGCGCCCTCGGCCCCCAACGCGGTGCTCGCGTTCTGGGACGACCTCCTCATGCGCACGGGCGTCTGCGTCGCGACGGTCGGAACGGCCCCGAGCCGCCGCGTCGTGATCGAGTGGGCCGACGCCGCGTTCTATCCCGTCGCCGACGCCGCGACGCACCTCACCTTCGAGATCGTGCTGAGCGAGGCCACGCAGGCCGTCGACGTGCTCTACAACACCATGCAGGGCAACGGCGACCTCCCCACCGGCAGCAGCGCCACGATCGGCGTGCAGGAGGGCGGCGGGACCCGCTTCGACCTCGTGGGCTACAACACCCCGAACGTCGTCACGTCGGGCGCGGCCTTCCGCTGGTCGCCGACCTCCAACGATCAGTTCTGCGAGGCGGGCACCTACCGCCGCTCCTTCGAAGCCTCGTGCCCCGCGGGCGCGGTCCCCACGATCCCGACCTGGGGCCTCTTGAATTACAGCTCGTACGTGCCCGGCGGCGCCTCGATCCGCATGGAGGTCCGCGCGGCCGACACCGCGGCCGACCTCGCGACGGCCACGGCGATCAGGCTCCCCGACGCGCCCCGCGCCACGACCACGGCGCCGAGCACCTCGGGCTACGAGCTCGGCGACATCCTCACGGCGGCGTCACCGCACCTCGGGCACGCGCGCTTCGTCGAGCTCACGGCGTACTTCGACCCCGGGCCCGACGCGAACCTCGCGCCCGCCCTCGGATCGATGGAGCTCCAGTTCCGCTGCCGCCCCGTCGAGTCGCCCTACCGCTGCCAGGCCGGCAGCTCGTGCCTCACGTCGGGCGTGTGCCGCCGCGGCGTCATCTCGTGCTCGCACCCGCTCACCCCCGTGTGCGTCGACGCCGGGCCGCTCCCCGTAGGCACGACCTGCGCGCCGCGCAGCGTCTGCAACAGCGTGGGCAACTGCGTCCCCTGCAACGAGGGTGCGACGTGCAGCACGGGCAACGTCTGCGAGTTCGGTCGGATCTCCTGCGCAACGGGCGCGCCCGTTTGCACCCGCGTGAGCTACCTCCCCTCGGGCGCCGTGTGCGGCCTCGGTACGGGCGCATACACCCGCGACACCTCCTCGCTCGGATGGATCGACGCGTGCTCCGTGCCGGGCGCGACGCGGTACCTCACCGCCACGGCGGACGGCGCGGCGACCGTCACACTGCCCTTCCCCTTCGCGCTCTACGGCACGACCTACACGCAGGTCGGCTTCAGCACCAACGGCCTCCTCGGGTTCCCGACGGCGCCCACGACGTGGACCAACACCGCGCTCCCGAGCGCGGGAATCGGCGACGCGATCATGGCCTACTGGGATGACCTCCAGACGCGCCCCGAAGGCGTCTGCGTGGCCGTGCTCGGTCGCGCCCCCGGTCGCATCTTCGTCGTGGAGTGGGCCAACACCGACCTCCAGGACCGCGGCTCCTCGGGCGACCTCGGCGCGTCACTCAACTTCGAAGCCGTGCTCGAAGAGTCGACGCAGGCCGTGAACGTGCTCTTCGGCGACATGGTCGGCGACGCGCGCGCCTCGGGATCGAGCGCCACCGTGGGCATCCAGCGCGCCGACGGGACCCGCTACGACCAGTTCGCCTTCAACACCGCGGGCGCGGTGCGCGCCAACAGCTCCGTTCGCTGGTCGCCGCCCGTGTCGAGCACCTGCAACGGCACGGGGACCTGCACGGCCTGCACGACGAGCGAGACCTGCGACGGGCGCGACAACAACTGCAACGCGCTCATCGACGAGGGCATCCCCGACATCTCCTGCGGCGTCGGCGCGTGCCGTCGCACCGTCCCCGGCTGCGTCCGCGGCGCCGTGCAGACCTGCACGCCCGGAACGCCCAGCGCCGAGATCTGCAACGGCCTCGACGACAACTGCAACGGCTCCGTCGACGAGATGTGCATGGGCACCATCACCTGCCCCGGCGACACGAGCATGTGGGCCGGCGACACGCAGAGCTTCACCGTCGCCACGATGGGCGTGCTCAGCAGCTTCAACTGGTCGATCGTGTCGGCCCCGTCGGGCGGCGCCACGACCGCGCGCTTCGCGCCGACCCCGGCGACCTCGACCACCGAGTCGTTCAACCCGATCATCGTGGGCGTCTATCGCATCCAGGTGAGCGGCATCGACGGGCTCGGACAGATGCGCTCGTGCGCCTTCAACGTCACCGCGAACTCCCGCGGCCTCCGCGTCGAGCTCTCGTGGAACGGCACCGGCGACGTCGACGTGCACCTGCACAACAACGTGAGCGGCGCGTGGTTCAGCACCCCCAACGACTGCCACTACGCCAACATGAACCCGACCTGGGGCGCCAGCCAGGACGTCGACAACGTCACGGCCAACGGCCCCGAGAACATCCGCGTGAACACCCCCACCGTGGGGACCACCTACACCGTCGGCGTGCACAACTACGCGCGCGGCGCGGGCCGCACGGCGACGGTGAAGATCTACTGCGGCCCCACCGCAGGGACCACACCGAGCGTGATCTTCGCGAGCCTCCCCCTCGCAGGCACCTCCTCGGGAAACTGCACGGGCAACACGTTCTGGAAGGTCGCCAACGTCGTCATCGCCGCCGACGGGTCCTGCACGATCACGCCGCTCAACGTGTACACCACGTCGAACAGCGCCTGCTCGTCGCGCTGAACGCTCCCTCACCGTCCGCGGCGCTCGACGGGCCGCGGACCGGCCGCGCTCCTCCCTCCCCCGTACATTCGAAGTACTCCCCTCGCCGCACCGTCCGACTGCGCGCGGTCATATTCGACGCGGCCACGGTCGAGAGGGCGCTTTACATGCCGCCCTGTAGCGCCCCAGAGTAGCGCCCACCAGAACGTCATGGTCTACGCGCTCCCCGTGATCGCCTCGCGCCCGGAATCGCCCCAGCTCGCCGTCGAGCACGTCTCGCCGCGCTCGGTGCGCATCTCGGTCACCGACCGCTGCGACATGGCCTGCGTGTACTGCCGCCCCTCGATGCTCGACGGGTACCTCCCCGCCGAAGATCGCCTCGGCGTCGCAGAGTGGGAGACGCTCGTCGCGGGCCTCGTCCGCGCGGGCGTTCGCCGCGTGCGGATCACCGGCGGCGAGCCGCTGCTCTTCAAGGGCCTCGTCGACGTGATCTCGCGGGTCCGCGCGCTCGGCGTCGACGACCTCGCGATGACCACCAACGCGTCGCGCCTCGAGCGCCTCGCGAAGCCGCTCCGCGACGCGGGTCTCCAGCGCATCACGGTGTCGCTCGACTCCCTCGACGCCGCGCGCTTCAGCAGCATCACCCGCGGCGGAGACCTCTCCGCGGTGCTGCGCGGCGTCGACGCGGCCGTCGCGGCGGGCTTCGACGAGGTGAAGACCAACACCGTCGTGCTCCGCGGAGAGAACGACGACGAGCTCGATCGCATCGTCGCGTGGGCGTGGGCGCGGGGCATCACGCCGAGGTTCATCGAGGTGATGGGCGTCGGCGAAGGCGGGCGCATCTGGCGCGACAAGCTCGTGTCGGCGGCCGATCAGCGGGCGCTCCTCGCGGGGCTCCTCGTCGACGCGCCGGGGGAGCGAGACCCCGACCGCGGACCTTCGAAATACGTGCTCGCGCGCGACGGGAGCGGGCGCCGCGTGGGCTTCATCACCGGCTCGACGGACACGTACTGCGCGGGCTGCGACCGATTGAGGGCCACGAGCGACGGGATGCTCCGGCCTTGCCTCTCGACCAACGACGGCGTGTCGGTGGCCGACGACCTGCGCGACGGCGCCGACGCCGAGGTCGTGAGCGCGCGGCTCCGCGAGGCCTGGGCGATGAAGCCCGACGACCGCTGGAAGGGCTGCACCGAAGAGACCGCGCGGCGCGTGAACATGCGCGCGACCGGGGGCTGATGCGCGCCTCGGGCTCCGTCGAAGTCGACGTCGACGCGCGCGATGACGACTCGCTCCCGCGTCCCGCGGCGACCACCACCGCGGCGCTCCTGCACCTCGTCTCCGAGCGACTCTTGCGAGGCGTCCGCGTCGTCGTCGCCACCGTGATCGCGACGCGAGGGAGCGCCCCCTCTACGCCCGGTCAGAAACTTCTCCTCGCGGCCGACGGAATCTGCGCGGGCACCGTGGGCGGCGGCGCCCTCGAGCGCGCCGTACTGCGCGCGATGATGGACTCGCTCGAAGGCGACGACGACGCGCCGACGGTGCGGTCGTTCAACCTCGGCGCATCCCTCGGGATGTGCTGCGGCGGCGGCGTCGACGTGCTCCTCGAGGCGCTCGCGACGGCGCGTCCGGTGGGCATCGTGGGCGCGGGTCACGTCGCGACCGCGCTCGCGCCGTTGCTCTCTCGCGTAGGCTTCGCGGTCACCGTGGTCGACGAGCGCGAGGGCTGGGCCGACGCGGCGAGGCTCCCCGACGCGCGCGTGATCGTGGCCTCGTGGACGGCCCTCTCGGAGCACGTCGGGCGCGGCGGCGCGGTGATCGTGATGACCCACCAGCACCAGCTCGATCAGGAGGCCGTCGAGTGGGCGCTGCGCGAGGGCTACGCCTTCGTCGGCGGCATCGGCAGCCGCGCCAAGGCCTTGAGGACGCGCGCGCGACTCGCCGCGAAGGGCTTCTCCGAAGCCGATATCGCGAGGGTGCGCATGCCGCTCGGGGTCTCCATCGGCGCGCGCTCGCCCGACGAGATCGCGGTCTCGATCGCCGCCGAGCTCATCGCGTGGCGGCGCGGCGCGACGCTCTCTGAGGGATCGCTCCTGCGCGTGCCGTAGTCGTCGCGCGGAGGCTCAAGGTCTCTCGCGCGCTCGCCGTTTCAATGGGTGCTGCCACCGAGGAAACGACATGGCCCACCCTGCCCGCTCACTGCCGCCGCTCTCGTTCGACGACCCCGAGCTCGACGCGCCGGCCAACGACACCGCTCCGCCCGTCGACGCGTTCGTCCAGCTCCCGACGCTCACCTTCGCGGACACCGCCGCGCCGCCGAGGGTCTCTCGCGTCGAGCCGCCCCCCGCGGAGCCTGTCTACGAGGTCCCGTCGATCATCCCCGAGGCCGCGAAGGACCCGTCGTTCGAAGCCGCGCCGCCCACGACACCGTCGTGGATGTCGCAGTCCGCGCAGCCCGCCAACGACACGCAGAGCGCGGGGCCCATCAAGCTCCCCGACCTCGTGCCCGCGCCCGCGGAGCTCGACGTCGAGGAGCGCGTGGTCGAGCTCCTCGAGCGCCTCTTCGAGAGGCTCCCGCCGTGGCCCGACGCGCTGCGCGTGAAGGTCTCCGCGGGCGCGGCCTTCGCGCTCGCGCTGGTGGTGCTGTGGTTCGAACTGGGCTTCGCCGTTCGCACCACGCGCGCGTTCTTCACCGCGACGATGCGGCTCTTCGAGTGACCTCGTCCGCCAGCGCGCGGAGCCTCTCGGACGACGCCAGCAGATCGGGCGGCGGGCACGCCGTGGGTCCGTCCTTCACGCACAACCGAAGCTGACCCTCGTACGCTCCCTGTCGAATCGCCTCCCAGTGCGCGTCGGGCAGCGGGATCACATCACGGTTGATCCACAGCCACACGAGCGCGGCGGAGTCGCACTGAAGCTCCGTCGACGGGCGGTCGGTGAAGGGTCCGTGGTTGTGATAGTGCGCCCAGTCGTGGAGGGCCCAGAAGAGCGCGTTGGTGTTGTCCGCGGCGAGCCAGAAGGTCTCCGTCGGCGAGCGGCGGTGCTCCCAGAGGAGGTCCGTCGCGTCGTCGATGGCGTAGGGCGCGAGGGCCATCGCGTCGTCGTCGAGGCCGATCGCGCGCGCCTGCTCGCGCCCCGTGTGGAGCCACGCGTGCTCCGCGGGGAGCGCGCTCCAGGGGCTGCGAAACACGAAGGCCCAGCGCAGCGGGAGCTCGTCGTCGAAGGGCGTGAGCGTCACCGCGTCGGCGGGCGCGCGCCACTCCAGCGTGGTGCTCTCGCACCACGAGAAGTCATCGAAGGTCTCGCTGTCGACGAGGAGCGGGAGCGGCGGAGTGCGGAGGTTGACGGTTCTCATCGGGGTCGTGCGCTCATCGCGCGAGTTCGAAGGAGAGCTCACCGCCGCGCGCGATCTCGGCGTGCGTGAGCCTCGGGTGCGCGAGCGGCGCAGCGTTCCAGCGGATCGCCGTGGGACGCAGCGCGCCGGTGCCTGCGTCGGGGGCTCGCACGCGCAGCGTCGCGCCGCCCGCGAGCGTGACGGTGGCCTCGGTGACCGACGGCGCCGCGAGGAGCCACGCGTCGGTGCCCGCGAGCGGAAACGCGCCGAGCGCGGCGAACACGTACCACGCGCTCATGGTGCCCGCGTCGTCGTTGCCGGGGATGCCGTCAGGGCCGTCGCCGAAGCGCGAGGTGCGCACCCAGTCGACGAAGCGTGACGCGCGCGCCGCGTCGTCGAAGTGCGACGGGATCCACGGCGCGTGGATGTCGGGCTCGTTGCCCTGCCAGTAGTACCGATCGGGGAGCGGCGTGCGCGGGGCGTTCATCGAGAGTTCGAACATCTCGTCGAGGCGCGCGATCAGCGCGTCGCGCCCGCCCATCATCGCGGCGAGGCCGTCGAGGTCGTGCGGCGCGTACCAGAGGTACTGCCACACGCCTCCCTCCGCGAAGAAGGGCTGCCACGCGGTGCTGCTCGTGGCCGTCGCGAAGGCGCCGCTGCGGAGGCGCCCGACGATGAAGCGCTGCGCGGGGTCCCAGAGGTTGCGATACGCCGCGGAGCGCTGCTGGAGCGCGGTCGCGTCGGCGTCGTGGCCGAGGCCGCGGGCCATCGCGGCGAGGGCGCCGTCGGCGTAGGCGTACTCGAGCGTGAGCGAGGCGCTCGACCCGCCCGCTTCGACGGGCACGTAGCGGAGCGAGATGTACTCGTCGAGCGACGAGCGGCGCGTCGGGGTGCTGAAGGCCGAGCGGCGCGCGATCTCCCACGCGCGGGCGACGTCGAAGTCGCGCAGGCCGCGGAGCCAGGTGTCGGCCACCATGAGCGCGCCGCAGTCGCCGAGCATTCCCCCCGTCTCACCCGTCGCGAGCGGCCACCTCGGGAAGTACCCGAGCACGTCGGCCATCGCGAGGAGCGAGCGCACGAAATCCCTTTGATACTCGGGGTACACGAGCGTGAGCCACGGGTGCTCGGTGCGGAACGTGTCCCAGAGCGAGAGGTCGCTGTAGTACCGAAAGCCCTCCGCGCGGTGCGGCGCGCGGTCGACGCCGCGGTACGACCCGTCGACGTCCGAGAGCAGCGTCGGCATGAGGAGCGTGTGATAGACGGCCGTGTAGAGCGTCCGCAGGCTCGCCTCGCCGCGCGCCGACGCCTGCACGCGCCCGAGGAGCGACTCCCACTGCGCCTCGCCCTCGCGTCGCACGCGGTCGAAATCGAGGTCCGCGGCCTCGGCGGCGAGGTTCGCGCGCGCGTGCTCCAGGTCGGTGAGCGAGAGCCCGATCGCGACCGTGACCGCGCCGTCTGCGCTCGTGTCGATGGGAACGTACGCGCCGACGCTCGCGCCCGTGTGGCTGCCTCCGCGCGCGTCGAGCGCGCCGTCAGACCACGTCGCGGCGCGGGTGAGCGGGCGAGAGAGCTTCGCCACCCAGTACGCGTCGACGCCGCCCACGCGGTCGGAGTAGCTCCCTTCGAGGTGGACGCGCCCGCGCAGCTCGCTCGTCGCGCGGTCGATCTCGACGCTCCCGTCGGTGACGCGCACGTCGGTGAGCGCGTGGCCCACGTCGAAGAGCACGTTGCCGTCAGAGCCTCGCGGAAAGGTCACGCGGTAGAGCGCGACGTGGTCGGTCGCAGTGACCTCGGTGGCGACCTCGCTCCCGTCGAAGACGACGCGGTAGTACGACGGCCTCGCGGTCTCGCGCGCGTGCTGAAAGGCCGCGAGTCGGCCGCGCTGACGGGTCTTCGCGGCGGTCATCCCGATCACGGGCATGAAGCCGAGCGTCCCGTAGTCGACGATGCCCGTGCCGTGCGCGTGGAGCTGGCTGAAGCCCGAGACGTGCGTGTCGAAATACGCGTAGCCCGCGCAGTGCGCGTAGCTCACCGCGTCGCCGCTCGCGTTCGTGGTGTCGGCGCCGGGGCGCGCGAGCCCGAAGGGGCGCTGCGGGCCGGGGAATGCGCTCCCGGTGCCGAAGCCGTCGCCGCCCGTCCCGATGAGCGGGTCGACGTAGCGAAGGAGCGGCGCCTCGGCGCGCACGACGGCGAGCGGCGCCACGTCGGCGGGCGCGACGTCGGCGGGCGCGACATCGGCCGCGTCGACGGAGGCGTCGCGCGACGCGACCTCGTCGGAGCATCCGAGCGAGAGGAGCGCCACGAGCGCGAGACGGCGCGTGTTCATCGCGCGCGATGCTACCCCAGCCTCGCAGAGCCTTGAACCGCGGCCATCGATGCGAGACCGTCTCGGCCCATGGACTGCGCCCGCTGCGGCTCTCGGATGCTCCGCTATGACGTCCCGCGCCCCGACGGGGGCACGGCGTGGGTCGACCGCTGCACGACCCTCAAGGCCTGCGGGGTCTGGTACGACGAGTCCGAGCTCTCCGCGCTGCACCCGAGCTTCGCCGCGAGCGAGGTGTGCGCAGCGCTCTACAGCGCGCCGCGGGTCACGGTCGACGCGAAGCTCGTCATCGCGTGCCCGAACTGCGCGCGACCGCAGCTCGCGACCGTGCGCTTCGTGGGCGTCACCCTCGACGTGTGCGAGCGGTGCCGCGGCGTCTGGGTCGACCGCGACGAGGTCGTCGCCCTGATGAACGCGCTCCACACGCACGCGCCGGGCTTCGCGGCGGCGCCCGCGCACTACCGCAGCGCCCCCGTCGCGACGACGATGAACCGCAAGAACGAGCCCTACGCCGTCTGCGTTCAGTGCGGCGCGGAGGTGCCTTCGAGCGAGGCGATGGTGACCGAGCACGGCTTCATGTGCTTCGCCTGCGGTTCGGAGCACGCGCGCGAAGACTGAGCACGACGGCGCGGACCCGCCGACGGGAGACGCGCATCTCACCTGCGCGATGGGCCGCGGAGCGACCGCGGCGCCCCGCTGTGACGCGCAAGGAGTATGACGATGTTGACCGTTGGTGACCGCCTCCCCGGGTTCAAGCTCCAGTCCGTGGTGAGCCTCGAAGCGGGCAAGGAGTTCGCAGAGATCACGGACGCGAGCTTCCCCGGCCGATGGCTGGTGCTCTTCTTCTGGCCCATGGATTTCACCTTCGTGTGCCCCACGGAGATCGCAGAGTTCGGGCGCCTCGACGCGGCCTTCAAGGAGCGCGGCGCGCAGGTGCTCGGCGCGAGCACCGACTCGCACTACGTCCACCTCGCGTGGCGCACGCACCACGCAGACCTCAAGAGCCTCCCCTTCCCGATGCTCGCGGACACGAAGCGCGAGCTCTCGACGGCGCTCGGGGTGCTGCACAAGACCGACGGCGTGGCCCTGCGCGCGACCTACCTCGTCGACCCCGAGGGGGTCATCCGTCACGTGAGCGTCAACGACCTCGCCGTGGGCCGCAACGTCGACGAGACGCTGCGCGTGCTCGACGCCCTCCAGACCGGCGAGCTCTGCCCCGTCGCGTGGAAGCGCGGCCAGGCCACGCTCAAGGGCTGAACCCCGCGACGACGGCGCATCGACCGCGCGAACGTGCGGTACGCTCGCGGGCCCATGCGCATCGTCCTCCTCTACGCGCCGCCGTGGAAGATCCCCCTCCGCGGCGAGGTCCCCGACCCCGTCGACGGACCGCCCGGAGACATCCAGCCCGGCGACCTCGACCCCGACTTCTTTCAGATCCCCTTCGGGCTCCTCACCCTCGCGGCGCAGTGCCTCCGCGCGGGCCACGACGTGAAGGTGCTCAACCTCTCAGGCTTCGCGTGGAAGCACGTCGAGCACGTCGTCGCCTCCCTCGACGCCGAGCTCTGGGGCATGTCGTGCTGGACGGCCAACCGCCGCGGCGTCGCCCTCGTCGCGCGCGAGATCCGCACGCGACACCCGCGCGCCCACATCGTGATCGGCGGCCCCCACGCGACGCCCCTTGCCCGCGAGATGCTCGCGCACCACCCCGAGATCGACACCGTCGTCACGGGCGAAGGCGAGGCGACCTTCGCCGAGCTCATCGAACGGCTCACCGACGCGAAGCCCCTCGCGGGCCTCGCGGGCGCGTGGGTCCGCGAGAAGGGCGCGATCACCCGCGGCCCCGAGCGAGAGAACCTCAAGGACATCGACGGCCTCGCGTCGGTCTTCGACTGGTTCGACACGCACATCCTCATGACGTCGCGGGGATGCCCCTGGCAGTGCACCTTCTGTGGCGCCGACACGACGTGGGGGCGCGGCTTTCGAGGCACCTCCGTCGCGCGCGTGCTCGACGAGCTCGAGACCGCGCTCGCGCGGCTCCCCGTGCGGATGATCCAGATCAAGGACGACACCTTCACCACCAACAAGAAGCGCGTCATCGAGCTCTGCCGCGGGATCCGCGCGCGCAAGCTCCGCTTCGTGTGGAGCTGCGACACGCGCGTCGACGTGCTCTCCGACGAGCTCCTCTACGAGATGCGCCTCGCGGGCTGTCAGCGCATGAGCCTCGGCGTCGAGTCGGGCTCGCCCAAGGTGCTCTCGGCGATCGACAAGCGCATCACCGTCGATGAGATCATCGCGTCGACGGAGCTCGCGAAGAAGTACGGCATCCGCGTTCGCTACTACATGATGGTGGGCAACCGCTCCGAGGGGTGGAACGAGTTTCAAGAGACGCTGCGCTTTCTGGAGCGCGCGAAGCCCCACGAGTGCCTCTTCTCGTGCCTGTCGGTGTACCCCGGGACGCGCGATTTTCACGACGCCGAGGCCGCGGGCTGGCTCCAGCGAGAGGTCTATTTTTCAGGGGATTTTCAAGAGTTCAAGGTCCCCTTCGACGCCTCCGCCGACGACGCCGAGCGCATGGCGCGGTGGTTCGACGAGAACAAGGGGCTCAAGACGCTCTATCGCGAGGGCGTGGCCGAGCGGCGCGCGATCCTCGAGCGCCTCGGCGATCACAGCCTCGCGCACCTCGACCTCGGCGTCGCGCTCTACGAGGCGGGCGAGCTCGACGAGGCCGAGGAGCACCTCGCCCGCGCGCTCGCGCTCGAGCACCCGCTGCCCGGCGTCGTGTACAACTACCTCGCCTGCGTGGCGGCGGCGCGCGGCGACCACCACGACGCCCTCGATCGCTTGCAGAAGGGCATCGCCGTCGACCCGCAACATCCGTCGCTCCTCGCGAGCCACGAGCGCGCGACGCGGTGGCTCGAAGGCGGCGGCGCGGCGCGCGGAGAGCCCCTCACGCTCGAAGCCTCGAACGCGTTTCAGCTCCTCGAGCGCACGGCGCAGCCGACGCTCCCGGGCCCCCTCCCCAACGACTTCGCGGCGTGGAAGCCCGCGGCGAAGCGCGCGGTCTCGGCACCCATCCGTCCGCGCGACCCCGAGTCGATCTCGCGCGAGCGTCGACGGCTCGTGATCGTGTGAGCGCTCAGCGGGTGTTCGTCCCGAAGCGAAGCGGATAGTCGACCTCGACGTCTCCGCCCGCGGGCCGTGGGTATCGCCACCCGCGGATGGCGTTCTGCACGCACGCCTGAAGCCCCGCGTCGTGGGTGGAGTCCGACACGATGCGCGTCCGGCTCACGTGGCCGTCGGCCTCGGCGACCCGCACACGAACGACCGTGACGCCCGACACGTCGTGCGTGCGCGACGCGGTCTGCCAGCACGCGGCGATCTGCGATTGATAGTGGCGGTACACGAACTGAAACGCCTGCGGGTCCATGGTGCCCGTGGCGTCGGTCTCGTCGCCGGGGTGATAGCCGCCCGCGCTGGTGCGAGGTCCGCGCTCGATGACGCCGTTCTCGGCGGCGGGAGGGGTCGCGGTCGGCGCGGGGTTCGACGGCGGCGTCGGGTCGTCGGGATCACCGTCGGGATCGGGGTTCGGCGCGGGCTGCGCGTTGCCCGGCGAGAGCTGTACGAGGGGCTGTCCGTCGGGGCCGAGCACGGTGGTGTTGCCGTTGCCGTCGCGCACGATGGTGTTGCCCGACGCGGTGCGCTCGCCCGTCGGCGCCGTCGCAGGACGCGCGGGCGTCGGGGGATGCGCCACCGGACGCGCGGGCGTCGGAGCCTGCGGTGCGACGGCGATGTTGGTGGGGCGAGGCGCGCGGGCCGAGGGCGTCGGTGACGCGCGGCGCGTGGGGTCGACGGGGACGATGGTCCCCGCGTCGTTCTCTTCGGTCTGCGGCGCGCTCACCGTCGAGGGCTCACCGATGAGCCCCACGGGGGTCACGGGGGGCACCTCGGGCGGTCGCGTCTGCCGCCACGCGAGTACGGCGCCGAGCGCGAGACCCGCTGCGCCGATGGCGATTCCGCCGATGGCCATGGAGCGCTTCGAAGGCCCCTGCACCATCGCCGCGGCCATGTCGTGCGTCGAGAGCCCCGAGAGCGACGCGTGGCCCTGCTGCGATCGGCCTCCCTGCGCCGACGCGGCGGTCTCGGGCGCGACGCCCTGTCGGGTGGGGGCCTTCTGCGACGCGTCGCCCTGCTGCGTCGGCGGCGCGAGGCGCCACCCACACTGGTTGCAGAACTTCGCGTCGTCGGGGTTGGGCGAACCACAGCTTGGGCAGAACACGGCTTCGACCGTAGCCGATGGCCCTCACCCCGCGCAACGCGCCGCGAAGCTTGTGATAGCGTCGCGCGCCATGGAACACGCATCGCTCGAGATGAGCGCCTCGGCCCGCAGCAGCGCGTCGAGCACCCACGAGGAGATCGACGCCGAGCTCCGACTGCTCAAAGACAACGCCCGCGCCTTCGCGAGGCTCTCCCCTGCGCAGCGCGCGGGGCTGGTGCGGGAGTGCATCCCGCGCGCGGTCGCGAGGGCCGAGGCGTGGGTGCGCGCGGCCTGCGAGGCCAAGGGGCTGCGCTTCGAGGGGCCCGAGTCGAGCGAGGAGTGGCTCGCCGGTCCGATGGCGACGGTGCGCAACCTGCGGCTCCTGGCCGAGTCGCTCGAGCGCATCGCGCGCACGGGGTCGCCGGGTCCGGGCCCCGAG
Source organism: Polyangiales bacterium (assembly GCA_046351535.1). GTDB lineage: Bacteria > Myxococcota_A > Polyangia > Polyangiales > CAISKJ01. The sequence goes on from JAXLYG010000037.1 coordinate 43,719, forward strand.
AATTTCGGGCGCACCTCGCGGGGTCAGAGCGTGGCGAAGGTGTTCCCGACGTCGACGGTCGACGCGGCGCTCTACGGCGGGTTCAGCGCGGAGGTGCGCTTCCTCGACGGCGTGACGCCCGAGGAGGCGCAGCGCAGGCAGGGGTCGTTCTACAAGCGCCGCGACCCCGAGGGCGGCGTGTCGCTCGTGCTCGGCGCGGGCAACGTGGCCTCGATTCCGCCGATGGACGCGCTCTACAAGATGTTCGTCGACGGCAACGTCTGCGTCGTGAAGCTCAACCCGGTGAACGAGTACCTCGACGAGCACTACGTGAACATCTTCGCGCCGCTCATCGAGCGCGGATACCTGCGGTTCATGAAGGGCGGCGCCGACGTGGGGACGCACCTCACGAACCACCCCCTCGTCGACGACGTTCACATCACGGGCTCCGACCGCACGCACGACCTCATCGTGTGGGGCCCGCCGGGCCCCGAGCGCGAGCGCCGCATGGCGGCCGACGAGCCGCTCTTGAAGAAGCCCATCACGAGCGAGCTCGGGTGCGTCACGCCCGTGGTCATCGTGCCGGGGCCCTACAGCGAGTCGGAGCTCCAGTTCATGGCCGACAACGTGGCCACGATGGTGGCCAACAACGCGTCGTGCAACTGCAACGCGGGCAAGATGATCGTGACGTCGAAGCACTGGGCCGCGCGCGAGGACTTTCTCGCCCGCGTGAAGAAGACCCTCTCGACGTACAAGCCGCGCAAGGCCTACTACCCCGGCGCCTTCGAGCGCTACGAGTCGCTCGTGGGAGGCCGCGCGAGCGCCGTGAAGCTCGGCGAGGCGGGCGACGGAGAGCTCCCGTGGACGCTGGTCTTCGGGCTCGACGCGCGCGACAAGACCGAGCGGCTCTTCACGACGGAGCCCTTCTGCCCCATCGTGAGCGAGGCGACGCTCGAGGAGCGCGACGGCCCCGAGTTCATCGCCGCCGCGACGCGCTTCTGCAACGACACGCTCTGGGGGACGCTCAGCGCGGTGGTGTTCATCCACCCCCGCACCGAGGCCGACGCGGCCACGAAAGAAGCCTTCGAGAAGATGCTCGCGGAGCTCCGCTACGGCGCCGTCGGCGTGAACCAGTGGAGCGCGATGGCCTACGCGCTCGTGGTCACCCCGTGGGGCGCGCACCCGTCGGCGACGCTGAAGAACATCCAGGGCGGCCTCGGGTGGGTGCACAACACCTTCATGCTCGAAGGCATCGAGAAGACCGTGGTGCGAGGGCCGCTCACGGTGTTCCCCAAGCCCCCGTGGTTCATCACGCACCGCAACGCGCACGAGGTCGCGAAGCGCATGGTGGCGCTCGAAGCGGCCCCGAGCCTCTTCAAGGTCCCCGGCGTCGCGCTCGCCGCGATGCGAGGCTGAAGCCTCTCCCCGTCCGCTCCCCTCAGTGCATGCGCGCGCCGAGCAGGAACGCGACGGCGCAGAGCGCGGCCACCAGCACGAACCGGAACGCCGCGATCTTCGAGGACTTCTCGGGGATCATCGCGACGGGCTTCGCCGTCTTCGCGGGCGGTCGCAGCGACGCCGCCTGCGCGGGCTCCGCGCGCGTGCGCTCGTCAAGCAACACCGACGGCAGCGGCGCGGGCGACGCGTGAACAACGGGCGCGGCGGGCGACGCGGGCGGGTGGTCGACGTGCGCGGCGATGGGTCCGCTGCGGTCGGGATCGCTCGCGCGCGGAGGTCCGATGAAGAACCCCGGACGCGCCGTCGAGGGAGACGGACGACCGGAGTGCTCCGTCGCGCTCGCCGCGACGTGCGTGCCTCCGGGGGTGGCGGATCCGATGCCGCGAGGGCGCGGCGGGGCCGGCTCGAAGCCCGATCGGCTGCGGTTCTCGGTGCCCCGGACGGGGGTCGGTCGACCGGGTCCCCACGAGGGCAGCGGCGCGACGCCACGCGCAGGCGTGAGATCGTTGGGGAATGGCGTCGGCAAGGTCGAGATGAGCGACGGGCGCATCACGCCGCACGCGGCCAGTAGCTCCTTCGCGAACTCCGAGCCGGAGGGGAAGCGGTCTGCGATGTTCGACGCGCAGGCCCGCGCGAACCACGCGTCGAAGGCCGGGGGCGCCGCGGGGTTCATGTGCGACGGCACGGGCGGAGGGTTCAGGCACACCTGCTTCACCAGGTCGCCGAGCGAGGTGGCGTTGAACGGGAGCTTCCCCGTCATCGCGACGAAGGCGCACACCGCGAGGCCCCAGAGGTCCGTGTGACGGTCGGCGACGCCGCTCGCCAGGAGCTGCTCGGGGCTCATGAACGCGGGCGTCCCGAGGATCACGCCGCGCGCCGTGGGACGACGCAGCGCCGAGACTCCGGCGGCCTCCTCCTCGACGGGGTTCGAGCCCTCGAGGAGCACCTTCGCGACGCCGAAATCCACCAGCTTCACGTGCCACGGGGCGTCGGTCTCGGCCTCGTCCTCGTCGGGGATCAGCATGATGTTGTCGGGCTTCACGTCGCGGTGGATCACCCCGACCTTGTGCGCGCGGTCGAGCGCGTGCGCGGCCTGCGAGATCACCGTCGCCACGCCCTGCGGCGTGAGCGCGCCCTCGGACTCGACCACGTCCGTGAGGCTGCGACCTTCGAGGTACTCCATCACGAGGTAGGGCAGTCCGCCGGGCGTCACGCCGTAGTCGTAGACGTGCACGGCGTAGCGCGACTGGAGCCGCGCCATCACCCGCGCCTCGGTTTCGAAGCGCGACATCGAGTCGGAGTCCTTGGTGTACTCGTGGCGAATGAACTTGATCGCCACGCGCGTGCCGAGCGTCGTGTGGATGCCCTCCCACACGGTGCCCATGCCGCCCGACGCGATGGGGCGCACGACGCGGTACTTGCCCCCCACGACCTTGCCCGCGAGGGTCGACTGCGAGGGGCTCTCGGGTTCGACCTTCGTCACGTCGCCGAAGGTGTCGAGGCCGTCGTTGGGCCGCGTGGCCGCGATGCCGTACTTCCGTCGCGCGGCGAGGCCGCGCACCGCGGAGGTGATGTGGGCCTCGAGCTCGGTGAGGTTGATGGGCTTCGCGATGAAATCGTCGGCGCCCGCCTCGAAGGCCGTGATGACGTCGTTCTTCTGCGCCTTCGGCGCGAGCAGGAGCACGTACCGATACGGCCGGTCGGTCTGCTTGCGCAGCGCCCGACAGACCTCGATGCCGTCCATTCCAGGCATGACCCAGTCGAGCACGACCACCTCGGGCGCGTCGTCGGCCTGGAGGATCTCCCACGCTTCGAGGCCATCGCCGGCGAGCACCGGGTCGTAGCCCCAGCGTTCGAGGTTCACCGCAAGGAGCCGACGGGTGATCCTGTCGTCGTCAGCCGCGAGGATCCGGATTCGGTTGCTCACACTCAGCACAACGACGCTCGCGCGGCGTTTCTTGAGGTCCCCCGGACGGCTTTCTCCCTTGCGGATTTTTCCTCGCAGGTTGGGGCCGTGACGGGTCAGTGCGTGGGCACGTGCGCGGGGCCTCCGCGCTCGCCGAGCGCCTGCTCGTCGTAGTGCACGTAGACCCGCGTCCCAGGGGTCTGCGCGGTGGCGTACGCGCCGTGCCAGCCCGCCGGGAGCCGAGGCTCCGACCAGCCGAAGACCCAGCGCGCATCGGGCGGCGAGAGGTTCACGCAGCCGTGCGAGTGCATGAGCCCGAAACCGTTGTGCCAGAAGGCTCCGTGGAGGGCGAACGACTGTTCGAAGTACATCACCCACGGCACATCTTCGATGGAGTACGGGCCGTCGTTGCTGTTGCCATCCATCGTGGTCGCGACGTGCTTCGACTGGATGCGGAAGGCCCCTTGGATGGTCTCGTAGTTGTCCGTCGCGCTGCCCCTGCGGCGAAGGCCCGTCGAGACGAGGGTGACGTACACCGGCGTCGTCCCTTCGTAGGCCACGAGCGCCTGGTGATCGAGGTTCACGTCGACCCACTTCTCGTTGGGCGCGAGGTCCGCCGGAGGCTCGTGAACCGTGACCAGACGGACGTTCCGAGACCGCACGAAGAGGCCGTCCGCGGTGCGGTGATACTCGTCTGCACCGATGCGAACAGGGGGATCCCCGGTGAGCTGAAAAAATGTAAGCCGGGGCGCGCGTCCCGAGGCGTGCATCGCCGTCCCGACCTGCGTGTACGTGGGCGTCACCGCGCTGATCGCGAAGGCCGCGGGCAGGTGCGTCGGCCCTTCGAGACGCACGCCCTGAAAGGTCGCGCCGGTGCGCAGGGTCGAGATCGCCCCGGTGCGAACATACCCTCCGGACTGCGTGTGCCAGTAGCTCCCGCCAGAGCCCGCGCGCACCTCGCGATCAAGCGACACGTACATCCGACCGAGCATGCGTCGGAGGAGCGGAGAGTCGGGCGCGCCTTCGAGCTCTTCGATGCGGACTCCGCTGTCGGCATCCGCGGGCGCTCCAGCGTCACCCGAGGGGGCGGCCACGGCGGTCGCGTCGGCGCCTTCGACGGAGGCGTCGGTCGAGGCTGCGGGCGCGGGCGCAGGCGTGCGGGGTCGCTCGATGAAGCGCTCGGGCTCGACCGCGCGCTCGTCGTCCGTCGAGGGAGCCCATCGGTACATCGCCGCGGGGCGCGTCGTGATGCCGTAGAGAAAGGGCATCGCGGCGTCGAGGTCGGCCTGCGCGTTGAGGCGCCTCGCGTTGCGCCCTTCGAGCGTGGGCGTGAGCGCCGCGAGGTAGCCGACGCAGACGTATCCGCCGCCTTCGACCTGCCACCATCCGGCGCCCTGAACATCACGGCGCGCGGGGCAGCCGTCGTTGCCCACGGGGCCTCGGAGGATCGCGACCTGACCGCCGGAGCGCACGTACCCGATCCAGCGCGCGTTGCCGTTGGGGGCCTCGACGATTCCGGTGCGGAGCGCGAGCGCGGTGATGGTCGGGCGCGTGTCGACGACGGCGTCGGCGGAGGCGTCACCCGAGGCCGCGTTGAGGGCGCCGGCGTCGCTCGATGCGTCGGCGATGATCGCTGCGGTCGCGCCATCAGCAGGCGGCGCGCTCGCGTCGTCGACGCGCGCGACGGACGGATCGGAGGGCGGCGCGCTCGCGTCGTCGGCGCCGGGCATGCCCGCGTCGTCGGTGAGGCCGACGGGCTGAGACGGCGCGTCGGGCGCGTTGTGATCCGAGGAGGAGGCGGTGTTCCAGAGCCCGTCGAGACGCGCGCACGACGAGGCGGCGAGGAGCGCGAGGCCCGAGGCGATGAGGACGTTGTTGCGCATCTTTGCGAGCTCCACGGACCGCTGTCGGCAGAGAGTCACGCCGGGGGTTCTGTCCCGAGCGCGGCGCGGAATCCACTTCCGTGCGAGCGGTCGTGTATGCGAAGCGTGCGCCGGAAGACAAGACCCCCTCTGCGCGAGGCGATCGTCCCCTTCTCGGCGCGTGGTAGAAGGGTCTCCTCCCCTCGTCCGTTGAACACGAATCGGTGATGCAGCGCGGCTCCTTCGACACGCAGCGGTGGCCCAGAAGCCTCGCGATCTCGGTGGCGGTCTCCGTCGCGCTCCACGCGCTCGTGATCGTCGCCCAGGTCCGGCTGCCCACGACGCTGCTCCCCCACATCGACATCGTGGTGAATCACGGCGTCGAGATCGGTCTCGAAGAGGCGAGGCCCGGCGCCCAGACGCCTCCGCCGCCCGCGCCGACGCCCTCGATCGAGGAGCCCACGCCACCGCCTCCGCCGCCTCCGCCGCCTCGCGCGGAGAGACCGCGCGCGCGTCCGACGCCGCCTCCACCGCCTCCGCCGCCGCTCCCCGAGGAGAATCACGCGACGCTCGAACCCGCCGACGCCGAGGTCGCGCAGGCCGACGCGGCCGTCGACGCACCGACGCTCGCCGAGGCCGACGTCGCAGACGCCGCCGATGAGACCGCGCTCGCCGCGCTCGAAGACGCAGGAGACGACGGCGGCGACGCCTCGGCGCTCGCCCTCGCCGACGTGATGACCGACGCGCCCCTCGCGAGCGTGCCGGGCATCGCGAGCGCAGCGGGGTCGCTGGCGCCTGCGATCCCCGCGGGCTCCGTCGTCACGCTGCTCCTGAGGATGGACAGGATACGTCAGAGCCCCAACGGCCCGCGCGTGGGCGAGCTGCTCCGCGGGATCCGCGACTGGCGTCAGGTGCTCGACGGCACCGAGATCGACCCCGTCGAAGACTTCAACACGGTGCTCCTCGCGAGCGCGGATCCCTTCGGCACGCCCGAGGACCCGCCGGACCTCAGCGTGATCGTGCGGACGCGCGCGCCGAGGGGCTTCTTCCGCGCGTCGGTGGAGCAGATGGCGGGGGCGCGCGCGCGGAGCTCGACGCCGGTGCCCTTGCCCGACGGCGGCATCGACACGAGCAACACGCTGCGCGATCGGTTCAACCGCTTCGACGCGGGCGTGCTCCCGCGGCCCACGCGGCCCGTGTGGCGTCGGCAGGGCGGCGCCGAGATCGCGACGATCGATCGGTACATGGGGCCGCACGCGGTGATCCTCCTCGGCGACGACCTCGCGGCGATCGCGTCGCCCGCGCGCGTCCCGCAGCTCCTCGCGGTGCTCGGCGCGCGCACGGCCGCGGCGCGGAATCAGGCGCAGAGCGATCACATCGTGGCGCTGCTCCAGGCCGACGGGCTGCGCAACCTCCTCTCGCTCCCGGGGCGCGCGACCTCGATCCCGACGCGCGCGGACGTGGTGCTCTACGAGACCGGCGACGCGGACGGGCCCGACGGCGGCGTCGATCTGCTCGCGGTGTTCCCCTACGACGACGAGGCGCAGCCGCCGCGCTCGGTCGCCTTCATGAACGCGTACATCGAGGGGACGATCGACAACGTCAACCGCTTCTCGGGGACCCTCCAGGGACGCCTCGCGGCGGGCTCGGGCGCGGTGCACTTCGACCGCATCGTGAGCGCGCTCCGGGCGCTTCGAATCACCGCCGACGGAGCCTCGGTGCGCATCACCGCGCGCCTCACCGCGGAGGAGGTCTCCGAGCTCCTCAACATCCAGCGCCTCGCGCAGCTCTTCGGGTAGCGCGCCGCGAACCCATTTCGGCGCGGGCTGGTTCACACGGCGCGAAGTCCACCGCACGAGGCACCACGAGGCACATGCTGCGATCGCTCACGATCTTCGCGCTCTGCGCGCTCTTCACCGCGGGCTGTCCGACGCCGTCGGGTCACGGCGCGCAGGCCATCAACGGCGCCGAGGCGCACCGGCTCGTCGCCGCGGGCGCCACGCTCGTCGACGTGCGAACCCCCGGCGAGTTCGAAGGCGGACACGCCGAGGGGGCGCTCAACATCCCCGTCGACGACCTCTCGTCACGAATGTCCGAGGTCCCTCGCGAGAAGGTCGTGGTGGTGTACTGCGCGTCGGGGATGCGCAGCGCGAGGGCCGCGTCGATGCTCGCGCAGGCGGGCTATCGGGTGCGCGACCTCGGCACCTTCGAAGCCTGGCGTCAGTAGCCCGTCACCTACGGCGCGAGGCGCTCGATCACCCACGCGCCGCCGTCCAGGCGGAAGCGCAGGCGGTCGTGCAGCCGGCTCGGGCGCCCCTGCCAGAACTCGATCACCGAAGGCATGACGCGATAGCCGCCCCAGTGCGGCGGTCGCGGCGGGGTCTCTCCGAAGCGCGCGGTGGCCTCTTCGTAGCGCGCGTCGAGCGCCTCGCGGCTCGCGAGCACGGCGCTCTGCGCCGAGGCCCACGCGCCGAGGCGGCTCTCGAGCGGGCGTGAGGCGAAGTACGCGTCGGCCTCGTCGTCGGTGACGCGCTCGACCTCGCCCTCGACGCGCACCTGACGCGAGAGCGTCCCCCAGAAGAAGGCGAGCGCCGCGCGCGGGTTGAGGTCGAGCTCGCGACCCTTGCGGCTCTCGAGGTTCGTGTAGAAGACGAAGCCCCGCGCGTCGAGGCCCTTGAGCAGCACCACGCGCGCCGAGGGGACGCCGTCGCGCGTCGCCGTCGCGAGGGTCATCGCGGTGGGGTCGAGCTCACCGGCCTGGCGGGCCTCGGCGAACCACCGCGCGAACTCGTGGAGCGGGTCGTGGTGTACGTCACGCACGTCGAGGGGACGCGCGGCGAAGTCTCTTCGAAGCGATGCGACGTCGATCACGGGAGGCGCGGACGAGGGGCCGACGTCACTGCGCGCCGAGCGCCTGGAGGCGAGCCTGCGCGGCGCGATCGTTGGGCGTGATCGTGAGGATCTGACGGAGCGTCGCGGCGGCGCCGGCGCGGTCGTTGGTCGCGACGAGCAGGTCGACGAGGCGGTGCATGTACTGGGTGTTGCGGCGGTCGAGGCGCGTCGCGGTGCGGTACTCGTTGAGGGCGTCGGCGCGGTTGCCGAGGCGATCCTGAACGTTGCCGAGCGACGCGTGCAGGGCCGCGTTGTTGGGCTGCGAGCGGAGCGCTCCCTGGAGCAGCGAGCGCGCCTGCGGGTAGTTGCGCGTGCGCAGCGCCTCGGTGATGCGCGGGTCGTTGGCGGCCACCGTTCCGCCCACGGCCGCTGCGGGCTGCGCCGCGGGCTGCGCTGCGGGCTGTGTGCGCGCGACGGGCTGCGCCGCGGGTTGCGCTGCGGGCTGTGTACGCGCGACGGGCTGCGCCGCGGGCTGTGCTGCGGGCTGCGTGCGCGCCGCCACCTGCGGCGCCGGTTGGGGACGCGCGGCGGGCTGCGCGGCAGGCTGCGGACGCGCGGCGGGTTGCGGCGCGGCCGCGACCTGCGTGGGCTGCGCGACGGGCGCAGGCGCGGGCGCGGGCGCGGGCGTCGGCTGCGCGACGGGTGCAGGGGCGGGCTGCGCGACCGGCGCGGGAATCGCGACGGGTGCGGGCATCGGCTGCGCGACCGGCGCGGGCATCGGCTGCGCGACGGGCGCAGGCGTCGGCTGCGCTTCGGGGACCGCCGCGGTGGGCAGCATCGCGACGGTGGGCTGCGACGGTGTCGCGGGGCTCTGCGTGAGCTGCGGGACGATGGTCACCGTCTCGGGCGGAGGGGCCTGGTCACGCGCGCGGAGCTTGGCGACGGCGAGTCCGCCGACGCTCGCGAGCGCGATCACGCTCAGGATGCCCGAGATCCACGGGAGCACGGAGAAGGGCTTCTGCGGCGCGTGCGGCGCGGGCTGCGCCTGCTGGGGGTAGCCCTGCTGCGCGCCGTTGGGCTGCGCGCCGAAGGGGCTCTGCGGCATCGACGCGGGGTTCGCGCCGGGCGCGCCGGGCATCTGCATCATCACGGTTCCAGCGACGCCGCCGGGGCCCATGTTGGGGGCCGGCGCCATCACGGTCGCGGACATCGGCTCGTAGGAGGGCGGCGCATTGCCCTGTCCAGAAGCCATTCCGGGAGGCGGAGGGGCTGCGGGAACGCCCGCGGCGGGACGTCCGGCGAGGACGCTCTGCGCGCCGTCACCGGGGAGCGGCGGCACCGCGCTGCCCTGCGAGGGCACGTAGCCCGGGAGCCCGAACGCGCGCGAGTCGTCGTTGACGGTGGTGTCGCCGAGGTCGTCGTAGTCGAGGCCCGGCTTCGCACCCGCGGGGCGCGCGGGCGCAGGCGGGGGCGCGGCGACGGCGGGCGGAGGCGCGGGCGGCGCGGGCGGGAGCGCGCCCACCGACGCGGGGTCGGTCATGGGCATCCCGAGCATCGTCGAGCGGCGGGGGTTCGGCGGAGGCGCGGCCGCGGCGGGGGCCGTCGAGGCCATCGGGCCGGGGATGCTCGAACGGTTCGCGGCCGAGGGAATCGGCGGGAGCGTGGGCATCTTGGGGAGGCGACCGTTGACCGTGGCGGTGCCCGCGGAGGCGGGCGGAGACGGCGGCGCGGTGACCACGGGCGCGGTCATTCCGACGATGGTCGAAGAGCCCGGGAGGTCGAGGCCCGCGTTGAGGCGCGTCGGCGCGTCGTCGGCGCGGTCGTCGAAATCGGAGAGGCCCGGCGTGGTCGTCGTGGCGGGCGCGGCGACGGCCCCCGACGTGTCGATCGCCACCGTGCGCTCGCTCTCTTCGGGACCGTCAGCCTCGTCGGCCGCGGGCGCGGGAGGGGCCTTCGCGAGCGGCTCGAGCTGCCGCTCCACCTGCTGCGCGCTGAAGGGGCGGTCGCGCTGCTCCCGCGCGAGCAGCGTGAAGACGAGGCGCGCGAGGGCGTCCGGAGCTCCCTCGATGGGCGCGGGGTCGCCCTCGGTCTGGAGCTGCACGCGCCGCGCGGGGTCCGCGACGGGGAACGTGGGCTTGCCCGCGAGGGCCTCGTAGAGCGTCGCGCCGAGCGCGTAGAGATCGCTGCGAAAGCTCACGAGGCGCCCGGTGATCGCCTCGGGGGCCACGTAGCCCGGCACGCCAGGGACCGTGCGTCCGTCGCCGAGGTGCACCACGCGACCGACGGCGGCGTCGAGGATCTTCACCGATCCGTCGCGGGCCAGCACGACGCGCTCGGGGCGCAGGTCGCGGTGCTGCACGCCGTGACGGTGCAGCTCCGCGAGGGCCGAGGCGGTCTTCATCGCGACCCACGCCGCGACGCCCGCCTCGAGGGGCCCCTTCGCGAGCTTGTCGGCGAGGGTCTCGCCCTCGACGAGCTCCCGCGCGTACCACGTCAGGTCGCCGGACTCCCCCGACTCGATGACCCCCGCGAGCGCGTCGTGACGCACCTGCGAGAGCTTCTGGAGCTCGCGTCGCGCGCGCTGCCGCTCGGCCGCCGAGGCGAACGCGTCATCGCGGAGGGCGCGCACGATCACGGCCTTGCCGCTCGCGGGATCGACCCCCTCGAAGTGATGCGCCGCGGCGCTGTGAAAGCGCGAGGGCTTGAGCTGATAACGAGACCTCACGGAGTCGGGCAGTGCCGTGGGCTCCCCCACGGCGTTCACGGCGTTCACGGCGTTCATTGCGGGCGGGACCTTACTGCGGTTTGCGCCGGGATGCGACTTCGGCGACCGACGAGTTCTTGGGCGTTGATGTCGCCTCGAAGCGACGCGCGTCGCGTGACGGCGCGCGCGCGGCGATCCGCGACGGCGCTCAGCGCACGGTGAGCGGAAAGACGTACTCCTGACGCGGGTACGTGAAGCTCGCGGTCCACGCGCCGACGACGCGGCCGCCGACGGAGACGGAGATCGTCGCGGTGGCGTCCTGCGCGCCGCAGAGGTCGAAGGCCGCGAGCTTGATCTCGTAGCGTCCGGGCGGCGGCGTCTGCGTGGTCCAGCGGATGTTCTCCGCCGTGGGGCGCGTCGGCGTGCACTCGCCGTTGGCGTCCATGTCCATCTGCGCGCCCGACGGGGCCTGACGGTTGCCGAAGTAGATCTCCGCGCCCGCGGGGTCGGTCACGCGGAGGTCGATGTCGGCGGCGCCGCGCCACGAGGTCGTGATCTGGATGCCGCCGCTGAGGTAGCCGCAGTTGTTGTCGATGACCCCGTCGCAGTTGTCGTCGAGGCCGTTGCAGGTCTCGGGGCGATCCGCGGCGCACTGCGTGGTGACCGCGGTGACGCCCTCGGGGGCCTCGATCGATCCGGTCACCGCGGCGCCCGGACGTCGCGGCGCGACGGGCGTCGGCGTGGCTTCGGGCGTGCGTCGCGAACCGCTGGAGGTGCCAGACGAAGACGCCGTGCTGGTGGACTCGCGGTTGCCCGTGCGCGCGCCGGGCGCGGGCGGGGGACAGGCCGCGAGGAGGTACGCCGACAGCGCGACGCCCAGGGTCTTGATCGCTCGGTGGTGCATTGGGAAATGACTCGCGTGAAGGGCTTTTGAAGCGGACGGAGGTGTCGAGGTCTCAGGTGCCGCCGGCGTTGGCGGACGACATCTCGAGGAGCTCGCGGCGCGCGCGCTCGGCGGCGTCGGGGTTGCGGGTCTGCCTGCGCAGCGAGAGGAGCGAGCCGCGGTCGCTGAGCGAGCGGAGCGCGCGGAGGCCCTGGTCGCGGCGGTACGCGTCGGTGCCGAGGGCGGCCTCGCGGAGCTTCGCGCGGACCTCGTGGGGGCCGAGGCCGATGGCGCTCTCCCACCCGGCGCGGAGGCGCGTGGTGAGCTGCGTGAGGGCGAAGCCGAAGTGCTTGCCCGCGCGGCCGGTCTCGAGGATCGACGCGACCTCGATGCGGCGGAACATGCGCCCGTCGGCGAACATCGGCGCGGTCACCGGGAGGAGCGACCAGTTCTCCTGCGCGGTGGCGGCGTTGGGGTTCGAACCGCGCGGCACGAACTCGTTCTGCAGCGTGCCCGCGAGCTCGTCGTTCGTGGCGAGCACGTCGAGGAGCGCGTTGGCCGCGCGCGCGTTGCCGCCGAGCGCGATGGCGATGGCCGCCGAGAAGCGCACGTTGGCGTCCTGCGCGTCGGTGCCCGCGAGCAGCGGCACGAGGAGCTCCGAGGTGCTCTCGTCGGCGCCGAAGCCCGCGGTGATCGCCGCGGCCTTCATGAGGTCGGGGTTCACGCCGCGGCGGAGGTAGGTCTGCACGAGGCGGTTCGAGATCTGCGGCGTGCTGCGGCCGCGGAGCGCGTACACGTAGTAGAGCCGCGTCTCGTCGGGCACCGCGGTGTCCGTCGCGCGCGCGGCGATCTCCGTGAGCGTGGCGTCGTCGGCCACGGCGGCGAGGGCGTAGCCCGCCTCTTCGCGCAGGAGCCTGCGGTCGGTGGCGTCCTCGACGATGCGCTTGAGCTCGCGCACCGCCGCGGCGCGGCCCTGCGGGCTCACCGCGGGCGCGTCGGGCGACGTGAACCCGAGCCACGCGAGGCCGCGGATCGCGTTGCGGCGAGAGACGAACACGGGCTCGTCGCGCACGGTCTCTTCGACCATGCGCAGACCCGCGGGCTGCTTGACCTGCGTCACCACGCGCCCGTAGCACTCGGGCAGGCGCAGCGCGCAGAGCGCGACGGCGGCGCCCTCCTGCGCGTCGGGCTGCGCGAGGAAGGGCGAGAGCGCCGAGGCGAGCGTGACGTCGCCCGACGTGGCGAGCGCGAGCATCGCGGGGGTGCGCGCGAAATCGCCCTGCGGGCTGCGCAGGAGCTCGAGGAGGCCCGCCTTGGCGCGCGCCCCGGCGCCGGGGATGTGCCGGATCTGCTCGAGGGCGAGCTTGGCGTCTTGCGTGGCGTTCGAGTCGGGGTGCGTGAGGGCGTAGGTGACGTAGGTCATCAGGCCCTCGACGGCGCGGGGGTCGCCGATCTCCGCGAGGCCGAAGACGGCGTTGCGGCGCATCCCCTGGCTCACGTCGTCGGTGCCCGTGGCCGCGCCGAGCGCTTCGAAGAGCGCGTCGCCGGCGTCGGGGTCTTTCTGGTCGCGGAGGAGGCGCGTCGCGGTGGCCCTGGTCTGCAGGTCGCGCGCGCCGTGGATGACCACCGCGAGGCCCGAGGCGCCGGCGCTCGTGGCGAGCGCGCCGAGCACCGCGTCGCGCTCGTCGGGGTGCGCCGCGAGGAAGCCCATGATGGGGTCCGTCGCGCGCGGATCGCCCGTGCGTCCGAGGCCGATCGCGGCCTCGCGCGCCGTGGAGATGTCGCTGTCGTGCGAGAGGAGCGCGAGGGCGTCGAGCACGTCGGGCGTGGCGAGCTCGGCGAGCGAGAGGGCCGCGAGGCGCTTCGAAGCGTTCGAGCGCGACGAGGCGAGCTCGATGAGGCGCGCCTTGCCGGCCATGCGGGCGACGAGGGCGGGGTCGAAGATCCTGCGCTGGTTGAGGCCGAGGATGCCCTGGAGCCTGTTGGCTTCGAGCATCTCGCGCACGGTCGGCCAGGCCGAGGGCTCGTTGAGCGTGACGAGGGCCCAGGCCACCTCGACGCGGTCGCGCTGCGGGTCGGTGAGCGGGAGCACCGCGAGGAGCCGCGCCTTGGCGCTCTCGGCCGCGGGGAGGCCGATCTCGGCGAGGCCGAGGGCCGCCTGCGCGCGCCCGACGCCCTCGAAGGCGAGGCCGTCGATGAGCATGGGCACGGCCTGCGGATCGCGGAGGCCCGCGAGGATGCGCCGCGCGGACATGCGCACGACCTCGGAGTGGTAGCGGTTGTAGACCGCGCGCACCCGCTCGGCGGTCTGCGCCTCGGGGAGGTTCTGCTGGAGGATGCGCGAGAGCTCGAGGCGCCCCTCCTCCTTCTCGTGCTCGTCGCGCGACTCTTGAATCGCTGCGTTGAGCATGTAGTACCCGGTGCCTCCGCCGACGCCGAGCACCGTGAGGATCACCAGCCAGCCGAAGGGGGACACGCGTCGACGGATCTGCTTGACGGCGTCGTCGTCGCTCCCCATCGGCCCGTCGCCGCCGGGCGGGGGCTCGTCGGGAGAGTCGGGCACGTCGGGAAGGTCGTCGAAGTCTCCGTCGCTCCCTGCGGTGTGTCGCGAGGGCTCGAGCGGCTCGGGCTGATGCATTGCTCCTCCGGGGGACTCGTCAGGCAGGCAGAACTTTCGGGTCGCTGACCGAATTTTCGGGCGGACAATAGAGCAGTCGCGCGCGGGAACTCAAGCGCCGACGCGCCCCGAAGATCACCCGTCTCGCGCCCTCCGCGCGCGTATTCGGCGCGGGTTCAAGCCACGTTGCGGCTCTCACGCCCCGGGCGGACCGTCGGAGCTCCGTCGCGTCGCGGCGCCCCGATTGTTCCGCGCGCCCGCCGCGAACTTGGGAATCCGTGCTTCACCGCGGCGCCCGGGTGAACTACACAACGGCCCGCCCGTGAAGCTGCGAGAGAACATCCTCCGGCGCCTCCCCGAGGCGACCTTCGACGTGCTCATCCTCGGCGGAGGCATCAACGGCGCGGTCTCCGCGGCCTGCCTCGCCGCCCGAGGGGCGCGCGTGGCCCTCATCGACCGCGGCGACTTCGCGGGCTTCACGAGCCAGCAGTCGTCGAACCTGGCCTGGGGCGGCATCAAGTACATGGAGAGCTACGAGTTCGGCCTCGTCGAACAGCTCTGCCGCAGCCGCAACGAGCTCATGCGCGCGTACCCCTCCACGGTGCGCGAGATCCGCTTCTTCACCACGCACACCCGCGGCTTTCGCCACGCGCTCTGGAAGCTCGCCCTCGGCACCTGGGCGTACTGGGTCCTGGGTCGCTTCTTCACGCGCCGCCCCCGCGTGCTGAGCCTCCCCGAGATGGCCGCCGAGGAGCCCGTGGTGCGCCTCGACGAGGCCGACGGCGGCGTGGAGTACTCCGACGCGTACCTCCACGACAACGACGCGCGCTTCGTGTGGGGCTTTCTTCGCAGCGCCCTCGACCGCGGCGCCGCGGCGGCCAACTACGTCGAGTCGCTCGGCTCCACGCGCGAGGGGGAGCTCTGGGTCACGCGCTGCCGCGACGTGATCTCGGGCCGCGAGTTCGCCGTGCGTTCGAAGGTGCTCGTGAACGCGTGCGGCCCCTACGTCGACGCCCACAACACGCTCACGGGCGTGCGCACGAAGCACCGGCACGTGTTCTCGAAGGGCATCCACCTCATCGTGCCGAAGATCACCGAGCGCCGCCGGGTGCTCACCTTCTTCGCCGACGACGGGCGGCTCTTCTTCGTGATCCCCATGGGCGTGCGCACCTGCGTGGGCACGACGGACACGCGCGTCGAGGCGCCCGAGAGCTACGTCACCGAGGCCGACCGGCGCTTCGTGCTCGAGAACATCAACAAGCGCCTGAAGCTCGAGCGCCCGCTCACCGAGGCCGACGTGATCTCGGAGCGCTGCGGCGTGCGCCCCCTCGTGGTCGAGGACAAGGGCGAGTCGAAGAGCGACTGGCTCCAGCTCTCGCGCAAGCACGCCGTCGAGGTCGACGAGGCGCGCAGGCACGTGAGCATCTTCGGCGGCAAGCTCACCGACTGCCTCAACGTGGGCCAGGAGGTGTTCGACATCGTGCGCGCGCTCGGCGTCGAGGCGCCCTTCCCGACGCGGCGGTGGTACGGCGAGCCCGCCGAGGCGCGCGAGGAGTTCCTGCACCAGGCGCGGCTCATGGACCTCGACGCGCTGACCTCGCCGAAGTCGTCGGAGCGCCTCACGACGCGGCTCTGGCGGCGCTACGGGCGCGAGGCGCTGAGCCTGCTGGAGTCGATCCGCCGGGACCCGCGCGAGGCCGAGGTGCTCATCGAGGGCGCGGAGTACCTGCGCTGCGAGATCGAGCAGGCGGCGCGGCGCGAGATGGTCACGCGCCTCGACGATTTTCTCCGCCGGCGGTCGAAGATCGCGCTGGTGATCCGGGCCGACGAGATCCGCCGCGCGCCGGGGCTGCGCGAGGCCTGCGTGCTGCTCTTCGGCGACGAGGCCGACGCGCGCATCGAGGAGTACTTCAGGGACCTCGGCGCCGCCGCGGATCCGCGCTGAAATACGCGCGTTACGCCGCGCTGCGGCGTCGAATCCCGTCGCCTCGGTCAAGGATTTCGTGGCAGAGACCGTCGCGCGCTACCGCGATCGAGGTCTCGTTTCACCCGGTCGCACGCATGGCCGCTCTCGGAGGTGCCTCGTCGATGGAACCGCAACCCGCCGCGCGCGCTCGCCTGACCGCGCTCACCGCGTTCTCGCTCTCGCTCTTCGTGGGCATCCACCTGGGCTCGCTGTCGGTCTTCTGGCTCGGGGTCACGGCCCGTGACGTGGCCCTCTGCGTGGGCCTCTACGCGCTTCGGATGTTCGGAATCACGGCGGGGTATCACCGCTATTTCGCGCACCGGTCGTACAAGACCTCGCGGTGGTTCCAGTTCGTGCTCGCGTGGATCGCGTCGATGTCGATCCAGAAGGGCGTGCTCTGGTGGGCGGGCCTCCACCGCGTGCACCACCGCTGGAGCGACACGCCGCGCGACCTTCACTCCCCGAAGCAGCGCGGGCTCTTCTACGCGCACGTGGGCTGGATCGTGAGCCCCGAGCACGACGAGACGGACCTCTCGCTGATCCCCGACTTCGCGAAGTACCCCGAGCTCCGCTGGCTCAACACCTGGTACTGGGTGCCCGCGCTGGTGATGGCCGCGCTCTGCTACGCCTTCGACGGCGCGCGGGGGATGGTCTGGGGCGCGGGCGTGAGCACCGTGCTCCTCTGGCACGGCACCTTCACCATCAACTCGCTCTCGCACACCTGGGGCTCGCGGCGTTACGAGACCACCGACACGTCGCGCAACAACTTCTTCCTCGCGCTCATCACGCTCGGCGAGGGGTGGCACAACAACCACCACCACTACATGAACTCCGCGAACCAGGGGTTCTTCTGGTGGGAGGTCGACGTGAGCTACTACGTGCTCCGCGCGCTCTCGCTCGTGGGGCTCGTGCGAGACCTCCGCACGCCGCCCGCGCACGTGCTCAAGCCGCGCCTCGCGGAGCTGGCCACTTCGAAGCTCGCAGAGGCCCGCGCCGCCGCCGGGGCGACGCTCGCCGTGGCGCGCGAGGCCGCGGAGACGAAGCTCGCCGAGGCGCGCGACGCCGTGGTCGAGGTGAGGGCCGCCGCGGAGACGAAGCTCGCCGAAGCGCGCGACGCCGTGGTCGAAGCGAAGAGCGCCGCGGGGACGAAATTCGCAGAGGCGCGCGAGGCCGTCGTCGAGGCGCACAACGCCGCGGGGACCCGGCTCGCCGAGGCGCGCGAAGCGGTCGAGACCGCGGTCGAAGAGGCCGCGGCGCCGAAGACCAGCCCCGCGGGCTGAGTCGCGCTCAACCCACAGGAAAAAGCGCATACACCCTCCGAGCATCTGTGTAGGATGCCGCCGCTCCACCCGGGGGCAGCGATTCACCGTGAGCAAATTGGACGACAGCACGAAGCCCCTCGCGGGGCCTGGGTTGAACCCTGCCCTCGCGCGTAGCGAAGCCGCGGAGCTGTTCCATCTGATTGCCGAGAACGTGGAGCAGGTGTTCTTCCTGATGTCCGCGGACTGCCGGCAGATGCTCTACATGAGCCCGGCGTTCGAGCGCGTGTGGCAGATGCCGCGCGAGGCCGTCTTCCGCGACGCGCTCTGCTGGCTCGAGCGCATCCACCCCGACGACCTCTGGCTCTTCGACCCGACCTCGGGAGAGCCTCCCCTCGCCCGCGCGCCGCAGCACGAGTACCGGCTCGTCATGCCCGACGGATCGATCCGCTGGGTGATGATGCAGACGATCCCCGTGAACGACGCCGCGGGGACGCTCTCGCGCGTCGTGGGGATCCTCTCGGACGTGACCGAGCGCCGATCGCATGAGGCCGACCTCGCCCGCAGCCGCGACGAGGCCGAGGCCCTCGTGCGCCACCGGACGCGCGAGCTCCTCGCCGCCAACGAGGACCTCCTCGCGAGCGAGGCGCGCTTCCGCACGCTGACCGAGACCGTGCCCGTGGCGATCTTCATCGAGCACCGGGGCCAGGTGATCTACGCCAACCCCGCGGCCTACCGGCTCACGGGTCACACCCCCGACGAGCTCCCGACGCTCGACCTCGCGACGCGGCTCACGGCCGGCGCCGTGCGCACGCCCGCGCACGACGCAGGCGACGCGCTCGACACCGCGCACGGCGTGGACGTGGAGTTCACCCGCGCGAACGGCGAGGCCCGCGTGCTCCACGTGAGCCGCTCGCGGGTGACCTTCGAACAGCGCGACTGCGTGCTCCTCGCGGCCATCGACGTGACGGCCCCGCGGCGCGCCGAGCGGGCCCTGCGGGAGCACCGCGCGAGCGTCGCCCGCGTGGCCCACCTCTCGACGCTCGAGGGCTTCGCGTCGAGCCTCTCGCACGAGCTCAACCAGCCCCTCAGCGCCATCGTGAGCTACGCGCGGGCGCTGCAGAACCGCGCCGAGCGGGGCCCCGTCGACGCGGACTTTCTCCGTCAGGGCCTCGACCGCGTCGCGGGTCAGGCCATGCGCGCCGGGGAGCTCATGCGCCGCCTCCGGAACTTCGTGGTGCGCGGAGAGATCCAGCGCCGCGACGTCGACCTCGACCAGGTGACCCGCGAGGCCTCGCGCTCGCTCTCGGACCTCGCCGCCGATCGCGGGGTGACCGTGACGCTCTCGCTCGCTGGCGCGCTCCCTGCAGTTACGGGCGATCCGCTGCACCTGGAGATCGCCGTGACGAACCTCTTGAAGAACGCCATCGAGGCCGTGGCCGAGGGCGGCGGCTCCGACCGCAGCGTCGTCGCGGTCACCAGCGCGGCCGACGGACGCGTGCGCCTCGAGGTGCGCGACCACGGCCCCGGCGTGCCCGCGCGCATCGCGGCGTCGCTCTTCGAACCGCTCGTGAGCACCAAGCACGGGGGGATGGGCGTCGGCCTCGCGATCACGCGCTCGATCGTCGAAGCGCACCGCGGCGCCATCGCGCTCTGCCCCGGTGAAGGTCCGGGCGCGGTCTTTCGTATTGAACTTCCCGTTGCAGGAGGAGCTCTGTGAACCCCGTGAATTCCGTCGTGATCCTCGTCGACGACGACAGCGCCGTGCGCGAGTCGACGCGCTGGCTGCTCGAGTCGGTCAACCTCGAGGTGCTCGAGTACGCTTCGCCGCAGGCCTTCCTCGAGGCGCCGCGGCCCGACGCGCCGACGTGCATCGTGCTCGACGTCCGCATGCCGACGATGAGCGGCCTCGACGTGCAGGAGCGCCTCGCGCGCAACGGCGACAACACCCCGATCATCTTCATCACGGGCCACGCCGACGTGCCCTCCGCCGTGCGCGCGTTCAAGGGCGGGGCCGTCGACTTCCTCGAGAAGCCCTTCAGCGAGCAGATGCTCCTCGACCGCGTCCACGCCGCCCTCCGCCGCGACGGCGACCAGCGCAGGGAGCGCAGCGAGCGCGCCCGCTGGCGTCAGCGCTACGAGACCCTCTCGCCGCGCGAGCGCGAGGTGCTCGACCACGTCGTGCGCGGCGAGCCCAACAAGATCATCGCCGACAAGCTCGAGATCAACATCAAGACCGTCGAGATCCATCGCACGCGCGTCATGCGGAAGATGGAGGCCGACTCGCTCGCGGGCCTCGTCCGCGAGTACTTCGCCTCGATGGGCATCACCCCCTCCGAAGAGCCCGCCGCGTCGCGCGGGTGAAACCCGTATCGCACCCCTAGGTATCTCTCTTTTCGCCTTGTGGGCAGGGCGTTTGCAACTTTCTCCGCGGTCTTCGACACCGCCCGAGGGAGCGACGCGACGCAACATGTCCATCGACGCCAGGAAGCCTGTTTTCCCGTCCGCCGCGCGAGACCCCGCAGCGTCAAAGCTCTGGCGCTCCGTCAAAATTGACGGTCCCGTGTCATCGAACCGGCCGCGCCTCCTGCGTCGCCAGCGCGCGCTCTTCGAAGCCACCCGCGCGACGGTGCTCGAGGTCCGTCACAACGGCGTGGTCACCGTGCTCCACGCGGGCTGCCCCACGGCGGCGCTCGCGCTCGGCGTGGGCGCGCACTTCGCGGGCGACGCGTGGGAGATCGGCAACGACAACGCGCTCCCCGACGCCGTGCGCGGCGCCGCCGAGGCCGCCTCGTCGCAGCACCTCGCGGCGCAGACCACGGCGGTGCTCCGCGGCGTCGACCACGAGGTCGTCGCGACCCCTTCGGGCGACGGGGTGCTCTGCGTCCTCCGCGCGTCGCCGGTCTCTCCCGCCGCCGCGCACGACCTCAACAACTGCCTCACCGCCGTGGCCTGCGCCGCCAGCGCGCTCCTCGACGACGCCTCCCTCAGCGACGACGCGCGGAGCCTCGCGACCATCGTCCACGAGGCCCTCCGCCGCGCCGGGGCTCTCACCCGTCAGCTCCTCTCGCAGGCCCACCATGAGCGCTCGCCCGCCGACGTCGTCGACCTCGGGCGCGAGCTCCTCGCGATGACCCCGCTCCTGCGCCGCGCGCTGCCTCCGTCGGTGCGCTTCGTGGCCGAGATCGACCCCGACATGCCGAGCGCGCGGCTCCTCGCGGGTCACCTCCAGCGCATCGTGATGAACCTCGTTTCGAACGCCGGACGCGCCGTCACCGACCACGGCGAGATCACCCTCTCGGCCTGGGGAGACGCCAGCGACGGAGGCCCCGTCGACCGCGCGATGATCGAGGTCATCGACGACGGCTGCGGGATGTCACCCGAGGTCTTCGCGCGGGCCTTCGAAGCGGGCTTCACCTCGCACGCCGACAAGGGAGGGCACGGCCTCGGGCTCTCGACCGTGCGCGCGATGATTCAAGAGTCGGGCGGCGCCATCACCATCGAGAGCCGCGAGGGCCACGGGACGCGCGTGCTCATCTCGCTGCCCGCGTGGGTCCCGCGCGTGAGCCAGACCCTCGACGCGCGCGCCGACAACGACGGCTGAGCGCCGCGGTCAGCGGTCGGTGACGGGGAGCGACGTGGTGCCGAGCGCCGCGCTCAGCTCGCCGAGCATCACCGTGCAGAACTTGATCGCGTCGTCGTTGGCGTCGAGGCGCGCGCTCGCCTCGGGTTCGCGCGCGTCGGACTCGCTCTGCAGCGCGGCGTTCACCGCGAAGAGCTTCGCGCGGTGCTCGACGATGCGCCTCGCGAGGTCGCGCATCGCGTCGTCGAAGTCATGCGCGCCGGGCACGCGCGCGCGGGCGTCTTGAAGGTCGCGCCACTCGCCGTGAAGCTCCGCGAGCCGTGCGGAGTCGTACGAGAGCGTCGGGAGCGTACGGATCTCCATGTCGTCTGCGTGGTCCTCCACGGGGGTCATTCATACCCCTGATGCCGGTCGCGGTTCCAGTGCATCGTGAGGCCCGTCATGCGGTAGCGTCGCCCGCTGGAGACCACCGTGACCACGCAGCCCGTCGTCCCCGCTCAGGGGCGCTACCTCCTCACCGGAGGTGCTGGATTCATAGGCTCGCACCTCACCCGAAGGCTCCTCGACGCAGGCTGCGAGGTGACGCACCTCGACCTCGCGCCGCCCGCGGTGATCCCCGAGGGTGTGCGCTACGTGCGCTGCGACCTGCGCGACCGCGCCGCGACCCTCGCCGCCATCGCCGCAGGGAGCGTCGACTACGCGGTGCACCTCGCCGCGCGCGTCGGTGACTGGGGCACCTTCGCGGACTTCGAAGGCATCAACGTCACGGGGACGCGCAACGCGCTCGAGGCGCTCACCGCCGCGGGCGCGAAGCGCGTCGTGCACGTCTCGTCGATCGCCGCGATGGGCCTCGACGCGGGCGAGCTCGCCGACGAGCGCGTGGGCCCCTTCGCGTCGGGCGATCCGTACTCGGCCACGAAGGGCGCGGGCGAGATGGTCGCGAAGGAGTTTCAGCGCGACGGCGGGCGCGTCGTGATCGCGCGCCCCGGCGACGTCTACGGTGTGGGCAGCGTGCCCTGGGTGGTGCGGCCCGTGGAGCTCATGCGAAAGGGCCAGATGCTCCTCATCGAAGGGGGCCGCGGGCATTTCGCGCACGTCCACGTCGACAACCTCATCGACGGCTTTCTGCTGGCGCTCTCGCACGAGCGCGCCGCGGGCGAGACCTTCATCTTCACCGACGGCGACGCGCGCTGCACCATCGGCGAGTACTTCACGCGCCTCGCCGACGCCGCGGGCGTTCCGCGCCCCACGCGCTCCGTCCCCCGCGCCGTCGCGCGCGCCGTGGCCCTCACGCTCGAGACCGTCGCGCGCGTCACGGGAAGGCCCCCGCCCTTCACCCGCTCCGCCGTCGATTTCACCCTGCGCCGCGGGTCGTTCCGCATCGAGAAGGCCCGCGACCTCCTCGGGTGGACGCCGCGCGTGTCCTTCGAAGACGGCCTCGCCGCCATCGCCGCGCACTACAAGAAGTCATGATCCCTGCGTTCTTTCATGGCGCCGAGGTCTTCGGCCTCGCGCACCTCCCGGGCGCCTCCGTCGGCGTCGTGGAGCTCGCGAGCGACCCCGGCGCGAGCCTCCGTCCCACGCCCGAGGAGCTCGACGGATTCAAGCTCACGGCGATGGTCTACGTGGTCCCTCCGCGGCGCGACGACTGCGAGCGGCGCGTGCGCACCTTCGTGGCGCACCGCGAGCTCCCGCTCTCGGCGAAGGGCGCCCTCGCCGCCGCGGCGCTCCTCGACGTGAAGGTCGCCGCGCGCTTCGAACAGGGCGTGATCGCGACGGAGGTCACGCGCATCCCCGATCGCAACGGCGCGGCCGCGTGGACGCTCCCCGTGGATCGTCCCGTCATCAACGGGCGCCCCGTCGAAGACCGCGCGCTCGCGGCCTCGGCCTTCGGACTCGACGAGAACGACCTCGCGGAGGGGCTCCCGGTGCAGTCGGTGTCGTGCGGGTGGCTCTCGGTGCTCGTCCCCGTAGGCTCGCCCGAGGCGCTCGCGCGCGCCGCGATCGAGGCCGCGCAGTGGCAGCGCGTGATCGAGAAGGCGAAGCCCGTGTACGCCGTGCTCTTCGTGCCCACGCGCGAGGGCCCCGTGCCCATGCGATGCCTCAGCCCCGGCGTGACCGAGGAGGTCGGAACGGGCATCGCGGGCGCCTCCGTGGCGGCGTGGCTCGCGCGCTTCGGCGTGCGCCCCGCGGACAGGACTCACACCGAGATTCACCAGGGCCGCGCGAGGATTCACGTCGAGCTCGACGGGCCCGTCGCGAGGGTCTCGGGCGCCGCGCGCGTCGAGGGAAGCGTGTCGCTCAACCTCCGCTGACGCGGTCCGCGAGAGACGCCGCGTTGCGGCGCGCGCGCAGACGGAGATACAACCGCGGCCCTGCTCCCACGAGGGAGCAGCGAAGGGTGAGTCACGTATGTTCCCTGCGGCGAGTGAGAGGGCGTTGGCGATCCGGGAGCGCCTCGCGGCGTTCATGCGCGAGGAGGTCTATCCGGCCGAGGAGCGGTACAGGGTCGAGGTCGCCGAAGGCCCGCGCTGGAAGGTGATTCCCGTCGTCGAGGAGCTCAAGGCCCGCGCGCGCGCCGAGGGGCTCTGGAACCTCTTTCTCCCCGAGAGCGACCTCGGCGCGGGGCTCACGAACCTCGAGTACGCGCCCCTCGCCGAGGAGATGGGCAAGGTCATCTTCGCGCCCGAGGTCTTCAACTGCTCGGCCCCCGACACGGGCAACATGGAGGTGCTCGCGCGCTACGGCTCCGAGGCCCAGAAGCGCCAGTGGCTCGACCCGCTGCTCCGCGGAGAGATCCGCTCGGGCTTCTCGATGACCGAGCCCGCCGTGGCCTCGTCGGACGCCACCAACATCGAGGCCACCATCGCGCGCGACGGCGATCACTACGTGCTCCGCGGTCGCAAGTGGTGGACCTCGGGCGCCGGCGATCCGCGCTGCAAGGTGCTGATCTTCATGGGCAAGACCGACCCGAAGAACCCCGACCGCCACCGCCAGCAGTCGATGGTGCTCGTGCCCATGAACACCCCCGGCGTCACTCGTCGAGCGCATGGTGTCCGTCTTCGGCTACGACGACGCGCCGCACGGCCACGGCGAGATCAGCTTCAACGACGTGCGCGTCCCCGTCGAGAACATCCTCCTCGGCGAGGGCCGCGGCTTCGAGATCGCGCAGGGCCGCCTCGGGCCCGGGCGCATCCACCACTGCATGCGGCTCATCGGGCTCGCGGAGCGCGCGCTCGCGGCCATGTGCGTGCGGCTCAAGACCCGCGTCGCCTTCGGCAAGCCCCTCGCGGAGCAGTCCGTGTGGCGGCAGCGCGTCGCCGACGCGCGCATCGGCATCGACCAGGCGCGCCTCCTCGTGCTCCACGCCGCGTGGAAGATGGACGTCGCGGGCAACAAGGACGCGCGCGCCGAGATCGCGATGATCAAGGTCGTCGTGCCCACGATGGCCTGCAAGGTGATCGACGACGCGATCCAGGCCTTCGGCGCCGCGGGGCTCTCGCCCGATCACGGCGTGGCCTTCGCCTACGCCGCCGCGCGCATGCTCCGCATCGCCGACGGCCCCGACGAGGTGCACCGCGACCAGCTCGCCCGCATGGAGTTCTCTCGGCATCGGTAGGGCCTCGCGCGCTCGGCGCTTTGACCTCGCTCCGAGCGCGCGTCGAAGAGGCTCGCTCAGCGCACCACGCGGCGCGCGATCATGTCGGCGAAGCGCGCGAAGGGCGTCCCGTCGTTGTCGCCGCAGATCGAGGCGACCATGCCGTTGCCGCACGCGGCGCCGCTGCAGAGCGCAGACTGGTCGAAGCGCCGCGCCACCTCGGCGATGCGACGGGCCCGCCACGCGAAGGGCTGCGAGGCCTGATCGCAGGCCGCGACGGGCGCGGTGTCGTGCTGGCGACACGCGGGGATGAGCCGCGAGGCGCACATCGGATCGGCGTCGTGCTGGCGCATCGAGATGGGCCCCGAGGCGTTCATCGGGTCGGCGAAGGCGCGGCTCGCGTCGCGGGCGTTGAAGTCGTCGGGGCGCCCCGCGGCGGGCGTGCCGAGGAGCGCGTCCCAGTCCGTCGCGCCCGAGGCCGTGCGGGGCACCGCGATGGGGACGCCCGTGATCGCCGCGAAGAGCACGCGCTCGGGGTGACCGGGCTTGAGGCCCAGGAATCCCCGCGTCGGGCGCGACGGGTCGACGTAGCGCTCGAGGGGCCAGGTCGGGTCCTGCGCGCCGCCGGGCTCGTAGTTGTAGAAGCGGAGGTTCATGTCGTACGAGGCCCAGCGCGACGACGTGATGTCGAAGACGCTGCGCGCGTCGTCGCACGCGCCGATGCCGTCGTGCTCGGCGCAGTCGCGCACGGAGCCGTCCTCCTCGTCGGTGAGGATGAGGATCGCGAGCGCGGCGTCGCGACGGAGGAAGCCCGCGTTGGCGCCGCCCGCGCCCCCGTGCGTGATGAGCGCCCTGCGCGCCGCCTCGAGCTGCTGCTCGATGCCGCAGCCGCCGGTGCCGAGGCGGAGCTGGCAGGTGGGCCGCCAGTACTGCGCCATCCCGTCGTCGCTCGTGCTCACCGTGATGTAGTTCTGCGCGAGGAGCATCTCGTCTTCGCAGAAGACGCCGCCCTCGACCCGGGGCAGCGTGCGCGCGCTCGTCGCTGCGCCGCGGACGCGGGGGTTGAGCAGGCCGTCATCGCCGCGCGGACCCATGCAGCTCGGCACGGTCGTCCCCGAGGTGCCGAGGTCCGTCGACACGACGCCGACGCGGACGTCTCGCACGCCGTTGCGCTGGAGCAGCGCCATCACCGTCTGGTTGATGTTCGCGGCGAGGTAGTCCTGACCGCGCGTCATCGAGTTCGAATCGTCGACGACCACGAGGAGGTCGACGCTCCCGGCGCCCTGCGCGGGATCAGGCGTCGACGCGTCGGGCGTGGGCGTCACCGCGTCGGGCGTGGGCGTCACGTCGGGCGTGGGCATCGCGGCGTCGGGCGTGGGCATCGCAGCGTCGACCACGGGCGTCGCGTCGTTCACCGCGGCGTCGCCCTGCGCGACGGGGACCACCTGCATCAGGCAGCCCGAGAGCATGGCGCACGCAGCGCCCGCACCGAACACAGAAGACACACCACCACGACGCTGGATCATGACCGTCCCACTCCCTTCGAAGTGTCCACCGTCTCGTTGAGAGACCCGCCCGCGGCGGTCGACGATGCCCTTCTGAACACCGATTGCGAGCGACCGAGACCGCGCTTCGCGGAATCGTCATCGGTCGATCACATTTCGACGCCGAGCGCGAAGACCCCCGTGACGCCGACGCTCGACTGCGCGAACACGCTCGTCGGCGTGAAGCCCGTGATCACGAAATCGCTCCGCACGAAGGCCGCCGACGCGGTGGCGCCGAGGTCGACGAAGAGCGGCCCCACGAGGTTCACCACGGCGTGCGCCTCGATCTGCGCCGCGAACCAGGGGTAGTTCCCGGGCTCGACGGGCGTCGGGCCGAAGGTGACCACGTGCACGAGGCCGAGCGAGAGCCCCGCGCAGAGGTCGATCTCGAGGCGGCTCAGGGGGCGACCCTTCGCGCAGAGCCCCACCGTCGCGCGCGTCATCCCGAAGGACCACCGCGCGTCGGACGACATGCGCTGCTCGGGGTTGAGCGTCGCCGCGCCGTACAGGCCCACGCGCCGCGTGATCGGCACGTCGAGCCGCCACACCACGCCGGGGACCAGGTCGGGGAGCGGCCCCCACAGCACCTCGCCGCCGAGGCTCGTGCGGAGGGGCTCTCTCGGGGTCGGAGGCGGCGCCTGCGCGGGCCGCGGCGCCTCGGGGACGCTCAGCACCACGGGCGGCGCGCGCTCGTGATCGACCGCGGGCGGAGGCGTTCCCGGCGGCGGCGGGGTGAGCGCGAGCGTCACGCTGAGCACCACGGCGCCCGCGATCGTGTCGCAACGCTCTGACCCGTCTTCGAGCTCGCGTCGCAGGAGCGCGGCCCCCTGTCCGTCACGGATGATGAGCCGCGCGCGCCAGCGGTCTGCGACGCGCTCGACGCTCGCCTCGGCGCTCACCGACGCGAGGAGCGAGAAGGGGTCGTGACCGAGCCGCGCGCGCACCGACGACATCATCGCGGCCTGCGTCGGACAGCGGTCGGCGCCGTCGCCCCGCGCCCACGCGAAGGTCACCATGTGGAGCGGCTCCTGCGCGGCGGCGCGAGGGGTCAGCGCGCACACCGCGAGGCCCGCGATCAAGGCGACGCGCTTCACGGCGTGCGGTGCTCTCCCAGAAGCGCACGCACCCGCGCGGTCTGCGGGCTCTGCGGCGCGCGGGCTTCGAGCGCGGCGGCGCGGGCGCGGGCCTCGTCCCACCGACCGAGGCGGGTCAGCGCCTCGACGCGGAGGGCCTCGCGCTCGTCGGTGAGCTGCCCGTGCGAGAAGGTCCGCTCCGCCGCGTTGAGCGTCGCGAGGGCGCCCGCGGGGTTCGTCTGCACCGCGGCCCGCGCCTCGTCGACGACGCGCAGCTCATCGGTGAGCGAGGGCGCAGGCGCGGGCGCTTCGGGCGCCGCGACGGGCTCGGCCATCACCCTCGGCCTCGCCGCGGGGACGTGCGCGCGCGCGCTCGGGGCCTCGACGACGACGGGGCTCGCGACGGGCGCGACTGGGCGCGACGGAGTGCGGCGGGTTCGCTCGAAACGCCTTCTGCGATGGGCTTCGGCGCGGTCGACGAGGGCGCGGTGACGCGCGAGGGCGCGGATGCGCCGACGCCTGCGCGACGACCGGCGCGCGGTGCGCCGCGGCGACGATGGCGCCTCCGCCGAGCGCGACGAGGGTCACGGCGGCGAGGGCCTTGGGCACGACGCTCACGGCGAACCAGCCGCTCGCGTGGGCGGCGCCGGCCTTGGCGACGACGCCCTTGAGGCGCAGCGCGTCGACCGCGGTGAGCGGCTTCGTCGGCGCGGCGTCGCGGAGCAGCGAGCGGGAGAAGTCACCGCCCGGCGTCGACAGGTCTCGGAGGCGGGGCGGATCGCTCATCGGGGAGACCCTCCGTGACGCGCCTGCCACCGGGCCGCGGCGCGTTCGAACTCCTTGCGGGCGGCGTGGAGGCGCGAGTGCACCGTGCCCACGGGGACGCCGACCATCTCGGCGATCTGGTCGCAAGGCAGCTCATCGATCTCGTACATCACGAAGACGGCCCTCCGCTCGAGGTCGAGCTCGTCGAGGATGCTCATCAAGATGCGCTGGTTGCGCGATCGGTCGGCGCGGTCTTCGGGGGTCGGCGCGGCCGTGTCTCCCTCGGGCATCTCGTCGACGAGCTCCTCGCGGCGCACGTGCGCGCGGCGACGCGATGCCGCCACGACGCGCACGCAGATGCCGAAGAGCCACGGGCGGATCGGCAGCGCGGGGTCGTAGTCGCCGAGGCGCCGATGAACCACGACGAAGACCTCTTGATAGAGGTCGTCGAGGTCCCTCGCGCGGCCGCCGAGGCGCTGGAGCGTCGCCCAGATGAACCCGCTGTGCTCCGAATGCACGGCGCCCGCGTCGAGCGAGGTCGCCCGCGGGCTCGGAGCAGGCTGCGCGATCGGCAGTGCGGCCATCGACACGCAACCCTATTGCGGGCGCCCCGGCGGTTGCTTCGAAAAATCGTCGGCGCCCGTCGATCAGCCCTCGCGCGCGACGCGCGTCACGCCGCCCTCGCGGTCGAGCGCGGCGACCTCTTCGACGTAATCGACCACGCGGTAGCCCTGCCCCTGCACGAGCACGCGCACGAGCACCTTGCCCTCGGGCGAGTCGTCGACGCGAAACTGCGGGACCTTGCCCGCCTCGACCTCGCGCACGAAGGCCCGCCGATCGACCTCGCGGCGCCACGCGTGCCAGGCCGCGAGGAGCCCCGTCGCCGCGCCCACCAGCGCGGTCGCCCGAACGCCCCAGGCCCCGAGGGGGTCGTTGCCGCGCCAGGGGTTCGCGCTGAGGAGCGACCCGAGCATGGCCAGCGCGGCCATCGTCGCGCTCGCGAGGCCCACGATGCGCTCGCCGCGCTCCTCGCCCGCGAGTCCCTTCTGCGCGAGGCTCTGCGCGCTCGCGATGGGGAGCCCGAAGAACGCGAGGGTGAGCAGCAGGCCCGGGACCCAGAACACCGCGCCGAAGGTGGCCCCGAGCATCACGCCCGTGAAGAAGCGCTCGATGTGGTTGGGGCTGTGCTCGCCGAGGAGCATCAGGAGCCCGCCCGCGAGCGACGAGTTCGCGATGGCGAGCGGGAGCGAGAGGAGCCACCCCCGGCGGAACGACGTCGATCCGAGGGTCGTCGGCGATCGAAGCACGCGGGCCCAGAGCATCCCCAGGAGCAGCGTGGGGAAGCCGGTCACGAACACGATCATCGGCCCGTCGGCCGACAGCAGCACGCGGAACACCGCCGCCGTGGCCGCCGCGAGGGAGGCCCCCACGGACGCGATGTTGAGCCGCGCGAGCACCTTGGGGCTGCGAAACACGGAGGGGGTCACATCAACGTTCTACGCCGACGCGGGGGCGACCGGCAGCCCTCCGCGGCGATCAGGGGTTCCAACGCGGGGGTGAATGGCTCCACGATCGGGGCGATGCGCGTGCTCGTCGTCGAAGATCACCGTGAGACCCTCGACCTCGTCACGCGCGCGCTCCAGCGCGACGGCCACGCCACCGTGAGCGCCGCGAGCGCCGCCGAGGCCCGCGCGCGCCTCGCCGACGAGCCCACGGACCTCATCGTCCTCGACCTGGGCCTGCCCGACGAGTCGGGGCTCTCGCTCTGCCGTTCGCTCAGAGCCGAAGGGCTCCTCACGCCGGTGCTCATTCTCACGGCGCAGGGGGCCATCTCGCAGCGCGTGGCGGGCTTCGACGCGGGCGCCGACGATTTCGTCGCCAAGCCCTTCGCGCTCGCCGAGCTCCTCGCGCGCGTGCGGGCCCTCGGACGACGCGGCCCCATGGCGCGCTCCCTCGTGGTGCGCGTGGGCGATGTGACGCTCGACCTCGCGGCGAGGCGAGCCACGCGCGAGGGGGCCGAGGTGCCGCTCACGGCGCGCGAGTGGGCCGTGATCGAGCTGCTCGCGGCGCGCGGCGGTCGCCTCGTGTCTCGCGCAGACATCCTCGAGTCGGTGTGGGGCGACGACAGCCCGCAGGCGAGCGCGAGCCTCGACGTCATCGTCGGACGCATCCGTCGCAAGCTCGGCGCGGCCTGTCTCCGCACCGTGCGCGGCGAGGGCTACTCCCTCGGAGGCGCGTGAGCGCCCCGCGTCGCACCTTCTCGGGACGCGTCGCGCGCGCGCTCACCGTCGCCGTCGCCCTCTCGGCCGCGCTCGCCTCGACGCTCACCGCCGCGATCGCCGCGAGGGCCGAGCGCGCCCGCGAAGACGCGCGCCTCGAAGGCGCCGCGGTGACCCTCCAGCGCGAGCTCGAAGCGTCTCCGACGCGTCGTCCCTCGGATGTTGCCGACGACGAAGACGCCGAGGTTCGCCCCGCGGGGCTGCGCATCGCGCTCTTCAATCACGGCGCCCGACTCGGCGGAGACCCCTTGATTCCCGATGTCTCCGAGGGGTGCGCGACGGTGACGCGGGCCGCGGCGCCGTGGCGTCGATGCGCGGTGACGCTCGGCGGACGGCGCGTCGTGGTGATGTCAGACCTCGCGCCCCTCGACGCCACGCGGCGCGCGCTCTTCACGGCGGCGCTCGCGTCGAGCCTCGTGGCCGCGCTCGTGGCGCTCGCCTTCGGTCGTCAGCTCGGCGCGCGCGTGACGCGTCCGTTGGAGCGATTGCGTGACGCCGTGGCCGCGGTCGATCCCGACGCGCCGTCGAAGGGCGTTCCGCTCGCGCCCGAGGAGCTCGACGAGATCGAGCGATTGCGCGCCACGCTGAGCGCGCTGCTCACACGTCTCGACGAGGCCCTCTCGCAGTCGCGGCGCTTCGCGGCCGACGCGGCGCACGAGCTCCGCACGCCGCTCACGACGGCGCTCGGAGAGCTCGAGCTCGCGGAGCGCGGCGGAGAGAGCTCGCGCGATCCCATCGCGAGGGCGCGACGCACGCTCGGCGACATGGCGACGCTGGTCGAGCGGCTGCTGGTGCTCTCGGTTCCCTTCGACGCGGGGAGCGCGCCGCGCGAGGCGGTCGACCTCGACGACGTGGTGAGCGAGGCGATCGAGACGCTCGACGCGTCGCAGCGCGCGCGAATCTCGGTGACGATGGAGCCCGACGCGATGGTGCGCGGAGACCCGACGCTGCTGCGACTCATGGTGTCGAACGCGGTGGGCAACGCGCTGAAGTTCGCGCCCGAGGGTCCTGTCGCGGTGCGCGTCACGCGCGAAGCGGACGCACTCGTGCTGCGCGTCTCCGACGAGGGTCCGGGCATCGCGCGCGAGGAGCGGGAGCGGGTGTTCGAAGCGTTCTATCGCAGCGCGAGGGCGAGGGCGTCGTCGACGCGGGGGCACGGCGTGGGTCTGGCGCTGGTGGCCCATGTGGCGAGGCTCCACGGCGCGACGGTGCGCTTCGAAGACGCCGCGAAGGGCGCGACGCTGAGGGTCACGCTGCCCGCGTGGAGCGCGTGATCGTCACGGCTTCGTGGCGACCACGAGCGAGCCCGCGCCGTCGCCCGCGAGCTCGGTGCGGCGCGTGATCGTGAGCCCCGCGTCGGCGATCCATCGGTCGGCGGCTTCCGTGGGGACCGTCGCCGTGCCCGTCTCGACCAGCAGCGTCAGGTCGAAGGCCGCGGGAAACAGCGCAGGAACAGGCCCCCTGAAGTGCTCGTGCACCACCAGTACGCCCCCCGGCGCGAGGGCCTTCGCCGCGCGACGGATGAGGTCTTCGCCGTGCGCGAGCGTCTGGTTGTGCAGCACGCTCAGCATCAGCACCACGTCGTAGGGGCCCCCGAAATCGTCGCGCGTGGCGTCTCCCGCCCGCGTGCGGACGCGCCCCGAGAGACCGCGCGCGTCGAGGAGCGACTGCGTGGTCGTGAGGCTCTCGGCGAGGTCGAAGATCACCGCGTCGAGCTTCGGGTGGCGCGCGCAGAACGCGGCCGTGTGGAGCCCGTGGCTCCCGCCCACGTCGAGGAGCGTGCGCGCCCCGATGGGGAGCTCCACCGCGTCGAGGATGAGCGGCGAGAGGAGGTCGGCGATGGCCTCCATGTACTTCGCGAAGGTCGCGCCGAGGCCGGGTCTGCGCGCCATCTCCTCCCACAGCATCGCCGCGGGACCGCCGCGACGGATGGCGCCCGTGAGGTCGCCGGTGATGCGCCACGCCTCGGCGGTCCACACGAGGCCCGGCGTGAAGTCGGGCTTCGACGCGGGCGTGAAGTGACGCGTGACGAAATCACCGTTGGCGTAGCGGTCGCCGTCGCGCGTGGTGAGCCCCCAGGCCGTGAGCGCGTCGAGGAGGGCGCGCGTTCCCTTCGAAGACGCGCCGCACGCGAGGGCCGTCTCGTCGACCGTCGAGGGGCCGCGCGCGAGGTGGTGAAACACGCCGAGCTCCCCGGCGCTGACCATCGCGGCGCCCTTCATCATCGGCAGGT
The DNA here is from genome assembly GCA_046351535.1 of Polyangiales bacterium. GTDB lineage: Bacteria > Myxococcota_A > Polyangia > Polyangiales > CAISKJ01. The sequence goes on from JAXLYG010000037.1 coordinate 76,260, forward strand.
ACGCAGCCATCATCGGGAGCGGTTCGCGCACGGTCGTTCCTTCTCTCGGCGGCTACTTCGCCGCGAGCCAGTCTTGGATGGCCGCGACGGTGAGCTTCGGTTCGTCGACCTCGACGACGAAGCGCGTGTACTTGTCGTGATCGACCTCGATCGTGATGGCCTTCTCGCCCGTGTGGATGTCCCAGAACGCCCACTGCCCGTGCTCGAAGAAGCGCCCCGCGATGGCGATGCCCGGCATGTACGCGCCGGGGAGCCGGTAGCTGTGATCGAGCTGCTCCCTCGCGCCCGCGTCGATGCCCGCGTGCGCGCCCTTCACGTGCGAGCGCGGGAGCGTGAACTGACTCGCGAACGACAGCAGCTTGTCGATGCCGCGAATGTGAATCACCAGCGCGTCGGGCTGCACTTCGATGTCTGCCATGAACCAACTCCTCCTGCGGCAACACCGGCCGCGGCGCGGCGACGCTATCATCGCCGCATGAAGCTCGTCGTCACCCTCGCGCTCCTCGCCGCGGCATGCACCCGAGGAGCCCCGCCGAGCGCACCGCCCGCGCCCGTGACGACGACGCCCGCCGCACATCCCGCGGTCTCCGCGGCGCCGACCGACGGGCCGCGTTGCCTCCCCATCGTCTCGGGCTGCGGCTGCGCGTACGCGTGCGCGTCCACCGTCTACCTCCTCGACGGCGGCGTCCACGAGGTCGCGCACGACCTCCAGGACAGCCGCCTCGACCGGGTCACCGGAGCCGATGGTGTTTCGACGACGCGGGTCACGGCGCGCCGGAGCAGCGCGCGAACCCTCGCAGCGCGGCTGCATCGAGGTCTTCTTCGACGGGACCCTGTGCGGCGGAGAGTGCATCCCCTGCACCGACGTGTTGCGCTGCGCGCGCGTCGAGAATCGCTGCGTCGCTGTGCCTCGAGGTGAGCGGCGGGTGGCGGCCACCCCGCGCGAGGGCGCCGGTGTTCCTCGGCCGGAGCAGGTGCGTACCCTGCGAGCCTTGATGGGTGTGTTGCTCGGCAGCGCTGCTCCTCGCCTCGCGAGTCTTCGGCGGACCCCGCGAAGACCGTCTACGTGATCCACCTTCAGGGACGACGCGCTTCGACCAGCGCAACGGGACCTTCGATGTCGACCTCGAGGCGTGGGCGAAGTGGCTCGGCGATTTCGACCCGTCGGCGCTGCGCGTGGCGAACGAGAGCGACCTCGAGCGCGACGACCTCGGCGGCGAAGACGACGCGGGCTGGTACGTCCGACGGTGGCGCACCTGGGGACGCTGCGCGGGAGTCTGCCCATCGCTTTCCCTTCGACGACCAGAGCCTCGGGATCGATCTTGAACTGCCCGAGCGCGACGCCGTGCTCGCCCCCGACCTCACCGGCAGCGGCATGGAGACGCACTTCAGCGTCACGGGCTGGAACTACGACCCGCACGCCCGCGCGCCTCCTCGCCGCGTACCCTCGACCTCGGGAGCCTGCTGCGGCCAGCGCACGGCCGTCCATCACGTGCGCTTCGAGGTCACCACATGCGACGCCCCGCGGCGACCGTCGCGCTCAAGCCTTCATGCCGCTGCGCCTACCCTTCCCGGTGGCGCTCATCGCGCTCTTCATGCCCGTCGACCTCGTCGACGCGCGCTCGGGCATCGGCGTCACCGCGGCCTCGCCGGGGCGTTCCAGTTCACGTGGCGGGCACGATCCCCACGTCGCGACCACCGTCGCCGACGCGCTCTTCATCGTGGCCTACGCGGTCACCGCGCTCGCCCTGGTCATCAGCGTGGGCGCCTACCGGCTCCGGCACGGCACGGCTACCGACTTCCCGCGGCGCGCAGGGTCGACCTCGCGGGGCGCTACGGCATCCCCGTGACCTCGGCGCTCATCGCCCTGACGCCTTTCCTCGCACGCCGACACCCGCCGCGCCGCCGGCGCCGCGGCTCGCGCCCGCCGCGCGCGAGCGGTCGTCACGATCCGTCGTGCGCGTGGGCGTCTCGTACGGTCGCTCATGACCGGCGCGATCACCTGGGCACGCGCCAGCTCGTGCAGACGACGCCCGACGATCGGCGCGTGGCCTTCTCGCCGAGCGCGCGCCCGGGCGGTAAACGACGCGCTGCGCCTCCTCGCCGACGGACGTTCTGAAGTGCGATGGCGCCCGCGAGGGGGCTCCGCCGGAGCGACGGACGCCCCGTGACCACCGACGACGTGCGCTTCGCGCTCGAAGTGTCGCCCGACCTGCGCGTGGGCCTCCATCGAGACCCCCGACGCACGCACGGTGATCCTCACCTACGACGGCGTCGTCGCGTCGGCGCTCGATTTTCCAGGCGTGCAGCCGCTCCCGCGCCACGCCCTCGGCGACATCATGCGACGGGGCGGCTACGACGCGGCTCGGATGGAGGCCCGGCGCACGCGCGTCCTCCCCCTCGACGGGCCCCGCCCGCGTCGTGTCGTTCACGGCCGAGCGCGAGGTAAGCCGTGCTCGAGGCGAACCCGCACCCCCACCTGGCCCCGCGCCCCGATCCGTCGCGTCGAGCTCCATTGCGACGCGGACCACGCCGCGCTCATTGGAGCCTTCGAACGCGGCGAGCTCGACCTCATCGCGCCGAGCGCGCTCTCCGCGGTCGAGGCCGACGCGCTCGGCGCGCGCCTCCCGAGCGCGGTGCTCCAGCGCCCGTCAAACCAGCTCTACGCGCTGCAACCCGACCCCGCGGTGCCGATGCTCCAGCGGCTCGCGGTGCGCGAGGCGCTGCTCCAGGGCATCGACCGCGAGGCCCTCTCTCGCGCGCTCTTCGGTGACGAGGGACGCGTCGCCGACGCCCCCACGCCCGAGGCCACGGTGCAGGGCGCGCGGCGCGTGGAGCTTCGACGCCGAGCGCGAAGCAGGGTCCTCACGCGCGAGGGCGTCGTCGGTCAGACGCTGCGCCTCACGCACGGCAACGGCGCTATCGAGCGCGCGGCGTCGGAGATCATCGCGACGGCGTGGCGGTCTCTCGGGCTTCAGGTCGACGTGCGCGTAGGTGCGCCTCGATCACGGCGCTCGTAGCGCTCGCGCGCCCACGGCGGATGCTGCTCCAGTCGCTCATGGCCGACCGCGACACGGAGGTCCGTCGCTTCTGGAACCTCCCGCGGGGCGAAGGGCGCGTGCTCCTCGCGGCGCGCACGGCCGCCTTCGACGACGCCGTCGCGCAGCTCACGGAGCGCGAGGAGCGGGCGCTCTTCCCCGAGCGCCGGGCGCAGCTCAGGGCGCGGCCGGAGGCCTCTCCGCGCGTCTCCCGCTGCTTCCGCTCGCGCTCGGGTCCGAGCGCTACGTGGCTCACCCCGCTCCGCGGCTGGGATCGCGGCCCCGGCGTGCGCTTCGGCGAGGGCATCGAGGCGTGGCACTTCGCCGACGCGGCCTCGCACTGAGCGCTGGAACCGCGCCGCGACCGCGGCTGTCTCGCCCTCCATGAACGCATCTCCTCGAAGCGCTTCGTGGGCCGTCTACCGCTCCATCGACCTCACGCCGCCGGCGGTCGTCACCGACGACGCGCTCTTCGAAGTCACGCTCTCGTGGGGCGATGACGTGCTCTCGGTCGCGCACCTCGCCCGCGGCGACCGCTCGAACACGCCCTCGAAGACGGCGCGACGCTTCGTCACGCAATGCGTCCGTCGACGTCGAGGTGCCCGAGGGTTCTCCGCGTGGGTGCTCCGCGACGGCGTCTGCGAAGACCGCCGCGCGACCTTCGCGCTCCCCGCCGAGGCGCGCGTGCGTGGCGCGAGGAGGCCTCACGCTGCGCGTTCGGCGCGTCGATGTCGCCGCCGAGCCGCTCCCTCGCGCGCGGCGGCGACGGGCTTCGCCGCGGCGGTGACCTGCGCTCGCCCTCGCGGTGACCGGCGGCGTCTTTTCGGCCAGGCGCTCGACGACGCCGACAGCGCGTTCACGGCCTGGCGCCAGCGACCCGCGGCTGCTCCTCGCGCACATCGTCGCGCGCTCCGAGGAGGCGCCGCCTCGCGCCCGCGAGGTCGACGGGCTGCCCCTCCCCGCGGCCCCATCTTCGTCTCGTGCCTTCTTGTGGGTCCTGCTGCTTCGGGTGCCGCGCTGGCGCCCGTGGTCACCTGAAGAGCCCTGGAGAATGGCGACCGCTTCATCGGATACGACACCGTGTTCGACAGCCCCGGCTTGCCTCCTCCTTGATCGAGGCGCGCCTCGACGCGCCGACAGCGTGCGCCTCCGCGCCGTGACGGTGATGGGCGTGACCGCGACCTCCGACTTCGTCGCCAGGTGCTCCGCAGGGTCTCGGAGCTCGCGCGCTGCAACGTCGCGCCTGAGGGTCTCGGTGGTCGCGCGACCGACGCGTCGACGCTCCGCTTCGTGATCGAGGCGATGGAGCGTCCTGGCCCCTGGCGTGGCGAGCAGCACCGGATCTCGATGGCCGTCGCCGACTGCATGGCGCAGCGCATGGCGGTGCGGAGCTTCTCTGCGTCCTCGCGCGCTGTCACCACCGTCGAAGCGTCGTTCGCGCCCGCTGACGCGGTCCGTTGAAATCCACCTGTCGCACACTCGATCGCGCGCAGATCTGACGCGAGCGCGTTCGTTGTGCGGCTGTGTCGCGACTGCGATTCCACATGCGGCGCGCGCATCACATCTTGAATCCTGCGCGCTGATGCGAGCAACTCGTCCCTACGGTCGCGAGTCCGTTCGCGCCGCAGGAGATGATGACGTCATCATGAGATCCGAACCTTCTCGGCCGCGGCCGGAGCGCTCCCTGCGCTGCTGCAAGTCGCTGGAGGCGCCGCGCGCGCACACCCCGTGACCGTCGACGGGAGCGCCGCCGAGTGGTCGTCGCGCGTGCCCAACGCCGACAACCTCGGCCTCGTCGCGCGCAACGCGAGCTCCGAGGGCGAGTACGTGCGGCTCGACAACAACGCCGACACGCGCACCGACCTCGCGAGCCCCGGCAGAACGACGCCAACATCACCCGCGTGCAGTACACGGGGTACGTCCGCGGGCCTCGCGGTGCTCGTGCGGCTCAACAGCGCGACGCCGTCGGGCGCGCCCGTGCAGGTGCAGCTCGCCATCGACACCGACCGCGCGTCGGGGAGCGGGCAGAACTTTCTCGCGGGCTTCGCCGACACGCAGGTCGACCCCAACGCCCGCTGGGAGTACCTCGTCCAGACGCAGTTCGGCTCCGGCGGAACGGCGCGCGTGCTCAACACCTCGTTCGCCTCCGTCGCGACGGTGAGCGCGGTGCGAGGCGCCGACGGCGTCGAGATGTTCATCCCGTGGACCGCGCTCGGACTCAGCGCGCCCCCCGCGACGCCGCTGCGCTTCACCGTCGCGACCTTCCGCGCGCAGTCGAGCGACGACACCGTCGACATCGGCGGCTCGGGGGTCTCGAACGCGCTCGACGTGGTCACCGACTACGGCCTCCCGCGCGTGTCGACGTACCCCAACACCTTCACCGAGGTGACCGATCAGGTCATCAACTACTTCGCCGACGTGTACTTCGGCACGAACGGCGAGGTCTACGCGCCGCTCATGGTCACGCGCTTCGTCTCCGACGCCGCCGCGACCACCGCCGCGGGCAACGAGTGGGTGGCCGTGCGCAACATGACGCCCGGCCCACTCTCGCTCGGCGCCTTTCGCATCGGCGACGAGGAGACCGTCGCGGGCACCGAGGGGATGTACACCTTCCCCGCGACGACGCTGGCGTCGGGCGCGACCTTCATCATCGCCGCGAGCGGCTCGCAGTACGCCGCGCGCTACGGCCGCGCGGCCGACGCCGAGTTCGCCACCACCGCGGGCGACACCACGCCCGACATGACCCGCTCGACGGCGTGGGGCACCGGCACCTGGGGCCTCGCCAACGCGGGCGACGAGATCCTCGTGCTCGACCCGTCGAACACCATCGTCGACATCGCGACCTTCGGCACGGGCACCTACGCGGGCGTCACCGCCATCGCGCAGATCACCGTCACCGCGCACGTGTATCGACGGCTCCTCACGCTGCCCGACCGCGACGACAACAGCGTCGATTTCAACGACGGCGGCACCACCTGCGCGACCGACACGGAGTGCACCGGGGCGTGCTTCCGCTGCGACCTCAACGCCTGCGCGCCCCGCGCGGCGGGCGCCGCGTGCCCCGACGGAAACGCCTGCAACGGCGCCGAGACCTGCGACGCCGCGGGCGTCTGCAACGCAGGAACGCCGCTCACCTGCAACGACGGCAACCCCTGCACGACGGACTCGTGCAACCCCGCGTCGGGATGCGCCACCGCGCCCGTCGGCGCCGGGACGAGCTGCGCCGACAGCGACCTCTGCAACGGCACCGAGACCTGCGACGGCGCGGGCACCTGCGCCGCCGGGACGGCGCTCTCGTGCGCCGATTCGAACCCCTGCACGATCAACTCGTGCAACCCCGCGACGGGCTGCGTCGTGGCCTTCGAAGCCGACGGCACGAGCTGCGGGAGCACCAACGTGTGCACCGGCGCGCAGACCTGCGGTTCGGGCATCTGCGTGACCTCGACGCCGCTCACCTGCTCCGACGGAAACGCCTGCACCACGGACGCGTGCAACCCCGCGTCGGGCTGTGAGTTCCCGCCCGTGACCGCGGGCCTCGCGTGCTCCGACGGCAACCCCTGCAACGGCGCCGAGACCTGCAACGGCTCCGGCGCGTGCGGCGCGGGCACGCCCCTCTCGTGCGGCGACGGAAACCCCTGCACCGCAGACTCGTGCTCGCCCTCCTCGGGGTGCGTGAACACGCCCGTGACCGCGGGGACCTCGTGCTCCGACGGCAACGCCTGCAACGGCGCCGAGACCTGCAACGCCTCGGGGAGCTGCACCGCGGGCACCGCGCTCTCGTGCGACGACTCGAACGTCTGCACCGCGGACTCGTGCTCGCCCTCGACGGGCTGCGCGCACACGCCCGTCAGCGCGAGCATGGGGTGCGACGACGGCAACGCCTGCAACGGCGCCGACACCTGCAACGCGTCGGGCGTCTGCGTCGGCGGCGCGGGCCCCTCGTGCGACGACGGAAACCCCTGCACCGCAGACTCTTGCAGCCCCTCGACGGGGTGCGCGCACACGCCCGTCAGCGCGGGCGTCTCGTGCTCCGACGGCAACCTCTGCAACGGAACCGAGACCTGCAACGCCACGGGGACCTGCCTCGCCGGCACGCCCCTCACCTGCGACGACGCGAACCCCTGCACCTCGGACTCGTGCGCGCCCTCGACGGGATGCGCGAGCGCGCCGGTCACCGCGGGCACCGCCTGCTCCGACGGCAACCCCTGCAACGGAACCGAGACCTGCAACGGCTCCGGCGCGTGCGGCGCAGGCACGGCCCTCTCGTGCGACGACATGAACCCCTGCCGTCGACTCGTGCAGCGCCGCGTCGAGCTGCGCGCACGCGCCCGCCGCCGCGGGGACCTCGTGCTCTGACGGCAACGCCTGCAACGGCGCCGAGACCTGCAACGCCTCGGGGAGCTGCGCCGCGGGCACCGCGCTCTCGTGCGACGACATGAACCCCTGCACCACCGACTCGTGCTCGCCCTCGACGGGCTGCGTGACGGCCCCGCCGCCGCAGGGAACGGCCTGCTCCGACGGCAACGCCTGCAACGGCGCCGAGACCTGCAACGCCTCGGGGAGCTGCACCGCGGGCACGGCCCTCTCGTGCGACGACTCGAACCCTGCACCACCGACTCGTGCAGCGCGTCGTCCGGGTGCGCGCACCGCCTGCCAGCACGGGCTCCGCGTGCTCCGACGGCAACGCCTGCAACGGCGCCGAGACCTGCGACGCCTCGGGCATGTGCGTCTCGGGGACGGCGCTCTCGTGCGACGACTCGAACCCCTGCACCACCGACTCGTGCGCGCCCTCACGGGCTGCGCGCACGCGACAGCCGCCGCGGGAACGGCCTGCTCCGACGGCAACGCCTGCAACGGCGCCGAGACCTGCAACGCCGCGGGCGCCTGCACCGCAGGCACGGCGCTCTCGTGCGACGACTCGAACCCTGCACCGACTCGTGCGCGCCCTCGACGGGATGCGCGCACACGAACGTCACCGCGGGCACGAGCTGCTCCGACGGCGACCTCTGCAACGGCAACGAGTTCTGCACCGCAGGAGGCACCTGCGCGCCGGGCAATCCGGTCACCTGCCTCCCGGCGACCATGCGCTGCCGTGTGAACGTGCGCGACCGCGCCACGGGCCTCTGCGTCCCGCCAACGCGCCGCTCGGGACGTCGTGCTCCGACGGCGACCTCTGCAACGGGCTCGAGACCTGCGACATGGCGGGCGCGTGCTGATGGGCGTTCCGCCCGACAGCGGCGTGTGCGTCGACGCAGGCGACGCGGGTGACGCGAGCGATGCCACCGACGCCGACGACGCGAGCGACGTCGCCGATGTCACCGACGCCGACGACGCGGCCACCGACGCCGACGACGCTTCGACCGACGCGGCCACCGACGCCGACGACGCAGCCACCGACGCCGACGACGCGGCCGCCGACGCCGATGACGCAGCCACCGACGCCGACGACGCTTCGACCGACGCCGATGACGCTTCGACCGATGCCGACGACGTCGCGCTCGACGCCGACGACGCGGCCACCGACGCCTCGACCGACGCGGCCACCGACGCGCGCACCGACGCGCGGGTCGACGGGAGCGTGGTCGACGTCTCGATCGACGACGCTTCGACGGACGCCTCGACGACGCGCGCCCGACGGCGCCACCAGCGGCCTCTCGGTCGAAGGCGGCGGCTGCGGCTGCCGCGCTCCGGGCTCCAGCTCGCGCGACGGACTCCCGCTCGCGCTCGTCGCCGCCGCGATCGCCGCGGTGAAAGCGCGCCGTCGCCGCCGCTAGTCTCCGATCCCCAACTCCCCTCCGCACGAATGCCCGGCGTCCTCTTCGGGGGCGCCGGGCTCCCGCTCGATCATCACCGGGGGCGCGCGCTCGTCGGTGCGTGACGGCGCGCGCGCTGCTACACCACGCGCCCTATGAGCCAGGTGCGCTGGGCCGTGCAGACCAACCTCGGGAGCGCCGACGACGTCGAGAAGCTCCTCGGATACCTCGATCGACTCGGCGTGCCCGTCACGCCGCTGAAGGTCATTCCCTTCGACGACACGCCCCCCGACGTTCCCGCCGAGGGGCGCGTGATCTTCTACGGCTCGACCACGCTCATGCGAAACGTCGCGCGCGAAGGGCGATGGACCCCGGGCGTCTTCTTCGACGAGGCGCGCTTCTCCTTCGAAGCGCTGCGCGCGGGCTACGGCGACGCGCTCCTCAACGGCGCGAGCGAGGTGGTCTCAGTCGGAGACTTCGCGCTGCGCGCCATCGACCCCGAGACGGAGTTCTTCGTGCGCCCCGCCAACGACCTCAAGGAGTTCACCGGCATGGTGCGCACCTTCGGCGAGATCGCCTCGTGGCGCGAGGGCCTCGCCTCCTCGAACGGTCCCCTCGGCCTCGACACGCGCATCCAGGTGGCGCCTCCGCAGGCGCTCGGGCGCGAGTGGCGCACCGTCGTGGTCGACGGCGACGTCATCACCGCGAGCCAGTACCGCAGCAGCGGCAGGCTCAAGGTCACCGGCGACGTGCCCGACGAGGTCACCGATTTCGCGCGCGCGATGGCGAAGCGCTACCAGCCCGCCCCGGTCTTCGTGCTCGACATCGGAGAGGTCGAAGAGGGCCTCCGCGTCATCGAGACCAACTGCTTCAACAGCGCGGGCTTCTACTGGTGCGACCTCTACGAGATCGCGAAGCGCGTGACAGCCTACGTCCGCAGGTCGTGACCGCGCTCAGTAGCGGCAGTAGTTCGGGCAGCTCGAGACGCTGAAGAACATCTCGCCCGCCGCGCAGGCGCCGATGTTCGCGGGCGCGCAGCGGTTGTTGTACGGGAGCAAGCCCCGGCACACCTGACGGGTGCCGCCCGCACCGTCGGGGCACTGCGCGTTGGCGCCCGTGCATCGACAGCGTCCGCTCACGTTCGCGCTGCCGCCGCAGGGGATCGCTTCGAGCGGCTCGCAGCTCCCCGTGCCGCAGACCATGCCGCAGCCGCCGCAGTGCCTCGGGTTCGTCGAGATGTCGACCGCGACGCCGCCGCAACACCGCTGCTCCGCGCGCGGGCCGGCGCTCGCGCCGTCGCCCAGCGTCGACCGCGCGCACACGCTCGACGCGTTGCAGGTCACGCGCGCGCAAGGGTTCGCGTCGGCGGCGCAGGTGCGACCCGCGCAGCACGGCTGACCGACGCCGCCGCAGAGGGCGCAGCGACCGCCCGCGCACGCGAGCCCCGCGCCGCACGCGCTCCCCGCGCAGCAGAGCTGACCGCTCGCGCCGCAGGCCGCGCAGGAGCCGCTCGCGCACACGAGGCCCGCGCCGCAGGTGGCGCCGTTGCAGCACGCCTGACCGCTCCCGCCGCACGCGCAACGACCCGCCGCGCAGGTGAGCGACGCGCCGCACGCGCCGCCCGCGCAGCAGGGCTGACCGCTGCCGCCGCAGGGGACGCACGCGTTGTTCGCACACACGCTCCCGGCCGCGCAGCTCCCGTCGCCGCAGCACGGTCCGCCCGAGGCGCCGCATCCGACGCACGCGCCCGAGGAGCACACGAGGCCCGCGCCGCAGCCCGATCCCATGCAGCAGGGCTGACCGGGGCCTCCGCAGCGGCACACGCCCGCGGCGCACTGAAGCCCCGCGCCGCACGCGTCGCCCGCGCAGCAGGGCGAACCCGCGGCGCCACACGGCGCGCAGGCCGCGACGCCTCCAGCGCTCGCGCACACGCGTCCGTCGCCGCAGAGCACGCCGTCGTCGCAGCACGTCGCCCCAACGCCGCAGCGCGCGCAGGTGCCGCCCGTGGTGCACACGGTCGTCGGGTCGCAGAGCGCGCCGCCGTCGCAGCAGGTCAAGCCAGGGCCGCAGGGGATCTCGGGCTCTTCGGGCGCGTCGGTGACGTCGGATTCGTCGGGCGCGACGTCGAGCGCGAGGTCGTCGGCGGCGTCTTCTTCGACGGCGGGAACGTCGCGTCGCGCGGCGTCGAGCGTGAAGCCGGGGAGCGCCGGACGGGAGACGGGCTCGCAGCCGTCGGGTCCGCAGGTCTCGTCGGGTCCGCAGCCCGCGCGGTTCGCGGGGTCGCGGCAGCGCGAGGCGAGGTAGAGGTCGAGAAAGAGCGTCTCTTCGCGCTGAAAGCTCACGAGCGCGCGCGTCGAGAAGCCCTCGTCCGAAGGGAGCGTCGCGCGCACGGTGACCTCGAGGCGGCGCTCGTCGTCGGGGTCGCCCGGCACCACCCCGAGCGTTCCCGGGATGTGAAACTCGCCGCCGGTGAGGTCATAGGTGCGGTCGAAGCTGTCGGCGGTTGCGCCCACGCGGCGCATCGAGACGCGCACCGCGCGGAGCTCGTCGCCCTCGCGCATGTCGCTGTCGACGCGCACGACGATCTGCGTCGCGGGGCGATCGCAGGCGACGAATGCAGCGAGGGCGAGCGCGATCCACCGATGCTTCATGGCGGCAGCGCGGGGTTGTACAGCGGGAGCGGGTCCTTCGCGACGGGCTCGCAGCCCGAGCGTCCGCAGGTCGATCCCTCGGGGCACGTCGCGTTCGCGGCGACGAGGCACCTCCGCGCGAGGAACACGTCGAGGCGCGCGAGCTCATAGGCGCGCGGCGCGCCCGTCGCCACCGCGGTGAGCACGGGGCGATCGTTGCGCGCGGCCGTGACGGTCACCCTCAGCGGCGTTCGATCTTCGGGGTCACGGGCCACCACGCCGAGCGTGCCGGGCACGCGAAAGCGCCCCGAGCGGAGGTCGTACACCACGTCGTGCGAGGGCGCCGCGGCGCTCCCTCGCGGCTCACGACGATGCGCACGGTGTCGACGTCGACGCCCGTCGCGAGGTCGGTGTCGACCACCACCATCACCTCGGTCAGGGGCGTCACGCACCGGAGCGCGAGCGCCGACGCCAGCAGCGCGCGCCTCACCACGAAGCGACGGCGCCGTAGGCCGTTCCCCACGTTCCCTGGATGGGCTGCTCGGTGCCCGAGAAGACCAGCACGCCGCCGACGACGAGGCCCGCCACCACGACGGCGGCGCCCGTCCAGAACCACCAGCGCGTGAACACGCTCGGCCGCGCCGCGAGGGTCACCATCACGCGCTCGTTGCGACCCGGGGCGACGTCGAGCTCCCTGCGATCGCTCGCGTGCCCCGACGCGCTCACCTCGAGCACGTGGAGCCCGGGGCTGAGCTCGATGCGCGTGCGACCGCGCGCGCGTCCGTCGAGCGTGATGGTCGCGTCGTCGACGTTGACCTGCACCTCCAGCGTCGCCGGGAGCGGCGCCTCCGCGGCGTCGAGCTCGACCTCCTCGGACTCGCCGGGCGCGAGGAGAATCGCGCGGATCGCGGGGCGATATCCCTCGCGACGCGCTTCGAAGACGTGACGTCCGGGGTCGAGGCGCACGGTCGAGACCGGCTCCACGGGCGTGACGGCGCGGTCGTCGATGCGAAGCTCCGCGGCGTCGCCGCGCACGGTGACCCGCACGCGGCCGATGGCGCGGCGCAGCTCCTCGATGATGGTCGTCGCGTCGTTGCGGAGCGGCTCCCTCGGCGCCGCGACGACGAGAAAGCGTTCGAAGGTCTCGACGGCGCGGAGGTACGCGCCCGCGCCGCGGTAGGCGAGCGCGAGGTTGTAGAGCACCGGCGGCACCTCGCGCATCGCGAGCGACCGCTCGAGCGACGACACGGCCTCGGCGTAGCGCGCGTCTTCGAGGAGCCGAACGCCCTGGAGAAACGCGGCGCGCGCGTCTTCGCGGTCCTGCTGCGCGCGCGCGTCGGGCGCTGCGACGAGGAGCGCGAAGGCCAACGCGAAGGCCCCCGTGCGCGCGCTCACGGGTACTCCCTCAGCGGCTGGATGCGCGGACGCGCGGGCGCAGCGACGGGCTCTCTCGTCGGAGAGTCTCTCGTCGGAGACTCGCGCGGCGGTGACTCGCGCGGCGGTGACTCGACGAGCGCGGGCGTCTCGACGGCCGTGGTTGTCTGCGCGGGCGACGCGCGTCGCGTGGGGTGCGCTGCGCGCCTCGACGGCGCTTCGGGGAGTACCGCTTGCGGAGGTGACGGCGCCACGCGCGGCGCGACGTAGGGCGACGGCGCAGGCTGCGTCTGCGCGACGGGGACCACGCGCGCGCTGGCCGAGGCCGTGGGCGCGCGACGCGTGAGAAGAAACGCGGCGAGCGCGACGACGAGCAGCGCGCCGAGCGCACCCGCCGCGGCGTACACGGTGGCGGGCGTGTGAACCTCCGCGGGCGGCGGCGCGGCGACGGGCGCGACGAGCCCTGCGCGCACGCTCGCGGGGACCCTCACGACGCGCGTCGGCGCCGAGGCGAAGATCGCGTCTTGGAGCTCGCGGAGCAGCGTGGCGGCGTCGGGCTGGCGGTCTTCGGGGCGCAGCGAGAGGGCCCGCGCGAGCACGGGCTCCCACGCGCCCACGTCGACGCCGAAGGCCGCGGGGGTGGGGCGTCGCTCGGAGAAGATCTCTTTGAAGATCTCTTCCTTCGAGCCGCGGTAGGGGCGCTCGCAGGTGAGCATCGCGGTGCAGAGGAGGCCGAGCGCGTGCACGTCGGTCCACGGCCCCGTGCGGCCGCGCGAGGCCTGCTCGGGCGAGGCCCAGCGCGGCGAGAACGCGAGGAGCGCCGTCTGCGTGTGCGTGTCCTCGGGGGCGTGCGCGTCGTCGCCGTCCATCACCTTCGCGATGCCGAAATCGAGGAGCCGCAGCGCGGGACCCGCCGCGGTCTCGACGACCATGAGGTTCCCCGGGGTGATGTCGCGGTGCACGATGCCCATCGCGTGCGCCATCGCGACGGCCTCGATCACGGGCGTGAGGAGCCGCAGGGTCTCGTCGCGATCGAAGCGTCCGCCCTCGGCCTTGCGCGCGGGGATCACCTTCGAGAGCGGCCGTCCGTCGATCCAGTCGAGCACCATGTACGGCGCGAACTCTCCGTCGCCGAGGTGCGCGACGCCGAAGTCGAGGGCGCGCACGACGGCGGGATGATCGAGGCGCGCGATGATCCGCGCCTCCTGCGCGAAGCGCTCGCAGAACAGGGTCCGCGCGGCGTCGCCGTACTCCGGCGGGATCTTGAGCACCTTGATCGCCACGGGGCGGTCGAGCGTGCGGTGGTGGCCCCGGTACACGCGGCCGAAGCCGCCCTGCGCGACGAAGCGATCGACGCGGACGTTCGAGTTGAGGATGGGCACCTCGGGCGCAAGGTCCTCGATCGCCGCCGACGTCACGGCGGAGATGGGAGCCCCGTGTCGGCGCGGGCGTCAAGTGCGCAGCGGAGCATTGCGGGGAAGCGCCGCGCGCCCTTTGCGGCCCTCATCGCGACGCGGAGCTCACGGCGACGAGCAGCACCGCGAGCACGGCCACGATCACCGCGACGCCGCCCCACAAGAGCGCGCGGCTCTCGGGCGGCGGCGGCTGCGCTTCGAAGATCGGCGGCGGGAGCGGCGTCCACGGCGCGGGCGTCGGCGGCGGCGCGACGATCCCAGGCTGCGTCGGCGTGTCGACGAAGGCGTGCTCGATGCGCGGCGCCAGCGGGGGCATCGAGGCGGTCGGCGGCGCGTACGACGGCGGCGCCGAGGCGCGCGGCTCCGGCGGCGCCGGCGTCACCTGCGGGGTGAAGCGCTCGGGCGGGAGCACCGACGAGCGCGGCGCGCGGAGCGTCCCCTTCGCCTCGTCGTCGAGCTTCATGGTGGGGGTTTCGATGAGGCTCGCCGTGTCGATCGCCACGGTGTTCGACCGCGGCGCCTCGGGGCTCTTCGCGGGCTCGGGGCGCGGCGCGGCGACGGGCGTGACGGGCTTCGCGTCGGGCCCTCCCAGCGGGAGCCACGTCGCGTGGCGCGAGGGCGGCGGCATGGTCTTCATGCGCGCGCCGGGGAGCGTGTCGAAGGTGTCGGCGGGGTTGACGCGCTCCTCGGGGATGAGCGACGCGACGTCGACCTGACGCGTCTCTTCGACGACCTCCGCGCGAGGGAGCGGGTGGGTCACCACCGTGGCCTCGGGTTCGAGCAGCGAGCGCCGCACGCGCAGCGTCGCGCCCGCCTCGATGGGCTGAATCCCCTCGTCCTCGGGCGGCGGCGCGGAGGCCCGCGTGTCGACCTCCATCGTGGGCACGCGGAGCCGCGCCTTGAGCCCCGACACGCCGAGCTGCATGAGCTTCGAAGGCCGCTCCGTCGGCGCCTGTGGCAACGTGACGGGCTCGGCCTGCGCGGCGGGAGGCGTCGACAACGGAGGCAACGACGCGCGCGCGCTCACCTGCACCGGCGGCGGCGTCAGCGCGGGCGCAGGAACGGGCAACGCCAGCGGTGACGGCGCGGGCGATGGCGACGGCGCGGGCGATGGCGGCGGCGCGGCGATCGAGGGCGTCGCGCTCACGGCCACGATGCGGGCGCGCTCGGGCGCGGCGGGCGTCGGCGGCGGTGACGGCGGCGGCGGTGGCGGCGGCGGCGCCTCGGGCGCGAGGACGATCTCACGCGGCGTCCACACGGCCTGACGCAGCAGCTCGCGGACGCGCGCGACGCTCTCGGGGCGGTCTCGCGGCGAGGGCGCGAGGCACGCGCGAACGACCTTCCAGAGCGAGGGATGGGCGTCGGGGCGCGCGGTTTCGAAGCGCTCGCACGCGGCGTCGAGGTCGGCGCCCGGCGCGACGGCCTCGCCCGTGAGCACCTCCGCGAGCAGCGCGCCGAGGCCGTAGACGTCGTCGGCCACGGAGGGTCCGTCGTCGCGCGCGCCGGGCGTGAGCGAGGCGGCCTGCGTGAGCGAGAGGAGCCCGAGGTCATCGAGGCGACAGACGAACTGCGTCTCGCCGCGGCGCTCGATGATGACGCTCTCGGCGAGGGTCGCGCCGTGGGTGATGGGCGCGCCGTCGACGCCCCGGTGCGCCGCGGTGAGGCACTGCGCGACCTGGTCGACGACGGTCTTCGCGTCGCGCAGGGCGAAGGGTGATCGCTGCGCGCGAAGCTCGGCGATCCAGGCGCGCAGCCCCCTCCCCTCGGGCGCGGCCGAGACGAGGTACGCGGCGCCGTGGAGCACCCCCGCGTCGCGCGACGACACCGCGTGCGCGTGGCTGAAGCGGCAGAGCGCGCTCAGGCGCTTGTCTCGCAGCGTCGCGTCGACGGACCGCGGCGGCGAGAGCCACGTGAGCCTCGCGTCGCCGCCCTGCGCGTCGGCGGCGCTCCAGCGCTGGCCGCAGCAGGGGTCGGCGAGGCGCTCGATGAGTCGGTAGCGTCCGGCGATCTCGGTGCCTGTGGCGAGGTCGTCGCTCATCGAGGCCGTGAGTATCGCCGCGGACGCCCCGCGCGCACCACACGCTTCGTCGCGACGCGTTCCCCCCGGCGCGGCGGAGGGATACGCTCGCGCGCATGGCGACGCCCGACGACCGCCCCGCGGACCTCTTCGAAAACGCTTCTACGCAAGCCTCCGGCGTCGAACTGCGCCGCGAGAAGACCGTGTGGAAGTGGCACTGGATCGTCCTCCTGCCGGCCCTCTGGACCTTCGGCGGCATGGTGCTCACGCTCCTCGCGGCGCTCCCCGGAGCGTCGCTCGCCGTGGCGGCGTTTCTGGGCGCGATGACCCTGTTCTTCACGCTGCTCTGGGCGGCGTTTCTGGTCTTGCGGGTGGCCGTGACCGACCGCTCGGTGCACGTGCAGTACGGCCTCTGGGGCCCAAAGATCGACCTCGCGACGGTGACAGGCTGCAAGGTCGTCGACTACGACTGGAAGCGCTTCGGCGGCTGGGGCATCAAGCGCGACGCCGAGGGAACCTGGGCGTACACCCTCATGGGCGAGGGTCCTCGCGCCGTCGAGATCGCGTGGCGCGAGGGCGGCGTCGAGAAGCGCGCGGTGGTGTCCTCGCGCACGCCCGACGAGCTCGTGGCGTCGATCCTCGAGGCGAAGGCCGCCCTCGGCGGATCGCGCGCGGAGGGCACCGGCGTGCGCGTCGACGCGTCGTCTCCGTCGACGGCGGTAGGTGAAGAAGCGCTCGACCGCGCGCGCCGTGACGACGCCTCGAAGGCAGCCCGCTGACCCATGGACCTCGACGACGCCGAGTCACGCTGGCGCGACGCATCGAGCGATCACGAGCGCGCGCGCGCGGTGGGCCTCCTCGTTCGCGCGGGCTTCGTGGCGGCGCGCGCCGTCGCGTCGGGGGCGCGGCCCTCGGGCGTGAGCCGCGCGGTGGCGAACATGGCCGCGGCGGCCGTCGACGCGTCGGTGCGGGCGTGGCTCTGCGATCGCGCGCTCGAAGAGGCGCTCGCGGAGTCTCGCACCACGTGGACGCTCGACGTGATGGTCGCGCTCGCGAAGATGCACCCGCCCGCCGTCGCACCGGCGCTCGCGATGGCCCGCACGGCGCGCGACGAGGCGACGCCCGAAGCCGTCGTGTGGACGCAGGAGCGCTCCGCCGCGCTCGCCTCGCTCTCGTGTCTGGTGGAGCCCGCGGCGCGTCGGGCAGTGGTCGACGAGGCGCTCTCGATCGCGCGCGCGACGCGTGTGCATGACCGCAACGACCGCATCGTGGTGAACGCCGCGCCGGGGCTCGTCGCGCACGCCCCCGAGGCGCTCTTCGCGCTCGTCGAGTCCGTCACGCTCGGAGACCCCGCGTGGACGTGGGCGCGCATCGCGCGGAGCTCGACCGGCGCGCTTCGTTTCAGGGCGTTGCGTCGGGCGCTCCAGAACCCCGTGGGCAGCGCGAGGCCGCTCGTCGAGGCCGCCGACCTGCTCCCCGTCGAGCTGCTCCCGCGGGCGTTGGAGATGGCGTCGGCGATGTACCCATCGGTGAACTTCGGCGCGACGGCGCTTCGGGCCGTGCTCCCCGCGTGGGCCGCCGCGGGGAACGTGCGCGACGCCCTCGTCCGCGCCCGCGCGATCCCCGAACCGGGCGAACGCGGGACGACGCTGGCGAGGCTCGTCGCGCACGTCGCAGAGCGCGAGCGCGAGGCGTTGCTCCGTGAGGCGATGGCGTCGATGGCCCTGTGTCAGCCGCAGTTCGCGCATCAGCCGTCGGACTGTCTCTCGCGCGCGATCGAAGACCTCGCGCCCCTCGGGGTGCTCTCGCAGCTCGAACGCAGCGACGTCGCGCTCGGCGGCGAGGCGCTCGCGAAGCTCGCCGCGCGGAGCGACGGAGAGACGCGCGCGAGGCTGCTCCAGCGTCTCGCGGAGACGGGCGAGGTCGAGTCGCTCACGCCCGTGGCGAGGGAGCTCCCCGCGGAGGCCGTGTTCCCGCGGTGGATGCGCGCGCTGCGCACGTTCTCGGCGCGCGGCGAGGAGTTTCTCGAAGACGACTGCGGGTGGGGCTTCGTGCAGTGGTGCCCGCTGACGGCGACGATCGGCGGCGACGAGGGGCTCCGCGGAGCCGCGGCCGCGATGGGTTGATCAATCGACGTCGCGTGAGACGAGCCACTGAAAGATCGCGTTGACCGCCGCGAGGAACGCGTCGTCGGAGACGTCTTCAGGGAGCGCCTCCTCCAGCATGCGCTTCACCCTCGCGCGCACCCGGTCCCGCGAGGGCTGGTGGAGCTTCCAGTCCAGCACCATGACCGTCGCGAGCTCCGACGGGAGCGCCCTCGCGAGGTCCGTCAGCGTCTCCGTCATCCCCGCGCCGACGGCCTTCTCCAGCAGATCGCGGAAGGTGAGCTCCTGCTCCGTGAGACCTTCGCGCTCCGCGCGCGTCGCCTCGGGCTTCGCCTTCGTCTCCAGGAACGAGAGGGCCTTCTTGAAGAAGTCTTCGGCGTTGTCGAGGCCGTCGTTGTAGCGCGACACGAGCTCTTCGAAGCGCTGCTGAAGCTCGGCACGCGTCGGGTTCGCGCGGATCAATGCGTCGAGGGCGCGACGCACCACCGTCTGAAGGCTCAGCGCCTTCGCGTTCGGCGACTGCTGCGAGAGGGACCGCGCGAGGCCCTCGAAGTCGAGCCGCCGGAGATCGAGCGGCGCCTGCTCGTAGGTCGGCGTCCAGCGCTCTGAAACGCGGTGGACCTTCACCGACTCCGACAGCATCGCCCGCACCTTGTCGACCCACGCCGTCACGTCGGGGCGATCGATCGAGGCCCGCATGAAGCCCGCGACGTCGGTCAGAAACCCGTGGCGCAACGCGTAGGGCTCCACCACCGCGTCGAGCACCAGCGCCGAGAAGATCCGGTCGACGAGGTTCACCTGCGCGAGGAAGTTCTTCCTTCGGTCCTCGGGAAAGAGCAGCGCCTCCTTCGCCGCGTCGCGCTTCGCGATGCGCGCGGCCACCGTGACCCCTTCGGGCTCCGTGGGATCGACGCCCGCCGCGCGCACCATTGACTCGGCCTCTTCGATCGCCACGCGCATCACCCGCACCAGCTCGGCCTTCGGCTGCACCGGCAGCGCAGCGCCCGCGCCTGCGCCGGGGCGGTTGGCGTAGGTCTTCAGCGCGTCGCGGAGGTTGTGAAACACACCCGCGTAATCGACGATCATCCCGCACGCCTTGCCCGCGTCGACGCGGTTCGCCCGCGCGATCGTCTGCATCAGCGTGTGATCGCGCATGGGCTTGTCGAGGTAGATGACGTCGCAGCTCGGCACGTCGAAGCCCGTCATCCACATGCCGCACACGAAGACGATGCGCAGCGGGTGCTTCGCGTCCTTGAAGCACACGTCGAGCGCGGGCGTCGCCGCCATGCGCTTGCGGATCGGGACGATGTCGAGCGGAAAGCCCTTCGGGTTCTCCTTCGTGACCTTGTGCTTCTTGAACTCGTCGACCTCGCCCTGCGACTCCGAGATCACCGGGGCCATCTCCGTCGCACGCATCCACGCGATGAGTTCCGCGAGGTCCTCACGACGCGCCGACGCCTCGGGCAGACCCGCGAGCTCTCCTTCGAGCTCCGTGATGCGCGCCTGCCAGTGCCCCTGCACGCGCACGTACATCTCGACGGCGGTGAAGCGGTCGATCGAGACCACCATCGCCTTTCCGCGCGAAGGCCGCGTGGTGTAGTGCGCCACCAGATCGCGGGCGACCTCGTCGAGGCGCTTGTCGTCGGTGATGAGGCTGTAGAGCTTCGCCAGGTCGCGCTTGAGCGCCTTGGTCTGGTCTGCGTCGAGGTCGGCCTTTTCGAGGAGCGCGTGCACCCGATCGCCGAGCTCCTTGTCGGCCAGCTCGATGCGCGGCAGACGGTTCTCGTAGTAGAGCGGCACCGTCGCGTCGTCGGCGATCGCCTCCTCGAAGGGGTAGATCGACACGTAGTCGCCGAAGGTCTTCTTGGTCTCGCCCTCGGTGCGCCCCCCATCGGCGCCGTGCGCGTCGTCGATGAGCGGCGTCCCCGTGAAGGCCATGTAGCGCGCGTTGGGGAGCGCGTTGCGGAGGTTGCGCGAGAAGCCGTCGTACTGCGAGCGGTGCGCCTCGTCGGCCATCACCACCACGTCGTCGCGCGTCGAGAGCGTCGGGTACGTCGCGCCGCTGACCTCCGTCGAGAACTTCTGGATGAGCGTGAAGACGTGCCGGTGGTCCGCCGTGAGGAGGTCGCGCAGGTGCTTTCTGTCTTGCGCCTGCACGAGCGCCTTGCGCCCCTGCTTGCCGTCGGGGACGCGCACCGCGCCCGCTCGCACGAAGGTCTTGTAGATCTGGTCGTCGAGGTCCTCGCGGTCGGTCACCACGACGAAGGTCCAGTTGCCCGGCACCTTGCGCAGCGCCTTCTGCGAGAAGAACACCATCGAGTAGCTCTTGCCCGAGCCCTGCGTGTGCCAGAACACACCGAGCGCGGTGCCCTTCGAGGGCGCGTCGGCGCGCACCTTCGGGGCCTCGGTAAGCGACCTTCGCAGCGCCTCGATGGCGTTGTTCACGCCGATGAACTGGTGGTTCTGCGCGACGATCTTCGTCACGCCGCCCGACGCCTCGACGAAGAGGGTGAAGTTCTCGATGAGGTCGAGCATCCGCGGCGGGTCGCACACGGCGCGGAGCAGCGTCTCCTGGCCGGGCGCGGCCGGCTCGTCTTCGCGGGAGACACGCTTCCACGGCTTGAAGTGCTCCCACGCGCTGGTGAGGGCGCCGAGGCGCGCGTCGTGGCCGTTGCCGAAGAGCACGAGCGCGTTGCAGTCGAAGAGCCGCGGGATGGTGCTCCGGTAGTCCGTGAAGTTCTCGTCGAAGGCCACGCGCAGCGGAACGTCGCCCGCCTTGAGCTCCACGAAGAGCAGCGGGAGCCCGTTGACGAAGCCCACGAAGTCCGCGCGCCGTGTGTAGACGTCGCCGCGCAGTTCGAACTCGCGCACCAGCACGTAGCTGTTCTTCGTCGCGTGATCCCAGTCGATCACGCGCACGCGCACGGTCTCGGTGTTCCCCTCGGCGTCCTTCACGGGCACGGGGACGCCGTCGCGGAGCAGCGCGTAGACCTCCTGGTTGGCCCGCTCGCGCGCCATCGCGCTCCGGTCTCGCGTGAGCTCCTCGAAGGCCGCAACGCGCGCCGCTTCTGGGAGCGCTGGGTTGAGCGCCTCCAGCGCCTCGCTCAAACGCCGCGGCAGAACGTGCTCTGCGTTGCTCGCCCGCCCCCAGGTCGACACCGCGCCGAACGACTCCTTCAGCCCGTCGCCGAGGGTCCACCCGAGCGACTCCATCTGGACCGCGAAGGCGTCTCCGATCACCGACTCTTTCATCGTGCTCCCCCTCTCGTGACGGTTACGCCGACTCCTTGCGGCGACGCCCCCGACGCGGCGGATCGGGCAGCGGAGGCGGCGCTTCGACCTCGGGCTCCTCGGGCGGCAACGGCAGGCGAGACGCGTCGATCTCGCCTGAGAGCAGCTTCGGAAGCAACAGATCGCGAAGCTTGCGAAGGTTCGCGCTTCGTCGGAGCAAACACTCCTTCAACGACAACAGAGGGGTCAGTGTAGCCTCAAGCGAGACGCACGTTTCGAGGGGAGGAAGAGTGAGAGTTGCTTCGACGAAGTCTTGCGCGGTGACCGCAGGGTATGCAGCTCCTCGCGCACGACCTTCGAGAAAAGCGACGAAGGCGTCCCGCGTAAGAGCCATATACAGAACCGAAGGAGGAACCACGCGGGGACGAAGTACCGCAAATCCCGTCGAAACGACGACGTCGTCCGGTGGGTCGACGATCGCGGCGAAGGAGCGGCGGTTGGGACGAACGCAAGACCAGATAATGTCACCGTGCCGAACTCCGCGCCGCGCACGTCCCGGCAACGATTCAGCAGGAATCGGCTCTCCTTGTTCGATGCGACCGGGCGATACCGAAGCGATGTCAACGTACTTGTAGACTCGCCCCCATTCGGGCACCAGAGTTTCAGGATTTACATCCGCAACTTCACCTAGCAACGACAGGAGACTTCCGTTTCGATTCAGGTGATCGACGAACAGGTGTTCCGCGAGTGATTCCAACACACCAACGCGTCGAAGAATGAGTTCGATGAGTTCGTCGATGCTTCGCAGCGCCCAACTGATGCGCTTTTGCTGGTCCCATGGAAGCAACCGAATACTGAGACGACGTTGGTCGGAGATGCTGACGAACGGCCTCGTTGACTGATCAGAAACGGCGAGCAACCGATGTTGAAACCACGGATCATCAAACGCGTATCGCAGGTAATGCCGATCGAGGCGCGCAGGATCGACGCGGTAGTACGTCACCTGCGGGGTAAGCATGAGGAACGGAGCTTCGACGTGCGGTGCGATCGCGGTGAGGCCCATCGTTCCTTTGTGTGTCAGCAACACGTCGCCCGGACGCGCGAAGCCGACGCGCAGACAGAGGGCCTGCTCCAGACTGATTCGCTTACATCCGACCAGATCAACCCTCCCATCGAGAATATTGCTACCCATGATGAACGGCACGCCGTCTGCCACGTAGTCGGCTGACTTCGGGTGGTTCGCGCCATGATTCCCGTCCTGGATCTCGCGGATCGCACCTGCTTTCACGAGACTCTCAATCGTCGTGATTTCGGGAGTCATCGACGCCCCAGGAGAAGAGACATGTTCTCCGCCACCCGCTCCTCCAACGCATGCGCCTCCGCGGTGAGCGTCTCGAACTCCTCCTGAAGCTCCATCAGCCGCTCCTCGAAGTCGATCTCCTCGGCCCCCACCTTCGCGCCCACACCCACGTAGCGCCCCGGATTCAGGCTCCAGCGGTTCTCCTCGATCGCCTTGCGTGAGACCCGCTTGCAGAGGCCCTCCACGTCGCGGTAGCTCGCCCCGACGCGCTCGGTCGTCAGCGCGAGACCGCCGCTGTGATCCTCTGCGGCCCTCCCCCGCCACAGCCTGACGATGTTCGCGAGGAACTCCACCTGCGCGGGCGTGAGCGTGCGGTGCGCGCGGTCGACCTGCTCGTAGACCTCGCGCGCGTCGATGAAGAGCACCTCGTCGGCGCGAGCGCCCTTCGACTTCGCGCGGTCGAAGAACCACAGCGTCACCGGGAGCGTCACCGTGTAGAACAGGTTCGGCGTGAGCGTGACGATCACATCGACGGCGCCGCTCTTCACGAGCTCCCTGCGCACGTCCATGTCGCGACCGCCCGCGTCGCTGGCGCTGTTCGCCATGACGAAGCCCGCGCGCCCCGTGTCATTGAGCGCGCTGTAGAAGCGCTGGATCCAGAGGTAGTTCGCGTTGTCGCCCGAGGGCATGCCCCAGGGGTAGCGGGCGCGATCGTCCTTGATGCGCTCCTTGTCGACGCCCTTGAGGTTGAAGGGCGGGTTCGACATCACGAAATCGAAGCCCTCCTTCACCTCCTTCTCGACGGGGAACTCGTAGAGCGACGAGGTGACCTCCTTCACCGTCCCCTGGAGCCCGTGCACCGCGAGGTTCATGCGACAGAGCTGGATGGTCTGACGGGTCTTCTCCTGCCCGAAGATGCTCAACGCCTTCGAGCCCTTGTGCTCTGCGACGAAGCGGGCGCTCTGCACGAACATCCCGCCCGACCCGCAGGCCGGGTCGAGGATGCGACCGCCGTAGGGTTCGAGCACCGCCACGATGAGCCGCACCACGGAGAAGGGCGTGAAATACTCGCCGCCCTTCTGGAGCGTCCCCGGCGCGAAGGCGCCGAGAAAATACTCGTAGACGCGGCCGTAGACGTCGCCCTCGGGCGACTCTTCGAGGGTGTTGAGGGCCTTGAGCAGGTCGCGCAGAATGGTCTTGTCGATGCGGTTGTAGTCCCTCGGAAACACGCCTCGGAGCGAGTCGTTGTCCTCTTCGACGGCGCGCACCGCCTCGTTGAGGATCTTGCCCAGGTCGGCATCGTCGGGAAGCTTCACGAGGGCGCCCCAGCGGTGCTCGGGGCGGAGATAGACAGCCCCCTCGGCGCGGTAGTCTTCGGGCTCGGGGGCGCCGCGGCGACGTCGCGCGTTGAGGGTGGCGTGGGCCTTCGCGAAGCCCTCGTCGGCGTACTTGAGAAAGAGCAGCGCGAGCACCGGGAGCTGGTACTCGGCCGGGGTCAGCTTGCTCCCGGCGCGGAGCTCGTCGGCGGTGCGAAAGAGCTGCGCTTCAAAGCCTTTTGGCAGAGGCATCGGGCCGAGGTTCTACCCTCGCAAGGCCCGGCGGATCAACGGCCGAAGAGCTCGTGGCGCTCGGAGACGTGAAAGCGCTCGTCGAGGTACATCGCGACGGCGTCGGCAAAGATCCGCTCGGCGACAGGCCGCTCGTATCCCAGTCGCATCAGCTCGCCTGCGAGCCCGCGGAATGTCAGGTCTACCTCACCGATACCGCGCTTCACGGTTCGGTCCGTATTGTCCGGCGGCAATCGGATCTGCTGGACGACGGCCATGACCCCGCGCTCTTCGCCGAGGGGACCACCCGACACCGCGCGGAGCAGGCTGGCGTTGAAGCTGCCGTAGCTGTACTGCCGCGCGAGCGTCTCGAATCGTCCGCCAAGTCGAAGCGAGACTCGGAGCGCCTCGGTGCGATGCGATCGGGCGCAAACTCCCTGCGCCGCCAGCCACGTGTCGAGTTCGAGCTCCCAGCTCACCTCGTCTACCCGCTGAACCTCACCGCTCGCGCTCAGGAATTCGACGACGAGGATCGAAAGGGCGCGGCCGATCCCCGAGCGAACCTGTCGGATCTCGACCTCCATGCGCGCCACGCCAGAAGCACGCAGATACTCGCGCCACCCGCGGATACGGTGGTGTTCATAGGGCTCCACGGGATCGTGAAAATACCGGTTCGTCATCTTCAACAACGCCGCGCGGTTTCTAGCGCTACTGCGGGGGATCGGAGAGCGGCCGGAGCCGCCCAGGGTTCGCCCCCGAGGAAGTTACGCGATAGGAGCTCAGTACGCGCGCTGCGCGCCCAGGGTTCGCCCCCAAGGAAGTTACGCGATAGGGCTCAGTACGCGCGCTGTGCGCCCAGGGTTCGCCCCCCAAGGGATGGACGCGATCGGGGGGCTCAGCCTGGGCTGTGGCCTGCGCGGATCACCCGTCTCCGACGGGTTCAGAAGGCATCGCGAGGCTCTCGCTGCTGAACCCTCGAAGAGGGTGATCCGTGCAGGCCACAGCCCAGGCTGAGCCCCCCGATCGCGTCCATCCCTTGGGGGGCGAACCCTGGGCGCGCAGCGCGCGTAACTCCCTTGGGCGCTCCCTCTGGGTGGCTCACCGATCCCCCGCAGTGGTGCTCGCTCACGCGGAGTCTGACTTCGGTGCGTACCGACAGATCGCGCGGAGCTCACACCGCCCGCACTGCACGCCCGGTCGCCCTTCGAAGCGTCGCGCGCGCAGCTCGACGAGCGAGCCCGAGAGCGACGCCAGCGACGCCGTCACGGCCTCGGCGCTCACGTCGACAGGGTGGCGCGCCGACGCCTTCGAAGCCGTGAGGTCGTGCAGATACGCCGCACGCACCGTGAACCCCTCGCCTCGCGCGGCTGCGGCGTAGACCCGTAGCTGCTGCGCGGCCTCGTCGTCCTGCTGCACGGGTCGAGTCTTGTAGTCGACGAGCGCGAGCTGCCCCTCCACGCCGTCCTCTCGGTCGAGGATGACGTCTGCGCGGCCTTCGAGGTCGGCGACATCGAGGTGCAGCTCCAGCGGCCGCTCGACGGCCCACACCCGCGCGAGGTCGTCGCGCCACTGCGAGAGCGCGGTCTTCACGATGGCCCGCGCGCGACGCTCCAGGGCGTCGTAGGCGTCCTGATCGCCGTTGGGGAGGTAGAACTCGCGGGCGAAGAGCGCGTCGACCTCGTCGCCCGTGGGGTCTCTCCCCGTCGCGCGGAGGTGCTCCGCGAGGCGCCGCAGGAGGTGGTGCACCGCGCGCCCGTAGCCGCCCTTTCGCGCCGTGGGTGAGGCGAAGCCGATGCGCGACGAGAGCCAGTGCTGATACGGACAGCGGAGGTACGACGCGAGCGCGCTGTACGACACCCTCGGGCGCTCGTCGGAGGCGCTCGTCGCCGGGGGCACGACCTCGGGCAGCGGGAGGGCGGCGTCAGACACGCTGATGCCGCCCGGTAGCAATGCCTGGAGGAGCGGCGACGCGCGCGCGGCGTCTCCCTGGTCGTCGCGCTGGTGGAGCGAGAGGTAGAGGTGGTCTCGCGCGCGGGTCATCGCGACGTAGAAGAGCCGCCGCTCGTCGTCGTCGGAGCCCTCGTAGCGCGCCGCGGGGAAGCTCCCGCGAGGCAGCATCCACGAGCCCTTGCGCCCGGTCATGCGCGACGGGAAGACACCGCGGTTCAGGCACGGGACGAACACGACGGGCCACTGCAACCCCTTGGCGCCGTGCACCGTGCTGACGGTCACCGCGGGCGTGGTCGCGTCGAGGTCGCCCGCGAAGTCCTCGTAGGCCGACTGCGCGTAGAACGACAGGTAGTCCGCGAGCGCGCGGAGGAACACCGGGCCTCCGGCGTGGCCCTCGCCGACGTGCATCACGCCGTCGGTCACGGTCGTCCACGCGCGACGCGTGACGGCCTCAAAGTCGGCGAGGATCTGGCTGACGCGCGCGAGCACGCCGAGGCGCTCGACGTCGCCCTCCCACGCGCGCACGCCGAGGGAGGCGAGCACGTCGTAGAGGTGGGCGACGAGGTCCGCCGCGGGCTCCTGCGGGAGCGCGGTGCGCAGCGAGAGGAGCTGCGCGCGCAGCGCGGCGAGCTCTTCGGGCGAGCGGGCGAAGGTCACGCCGAGGCGATCGAGGAGCTCATCGAGCGCGATGGAGACCTCGCGTCCGAGGCGCGCGCGGTGGAACGTGTCGCGGCCGCAGAGCCACGCGAGGAGGTCGCCGAGCACCTCGGCCTCGGGTTGAAAGAACAGCCCCTCGCGGCCCGTGCAGCGCCAGGGGACGCCCGACTCGCTCAGCGCGGCCAGAAAGGGCGCCGCGTCGTTCTTCGTCGAGCGCAGGAGGATCGCGACGTCACCGGGCGCCGTCCCGCGGTCGAGGAGCGCGCGGATTGCCTGCGCCACGCGAGCGGCCTCGTGGAGCGGATCGCGCGCGCCCGAGAGGTTCACCGCGCAGGGACCTTCACCGCGAGAGGCCGCGATCGTCTTGGAGAGACGCCCGGAGATCGTCTCGGCGAAGCGCGCGGCCACCGAGACGATGTTCGAGACCGAGCGGCGGTTGACGCCGAGGGTCTCTCTCACGGCGCCGGTCTCGGACTGAAAGGTCTGGAGGTAGGCCACCGACGATCCACGCCACTGATAGATCGCCTGATCGTCGTCGCCGACGACGCAGAGCGAGACGGGGCCCGTACCGAGGCGACGGATCAGCCTCGCTTGCGATGGGTTGATGTCCTGGAACTCGTCGACCACGAGGTGCCGCAACGTCGCGTGCACCGAGGCCAGGACGTCGTCGTCTTCGAGCGTGCGGAGCGCGCGGGCGACGCACTGGGCATGGGTGAGCACGTGGTACCGATCGAGCAGTTCGAGATACCGCTGGTACACGTCGCGGAACGGCCCATCGGGGAGCGCTGCGGTCACGTCGAGGTCTTCGTTCTCGACGACGTCGACGCTCCGAAGAAAGCCCCGCACGGTCTGGACGCGCCCGCGGGTTTCGAGCGCCGCCAGACCGAGGTCGTCGTACTCGCGCAGGAGGAGGCCGATGACCCGGTGCGCGTCGTAGAGGTCGAAGGTCGCGAAGCGGGGCGCGCGCTCCTGGAGCAGCCGCAGGCAGTACGCGTGAATGGTCCCGACGAACATCGGCGCGAGGCGTTCGAGCGCGAGGTCAGGGAGGCGCTCGGCGACGCGGCGATGGATGCGAGACCGCAGCTCATCGGCTGCGGCGCGGGTGAAGGTGAACGCGACGACGGCGCACGGCGCGACGCCCTCCGCAAGAAGCGCGGCCACGCGCTGCGCAACCGTCTCGGTCTTGCCCGAGCCCGCGCAGGCGACGACCTGAAGGTGTCCGCCGCGATGGGCAATGATGCGCCGCTGCTCATCGGAGAGCCGGGGCGCCGTGGGCTCGGTTGCTGGTGTGGTCATCGCGCGATTCCCCTCTTCACACCCGCGCGAAGCGATTCATCGCGCGAGGGATAGGGGCCGAAGATCGCCCCGCGACGGTAGTCGCGGCAACGAAATCTGACGGGCGCGACGCGGCGCTGACAGGCGCTCAGCCCGTGGGCTTCGCGGGGTCCGCGGGCGCGTCAGCCACGACCGTCGTCGCCGCGTTCGTCGCGCTTCGGAGCGCGGGCAGGAGCGCGTCTGCGCGGGCCTTGCCGAGCGCGAGGGCCGCAAGCACGAGGAGGTAGTCGTAGCGCTCCGCGACGAGCGCCCCGAACTGATCGCGAAGCACGGCCTCGGGCGGACGCGCGCTGCTCCCTTTCGTCGCCCCACCCGGCTTGATCTGGTGCAGGAGCGCCCCGCCGAGCTCGCCGAGCCGCGCGAGCTGCGCCGCGGTGAAGGGGTGCTTCCCTTCGAGCGCCGTCGCGAACTCGCGGAAGACACCGGGAATGGCGACCGCGTCCTGCGCGCCATCGAGCTTGCCCGCGCCCTCACGGATGCTTCGCACGCGTGTCTCGGGCACGAGCTTCACGAGCGGGTTCGACGCCACCGTGAGGTAGTCGAGCGTCACCGCGCGCAACGGCGCCATCTCGTCGTAGAGCGCCGCGATCTCGCCCGCCGACATCTTCGCTGCGGGAACGCGCTGCGAGGCGAACTCCAGCCCGAGCACCAGCGACGGGAGCTCGAAGACCTCGCGGAGCCTCGGCGCGCGGAGCTGCTCGACGGCCCTCGGGAGCGTCGGCGCGAGCGCCACGAGCGCCGCGTTCACGTTGGCGAGCATCACCAGCGGGCGGCCCGTGAAGACCGCGAGGCCCTCCGTCGAGATGCCCTCCGCGATGGGCCTGAAGTGCGCGAAGGCCCGCGCCGGGTCCTTGTCGCTGAACGCCGCCGTCCGCGCGCGCTCGATGATCTGGTCGCTCGAAGGCTCCGTCGCCCCGTCACCCTGCGTGACCGCGACCTTCACAGCGTTCACCTCTGCCGGCTTCTTCGTCTTGCTCATCGGATGTCGCTCCCCTCTGCCCGTGTGCCGACGGCGACCTTCGCCATCGAGCGCACGGTGCCCGCGTGTTCGCGCCGAGAGAAGCGCCGACGCAACGGCCCTGCGCCCGCTGTCCGATCGACGGACCTGGTGGCGCGAAGGCTCCTTTCTCGTGCTCGCGTCGACGATGCGATCGACGAAACGACGGGCCCCCGCCCCCGCGCCATCGACCAGCTCGATCCGACGACGGGTCACCCGCCTCCGAGCCGACAGCCCCCGCCCTCCAGCACCCCCTTCCTCCGTCGCTCCCCGCATCGACGCGCCGCAGCAGCGCCCGCAGTGCGTTTGACGCGCAGATTTCGTCCTACGTCCGCGACCGATTCCCCGCATTCGCGTCTGTCAAGCGCACACGCCCTCGCTGTACCTTCGCATTCGGAGAGGAATGCGAAACTTGAACACACCAAGGCTACTACTCGCAGCAGCCCTCGCCCTCGCGGCGATGCTCGGCTGTTCCGGGCGCCCCGTGGTGGGCGGGAACCCGGCGACTGACGCCTCCACCGACGGCCCCCCCGACGGCGCGACGGTGTGTCCGTCGCCCCTCAACGCCTGCTTCGGGCGCTGCACAGATCCGCGCGTCGACCGCGAGAACTGCGGCGCGTGCGGGCGCGCGTGCGGCGTCGGAAACATCTGCCAGAACGGCGCGTGCGTGCCCGACTGCACGAGCGGCGAGACGCTCTGCGCGGGCTCCGGCGGCGACGCGGGAACGGCCCCGCGATGCGTGTCGCTCCAGACGAGCCGCGAGAACTGTGGCGCCTGCGGCAACACCTGCGGACGCGATCAGGTCTGCGCCGGCGGCGCGTGCACGTTCATGTGCACCGGCACCACCACGGAGTGCACGCAGCCCTCGGGCGACATGGACGCCGGCACCGGCGTGACGCGCTTCTGCGCGGACCTCTCGAACGACCGCGCCCACTGCGGCGCCTGCGGCAACACCTGCCAGGAGGGCTACACCTGCCAGGACGGCCGCTGTCGCATCCGATGCGCGGAGCTCCAGGTCGCGTGCATGACGCCGGGCGCCGACGCGGGGCCCATGGGCGGCGGGGAGATGTGCGTCGACACGAGCACCGACCTCGCGAACTGCGGCGCGTGCGGCAACGCGTGTCCCTTCGGACAGTTCTGCGTCCGGGGCATGTGTCAGACGACCTGCGGCGCGGGCTTCACCAACTGCATGGGCGTGTGCCGCGACCTCACGAGCGACCGCAACGGCTGTGGCACCTGCGGCAACGTATGCGGCTCCGGCGAGGTCTGCACCGCGGGCCGCTGCGTGGTCTCGTGCGGCGGCGGGCTCACCGCGTGTGACGCCGTCTGTCGCGACACCACGACGGACCTCAACCACTGCGGCATGTGCGGAAACCGCTGCGCCCCCGGTCAGGTCTGCGCGCGCGGCACCTGCCAGACCACGTGCAGCGTGGGCTTCACCGACTGCACCGGGACGTGCCGCGACCTCGCGACGGACCTCGCCAACTGCGGCGCCTGTGGCACCACGTGCCCCGCGGGCCAGGTCTGCTCCATGGGCGCCTGCGTCGTCTCGTGCGGCGCTGGCACCACCAACTGCACGGGCATCTGCCGCGACCTCAACACCGACATCGCCAACTGCGGCATGTGCGGACGCTCGTGCCCCGCGGGCCAGGTCTGCTCCATGGGCGCCTGCCAGGTGAGCTGCGCCGCGGGCACGACCAACTGCGGCGGCGCGTGCCGCGACCTCGACACCGACATCGCCAACTGCGGCGCGTGCGGAACCCGCTGCCCCGCGGGGCGCGTGTGCTCCTCGGGCGTGTGTCAGGTGAGCTGCGGCGCGGGCACGACCGAGTGCATGGGCGTGTGCCGCGACCTCGAGACCGACCTCAACAACTGCGGCGCGTGCGGCACCGTCTGCCCGAGCGGGCAGGTCTGCTCTCGCGGCGCGTGCACCGTCTCGTGCGGCGCGGGGCTCAGCATCTGCTCGGGCATCTGCCGCGACCTCGACACCGACCTCAACCACTGCGGCATGTGCGGCAACGCGTGCCCCGCGGGTCAGGTCTGCTCCGCCGGCGCGTGCACCGTGAGCTGCGGCGCCGGAACGACGTCGTGCATGGGCGTCTGCCGCGACCTCGCGACGGACAACGGCAACTGCGGCGCCTGCGGCAACGCGTGTCCCTCGGGCACCGTGTGCTCGCGCGGCACCTGCACCGTGTCGTGCCTCGCGGGGCTCACCGACTGCGACGGCGTCTGCCGCGACACCACCAACGACCTCAACCACTGCGGCGCCTGCGGCATGATGTGCCCCTCGGGTCAGGTCTGCTCCCGTAGCGCGTGCACCGTCACCTGCGCGACGGGCCTCACGAACTGCACCGGCACCTGCCGCGACACGCAGACCGACCGCCTCAACTGCGGCGGCTGCGGAACGGCCTGCGCCTCGGGTCAGGTCTGCACGGCCGGACGCTGCGTCACCTCGTGCAGCGCGGGCCTCAGCGACTGCTCTGGGACGTGCCGCGACCTCGACACCGACCGCCTCAACTGCGGCGCGTGCGGCCTCGCCTGCGCCGCGGGAACCGTGTGCTCCGCGGGCGTGTGCGCCGTGAGCTGCGTGTCGGGCACCACCGACTGCGCGGGCGTCTGCCGCGACCTCTCGACGGACACCAACAACTGCGGCGCCTGCGCGCGCGCCTGCCCCGCGGGCACCGTCTGCTCCGGCGGGATGTGCAACGTGAGCTGCCTCTCGGGCACGACGAACTGCTCGGGCGTGTGCCGCGACCTCACCACCGACAACAACAACTGCGGCGCGTGCGGACGCGGCTGCCCGTCGGGTCAGGTGTGCTCCGCGGGCGTGTGCGCCGTGAGCTGCGTGTCGGGCACCACCAACTGCTCGGGCGTGTGTCGCGACCTCACGACCGACAACAACAACTGCGGCGCCTGCGGACGCCCCTGCGCGTCGGGCACGGTCTGCTCGGGCGGAACCTGCACCGTCTCCTGCGGCGCGGGTACGACGAACTGCTCGGGCGCGTGTCGCGACCTCGCGACCGACGTCAACAACTGCGGAACCTGCGGCAACGTGTGTCCCTCGGGCACCGTCTGCTCGCGCGGAACCTGCAACGTCTCGTGCCTCACGGGCCTCACCAACTGCACGGGCGTCTGCCGCGATCTCACCACCGACAACGGCAACTGCGGCGCCTGCGGAACGGCCTGCCCCTCGGGTCAGGTCTGCTCCGTAGCGCGTGCACCGTCACCTGCGCGACGGGCCTCACCAACTGCTCGGGCACCTGCCGCGACATCGCCACCGACCGCTTGAACTGCGGCGCCTGCGCGCGCACCTGCGCGGCCGGACAGGTCTGCACCGCAGGCGCCTGCGTCACCTCGTGCAGCGCCGGTCTCAGCGACTGCTCGGGGACGTGCCGCGACCTCAACACCGACCGCCTCAACTGCGGCGCGTGCGGACGCACCTGCGCGAGCGGCCAGGTCTGCTCCGCGGGCGTGTGCGCCGTGAGCTGCGTGTCGGGCACGACCAACTGCTCCGGCGTGTGCCGCGACCTCAACACCGACGCGGGCAACTGCGGCGCGTGCGGACGCGTCTGCGCCAGCGGTCAGGTGTGCTCCGCGGGCGTGTGCACGGTCACCTGCGTGTCGGGCACGACGAACTGCTCGGCGTGTGCCGCGACCTCACCACCGACAACAACAACTGCGGCGCGTGCGCGCACCTGCGCGAGCGGCCAGGTCTGCTCCGCGGGCGTGTGCGCCGTGAGCTGCGTGTCGGGCACGACCAACTGCTCGGCGTGTGCCGCGACCTCACCACCGACAACAACAACGCGGCGCATGCGCGCGCGTCTGCGCCGCGGGAACCGTGTGCTCGGGCGGCACCTGCTCGGTCTCGTGCGCGACGGGCACCACCAACTGCTCGGCGCCTGCCGCGACCTCGCGACCGACGTCAACAACTGCGGAACCTGCGGAAGCGTGTGTCCCTCGGGCACCGTCTGCTCGCGTGGAACCTGCACCGTGTCGTGCCTCACGGGCCTCACCAACTGCACGGGCGTCTGCCGCGATCTCACGACCGACAACAACAACTGCGGCATGTGCGGAACGGCCTGCCCCGCGGGTCAGGTCTGCTCTCGTAGCGCGTGCACCGTCACCTGCGCGACGGGTCTCACCAACTGCACCGGCGTGTGCCGCGACATCACCACCGACCGCCTGAACTGCGGCGCCTGCGGCCGCACCTGCGCGGCCGGACAGGTCTGCACCGCGGGCGCGTGCGTCACCTCGTGCAGCGCGGGTCTCAGCGACTGCTCTGGAACGTGCCGCGACCTCCAGACCGACCGCCTGAACTGCGGCGCGTGCGGACGCACCTGCGCGAGCGGCCAGGTCTGCTCCGCGGGCGTGTGCGCCGTGAGCTGCGTGTCGGGCACGACCAACTGCTCCGGCGTGTGCCGCGACCTCAACACCGACGCGGGCAACTGCGGCGCGTGCGGACGCGTCTGCGCCAGCGGTCAGGTGTGCTCCGCGGGCGTGTGCACGGTCACCTGCGTGTCGGGCACGACGAACTGCTCGGGCGTGTGCCGCGACCTCACCACCGACAACAACAACTGCGGCGCGTGTGCGCGCACCTGCGCGAGCGGCCAGGTCTGCTCCGCGGGCGTGTGCGCCGTGAGCTGCGTGTCGGGCACGACCAACTGCTCGGGCGTGTGCCGCGACCTCACCACCGACAACAACAACTGCGGCGCATGCGCGCGCGTCTGCGCCGCGGGAACCGTGTGCTCGGGCGGCACCTGCTCGGTCTCGTGCGCGACGGGCACCACCAACTGCTCGGGCGCCTGCCGCGACCTCGCGACCGACGTCAACAACTGCGGAACCTGCGGAAGCGTGTGTCCCTCGGGCACCGTCTGCTCGCGTGGAACCTGCACCGTGTCGTGCCTCACGGGCCTCACCAACTGCACGGGCGTCTGCCGCGATCTCACGACCGACAACAACAACTGCGGCATGTGCGGAACGGCCTGCCCCGCGGGTCAGGTCTGCTCTCGTAGCGCGTGCACCGTCACCTGCGCGACGGGTCTCACCAACTGCACCGGCGTGTGCCGCGACATCACCACCGACCGCCTGAACTGCGGCGCCTGCGGCCGCACCTGCGCGGCCGGACAGGTCTGCACCGCGGGCGCGTGCGTCACCTCGTGCAGCGCGGGTCTCAGCGACTGCTCTGGAACGTGCCGCGACCTCCAGACCGACCGCCTGAACTGCGGCGCGTGCGGACGCACCTGCGCGAGCGGCCAGGTCTGCTCCGCGGGCGTGTGCGCGGTCTCGTGTACGACGGGCACCACGAGCTGCTCGGGCGTCTGCCGCGACCTCACCACCGACGCGGGCAACTGCGGCGCCTGCGGACGCGCGTGCGCGAGCGGCCAGGTCTGCTCCGCGGGCGTGTGCACCGTCACCTGCGTGGCCGGCACGACGAACTGCTCGGGCGTCTGCCGCGACCTCACGAGCGACAACAACAACTGCGGCGCGTGCGCGCGCACCTGCGCGAGCGGCCAGATCTGCTCCGCGAGCGTGTGCGCGGTGAGCTGCGTGTCGGGCACGACCAACTGCTCGGGCGTGTGCCGCGACCTCACGACCGACAACAACAACTGCGGCGCCTGCGCGCGCGTCTGCGCCGCGGGAACCGTGTGCTCTGGCGGTACCTGCGCGGTCTCGTGCGCGACGGGTACGACCAACTGCTCGGGCGCGTGCCGCGACCTCGCGACCGACGTCAACAACTGCGGAACCTGCGGAAACGTGTGTCCCTCGGGCACCGTCTGCTCGCGTGGAACCTGCACCGTCTCGTGCCTCACGGGCCTCACCAACTGCTCGGGCGTGTGCCGTGACCTCACGACCGACAACAACAACTGCGGCGCCTGCGCGACGGCCTGCCCTGCGGGTCAGGTCTGCTCTCGCAGCGCCTGCACGGTGTCGTGCGCGACGGGCCTCACCAACTGCTCGGGCACCTGCCGCGACCTCACCACCGACCGCTTGAACTGCGGCGCCTGCGCGCGCACCTGCGCGGCCGGACAGGTCTGCACCGCGGGGGTCTGCGTCACCTCGTGCACCACGGGCACCACGAACTGCTCGGGCGTGTGTCGCGACCTCCTCACCGACAACAACAACTGCGGCGCCTGCGGACGCGTGTGCACCGCGGGTCAGGTGTGCTCCGCGGGCGTGTGCGCCGTGAGCTGCGTGTCGGGCACGACCAACTGCTCGGGCGTCTGCCGCGACCTCGCGAGCGACGAGACCAACTGCGGCGCCTGCGGCCGCGCGTGCGCCTCGGGCAACGTCTGCTCCGCGGGCGTGTGCACCGTGAGCTGCGTCTCGGGCACCACCAACTGCTCGGGCGTCTGCCGTGACCTCACGAGCGACGTGAACAACTGCGGCGCCTGCGGCCGCGTGTGCGCCTCGGGCAACGTGTGCTCCGCGGGCGTGTGCACCGTGAGCTGCGTCTCGGGCACCACGAACTGCTCGGGCGTGTGTCGGTCGCTCCTCACCGACAACTCCAACTGCGGCGCCTGCGGCCGCGTCTGCGCCTCGGGCACGGTCTGCTCCGCGGGCGTGTGCACGGTCTCGTGCGGGACGGGCCTCACGAACTGCACCGGCGTGTGCCGCGACCTCACGACGGACAACAACAACTGCGGCGCCTGCGCGCGCGTCTGCGCCGCGGGCACCGTGTGCTCGGGCGGAACCTGCAACGCCTCGTGCGCCGCGGGCACCACGAGCTGCTCGGGCGTCTGCCGCGACCTCTCGAGCGACAACAACAACTGCGGCGCCTGTGCGCGCGTCTGCGCCGCCGGTCAGGCCTGCGTCTCGGGCACCTGCGCCGTCACCTGCGCGACGGGCCTCACGAACTGCTCCGGCGTGTGCCGCGACCTCACGAGCGACGTGAACAACTGCGGCGCCTGCGCGCGCGCCTGCACCGCGGGTCAGATCTGCGCGTCGAGCGTGTGCACCGTGACCTGCGCGTCGGGCACGACGAACTGCTCGGGCGTCTGCCGCGACCTCGCGAGCGACAACAACAACTGCGGCGCCTGCGGCCGCGTGTGCGCCGCGGGCACGGTCTGCTCCGCGGGGACGTGCGCGGTCTCGTGCGCGTCGGGCACGACGAACTGCTCGGGCGTGTGCCGCAACCTCGCGACCGACAACTCGAACTGCGGCGTCTGCGGCCGCGTGTGCGCCGCGGGGACGACCTGCTCCGCGGGAACCTGCGTGGTGTCGTGCGCGTCGGGACAGACCAACTGCTCGGGCGTGTGCCGCGACCTCACGACCGACAACGCCAACTGCGGCGCCTGCGCGCGCGTCTGCGCCGCGGGCACGGTCTGCTCCGCGGGGACCTGCTCGGTCTCCTGCGCGGCGGGCACGACGAACTGCGCGGGCGTGTGCCGCGACCTCACGAGCGACAACAACAACTGCGGCGCCTGCGGGCGCGCGTGCGGCGCGGGCACCGTGTGCTCCGCGGGCGTGTGCTCGGTCTCGTGCTCGGCGGGTACGACCAACTGCTCGGGCGTGTGCCGCGACCTCCAGACCGACAACGCCAACTGCGGCGCCTGCGGGCGCGTCTGCGCCGCGGGGACCGTCTGCTCGGGCGGCACCTGCTCGGTCTCGTGCTCCGCGGGTACGACCAACTGCTCGGGCGTCTGCCGCGACCTCGCGAGCGACAACAACAACTGCGGCGCCTGCGGAACGGTCTGCCCCTCGGGCACCGTCTGCTCGTCGCGCGTGTGCACGGTCTCGTGCGGCGCGGGCCTCACGAACTGCTCGGGCGTCTGCCGCTCGCTCTCGACGGACAACGCCAACTGCGGCGCCTGCGGCCGCGTGTGTCCCACGGGCCAGGTGTGCTCCGCGGGGGCCTGCACCGTCACCTGCGGGACGGGCTTCACGAACTGCTCGGGCGTCTGCCGCGACCTCACGACGGACAACAACAACTGCGGCGCCTGCGCGCGCGTCTGCCCGAGCGGCCAGGTCTGTACGGGCAGCGTGTGCACGGTCTCGTGCGGCGCGGGCCTCACGAACTGCTCGGGCGTCTGCCGCGACCTCACCACCGACGACGCGAACTGCGGCGCCTGCGCGCGGGCCTGCGCGTCGGGCACCTCCTGCGTGGCCTCGGCCTGCGTGGTGGTGTGCCCCACGGGCTTCACCAACTGCTCGGGCGTCTGCCGCGACCTGCGCGTCGACAGCACGAACTGCGGCGCCTGCGGCCGCGTCTGCTCCGCGGGTCAGGTGTGCTCCGCGAGCGTGTGCTCGACGACCTGCGCGACGGGCACGACCAACTGCTCGGGCGTGTGTCGTGACCTCCAGAACGACAACGCGAACTGCGGCGCCTGCGGCCGCGCGTGCTCGACGGGTCAGGCCTGCGCCGCGGGCACCTGCGTCGGTCAGGGCGCCCTGCGCTTCACCCTCACGTGGAACGTCAACGGCGACATGGACCTCCACGTGCTCCCGCCCTGCGGCACGGAGATCTACTACAGCTCGCTCACGGCCTGCGGCGGCACGCTCGACGTCGACAACACCACCACGATGGGCCCCGAGAACATCTTCTGGGCAAGCACCTACACCCCGGGCCGCTACTACGTGTGCCCCGAGGCGTACACCTCCGTCGTGTCGGGCGCGACGTGGACGCTCACCGTCGTCCGCGGCGGCGTGACCGTCGCCACGCGCACGGGCGTCCGCGGTCGAACCGACAGCAACACGCCCTGCAACGCCTCGTTCCCCGGCGTGCAGATCTTCGACCTGTGACGCGCTGATCCTCCGCCGCGCCGATCGCGCTCCTCGGAGCGCCGGCGCGGCGGATCTCCCGCCTTCCCCTTTCAGCCTCGTTTCTCGCGCGCTCAGAGCGGCTGACAGATGCCGAGGTCGCAGGTGTGCGCGCAGCACTGGCTCGTCGCCGTGCAGGGACGACGCGCTGCGATGCACATGGTCTGGCGGCAGGTCCCGTCGCCGCACACGCCCGAGCAGCAGTGGCTGTTGCTCGCGCAGCGCTGGGTGACGGCGCTGCAGGTCGTGTCGCACGTTCCGCCGATGCAGCGCTGGTTGCAGCAGTCGACGTCGGTGGTGCACGCCGAACCGGGCTCGACGCAGACCGCGGCGACGCAGGTACCGCTGAAGCTGCATTGCAGCCCCGCGCAGCACCACGACGTGCTCGTGCAGAAGGTGCCGGCCCCGTGGCACGCGAGCTGTCGACACGTGCCGCGCGAGCAGCTCCGCGAGCAGCAGTCGGCGTCCGCGGCGCAGGTCGCCGCGTCTGCGACGCAGGGGGCCCGACAGACGCCGAGCCTGCACGTGAGCCCGCTGCAGCAGCCCGTCCCGCACGCCTGCCCGAGCGCCGAGCAGGCCACCTCGGCCTGGCAGGTTCCGCCGACGCAGGTGAGCCCCGCGCAGCACTCCGCGCGGGTCGTACACCCGCTCGAAATCGCGCGGCACGCGGGCACGTCGGGCGTGACCACCACATCGGGCGTCGTGACGATGTCGGGCGTCGTGACGATGTCGGGCGTCGTGACGATGTCGGGCGTCGTGACGATGTCGGGCGTCGTGATGATGTCGGGCGTCGTGATGATGTCGGGCGTCGTGATGATGTCGGGGCGATCGATGACGATGTCGGGCATCGTGATGATGTCGGGCATCGTGATGATGTCGGGGCGATCGATGACGACGTCGGGCGTCACCATCACGTCGGGCGTCACCATCACGTCGGGCGTCACCATCACGTCGGGCGCGACCACCACATCGGGGCGATCGACCGTGACATCAGGCGCGACCATCACGTCGGGCGTCACGACGACATCGGGCGTGACCATCGCGTCGGGCGCCGCGTCACGAGGATCCGCGGAGTCCGTGATCATGACGTCGCTCGCGTCGTGGCTCGCGTCGCCGCTGTCGAGCGCGGTGACGTCGCCCGAGGGCCACGACGCGACGGGCGAGGCGCACGCCGAGAGCAATCCGATCAGCAGGCCGCAGCGAGAGGCGATGGAAACGCTCATGCGCGGTGCCGATAACAGGGCGCCGCGAGCACCTCAACAAACGCTCAAGCGCACGTGAAGTACCCTGTCACGCACACGGATCGCGTCGCGTCGGAGCCCTACAAACAGGCGCTCTCCTCGTGCGACACTGCGCGCGCTGAAGCCTCTCTCTCGCGCGCGGAAGCCTCTCGCGCGGTCACCTTCGACACCCTTCGCAAGGTCATTGCCCCGATGCGCCGTACCCCATCGCTTCTGACCGCGTTCGTCGCCGTCGCGCTCGCCGCGGGATGCACCTCGGCGCCCGCGAGCGACGCGGGCGCGCCATCTGACACGTCGGCCAGCGATTCCCCCACCGCGGATCGCATGCTGACCTGCACCCCCGGCGCGCAGTGCGGCAGCGACTGCCTGCCCCAGGACGCGCCCTGCTGGGCCTGCGGCGGGCTCTCGTATGACAGCCAGTGCCGTTGTCGCTCGGGCGGCGGCGCCTGCGCGCCCGCGACGGGCTGCGACAACCCCTCGCCCGCAGGCGAAGGAGAGTTCTGCGGCACGTACTTCTGGTGCAACCGCCCGTGCGCCGCGGGGCTCACCTGCACGGGCGCGGCGTCCGCCGATAGCGGCCTCCCGCCGGGGCTCGACTATCGCCGTCGCTGCGAGCGCCCGCGCGACGCCTCCGTCGACGACGTGCCTCGCGACTAGGGCGCGGCGATGACCTGAGACCTCGACGACAGATCCGCTTCGCCGCGTCGCCCGGGTCGTGCGATGGTCGCGGCGATGCGCGTCCCTGTACCGATCGAGAAGGCGTGGAGGCTCTTCAACCACGGCCCCGTGACCCTCATCACCGCGTCGCACGGGGGCCGCGAGAACGTGATGACCGCGGCGTGGGTGACGCCGCTCGATTTCGATCCGCCGAAGCTCACCGTGGTGCTCTCGGCCGACGCGCACACGCGCTCGCTCGTCGAGGCGTCGCGCGAGCTCGTGGTGCAGGTGCCCACGGTCTCGATGCTCGACGTGATCGAGGGCGTCGGCGGCTGCTCGGGGCGCGACGTCGACAAGTGGACGCGCTTCAACATCGGCCGACTGCGCGAGGATTCGGTGACCCCTCCGCTCGTCGAGGGCTGCGTGGCGTGGATGGCCGCGCGCGTGCTCGACGAGCCCGCGATGGCCGAGCGCTACGACCTCTTCATCGTCGAGGGCTACGCCGCCTGGGCCGACGATGAGGTCTACGAGGGCGCGCGCCTCCGCGATGAGGTCCCCGCGCCGCTGCGCGCGGTGCACCACGTCACGCGCGGCGTGTACGTCGTCGACAGCGAGACGGTGCGATCGTCGTAGCGGCAGGAGGCCCCGTCGGCGAGCGCGCGCGACGTCGCGGTCCGTCGGTAGTTGGCGCCCGCCGCGCCGCTGCCGTTAGGGTCGCTCGACCATGATCGCTGACATCGTCTACGAGGCCACCTACGCCCACCCTCGCGAGGCCGTGTGGCGCGCGCTCACCACCTCGGAGCTGCTCGCCGCGTGGCTCATGGCGAACGACCTCCGCGAGGCGCGCGTGGGTCACACCTTCCGCTTCACCGACCGCCCTCGCCCCTTCTGGAACGGGGTCTGTTCCTGCGAGGTGCTCGTCGCCGACGCGCCCTCGCGCTTCGAACTCGCGTGGGGCACCGACGCGCCCGGCACCGCCACGCGCGCCTCGTGGACCCTCGCCGCGACGCCCGACGGAGGCACGCGCCTCACCTTCTGTCACAGCGGTCTGCACGGCGTGATGGGCTGGCTCATGAAGCTCGGCATGAGCAAGGGGTGGCGCCGCATGGTCGAGCGCTCGATCCCCTTCGTGCTCGACGAGATGACCCGCGGACGCACGCCCACCCGCGACGCCGTGAAGCAGGCCGCGCTGCACGGCGCATGAGCGCGCCGCTGCGCGAGTTGTGAAGCGCGCCGCGCTACGCGTCCCCGCGACGCTCCACGAAACCCCACGAATTCACGGCTTCTCGATGCGGCACACGCCTTGAGATGGGCTCCCGCGTGCGACGGCGATCCGCCGGCGTCACCCACACACCCACCGAGGTCCCGATGCAGCAGCCGTATTCCAGCGTCCCCAACTATGCGCTCTCGGAGCGCGAGGCGTCGTTCTCTGCCGCCGCGCGCGTCGTCCGTCAGACGGGCTCGTACCCGCGCGAGCGCGCCGCCGCGGTGATGGGCCTCACGGGCCTCGTCGCCGGCGCCCTCGTCGCGGGCATCGCGCTCACGGCGGTGCTCTCGTTCGTGAGCCGCGCCGCGGCGGGCGTGGTGTTCCTCGCGGTGTGCCTCGGCATCGCGCTCGGGCTCATGCCGGTGATCGAGCGGCGCTTCTTCGCGATGCGCTGCGCGTTCACCTTCCTCGCGACCGAGGCGCTCCTGCGCCGCACGGCCATCCCCCAGAGCGGAACCGGAGAGGCCGCGAAGCAGTTCCTCGCGCAGCGCTTCGGCGACCTCGCGGGCCCCGTGTACGACGCGCACATGGAGGTCCGCCGCCGCGTCGGACAGTTCTTTCGCACCTTCGACCGCGTGAGCGACCTCCTCCCCATCGACGTGGGTCCGCTGCGCGCCGCGCTCGGCTGGATGGTCGACCGCATCGCCCCGCGCATCGCCGACCTCGCGCTCTCTCACGCGATCACGCGCAACGACGCCGACTACGCGACCTCCGCCGACGACGCGGTCACCTACGTCGCGCAGAACGCGAAGGCGCTCCTCAGCACGGCGACGCGCGCGTGGATCACCGAGCGCGCGCTCGGCTGGATCGTGGGCTCCCTCACGCTGGCCGTCTCGGGCGGCGCGACCTTCGCGATCGTGGGCGCGCTCACCGCGCGCGCCGCGGCGAACGCGAACGTCCCCACGGAGGGCGCGCAGACCATCGGGATCTTCGCGGCCGTGTTCGCGGCGGTCTTCGTGGGCGGCGCCTTCGCGGCGGTGGCCTCGTGGTTCGTGCGCCTGGCCTTCATCGAGCCCGTGTGCCTCACGATGCTGCTCGTGCGCTACCACGTGACCATCCAGGGTCAGGGCGTTGATCCG
The DNA here is from genome assembly GCA_046351535.1 of Polyangiales bacterium. Lineage (GTDB taxonomy): Bacteria > Myxococcota_A > Polyangia > Polyangiales > CAISKJ01. Next base: position 118,610 of record JAXLYG010000037.1, read on the forward strand.
AGCGTGCGCGCGAAGCTCCACGAGGCGCCGCGCGCGATGAGCTCGGCCAACCGCCTCGCCAGCCTCTTCGAGTGACCGGGGCGGTCACGGCCTACGGCAACGCGAACCCGCGCTGCGTCAGGTAGGCGCGCACCATCGCGGAGTACTCTGCTTCGGGCCGCGCCTGCGCGCGGAGCCAGTCTTCGGCCCTCCGCTTCTCGAGTGTGTTTCGGGGGTGCTCCTCGACCATTCCGAGCATCCTCGAAACAACATCGAGCCACTCGCGTCGCCGCGTTCGGAGCGTCGCCCGGTTGAGCCCCAGCACACGGATCGTGACCCGACCACGATGATCACCCCCGAGCGCCACTGCGCGGTGCTCGTGCCAGGTGATGCTTCCCTTCGGATCCTCGCGCGTCGGATCGATGAGGCGCGAGCGCTCTCTCGCACAACTCACGCTCGGACCTCGCGCTCTGGGAGAGCCCTTCTCCAGCGGAAAGTGGTTCCGCTTGTGGCGGCGATTGCAGAGCTCGCACGACACGAGGAGGTTGTCCCACGCGTAGGCGAGCCAATAATACCCGGGCCGACGAAGGGGATCGCTGCGTCGCTGCCGAAAGCCGCCCTTCGGCCGAAAGTGCTCCACGTCCCCGAAGGCCACGGCGCGAAAGCTCGACTCGCAGAACGCGCACTTGCCCCGCTGCATGCGCACGAGCGCGCCCTTGACCGTCGGGTGACCGTAGACATCACGGTCGAAGTCGAGCGTCTTCGCGCCGCTCCGATATGCCGCGAGGTCCGCGCGGACGGCGGCGATGTCGCGCGCGGTCGCGAGCGCGCCTTCGTTCGTGAGCACCGCGGGCATCGCGGAAGGGCGTTGCAGCGCGATCAAGGCCGACGCCTCGCGGGGGCGGCTCGCACCTTTCCGCGAGGCTTCGCCGCAGACTTCGGTCGCTTCTCCAGCGCGATCCGCTCGCGCGTGAGGGCGAGCATGATCTCCTCCGCTTCGAGGAGCGCGCGCGACTCTCCCGCAGGCGTCGCGCTGAGCTCGTCGTGAAGGCGCGCGAGCTCCGTCCGCTCGTCGGCCGTGGGGACCTCGCGACGCAGGATCTCCTCGCGTCGTCGGAACTTCGCGTCGAGCTGTGCAGGGCGCGCGCTCGGCAGCCCGAAGAGGTCGCTCGTGAGGATCTGGTCGACTCGCCAGTTGCGCACCGAGTCAGGCATTCGATCGATGACGACGTGATCGCCCTCGCGACGCAGCACGACCACATTGGCGTCGGGCGCGGCCTGCACGATGAGCGGACTGTGCGCCGTCGCGATGAACTGCACGTTGGGAAAGCGCGCCGAGAGTTCCGCGAGGAGCGTGCGCTGCCACCTGGGATGCAGGTGCAGGTCGATCTCGTCGACGAGCACCACCGCGGGCTCCGCGAGCGGATCGTCGCTCTCGGGATACGCGGCGATCATGCGCGCCGCGAGATCGACCACCCAGGCGAGCGTCGACTGGTATCCGTAGCCGAGCTCGGCGACGGGCACCGAGCCGTAGGGTGTGCTCGCGTGGAGCCGGAACTGCCCGAGGTCCGACGCGGGGACCATCACGGGCGTGAGGTGCTCGACGCCGGGGAGAACGCTCTTGAGCAACGCTTCAATGCGATCGCGAGTCTTCGAGGCGCGCGATCGCGCTGCATCATCAAGACGCGGATTCGAAGAGGCGTAGTCGCGTTGAAGGAACCATTCCTCGGCGTTGACCAGCGGAACATCGGCAGAGAACAGCGCCGCGAGCGGATCAGGCGCCTCGCCCGACAGCTTTCCGACGCCGAGGCGACGCTGCGGGCCGTATCCGAACCAGTGCGAGACGATGGCCGGAGAACCGAGTTCGAATCGTTCGGGATCATCAACATCGGAGGGTGCGACGTCGGGCGCACACAGCGACAGCGAGAGCTCGATCGTGCGAAGTGGCGCGCACTCGAGCGCGGACTGCGCGCGGAGGGTCGCAGACACCGTCGTCGCGAGTAGCGCGGGGCCGAGCCCCTGATGTTGCGGGGGGAGCGTTGGAAAGCCGCGCGGCGCGAACGCTCCTTCAGGCGATCGGCTGGGGTTCAATTCGAGCGGGTTGAGCGACGCCGCCGCGATGGCCTGGAGGAGCGTGGATTTCCCCGTGCCGTTCTCGCCGAGGAGCAGCGTCCAGCGCGCGGGGTGTCCGGCCGAGGTGAGCAGGTCGAGGCGCTGAGACTCCCCGAAACAGCGCAGATTCTCGACGGCGATGGAGGCGAGGTACGCCCCCGCGAAGGGGCCGACGGTGGGCGTCACCATGCGCAAGGCCCTCCGAACGAAGAGCGGGTTGCGACGGTTTGCGGGCGCGCATCGCCGAACATCGGGAGCGTCGAACGGTGTGTCGTGGAGTCGAGAGCCATCGGCATGAACTCCTGACGATAGGGCCTCTCGACCGTCGCTTCGTCAAGGGCAACGACACCGACCCGGCGCGTCGAGGTGTTGGGGGGAGCGCCGCGGACCCTGCCGTTTCCATGACCTGTGAACGGGAGCCGTCGCGCCACCCACGACACGAACTCCCTTCGCGTCGCGTAGCCGTCCGCGAGACGCGCTGATAGAACCCGCCGCATGGCGACGCAGACGCCCTACCGCGCGACGGCAGAGGCCGCGCAACCGCCGGGGCACGGGGGGCTCCGCTCCTACGGCGCGATGGCGTTCTTCGCGCAGCCTCCGCGCGAGATCGGCCCGGTGCTCTCGGCGGAGTCGACGCTCTCCGACGGCGTGGTCGCGGTGACGCCCGCCGCGCGCGCCGTCGCGCAGGTCGCGGGCGCCCTCAGCGGCGCGCTCGCGTTCGCGGGCCTCATGAGCCTCTCGGGCTATCCCGCGCTGATGGTGTTCGCGTCGGTGCCCGCGGGCGTCGCGCTCGGGTGGCTCCTCGCGCGCCACGTCACGACGGTGCACCCCGAGGCCGACTTCGTGGGCGTCGACGGCGTCGCCGTCGCGCGGGGAGACGCGTCGCCCGATCGCTTCACGTGGCGCGTGCTGCGCTTCGCCGACGCCGCGAACCTGCGCGTAGAGCGGCGCACGACGTCGACGGGCGCGTCGCTGATCACCTCCGCGAAGCTCGTGTGGTACGCGAACGACGGGCGCGAGGTGTTCTCGCTCAGCGACGACGTGCCCACCGCGATGGCGGGGCCCCTCGCGTCGTCGCGCACCCTCGCCGCCGAGGCCGCGTGGACGCGCTGGCGCATCGCGCGGGCCCTCGACGCGAGCGGCGGGAGCTATCCCACGATGGTGTTCCCGATGCGCGAGGGGCGCATCAAGCTCGGCGAGTCGCAGCTCCTCATCGCGACGCCCGCGTGGGAGGGGGCCTTCGACCGACGCGCCTGCACGATCACCACAGACGACGGTCGCCTGCGCATCGTCGCGCCGCACGCGCCCTCGCAGGAGCTGCGTTGCGCGCTCGACGTGCCCACCTCCGAGGTCGCGGACCTCAGCCTCTTCCGTGTGCTCTGCGCCTCGCCCACGGCGGCCGAGCTCGTCGCGGCGAAGGTCCCTGGCGCGCATCCGGCGCTGCATATCCCTCAGCGTCCGCCGCGGGAGCCGACGAACAACCGCGGCCGCTTCGTGCTCGCCGTGCTCTGCCTCTCGCTCGTCGCGCTCGTGGGGAGCGTCGCCCTCGCCGTGACGGCCGCCTCACGCAGACAGCGCGTGCTGCTGGTCGACAACCCCTCGCTCGTCGCCGTCGACGTCACCCTCGACCGCGAGCCCGCGCGTCGCCTCAACGCGGGGCGACACCGCCGCTTCGAAGTCGGCGAAGGGCGCCACACGATCGTCGCGCGCGGCACCGACGGACGCGTCGAGTCGATGACCTTCACGGTCCCCACGCGGAGGCACCCGGCCGACGGGTGGTACGCGCTCTGGCGCGCGGCGGGCGACGCGCGCTACGCGGTCGTCACGGTGGTCTACGGCGCAGACGAGCGCCCCGCGGTGAGCTTCGTCGGCGACGGAGAGCGCCTCGTCTCGCTCGATGATCCCGAGCTCATCGGGACGTTCGATGAGCCCTTTTCACGGGAGGAGCGATTGCGACCGGGGGCAGAGAAGCGCGTCACGCACCTCTGCCGCGTGGTCCAGGGCATCGCCTCGGGCTGCGGCGTCGAATAGGCGCGCTCGGGCGAAGTGAGGGAGACGCTCCGCGGAGATTTCCCGCCGCGGCGTGAGGTATCGTCGCCCGATGCGAAGGCCCCGCGCGCACCTTCTCGTCACGCGATCGTCGTCGAAGCAGGCGATCGTCATCGCGCTCGCGCTCGGCGCGGGTTGCCAGATCACAAGGCGTCCGCCGCTTGCCGAGCCCGCCGACGTCACCGACGCGAGCGTCACGGACATCACCGACGCGAGCGTCACGGACGTCACCGACGCGAGCGTCACGGACATCACCGACGCGAGCGTCACGGACATTACCTCCGCGGACACCATCGCCTCCGATGTCGCCACCGCAGACGTCCCCATCGCAGACGCGACACCACATACCGATGGCCCTCCGAGCGACGGCCCTTCAGCGACGTACCTCGCGGCGCTCCGACGCATTCGCGTGGCGGCGTGTGAGCGCGCGCAGCGATGCAGCACGGCACGCGACCTCACCGTCGACCTCTGCGTCGCGGGGTCGTCTCGCTTCGTCTTTGAACCCGTCGCCCCGCGGCTCGCGCGCCAGCTCTCGCTGCTCGAAGCGGGAGCCCTGACCTTCGATCCGGCCGCGGTCGACGTGTGCCTCGACGCGATCGCGCGGAGCTGCGAGGTCGACTTCGTCGTCGGCGATCAGGCCGGGCCTGCGTGTGCGAACCTCCTCCACGGTCGCGCCGCGATGGGCGCGTCGTGTCAGGGAACCGAGGACTGCACCGCCGGCCTCCGCTGCCGCACGGCGCCCCCCAACGACGGCGGCCCCGGATGCCCGGGCGTCTGCGTGGCACCCGTCGCGCGCGACTACTGCCTCGAAGGGAGCTGCGGGACGTTCCAGTGCAACACGCACTTCTGCGTGAGCGCACCCTTCGATGGGACGAGCGATGTCAGCCAGCCCTGCGGCGGCATCGTGAACGCCGACGGGGGCACCCGCTACGCGAGCTGCGCCGCGGGGTCGAGCTGTCAGCGCGGCATCGAGGCTACCTTCTACTGCCTCCAGACCCGATGCCCCACGCCCTGCGCCCACGACGAGCGCTGTGATTACCCCACAAGGCGCTGCGTCGCGCTCACCCTGCTCGGCGCCGGCGCCGACTGCGCCGCGGCAGGCGCCACCTGCGACCCTCGACGCGGGCTCCGCTGCGTCGCCGGCCGCTGCGTTCCGCGCGCGACCGACGGCGAGGCATGCGGCGGCGACGACTGCGCCGCGGGCCTCGCGTGCATCCGTGGCGTCTGCCTTCGACACGGGCCGCTGCCCGCGGGCGCCGCGTGCACCGAGGACGCCGTGTGCGAGAGCGGCCTGTGCGTCGGGTTTCTCTGCACCAACCCGACCTGCTGGTCGTAGCGCCTACGGGATGCCCGTGGGCTGGCCCGTGGTGGCGTAGAGGCAATGCGGCGTGATCGCCATGACGGGCGCCCCGCTGCTGTCTTCGACGTACCGGCACACGAGCGGCGCGCGGCAGTCGGCGTTGCGCGCGCAGTTCGCCTCGATGCAGAGCGCGAGCCCGTCGGGCGTCAGGCTGCGGATGGGCCGCAGCCGCGTCGGGTCGTCGGGACACGCCGTCGAGAACGCGAGGTTGAGCATGCTGCCGCAGATCCCCTGCGTGGCGTCGCGCGTCGCGCGGAAGCAGAGGCCGCGGCACTGGTTGTTGCGCCGCAGCGTCTCGCCGGGGATGAGCTCCGTGATCGAGGGGTTGCACGGCTCGCCGTCGGGGAGCCGCGCGAGGTCGAGCACGCGCGTTCCGCAGATCCCGTCGCGCACGTTGCAGTGCTGTCCGCTCGGGCAGTCGCTCTCGCGCGAGCAGAATGCCGCGCAGCCCGGCGTGTCGTTGCGCGCCATCGTGTGCGAGTACCACCACCCCGTGCACACGAAGCCCGCGCGGCACGACCCCGGCGCGCCCGCCGCCGCCGCGGGGTCGCAGCCGGCCGCGCAGTACGAGGCCAGCGAAGACCCCTCGCCGTAGGTGAGGCATGTGCCGTTGCCGCCGCCGCACGCGCTCCGCTCGACGCTCTGCGAGGCGTCGTCGACGCACGCGAGCGAGCACGCGGGCGTCGTGGTGCTCGTGAGGCATCGGAGCACCGTTCCGCACGCCGCGACGTCGACGCCACCCATCGGCCCGAGCACGGTGCATGCGTTGCCCGCGGGCCCGCTCGGCACGTCGGTGACATCGGGCGCGTCGCGCGCGTCTGCCACGTCGACCACGTCAACCACGTCGCGGGCCATGACGTCGGGCGCGATCACGGCGTCGGGGATGACCGTCACGTCGGGCGTCATCGTCACGTCGGGCGTCATCGTCACGTCGGGCGTCACCGTCACGTCGGGCGTCACCGTCACGTCGGGATCGACCGTCGCGTCGGGCGGATCGATGGCGTCGGGGAGCGGCGCGGCGCGGTCATCACCGCGCGTCACGTCGAGCGCGTCGGTGACGTCGGGCGCGTCGAAGACCGCGGCGTCGAGGGCCGGACCGTCGGGCGCGCGGGCGTCGTCGACGACGATGTCTCGGAGTTCGAAGGCGCACCCCGCGACCGCGCACAGCGCCGAGAGCAGCGTGATCGGGGGTCGTGGCCGGGCGCGCCTCACGGTCGAGACTTCTTCTATCACGAAGCGTGAATCGCGCGGCGAGCGCGAGCCCTTCGATTGACCGGGAGACACCGCGACGCCTCGCGTGGCATCCTCGGCGCGCCATGGGGAACGATCCGAAGAAGCCCGCCGCGACCACGCCGACGATCAACCCGACCTTCGTGACGCCGCTCTGGCGCGCGGCGCTCGAGGCGCCCTCTCGCGTGATGACCCTCACGCCGCACCCCAAGGCGGGGACGCGCATCGAGCTCGCCCCGCCCGCGGCGGCGATCGACGTCGAGGCCGCGCGCGCGCAGTTCTTCGGCCCCACCTACGCCGCCCTCTCGCACGCCTTCGGGAACGACGCGACCTTCGACGACCTCCTGCGCGCGGAGTCGGCCTTCAGCGTCGTCCCGGCGCTGCTCATCGCGAGCGCGGCGAGGCCCGCGACGGACACGCTCTACGGCGTCGTCGACCGCATCCCCGACGCGGTCCGTCGGCCCTTTCACAAGGCCCTCGGGCTCCTCATCGACAGCGGGCTCGCGCTCGCGTCCGACGCGGCGCAGTCGCTCCTCGACGCGTCGGTGCGAGGCTTCGCGCCGGGCGCGCGGCTCCCCGACCGCGTCGAGCTCCCCGTCGACGGGTACTCGCAGCTCGACTCGTCGTGCGGTGAGACCGCCGTGGCGACGATCCTCAAGGCCGCGGGGGAGCCCGTGTTCCTCGATGACGTCGACACGCAGCTCCCGGGGCCCTTCGGCATCCCCGGCGTCGCGGGGGTGCCCGGCGTCGCGGGTTACAACCTCCAGGTCGACCGCGAGTACGCGCGGCGGGGCCTCACCGCGATCAGCCTCTCGGCGGACCTCCCGCGGCTCAAGCAGTTCGTCGCCAGCGGGATGCCCGTGGCCGTCAACGTGGGCTGGTCGAACGGCGGCGGCCACTACGCCGTCGTGAGCGGCTTTGACCAGACGAAGCGCACCCTCACGATCCAGAACTGGCACGCCGACGGAAAGGCCATCACGGTCTCCGAGGCCGACTTCGACGTCGCGTGGGCGCGCCACATGCGCATGATGTCCGCGGTGTCGCCGCGGCGAGACCCGCGCCTCGCGAAGCTCATCGCGCAGGGGGAGCTCAGCCGCCCGTCGGGGGTCGCGAAGGGCGTGTCGCTCTCGGACTTCTGGGTCGACAAGAAGCGCGTCTACGTCGAGCTCGCGTACCGCTACGTGACCGCCGACACCGACGCGACGGTGCGCGTCGACTTCAACTCCCAGGGCCTCGGGTGGGCAGCAGCGTCGATACGGTGGGCTCAACGGCTCCATCGCGGTGCGGCGGCGCGCTGGCCGAGGGTATACGTGGGCTTTCGCGTCGACAAGCTGTCGGTGCGCGGCGACGGCGCGAACAGGTGGTCGCCCAGCTGCGCGGCGCCGTCGCGGCGGGCGTCTCGGTCGAGGGCCGGGCTTCGCGAACTCTCCCGTGGCGACGGGCGGCGGTACGGGGCTCCTCGGCGTCGCTGGCGAAGCGCGTCGCCGACCTCGGGCTCAAGGTGAACCATGTCCGACGTCGACGCCGAGGGACTGCAACGTCGGGAGCGTCGTCGCGGGGACCTGGTAACCTGCGCTTGACCTCGCCGGACCAGGGCGACGACACCTCGCTCCTCGATGGAACAGTGGATTGCGGGAACAGCGCTGGCGCTGCTGGCAACGAGCTGCGGCTCGGCATGACATGCCGTACCCGCATCAAGGCGTTTCAAGGACTACGACGAGGCATCGCCCGCCCTCGCCGAGCTCTACCGCAGCCCTCAACCGCTGGAATCGCCGCGCGACCAATGGATGGTCTCGGTGGCAGCCGAGTACCGCCCGAGACGCCGTCGAAGTCGGACCGTCCGCCGCCGACTTCCTCTCGACTATCCACGGCAGCTCTTCGAACCGACCTTCGGCCGCGGCGCGATCCAGGCGCGGCTCGACGCTCGAGCTCGTCGACCGCTACGCGCAGCGCCTCGCCAGCTCGACACCGAGGCGCCGGCGCAGTTCGCCGAGCGAGCAACACCCTCAGGCAGCGCCTCGGCGGCCTCGAGACGCGCGTGCACCCCCCCCCCCCTCGCGGGCGAGAGCAATTCCGCGGCCCGGCCGTCAAGGGCCCATCCAGGGCCATCGTGGCGCCATCGGGCAGACGGCCATCGAAGGGCGCACGCGCGCCAGCTTCACCAGTCGATCGCGGCGAAGGCGCCTCCGTCGAGGCCGTGCTCGGCACCTGGGCCTGTACGACCGCTCGTCGACCGGATGCGGAAACTCCCGCACGCGCGACGTGCTCACCCTGCGCGGCTTCTACTACAACAACCACTACGCCGCGTGGTCGCGCCAGCAGCTGGAGGACTTCCTCGACGAGCTCGAGGAGGTCATCCAGCTCAGGAGGGCTACGGGCACTTCGCTTGCGCATGATCCGCGCACGATGCGCACGACGCCCACAGCGGCCTCGTGCTTCGCGCAGACCCAGAAGCTTCGCGCGGCCTCGACGTCGAGCCAGCGCCTCGCCGGCGCGATGATGGGAGCTCTTCGCGGCGCGCAATCACCACCTTCGTCACCGCGTTCTTGACCTCCGCGGACGCGAGCACTGATCGACGGCGAGGACGACACCTCCGCGCCACGTCGTCGGGCGTGGAACACCAGCAGCAGGGCACCGCGGCTGGGAGCACCAGCGGCAGGAGCACCAGGCAGGAACAGCGGCGGGGGGAGCGTCGTGCCGAGACGCGCACCGACGCGGGGGCGCGCGGCGACGCGGCAGGCGGCGGCTGAACACCCGCATCGAAGGAGGACGGCGATGGCCGAGACGATCCGCGACTCCAGCGGCTCATCGAGGCGTGTCAGCGGGCGGCCTTTGATTTCCGCGCGACCCCCGAGGCGCGCGCCGCCGCGGCGGGGCTTTCGAATGAGCTCACCGACCGCGCCGTGCGCCTCGCGGGCGCGGACTTCGCGGGGCGCACGCACGCGCTCTCGACGGCCAACCAGCGCCTCGGGGAGGTGAACCGCGCGCTCGGCCAGGCCGCCGACGACGCGGCGAAGCGCGCGAAGACGCTGGCGGACATCGCGTCGGTGGTGAAGACGCTCGACGACCTGCTCGCGCTCGTCGCCGACGCGGTGTAGCGCGGCGACGTCCGCGCGACGATGGGGCGGCGGTGATCGCCGGGAGGGAGTCGACGAGATGGGCACCGAGTGGCGCAAGGGGATCCCCGCGAACTACGCGGAGGAGCGGCTCGAACGGATGAAGCGTCGGTGGGGCGACGAGCTCGGCAAGCGGCTCCGGGCGATGGCCCCGGTCGCATGGCCCGGCGCGCCGCCCATGGTGTTCCTCGGCTTCACGGCCTTCGCGCGGGGCGACGAGGACACGGTCGAGGGGAGCGCCGAGCAGCGCTTTCACGAGATCGGGTACTTTCAGACCGAGGCGGGGCTGCGCGACCAGCCCGCCCCCGCGCCGGACCCGAGCGCCGAGTACAACAGCTGGGGCACCCTCGCCGACTCCGAGCTCGTGGTGAAGCTCCTCGGACGCCCCGCGACGATGGTCCCCGGCGCGTGGAAGACCGCCATCGCCGACCAGACCGCCGTGGGCCTCGCGAACCTCCGCCGACACCTCGCGCACGCGCTCGCGCACCTCGCCCCCGCGCTCGCGCCGACCGAGCTCGGCAGCACCTGGGCCGTGCTCCTCGCGGTCACCGCGTTCAGCCGCGGCGAGACTCAGCTCGCGCGCGTGCTCGAGCCCTACGCAGATCGCCTCGCCGCGGTCGACGAGCGCGCGCGCTGGAGCGCGTGGGAGGGCCTCGTGGCCGACGACATCCGCGAGGGCGCGACGCACATCGGCGCCCGCGCGGGGCGCGGCGGCGCGGCCTACGCGATCCTCCGCACGCGGCAGAAGCACGACTCGGGCGCCCTCGCGGCGGCGACCTTCCACGAGCCGACGGGGTGGTTCTTGAAGGGCGACGCGGCGCGCGACGAGCGCCTCGCGCAGCGCGCGCTCGGCGGCTGAGCGCCGCGGTGACACGGCCCGCTCCGGCGGTGTACACCGCCGTCGGAGAGGCGCGCCGATGCCCGTGTACCGCGACGATCGAGACGCGCTCCGCCTCCGCGTCGAGGCCCTGCGGCGCAAGGTCGAAGACTGCGACGCCCGCGTGACGCCCGCGTTCTGGCGCTGCATCCCCGACGACGAGGCCAGGACGCTGCGCGTGCTCCGTGACCTGGGACACGCGCTGCGCGGCTTTGACGACCGGGCGTCCATCGCGTCGGCCATCGACGCCTACGAGCACTACCTGCATCGCTTCGAAGAGGTCTTCGCCGCGCTCGACGCGCACGAGTTCGAGTGGCGCGCCCTCTCTGAACCCGAAGGGCTCCTCGCGCCCGTGACCGCCGACCTCGCGTACGTGCTCGCGGGAGGGCACGCGATCACCCGCGATTTCATCCGCGTGGCGCGGAGCCTCGACGCCGACGCGCGCTTCGAAGTGAGCGTCGCGCAGGTCGATCGCCTCTTCGTCTACAGCGCCCGCGCCGCGCTGCGCTTCGAGGGGCAGCCGGTGATCCTCCAGCTCGCGGGACAGGGGCCCGGCAGCGACACCGGCATCGCCCGCGAGCTGCGCGCGTGGACGACCGTGCCGCGCGGCCTCCCGACGCTGCTGGCGCGCCCCGAGACGTGGACCGAGTCGCTCTTTCGCGGGCTCCGGACGCGCCGTCGTGACGGGGTCGGCGACGCGCGCTTCGACTCGTACTTTCACGTCGAGTGCGGGCCGTCGGGGCTCGCGCGCGTGCTCACGCCCGAGGTGCGTGAGGCGCTGCTGGTCATCGCCGCCGTCGACGTTCCGACGCTCTCCGTCACGCCGCCCGAGGCCACGCTCTCGTGGAACTTCGCCCCGACGGAGCCCGCCATGCGAGCCGCCGCGCGCTGCGTCGCGACGATTCGCAGGGCGGAGGCGCTCCCCGTCCGCAGCGGGTGACGCGCGCGCGTGACGTAGACGGCGCGCGGCCCGATGCGGTACCTCGGAGGCACCGATGGCCACGCCGCAGATGAACAACCCGCTCCACGGGATCACCCTCGAAACGATCGTGAACGAGCTCGTCGCCGTCTGCGGTTGGGAGGAGATGGGGCGCGTGGTGAACGTCCGCTGCTTCACGCACGACCCGAGCGTGCGGTCGAGCCTGACCTTCCTGCGTCGCACGCCGTGGGCGCGGGCGAAGGTCGAGGCGCTCTACCTCGAGCGCTGCGCCGCGAAGCCCTGACCGCGGCTCAGCCTTGCTCCGACGCGCGCGCGGCGATGAGCGCGAGGATCTTCGGCGTCTCGGGCTCGCCCTTCATGTAGTCGACGGGCTCGAGCCAGCCGACGCGCTTGAGGCTGCGCACCATGACCTTGCCGCTGTCGGGGTAGACGCACACCTCGTCGGGGTCGTTGAGTCCCACGGCCAGGTACACGAGGTCTTCGTCGTAGGGGTTGGCGATCTGGTGCGCCACGCCGGTGCCCGCGGGGCACGCCACGCAGTCGCCCGCGCGGAGCGGCGTGAGCGTGTCGCCGTAGCGCAGGACGCCGCGGCCCGAGAGCACGAAGAAGATCTCGTCCTCGCGCTGGTGGGCGTGAAAGGGACAGGCCGTGCGGCCCTTCTCGACGCGGGTGACGTTGGCGCCGAGGCGCCCTTTGCGGGCGTCGAGGGCGGGGGTGAGGGGCTTGTAGGGCGCGCCCCAGTGCGGCGCGTCGGGGTGGCCGATCTCGGTCACGTCGGCGACGTTGACGACGATCGGCGGAGCGGGCTTCTGCGCGGGTTCGGTCATGCGCGCGAGGCTACGACGAGTCGCGCGTCGAGGGGGCGCTCAGCCGCTGCGAGGCGCAGTCCCATTCGAAGATGAGCACGACGCCGTCGTCGAGGACGATCGCAACGCGCGCGTCGTCGGGCGTCGTCGCTACATGAACGGGATTCGCCCCCGCGTCTCGGAGTTCGAGGACGTCGAGCACGTTCCCCGAGGGCAGCTCCAGGACGACGACAAGCGGCGTTCGATCGCCGAGGAGAATCGCGAGCCGCCCTCCGACGTGCGCGACGTGTACGCGCATGTCGAGGGTGGGCAGCGGACGCGCCTCGCCACTCTCGGCCGACACGATCGAGAGGCGAGTCATGTTCCAGGTCGACCTCGCGAGGAGCACGTCGCCGTCACGCATGAGCCACGCGGGACGAAACTCGACCTCCGCCGTCGCCGTCCACTGGAGGCGCTGTTCTCCGTTCGCGAGCAAGGCCCACGATCGGAGCCGGTGCGAGTTGAAGTCGACCGCGATGGCGCGCAGATCGCCCCCGGCGTCGAAGCCGATGTCCGCCGTGCCCTCGATGATGTGCAATCCGAGGATCGCCAGCGAGTCTGCGGCGGACAGCAGCGCCCCGTCGGCGCCGAGCTGCATCGCGAGCCGCGTGCCGTCGGGTGAGCAGCGCAGCGTCGGAGAGAGTCGCCTCGCGTCGGGGAGTGGAGCGCGCGAGCGTTCGAATCCCGTCGAGAGATCCCAACACACGAGCGTCTGGTTCGAGCGTATCGAGTACAGCGACCGACCATCGGGGTGAAAGCACGCCGCAGGGGTGCGACCGTCTTCGAAGCTCCACCGCAGCGCGCCCGTACGCGTCTCTCGGACCTGGATCTCGCCACCGCCGCAGAGCGCGACCAGGGCGCCGTCTGGACTCAGCGCGAGCGCCTGAATCGTTGCGGGAACGGTATTTCGTGGGGAGAGCGTCACGCCCAGGCCGCGCGAGATGACGACGAAGGACTCGCCGTCGAGGAGCACCACCGACGCCCCGTCCGGTGAGACCGAGGCCCACCACGCATCGAGGTGCGCGCACACCTCGTCGACCACGGACGCTCCGTCGTACCAGCGCACCGTTCCGTCTGCGTAGACCGCGGTGACGCGCTCACCGCAGACGCGCGCAGTCGAGCATCTGCGGCTCGTTCTCGTCGCGCGTTCGCAACGGCGTCAGGGTGTTTCGCACGTAGTCCCAGCGGAAGAGTCCCTGCTCCCCGATGACCACGAGCGCCGTGTCGCCCTCCTCCCCGCAGATCGACCGGAGCGTCGCGCGAACCGGCATCTGCACGATCGTCGGCTCGACGTCGAGCGAGCACGCGATGAGCGCGAGGCCGTCCGCTCGAGCGCCGAGGAGGACGAGCCGCTCGTTCGCCGAGCAGCGACGGGCGACGGGCGTTCTAAGCAAATTCCGGAGCGTGACAGGCCACCGTTCGTGGACGGTGCTGAACTCGACCGTGTCGGGTTCGATGAAGAGCCCGCTGCGCGGCCGCGAGAGCAGCGCCTCCCAGACCGCGCACTCGTCGTCAGCGTCGCGGGACGCGAAGGTAGACCCCTCACCCCTCAGCGATCGAACGCGAATCACTCCGCGAGATTCCGTGGCTGCGGCCCGCGCTCCGGGGAGCAGCATCACACCGCTGAGGTGGTCGAAATCAGGCAGGACTCGAGCGCGCCGCTCGCCGCGCCGCGGGTTGATCTCGAAGCAGGATAGGACTCTGGTTCCGCCGATCGCGACGAACACGCCGTCCTCGCGCCACGCGCTCGAAAGCACGCCCTCGGCGCGCGGTTCGAAGAGGCCGAGGGCATGCACGGCGCGCAACCCCGACCTCGCGCGGAGCGCTGTCAGCCACTCGGGTTCTGGGCTCTCGCGCTCGAACATGCAGCCATCGAAGGCGCGCGACGCGAAGCTGTCAACCCCGCGACGTCACGTGCGTCGAGCCGTTCTGCGACGGCCAGGCCGCGACGACGAGCCGCGTGCTTGACAGCCTCCGCCGATCTACCGAAGACAGTGCCCATGCCCACGGTCTCGCTCGCCCAGTTCGACGAGTCGCAGCTCGACGCGCTCGTGCAGCTCGTCGGCCCCGTCGATGACACCGCCCTCTGGAACTCGCTCGCGAAGACGGTCATCCCGACGACGCGGTCGCAGGAGCTGTCGGTGGTGCTCGGGTGGCTCCGCGACTTTGACACCGTCACGGTCAACGAGTCGACGCTCTGGGCGCGCGCGATCTATCCGCTGCTCGTGCTCGCCGAAGAGGAGCGCGTCCGCGCGTGGTCGCAGGTCCCCGTGCGCGCCACGCTCGGGGGCGTCGAGCTCGCGGGCGTCGTCGACGGCGTGCTCGCCCGCGAAGGCGTCGTCGGCGGTCAGGCGACGCCGCCCTTTCTCCTCGTGGTCGAGACGAAGCGCGGGATCGACGCGACGGACCCGAGAGCTCAGCTCCTCGCCGCGATGCTCGCGTCGATCGAGGCGGAGCGGGCGCACGGTCATCCCCCCTCCGCGATCGAGCGCTTCGGGTGCTTCACCGTCGGTGACACATGGAAGTTTCTCCACGCCGTGGAGCGCGTGATCGACGGGACCCCGAGCCGCGCGATGTCCGTGAGCTGGTCGCGCGCGTTCAGCGAACGGCTCGAGGCCGAAGCGATCCTCGCGACGCTGCGAGGCATCGTGGGCCGTGAGATCGCGGCCGAGCAGCAGGCACGGCTGAACGCAACGCCCTGCGCGTAACGCCGTGCGCTCGACGCAGACGACGCCGGGAGAGCGAGCATCGACGTCAGGCGGCGGGCCATCGTAGCGTGCGCCCCATGACGATCACCCTTCATCACAACCCCTTCTCGCGCGCCGCGACCGTCGTCTGGATGCTCGAGGAGGTCGGCGTCCCCTACGACCTCCGCTTCGTGGACTTTCGAAGCAACGCGCAGAAGTCACCCGAGCTCCTCGCGATGAACCCCATGGGCAAGCTGCCCGTGCTCGAAGACGACGGAACGGTCGTCACCGAGGTCGCCGCCATCGGCCTCTACCTCGCCGACCGCTACGCGCTCGGGCGCCTCGCGCCGCTCCCCAACGACCCCGCGCGCGGCGCGTACCTCCGCTGGTCGCTCTTCGCGCCGTCGGTCATCGAGCCCGGCGCGATGGCGAAGATGAGCGGCTGGGAGTTCAAGCCCGGTCAGGCGGGCTGGGGCGCCTACGACGCGATGGTCGAGGCGATGGAGTCCGCGCTGAAGGGCGACTTCATCCTCGGCGCGAACTTCTCGATGGCCGACGTGATCTTCGGCGGAACCCTTCGCTACATGCTCCGCTTCAAGATGATCGAGGCGCGCCCGTCCTTCGTGGCCTACGCCGAGCGCCTCGGCGCGCGCCCCGCGCTCCAGGCCGCCGAGGCGCGCAACGCGCAGATCATCGTGGAGCGCGGCCTCGCGACGTGACCGCATCGCCCTCCACGCGGAGGGCGACGCGCGCTTCGAATGGGCTCCGGGTGGAGCGCTCAGCCCTGGTGGGGCTGGGCGCCTGCCTGACGGTGCTGACGGATCTTCAGCTCGGGCGACTCGGCGACGGCCATGCCCAGGAGGCGCAGCGCCTCCCACATGTGCAGCGTGAGCTTGCGCGTGAGGTCTTCGCTCGGTTCGCCCACCTGCGGATAGCCCTCTTCGGTGGCGAACTTCTGCATCTCCTGCCAGTTGGCGAAGAGGCGGCCCCACTCGCTGTTGAGCACCTCGCGCATGTTGTCCTTCGCGTACATCGGGTACCAGAAGGCGTCGTGGTACGCGACGGAGGCCACGTACGACCACGGGGCGAGCCACGTCTTGAGCGACCACTCGAGGGGCTTCTTGAGCGGGCCCCAGTAGATGCGGT
>JAXLYG010000038.1:0-134577 GCA_046351535.1 Polyangiales bacterium
AGGTCACGTCTCCGCCGCGCTCGGTCTCGACCACCGCGATGCCGCGCGACGCGAGGAAGTCCTTCGGCGCGACGACGTTCTCTTCGTGCGCAGCGCGGCCGAGGGTGACCACGGGGTCGTGCTCGACGAGGAGCAGCGTGTCGGGAATCTCTCCCGCGATGCGGCGCTCTTGCAGTGACTTCTGGAGCGCGTGGACGGGCTCGTACGGTCTCCGCCCGAGCCACACGGGGAGAAAGCTTCTCTCGGCGGTCATCGGGCGGAGACAGTGCGGGAGGAGGCGCGCGGGATCAACCGCTCTCGATCACGCGGACGCGGAGCTCGGCGAGCTGCTCGGGCGAGACCGCGTTGGGCGCGTCGGTCATCAGGTCGGTGCCCTTCTGCGTCTTGGGGAAGGCCACCACGTCACGGATGCTCTCGCTGCCCGTGAGGAGCATCACGAGGCGGTCCATGCCGAGCGCGATGCCGCCGTGCGGCGGCGCGCCGTAGCGCAGCGCTTCGAGCAGGAAGCCGAACTTGGCCTTCGCGTCCTCGTCCGAGATTCCCAGGGCGCGGAAGACCTTCGCCTGCACCTCGGGGTCGTGGAGGCGCACGCTGCCGCCGCCGATCTCGAAGCCGTTGAGCACGAGGTCGTAGCGGTAGCAGAGCACGCGGCCGGGATCGCTCTCGAGGTACTGCACCGAGTCGTCGTGGGGGCGCGTGAAGGCGTGGTGCGCCGCGACCCAGCGGTTCTCCTTCTCGTCGTGCTCGAACAGCGGCGGATCGACCACCCAGAGGAAGTTGTACTCGCCGCGCGTCCCGAACTCGGGGATGAGCCCGAGCCTGCGCCCGAGGTGGAGCCGCAGGTTCGCCATGACGGTGTGCACCATCGCGGTCGAGCCGAACTGAAAGATCAAGAGGTCTCCGGCCTTCGCGCCGAGGGCCTTGTTGATCGCCACGCGGAACTCGGCGGTGATGCTCTTGGCGAAGGGCGACTGCGTCCACGTGCCGTCTTCGGCGACGCGAGCGCGCGCGAGCCCCTTGGCCCCCATGCCCTTCACGTACTCCTCGAGCTTGTCGGTCTCGGTGCGCGAGAGCTGCTGCGCCGCGGGGATGACCATCGCCTTCACGATCTTGCGCGGCACCTCACGGCGATCCTCGCCGCGGATGTACGCCTCCGCGATCTCGGCCAGGAAGGGGATTCCGCCGCCCTTGTGCTCGATCGTGAGCTCGGTGAGGTCGGTGTGCGCGAGGCCGAAGCGCAGGTCGGGCTTGTCGTTGCCGTACTGCCGCATCGAGTCGTCGAAGCGCATCCGGGGAAAGTGCCCGTCGGGGTAGACCGTGTGGAGGTCGATGCCGAGCGCCTCCTTCCACACCTTGAAGACGAGGCCCTCGATGAGCCTGAAGATGTCTTCCTGGTTGATGAACGACATCTCGACGTCGATCTGCGTGAACTCGGGCTGGCGGTCGAGGCGCAGGTCCTCGTCGCGGAAGCACTTCGTGATCTGAAAGTACCGATCGAAGCCCGCCACCATGTAGAGCTGCTTGAAGAGCTGCGGGCTCTCGGCGAGCGCGTAGAACTTCCCGGCGCTGAGACGCGAGGGGACGAGGAAGTTCCTCGCGCCGCCCGGCGTGTACTTCACGAGCACCGGCGTCTCGAGCTCGAGGAAGCGGTTCTCCGTGAGGTAGCTCCGCACGGCCTGATTGATCTTCGACCGCGTGATCAGCACCTTCTGGAGCTTGGGCCTCCGCAGGTCGAGGTAGCGGTACTGGAGCCGCTTCTCCTCGCCCGTCGCGGTCTCGTCTTCGATCTCGAAGGGCGGCGTCTCCGAGCGGTTGAAGATCACGGCCTCGTGCACGAGCACCTCGACCTCGCCCGTCGCGAGGTTGGGGTTGTGCGCCGAGACCATCTCGCCCGTCTTCTTCGACTTCTGCATCCCCCGGTCGCGCACCACGCCGCGGATGCCCACGGCGTACTCGGTCCGCATCTGATCGGCGAGCGCGTGCGCGTCGGCGAAGTCGGGGTCGAACACCACCTGCGTGATGCCCTCACGGTCGCGCATGTCGATGAAGCGCAGCCCGCCGAAGTCTCGGTAGTACTGCACCCAACCGAACAGCACGACCTCCTTGCCGATATCGCCCGCGCGCAGCCCACCACAGGTGTGCGTGCGCTTCAGCTCGTCGATGAACCTGGCCACGAGTGTGTCTCCTTCGATCCTCCCGCCGCGCGGGGGGCGCGTACGCTACCACAACGCGGCGCGTTACAAACGCCGAGGGAGCGTGAACCAGAACGCGCTTCCCCGACCTTCGCGGGCCTCGACGCCGACGTCTCCGCCGTGCACCTCGACGATCGCGCGCACGATCGAGAGCCCGAGGCCCGTTCCGCCGCGGTCGCGGTCGGTGGTGAAGAAGCGGTCCCACACGCGCGGGAGGTTGGCCTCCGAGACCCCCGCTCCCTGATCGAGCACGGTCGTGTGAAAGCCGTGGGCGTCGCCCTCGACGCGCACCGTGACGGGGGCTCCTTCGGGCGAGAAGCGGAGGGCGTTGTCGACGAGGTTGGTGAGCACGGTCTCGACCTGCTCGGGCGCGCCGCGCAGGTGATCGAAGCCCGCGCTCCACGCGAGGCTCACGTCGCGTCCCGCGTCGCGGTAACGGCGCACGACGCCTTCGACGAGGGCGCGGTAGTCCACCGGCACGCGAGGCTCGGGTCGCGCTTCGATGCGCGAGAGCTCGAGGAGCCGCGTCACAAGCCGCGAGAGCCGCTCCGCGTCGTCGAGGATGTTGCCGAGAAACCGCTGCCGCGCTTCGGGCTCATCGGCCGCGCCGTCGCGAAGGAGCTCCGCCGCGCCGCGCATCGAGGCGATGGGCGTCTTGAACTCGTGCGAGACGTTGGCCGCGAGCTCCGAGATGTAGCCCAGGCGCGCGTCGAGGGCGCGGGCCATCGCGTCGAAGTCGCGCGCGAGCTCGCCGATCTCGTCGCGGCCTTTGATGTTGAGCGCCACGCCGCGCTCGCCCGCCGCGATGCGTCCTGCGGCCACGGTGAGCCGACGCAGCGGGCGCGAGATGGTGAACGCGAGAAAGAGCGCGATGAGCGTGCCCACGGCGAGCGATCCGAAGGCCACCTTGATGAGCGAGTTGCGCACCTGATAGAGCGAGAGGAGCACGGGGTACGTCGTCCGCGAGACGTAGACCGCGCCCTCGACGGGCGCGTCGGGCGCGGCGCGGAGCGGCTCTGCGACGAAGAGTCGAACGCCGCGGATGTTGGGCGCGCGACGGGTGTATCGACCCGGACTCCCCGCGAGGGCGAGGGCGATCTCGGGACGCGCGGCGAAGCGTCCGTCGGCGGGCGCGACGTCGTAGATGGCGACGCGGCGCGGCCTGCGCGGATCGAGCGACGTGGGGAGCAGGCGTCGTCCCTCGGTGCGCACGTCGACCTGCTCGGGGCCCGTGTCGAAGACCACGCGTCCGTCGCGGTCGAGCACGCGGATCTGCGCCTTGAGGCGCTCCGCGGCGACGCGCGCGCCGGCCGTGAGGTACGCGGGCGCGGGCGAGAGAGGGACGTTTCCTGTCACCGTGGCGGCGAGGGCGTGGGCGACGGCGACCATGCCTTCCTCCTCGCTCCGCAAGAGCTCGCGCTCGTAGGTGCGCGCGAAGGAGATCCCCGCGATGGGCACGATGACGAGGAACGCGTTGACGAGCAGCAGCCGCGTTCGAATCGCGTAGAGCGCGCGTCGCCAGCGCGAGGGGCGAGGGGGAGCCGTCACGCGCGCGAGGGTACGGCAACGTCGCGCGACTCCTCCAGCGGACGACGCCGCTTGCGCTACGGAGTGAGATGACGTTGTCTCCGCGCGGTGACGCCCAAGGTGCTCGTCGCCGGAGCCGGGATCGCGGGCCTCGGAGCCGCCGTGGTGTCCGCGCGCGCGGGCTTCGAAACCGAGCTCCACGAAGCCTCCGAGCGCCCTGGCGGACTGCTGGAATCCGTTGATTTCATGGGCCTCCCGTGTGACCGCGGCTCTCACCGCGTGCACGCCGACGCGAGCCCGGTGCTCTTCGAGATGACCCGCGGCGCGCGCTGGGAGACGCGTCCGAGGCGCGGCGTGCTCGTGCTCGGAGGGCGCCACCACACGTATCCGCTCGAGCCCTTCTCCTTCGCGCGTGCGCTCGGCGCGCGGGCCGTGACCGCGATGGGCGTGGGGTGGGCGCTGCGTCCTCGTCGCTTCGAACGCTTTCGAGCGTGGGAGCGCGACCGCGGCGCCTCGGGACACGACGAGGGCTTCGAAGACTTCGTGCTCGCGCGCGCGGGCTCCGTCGCGTACGAGCGCTTCTATCGTCCGTATGTTGAGAAGGTGTGGGGGGTCGATCCGTCGCAGCTCTCGCGCTCCGTGGCGCGGCAGCGGCTCTCGACGGCGTCTCCGTGGCGCTCGCTCCTCGGCGCGCTGCGCCCACGCGCGGAGTCGAAGGGATTCCTCTATCCCGCGGGCGGCGTCGCGTCGCTCATCGACGCGCTCGTCGAAGACTGCGTGCGTGAGGGCGTGGTGATCCGCTACGGCCATGCCGTGACGCGCGCGTCGCTCGCGACGACCCCGCACGACGCGGTGATCTACACGGGAAGGCTCTCGACGCTCGCGCCCGACGCGGGGCTCGAACACCGTGGGCTCTACCTGCTTCACGTCGCGCTTCCGCCGGGGACGCTCGACGAGACCGACACCTGGTACGTGCCCGACGGGCGCTACTGGTTCGGTCGCGTGTCGCAGCCCGCGCGCTTCTCGTCGTCGCTCGCAACACACACGGCCGACGTGCTCGCGATCGAGATCCCCGAGGGGCGCTGGGGCCTCGGCCGAGACTTCGCGCGCGAGCTCGACACGGTGATGGAACAGCTCCGCGACGCGGGGATCGTGCGCGCGAAGGTGACCCCCCTCGACGCGCGGCAGACGTGGGTCCCCGGGGTCTATCCGATGTACGTGCGAGGCTGGATCGAGCGCTGGTCACGCGCGATGGCGTCGGTGCGCGCGATGGAGCGGGTGATGCCCGCGGGTCGTCAGGGGCTCTTTCTGCACTGCAACATGGACCACGCGCTGAAGATCGCCGTCGACGCGGTGGATCACTACGCGCAGGGCGGGAGCATCGACGCGTGGCTCGACGGCTGCGCAGACTTTCTCGACCTCAGGGTGAGGGACTGAGGGAGCGGAAGCTGCCCAGTGAGGCACGAGCGCGAGACGCGTCCATCGCCCAGGGAGGCACGAGCGCGAGACGCGCCCAGGGAGGCACGAGCGAGACGCGCCCTGGGAGGCACGAGCGCGAGACGCGCCCTGGGAGGCACGAGCGCGAGACGCGCCCAGGGAGGCACGCGCGTAACGCGCCCAGGGTTCGCCCCCCAAGGGATGTACGCGCGTAACGCGCCCAGGGTTCGCCCCCAAGGGATGTACGCGCGTAACGCGCCCAGGGTTCGCCCCCCAAGGGATGTACGCGCGTAACGCGCCCAGGGTTCGCCCCCAAGGGATGTACGCGCGTAACGCGCCCAGGGTTCGCCCCCCAAGGGATGTACGCGCGTAACGCGCCCAGGGTTCGCCCCCCAAGGGATGTACGCAATCGGGGGCTCAGCCTGGGCTACGTCGAGGCACGGATCACCCGTCTTCGACGGGTTCAGCAGAGTCACTCGATGCCTTCTGAACGGTCGAAGACCGGTGATCCGTGCCTCGACGTAGCAGGCGAGCCCTTGCGGCACGCCGGGGGCGGCCCTGGCGCGTTACGCGCGGTCGGGCGAAGACCGGTGATCCGTGCCTCGACGGAGCCCAGGCCGAGCCCCTATTGCGTACATCCCTTGGGGGCGAGCCCTGGGCGCGTTACGCGCGTACATCCCTTGGGGGGCGAACCCTGGGCGCGTTACGCGCGTTGCCTGCCTGTTGCCTCGCTGGTCTCGTGCTCTGCGCCGGGAGCGCTGCTACCGTGCGCGCCCCGTCATGAGCACCACGTATCGAGTCGACGTCGCGTCGATCGACCGCGCCCGCTTCAAGGTCGTCGAAGAGGGCGGCGAGATCCTCGTCATCCCGCTGAAGGACAACTACCGCTGGGAGGACGACGAGCTCCACCTCCGCTCGCTCGTGCTCGACGCGCGAGGGGTCGTCGTCTCGGCGGGCTTTCCAAAGTTCTTCAACTACGGCGAGCGGCCCGACCACGACCGCTCGCTCGCCGAGGCCATGAACCGCGGGGCGGTGTCGTTCCCCGAGAAGCTCGACGGGTCGCTGCTCGTGGCCGATCGCATCGACGGTCACGCGCGACTTCGCACCCGCGGACGTCGCGTGCTCGGCGAGTTCGCCGCCGAGGTCGAAGCCCTCATCGCGCTGCGATACCCGAGGCTCACGGAGTTCCTGCGGCGAGACCCGCTGCTCGATGAGCACTCGCTGCTCTTCGAGTTCGTGTCGCCCTCGCGCGCCGTCGTGCTGCGATACGAGGAGCCGCGGATGTACCTTCTCGGCGCCGTTTCGAAGCGCACGCTCCAGCCGACGTGGCAGCACGCGATGCTCAACCACATCGCCGTCAGCACCGGAATCGCAGGCGCGGTCGTGCACCCGCTCCCCGCGGACCTCGACGAGGCCCTCGCGCACGTGCGCGGTTGGAAGGGCGTCGAGGGCGTCGTCGCGCGCTTTCACACGGCCGACGGAACGCCGCGCCTCCTCAAGATCAAGACGGCGGACTACCTCCGCCTCCACGCCTACCGCACGCGCCTCGGAGGGACGCGCTCGCTCAAGATCGCGTGGCTCCTCGACATGCGCGATGCGTCGGAGATCTTCCCCCACCTCGCGCGTCACGGCCTCGACTGGGAGGCGTCGGAGTTCGCGCGCGCCGAGGTCGAGCCCTACCTCGATCGACGCCGCGAGGCCCTCGCGCGCTTCGAAGCGATCCGAGAAATCACCGCGCCGTGGACGGGCGACAAATCCCTGAAGAAGTCCTACGTGGAGCGCGTGCGCGCGCTCATGCAGTCTGACCCGCGCTTCGCCGAGCCGTGGTGGTTCACCGTCGCCGTGAAGCTCTTCGACGGCGCGCCCGAAGAGGCCGAGCTCGTGGTCGACGCCGCGGTGCTTGGCGAGCACCCGCCGACGCTGCGCGCGTGGAGGGCCAACGCAGACGAAGAACTCCGCGCGGTGCTCACCGCCCCGGTTCGCGAGGACGACGGTTGAGACCCGCGCTGGTCATCGTGTTCGCGCGCGCGCCGGAGCCCGGTCGCGTGAAGACGCGCCTCGCGGCCTCCATCGGCGACGAGGCCGCGTGCGATGTGTACCTCCGCCTCGGCGCGAAGATCGTCGACGCGCTCACGCGTGACCCCGAGCGACCCTACGACCTGCGCGTGTGCTTCACCCCGCGCGAGGGCGAAGAGGCCGTGAAGCGCTGGCTGCGCGACGCCGATGCGTACGGTCCGCAGATCGAGGGAGGGCTCGGTGAGAAGCTCCGTCACGAGGTCGACGCGGCCTTCGGTGAGGGACGCTCCGCGGTCGTGCTCGTGGGGACCGACTGCCTTGCGGTCGATGATCTCCGTGTGCGTGAGGCGCTCTCGGCGCTCGGCGACGTCGACGCCGTGATGGGACCGGCGCTCGACGGGGGGTACTACCTCCTCGCGCTGTCGCGTCCGCTCGCCGTGTTTGAGGGCGTTCCGTGGAGCACCGCGGAGGTCGCGGAGACGACGCGTGTGCTGCTGCGTGGATGCGGTGCGCGCTGGTGCGAGCTCCCCGTGGAGCGCGACGTCGACACGGTCGAAGACCTCGACGCGGTGCGGGCGATGCTCGATCTGTAGATCGTCGAGCGCGCGGCACGCGTCACGTCGGCTGCGGGTGGGGTCGAAGGTCCGGGAAGGCAAAGGTGTTGGGTTTGCGGGTGGGGTCGGAGGCCCGCGAAGGCAAAGGTGTTGGGGTTGCGGGTGGGGTCGGAGGTCCGCGAGGGCAAAGGTGTTGGGGTTGCGGGTGGGGTCGGAGGTCCGCGAGGGCAAGACCGTTGCGTTTGCGCCTACCTCGGAAGAACCCGAGCGCAGAATCGTTGCGTTTGCGCTTATCTCGGAGATGGCACGAACGCAAAACGGTTGGGGTGGAGGTTTCGTCGCGACGAAGCGTGGACGCAGGCGGAGCGGTTCGTCGGGCCTCGGGCCGAGACGACGACGGAGGCACCGAGCGTCGCGGCTACCCCGTGCGTAGAGCGCGGCGGGCGATGTTTCGTTCGACGTCACCCCGAGTCGGGAACCGCGCGCGGCACCGCTGCGGTGCGCGAGATGCCCGTCTCGTCTGTCGCGCCGACGACCATGATCAAACCGTCTCCGTTGGCAGGATCACCCCAGCGGACGCCGAGATCGAAGATCGGGCGGGTGACCCTCCGACCCACGACGGCCGGGACGCCCACCCTGACGGGCCGATCGAAGCGGCACGCGCAGAGGACCAATCCACCTCCGCCTTGAGCGCGCCCGTCCCAGTCGATGATCGGCGGGAGCGGCGCCTGGTACGGCGCACCGTCCAGGGCGATCCACCGTCCTGCGATCGTGGGCTGTTTCAGCGTCGGAGGCTCGATCTGCGTCGCGTTGAGCACCTTCGGGTCGACGGTCTTGAGGAGGCCCGTGAGGTTGGGCGTGGCGTTCCCGGTCGGCGTCGTGGTCGCCGCGATCGGCGCGTCGAGCTTGACGATGCCAACGGTGGGCGCTGCGTTCGGAGCAGGATCGGGCGCGACCTTCTGGCCCTTCGACTGCGTGATGATGGGCGTCATTTCGAACACGTCGGGCTCTCGCGGGCGAAAGAGCAGCGGCGGGAGCTCCACACGGAGGGCTCGATCGGAGATGCCGGCGGAACGAACGGCGTGGCGAAGGCCGGTGATCGTGCTGTCTCGCCCCTCGATCTGAACGGTGTTCCCGCGGGTCACCAGGAACTGCACGCTGTGTGAGACGCAGTGCATCACCGCGACGCTCGCGGGCGTTTCTCCGGAAGACGCGTCGAGGAACAGGTCGATGCCTCCCTCGGGGCCGCGGGTGTGCAGCGTCGCGGAGGTGACGTCATCCGACACGCCGGGGGGCGCCAGGTCGTTGCGGAAGTAACAGTTCGTGAACGACGCCGCGGTGCCCGTGATGTGGAGCATCGTGGTCGCCGAACCGACGAACGAGACCCCGCGAAACCCCACGCTGGCCTCGGGCGACGTGCGCAGCCGCACGGCGCGAGGATACCCGCCGCGCGCCGTCTGCTCGGGCGAGAACACGCCTCCTTCGACGACCACGCCGACGGTCTTTCTGCGGGGGAGCGATGTCTCCTCCATGCCGTGCTCGACGGACAGCAGGTGATCGGTCGCGCCGCGAAAATGGCAGTTGCGAAGGTGATGCGCCCCGACGCCGCCCACGCTTCCGACGGCCTCATCGGGCAGCTTGATCGAGAGGCAGACGGCGGCGTTCGCCCCGGCGTCGAAGCGCACCTCATCGATGCGGACCTCGTCGAGGTGGTCGATGACGACCATGGCCTCGCTCGTGAAATCGCCCCGCCAGCGCAGCGTCGGCGTCGAGGCCGCGCCGGGGACGCCCTGGAGCTCGAAGGTGCCGGGGTTGTTTCCCGCTGCGCCTCCGCGCGCGTCACCGACGACGAGGGGGGCGGTGAGTCCGTAGGAGCCCGTGAGCTCGACCACCAGCGGACGCAGCCAGCGTTCCCGAAAGCGGTCGCGGTGCGCGGCGTCGAACGCAGCCTGGAGCGCTCCGGTGTCGGCCTCCGCGTCGCCCATGCCCGCGCCCCACCATTCGGGATACACCCGCTCCACGGCGCCGCCGGTGAAGCGCACGCGCCCGATCTCGTAGGCGTCGAACGCGACGTCGGGGCGCATGCGCCGCGCAGACGCGCGGGTGCCGAAGATCGGCCCTCGCTCGGCCGTGAGGAGCCCGGCGATCTTCAGCTCTCCCCGTGCCGCGGGCGTCGTCACCGGAAGCAGCGCGGCACCCGGCGCGAACATCAGCTCGACGCGCTCGGGGATCTCGATGTCGCTGGCGAGGCCGAGCAGCCACGCCCCCCGACGCTGAGATGGACGCGGGATGAAGATGACCCCGCCTTGTGCGGCCCCCAACCTCGAAGCGGTCGCCCGAAGCTCGGTCGCGACGTCTGCGGCCTCCGTCGCGGCGCTACGAACCGCGGGGGCGAAGCGAACGAACTGAGTACCCCATTCACCCATGACAGACCTCCTCCTCGACGCGAGACGCGCCTCAACACACGCGATCTGACGGACGTCGGAACAGAGACGCCTCGCGCGAGGGGCGACGCTCCGACGTGGTCCGTGTGCCCCCTACCAGGGCATCACACACAACAGGTGCGGCGCGACGGTGATGCCGGGATTGAAGGTGAAGAGCTCGCGACCTCCCCTCACCCGATTGCCGAGATCGTAGATCGGAACACCGATCGTGTGCGTGACACGCACCGGGTTGCCGCCACGCCAGACCGGGAGGTCACACCCCATCAGCACCAGCGGGCAGTTGTGCTTCGCCCCCCAGTACACCGACGGGCGATCACCCCCGGCGGGCACGAGGTGTTGCACGTCTTGCAGCACGACCGCCGCCTGAGACGCGGCGTTCACGGGCTGCGAGGAGCTCGCACCGTAGGTCGTGAGAAACTGCGGGCTCTCGGAGATCACGTCCCTCGCCGTCACGCACCCGACCCCGTATCCCCAGGAGGGCGCGGTATCTCCCGGCCCGCGGACCTGCGGCGGCGCGTCGAGAAAGATGTCGACGCCGTCGGCGATCGAGCGCGTGGGGTCGTCGCCCACGGCGCTGCGCACCGTGGCGTTGGGGATCGACGAGGTCTTGAAGTGACACTGGTTGAACGACGCGCGACCGCTCATGAGGTGCACCATCGGGTTGCCCGGCCCGGCGAAGTCGCAGCCGCGGAACTCCACGCAGAGCGTCTGCCCGGAGAGAAAGAACACGCCGGTCGCGCTCAGGGTCAGGTCGGGGTTGGCGTGCACGACCGTCTTGAAGCGACACCGCAGGAAGCGCAGCCCCGAGAGGTCCTGGTTGTAGTCCCAGTAGTGGGTGTTGCTCACGGTGAACGTCTCGCGCGGGGCGCTTGCGGAGATGGACCGGAGCTCGGCGCCGCAGTGCACGAGCTCGGAGCGCGCGTTGAGGAAGCTGCACCCCTCGAAGCCGGTCGCGTGCTGGCCGCCCACGTAGTCCATCACGGTGATGCAGCGCGGCGCCACGCCGTTGGCGTCGAAGGTGACGTTCTCGACGGTGAAGCCCCAGGGGCCGCGGATGCCGAGCATCGAGGCGCTCCCGTAGACCACCTCCCTCGCGGTGCGCGCGTCGCCGGAGGGCTCGTAGGGCCACTCCGAAGAGCCGCCCGCGGGCTTGGCGAGGAACTTCCCCCCGGGCGCGGCGACGATGCGTGCGTTGCCCGAGGTCGAGTTCGAGGAGCCGCGATTGCCGCGCAGAACGAAGCCCGACGTGTCGAGCAGGGGGGGCGGCGTCAGCAGCTCGGAGATCGACGCTCCGAAGGTCAGCTCGTCGTCGATCATGTAGTCGTTGCTCAGCACGACCGGCACCGCCGCGCGGATGGGCGACTGCTCGAAGAAGTGGAACCCCACCTTGAGGTCGTTGGTGTTCTGCTCCGTCTGGAAGGGGAAGAGGCGTCCACGAGTCCCGGTTCCGCCATCGACGAAGTAGATCTGGCCGCTCGGAGACATCGCCGAGCTGAAGTCGCCCACGATCGGCGCATTGTGGAACTCGCCGAGCACGAGCTGTCCCGCGGCGTTGCGAACCAGATGCGAGACCACGCCGGGGACGCGATCCGGGTGGGTCAGATTCGGGGGCTGCGGCGTCTTGTGTGCCGCGTCGAAGGTCGCCTGGAGCGCGCGCGTCGTGCGACGGACGTTGTCCGCCGACATCGTCGAGGCGTTCAGCATCGGGACCGCGCCGAACCACTCGGGGTACGCCTCACGCACCTTCGGACGCGTGAAGTAGACGACCCCCGCTTCGGCGGAGGGGAGATGCTCGGGAAGGTCCAGATCCGTGCTGAACTCGCCAAGGAAGACGTCGAAGATCTTCTGGATGCCTGCCTCGATGTAACCGTTCACCTCGATGCGCACCTTGTAGCGCTCCCCGGGGCCGGGGCGATAGCCCGCTTCATCTCTTGCGTAGCTCATCGGAACAAGCACGCCTCCAGGCATGAAGCGCAGCGCGACGTCGTCCGCAACGACCAGATCAGCGTCCGTCTCCGAAGGAACACGGTGCGCGGCGGTCCCGATGTAGAACCTCCCAGGAGGAATGAGAATGTAGCCTCCTCTGAACGAAGCCGCTTCGCGGCAGCGCCCCGAGCGTCTCTCGTGACCGCGCACCTTCGCGCAGACTGACGCGCCGACTCCGAGCGCCACGCGCGATTGCTCGCGTTCACCTGCGCTGAGAGTTCCATCGATCCGAGCTCCCCCGCTCGCGACCCTCCGAGGCCGCAGCGCCCGACGACCGGGCGCCTGCGATCCAGGAGTCGATCGATGGGAGAGATTCGAGATCGGATGGTGGAGGACCTCGCGCTGCGTGGCCTCGCTCGCGCGACCTGCACCCTCTACCTGCGCTTTGCGCGGGACTTCGTCGCGTTCCACAGGCGCTCGCCCAAGGACCTCGGCGCCGACGACGTGCGCGCGTGGTTGCTCCACCTCATCAAGATCAAGCGCTTCAACCCCAGGACCGTCAACATCGGCATCTGCGCGCTGCGCTTCCTCTTCGACATCACGCTCCAGCGGCCGGAGGTGATGGTCGCGATCCGCACGATGCGGACGCAGAGCAAGCAGCCCGATGTCCCCAGCGGCAGTCAGGTCGCCGCGATCCTCGCGCACGCTCGCACGCCCGCATACCGCGCCATGTTCATGCTGCTCTACGGCGCGGGGCTTCGCGTCTCCGAGATGCTGTGCCTGACGACCGAGGACCTCGACGCGCAGCGCATGGTCCTGCACGTGCGCGACACGAAGAATCGCCACGACCGCATTGTCCCGCTGCCGAGCGCGGCGCTGGCGGCGCTGCGCGTCCTGTGGCGCGCGGACCGTCCGATGGGCGCCTCGATCTTCACCGGGCCGTCCGGCACGCCTGCGCTGACCAGGGCGGCGGCGCAGCGCGCGCTTCGTGTGGCGGCCGCCGACGCGGGCTACGAGGGACGCGTCTATCCCCACCTGCTGCGCCACGCCTTCGCGACGCACCTGCTGGAGATGGGCACCGATCTGCGCACCGTGCAGATCCTCCTGGGGCATCGCTCGCTCCAGAGCACGGCGCGCTACACGCATCTGTCGGAGGCGCGGCGCGCGACGCTTCGCAGCCCGCTCGACGTGCTGGGCACCGAGGAGGGAGCGCGCCTGGGATAGCGGCCGCCCGTGGTGGCCCCCGACGCGTGCCCCGTGCCCGCGCGCATCGACGGCGCGCGGGTGCGGATGGGTGACATCGTGCGTGCCTTCGGGGACGCGCTGCGGGAGACCTCTGCGCTCACGAGCGCGCAACACGGGGTGCTGCGTGCACTCTCTCGCTGCCGCACCGCCGCGCTCGGTGGCCACCTCGCGGTGTGCGATCACTGCGGCCACGCGACGCCGGTCTACAACTCGTGCCGCAACCGGCACTGCCCGACGTGCCAGAGCCTCGATCAACATCGCTGGCTCGACGCGCGTCGGGCGCGCATCCTGCCGACGCGGTACTTCCACGTCGTCTTCACGCTGCCCCAGGAGTTGCGCGCCATCGTCCGGTACAACCGCGAGGCGCTCTACGCGATGCTCTTCGGGGCCGCATCGCAGACGCTGCTGGCGCTGTCGCGCGACCCGCATCGGCTCGGCGCGCTGCCCGCGATCACGATGGTGCTGCACACCTGGACGCGGGAGCTTCTGTTTCACCCGCACCTCCACGCGGTCGTGAGCGCGGGCGGTCTCTCGCCCGACGGCGCTCGTTGGGTGCCGACGCGGCGCGACTACCTCTTCCCCGTGAAGGTGCTCGCGAAGCTCTTCCGCGCGAAGCTCCGCGCGGCGCTGATCGAGGGCCTCGCGTTGGGCGAGGTCGAGCTGCCACCGGAGAGCGGGCCTGACGTGCTCGACGAGCTCCGTGTCGCGCTCTACCGCACCGACTGGGTGGTGTACGCGAAGGCTCCCTTCGGCGGCGCCGAGCAGGTGTACGCGTACCTCGGGCGGTACACGCACCGCGTTGGCATCTCCAACGCGCGCCTCCGCGCGATGGACGAGCGCAACGTGACCTTCGCGACCAGGGGCGGTGGGCAGTGCACGCTCGCGGGCGTCGAGTTTCTGCGACGCTTCGTGGACCACGTGCTTCCCAAGGGCTTCACGCGAATCCGCCACTACGGTCTGCTCGCCCCCTGCCACGCCACCACCACGTTGGAGCGAGCGCGTGCGTTGATCTCGCCGCCCGCGACGAACACCGCCACGACGAAGAAGACCACGACGTCGGAGGTTCGCGAGACGTCGACGTGGGTCGAGACGTTGATGGCGTTGACCGGGATCGACGCCGCTCGTTGTCCGCGCTGCAACGTCGGACGCTTGGAGCGACGAGCCTTCGACGATGCGCCACACGTCGCGGGATGGGACACGTCGTGACACGGCGAGCACAGGTCCGTGGTGAGCTTCGCTGCGCTCGCGTGCGAGACGCTCGACGGGGACGTCTGCGCGCGGAGGGCGGCGCGACGGCATCGCGAGCGGAACGCGCGACCTCCCACGCGGTGAGGAGCCCGTGCGACGTCAGGCGAACGGGGCATGCGGCCATCTCGTGCGACCGTCGGGGTCACCGCGGCGACCCACGCAGGCAGCGGCCCGGTTCAATTTCCCCATAGCTGTCTGAAACGTCCGGCTGGCTCCGCGGCTTCGTTCATCGGCGACTTCGCGAAGCGCCCGAGACGGGCGCGTCGGCTGTCACCCGTCCGCGGTGGCGCTTCGCCAAATCGCTATCTCTTACGATGCTGAAGGAAGTCGATCATCTTCTGGAGGCTCTCGGTGTTGCTCTGCGCTGCGCCGAGCGAATTCACCTCAAGTCGAGTGGGCGGAGACGGAAGATCCATGAGGCCGGGAATCTCTTCCGGGCGCGTGATGTTGATGAGGTCGTCGCCGAAAGGCATGATGATTCTCCTTCAGTAGAGCCACATTCCTAAACGAATGTCTGATGTCTCACGAACTCTGTTCGATGGAGTGGTCCAATCCCACGGTCCGCCGTAATACACATTGAACCCGGCCGGTCGTGCCTCGACCTCGATGAGGAGATCATCGATGCCATCTCCATTCACGTCGCCGGGGGAGATCGGATACACGAACCCTGGTGCGGTCACGCTTGCAGGCGCGATGAAATGGTCTGGTGCGGACGGCACTCCTCCGCGTGAGCAAGCGAAGAGGTACGTAACACCGTAATAACAGTAGAAGTCTGGTCGGTTATTTCCCCGGTAACAATTCCCCGCAGCCGTGAGGTCGGTGTAGCCGTCTCCATTCAGGTCGCCCTGCACCCCCAGGGTCCACCCAAAGATGCCTTCGGTGCTCTTTGGATTCCCATGAGGTGCCAGGATCTCGCTGTCGGCCTCCAATCCCGCGGCCGTTCCTCGAAGCACGCTCAGCGGGCCAAATGATGATGCGAACACGTCGCCGAACGCGTCGCCGTTGAAGTTCGCCCCCGCCACCTTTCTGCCCAGGTTCGGCAACCCGATGATCACGGGGATTTCTTCGATGCGCTCGTCAAGCAGACCTTGCGAGTTACCATGAAAGATCACAATGCCAGGTTCGCCAACGTTTCCATACTGGAATCCGAGCGCAAAATCTCCAAATCCATCGCCATCCACATCCCCCACGCCTCGAACGAAGGCACCATGCCCCAGGTCCAAGTACGGTCTGCTCTGAACGAAGGATACGGGGGCACTCTGGAGCGCGCTCACGCCACCAAGAAACAGTAACGCCTCCGGTGTGCCTGCGTGGCCTGGAGCGCGCGTGGCAAGGAGGTCGTCGAATCCATCTCCATTGAAGTCTGCCAGCGCGGAGCCGCCGCTCAATCGCGCGTTCATCTCAGACTCGAAGCTGATCTCTTGATAACGCGAGGCGTCGAGGCCATCCCAGCCGCCCGAGAAGAGCCAGACTCTCCCTCGGTTGGACATTCCGCTCCCCGCTGGCGTCTCGTAGTACTCCTCCGTCACCGCCACGTCCGCGAAGCCGTCGCCGTTGTAGTCACCGACAGCGACATCCTCCCCGAAGGCTCGGCCGTCTCTCGGGTTGCTCCTGCCCGGGGCGGTCAGGATCGCGGCGGCCGTCGTCTGAATCCCCGTGGCTGCACCGTGAAAGACGTGCAGTTCCTGAATCGAGGGAGCGTTATTCGTCCCCGCGACGACGTCGTCGAAGCCATCTCCGTTGAAGTCGTGGAGGGTCCCATAGGCGCTGTCGACGGCGATGTCGCGATGCCGCACCTGAAACTCCCAGGTGGCGCTCGACCACGTGACCGCGCCGCCAGCGCTCAACCCCTGCACGTGCCAGAACACCACGCCCGGGGTGAGCGCCCTCGGAGAGCGCCACGCGCCGCCGCTCACCTCCTGGCGTACGAGCGAGCGGGTGCAGGCGCGGTCTGCGCAGAGTTCCACGCGGGCTCGGGTGACGCCTTCTGGCAACACCCAGCGAAGCGTCGGGCGCTGCGAGGTCACACGCGTGTCCGAGAGCGGAAAGACAAGCCTCGGGGGAAGCGGCCTCGTGACACCGCCGTCCTCGGGCGGGCGAACGCAGGTGCAGAAGCCCATCACGCCGGAGGGGTGGCAGCTCCGCGTGCCGGGGACGCCGTTGATGCAGGCGCAGGGGAGCGAGCTGTCGGGCTCGCAGCGGGGGCCCGCGTCGGCGTCGACGGGCGTGAGGGCGTCGCTCGCCGCGTCAGCGCCCGGTGACGACTCAGGGCAGCCGATAAGCAGAAGCACGGACAGCAGCGCGAGCAGCGGAGCGAGACGACGCATGGGGACCCTCTCAGCGGACGGGGGGGCGCAAGACCTGGAGCGTGAGCGACATACTACCGCCCGTCCCGAAAATCTGTGACTTCGGATCTCGATCGGGATTCCAACTGCCGGTGCGCACGATCGCACCGAGTTCGAAGACCCGACCCAGGTTCGCCTCCGTGCCGACATTCACGACGTGCACACACCCGGCGCGGGGCCCCTGATCGCGTGTAATCTGTACGCTCACGTCAGGCTGGCCGACACGGCTCTCGAAAGCGCCAGAAAGAATGGATCGATTCCACGCCTGGGTGACGCCTCCCATGAGAAGGAGATCGCTGCGGCTGCTGCGAGGGCCTCCCCAGTAGATCGAAGGCGGGGAATGGAGCTGCATCCACTTCGCGTCGTTCCAGAAGAGCTCTTCCTCCGTGTGGTGCCGGGAGTGTGTGGGGGGCACCGGACCGCCCTGGAATGAAGGCGAATTCGACTGGATGTTCATGTTGAAGTTCATGATCACCGTCGAGGTCGAGGCGGCGTTGGCGACCGTGTTCTCGTGCGATGAGATGACCTGCCAGCTCTGCGATTCGAACTCCTTCGCGGTGAAGCTCGCGGCTTCCACGAGCCACCGCTCGATGCCCGCGGTCGGCGCGAGGCCCCCTTCATACCGAACGGTCGGAGGTGCGATGAAGACGTCGGTGCCGTTGTTGGAGTTCGGCTCCGAGTTGATCGTTTTGACCGGCCGCGTATCCCACAGGCGGACCACGTGCATCGTGCACTCCTGGAGGTTGAACCAGCCGCTCCTGGCGATCACGAAAGGGTTCGCCGGCCCAGACATGAAGCAACTGTGGAACTCCACGAGGATGCGATCGCGCGCGTCGAGGTCTACGCCCACGAGCTGCCCGCCGGGATCGATGTGAACCAGGCCGCGATCCGCGGCCTCCTTCTCCGACGAGGTGACGAGGCGGCATCGCTTGAAGGCGAGTGGCTCGGGCAAGAGGCTCTTCTCCCCAACGACCGAGGCGTCGATCCTGATGAGTTCGCGTCGCCCCCGGAAGAAACCGCAGTTCTCGAAGGAGGAAGCACCGTCGCGGCCGTTGCCCGCGGTGACCTCCAGACAGCGGGCGGCGACGAAGGCGCCGTTGAACGAGAGGTCCTTGACGGTGAAACCCGAGGGACCCCGAATCGTCAGCATGCTTTCGTCGATGGGACGATCGCTGTGGGCGTTGAGCGTCGCCTGGTCTCCCACGGTGACGGCCCGGTCCCCGCGGATCACGAAGGCGGCGCTGTTGACCGGGCGCACAGCGCCCATGGGCTGAATGACGCCGTCGCGCACCTCCTCCGCCCGCGCCCCGATCGTGAGCCCACCGTCAATGAAGTACATCCCCTTCATCACGACGGGAATCGAGGACATCTGGCGCAGCGGTGCCGCGGGGGAGGGCATCCCCGTCGTCGGGTCGCGCCTCACCCGGAGGCGGTGGCGGTGCGCGGCGTCGAAGGCGGCCTGGATCCCGTGCCTGCTCCGGGTCGCGTAGGGAGGGTCGGCGGCGTTCGAGAACGCGCCCCACCACTCGGGATAGACCTCGTCGATCTTCGTGCCGACGAGGAGGATCAGCCCGGCGTCGTTGGCCACGGAGTTCGTCTTGATCGACGTCTCGAAGATCATCGAGCGGCGCGCCCGGATCGCGCCGTGGATCTCGATCCGAACCATCGTGTCTTCTCCGTGAGGGTCTCCCACCTCACGGATCTCGAAGTGGGGAGCAGTCACGCCCACACGGAGCGGCACCAGCACGGCGCCGGGAGAGAACCAGAGCGTGACGTCTTCGTAGACGACGATGTCGCCGAACTCCGTCGAGGCGAGCGCGTCTCCGATCGAAGCGCGTGTGGGGCGCCTCCCAATGTAGTAGCGTCCGGGGGGGAAATGCAGGAAGCCGCCACCTCGCATGTGAAGGAGGTCGATCGCGCCTTGAAGCGCGGTGGCGTTCGCGTTCGCCGTAGCGACCGAGGTGAGCGTGTCGGTGGCCGAGACCCCGGCTCGGGTCACGTCGACGAATTCAGCATCGAAGTCCGGCATCACACATTCTCCCCTGCGCGCTCATCGCCGGTTCGCGGGTGAGGCGTCTGTCATCGGATATGAGTCGCGAGCGCTCCCCACACGGGGCACGTTCCGACGGCCATGTTCCCCTCGCGCCGTGTCCGCGCGGCGCGAGGGGAGGTTTCGCCTCGGCGTGCTACGCCTTGCGCCGCGCCATGCCGTTGATGGAGACCGTGGCGGAGGTGACGCCGCCGCCGAAGTCGATCTGGTAGCGGATGTAGCGGAACATGGGGGTGGCGCTGGAGCTCGGCACGGTGAGGGCGCTCCACGTGGGGCCCGTGGCCATCGTCGAGCTCTGGCCGATGGAGTACCAGCTCGCGTCGTCGCTCTTGTTCTGCATCGACGCGAGGATGGTGACGTTGATGCCGTTGGCGCCGTTGACCGCGAGGCAGCCGAACTGGAAGTCGATGCTGTCGTAGCCGCTGACGTCGATGGCCTCGGTGATCGCCTGCTTGGTGCTGCTCCCTCCGGTGCCCGTGACGGTCACAGCGTTCGCGAGGTTGATGATGTCTGCCATGGTGATGTTCCTCTGCTCTTTCGTCTTCGAGGCGTTGAAGGTGCGCGGCGAGCGGTGATGGGGACACCTCCGTCGCTCGGTCCCCAGCCCACGACGCCAGAAGGCGCCACAGCCGAGGCGATCGAATCGCGTGGGCCCGTGAGCGCGCCGATGCGCGGCCACTCAACAGCACCACCCCCAAGGAGTCGACGCGAAGCGCGGACGGCGCTTCTACCCAGACAAGCCCCCCGCTGGTCTCGGACGGGGACAGGAAAAGTGACGCCATCAC
This sequence comes from Polyangiales bacterium, assembly GCA_046351535.1. Taxonomy (GTDB): domain Bacteria; phylum Myxococcota_A; class Polyangia; order Polyangiales; genus CAISKJ01. The sequence continues at coordinate 19,770 of JAXLYG010000038.1, forward strand.
GTCGCGGCTCGATCAGCCCCGAGCGTGCGAGCTCGCCCGGCACGCGGACTTCTCCTCGATCCGCGTCGTCGCCCGCCGTCGCTGCTCCCTCCTCTATCGATGGGCCCCGCTCGACGTCCCTCCGTCTGAGCGCCTGTTCAGGTTCGCCATGCCTCCGCGTCGAAATCGACAAACAATCTCTCCGACTCGCTCTCATTCCGCCATCGAGGCGCCGTTGAACGGGGTGAGAAGGAGAAGTCGAACATGAACATTCCGCTCGTTCCTACGATCACGCTCCCGCGCATGGGCGCCGGGGAGCTGATCGCCGTCGTCTTCCGGTTGAAGACCTCGTTCCGCGCCACGAAGGCGTCGCAGGTGGAGTCCTCGCGAGAGGGCGCCGCCAACGCGACGGGCCGTGCGCGCAAGGACGCCACGCAGAGCGTCGCGGTGCCCGTGGCGATCCCCGCCACGGTCTCGGGGTGCATGAAGCGCCTCCAGAGCGAGTGCGCGCAGCTCTCGCAGGCCCGTCGTGACGCCGTGATCGCGCAGAAGCCCGCGGGCGCCGCCGAGCGCATGGGCATCGCCGGTCGCTATCGCGGCGCGTGGAACGTGCTCCGTCGTCAGGTCTCGGTGTGGCACGACGCCGGAACCATCGCCGCCCTCGACGAGGTCACCCGCGAAGCCTTCGCGCGCGTCTTCGGCGCCTCGTGCGAGCGCCCGGTGCTCAAGGGCAGCGCGCGCGCCATGTGGTCCACGGGCCACGACGCGCTCGATCAGATCAAGTCCGAGGGCCTCGACGCGGTGATCGCCTCGCTCGGCGGGTCCGACGTGCTCGCCCGCGTGCGCACCCTCCACGAGCAGGCCGACGCGGCGCTCGGGATGTCCGCCGAGATCCCGATGATCGCGGAGGGCGTCAAGGTCGGAGCCGCGATGAGCGCCGTACAGACCGTGCTCCGTGAGTACGTGCTCAAGGTCCACGCGATGGTGTCCGTCGAGGTCCCCGGCTCCGGCGCGCTCGCGGCGCAGCTCCTCGCGCCCTTCAACGACGTGGTCGCCACAACGCGCCCCGTGACGAAGACCGCCACGGCGCAGAAGCCCGCCACGCCCGTAGCCCCCGTGACGCCCGTCGCGCCCGTCACGACCCCCGCGCTCAAGGCCACCGGCACCGACCGCTGAACGATCCGCCACCTCTTACCCCCCGCGGAGGCCGCCGAGGTCGCCGCGGCGGTGGAGATGCGTGGAAAACCGCGACGGGCGCAACCGTCACTCCATGCGGCGCGCGCGTCTCACGAAACGCACGGGAACTGTCGCTTGACAGGGGTCCGCTGCACCGCGCATCGTCCCGTGGTTGCCGGGCACCGATTCCGTTGCGAGTGCGCGCCAGGACTCCACCGTGGCCAGCCAGACTCTCCTGCTCGTGGACTCCGACGCTCGCAGCATGCGGATGCTGGAGGTCTCGCTCCGCAAGGCGGGCTTCGAAGTGGTGATGGCGCGCGACGGCGCCGAGGCGATGGCTGCCATCGAGCGCCACACGCCCGACCTCATCCTCTCGGACACGCGGCTCCCTCCGCCGATCGACGACGCCACGGCCCCGCGCGACGGCTACGAGTTCTGCGAGCGGCTCAAAGGCGAGGATGGGCACACGCGCATCCCCTTCATCTTTCTCACGGGCTCGGGGGACCTCGAGGACAAGATCCGCGGGCTCAAGCTCGGCGTCGAGGACTACCTCACCAAGCCCATCTACCTGAAGGAACTCCTGACGCGCGTTCAGCTCGTGCTGGCGCGCAAGCGGCGCGACTCGCTCAACGCCAGCGCCCGCGCGCGCTTCGTGGGCGAGCTCGCGGGCATGGGCCTCATCGACCTGCTCACCACCGTCGACCTCGGTCGAAAGACGGGGGTCATCGAGATCGACGGACCGGAGGGCTCCGGGGCGCTGACCTTCCGCGACGGCGTGGTGATCGACGCGAAGTCGGGGCGAGCCAGAGGAGAGCGCGCGGTCTTTCGCATGCTGCGCTGGTCCGACGGTCGCTTCGAAGTGCGCTTCGGCGCGGCCACGGCGCCCGACGACGTCGAGCGCACGGTGACCCTCGGCACGCAGGGCCTCATGCTCGAAGTGCTTGTCCGCGCCGACGAGTGGAACAACGCCGAGGCCCGTCTCGGCGGTGCGCTGGAGTCACCCTGGGTCATCGACCGTGAAGCCGAGGCACAGGCGGGCGACGGGCTCGATGAGTCTCTCCGTGCCCTCGTCGCACGCTTTCAACGCCCGCGTTCGATCATCGACGCGATCGACGAGGGGACCGACGAACTGGCCGACCTCTACGGCCTCGTCGACCTCGCGCAGAAGGGCATCCTGCACCGGGTGGGAGGGCCGCGCGTCTCCGTGGGGGCAGCGGAGACGGGGCGACCGACGGTGCCGGGCTTCGCCGCGAACCTCAACGCGTCGATCGACGAGGCGATGGCCTTCCTCGAAGGCCCCGAGGCAACGGCTCCGCATACGGGAGCGATCGAAAGCGGCACGAACGCTGCTAAAACTCCTCCCGAGAACGAAGCCCCCGACGCGCGGACCTCGAAGCCCGCGACGCCGGACCCCGCTCGCATCGAGGCCCCACCACCAGGGCGAGACGCGCGCGACGCACGCAAGACCAATCAGGAGCGCGACGTGGCAAAGCACAAGCAGAAGCGGCAGAAGGGCAATCGCGACTCGGGGGCGCCCGCTCGGCCGTCGTCGGGTCCGCCTGGTGCGACGGCGGTGACGCCCAAGGACGCTCCGCTGGCACAACCTGTCGCCGTGGCCACGGCGCGCTCCGACGCAGGCATCACCGACAAGGGCCTGCGGGTCGAGGGCAACGTCATCCACCTCCCGTCGTCGGTGGAGCCCATCGCGACGTCCGACGCCGACGACAGCGGCCCGCACCCGGCTGCGAAGCCCGAGTCCGAGTCCGACATCTCCGCGCTGCGCGAGGGACCGGGCGAACGCGAGCGCACGACGCTCCCGCCCGACGAGAAGGCCGACACGAAGACCGACACGAAGACCGAGACGAAGGCTGACGAGAAGGCCGACGCGAAGGTCGACGAGAAGGCCGAGGCGAAGGTCGAAGCGAAGGTCGACGCGAAGACGGACGACAAGACCGACGCGAAGGCCGAGGCGAAGCCCGAGGAGAAGCCTGCGATCCCCGAGCTCCGCTCGCTGACGCCGACGGAGCGCCCCGGTCCCAAGACCGACGAGAAGATCAGCGCGAAGTCCGATGACAAGGCGGCACAGGGACGCGGCGCCAAGGCTGACATCCTGACCACGCGCAAGGAGGGCAAGGGGCGCGAGCACAAGGAGTCGCTCTCGACGCACCTCAGCGACGAGGCCCGCGCGTTCTTCTCGGAGCAGGCCTATCAGGCCGCCTACAAGGCCGATCACGACAGCTTCGAAGACCTCGCGCCGGCGCATGAAGAACACCCCTCCGAGATCGCGCGCAGCCGTCGGTGGATGACCGCTGCGGGGGGCGTGTTCGTCGCGCTCCTGATCGTCGTGGTGGGCTTCGCGGCCTATCACAGCCGCTACGCCGTGCACGAGACCGCGCTCGACACGACGCAGCTCACGTCGCACGCCAACGAGCCCATCACGCCGCCCGAGGCGCAGCACGCGCAGCCCGCGCCGCAACCCGCGCCGCAGCCCGAAGCGCAGCCTCCGACGGCTGCGCCTCCCGCGGCGGGTCCTGAGACGCAGCCTCCGACGGCAGCGCCTCCCGCGGCGGGTCCTGAGACGCAGCCTCCGACGGCAGCGCCTCCCGCGGCGGGTCCTGAAGCGCAGCCTCCGACCGCTGCGCCGCCTGTCGCCGCTCCGCCTGTCGCCGCGCCTCCTGTCGCTGCGCCTCCTGTCGCTGCGCCGCCTGTCGCCGCGCCTCCGGTTGCCGCTCCGCCCGCGGCTGCGCCGACGGGGCAGACGCCCGCGCAGCTCCTCGCGGCGGCTCGCACGTTCCGCGGCGCGCTCGCGGGACGCATCGCTGCGTACAACGCGTATTTCGACGCGGCGCCCACCGACGACCGCACCATGACCACCTTCGCGATGAGCCTCGCGGAGATGAACCGCAACGTCGACGCCGAGCAGATCGCCACGCGCGCCACGACGGCGAATCCCCGCAACGCGCAGGCGTGGTTCGTCCTCGCGTACTCGCGCAACGCGCAGCACAACGTCGCGGGATCGCGCGAAGCGAAGACCCGCTGCATCGAGCTCGGCGGTCAGTGGGCCGCCGAGTGCCGCTCGCTCTGATCCTCCCGAGGCGCTCCCGACGCCCGTAGCGCGTCGCGGCCGTGATACACACGCGCCTCCGCGTCATGAACCGCCCCCTCCGTGCGCTCTCGCTCACGCTCCTCGTCACGGCCTCCTGCGGTCGCGATCCGGCGCCCGCCGACGCCGCGCTCGACGCGACGCGTGACGTCTCCGACGCCTCCGCCGCGCCCGAAGACCAGGGGCCCGCGGTGGTCGTGCGGCCCGACGAGCACCCGCCCTGCGCCGCGCGAAACCCCTTGCGCAATGTGTATTTCGGAGACCTCCACGCGCACACGCGGCTGTCCTTCGACGCGATCACCTACGACGTGCGCGGCGGCCCCGCCGAGGCCTACGCCTTCGCGCGCGGCGAGGAGGTCGGCATCGCGCCCTTCGACGCCCGCGGCGTCGCCACGCGACGGTTGAGGCTCGCGCGGCCCCTCGATTTCGCGGCGATCACCGACCACGCGGAGTACCTCGCCGAGACGACGCTCTGCCACGACCCGAGCTCGTCGGCGTACGGCTCGTCGACCTGCGTGATGTACCGCGACGCGATGGGCCTCGTGTCGCCCATCAGCCTCGGACTCTCGGGGCTCACGCCGGGGCGCCCGCCCGTGTGCGACGACCGCGACCCCACGCTCTGCGCCCGCACCTTCGCGCGCGTGTGGGACGAGGTGCAGACCGCCGCCGAGGCCGCGTACGACCGCACCGACGCGTGCCGCTTCACGACCTTCGTGGCCTACGAGTGGTCGGGCTCGCCGGGCGGAAACAACGCGCACCGCAACGTGATCTTCCGCAACCGCACGGTGCCCGTCTCGCCCGCGACCTACTACGACGCGCGCACGCCCGAGCTCCTCTGGCGCTCGCTCCGCGCGACCTGCCTCGACTCGGGAACGGGCTGCGACGCGCTCGCGATTCCGCACAACTCGAACCTCGGCGGCGGACGGATGTTCCTCGCCGTCAACGACCGGGGAACGCCCTACACGCGCGAAGAAGCCGCGCTGCGGGCGCGCGTCGAACCCCTCGTCGAGATCTACCAGCACAAGGGATCGTCGGAGTGCCTCGCAGGCGCGCGCGACCCGCTCTCGGGCGAAGACGAGCGCTGCGGCTTCGAACGCCTCACGACCGCGCCCTGTCGCGGAACTCCCGACGACCCGCCCGACTGCACGCCCGTCTGCGGACCGAATCCCATCGGCGCGTTCACCGGCGCCTGCGCGCATCCGCGAGACTTCGTCCGCGCCGCGCTCCGCACGGGCCTCGTCGAGTGGAACCGCGTCGGCGTCGACCCCTTTCACCTCGGCATCGTCGCGAGCACCGACACGCACGCCGCGATCCCTGGCGCCGTCGATGAAGCCACGTGGCCCGGCCACACGGGGAGCGCCGACGCCGACCCCGCGCGACGCCTCACCGCGCCGATCCGTGGAGAGCCGCAGGTCTCGGTGGTCACCTCGTCACCCGGCGGACTCGCCGCGGTGTGGGCCGATGAGAACTCGCGCGGCGCGATCTTCGATGCGCTCCGACGACGCGAGACCTTCGGCACCAGCGGCCCTCGCATCACCGTGCGCTTCTTCGGCGGATGGACGCTCGCGAGAGACGCCTGCGCGCGGCCCGACATGGTCGAAATGGCCTATCGCGAAGGCGTTCCGATGGGGAGCGACCTGCGCGCGCGACCCGACGGAACCGCGGCGCCGACCTTCGTCCTCTCGGCGCTGCGCGACGCGATGGGGCAGCCCCTCGCGCGCATCCAGATCGTGAAGGCCTGGGTCGTGGGCAGCGAGACCCGCGAGCGCGTCTACGACCTCGCGACCGCGGGCGAGGGGGCCACCGTCGACCTCGCGACGTGTACGCCTCGAGGAAGCGGCGCCGACACGCTCTGCGAGACGTGGACCGACCCCGACTTCGACCCCGCGTCACCCGCGCTCTGGTACGCGCGCGTGCTCGAGACGCCCACGTGCCGATGGAGCCGCCGCGTGTGCAACGAGCTCCGCGTGAACTGCGCCGCGATCGGCCGCGACAGCCCGCTGCGCGCCTGCTGCGACGGCACCGTCGCCGACACCGTGCAGGAGCGCGCGTGGACCTCGCCGATCTGGTACCTGCCCGCGCGCTGATCTTCCGCGCGTCGCGAGAGGCTCAGGGCGCGAACTGAATGGGCGCGGGCGTCGCGCGTCGAGGCGGTCCGTCGACGCCGAGCTGTCCGCCGTGGTTGCGCCCCCAGCACGACACCGTGCCATCGTGGGCGCGCGCGCAGGAGTGCGTCCGTCCGAGCGCGACCTCGTCGACGCCGACGAGGCCGGGCACACGCGCGGCGCGCGGTCTGCGAAGGGGTTCTCCGTCACCGAGCTGTCCGACGTCGCCCGCGCCCCAGCACCACACCTCGCCCGCGCGCGTCACCGCGCAGGTGTGCATCGCGCCCACCGCGACCTGCCTCGCCGGAGGAAGCCCCGCCACGCGGCTCGGCGCGCCGTATGCGCGCACCGCGCCTCCGCGCGAGAGGGGAAGGCAGTCTTCGAGCGGCGTGTCGGGGTGACGCCGCAGACACGTCACATCGCCACCGGGGAGGTGTTGCAGCTCTCGCGTCTCGTCGGTGCCCACGGTCCCGTCGCCGCGCTGACCGGAGGGGTTCGTCCCCCAGCACCAGACCGCGCCGCGCGCGGTGACGGCGCACGCGTGACGTCGCCCCGCCGCGAGCTGCGTGACGCCCCGCACGCCCGCCACGCGCGTGGGCGTCGCGCGGTTGATCGTGCGCTCGTGGGCCATGCGCGCGTCGCCGAGCATCCCGTGATCGCCCGCGCCGAACGCGAGGAGCGCGCCGTCGGTCGTCGCGACGAACATCTGGTAGTCGCCCGCCCAGAGGGCGCGCGCGTTCCGCAACCCCGCGACCTCGCGCGGCGTCGTGATGGCGCCGAGAACCGCCGCGTTGCCGATCTGCGCCCAGTCCCATCCCCAGCAGCGCACGGTGCCGTCGAGCAGGCGCGCGCACACGCCGCCGAAGCCCATCGCGAGCTCGACGGCCGTGGTGAGACCGCGCACCTCCGCGGGCGCATGTCGCTCCTCGCGCGTGCCGTCGCCGACCTGTCCGTAGAGGTTCTCGCCCCAGCATCGCACGGTGTGATCCGCGCGCACCACGCAGCCGTTTCGACCGCGCGTCGCGCCCTGCGTGACGTCGCTCAACCCGGATGCCCGCGCGACGCCCGGCGTGAGGTCGCTGCGTCCGTTGCCGAGGCGTCCGAGCAGGGCGTCGCCCCAACACGCGAAGGCGCCCGACGCGGTGCGCGCGCAGCCGCCGAGCAGCGGATCGATCACGAGATCGACGGCGTCGGTGATGCCCGGGACCCTCGTCGCGCGTCGCGGCGTCGGGCTGCGCGGGTCGTTGGGCATCGCGCGCGCGCCGAAGCCGTTCTCACCCCAGCACCACACGGTGCCGTCCGTCGCGCGGAGGCACGAGAACTCCTCGCCCGACGCGATCTGCACCGCGCGCGGTTGCGCGCAGAGGGGCGCGGCGAGCGAGCACAGGACCGTCGCGACGAGGAGCCCCGCGCGCGTCGCTCGTCGGCTTCGAAGCATCGCGCCTCAGGGGAGCGTGAAGCGCGCGAAGGCGCGGCCGAGCTGGAGGAAGCGGTTCTCGCCCCAGCACCACACCGAGCGATCGGAGCGCACCGCGCAGGTCGATCCCTCGCTCGTGATCGCGACCGCGCGCGCCGACGCGATCGAGGTCACCCCCGTGAGCCCGCTCACCGCAACGGGAACCGACGACGACACGAACGATCCGTCGCCGAGCTGGCCGCCCTGGTTGTAGCCCCAGCACACGACCGTTCCGCCGCGGCGCAGGGCGCACGCGAAGTCGCCGGCCGCGGTGAGGGCCGTGGCGTCGGTGAGGCCCATCACCGCGACGGGCGCGGTGCGCGAGCTCATGGTGCCGTCGCCGAGCTGGCCGTAGAAGTTCGACCCGAGGCACGACACCGTGCCGTCGCTGCGACGCGCGCAGAGGTAGTACGACCCGCACGCGAGCTCGGCCACGCCCGTGAGGCCCGCGATGCGCATCGGCGTCGGGGTGTTGCCGGTCACGCTGGGGATGCGCCCCCAGCACGACACGCCACCGTCGCGGTGACGCACGCAGGTGTAGCCACCGGCGCTCGCCTGGAGCTCCACCGCGTCGGTGATCCCCGTGACGGGCGCGGCCACGGCGTGCGCGGTCATGGTGCCGTCGCCGAGCTGGCCGTAGGCGTTGTCGCCCCAGCAGAGCACCGCGCCGCTCGGACGCAGCGCGCAGGTGTGCTGATACGCCGTGCTCACCACGGACGCGTCGGTGACGCCCATGACGGCGACGGGCGTCGCGCGGTGGGTCATCGTGCCGTCGCCGAGCTGGCGGTAGAGGTTGTTGCCCCAGCACGAGAGCGCGCCCGCGGCGTCGCGCGAGCACGCGTGAAAGTTCCCGACGGTGAGCTGCGTCGAGGGGGCGAGGCCCGTGACGGGCGCGGGGGCGGCGTGCGCGACGAGCGTCCCGTCGCCGAGCTCGCCGTAGAAGTTCGAGCCCCAGCACGACACGCGTCCGTCGGTGCCGAGCACGCACGCGTGGCGGAGCCCGACCGCGACGGAGGTCGCCGCGGGGACCGCGGGCGCAGGCGCCGCGAGGCCCTGCTGCCAGATCTCGCCCCAGCACACGACGCTCCCGTCGACGCGCGTCGCGCAGGTGTGGAACGAACCCGCCGACACCTCGGCCACGTCTGTCGGCGCGCCCACGACCGTCGTGGGAGAGATCATGTTCTCGCCCGTCTGGTCCGCGAACTGCCCGCGGTCGTTGCCGCCCCAGCACAGGAACGAGCCGTTCACGAGGAGCGCGCACACGTGCGTCTCACCCACCGACACCCGCGTCGCCGCCATCGGGAGCGTCACCGCCATGGGCCGCGGCTGCGACGCGCTCCCGCCGCCGATGCCGACCTGTCCGCGGTTGTTCTGCCCCCAGCACATCACCGCGCCGCCGCGACGCAGCGCGCAGGTGGTCGAGCCCGCGGCCGAGATCTGCACCGCGTCGTTGAGGCCCATGACGCTCACCGCCGTCATGCGCGACGTGGTGGTGCCGTCGCCGAGCGCGCCGTCGAAGTTCGAACCCCAGCACACGACGGTCCCGTCGCGACGCAGGGCGCAGCCGTGCGCGCCGCCCGCGGCCACGCTGACCGCGTTGGTGACCGTCGAGACCGCGACCGGCGTGAGGCGCGTCATCGAGGTGCCGTCGCCGAGCTGCCACGAGGTGTTGTAGCCCCAGCACGCGACGGTCCCGTCGGCCTTCGCGGCGCACGCGAAGCTGGTGCCCATCGCGATCTGAACGGCGTTTCCGATGCCCGTGACGGCGACGGGCGTGGCGCGATCGACCATGGTGCCGTCGCCGAGCTCTCCGCTCGTGTTGCGACCCCAGCACACGATCGATCCTCCCGCGCGGCGCGCGCAGGCGTGCTGGACGCGCAACGCGATCTCCACCGCGTCGGTGAGGCCCGCGACCGCGACGGGCGCGGTGCGCGTCGTGGTGGTGCCGTCACCGAGCTGCCCGTACGTGTTCGATCCCCAGCAGTAGACGCGCCCCGCCCGCAGCGCGCACCCGCCGAGAAATCCCGTGCTGAGCGTGCTCGCGGTCGGCGTGGTCACCACCGCGGCATCACCTCCGACGTCGCTCGCGACATCGACCGCCACATCGACCGACGCATCGACCACGTCGCGCGAGACATCGACGCTCACGTCGGGCGCGCCCGTGTCGCTCACGACATCCATCACCGCGCGATCGACCGCCACGTCGGCCACCACGTCGGCCGCCACGTCGGCGGGCACATCGACCGTCGCGTCGATCGTGACCGTGTCGGGGCTCGCGTCGCGCACGGTCACATCGGCCGCGACATCCATCGCGGGAACGTCGACGACCACGTCGCTCTGTGTGGTGTCTCGCGCGACGTCGGCCTGCGTGGTGTCTCGCGCGACGTCGGTCTGCGCGTCGACGGAGATCACATCGCGCGCGGTGTCTGTCGCCGCGTCGCGGACATCGAGGGCCACGTCTTCGGGCGTCGCGTCGGGCGCGATGTCGACCTCCTCGGGGCGGTCATCGGAGGCGTCGGGCGTCGGGTCGGGATCCGAGGCGCATCCGAACAGCGTGAGGGCGAGCGCGAGCGAGAGGCGCGAGCGGGAGATCATCGACCGCGCCATATCGCATTGCGGGCCGTTCAACCAGTGCGCCCGGGGTGAGATCGGTCGGCGAGGGGCCGCTCAGTGGCAGCGCACGGGCCGCGGCGTCGGCAGCGTCACGCGGGGATGCGCGGGGTCATACCAGCGCGTGTCATCACCCCGAATCGGAGAGGCCGCCGCGAGGGGCGCGATCACCGCGTCGCGCAACGTCGGAGACGCGATGATCGCGTCGTCGGTGAGGGGCTCGGCGAGCTGACGCCCGAGCGATCCGCCCGCGAGGTAGTCGTTGGTGACCAGCGTGAGCAGCTCGTCGTCGGCGATGGGACGCCCGTCTTCGCGCGTGACGCGCGCCGTGACGCGTCCGCCCTCGCAGCTCACCACGGCGCGGATTCCCGAGAGGCCGAGGGTGCCGCTGTCCTGCTGCGCGTCGCGCGCGACGATCTCTCGCAGCCCCGAGCCGCGCACACGCACCCGCACGAGGCGGTTGTCGAAGGGGAGCACCGCGTAGAGGCGACCGTAGTCGAGCGCGCCGGGGTTGAGGTCGACGCGCACGCCGCCCGCGTTCATCACCCCGACGTCGGCGCCCGGCGAGGCCGCGCGCATCATGTCGGCGACGAGGTTGGTGAGCGCAGACTCCTCGCGGTAGCGGCTTCGAACGATCGACTCGACGCGCACGTGGAGGTCGCGCTCCCGCAGCGCGCGGGCGCCGTTCATCGCGGGCGCGATCGCCTCACGGAGCGCGGCGTCGGGCGAGACCGCGGCGCCCTCGTACTCGTCGGGCGCGCACGACTCGGGGTCGGGCTCGTCGCGGCTGTTGCGCCCGCAGACGTTGTGCGGCGCGAAGACGTGGCGACGCAGCACGCGGCCCGAGCGCGTGTCGACGGTGAGGTCGATGCGCCCGAAGGCCTGCCCGTTCGCGAAGGACTCGAGCACGGGGATGCCGTTGACGATGTGCGCCACGCCGCGGTGCGTGTGGCCCGCGATGATCGCGTCGACGGCGCCCGCGGGGAGCGCGCGCGCCACTTCGAAGATCTCCTCGCTCGCGTCGCAGGAGCTGAGGTCGTCGGGGTCCGAGAAGCTCCTGCACGCGCCGCCCGCGTGGGCGAGGGCGAGGATGACCGTGGCGCCCTGCGCCCTCAACGCTTCGGCGCGCGCGCGGATGGTCTCTGCGAGGGGGCGCATCGCGAGGCCGCGGAAGTTCACCGTGAGCGTCGTGCGGGGCGTCGACTCGGTGCTCACGCCGAGGAGACCGATGCGAACCCCCGCGGCGGTGATCACCGCGCTCGGGTGGACGTTGTTCCAGCTGAGCGGAGCGCCGCCCGCGGCCTCGACGATGTTCGCGGCGAGAAAGGGGAAGCGCGCCTCCGAGGCCCTCAACCGAAGGGCGCCCTGCGGGTCGTCGTCGGGCGTGCGCGCGAAGGTGGCCTCGCCCGCGGGGCCGTAGTCGAACTCGTGGTTGCCGATGGCCGCGGCCTGGTACCCGAGCGCGTTGTAGGCCCGCACCACCGAGGCGCCCTCTTCACCGTTCGACTCCAGCGTGCCCTGGAACATGTCGCCCGCGTCGAGGAGCACCACGGCGCCGTCCGAAGCCCTCGCTCTGCGGAGGTTCTCGACGTGACCCGCGAGCCACGGGAGCATCGCGAGGCGGCCGTGAAGGTCCGCGGTTCCGACCACGGAGAGCACCACGGAGCGGCGGTTTTGGGTGCGCGGCGTCTGCTGCGACGAGCAGGCCGCCGTGAGCGCGAGGGCGAGGGCGAGGGTGGTGGTTCGCACGGGGCCCGGAGGGTACACCGCCCCGTTGCCCGTTGCGTGACGGAGGCGCTTCGGCGCCCGCGCAGATTGCGGTATACGGTGCGCGCACCGATGACCACTGAACGCAAAGCGCGTCCGCTGTCGCACCTCGACTGGCTCGAAGCCGAGGCCATTCACATCATCCGTGAGGTCGCGGGGCAGTGCGCCAACCCCGTGCTCCTCTTCTCGGGAGGCAAGGACTCGATCTGCCTCCTGCGCCTCGCGGAGAAGGCGTTTCGACCCGCGCGCTTCCCCTTTCCGCTCATGCACATCGACACGGGGCACAACTACGCCGAGGTCACCGACTTCCGCGACAAGCGGGCCGCGGAGCTCGGAGAGCGGCTCATCGTGCGGTCCGTCGAAGACTCGATGCGACGGGGCACGGTGGTGCTCAAGTCGCCGACGGAGCCGCGCAACAAGCACCAGTCGGTGACGCTCCTCGAGGCGATCGAGGAGTTCGGCTTCGACTGCTGCATCGGCGGCGCCCGCCGCGACGAGGAGAAGGCCCGCGCCAAGGAGCGCATCATGAGCTTCCGCGACGAGTTCGGTCAGTGGGACCCGAAGAACCAGCGCCCCGAGCTCTGGAACCTCTTCAACGCCCGCGTCTTCAAGGGCGAGAACATCCGGGCCTTTCCCATCTCGAACTGGACCGAGCTCGACGTCTGGCAATACATCGAGCGCGAGGGCCTGGAGCTTCCGTCGATCTACTTCGCGCACACGCGCCCCGTGGTGCGCCGCAGCGGCGCGCTCGTGCCCGTGACCCCCGTCACCCCCGCGCGCCCCGGCGACGACGTGGTCGACGTGATGGTCCGCTTCCGCACGGTCGGAGACATCACCTGCACGGCGCCCGTCGAGAGCGACGCCGACACCGTGGCGAAGATCGTCATCGAGACCGCCGCGACCACCATCACCGAGCGCGGCGCCACGCGCCTCGACGACCAGACCTCCGAGGCCTCGATGGAGCAGCGCAAGAAGGAAGGGTACTTCTGAGATGTCGACGCAGCGGTCACCCGAAGATCACGGCCTCCTGCGGTTCACCACCTGCGGCAGCGTCGACGACGGCAAGAGCACCCTCATCGGTCGCCTCCTCTACGACACGCGCTCGATCCTCGCCGACACGCTCCACGCGATCGAGCGCACGTCGCAGAAGCGCGGCCTCGGCGCCGTCGACCTCTCGCTCCTCACCGACGGCCTCCAGGCCGAGCGCGAGCAGGGCATCACCATCGACGTCGCGTACCGCTACTTCTCCACGGGCACGCGCAAGTACATCATCGCCGACGCGCCGGGCCACGAGCAGTACACCCGCAACATGGTGACCGCCGCCTCGACGGCGAGCCTCGCGATCATCCTCATCGACGCGCGCAAGGGCGTGCTCCCGCAGACGCGCCGCCACTCGTACATCACGAAGCTCGTGGGCATCCCCCACGTCGTCGCCGCCGTGAACAAGATGGACCTCGTCGGCTACGACCAGACCGTCTTCGATCGCATCGTCGCCGACTACACCGCCTTCGCGGCCTCCGCGGGGATCACCGACGTGCGCTTCATCCCCATGTCGGCGCTCGACGGCGCGATGGTCGTCGAGCGCGGCGACGTGATGCCCTGGTACACGGGCCCGACGCTCCTCGACGTGCTCGAAGCGGTTCCCGCGGCGAGCACCGAAGACGGCGCCTCGCTGCGCTTCCCCGTGCAGTACGTGTGCAGGGTGCACGACGAGGGGCTCGGCGAGGGTGTGGGCGTCGACGCGTCACGCGCGGGCGCCGGCTACCGCGGCTTCGCAGGACGCGTCGAGGGCGGCGAGGTCGCGCCTGGTGACCGCGTGGTGGTGCTCCCCTCGGGCCGCGAGACGACCGTGAAGTCCGTGGAGCTCGGCGGCGTGGCGCTCGCGAAGGGCGTCGCCGAGCAGTCGGTGACGCTCGTGCTCGACGAGGAGGTCGACATCTCGCGCGGCGACATGATCGCCCACGCGGGCGACGCGCCCGAAGGGAGGAAGCAGATCGACGCGATGGTGTGCTGGCTCTCGGAGACGCCGCTCGACCGCGCGCGCAAGTACCTCATCCGTCACACGACGCGCGAGACCAAGGCCGCCGTGGCGAGCATCGCGTACCGCATCGACGTGCGCACCGCCGAGGAGCAGCCCGCCACCGAGCTCCGCATGAACGACATCGCGCGCGTGAGCTTCAAGCTCGCGCAGCCTGTCTTCAGCGATCCCTACCGCGTGAACCGCGCGACGGGCGCCTTCATCGTCATCGACGAGAGCACCAACAACACCGTCGGCGCGGGAATGATCCTGTAGCGATCTCGCGCCCGCTGGCCTTGCCGCGCTCCGCCATCGCCCCCTCCGCCTCGTTGCGCTCCTCTCTCGGAAGAGCCTCTCGAGAAGTCCGTTTCGCTGACCAAAGACGCGGAGAAGGGTGTCGCGCACGCGGGTTCGGCGCGAGCGGCGCGCACCCGGGTTCGGCGCGAGCGACGCGCACCCGGGTTCGGCGCGAGTGACGCGCACCGGGGTTCGGCGCGAGCGGCGCGCAGCTGGGTTCGGCGCGAGCGGCGCGCAGCTGGGTTCGGCGCGAGCAGCGCGCACCGGGGTTCGGCGCGAGCAGCGCGCACCGGGGTTCGGCGCGAGAGATCATGGGGTGTCTCACCCCGCCTCACCGCCGGGCAACAGAGGGTGGCGCCCCCACAAGGGGGGCGGGTGCTGGCTGACTCGAACAAGATGCGTGACTTGGATGGAGTCATCGCTGGCCCAACACCGCGAGGATGCTTCGCCCATCCCGCTTGGAAATGGCCGTGCGAAGCGGGCAATGCACAGGCGTCGTCCGAGCGCCTCCTCTTCAGAGCGACAGGCAGCACCCGCCCCCCTTGTGGGGGCGCCACCCTCTGTTGCCCGGCGGTGAGGCGGGGTGAGACACCCGACGATCTCTCGCGCCGAACCCCGGAGCGCGTCGCTCGCGCCGAACCCAGCTGCGCGCCACTCGCGCCGAACCCAGCTGCGCGTCGCTCGCGCCGAACCCAGCTGCGCGCCGCTCGCGCCGAACCCGGGTGCGCGCCGCTCGCGCCGAACCCGGGTGCGCGTCGCTCGCGCCGAACCCGGGTGCGCGCCGCTCGCGCCGAACCCGGGTGCGCGGGTGGGGCCGCAACAATGATCCGCTAGCGATCAGGCCACGAGGCGCGGCGCGTCGAGCTCGTCGAGCACCACGGTGCAGAGCTTGTCCTTGCCCACCGTCGACGAGCGCACCTTGAAGCGCGTCCCCGGCGCGATGATGTACTCCTCTTCGCCCGCGAAGGCCGAGAGCTTCTGGATGCACACCGCCCCGCGCGGGTGCACTTCGAAGAGCGTCCGCGCGCCCGACGAGCCGAGAAAGCCCGTCGCCACCGACATCTTCGGCGTGCACGACGACACGCCCCACCACACGACCTCAGCCTCCGTCGGGTACTGCTTCGCGAGGTCGACGCCCACGCCGCGCCAGAGCGGATCCTTCGATGCGGGCAGTCGCGTCATCGCGTCGAAGAAGAGGCGCAGGTACGGATAGAACGCCTTGGCCGTATCGCGCTCGCGGTCTCGCAGGGCCGCGTTGAGCCTGCGGTAGAACTGCGACGCCAGGGTGTAGACGTGCACCGCGGCGACCTCGTCTTCGTCGAGACCGAGCGCGCGCCCTTCGCTCACGACGCGTCGCGCGTAGGCCCTCGCCGTCGAGATCGCAGAGGTCACACCGGGCACGAGCTTCTCTGCGCTCTGGAGGGCCTTCGCGAAGTCGACCCTCGGCGTCGACATCACGCCGTCGAGCGCGGGCATCGCGGCGGCGACCTCGTCGCGCGCGCCCTGGAGGCGGTCGAGATAGAACTTGTGAAGCTCCATCGTGTCCTTGAGAAAGCCGCCCATGCGCTCGGTGGTCTCGGGCGCCGTGGGGAGGCGGCTCTTCCAACCGGGCGTCGGGAGCCAGTCGATCTCCGAGGCGCCGAGCTCGACGAGCGCGTCGTTGACCTTCTTGTAGTGGTTCCCTTCGTTGAAGCGGTTGTCGCGCGACGCGGGGTGCCAGTGATCGACGTGGCGCACCGGCACCGACGGGTGCTTCGCCGACAGCTTCTCGACGGCCGCGCGGAGGCCCTTCGCGTGCGCGCCCCACCACGCGAAGACGACGCCCTTGTGCTCGGGCGCGGCGGTCTCCTTCGCACTGAGAATGGCCTCGACGATGGCCTCGGCCACGGGCGCCCAGAACTCCACGTGCTTCGCCACGGGAATGGCGTCGTCGGTGTGCCTCGTCATCGACGCGTCGACGAGGAGAACCCCCTGCGAGAGGATGGCCTGGAACCACTCCGTCGGCGGCACCACGTCGTGCTTCTTGAGCAGCGGGGGAATCTCCTTCGGCGTGATGGTCTCGGGCAGTCCGTGTCGCCAGATGAGCGCGAGCTTGAGCATGTTGCGCATCGACGCGACCTGCGGAAAGCGCGGCTCCTGCCAGGAGTGGAACGCGTTGTCGAACATCGCGATCCCGGTGGCCGACTCGATGCGCGGATAGGGGCTCTGCCCGAAGACGACGACCTTCCACCGCTCGGGGGGGTTGGGCTTGAGGGCCTGAAAGGTGAGCTCGCGCAGGGGCACGATGCGCTTGTCGCGCGCGGGTCCCACGAAGGTCTCCGCGTTCGCGATGCGCTCGATCACGGGCTTGATGATCGGGAGCCAGGCCTCTCCGCCCTGAAAGAGCTCCGCGAGCTTGAGGGGGTCGTTCGAAGTGTCGGTGGGGTCGTTCGCCATCGCCGCGATGATGCACCACAGCCGCGGGGTCTTCTCAACCGCATCGGAGCGCCCTCGGGTACGATCCCCCGCCACCATGCGCGTCATCCTCGATCGCGGTCACGGACAGAAGGCCGAGGGCGCCGTCTTCGACCCCGGCGTCACGCAGGGCAGGATCCGCGAGGTCGACCTCTCGGCGGCCTACATCGACGCGGCGCGCGAGACGCTCATGGCCGCGGGGCACACCGTCGACCTCCTCGACCGCGGCACCTACGACGCGCGCCACGCGGAGGCCATCACGCTGGCCGCGCAGACGCCGACGGCGCCGTCGCTCTACGTCCAGTGCCACGTCAACGCGGGCGGCGGGCGCTACGGCATGGTCGAGTACGACGCGCGCTCCGCGATGGGACGCAAGGCCGCCCTGAGCCTCGCCGACGCCCTCGACGATCTCCCCGAGGTGTCGCGGACCCGCGTGCTCGCGTTGCACCCCTCGGAGCGAGGCTGGTCGTGCATCGACGACATCCACGCGTCGCCGAGCCTGTGCGCTGCGCTCTACGAGCCCTTCTTCATCGACGCGTCCTCGCACGCCGCGCTGCGCACGCCCGAGGGGCTCCGTCGCGTGGGCGCCGCGCTCGCAGAGGGCGTGCAGCGCTTCGTCGCGATGCTCGCCGCCTCGCACGACCCCTGACCGGGCGAACGCGTGGCTGTTCGTCCGGACGCCCGGTCAAGACCACACGCATCTGCATCCACGCGGCGCCCGCCCCCTGATACCACCGTCCCATCAAATCTGGACGTTTGCGTCGATGGGCCGGGGTTCGGCGTGGGAGGTCGATGTGGGGTCTGGCAGCGCCGATGGCGAAGCGCCAGTGGCGGATGCTCGATGCGCCTCACCCCGGGCAACTGAAGTGTGGTCGCTCCCTTCGGGCGCTGCACGACGCGCAGAGGCCGTTGCTGCCTGGACGATCTGAAACGACATTCGCGCTGCTGCAGGCGCAAGCGTGTGACCTGAGAGGTTGCGGCGCTCGCAAGAGTCCCATTCGCTTGCGGATGACCTGTAGCTCCCGAAGGGAGCGACCACACTTCAGTTGCCCGGGGTGAGGCGCATCGAGCATCCGCGACTGGCGCTTCGACATCGGCGCTGCCAGACCCCACATCGACCTTCCACGCCGAACCCCGGCCCATCGACGGTGGTGTGAGACGCTGTTTGCAACGCCCTACACACGCCACCCGCCCCGGTGCGACGCTGTATGCAACGCCCTACGCGCGCCACCCGGGCCCCTGCGACGCTGTATGCAACGCCATCCACGCGCCTCCCGCCCCCCTGCGACGCCGTATGCAACGCCCTACGAGCGCCACCCATGCCCCGGAGACGCTCCAGGAGCCCGCGTAGCGCCCTTCTCCGCCCTCCGTGACCGCTCGCACTACCGCGCTGCGGGCGCGCCCCCGAAGGCCCGCGCGAGGCCTGCGGCCTGACCCTCGCGCTCCGCGGCGCACACGGCGATCGCTTCGAGCGCGCCGTCGAGCTGCGTCTGGGCGCCGTGCAGCGCCGCGATCCTGGGGCCGAAGAACGACTGCACCCGCGCCGCGTCTTCGCGGCGGCAGAAGCGCGCGCCGAGCCAGGGAGTGCCCGCGCGTCCGTTCTCGGAGATGCGTGCGAACACCGCGTCGGCGTGCTCCGTGAGCCACGCGAAGGCCGTCTCGCGGGCCTCGCCGCGGCCGAGCGACGCGTCGATCGGGGTGAACACCTCGTTCACGCGCAGCCGCGCGTCGACCGAGAGCGGGAGCACCTTCGTCGTCAGCAACGGAAGCGGCGACTGACCGAGCGCGCCCAAGAGACGGAAGCGCAGCACCGCGTCGTCGCTCTCGATCGCCCGCGCGATCACGCGGTCGACGGTGGCCTCGTCGGCGCCGCGCAGCATCATCGCGAGCGCAGCGCCCGCGAGCTCCGACGGAACGCCGCCGCCATCGGGCGCGGTGAACCACTGCGTGCCGCGGCGGGCTCCCTCGGCGCGCACCGCGGGGTCGTTCGCGACGAGGCCCAGAAAGCCCGCGAGGTCGCGGCGCAGGAGTGAGCGCTCGGTGTCTTCGTCCGGGCGACGCGTCCACCCGAGCGAGGCCCACGCGCGGGCGTACTCGGTCACCGCTTCGCGTCGCGCGCGCTGCGCCGCGGGGCCCGTGAGCTCGTCGTCGATGAGGCGCGTCCAGAAGGGGAGCGGGTCGATGGCGACGAGGCGCTCGGCGTCGGTGGCCGCGCGCGCCAGCACCGGACGCAGCGCCGCGTAGTCGAGCGTCGTCGCGGTGAAGCCCGCGCGTGCGTTGTTCACCACCGAGAGGCGCTCGACGGGCGAGAGCGCGGTCCACCCCCGCGTGACGAGGGCCGTGAGACCCGCGGCGGGGAGCGTCCAGCGGTAGTAGCCGCCCGCGTCGGCGTTGGGCATCACCCACGCAGGGCACGCTCCGGCGCCGAGCGAGACCTCGCCCTGCGCGCCGTCGATGAGCGCACACGTCGTCGCGGTGGAGGCTCCGTCGGGGTAGCGCACGCAGACGGGAATCGCCCAGGGTCCGCCGGCGTGATGCGCGCCCGCGGGGAGCGAGAAGCGCTGCTGCGTGACGGTGACCCTTCGCCCGTTGGCGTCGCACACGAGCGCCGCGGAGATGACTGGAACTCCAGGCGTCTCGATGAAGGTGCGCAGCGTCGCGTCGAGGGGCCTCGACGGCGTGGCCGCGGAGAGGGCGGCGAAGAGGTCTGCGCTCACGGCGGTCCCGTGCTCGTGCGCGCGGAGGTAGCCGCGGATCGCGTCGCGAAACGGATCGGCGCCGACCCATCGCTCGAGCATGCCGAGCACCGAGGCGCCCTTCGCGTAGACGATCGCCGAGGAGCCTCCGCGGAGATCGTCATCGGAGACGATCTCGCGTCGGATGGGGACGGCGTTCGAGAGCGCGTCGGCCGACATCGCGTGATGCGCGCCCGCGATGAGCCCCGCGGCGGCGTGGTGCGCGGGGAAGACCTCCTGCGTCGCGCGCGTGCCCATCCACGTCGCGAAGGACTCGTTGAGCCAGATGTCGTCCCACCAGCGCAGGGTCACGAGGTTGCCGAACCAGTGGTGCGCGAGCTCGTGGGCGAGCACCGAGTCGACGCCGCGCATCTGATCCACAGGCGCATCGGGACGCACGAGCAGCAGGGGTTCGCGGAAGGTGATGGCGCCCGCGTTCTCCATCGCGCCGGGTCCGAAGTCGGGCACCGCGATGAGGTCGAGCTTGGGGTAGGGGTAGGCGCGATCGAAGTAGCGCTCCATCATCGCGACGAGTGGTGCTGCGTCGTCGAGGGCGCGCTGAAGAAAGCGTCCGCGACCGCGCGCCGCGACGCCGCGCAGGGGCAGCGGAGACGCGCGGACGGCGTTGGGCGCGATGGGCGCGTGCTCGACGACCTCGAGGGGACCGACCGCGAACGCGAGGAGGTACGTGGGCAGCGCCTCCGTCGTCGCGAAGCGGTGCACCTTGCGGCCGTCTTCGCGATCCGTGGCGCCGGTCTCTGCGGTGTTGGTGACGGCGACGTCGTCGCGCGCGGTGACGACGGTGAGGTCGAAGGGCGTCTTGAAGCGCGGCTCGTCGAAGCAGGGGAAGGCCCTCCGCGCCGAGAGCGCTTCGAACTGCGTGAAGGCGTACGAGTCTCCGCCGCTGTCGACCTTGTAGAGCCCTTCGAGGTGGCGGTTGAGCACGGCCGTGAACGCGAGCCTGATCTTCGCTTCGCCGGGCGCGAGGGCGCCGGTCCATTGCAGCGAGGCGACGCCCGCGCGCTGACCGGGCGTCCACCGCGCGAGCACGGGGGCGGCGTCGCCCTGCTGCACCTCGGCGTGCGTGATGGAGAGCTCCTGCGCGTGGAGCCAGAGCGCGTCGCGGGGCTGCGCGAGGTTGACGGTGATCTCGACCTCGCCGCGAAAGCGTCCCTGCGCGGGCTCGACGTCGAGCGTGAGCGCGTAGCGCGTGGGCGTGACGCCCTCGGGGAGCCGTCCGACGGGCTCGGCTTCGAGGGGCGCGACCTCCGCGGGCCGGGGCGTCATCGCGGCGAGCACGCGCGGGTCGACGTGCGGCGCGGCGACGGGCGTCGGGGCGCGCGAGGCGCATTGCGTGAGCAGGACGAAGAGGGCGGACGAGAGGGCGCGCGTTCGCATCGCGCGAGGCTATCGCACCCGACGCGCTACGCGAGTTCCTTTGAGAGGCGCTCGTGGCAGTGGCAGCGGGCGAGGTAGGCGCGCACGTCTTCGAAGGGCGCCCGAGGGACGCGCCACGCGCCCGAGAAGCAGTTGTCGAGGTCGCGGATCACGTAGAGCACGTGCGAGATGACGCCCGCGAGGGCCGCGGTGATGAGGCAGTGCGTCGCGAAGCGCTCGACGGTGAAGAGGTACATCGACGCGACGTTGATCACGGCGCCGAACTGGAGCAGCACCCACAGCGCGAGGGGCACGCGCATGCGGCTCGCGGCGATGCGCTCGGCGCGGGCGTCGCTGAGGTCGTTGAGGCGCCCGAGCACCTCGGAGTACATGGCCTGCTCGCAGGGCCCCTCGAGCTCGACGCGGTGGAGCTCGCCCCAGAGCTCATCGAGGATGGCCGCGCCTTCGAAGGGCCGCGGGTCGCAGTCGGACTCCATCGCGGTCCACTCGGGGCCGAGCACGGCGTCGACGTAGCGCTGGATGTGCTTGTGGACGCGCGCCGGGAGGTCGCCGGAGAAGCCCCGCGCGGTGCGCGAGAGGTCGAGGAGCTCGTTGGCCTCCTCTTCGACGTAGGCCCGCGTGGTGTTGAACTGGTTCCACACGACGAAGACCACGAAGGCGAGGAGCACGGCGTAGATGGTGCCGAGGGTCTGGAGGTAGCTCCCGATGACCTCGTTGCTCACCTGGAGCGCGCGATGCGGAACGATCGCCCGCTCGATCACGAGCCCTGCGACCGAGAGGGCCATCGCGACGAGCACCGGCGGCGTGAGCGCGCGCATCGTCGAGGGCAGCGCGCGGACGTTGAGGGCCATCGGGGTCTACTTCTCGGAGCGTCCCCCGCACGAGCGGCACTGCACCTCGTAGTCGGGCATCGGGTTGCGACAGTACTCGCAGAGCTTCTGCCCGGGCAGCGTGGCGGGGTTCAGCATGGTGAGGAGCGGCCCCGGCTCGCCCATCGTCGCGGGCGCGGGGAAGGCCACGTCGACGCCCGCGAGGGAGCCCCGCGGGAGCCCCATGAGCGACTGGAGCAGCCCCGCGACGGCCTGTCCGTTGGAGTAGTCGACGGGCGAGTTCATCGGCACGTTGAGCCGGATGCGCAGGGCGATGAGGGTTCCGTCGGCGTCGATGTCGACGGGCAGCCGCACGTGCGTGATGGGCACCTCGGGCGCGGACCACACGTACGCGTGCGTGGCGACGCCGACGCCTCGCGCGAGCGCGCGGCACGCTTCGCGGCACTGGTCTTCGGGGGCCATCGTCGCGCCTCGCGCGCCCTCGACCGCGGCGCGCATCGCGGGGCCGAAATCGCTGTTGAAGCGGAGCACGAGGTCGACGACACGAGCGGGCTGCCACTGGCTCATCGGGGAATTGATCTCCTTCGAGGGGTGTTACGGGTCTCTAACCCGCGATGGGGAGCCACACCCGGAGCACCGAGCGCGCGCCTTCGCGAGAGGGCTCGATGGTGCCACCGAACGCGCGGGTGACAATCCCCACGACGTAGAGCCCGAGGCCCCGAGAGTATCGCCCGTCGGGCTGGAACTTGATGGCCGCCTGCGCCTCGCGGGTGAAGTGCCGCTCCACGGCGCCGAAGGGGGGGCCCTGATCGACGAGCACCACCGCGGCGCGCGCCCCCGCGCGCTCGACGCGCAGCGACACCGAGGTGCGCCGACGCGAGTGCTGGATGGCGTTGGTGACGAGGTTCTGCACGAGCTGGTCGAGGAGCTGCGGGTCGGCCATGACGCGCGCGCCCTCGCTGGCCTCGAGCGACAGGCCGATCTCGGAGTTGGCGGCGATGCCCGCGCAGCGCTCGACGGCGGCCTCGACCACCGAGAGGAGCGACACGGGGACGCGCTGGACGGCCGAGGCCGACGGCGACTCGAGCCGCGCGACGGTCACCGTGTTCTCGATGAGTCGCATGAGCATGTCGGCCGAGCTTCGTATGTCGGCCGTGGTCTCGCGCGCCTCCTGCTCGGAGGCGTGCGTGGCGTCTTCAAGGAACGACGCGTTGGCCATGATCGCCTGGAGCGGGTTCCTCATGTCATGGGCGACGAGCTGGACGAGCTCCTCTTGGAGCCGCAGCCAGTCGGGGAGTGCTGCGTCTTGTTGGCTCACGGGGGGACCGAACCTAAGTCAGCGCGCGCCCGTCACGCAATGCGGGTTGTTTCAGAACCCTCTCAGAAAGGGGTTCGCGCGTCGCTCGCGCGCGACGGAGGTCGGGCGGTCGTGCCCCGTGATCACCACGGTCTCGTCGGGCAGCGTGAGGATCCGATCGCGGATCGAGCGCAGGATCGCGTCGGAGTCGCCGCCCCAGAGGTCCGTGCGGCCGATGCTCCCCGCGAAGAGCGTGTCGCCCGAGAAGAGCAGCTCGCGCGCCTCGGCCTTGCAACGAAAGCACACGCTCCCCGGCGTGTGACCGGGCGTGTGGAGCACCTCGAGCGAGATGGCGCCCGCGGTCACGACCTCGCCGTCACGCAGGAACGCGTCGAGCTCCGCCGACGGCGGCGCCCTCATCCCGAGCATCTGCCCCTGCACCGGCAGCATCTCGTAGAGGAAGAGGTCGCCCTCGTGGATGCGCGCCGCCGCGCCCGTCGCGCGCTGCACCGCCGCCGTCGCGCCGACGTGGTCGATGTGCGTGTGCGTGTGGACGATGGCCTTCACCGTGAGCCCCTTCGCCGTGAGCCGCTGGAGGATCCCCTGCGCGTCGCCGCCGGGGTCGATCACCACGGCCTCGCGCGCGACGTCGTCGAAGAGCACCGAGCAGTTGCACCCGAGCGGCGGGACCGCGAACGTTTCGATCTGGATCATTGGGCGTTGAACTCCGTCGGCGCTTCTCTCGCAGCTTGTCTCGCGCGCCGCAACGGTGGGCGCCGTTTGCTGTGCGGGTGGGGGTCGGGTATACCGCGCGGCCGGAGGTGATTGGAGCCATGAGCGAGCATGACAAGGGTCGCGTCGATGGAGCGGCCGTACGCGAGGGCGCGGTGGCGCGCGGTGAGGCCGTGCGCGAAGAGGCCGTGCGCGAGGGTGACGTGCTCCGTCAGCGGGCCGTCGCGCGCGCCGCGGAGCTCATGGGTCGCGTCTCGGGCGTGGCGCCGTCGCAGCCCGCCGCCCCCGCGCAGACCGTCGTGTCCGCGACGCCGCCCACGGTGGTGAGCGCCGCGCCCGTCACCGTCGCCTCACAGCCCACGGCCGTGAGCGCGCAGCCCGCGACCGTGAGCGACGAGCCCGAGGCGCAGCCCCCCAGCGCCTCGACCGAGACCTCCTCGGTCTGAGCCCCGCGTCGCCGCCCCCCAACGGCGCGCGGGCGATCGATCACACCGACATCCGAGCGATCAGCTCTTCTTCGCGGACTTCGCGGCGGGCTTCGCGGCCTCTTCGTCTTCGCCGACGTCGATGTCCTCGACGGAGATCTTGCCCGCGCGGACGCCCGTGGAGGGCGCATCCTCGGCCTGCTCGCCGCCGTCATCGAGCTCGACGAAGGTCGCGTACACCGTCGCGAGCATCGGCGCGAACAGCAGCGGAAACTGCGCGAGGTGGGCCGTCGTGCCGAAGAGCGAGACGGACTGCGGGCCGAACTTGTCCGCGAGCGCGAAGAGGCCCGCGCCGACGGCGAGCCCGAAGACGCCCTTGAGAATGGCCGCGACCCACACGCCGGGCTTCCACGGGGCGCGCCCCGCGAGCACGCCCGAGAGCGCGCCCACGCCCGCGTAGAGCAGGTAGTTGAGCCAGCTCATGATCGCCGTCGCGCCGAGCGCGAAGTGCAGGAGCGCTCCGATCGCTCCGCCGATTGCGAGTCCCTTGAGAATCCCGAAGAGCAGGCGTTTTCCCATGTGGCGTTACGGGCGAAGCTGCCACGGTGGTGTGTGCGTGGCAACCGCTGTCAGCGGCCGTGATGACGTGTGTGGCGGGTGAGAGACGCGCGCGGCGGCGACGCGCAGCGCGAGCGCGATCAGTAACCGCCGCTCGGGACGAGCTGCGCGGCGATGTTGCCCGACGCGTCGGTGCCGTCGATGCGGAGCGAGAACATCGGCGCCACCTGGAGGCTGCCGTCGTTGCCGGGCCGCACCTCGCCGACGCTCACCACGCGGCACTGGCCGTCGCCCAGGCGCGCGGTCTCGATCACGAGAGGGCGCGCCGCGAGGATGCGCGCGGCGGCGTCCTGCGCGGTGAGCCACGGCGTCGTGGCCGCGGTGGCGGCGAGGCGCGCGAGGGCGAGGGTCCCGGTGGGCGCGGTGACCGCGATGAGGGCTCCGTCGGCGCCCGTCGAGAGGCTCGACACGAAGGCCTTCGCGCACGACTCGTGGCCCTCGCCGAAGACCACGCGACCCGTGCGGAGCGAGAGCGCGGCGCCGACGGCCTCGCTCCAGTCGCCTTCGCCGCGGACCGAGAGCACGTCGTAGCGAGCGCGCGCGAGCTCGTCGCGGTCTTCGATCACCACGACGCGATCGCTGTGCGGGAGCGAGCCGATGAGCGCGCCGAGGAGCGTGCTGCGACCCGATCCGCGCGCGCCCGAGACGACGATGTTGCGACGTCCGGCGAGCGCGTTGGTGAGCGCGTGCACCACCTGCTGCGGGAGCACGCCGCGCGCGCCGAGGTCGGCGAGCGAGGCGGGTCGCGCGTTGCGCTCGACGGCCACCACGGCGCCCGCGTGCGCGAGCGGCGGAAAGAGCGCGTGGACGCGCGTCCCATCGGAGAGCGTCGCGTGGATCGAGCTCCGGCCCGCGCGGTCGATGCCGTGCGAACGGAGCAGGCGCTCGGTGCACTCGGCCACCGCGGAGGGCGACGAGAACGCGAGCGAGCCCGTCGTGTGCGCGCCGCCGCGGAGGGTCGTCACGCGACCGCGATGATCGACGTAGGCCGCGGCGAGCTCGCCGTCTTCGAAGATCGCTTCGAAGGCGCCGGTGCCCGCGATCTCGGCGAGGGCGTCCTTCGCGATGCGGTCGGGCGTGACGCCGTTCGGGGGCTGCTGCGCGCGCGCGACCTGCTCGACGATCGAGCGGATGCGGTTGCGCGCCGCGTCGTCGCCGAAGGAGGCCTCGGCGCCGCGCTGCTTCGCCGTCCGGATCACCTGCGCGAGCGCGTCGGCGTACTCGTCGCCGCTGCGCTGCTCGGCCACGGGCTGCGCGGGCGCCGCAGGCTGCTGCGCGCGTGCAGGCGTGGGCATCGGCGCGGGCGACGGCGCAGGCATCGGGGCCGGTGCGGGCGCTGCCATCGGCGCGGGCGCGGGCATCGGCGCGGGCGCTGCCATCGGCGCCGGTGCGCCCATCGGCGGTCCCATCGGCGCGGGCGCGAGGGGACGGGGCTGCGACGGGTTCGCAGGGCCCGGCATCGGCGCGGGCGCGCCCATGGGAGGACCGTCCATTCCGCCCTGCGGCATGGGCGCGGGGGCGAGCGGACGCGGGGCTGCGAGCGGCGGCGTGGCGGGGGCTTCGTTGTAGCCGTCGCCCGTGGGGATCACCTCACGCTGCGCCTCGGAGGGCATGTCCATGTTCGACGGACCGCCGAGCGACGCGGGCACGAGCTGCGCCCCGAGCGGGCCCGAAGGTCCCTCGTTTCCGAGCGGGCCACCAGGACCACGACCGGGCGGACCCATGTTCGGTCCACCACGCAGCGACGACGGTCCGCCAGGCATCGGTCCGCCGGGCATCGGTCCGCCGGGCATCGGACCACCGGGCATCGGTCCACCGGGCATCGGTCCACCGGGCATCGGCCCAGGACCACCCTGCATCGAACCCGGTCCACCCGGCATCGGGCCAGGACCACCCGGCATCGGGCCGGGGCCGCCCTGCATCGAGCCGGGCATCGGGCCAGGAAGGGGCGCGGGCATCGGCGCGGGACCGCCCTGCATCGACGACATCGGACCCGGTCCGCCGGGCATCGGTCCGCCGGGCATCGGTCCGCCGGGCATCGGCCCAGGACCGCCGGGCATCGGCCCCGGACCACCCTGCATCGAACCCGGTCCACCGGGCATCGGGCCAGGACCACCGGGCATCGGACCGGGACCGCCGTGCATCGAGCCCGGCATCGGACCCGGACCACCGCCGAGCGGACGCGGACCACCAGGGCCACCGAGCGGCGAGGGGCCACCAGGGCCGCCGAGCGGCGAAGGTCCACCGGGCATCGGGCCGAGCGGCGAAGGACCACCCGGCATCGGACCCGGAGGCCCGCCCGCACCGAGCGGGTTGTTCGGCGGAAGCGGCGCAGGACGCGGCGGTCCACCGGGACCACCCATCGGCGAGGGGCCACCCATCGGTCCCTGCGGCCCACCCATCGGCGAAGGTCCACCCATCGATCCCTGCGGACCACCCATCGGCGAGGGGCCGCCCATGGGACCCGGCGGGCCACCCATCGGTCCCTGCGGACCGCCCATCGGCGAAGGCCCGCCCATCGGTCCCTGCGGGCCGCCCATGGGGCTCGGCGGACCACCCATCGGCCCCGGCGGTCCGCCCATCGGCGAAGGACCACCCATCGGGCGCGGCGGACCCTGCGGAGGCTGAAGCGGACCGCGGCCCGGAATGCCCTGCGGCGCGCTCGGACCCACGGGCCCCGGAGACGTCATCGCGGCGGGACGCGGCGGGCCCATCGGCGGAGGACCGAAACCCGGCGGAGGACCCTGCGGCTCGGGCTGCTGCTGCTCCTCGTAGCCGCCGTCATCCTGCGCGTCGCCCGCCGCCTCGAGGTCGTTGGGCCCCGCCTCCATCGGCATGTCGCCCATGTCCTGCGCGGCCATCTCCATCGCGGAGCCGTCGCCCATGTCGACCATGATGACGAAGTCGCCGATGTAGACCTTGTCGCCCGCGCGGATCACCGACGGCGTCGTGATGCGGCGACCGTTGAGGTACGTGCCGTTGGTGCTCTTCAGGTCGACGACGAAGAAGCGTCCGTCCTGCTTGACCACCCTGGAGTGTCGCTTCGACACGTTGCCCTTGTTGAGCACGATGTCGTTGCCGGGAACGCGCCCGACGGTGACCTCGTCCTTGTCGAAGTCCATCCGCTTCGGGGTCCCGCCCTTCTCGGTCACGATCAGCGTCAACATCGGGGCACTCGTCTCCTACAGAGGTCGTTAGACTGCGGTACTGAAATCCGTTGGGGCCGCGGGTGTCAAGCGCGATCGCGGCAAGCCCTTGCGTCCGTGGTCGATCGCACGCACCCTTCGCGCCCCCATTCTCGTCGGGCAGATGCGCTGGCATCAAGGCTCTTCGACGAGACCCCGCGAAGAGGCCCTGCGCACCGCTATGTCACCGCGACGATTCGACGCCATCGTCTTCGACCTTGACGGCACGCTCGCGGACTCCGCGGCGGACATCAGCCTCGCCTTGCGGCGCGCGTTCGAAGACCTCGAGATCCGCGTGGTCAAGCCCATCGAGTCGCTCGTCGACGGCTCGCCGCTCGAAGAGATCTTCGCCGTCGCGGCGCCCGGCGCCGACCACCTGCTCTTCGACCGCTTCGTCTCGCGATACCGCGCGCACTACCACGCCACGGGGCACTCGCAGACGCGGCTCTACCCCGGCGTCATCGAGACCCTCGAGGCCCTCTCGATGCTCGCGCCGCGGCCGCGCCTCGCCATCGCCACTTCGAAGCGCCCCGAGGCCGCGCGCGGTCTCGCCGCGGCGACGGGCATCGCGGGCTACTTCGACGTCATCGACGGCAGCGGCGGCACGGCGATGCGACACAAGCCCGCGCCGGATCTTCTGCTCTCGGTGTCGCGCGCCCTCGACGTCGACCCGACGCGCTCGCTCATGATCGGCGACACCGCGCGGGACATCCTCGCCGGGCGCGCCGCGGGGATGCGCACCGCCGCGGTGCTCTACGGCCTCGGCTCGCGCGAGGACCTCTCGGCCGCCGCGCCGGACCACACCTTCGAAGACATCGAAGACGTGCTCTCGCTGGTCTCGTCGATCGCGTGAGCGGTCAGAGCAGCGGGTCGTCGGCCTCGGGCTCGGCGGCGATCGCGTCGGAGCGCACGCGCCGCGACGCCATGCGCCGCCGCGCGTACTCGACGAGCGCGTCGACGTAGCGGTCGAAGGGGGGGCACTGCACGCCGCGAGGTTCGAGCAGCGCGCGCGCGGCGTCGCTCGGGTAGACGGTGCGGGTTGCCATGCGCTCGACGAAGGCCCGCGGGCTCCGCGCGAAGCGCTCGAGGCCCGGCGTGCTGAGGAGCGCGCTCGTGAGCCGCGTGGGGAGCACCGCACGAGGGAGCTTTCTGCCCGCGGCGCGCGCGAAGAGTTCGAACACGCGGCGCGCGGGGAGCGGGTGCGGGTCGACGAGGTGAAAGGTGCGACCGACGGCGTCGGGGTGTCGTCCGAGCGCGACGGCGGCGCGCGCCACGTAGTCGACGGGGACGAGGTTCAGCGCGATCTCGCCGTCGGTGGGCAGCGGCAGGGTGATGTCGACGGGCGACGAGAGCAGGAGCATCACGAAGGGGTACGGGCCGTCGAGCACGTCGACCTCGCCGCTCTCCGAGTGACCCACGAGGATCGACGGGCGGAGCACGGTGACGGGGAGCTCCTGCGAGGCCTTGCGGAGCATGCGCTCGGCCTGGTGCAGCGTGCGCTCGACCTCGGAGCGAAAGCCCTGCCCGTACTGGAGCTCGCCCTCGAGCACGAGGCCCTCGTGGTCGCCCGCGGCGAGCGTCGAGCTCAGCGCCACGACGTGCGGCGCGGCCCCTTCAGCCCGTGCGGTGCGCGCGAACTCGAGCACCTCGTAGGTGCCTTGCACGTTGAGCGCGCGGACCCTCGCCGGGTCGACCCCTTCGAAGGTGCTCTGCGCCGCGTGGAAGACCCGCGCCGCGCGCCGCGCGAGGGAGAGGTACTCCGCGCCCGGGAGGCCCATGTCGATGGACGTGACGTCGCCCTCGACGATCGACACGCGCCCCGCGGCGTCGATCGACGCGACGAAGCGCGCGGCGTCTTCGAGGTAGCGCTCCCGCACGAGGAGGCACACCTCGCGCTCCCCCGCTGCGAGGAGCTCCGTCGTGATGAGCCGCGCGAGCAGCCGCGGAAAGCCCGTGACCAGCGTGAGCCCCTCAGCCATCGGTCGCACCCTCCGAGCGCCGCGCGGGCGCCCCGTGCTCGCGCACCAGCGCGGCGAAGACCTCGTCGACGCGCGCCGCGAGCGCCTCGCGCGTGCCCGAGTTGTCGATGACGTGCGTGGCCACCGCGACCTTGCGCTCGATGGGCCACTGCGACGCGATGCGCGCGCGCGCCTCGGCCTCGGTGATGTCGTCTCGCTCCATGAGCCGCGCGAGCTGCACCTCGGGCCGCGCGGTCACCACCACGAGGCCCGCGAAGTTCCTGTGCAGCCCGTTCTCGACGAGGAGCGCGGCGTCGTAGAACGCGAAGCCGTGGCCCTCGGCCGACAGCGCCGCGAGGCGCGCCATGCTCTCGGCGCCGATGCGGGGATGGAGGATCCCGTTGAGCGTCCGGCGCGCGGCCTCGTCTGAAAAGACCTTCGCACCGAGACGTTGTCGATCGAGCGTCCCGTCGGGGGCGAGCACCTCGTCGCCGAAGGCCGCGACCACGGCCGCGAGCCCGTCGGTGCCGGGCGCCACGACGTCGCGCGCCACCGCGTCGGCGTCGACCACGGGGACGCCGCGCGCCATGAAGAGCCTCGCCACGGCGGTCTTTCCGCACGCGATGCCGCCGGTGAGTCCGAGCACGTTCACGCCCGCGACGGTGTCGAAAAATCTCCGCGATGGCAACGGGCGAACGGCGCTACTTGCGCTTCGCGAAGACCTCGGCGAACGACGTGTCGTAGCGCCCCGCCGTGAACTCCGGCGACACGAGCACCGCGTGCAGGAACGCGAGGTTGTGCACGAGCGGCGCGACGTGCGTCTTCGCGAGCGCCGCGTCCAGCTTCGCGATGGCCTCGGCGCGCGTCGGCGCGTGCGCGATGATCTTCGCCACCATGGGGTCGTAGTAGGGCGTCACCTTGCCGGGCGCCGCGATGCCCGCGTCGACGCGCACGCCGTCACCCTCGGGCCAGGTGAGCTCGTTCACGTCGCCGGGCTTCGGGATGAAGCCCTTCGCGGGGTCTTCCGCATAGAGCCGCGCCTCGATGGCGTGACCCGAGGGACGCACCGCCGTGAGCGCCTCGCCGAGGTGCTCGCCGAGCGCGACGCGGAGCTGCCACTCGACGAGGTCGAGGCCCGTGACCATCTCGGTCACCGGGTGCTCCACCTGGATGCGGCAGTTCGTTTCGAGGAAGTAGAACTCCTCGCGCTCCTGGTCCCAGATGAACTCGCAGGTGCCCGCGCCCACGTAGCCCGCGGCGCGTCCGATGCGCACCGCCGCGTCGAGGATCGCCGCCCGGTGCGACGGGCCCCGCTCGCCCTGAAAGGCAGGCGCGGGCGACTCCTCGACGATCTTCTGGTGCCTCCGCTGGAGCGAGCACTCGCGCTCTCCGAGCGCCACCACGTTGCCGTGGAGGTCGCCGAAGATCTGCACCTCGATGTGCCGCGGGCGCTCGACGTAGCGCTCGATGTAGACCCGCGCGTCGCCGAAGGCCTGCGCCGCGCGGTCGCTGCACGACTTCATCGCGCGCTCGAGGGAGGCGTCGTCCTTCACGATCTGCATCCCGATGCCGCCGCCGCCGCCGACGGCCTTCACCAGCGCGGGATATCCGATGCGCGCGGTGACCTCTCGCGCGGCCTCCACCGTCTCGACGGGCGCGTCGGCGCCGGGCACCGGAGGCACCTTCGCCGCGAGCGCCGTGTGCCGCGAGCGCATCTTGTCGCCGAGGCGGTCGAGGGCCTCGGGCGTCGGTCCGATCCACACGAGACCCGCCTCGATCACGGCGCGCGCGAAGTGTGATTTCTCGCTGAGGAGCCCGTAGCCCGGGTGGATCGCCTCGGCGCCCGTGGCCTTCGCGACGGCGAGGATGGCCGCGGCGTTGAGGTAGCTCTCCTTCACGGCGGCGGGGCCGACGAGGTGGCTCTCGTCGACGGCCGTGGTGTGCAGCGCGCTCGCGTCGGCTTCGCTGTGGATCCCGACGGTGGCGACGCCGAGGCGGCGGCACGTGCGGGCGATGCGGGCGGCGATCTCGCCCCGGTTCGCGATGAGGATCTTCTTGAACATGGTGGGTGCGCGGATCTCTAGCGCAAGAGACCCGCCGGGCGGAAGGGCCGCGAGGCGTCACACGCGCGACGCCTCACGGACGCGCGATCAGGGAGGCAGCGGGATGCAGGTCGTGCCGATGCAGGTCTCGCCGGTGCGGCAGCACTGACCGCAGCCGCAGAGGGTCTCGCCGCGCGCGCAGAGCGACACGCACGAGCCCGAGACGCAGATCTGTCCGCAGGCGCAGCCGCCCGGGCACGACGCGGGCGCGCACTGGTACTGCGTGGGCGTCGCGGGGTTGGTCGAGCGGCTGCACGTGCTGCCCGAGGGGCACGAGCCGGGGCAGTAGCCGCCGCAGCCGTCGGTCTGGTTGCACGTGGCCGACGCGGGGCACGAGGGGACGCAGCGGCACGTGTTGGTCATCGCGTCGCAGGCCTGACCCGTGGGGCAGCGCCGTCCGACGCCGCACGAGGCGCCCGTCCCGCAGGGGTTGGGGATGGCCGTCCCGCAGGCGACGGCGTCGGGCGACGGGGCGCTCGAACACGTGAGCGTGCACACGCAGGCGCCCGCGGTGCAGGTCTGCGTCGAGGTGCACACGCGCGCGCAGCCGCCGCAGTTGTTGCGATCGGTGGCCGTGTTGACGCAGGCCCCGGCGCAGAACGTGAGGCCCGTGGGGCACACGCAGCGGCCCGCCGAGCAGGTGGTGCCCGTGGGGCAGCGGTTGCCGCAGGAGCCGCAGTTGTTCGAGTCGGTGGCCGTGTTGACGCAGGTGGTGGAGCAGTAGGTCGTTCCGCCGGGGCACGCGCAGCCGCCGCTCACGCAGGTGGTGCCCGTGGGGCAGACGTTGGCGCAGGCGCCGCAGTTCGAGTTGTCGGTGGCCGTGTTCACGCAGCGCCCCGCGCAGAGCGTGGTGCCCGTGGGGCACGCGCAGCGCCCCGCCGTGCAGACCTGTCCGGCGAGGCAGACGCCGTGCCGCAGCCGCCGCAGTTCGAGGTGTCCGACGCGGTGCTGATGCAGCGCCCGCCGCAGTAGGTGGTGCCGCTCGGGCAGCCGCAGACGCCGAGGATGCACGACTGCCCGGCGGGGCAAACGTTGCCGCAGGTGCCGCAGTTCGAGGTGTCCGACGCGGTGCTGATGCAGCGCCCGCCGCAGACGGTCTGCCCCGTCGGGCAGGTGCACACGCCGGCCACGCACGATTGCCCCGTGGCGCAGACGTTCCCGCAGCGGCCGCAGTTGGTGGTGCTCGTGCCCGTGGCGACGCAGGTGGTGCCGCAGTACGAGGTGCCGCTCGGGCAGCCGCAGACGCCCGCGATGCACGATTGCCCGGTGGGACAGACGTTTCCGCAGCGCCCGCAGTTGGTGGTGCTGGTGGTGATGTTCACGCAGGTGGTGCCGCAGTAGGTCGTGCCGCTGGGGCAGCCGCAGACGCCCGCGATGCACGATTGCCCCGTGGGACAGCGGTTTCCGCACATCCCGCAGTTGCTCACGTCGCTGCTGGTGTTGACACACGCGGTGCCGCAGAAGGTCGTCGTCCCCGGGCACGCGCAGGTGCCGCCCACGCACGACTGCGCGGCGGGACAGACGTTTCCGCAGCGTCCGCAGTTGTTGCGGTCGGTGCTCTGGTTGACACACGCGGTGCCGCAGTAGGTGGTGCCCGCGGCGCAGCCGCAGACGCCCGCGATGCACGACTGCCCGGTGGGACAGACGTTTCCGCAGCGTCCGCAGTTGGTGCGGTCGGTGGCCGTGGCGACGCAGCGGCCGCTGCACACGGTCTGCGCCGTGGGGCACTGGCACACGCCCGAGACGCACGACTGCCCGGTGGCGCAGACGTTTCCGCACGCGCCGCAGTTGGTGGTGCTCGTCGAGAGGTTCACGCAGACCGAGCCGCAGAGGGTCTGGCCCGTGGGGCAGCCGCAGCGACCGCCCGCGCACACCTGCGTCGCGGGGCACATCGTTCCGGTGCCGCACGAGGGGCCGCCGGGGCACACGTTGGGGATCACCGTGCCGCACGCGATCGACGAGGGCGCCGTGGTCGGGCACCGCGGGGCGCACTCGCACATGTTCGTCGTGGTGTTGCACTGCTGGCCCGTGCCGCAGAGCGTTCCGCGGCCGGGGCAGGTCATGCCGGGGCACGAGTTGGGGATCGTCGCGCCGCACGGCACCGCGCTCGCCGCCGCGCACGACGGGACGCACTCGCACATCCGCGTGGTGGCGTTGCAGCGGTTGCCCGCGGCGCAGCGCGTCCCGGTGCCCGAGCACGACATGCCGCCGCAGCTGTCACGGATCGGCTGACCGCAGTCGACGGTGCTCGCCGCGGGGCACGAGGGGACGCACTCGCAGCGGCGCATCGCGACGTTGCAGCGCTGGCCGGGCGCGCAGAGCGTACCCGTCCCGCAGGTGGGGCCGCCGGGGCAGACGTTGGCGATGTCGGTGCCGCACGCGACGGTGGCGGGGTTGGTCGTCGGGCACCGCGGCGCGCACTGGCACGCGCCGCCGACGCAGACCTGACCGCTCCCGCAGAGCGTGCCCTGGCCGGGGCACACCTGGCCGGGGCAGTTGCTCGGGATGCTTTGTCCGCACGCGATCGTCGAGGGAGACGCGCACGCGAGGATGCACTCACACGCGCGCGTCGCGGCGTTGCAGCGCTGTCCCGAGGGGCACTGCGTCCCCGTTCCGCACGAGGGCCCGCCGGGGCACACGTTGGGGATGTCCGTGCCGCAGCGCACGGTGCCCGGCGTCGTGGCGGGGCACGCGGGGATGCACTCGCATCGGCCCGCGGAGTTGCAGCGCTCGC
Organism: Polyangiales bacterium; assembly: GCA_046351535.1. Classification (GTDB taxonomy): domain Bacteria; phylum Myxococcota_A; class Polyangia; order Polyangiales; genus CAISKJ01. Next base: position 54,748 of record JAXLYG010000038.1, read on the forward strand.
CGGGGTTGCAGCGGTTGCCGATGCCCGTGCAGGGCGCGCCGGAGCACGCGTTGGCGATGGGCTGACCGCAGTCGACCGAGCTCGCCGGCGGGCACATCGGGATGCACTCGCATCGACCCGCCGTGCACACGTTCCCCGAGGGGCAGCGCGTCCCCGTTCCGCACGAGGGGCCGCCGGGGCACACGTTGGGCACCGGCGCGCCGCAGTCGACGCCCGCCGCGGCCGAGGCCGCAGGGCACCGCGGTGCGCACTCGCACATGCGCGTGGTGGTGTTGCACTGCTCGCCGTCGGCGCAGCCCGCGTTGCACGCGCCGCCGCAGCCGTCGTCCGATCCGCAGGCCGCGTCGGCGGCGCAGCGCGGCGTGCACGAGCAGGTCCCCGTGGCGGCGTCGCAGGTCTGGCGGGGGTCGGCGCAGGGGCCCATGCAGTGTCCGCCGCAGCCGTCGTCGGCGCCGCAGGCCGCGTCGGCGGGGCAGTTGGGGGTGCACACGCAGCGGCCGAAGACGCAGCGGTCACCCGCGCCGCGGTTGCACGGCTCGGCGCACCCGCAGGTGTCGAAGCACATGCCGTTGGAGCACACCTGCCCGTCGGGGCAGCGCACCGAGGCGCAGGGGTTGGCGACGCACATCCCCCGGACGCAGACCTCGCCCGCGGCGCAGGTCACGTCGTCGCAGGGCGACGGAGGCACGCAGTCGACGTGGCACGCGAAGCCGTCGGGGCAGGGCGCGCTGCAGCGCTGGAGGGCCTCGCAGCGCCCCGACGAGGTGGAGCAGTACTGCCCCTCGGGGCACACGACGCCCGCGCAGGGGGCCGGGTAACAGCCCGCGACGCAGCGGCCGTTGAGGCAGGTCTCGTTGTTGTTGCAGCGGATCCCGAGGCACGGGTCGCGCGTCGGGACGCAGCGCGAGAGACAGCGGTCGGCGCCGCACACGTTCTCGATGGTGGTGCAGGGGTCCGTGGCGCAGTGGCCGCCGATGCAGATCTGCGTCGGGGGACAGAACGCGTTGCTGCCGTAACAGGCCGCGCCGAGGGGAGGGGCGTCGCCCGTGTCTGCGCTCGCGTCGGAGGCGTCGGCGCTCGCGTCGAGCGCGGCGTCGATGGAGACGTCGAGGCCCGTGTCGAGGCCGGTGTCGCCGCCCGTGTCGGTCCCCCGATCGGAGCTGACGTCGGGGAGGCCGCCAGAGTCGAGGGTGCCGCCGCTCCCGTCGCTGCAAGCGACGGCCAGCGCGGTGAGGGCGACGAGCCAGAGGGGAGTGCGTCTCATGCGTGCGTTTCTCCGTAGACGGGCCGGTCTTGAAAGAGTCGAGGCGGAGCGTCTGGCGCCCGCAGGGCGCTCAAGACCGACGTTACCGAAGCGCCGCCCCCCTGGGAATCGCCGCGGAGCGACCCGACGCAGAATCGTTGGCGGCGGAGCGGCGAAGCGGTGATAACGTCCGCCCGCCATGCGTCCCAATGATCCGCGCATCGAAGAGATCGCCGCGCTCGTCGTCGACCGCTTGAAGAAGCAGGGCGTCACCGGCGGGGCCAACCTGGCGTCGGCCGTCGCCGCTGCGCTCACCCCCGCGGTGCACGTGCGCCGCCGCGGCGTCTTCGACGACGTCGACAGCGCCGTCGCCGCCGCCCGCAAGGCCTACGAGCAGTACGAGCAGATGCCCCTTGAGACGCGCTTCGCCGTCGTGCGCGCCATGCGCGACGCGGCCCTCGGCGTGCTCGAAGAGATGTGCCAGCGCGCCGTGGCCGAGACGAAGCTCGGTCGCGTCGAGGACAAGCGCATCAAGAACCGCGCGGCCATCACGCAGACGCCGGGCCCCGAGTTCCTCGAGCCCATCTCGCGGTCGGGCGACCACGGGCTGATGGTGACCGAGCGCGCGCCCTACGGGGTCATCGCGTCGATCACGCCGTGCACCAACCCCACCGAGACCATCATCAACAACGGCATCGGGATGGTGGCCGGCGGCAACGCCGTGGTCTTCAACACCCACCCCCTCGCGAAGGAGACCTCGGCGTGGTTCGTGTCGCTCCTCTGCGACGCGATCGTGTCGGCGGGCGGTCCCGAGAACCTCCTCTGCTGCGTGGCCTCTCCCTCGATCGCGAGCGCGCAGGCCGTGATGACCCACAAGGGCATCCGGCTCGTGGTGGTCACCGGCGGCGGCGCCGTGGTCGAGCAGGCCATGAAGTCGGGCAAGCGGGCCATCAGCGCGGGGCCGGGCAACCCCCCCGCCGTGGTCGACGAGACGGCGCACCTCGAAGACGCCGCGCGCGGCATCGTCGCCGGCGCGAGCTTCGACAACAACATCATCTGCACCTGCGAGAAGGAGATCGTCGTGGTCTCCTCCGTGGCCGACAAGTTCAAGAAGCACCTGCGCGACTGCGCGACGCACGAGCTCACGCCGGGCGAGCTCAAGGCGCTCGAGAAGGTGCTCATCACGAGCGACAACCACGTCAACCGCGAGTTCGTGGGCAAGAACGCCAACGTGCTCCTGCGCTCCATCGGGCGCAGCGCCACGGATGACCTGCGGCTCCTCTGGGCCGAGGTCGACGAGTCTCACCCCTTCGTCCAGCACGAGATGCTCATGCCCGTGCTCGGCGTCGTGCGCACGAAGGACGTCACCGAGGCCATCGCCTGCGCGAAGCGCGTCGAGCACGGCTACGGGCACACGGCCACGATGTGGAGCACCAACATCGAGAACCTGTCGCGCATGGCCCGCGCGATCAACACGTCGATCTTCGTGAAGAACGGCCCCAACTACGCGGGCATCGGCGTCGGCGGCGAGGGCTGGACCTCGTGGACCATCGCCTCGCCCACGGGCGAGGGGCTCACCACCTGCCGCACCTTCACCCGAGAGCGCCGCTGCACGCTCAAGGACTCCTTCCGCATCATCTGAGGGTCGCGCTCCGACGCACCCGCGCGAGCGCCACCACCGTGCGATCGAGCTTCTCCCAGCGCTCCGCGTTGCAGGCGGGGGAGGCCCGCTCGACGGCGCGGCACACCTCGGGTCTGCGTTCGTAGACCCTGCACGCGAAGGCTCCCTCGGGGGTGACCTCGAGCGCGGCGCAGTGGCCGTCTTCGATGCGCATGTAGCAGCGGTGGCCGATGAAGGTCGCGTAGCGCTCGGCGTCGTCACCGAGGCGCGCGTGGTCGTCGCCGGTCACCCGCACGGCCTCGGGGAGCGTGCTGAAGCAACACGCGCCGCACGCGAGGCAGTGCGGGAGCGATGCGTCGCGGTCGGCGTCGATCACGACGTGGTGCTGTTGCCGCCGTCCTGCACGAAGAGGAGGAAGGCCGCGCCCGCGCCCCACGCGAGCACCGTCAGCACGAGCGCGACGACGGCCACGAGGCGCGCGGTCCTGGTGCGCGCGGACGCCGTGGGGCGACCCTGGTTGGCGTCGTTGTGGGCGAGGAGGCCGAGCACCACGCCCGCGAGCCCGACGAGGTTGCACGCGCCCAGAAAGGCCAGCGCCGCGAGCACCACCGAGAGGATCGCGTGACCGGCGAGGTCGCGGTCCGACGGGGCCGGGGCCGCGTAGGCTTGCGGGGCTCCGTAGGGCGCGCCGCCGAAGGGCTGCTGCGAGGTCTGCGGCAGCGACGAGGGCGGCGGTGCGTAGGGCTGCGCGCTCTGAAACGCGGGCGCCTGCGGGGGCTGAAACGACTGCGGCGGGTGATAGGACTGCGGAGACTGAAAGGGCTGCGGAGACTGAAAGGGCTGCGGAGACTGAAAGGGCTGCGGAGACTGAAAGGGCTGCGGGCTCGCGTTGGGCGCGCTGCTCGCGAAGGGGTTCGCGCCGCTCGCGTTGGGGAACGACCCGCGGAGCGCGTCGGCGAGCACCGAGGCGTCGACGGCCATGGTCTTCGGCACCGCGCCCGCCGACGGACCCGGAGCGCCTGCGTTGCCGCACCGGGGACACGGGGCGTTCGGCGCCGCGGCGTCGAAGGTGTTGAGGCATCGGGTGCACTGGACGAGCATCGCGGCGCGGACGCTACCACACGACTCGCGGGCGTTGCGCGACGGGGCTTGTGATCGGCGCGCGGGGCGTGTTACCGCAGAGTCCTCTGTCGTGGGTCCAGCGCTAGGCATCGTGGAGCTTCGGTCGATCGCGAGGGGCTACCTCACGCTCGACGCGATGGCCAAGCGCGCCGAGGTGACCGTGCTCCACGCCGAGCCCGTGTCGCCCGGCAAGTACTGGATCGCCATCACGGGCGGCGAGGCCGAGGTCGCCGAGGCGATGGAGGCGGGGCTCGAGACCGCCGGCGCGTCGCGCCTCGATCACACGATGCTCCCGGGCGCGCACGACGTGGTGCTCGACGCGGTGGCGAGGGGCGTGGCGGCGAAGGTTCCCCTCGACGCGATCGGGGTGCTCGAGCTCGCCACGATGGCCTCCGCGGTGCGCGCCGCCGACGCGGCCCTCAAGTGCGCCGACGTGACCCTCGTCGACCTGCACCTCGCCCGCGGGATCGGCGGCAAGGGGTACCTCGTGGTCACGGGGTCGCTCTCCGACGTCGAGGCCGCCATCGACGAGGGGGCCGCCCGGGCCGGCGAGAGCGCGATCGTGGGCCGCGAGGTCATGGCGAACCCCGACGCCTCGGTGGCGCAAGCCTCTGCGCAGCGACGGAGATGAGCGCTTCGGTGAAGGCGTTGCGCTGGAGCGGACATTCCAACGACAATGGCGCGCGCGGTCGTCGCGGCGCGCTCACCACCGTTGCTCACGAGGCGGATGCTTCCCTTGCGTATTGCACTCTCCACAGTCGCGTCGATCGCGGCGGCGCTCCTCCTCGCGGCCCCATGTGAGGCCCAGGTCGTCCGCCCGGCCACGCAGACCCCCTCCGAGGCCGAGGTCCGCTTCCAGAGGGGCCTGGAGCTCTTCAACGTCCGCAACTATGAGGGCGCCCTCGCGGAGTTCCAGCGCTCCTACGAGCTCTCGGGGATGGCGGGGCTGCTCTACAACCTCGCGCGCACCTACCAGGCCCTCGGGCGCTACCCCGAGGCCGCGCGCGCCATCGAGCGCTACCTCCGCGAAGCCTCGGACCTCACCCCCGAGCGCCGCGCCGAGGTCGAGGGGATGCTCTCGCAGACCCGCAGCTTCATCGCCCGCATCGACCTCCGCGTCGAGCCCGCCGACGCCCACGTCACGGTGACCCTCGACGGCGACGCCGTCGCAGACCCCCAGTGCGCAGAAGGCCTCGCCGTGGGCCCCGGCCGTCACGCCATCGAGGCCGCGGGCGAGGGGTGGCAGACGTCGAGCGCGCAGGTGGTGCTCGCCTCGGGCGATCGCCGCGAGGTGAGGCTCACGCTGCGCCGATCGGCGGAGACGCGCGTCGTCGAGGTGCAGCGCATCGGCAACGCCGTGACCAGCACCCGCGTGGTGTTCGCCTCGACGCCCGAGGGCGCCACCGCGCGCGTCGACGGTCACGAGGTCGCGCTCCCCGCGTCGGACGTGACGCCCGGTCACCACGAGGTCGAAGTGGCCGCTCCCGCGCACGTGACCTGGCGAGGCTCCCTCGAGATCCCCCAGGGGACGACGCGCGTGGTGACCACGCGGCTCGCGTCGTCGCGGGGCCTCGCGCCGACGTGGCTCTACGCGGGCGCGGCGGCGACGGGGGTGTTCCTCGCGACGGGCGTCGTGTTCGGGCTGCTCACCGCGTCGACGCACGACGAGTACGTGCAGTATCGGCAGGATCAGTTCAACGACCCCGCGGTCGCCGCGCTCCGCGATCAGGGCGAGACGCAGCGGCTCCTTTCGAACGTGTTCTTCGGCGTCGCGGCCGCGGCGGGCGTCGCCACGGTCGTCATCGCCACGCAGACCCGCTTCCGCAGGACCTCTTCGGCCGACATCACCCTCGCGCCCACGACCGATGGCGCCGCCGCCCGGCTCCGCGTCGCGTTCTGAGACCGAAGGAGAGCACCCGTGACCCGCACCCTTGCGTTGCTTCTCGTGCTCCTCTCTGCGTGCACGACGTCCTTCGACATCGACCAGCTCGCCCCGCGCCCTGACGCCACGCTCCCGACGGACTCCACCGTCGACGCGCCGTCACCCGATCGCGATCCCGCGGACGCGGCGAGCGACGTCGCCGCGGACCTCCCCACGGCCTGCGGCGTCGAGAACGCCCCGTGCTGCCAGGGCGACACCGCGCCCTCGTCGTGCAACGCGGGCCTCGTGTGCTCCGGCGGCGTCTGCGCGCGCTGCCCCGCGATGCTCGCCGCGTGCGACGGCTTCTGCGTCGACATCCTCAGCAACGCCTCGAACTGCGGCCGCTGCGGCAACGCCTGCGCCGAGGGCCAGGGCTGCGTCGCGGGATCGTGCGTGCTCTCCTGCGCGCCGGGCCTCGTCCCCTGCGGCATGGACTGCGCGCAGCGCCTCACGGACCCGATGAACTGCGGCTCCTGCGGGCGCGTGTGCACGGCGTCGCACGCGACGGCGGCCTGCGACGCGGGCGTCTGCGCCCCGGGCCAGTGCGAGCCGGGCTACGGCAACTGCGACGGCAACGCGGCCAACGGCTGCGAGACGAGCACCACCGACGACCTCGCCAACTGCGGCGCGTGCGGCGTCGCGTGCGCGCCGAGCCGCGCGGCCACGTCGGCCTGCGTGAGCGGCGTGTGCAGGGTGCTCACGTGCAGGTCGGGCTACGCCGACTGCGACGGCGACGCGGCCAACGGCTGCGAGGTCGACATCAACACCAACGCCGCGCACTGCGGGATGTGCCGCAACGCGTGCCCCGGCGGCGGCGCCTGCGCGGCGGGCCGGTGCCAGAGCTCGTCGTGCCCCACGGGCTCGGCGGAGTGCATGGGCGACAGCGTCCCCTGCGAGACCAACGTCACGTCGGACCCGCTGAACTGCGGCGCGTGCGGCAACACGTGCTCGCTGCCCAACGCGACCTCGCGCTGCGCGAGCTCGGCCTGCGCGGTGTCGACCTGCAACGGCGGCTTCGGCGACTGCGACATGATGGCCGCCAACGGCTGCGAGACCGACACGCGCACGAGCCTCTCGAACTGCGGCGCGTGCGGCGCGGCGTGCAACCCGATGAACGGCGCGGGCGCGTGCGTCGGGGGCCACTGCGCGATCACCGCGTGCAACGACGGCTTCGGCGACTGCGACATGAACCCGGCCAACGGCTGCGAGACCGACCTCAACGCGAGCGCGACCAACTGCGGCGCCTGCGGGAGCGCGTGCGCGGCGCAGAACGCCACCGCGTCGTGCGTCGCGGGCCGCTGCGGCGTCGGGATGTGCGACGCGGGCTTCGCCGACTGCGACATGAACCCGACCAACGGCTGCGAGGCCGACACGCGCACGAGCGATTCGAACTGCGGCGCGTGCGGCTCGGTGTGCGCGCTGCCCAACGCGACGACGTCGTGCGTCGCGGGCGTGTGCACGCTCGGCGCGTGCCGCGAGGGCTTCGCCGACTGCGACATGAACCCGGCCAACGGCTGCGAGGCCAACCTCCTCGGCGACGCGGCGCACTGCGGCGCGTGTCCGACCGCGTGCGTGATCGCCAACGGCATGCCCGCGTGCACGGCGGGCCGCTGCGTCGTGGGGATGTGCAACGCGGGCTTCGCCGACTGCGACATGAACCCGGCCAACGGCTGCGAGACCGACCTCTCGTCGAGCTCGCAGAGCTGCGGCGCGTGCGGGCGCGTGTGCGCGTCGGGGCAGATCTGCTCCGCGGGGACGTGCCGTACGGGCTGCGCGACGGGGCTCACGATGTGCGGGGCGGCCTGCGTCGACACGCGCACGAGCGTGAGCAACTGCGGCGGCTGCGGGCGGACACGCCCGCGCGCAATCGCGCGTCGGCGTCGTGCGCGAACGGGACGTGCGGGGTGGTGTGCAACACCAACTTCGGCAACTGCGACGGCGACGCGATGAACGGCTGCGAGACCGACCTGCGCACGAGCACGCGGAACTGCGGCGCGTGCGGTCGCACCTGTCGTCGGCAACAACTCGATGGCCTTCTGCTCGATGGCGACCTGCGGGCTGTCGTGCGCGACGGGCTACGCCAACTGCGACGGCAACGCGTCGAACGGCTGCGAGTCGCGCCCCGCGGAAGACCCGAACAACTGCTCCCGCTGCGGCAACCGCTGCGTGGTGCCGAACGCGACGGCGGCCTGCTCGTTCGGGTTCTGCGTCGTGGGGTCGTGCAACTCGGGCTGGGGCAACTGCAACCTGCTCGTGGAGGGCTGCGAGACCAACCTCCTCACGGATCGCACGAGCTGCGGCCGCTGCGGCCGGGTCTGCCTCGGCGCGCAGACCTGCCGCAACGGGAGCTGCAACTGATCAGCCGACGCTGAGCTCGAGCATGCGCTCGATGGGCTTGAGCGCCTTCACGCGCAGCTCCTCGGGCAGCGTGATCTCGGGCTGGAGCGTCGCGAGCGCGTCGCGCACGGCCTCGAGCGTGTTCTTCTTCATGAACGGGCAGTCGTTGCAGTGGCAGTTGCCCTCGGGCGGCGCCGCGATGAAGGTCTTCTCGGGCGAGGCCTTCTGCATCTGGTGGAGGATCCCCGTCTCCGTCGCGACGATGAAGGACTTCGCGCTCGACGACTGCGTGTACTTGAGCAGGGCCGCGGTGCTCCCGATGAACGACGCCATCGCGAGGAGCGGCGCCTCGCACTCGGGGTGCGCGATGATCTCGGCGTCGGGGTGACGGAGCTTGAGCGCGATGATCTTCCGCTCGGAGAAGGTCTCGTGGACGATGCAGCTCCCCCGCCAGAGGAGCATGTCGCGGCCCGTCTTCTTGATGAGGTACGCGCCGAGGTTGCGGTCGGGGGCGAAGAGGATCGGCTTGCCCGCGGGCACGCTCCGCACGATGCGCTCGGCGTTGGAGCTCGTCACGATGCAGTCGGAGAGGGCCTTCACGCCCGCCGAGCAGTTGATGTACGAGATCACGTAGTGGTCGGGGTGGCGCGCGACGAAGGCGCCGAAGCGGTCCGCGGGGCACCCCTCCGCGAGCGAGCATCCCGCGCCCATGTCGGGGAGCACGACCTTGCGCGAGGGGTTCAGGATCTTGGCCGTCTCGGCCATGAAGTGCACGCCCGCGAAGACGATCACGTCGGCGGTGGTCTTCTGCGCGGCCTGCGAGAGCTGGAGCGAGTCGCCCACGAAGTCGGCGACGTCCTGCACGTCGCCGTCGACGTAGTAGTGCGCGAGGATCACGGCGTTGCGCGCCTTGCGAAGCTGCTTGATCTCTTCGACGAGCGCGTCGGGGGTGTCGGTCATGGCGCGGATCCTAGTGCCCGTCTCCGCCGTTGGAAACACGCTCTCACGGCCCCGCGAAGGTGACCCTCCCGAAGCGCGGCGCGAAATGGAAGTTCCCCTCTCCGCGCAGCGGCGTCCACGCGAGCGCGTCGCGTTGCCCGTCGCGGAAGCTGTACACGTTGGCCCGCCACACGTCGCCCTCGCGCGGCGGCGCGCTCGCGCGGCCGGCCCCGTCGAGGTCTCTCCACGGCAGCGCGAGCTCGATCGTGTAGCCCTCGGCGCTCACGCGCGCGGCGCACGCGATGGAGGGCTCCCAGTCTTGATGGCCGAAGGTGCGGGCGCCCTGCGCGTCGACGCCCTGCGGGCGGTTGTAGTCGTCGAAGCGCGTCGTCCACTTCGCGCAGGCCGTGTCGGCCTGGATCTCGTAGTAGTGCCGGTTGTCGCCGTGGTCGCCGGGCTGGAGCATGAGCTCCACCGCGGACGATCGCTCCCAGAGGTGGGGGTCGCGCGCGGTGGCGGCGAAGGGCGCGACGGGCCCGCGGTCGGCGACGCGCGCGGCGAAATAGAGGTTCTCGTCGTCCCAGGCGAACCAGGCCTCCCCCTGCACGCGCGAGTTGGGCACGGGTGATCCGTCGCCGGGGCTCACGAGGGGGCCCGTTCCGGCCGCGCGCCACGCGGGCTCGTCGAGGTTGCCGTCGACGCGAACGGCGTTGGGCGCGAGCTTCTTCGCGCGCACCGCGCCGGTGTTCACGCTCGCCGACGCGCCGGGCCGGGGGGAGGGGCTCTCACGACACGCGGCCAGCGCCGCGACGCACACGATCCATCCGAGGGTCTTCACAGCCGCGCGATGGAACACCACGACGGCCCCGCGGGGCAACGGCTCAGCGCGCCGTGGCCGCGGTGAGTCCCGCCGTGGCGCTCGCGTCGTCGGGGCTGACGGCCAGCACCGCGCGAAACGCCGCCGCGGCCTCGTCGCGGTGACCGCGCCGGAGCTCGCACCACCCGACGCCGCTCTGCATCTCGAGGTCGCCGGGGTAGCGCGTGAGCACCTCCTGGTAGACGGCCTTCGCCGCGTCGAAGCGCCCGAGGTTGTAGAGCGCCAGCGCGAGGCGTCGGCTCGCGAGGTAGTTGCCCTCGTCCATGCGCAGCACCTCGCGCGCGAGCGTCTCGGCGTCCTGCCACCGGCGCAGCGCGAGCAGCGGGAGGAGCTCCCCGAGGCGCGGCTCGATGGCGCCGCGCGCGACCTGCGAGGCCTGGCGGTACGCGGCCACGGAGTCGTCGTAGCGGCCCGTCTGATAGAGCAGCCAGCCCCGTCGAAGCGCGAAGAGGTACGTGCGCTGCGCCTCGGCGGGCAGCGCGTCGAGGGCCGTGAGCGCGCCGCGAGAGTCTCCCTGCGCCTCGAGCGCGTACGAGCGGCGCCAGACCTCGGGGTTGGCCTCGGCGCGCGGCGCCAGGAGCGAGAGGGCGAGCGAGAGGGCGAGCGTCACGGGCAGAGCGTCAGACCTGAGCTTGAGCATGGAGTCCTCCAGAAGAAGTGCTGCGGGCGTCGCGGCGGAGCGGCTGCGGAGACGCGGGCGCGCGGTCGAAGGTGACGACGCGCTCGCGGCCGCGGATGTTGACGGTGATGCGCGCGATGCCCCCCCGCGCCGTGAGCGTCGCCGAGGTGGTCACCCACGGCGCGCCGCTGCGGGCCTTGCGCTCGGACGCGCCGTCGACCACCAGCGCGTCGCCCACGCGGCGCGCGCGGTAGGTCATCACGAGCGAGGCGTCGCCGCCGAAGGGGCTCACGAGGTCGAAGAGGGGCCTCTGCCACGCGGGCAGGAAGGGGCGGAGCGGGAGCCGATCGCCCCACGAGAGCGCGGGGTCGGCGTCGAAGGGCACGCGAGGGAGGGCCGCGCGTACGAGGTGCAGCGCCGAGCGCGCGTCGCCCGTGACGTCGTGCACGGTGAAGCCGCTCGCCGCGCTCTCGTAGTAGAGGGCCGCGTCGGAGCGCTGCGACCGGAGCACGAAGCGGCCGAGGAGGTCGAGGTCGGCGACGACGCCCTCCTCGCGCTCGCCGAGGCGGGCGCGCGCCACGCTGGCGTATTCGAAGCGCAGCGCGGTCGAGAGCGCCTCGTCGCGGTCGATGCGCCGCACGCGCGCGCCGCGCTCGGGCACGAGACGCGCGTGGAGCGTCGTCGCCTCGGGGCCCACGGTCACCACGTCGTGGAGCTCGATGGGGATCGTCGCGTCGCCCACGGTCGCCGTGGCCTGGAGCTGCATGTGGAGGTGCGGCGTCGCCGAGCGCCCCGAGTTGCCGCAGCGTCCGAGCACCTCGCCCGCGGCGACGTGCTGCCCCTCGCGCGCGGTGATCGTGCCGGGAGCGAGGTGCGCGAGGCACGAGTACACGCCCGGCGCGTGATAGAGGATCACCACGTTGCCCCAGTTCTCGTCGACGTTGACGTCGCCCACGGCGTTGTCGGCGACGCCGTCGACGACCTTCGCGACGACGCCCGCGGCGGGCGCCACCACGGGGAGCTTGTAGCAGTGGAAGTCATCGAGCGTCGCGCCCGTTCCCCGGAAGGCGCGGCCCTCGTCGTCGAGCACTTCGAAGTCGAGCGCGTGGCGCCACGCGCCGTCGTGGGTGATGCCGCCGTCGACGCCCTGCGTGCAGGTCCACACGCCGCGGAAGGGCGCGCCGAAGCGCACGCCGCCCACGGCGCCGAAGCGCTCGCTGCGAGAGCGAAAGTACGCGAGGTTCTGTTCCGGCGTGCCGGGCGCGAAGTCGATGGCGTGCGGCCTGCCGTCGGCTACGCGCTGGCGCAGGGCGTAGAGCGCCACGGGCAGCACCAGGTTGAAGGGCGCGATGGCCAGCGGGAGCCCGAGGCGTTCGAAGCGCGGCGCGAGCCCCAGCGTCACCGCGGCGCTCACGACAGAGCCGAAGAGCGCGAGGACGTACGACCACACGCTCGGGATGAACCACACGCCGCCGAGGGCCACCGCGACGAGCGCGCCGTTGAGGCCCGCGGTCCCTGCGAGTGAGGGTTCCGCGTCGAGGGCCACGGCGCGCGTGAGCGACCACGCGGCGGCGAAGCCCAGGAGCGACAGGGCCGCGGCGATGCGGCTGTGCAGCGCGAGGGCCGCGAGCACGAGCAGGCCCGCGTCGAGGCGAGGGGCGCACAGCAGCGCGCCGAGGCCGCGGAGCCACGCGGAGAGGGCGCCGTCCGAGAGGATCCCCGCGAGCGCGTCGGCGGGCGGAGGCGGCGGCAGGGCCGCGGGGAGCGCCCCGAGCGCGAGGTAGTACGTCACGAGGAAGGGCAGCGTGAGCACCGGGAGCGAGCGCTCGACGCGCAGCGCGAGGTCGAGCGCCGACGCGACGAGCACCGACGACGCCGCGGCGAGCGCGAGGAGGGCCGCCGAGGCGGACGTCGCGGGCGCCATCGCCGAGAGCGCGAGGCCGAGGAGCAGCGCGTTGTACGAGAGCTGCCCGCTCGCGACGCGCTCGGGGTCGAGGCGGAGCGCGCGCGCCGTGAGGGCCGACACCGCGACGGCGAAGAGCGCCGCGGCGAGGGCGCGAGGCTCCGTCGCGACGGCGGCGAGGAGCGCGGCGCCCACGGCGCGAGAGCGAGAGAACACGAGGCTCGCGGCGGAGCGGAGCGCGACGTCGCAGAGCCACCACGCCGCGCGGAGGCCAGACGCCACCGGGGCGCGCGCGGAGGCGGCTGCGACGGTCGCGCTCAGAGCCACGACGGCATCTCCTCGGAGGCGAGCAGGGTCGAGAGGTCTTCGCGCTTGCGGATGATGGCGTGGCGGCCGTCGCGGGCGATCATCACCACCGCGGGGCGGTACGTGATGAACTGCATCCACTGCGTCACGTTGTAGGCGCCCACGTTGCGGAACACCACGCGGTCGCCGGCGCGCATCGAGGGGAACGACACCGTGTCGCGCACCACGTCGATGTTCATGCAGAGCGGGCCGTAGATCACCGTCGGCTCCGAGAGGCCGCCGAAGGGCTGCGCGGGCACCACGTCGTGGTCGTACCAGAACGACGTGAAGAGCACGTTGACGCCCGCGTCGATCACGAGCGCGCGCTGGCCGTCGGGCATGCGCTTGTTGGCGAGCACCGTGGCGATCATCGAGCCCGCCTCGTCGACGAGCGCGCGGCCCGTCTCGAGCACGATCGTGGGCTCGCGGTCGGGCGGATAGTCGAGCGCGGCGAGGCCCTCGGCCACCGCGGCGGCGTAGCGGTCGAAGGGCGGCGAGGCCTGCTCGCCGGGGAGGTACTGCGCCTTGAGCTTCGTGGGCGACGCGAAGCCGCCGCCGACGTCGATGAACGACATTGTGAGCCCGTGCGCGCGCTGGAGCTCGTTGGCGAGCCCCGCGAGCTTCGCGGCCTGATCGCGGTAGGCGGTCGGGTCGAGGATGAAGGTCCCCATGTGGCAGTGCAGGCCCACGAGCTGGAGGCGCTGCCCCGTGGCGATGCGCGTCGCGGCGGTCTTCGCCTGGCCGTTCTCGAGGTTGAACCCGAAGCGCCCCCACGAGGGGATGGCCTCGACGGAGAGGTTCACGCGGATGGCGACCTTCGGCGTGATGCCGAGCTCGGCGGCGAGGCGCTCGAGGAGGGCGAGCTCGTCGAAGTTGTCGATGTGAACGATGGTCCCTTCGGGCAGCACGCGGCGCAGCGTCGACTCGGGCTTGAAGGGCCCGTTGAGGTGGATGCGGTCGCCGGGGACGCCGTTGTGGCGGGCCTTCTCCCACTCGAACTCGCTCACGACCTCGGCCCACGCGCCCTCGCGGTGAAAGACCTTGCAGACCGCGTCGAGGTAGTTGGTCTTGTACGACCACGCGACGCGCACCTTCGAGAAGCGCCGCGCGAAGGCGTCGCGCAGCTCCTTGTAGCGCGCCACGAGGGTCTTCTCGGAGAAGACGAAGAGCGGCGAGCCGTAGGTGTCGATGAGCGACTGCACGCTCACGCCGTCGATGTGCGTCTGCGGCTGCATGGCCTGGACGCGCGAGAACTTGTTCATCATCCCGGTCTGGTGGCGCGCGATGATGGGGCGGTCGTACGGTGCTTTGCTCACGGCGAGGCTCCTTCGCTGCGGACGAGCTCGCCCGCGGTGCTGATGCGCGAGAACCCTTCGAGGTCGGTGATCTGATCGAGCGCGATGCGGACGAACATCGTCCCCACGCGGTAGTCCCTCATGGGCGCGACGGCCCTGCCCGCGGCGAGCTCCGCCACCGCGAAGGGCAGGTTCATCCCCGCGCCCGCCGACAGGTAGCACCACGCGGGGAAGCGCGGGTTCACCTCGAGCACGTGGTACCCGCCGCGCGCGTCGCGGATCACCTCGAGCTCACACGGCCCGCGCCACTTCGTGACGCGCATGAAGGTCTCGGCGATGGCGTCGAGGCCCGCGTCGCGGATCGCCACGCCGGCCCAGCCCTTCCCCTTGTCGGTGATGACCGTCTTGCGCATCGAGACGGCGCCCACGAGGCCGCCCTCTCCGTCGCCCACGGCCACGACGCAGACCTCCTCGCCGGCGACGAACTGCTGCGCGATCACGGGGTAGCCCCACTCGGCCACCATCTTGTGAAAGCCCTTGATGGCGTCTTCGAGCGTGGGGCACACCTTCGCGCCGTAGTAGGGGCCCTTCACCACGATGGGGTACGTGAGCGACTCGTGGATCGCGTAGAGCTGACCCACGTCGCTCAGCACCTTCGAGGCGGGCACCGGGATGCCCTTCGACTCCAGCGCGGTGAGCCGCGCCTTCGAGCGCAGGTCGAGCTGCTCGCGCGTCGGGAGCATCGTGCCGATGCCCCACTCGCGCAGCGTCGGCGCGAGGTCGACGAAGCCCGGGAGCTCGGCGTCGAGCGTCGGGATCACCACGTCGAGGCGCTCCTTCGCGTGCACGTACTCGAGGCGGTCGCGCAGCGCGTTGAGGCCCTGCGAGGGGTACGGGATCAGGAACACGTCGTCGATGAGGTCCCTCGCGTAGATCCCGGGCTCGAGCGCGTCGTAGGCGAGGCCCACGATGCGACCGCTGAAGTCGGGGCTCGCGCGCAGCGAGCGGATCACCGCCACGCCAGGCCCCGGGTTGTCCGTCGCGTTGAGGCCCGTGACGGCCACGGTGAGCGGGGCGCCCATCACGCCACCTCGAAGTCTTGCGGGAGGATCCCGTAGAGCCGCAGCGAGGCGATCACGTCGTCGATGTCGCGCGAGAGGTCCTCGTCGCCGATCTCGAAGCGCTCGCGGAGCGAGGCCGCGATGGTGTCGCGGTCGTGGGCGCGCTTGAGCCCGTCGAGGATGCACAGCGCGCTCGCGTTGGCCGTGAAGGTTGACCCCGAGAAGGGGTCGAAGACGAAGCCCGTGTCGCTGACCGCGAGGTCCTTCAGTCGTTGCATGACGTGTCTCCCTGCGCTTCGCGCGTGCTCACCACGCGCCGATGATGGCCGTCGTAAAGAAATGCGCGCTCGCGTTCACCGCGCCGCCGCCCGCGCCCGCCCCCATCCCCCGCGCCGCGCCGCTCGCTGCGAGCAGCAGCCCGTCGTAGCGCAGCGCGAGCGAGAGGCCGCCCCCGAGCGGGATGAGCCCCGAGAGCGCGAGCGCTCCGCGGATGCGGTCGTCGCTCGCCCAGAAGATCCCCTCGACGAGCGAGGTGGGCCGCCGCTCGTCGCCGTAGCGCGCGCTGAGCGTCGCCTCGTAGCCGCCGCGGCGCCACCCGACGAGCGCGCCGATGGAGCCGCCGAACGCGCCCTCGCTGTCGTACTGCGCCGACGCGACGGGTCCGAGGCGCCACGCGTCGCTGAGCTGCGCGGCCCACGAAGCCGCGGCGCGCGCCACGGCGTAGTCTTGAAAGATCGACTCGCTGAGCTCCGCCGAGAGGTCGCCGCGCAGCGAGAGGCGCCCCGAGACGCCGAAGGCCGTCGCGGGGGTCATCGCGTTGGAGCCATCCCACACGTGTCCGAGGTGCGCGCGAAGCGCCCAGCCCGTTCGCGCGACGCCCGCCATGAGGTGAATCTCCTGCTGGAGGTTCGTCGTCGAGACCGGCGGACCGGGCACCGGCGGGCGCTGCCGAAGCGCGTACCCCACGGCGCGATATGTCACGCCGAGCACGGGCCAGTCATAGAGCTGCACGGTGAGCGAGGGCGCGACGCTGAGCGACCAGGTCCGCTGCGGGTGCGTGGTGTAGAGCTGCGCGCCGGCCCAGAGCGAGGCCCACACGCGGACCGGTCGCGGCGACGCGGACGTCGTGAGCGCGAGGCCCTCGCGCGCCGAGGCGTCGGCGGCGTCGAGGGCCACGAGCTGTTCGAACTCGCGGCGGGCGCCAGTCGTATCGCCGAGGCGGAGGAGCGTCCACGCGAGGCCGAGGCGCGCGTCGTGGGAGGTGTCGCCCGAGAGCCGCAGGGCCAGCTCGTAGCGCCGCCGCGCGAGGGCGTTGTCGCCCGCCTGGAACCACAGCCAACCGAGGCGCAGCGCGAGGTCGTGCTCCTGCGGGTGCAGCGCAAGAAAGGGGTCGAGCGACGTGGCCGCGTCGCGGGCCCTGCCCTCGCGCTCGAGCCGCACCGAGAGAGCCTGCGCGTCTTCGTAGTCCGACTGCGCCTCGGCGACGCCGGTGAGCGAGAGCGTGACGAGCGCGGCGGTGAGAGCGTGGCGGGCCATGACGTTGGCCACGACCAACGCAACCCGCACGCCAGCGCGAAGGCCCCGAGATCCCTCGCGGAGGTCCCCCGCGCCGCGCGAGGGGGAATGCTGATTCAGCACGCGAGGCGTGCGGATTCCGCATCTCCCCGCCGTGCGCGCATCGTATCTCTACAGCGCACGCGCGCGTCGAGCGCTGGTGTCCGCGTTGCAGCCACCGTCACCCATGACCGCCGCGCGAAAGACCTACGCCCGCTCCAAGGGGCCCCTCTTCACCCTGCTCTGCTGCGCCGTCGCGGTGACCGCCGTCCCGATGATCGCGGGCCTCGTGCAGACGAGCCGCATCGCGCACCTGGTGGTCGAGGGCGAGGTCTCGCGCTGGCGCGACGCCGTGGGCCCCGCGCTGCGCGACGCGTCGCCGCCCCCCGCCGAGGCGCTCGCCGCGGTGCTCGGCGCGAACCGCGAGCGGGGCCTGCGCTACATCGCGCTCTACAGCCACGACGGGCGGCTCCTCGCCGAGGCGGGAGCCTCCGTGACGCTCCCCTCGAACGCCTGTCGCACGGCCGGCGGCGCGGGCTACGCGCTCGTCCGCGACCGCGTGCGGGCCTGCGGCGGCGCGATCCGCCTCCAGCTCGGGCCGCATCAGCGCCTCGACGGACCTCCGATCCCCGGCGGGCCGCCGCTGCCCGGCGGGGCGATCCTCTTCGGCGCCGCGCCGCAGACCGCCGAGGTGCCGACGCGCTTTCTCCCCACCACGACCCTCGAGTTCGAAGCGCGCGCCACGCGCGACCTCGAGCGCGCGCAGGCGGGCCTCGTGGCCGCGGGGGTCGTCGCGCTCCTCGCGATGCTCACGCTCGGCTTCATCGCAGACCGCCTCCTGCGCGACCGCGAGGCCATCGCGCGCCGCCTCGAGAAGGCGCGGCACCTCTCGTCGCTCGGCGAGATGTCCGCCGTGCTCGCGCACGAGATCCGCAACCCCCTCGCGTCGCTCAAGGGGCACGCGCAGCTCCTCGGCGAGCGCCTCGCGTCGGACGCGCGCGCCGCGCCCCGCATCGAGCGCATCGTGAACGACGCCACGCGCCTCGAGCGCCTCGTCGACGAGCTCCTCCGCTTCGCGCGCACGGGCGACCTCGAGCGCCGCGAGGTGCGGCCCGAGCACTGGGTCCGCGGCGTGGTGGCGTCCATCGACAGCCCCGGCGTTCACGTCGTCGTCGATCATCCCCCGGCGCGCGCCTCCCTCGACGGCGCGCGCATGGGCGAGGCCCTCGCGAACCTCCTTCGCAACGGCCTCGAAGCGGGCGGGGGCAAGGGGCCCGTGACGGTGCGCGTGGCCGCCGACGACGCCTCGCTCGTGATCGAGGTGCGAGACCGCGGCCCGGGCATCACCCCCGGCGACGAGGAGCGGATCTTCGAACCGTTCTACAGCCGCAAGGTGCGGGGCACGGGGCTCGGCCTCGCGATCGTTCGCCGCACCGTGGCCCTGCACGGCGGGACCGTCACCGCGGAGAACCACCCCGACGGCGGCGCGCTCTTCCGCGTGTCGCTGCCCGAGGGATGAGCCCGCGCGGCCTCGCGCGAGGCGCCTTGCGCTCGCGAACGGATCCCGCGTAGATCGCTCCCATGGCGTCCGTGCTCGTGATCGATGACGAGGAGGGCTTTCGAAGCTTCCTCTGCGACGTGCTCTCCGACGCGGGGCACGAGGTGACCGAGGCGCAAGACGGCTCCGCGGCCCTCGCGGCGCTGTCGCGCGCGCGCTTCGACCTCGTGCTCACCGACCTCAAGATGCCCGGCCCCGACGGCGCCGCGGTGGTGCGCCACGTCCGCGCGCTGCACCCCGAGACGCCCGTGGTGGTGATCACCGCGCACGCGACCGTCGAGACCGCCGTCGACACGCTCACGCACGGCGCCATCGACTACCTCAAGAAGCCCCTCGAGAGCCCCGCGGCGTTGCGCGCGCTCGTCTCGCGGATCCTCAGCGGTCGCCCCGCGAAGCCCGCGCCCCGGGCGCCCGTCGTGGCCGCCGACCCGCCGCTCACCTGGGGCGCGGCCGCGATGGAGCCCTTCGTCACGGCCCTCCGACGCGTGTCGCGCACGCCCGCGACGGTGCTCATCCTCGGCGAGAGCGGCACGGGCAAGGAGCTCGCCGCGCGCGCGATCCACCGCGGGAGCCCGCGCGCCGAGGGGCCCTTCGTGGCGGTGAACTGCGGCGCCCTCGCGCCGACGGTGCTCGAGAGCGAGCTCTTCGGACACGAGCGCGGAGCCTTCACGGGCGCCGTCGCGCAGCATCAGGGGCGCATCGAGCGGGCGCGCGGCGGGACGTTCTTCCTCGACGAGATCGGCGAGCTCCAGCCCGAGATGCAGGTGAAGCTCCTCCGCGTGCTCCAGGAGCGGACCTTCGAACGCGTGGGCGGCACGACGCCCGTGACGGCCGACGTGCGCTGGGTCACCGCCACGCACCGCGACCTGCGCGCGATGGTGCACGCGGGCACCTTCCGCGAAGACCTCTACCACCGCATCGCCGTGGTGCCCCTGCGCGTCCCCGCGCTCCGCGAGCGCCGCGAGGACATCGCCCACCTCGCGCGGCACCTCCTCGTCGAGCTCGCGACCGCGGCGGGCCTCCCCCCGGTGACCCTCTCCGACGACGCCATCGCGCGCCTCGAAGCGCTCCCGTGGCCCGGCAACGTGAGGGAGCTGCGGAACGTCCTCGAGCGCGCCCTCATCCTCGCCGACGCGCCCGTCCTCCACGCCGCCGACCTCGACCCCGACGTCGACCGCTTCGACGGCGCCGCGCCCGCGAAGGCCGCGCCGGTGAACCTCGAAGCCCTCGAGCGCGAGGCCATCGCGCGCGCCCTCCAGGAGTCGAACGGCAACCGCCGCCGCGCCGCCGAGAAGCTCGGCATCGGACTCCGCACGCTCTACGAGAAGCTCAAGCGCTACGACCTCGCGTAGACTGCGCGCGATGAACACCTACGTCGCCGGACGCTTCGTCGAGACCCCATCGCCCGACGGCGAGATCGAGGTGCGGTCCCCCGCCGACCTCGACGACGTGGCGGGCCGCTACCCCTGGTCGCTCTCGCACGTCGACGACGCCGTCAGCGCCGCGCGCTCGGCCTTCGCCGCGTGGGACGCCCTCGGCCTCGACGCGCGCATCGCACACCTCACGCGGCTCCGCGCGGCCCTCGTCGCGCACGAGGACGAGATCGCGCGCGAGATCACCCGCGAGATGGGCAAGGTGCTCCGCGAGGCGCGCCTCGAGGCGAAGGCGCTCGTCGGCAAGATCGACCTCTCGATCAACGAGGGCCTCGCGTTCACGCGCGATTTCACCCTCGAAGACGGACGCCTCGCGTGCCGCTTCAGGCCGCACGGCGTGATGGCCGTGATCGGCCCGTTCAACTTTCCGCTCCACCTCGCGCACGGGCACATCGCGCCCGCCCTGCTCGCGGGCAACACGGTGGTCTTCAAGCCGAGCGAGGTCACCCCCGGATGCGGCGCCCTCTACGCGCGCATCGTCGCGGAGGCCGCGCTGCCCCCGGGCGTGGTCAACGTGGTGCAGGGCGACGGGCGCGTGGGCGCGAAGCTCGCGGCGCACCCCGACGTCGACGGCGTGCTCTTCACGGGCTCCTACGCCGTGGGGACGCGCATCCTCCGAGAGAACGCCTCGCGCCCCGGTCGCGTGCTCGCGCTCGAAATGGGAGGCCGCAACGCGGCCGTGGTGCTCGACGACGCGCCCTTCGAGAAGTCCGTGGCCGACGTGGTGGTGAGCGCGTTCTCGACGAGCGGACAGCGCTGCACCTGCGCGAGCCGGCTCATCGTCACGAAGCGCATCTCCGAGCGCTTCATCGAAGCCGTCGCGGCGATGACCGCGCGCGTGAGGGTCGGCCACCCGTCGGACCCGTCGGCCTTCATGGGACCGCTCGCGTCTCCGACGGCGCGCTTGCGCTTCGACGGCTTCGAAGCGCTCGCCGACGACGAGGGGACCCGCTGCGTCATCGACCCCGTGGAGCCCGCGGTGGCCTTCGAAGGGCGGGCCCTTCGCGGCTGCTACGTCGCGCCGCGCGTGCGTCGCGTGACGCGCCCCTCCGCGGAGAGCGCGTACCAGCGCGAGGAGGTCTTCGGCCCCGACCTCGCGGTGTGGGTGGCCGACGACGACGACCACGCGCTCGCCCTCGCCAACGACTCGGACTACGGCCTCGCCGCGGGCGTGTGGACGGCCTCCGAGGATCGCTTCGAACGCTTCGCGCGCGGCCTCCGCGTGGGGTGCGTGAGCTGGAACGCGCCCACCGTGGGCTCGTCGAGCCGGCTCCCCTTCGGCGGCCTCAAGCGCAGCGGAAACCACCGCCCCGCGGGGATCTTCTCGTCGACCTACTGCGCGTGGCCGCTCGCCATCACCCGCGGCGCCGCGCGCTTCGACCCGGCGACCTTGCCGCCGGGGATCCCTCGCTGAAACCGCTCAACGGAAGCGGTTGCTGCGCACCGGGCCGCCCGTCCACTGGCGCGGCCTGAGGCCCTGCTCGCGGAGCGCTCCGGCCGCGGGCTCGCCCGCCCGCCGCACCGTGGCGCACGCCTTCGCGAAGGCCGCGAGCGTGTCGCGATCGGCGAGCTCCGTCGCGGGGACCTCGTGCGCGGCGATGCGCGCGCCGATGACCTCCGCGGCGCTCTCGTCGGCGTGCGTGCGCACGGTCTCGCCGGTCTTGCCGTCGACGACGGACCGCTCGGCCCAGGGCGCGACGTTGTACTGGTACACGTAGGTCACGAGGTCGGCGGCGACGGGGCGATCGACCACCCAGCGGCTCGCGTGCTCCCAGAGCACCTGACCGGGCCTGTGCGGCTGGAGCTGCATGAGGAGGTCGGGCCCCGCGCCGTCGAGGTCGTAGGCGACGATGACCCCGGGGTCGTCGGTGGTCTCCGAGTCCCACTCCTCCATCGGGACGTCGAGCGCGCGCGCCGTCGCGATCGCGAGGATCGTGCTGTCGCGGTCGGGCAGGGAGAAGACCCGCGGGACCTTCATCCCCATCGCGTCGAGGGCGAGGCGCATGCGCTCGATCGCCTCGCGACACCGGAGCTCCGAGTCCTGCGTGAAGGCGTAGCGACCGCGCATCCCCTCCTTGAAGCCGTGCGGAGAGAGCCGCAGGAGCACCGCGCCGTGGAGCACGAAATGCCACCCGCGCAGGTCATCGCCGTTGAGGGCCGTCGCGGGTCGGATGCCGTCGGCGCGCTCGAGCACGGCCTTGATGCGCTCGTGCATCACGGCCTCGCCGCTCGACGAGGGGGCCGAGAGCCCGGCCATCGCGGCGCGCGCGCCCTCGAGGTCGCCCGCCATCGCGGTGTTCCACGCGAGGAGGTACCGGAGCACGAACTCCCGCTCGAGGAGGGGCGGGGCCTTTCGGAGCCACTTGCACGCCTCGGCGTGCTGTCCGTCGCGCTCCAGGGCGGCCACGAGCTCGCTGAGGAGCCCCGGGAGGTCGCGCCGCCGCTCGACGGCGCGGGCGAGGACGTTGGCCGCGATGTCGAAGAGCTCCTGCTCGATGAGCTCGTACCCGAGGTCGTAGAGGGGCTGGACGTCTTCGAGGCTCGTGGCCTGCGCCGCGAGGTCGGCGAGGTGATCGCCCGCGATGACCCTCGCGATGCGCGAGAAGACCTCCATCGCGCGGCCCCAGTCGCTCGCCGCGACCCGGCCCGGATAGGCGATCCACGGCCTGAGGGTGCCGAAGGCGCTGCGCGCGTCTCCAGCCGCCATGCCGTCCTCGATCTTGGTGAGCACCTCGACGAAACGTTCCATTGGGCCCCTGCGCGGGCGTCGATGCTGCCAGTCAGAGACCCCGAGACGCAAACGGAACCCGTCGCCCGCGCGCGTCGCTCGCGGACCCTACGGAAAACCCGCGGCCTCGACGGTCGCCATTGTTGTAGGGCCTGTGACGATGGTCTATGGTCGCGCCGCTCGAAGGCAGAATGGCCACGCTCGAAGATCAACAGTGCCTTGAACGGGCTCGAAACGGCGACCGCGCGGCGTTCAGCACGCTCATGCGTCAGCACCAGCGTCGCGTCTATCGCCTCGCGCTGCAGCTCACGGGCAGCGCGGGCGACGCCGACGACGTCACGCAGGAGACCTTCCTGCGAGCGTTCCGCGCGATCCACCGCTTCGACGGCCGCGCCGACCTCTTCACCTGGCTCTACCGGATCTGCGTGAACGTGGCGCTCAACCTCCGTCGTCAGGGGCGGCGCGTCACCGCCGACCTCGACGACCCGCGCGTGCCCGAGCCCGTCGACGGCGGCGCCGGACCCGCGCTCACCGCCGAGCGCGCGAGCGCGTACCGCGAGCTTTCGAAGGCCCTCGACGCGCTCTCAGAATCGCTGCGCACCACGATGATTCTCGCGTGCGTCGAGCAGCTTCCCTACAAAGACATCGCCCAGGTGCTGGGTTGTAGTGAAGGCACCGTCGCGTGGCGCGTCCACGAAGCGCGGCGGAAGCTCCGCGAGAACATCTCCGCCGAGGTGCTCGCGGCGCTCGAAGAAACTTGAAGAGCCCACGGAGGCACCACGTGGACGATGCACTGAAGCTCAAGATCGCGGCCTCGCTCGACCTGCCGACGGATGCCGCGGCGGACCCTGAAGTGGCCCGCGCGCTCGATGAAGACCCCGACGCCCGCGCCTTCGCGCGAGACCTCCACACCGTCGATCGCGCCCTCCGCGCGTGGCCGACGCGCAGCCGCACCGACGCCGAGTGGGAGAAGTTCGCCGCTCGCCTCGACGCGAAGTTCGAAGAGGCCGCGCGCGAACGCGCAAAGGTGCGCAAGGGCAAGAAGGTCTCTCAGGCCGAGCCCGACCCCGCGGCCGTCCCCGTCTTCGAAGACGGTTCAACTCAAGCACCGGAGAGCAAGCTGGTCATGTCAGAGCCCCAGGAAAATGACGCGGATCTAGAGAACCTCGCGGCGCTCACCCGCACGAGCACCGTCCCGTCGGGGGTCTCTGTCGGCTCCGTGCGCCCGTCGATCTCCGACGCCGTCGACGACACGAGCTCGGGCATCGTCGACATCAAGAAGCTCGCCGAGATGGCGCGCGCCGAGGCCGAGAAGCCCGCGGAGAAGCCCGCGGCGAAGTCCGACGCGAAGCCCGAGCCCGAGGCCGAGGCGAAGCCCGCGGCGAAGTCCGACGCGAAGCCCGCGTCGAAGAACAACGACGTCATGGTGACGCCCGCGCGCGCCGCGACGCCGGCCCTCGACGACGCGCCGCCGCGCAAGGGCGGCAGCACGCTCTGGGGCGCCATCGGAGGCATGGCCCTCATGGCCGGCGCCTTCGCGCTCTACACGAACATGCAGTCGGGCTCGCAGAACGAGACCACCGGCGGCGCCGCGCCCTCGACCACCGAGGCCCCCGCGACGCCGACGGCCGCCGCGCCCGCCCCGCAGAGCGCGCCCCCCGTCGCGATGCCCGCCGCCGCGCAGCCCACGGCGCCGCCGCCTCCGCAGCCCGAGTCCGTCGCGCCCCCGGCGCCGAGCACCGTCGCCGCGGAGCCCGCGCAGACCGCGGCACCCACGCCTCCCGCCGCGCCTCCGCCCGCAGCGCACGCGCCCGCCGAAACCCGTGAGCTCGCCGCTGCGCAGCCTCCCGCCGCGCCCGCGGCCGTTGCCGCTGCGCCTGCGGTCGCAGCGCGACGCCCCGCTGCAGCCCCCGCTCGCGCGCAGGCTGGCGCGACCGGCGCCGCGACGGATAGCGTCGCGGAGCGTGAAGCGCCCGCGCCGACCACCGCGCACGCAGCGCCGACGCCGCCTCCTGCTCCGCCCGCCGCGCAGCCCGCGGCCCGCCCCACGGCGCCCGCGGCACCCGGCGCCCGCTCCGTCGACGACCTCATGGCGCGCGTCGCGGGTGGCGGAGCGCCCGCCCAGGCCGCGCCCGCGGCAGAGGCCGCACCCGCGGATCTCCCCGAGCGCCCGACGCGCTCGCAGATCACGGGCGTGCTCTCGGGGCTCAACGGCGCCGTGCGATCGTGCACCAACGGGCAGACCGGCACGGCCCCCGTGAGCCTCGTGATCGCCAACGACGGAACGGTCTCGTCGGCCAACGTGAGCGGCCAGTTCGGCAACTCGGCGGCGGGCGAGTGCATCAGCGGCGTCGTGCGGCGGGCGCACTTCCCCCGGTTCCGCGCGCAGCAGGTGACGCTCACCTATCCCTTCGTGATCCTGCCCCCGCGCTCAGGGCCTCCCAATGAACGGTAGGTAGACCCTTACCGCGTGCCTGTGCGCAGCGGTTGGCATGGCGATCGGAGCTCCGGGCGCAAATTCGCGCCCACGCAGCGGCTTCGCTCGCGTAGATCTGCGGGCGGAGGCCGACGGCCGGGAGATCGGACGGTCGAAGTTCGCAGCCACGCCCGACCGATCCCCACGGCCGCCAACCGAAGGATGACATCGCCGCGGATCCCCAGACGAATCAAGCGCTTTCTGCAACGGGTGCAGCTCCTCGATCAGCTCACCGCGCTGCTGCACGACCCTCGACGACGCAAGGGAAAGCGGTGGGGCTTCGCCTACCTCCTCGACGTCTTCCTCACCGCCGCCATCCTCCAGACACCTTCCATGAAGGGAGTCGAGCGGGCCAGCGAGCAGATGGCGATCAAGGTGCCCGACAGCACCCTGGCCTACACCTTCGAGCGCATCGACCCGCGACCCGCACGCTCGGCCCTGCGCGCGCAGGTGCGCGCCATGCTCCGCAGCAAGACCCTGCGGCCCGTGGGCCTGCCTCTGGGCGTGCTCGCCGTCGACGGCAAGACGGTCTGGACGGGCGACCACCGCGGCGACTCGCGGTGCCAACTCCAGGACGGGGTCTGGAACCTGCGGGCGATGCGCGCGGTGCTCACCAGCGCCGCATCGCGGCCCTGCATCGACCAGGACTTCATCCCCCCGCAGACCAACGAGATGGGGCACTTCCCCACCTTCTGGCGGGCGCTGGTTCAGGCATGGAAGCACACGGAGCTGTTCAGCGCCGTGACGCTCGACGCGGGCTACACCTCGCAGGCCAATGCAGCCCTGATCGACGGGGACGGCTACGGCTATGTGATGCGCGTCAACGCCTCGCAGCCCACCCTACGGGCGGAACTGGAGCGGATGCTGCGCCCGCGGGTCGGTCAGCCCGACGCGGTCTCGAACTGGGAGCGCCGCGACGGCCGGAGCGTGCAGCGGCGGCTGTTGCGCACCGACGCGATCGCGGGCTGGGAGGGCTGGGCGCACGTGCGCCAGGGCTGGCTGGTGCAGACGGTGACGCTGGACGACGCGGGCCGTGAGCAGGTGACGATGGAACGGTGGTTCGTGACGAACATGCCGTGGGGTCTGCTGTCGGGGTCCCAGATCCTGTGGGTGGTGCGGGGCCACTGGGGCATCGAGAACGACTGCAACTGGACGCTGGACGTGGTGTGGCAGGAGGACGGGACGGCGTGGGCGAGCAACGCCGCGGCGGCCCCCGATCGCCATCCGCTGCAGCTGCTGAGCTGGCTTCGGTTGCTGGCGTTCAACGTGGTGGGATGGCTGCGCGGGGTGCGCCTGCGCAGCCGCCCGTCGTGGGGGGAGCTGCGGGACGCGCTGCGACGCGTGCTGCTGCCGGGCCCCGGGGAGCTGGACCTGGAGGTGTACTTCGCCCTGCTTGGGTGAGGGATCCCCGGCGACCTCTCGCGTTGGACGCCTCCACAACGACCCGCGACTCGACACGCTGCGCCAACCTCATCCTCGTCTTGGGGAGGCCGCCTCACGCTGTGCGCAAGCCTCGCGGCTCGTCCAACCGCGTGGACGTTTCCTGTCGCCGTCCGTTGGGAGGTCCTGGTCTCCGGGCCGTGGCGGGTTGACACAATGTGACAGAATCGGGCATTCGGTGTGCAGCCGATGAAAGCCCACTCGCTCGCGCTCTCGCTCGCTCTGGCTTCGGTGATCGGCTGCGGAGGCGCGGATCCGCCCGGTGGCGGGAGCGGCACCTACGTCGTGGGCGACGACGTCTCGCCCGGCGATGACGCCCCGCTCGACAGCGGGATGATGGCGATGCCCCCCGACGCGCTCGTCGCCGACGACGCGTCGCGCGAGGACGCTCCCTTGCAGGACGCGAGCGTCGACGATCGCCCGCGCGAGATGATGCCCGATGTCGTGGCGCCCGATGTGGTGCTGCCCGACGTCGTGTTGCCCGACGTCGTGCTGCCCGACGTGGTCACGCGTGACGTGCTCGTGCCCGATGTGGTCGCGCCCGATGTCGCGCTGCCCGACGCGGTCGCGCCCGATGTCGTGGTGCCCGATGTGGTCGTGCGTGACGTGGTCGCGCCCGATGTGGTGGTCCCCGTCGATGTCGCCGTCGATCGCCCCGACGCGGCCGTGCTCGACGTCGCGGTCGACCGCCCGGATGTGACCGTCGTCGACGTGCCCGTCGATCGCCCCGATACGACGGTCGTCGATGTGGTTGTCGACGTGCCTGTCGATCGCCCCGACACGACGGTCATTGATGCCGCCGTCGACGTGCCCGTCGATCGCCCCGACACGACGGTGGTCGATGCGGTCGTCGATGTGCCCGTCGATCGCCCTGACACGACGGTGGTCGACGTGGTGGCCGACGTGGCCGTCGATCGTCCCGACGCGACCGTGATCGACGTGGTGGCCGACGTGGCCGTCGATCGCCCCGACACCACCGTCGCGGACGTCGCCGTCGACGTGGCCGTCGACCGTCCCGATGCGACGCTCGACGCGGGTGTCGACGCGACCGTCGACGTCGCCCCCGATGCGAGCACCACGATCCCGCCGGACCCGGTGGCCTACGTGGGGACCTTCTCGACGCGCACCGACGGGCGCTCGTTCCTCCTGCCGATGCGCGTGCTCGGGAGCCGCCGCGACGTGTGGATCCAGATGCCCGTGACCCTCGGGCCCAACCCCGCGCTCATGCTCGCGTTCCACGGCACCAACGGCGACGGCGCCGTGATGCTCTCGGACTCGGGGGCCTCGACGGTCATCGCGTCGAACAACGTGATCTTCATCGCGCCCACCTCGCGCTGGTTCGGCGGCGAGGGGGCCGACTTCGACCACCCCGGCGGCAACGGCACCTACTGGGAGACCGCCAACAACCCCAACCCCGACACCAACGAAGACCTCGTGCTCGTGCGGGCCATCATTCAAGAGGCCCGGCGCGCCTACAACATCGACCCCGCGCGGGTCTACGCGTACGGCCACTCGAACGGCGGCTTCATGGCGTACATGGTCGCGCAGGTGCTCTGCGAGCGCGTGGTGGGCTTCGGCGAGAACTCCGCGGGGCTCTCGCGCTGCAACCCCCAGCAGTCGTGCCGGTTCCAGGGCGCAGGAACCACCTGCGCGGCGCTCTCGACGCAGTCGGGCTGGTGCACCTGCGCGGGCCCCGAGCTGCCCGTCCCGGTGCCCACCACCGGGCGCCACGGTCCCGCGATCCTGCTTCACGGCACGGCCGATCCGCTCGTGTCGGTCTATCACACGT
This sequence comes from Polyangiales bacterium, assembly GCA_046351535.1. Taxonomy (GTDB): domain Bacteria; phylum Myxococcota_A; class Polyangia; order Polyangiales; genus CAISKJ01. The sequence goes on from JAXLYG010000038.1 coordinate 83,009, forward strand.
GCACCCTCGAAGCGCTGCTGCGCGCCCGCGGCCACACGGTCTCGACCACGCTCTTCGACGGCGGCGGGCACTACCTCTCGGCCACGGTGGCCTCGCGCGTGTGGAGCTTCCTCTCGCCCTACCGCATGCCCTGACGCCTCGCGGCGCGCGGTCGTTGCCCGCGCCGACGAACTCGGCTATGGGTCCGCCCGGCAAACCCTCCGATGACGCCCACCCCGAAGCTCGCCTCGCTCGCGTTCGCCGTCCTCTGCGCGGTGGCGCCCGCCTGCGCGACCACGGGGACCCCGGTGCCCGCATCCTCGCCCGCCGAGGAGGCCGATCAGAACTACCACCGCGCGATGGACCTCTACCGCGACGAGTCGTGGCCCGAGGCCACCGAGGCGTTCCGCGCGATCCAGCGCGCCAACGCCACGAGCCGCGTGGCCACCCTCGCGGAGCTCCGCCTCGCCGACATCGAGTTCCGGCAGGAGCGCTACACCGAGGCGCTCGCCGCGTTTCGCTCGTGGCTGCGGTATCACCCCGGCCACGCCGAGGCGCCCTACGCGCGCTTCATGATCGCGCGGTGCCACCTCGAGCAGCTCCCCGAAGACTGGTTCCTCACGCCGCCGAGCTGGGAGCGAGACCTCTCCGCCGCGCACGACGCCGAGACCGCGCTCGCGCGCTTCGTCCGCGATCACGGCACGTCGGAGCACGGCCCCGAGGCGCGACGACACCTCCGCCACGTCCGCGAGGTGCTCGCGCGCCACGAGGTCTACGTCGCCAACTTCTACAGCTCGCGCGACCACTACGCCGCCGCGGCCAGCAGGCTCCTCGGCGTGCTCGCGAACTTCCACGACTCGGGCCTCGAACCCCTCGCGCTCCTGCGCCTCGGCGAGGTGTACCTGCGCATGAATCACGCAGCGGACGCGCGCGGCGCGTTCACCCAGCTCGTCGAGGCCTACCCCAACGCCGCCGAAACCGCCGCCGCGAGGGAGCACCTCCGCCGCCTCGGACCCGGCGACGCGACGCCCGTGCGCCCCGAGGGGGCACCCGCCACCGACGCCGAAGACACCGGCGCCATCGAAGACGTGGGGACCTCCGGCACAACCCGCGAGACACCGCCCCCGCGGTAGAGGTAAGGTGCGCGGTGATCGCCCCCGTCGGGCGACGCTGCGGTGCACCGTGACCGATTCCGTTCGACAGCTCTTGAACCTTGCGCGCGAGCACTACACCCGCCGCGACGCGAACACCGCCGACACGATCCTCCGTGAGGTCGTCCGGCAGAACGACGCCATCGCCGAGGCGCACGACCTCCTGGGGCTCATCCAGCACGAGCGGGGTGACCTCAAGGCCGCGCGCGAGAGCTTCGCGAGGGCCGTCGCGCTCGACGCGACGCGCTCGGAGTCCGCGGTCAACCTCGCGATCACGTGCAACGAGCTCGGGCTCTACGCCGAGGCCCGACGCGTCGCCGCGGCGATGAGCACCGCGGGCTCCGCGGGCGCGAGGCTCGACGGCTACGGCCGCGGTCGCCTCGCGTCGCTCCACGCCGAGACCGCGCACGCCTACGCCGACCTCGGGCTGCACGCCGAGGCCATCGAGGAGTACCGCAAGGCCCTCGCGCTCTCGCCCGACCGCACCGACCTCCGCACGCGCCTCGGCGTCGCCCTGCGCAGTGACGGAGACCTCGCGGGCGCGCGCGCCGAGCTCGAGGCCGCCGTCGCCGCCGCGCCCGACAACGGCCCCGCCCTCGTGGCCCTCGGGCTCACGTACTTTCGCCTCGGACGGCGCGACGACGCCGAGGCCGTGTGGCGCAAGGCCATCGCGCTCGACCCCACGCAGCGCCCGGCGAAGCTGTACCTCCGCATGCTCGCCGACAACGCGTCGCACCTGCCGTCGATGGTGCCGTCGTCGGCGCCGCCCGCCGCGACGAGCGATGACATCGACGAGGCGCAGGTGTCGGTGCTCCCCGACGGAGACGCGCCGCGGTGACGCCCGAGGAGCGCGCCGTGCTCGTCGCCAACGACGCGTTCTACGCCGCGTTTCGCGCGCAGGACCTCGTCGCGATGGACATCCTCTGGTCGCGAGACTCGCCCGTGCTGTGTGTCCACCCCGGCTGGGAGCCGCTCGAAGGTCGCGAGGTCGTGCTGCGCTCGTGGCGCGCCATCTTCGAGACCGGCGTGCCCGAGGTGAGGGTCCGCGACGCGCGCGTCGCGCTGCTCGGCGACGTGGCCTGTGTCGTGTGCCTCGAGACGGTCTCCGAGGGCGATCGTCAGGGCACCATGTCGGCCACCAACGTCTTCGTGCGTGAGGAGCGCGCGTGGCGCCTCGTGCATCACCACTCGGGCCCTGTCGCGCAGGCCGACGACGAGGACGACGAGGACGACGAGGCGCCGAAGCTCCTGAACTGAGCGGCGCGCCTTGCGGTCGAGCGTGCCCGGCGCCACAAGTGCTGTCCGGGAGTCGACCGAAGGAGGGCCGCGCCGCGATGGACACGGGGCACGCGTTTCTCACCAGTCTCTCTGTCGTGCTCTGCGTCGCCGCGGTGACGACGGTGGTGTTCCAGAGCCTCCGTCAGCCCGTGGTGCTCGGGTACCTGCTCGCGGGGCTCCTCGTGGGGCCGCAGGTGCGCGGGCCGCTCTCGATCGATCCGCACACGGCGGAGGCGATCGCCGAGCTCGGCGTGATCCTGCTGATGTTCTCCCTCGGGCTCGAGTTCAGCCTGCGGAAGCTCCTCCGCGTCGGCGCCTCGTCGGTCGCCGTGGCGCTCATCGAGGTGGGCGTCGTCGCCGCGCTCGGCTTCACCGTCGCGCGCGCCCTCGGTTGGACCTCCAACGATTCGATGTACACCGCGGGCATGGTGGCGATCTCGAGCTCCACCATCGTGACGCGCGTCTTTCGCGAGCGCCGCGTCGAGGGGCAGCTCCGCGACCTCGTCTTCGGCGTGCTCATCGTCGAGGACCTCGTCGCCATCCTCGCGCTCGCGACCTTCAGCGCGCTCTCGTCGGGCCGCGGCGTCTCCGCGTCGATCGTCGCGGGCGCCGCGCTGCGCCTCGTGGCCTTTCTCGTCGCGACGCTCACCGTGGGCATGCTCGTCGTGCCGCGCGTGATCCGCCTCGTGCTCCGCCTCGAGCGCCCCGAGACCACGGTGGTCGCGTCGGTGGGCCTGTGCTTCGCGTCGTCGCTCCTCGCGCGTCACGCGGGTTACTCCGTGGCGCTCGGCGCCTTTCTCGCGGGCGCGCTCGTGGCGGAGTCGGGCGAGGGGCGCACGGTCGAGTCGCTCGTCGAGCCCGTGCGTGACATGTTCGCGGCGGTCTTCTTCGTCGCCGTCGGGATGCAGATCGACCCCTCGGTGATCGTGCGCCACGCGGGCGCCGTGGCGTCGCTCACGGCCGTCGTCGTCGTCGGCAAGGTCGCGGGCGTCACGCTCGGCGCCTTTCTCGGGGGACACGGCGTGCGGCGCTCGCTCACGGCGGGCGTGAGCCTCGGCCAGATCGGCGAGTTCTCGTTCATCATCGCCGCGCTCGGCGTGTCGCTCGGCGCGGTGTCGCCGAAGCTCCAGCCCGTCGCCGTCGCCGTGTCGGCCATCACCACGATGCTCACGCCGTGGATGGTGCGCGCCGCGGAGCCCTTCGCGGGCCTCGTCGACCGCGCGCTCCCGGCGCCGCTCCAGACCTTCGCGGCGCTCTACGGCCAGTGGATCGAGCAGCTCCGCGCGTCTTCGAAGGCGCGCCGCGTCGCGGAGTGGCGGCGCTACCTCCGCGGGCTCCTCCTCGACGTGGCGGGGATCAACGTCGTGGCGATCGTCGCGGCGCGGTTCCACGGCACGATCACGGGCGCGCTCGTGCGGGCGACGTCGATGCCCGAGGACTACGCCGCGTCGACGTCGGTGGCGCTCGGCGTCGTCGTCGCGGTGCCCTTCTTCGTCGGCGGCGTGCGCGTGGCGCAGCGCTTCGGCAACGCGGTCGCCGAAGAGGCCGTGCCCATGCGCGAGGGCGGCGTCGACCTCGCCCGCTCGGCGCGCCGGATGCTCGCGGCGACCTTTCAGCTCGCGGCGCTCTCGCTCGTGTGCGCGGCGCCGCTGCTCGTGGTCGCGAGGCACGTGCCGGTGTGGTGGGCGGCCGCCGGCGTCGGCGCGCTGATCGTGCTGCTCTGCGCGCTCTTCTGGGCGCGCGCGACGGACCTCGACGGCCACGTCCGCGCCGTGGTGCAGGTCGTGATCGAGGCGCTCGCGTCGCAGTCGCACAGCGGCGACGAGTCACGTGCGCTCGCGGGCATCGATGGCATGTTCGCGGGCCTCGGCGTCCCCGTGGCGCTGCGCGTGGAGGAGGGCGCCTACGCGACAGGTCGGACGCTGGCCGAGCTCGACCTGCGCGGGCGCAGCGGGGCGACGGTGCTGGTGCTCCAGCGCGGCGAGGCGCGGGGGAGGGTGCCCGTCGCGCACGAGTCGCTGGCGGTCCACGACGTGCTCGTGGTGGCGGGCGCGACGGAGGCGATCGAGCGGGCGAGACGGCTCCTCGCGACGGGCGCCGTCGACGCGTGAACGCCGAGCCGGGCTCCGTGCGCTCTGCATCTGTTGCGAGCGTGTGTGTCGGACGCCGCGAAGTGTTCGCGGGCGTGGGGAGCGCCGACGCGCTCGGCGCTTCAGCCGTCGGTGGCGTCGAGGTCGATCGGTGAGCCCTCGCGCAGCGAGCGCATCGCCATGAGGCCCGCCCACATCGTGCCGTAGACCTCGCTCCACGGGATGGGCCACGCGCCGCCGTTCCTGCACGCGTCGAGAAAGGCCTTGAAGCCGTTGGCGTGGCCGCGGTCGCGGTCGTACTTCGCCGTCGTGAGCTTCTCGTTGCGCCACATGCTCACGGCGTCGAACTCGTCGACGTGGGCCGTGCGTCCGCCGCCGTAGACCTCGAAGCGCTCGACGGGCGAGGCCCGGTCTCCGCCCGCCTGGTACGAGATGTTCGAGAGGCTGCCGTTCTGGTGGCGGATCGTGATGAACACCTGATCGTCGGTGGTCTCGACGCCCCGCGAAGACCCGATCGACTCGGCGAAGACGCGCACCGGCGGAGAGCCCACCAGCGAGACGCACGTGTCGATCGCGTGGACGCCCTCGCCGATGATCCTTCCGCCGCCGACCTCCTCGTCCTGGTGCCACAGGTTCGCGGGGAGGTAGCCCGACGCGAAGCGGTAGCCCACGGTCATGGGTGCGACGCCCGAGAAGAACTCGCGGACGGTCTTCGTCGCGGGCGCGAAGCGGCGGTTGAGGCCCACCATCACGATGGGGCATCGGTCGCCGAGCTCCTCGACGGTGGCGGCGACGCGCGTGAGCTCCGCGGCCGAGATGCACAGGGGCTTCTCGACGAAGACGTGCTTGCCCGCGCGCAGCGCGTCGCACACGAGCTCGGCGTGCAGGTCGTGGCGCGTCGCGATGAAGACCGCGCGCGTGCCCGGGTCGTTGAAGATCTCCTGCGCCTCGGTGGTGGCGAACGAGAAGCCGAGCTTGCGGCCCGAGTGCTCCGCGTTCATTCCGCGCGCCGTGCACATGCCCCGCCACGAGACCTTTCCGCCGACGCGCGCGAGGGCGGGGATCATCACGACGCGCGCGTAGTTGCCCGCGCCGATGAGGCTCACGCCGAGGTCCCCGGCGCTCTCACGCCGCGATGATTTCAGGTCGATGCGACGCCGCGGCTTCGCGGGCGCCTCGGGGTACTCGATGATCGCGCCGAGCACCGGCGCGCCTGAGGTGATGAGGTCGTAGCCTCCGCCGCGCAGCGCTCCACGGGGAAGCGGTGCGACGTAAGCTTCTCCACGGGGAGACGACCCGCGGAGATCATGTCGAGCACGCTCTCCATGTTGCGCTGCGCGGTCCAGCGGACGAAGCCGAAGGGGTAGTCGACGCCCTTCTCGTCGTACTGCGGATCGAGGCGCCCGGGGCCCGTCGACGACGACACCGTGAACTCGATCTCCTTCATGAAGAAGGGAGGGCGGGGCACGTTGAGCCCCGTCACGCCCACGAGCACGATGCGACCGCGCGTGCGCACCACGTCGGCGGCGAACTCGATGGGGCCGTTGTCCTTCGTCGAGGCCGTGATGATCACCGCGTCGACGCCCTGAGGCCCCGCGAAATTACGGATCGCGTCGCGCGGAGACCCGACGCCCACCGCGTCGGCGCCGAAGGTCTTCGCGAGGTCGAGCTTCGCGGGGTCGATGTCGGTGCCGAAGACCCTGCACCCCGACGCCTTGAGCATCGCGACGACCATCTGACCGATGAGCCCCAGGCCGATGACCAGCACGCGCTCGCCGAGCGTGACCTTCGCGAGCCGCACGCCTTCGAGGCCGATGGAGGCCACCGACGTGTACGCCGCCTGTTCGAAGGTGACGTTGTCGGGCACGCGCGCGCAGCCCATGCGAGAGACGCTCACGATGCCCGCGTGGGGCCCCGTGGTGGCGACGCGGTCGCCGGGCTTGTACTCCTGCACGCCGCGGCCGCAGGCGAGCACGACGCCCGCCGACGAGTAGCCGAGGGGCATGGGCTCGTCGAGCTTGGCCATCACCTGCTGCGCGGTGAAGAAGAGGCCCTCCTGCTGCACCTTCTGGATCACGCGGCGGACGTGGTCGGGCCGCTCGCGGGCCTTGCCAATGAGGCTCTTGCGCGCGAGCTCGACGACGTAGCGCTCGGTCCCCGCGGAGACGAGCGAGGCGGCGGCGGCGACGACGACCTGGCCGGGCGCGGCCACCGGGTCGGGGATCTCTCGGACCCCGGTCTTGCCGCTGCGAACATCCTGAACGACCTGGAGCATGGGAACTACCTCAGCGTGGAGCGCGCGTCGTCGACGTCGCGACGTCGCGCAGGAAGGTGAAGGTCTCGTCGGCGCAGCGGTGCCACGAGTAGCGCCGCGCGAGGGCGACCGCGTCGGCCGCCATCTTCGCGCGCGCATCGGGCGAGCGGAGCATCACGCGCGCGGCGCGGGCGATGTCGTGTGGGTCTTCGGGGTCGAAGAACGCCGCCGCGTCGCCGATGATCTCGGGCATCGGTCCGCGGTTGGAGCACGCCACGGGGAGGCCCGAGGCCATCGACTCGAGGAGGATGTTGGGCATGTTCTCGCACGACGACGCGTACACGGCGGCGTCGGCGCGGCGGTACGCGTCGACGATGTCGGCGAAGGGGAGGTGACCCTTCCACGAGGTCCAACGGCTCGCGGGGTCGTAGTCGCGGAGGCGCGACGAGAGCGCGGTCACGGACTGCGGGTCATCGCCGAGGCCCGCGAACTCGATGGCCACGGGGAGCCCTTCGGCGCGCAGCGCGCGCATCGCCTCGGCGACGGCCCACTGGTGCTTGTAGCGCGTCACCGTCGACACGTAGACCCAGCGGAAGGGGTTGTCTTGCGTGCAGTCTGCGAGCGCGCGCTGCGGCTTCGGCTCGGCGAAGAAGCGGGGGTTCACGCCGTGCGAGATGATGGCCGCGCGCTTCGGGGCGCTCGGCATCGCGGCGCGAACGGCGTCGTGGGCGTAGTGCGTGAGAAAGATCACGCCGTCGGCCGAGGCGAAGGAGCGGGCCTGCGCGACGCGGAGCACCTCGAGGCGCGCGCGCGTGGCCGTGAGCCGGTAGCGGCGCCGCTCGACGGGGTCGAAGGGCAGCATGTTGCGGCACATCACCACGCGGGGGCGGGCGAGGGCGGGCGCCGTTCCGCCGGGGGCGAAGAGCAGGTCGCAGCGCTCGCGCGCGAGGCGGCGAGGGAGCTCGACGGACTGCCAGAGCGTGCGGGCGGCGATGTTGCCGTCGAGCGCGGGCTCGGCGACGCGCGTGAGCCAGGGGCGATCCGCGAGACGGTCGAGGGTGGCCCGCCCGCCCCACACGATGACGCGAGAGAATCCGTGGGCCTCGGGGTCGGCGACGGAGAGGAGCTCGGTGAGATGCGTGATCCCGCCGCCGTAACGGAGGTTCGAGGCGTCGATGCCGAGGATCATTTCGTTCGCTTCGGTGGCCGCGACGACGGTCGCGTAGATCAGCCGAGGATGCGCTTCTCGCGCGCGGCGAGGGCGAGGTCCGAGTCGACCATGCGGTTCACGAGCTCGTGAAAGCCGACGGTGGGCGTCCACCCGAGGGCCTCGCGCACCTTCGTGGGGTCCGAGAGGAGCAGGTCGACCTCGGCGGGGCGGAAGTACCGCGGGTCCACGCGGACGTGGTCCTCCCAGTTGAGCCCGGCGCGGGTGAAGGCCAGCTCGACGAACTCGCGGACCGAGTGGGTCTCGCCCGTGCCGACCACATAGTCGTCGGCCTTGTCGGTCTGGAGCATTCGCCACATCGCCTCGACGTAGTCGGGCGCGTAGCCCCAGTCGCGGCGGGCGTCGAGGTTGCCGAGAAAGAGCTCCTTCTGGAGCCCGTGCTTGATGCGCCCCACGGCGCGCGTGATCTTGCGCGTGACGAAGGTCTCGCCGCGGCGCTCGCTCTCATGGTTGAAGAGGATGCCGTTGACCGCGAACATCCCGTAGGCCTCACGGTAGTTCAGGGTCATGTAGTAGGCGTAGGCCTTGGCCACCGCGTAGGGGCTGCGCGGGTGAAAGGGCGTCGTCTCCTTCTGGGGCGTCTCGACGACCTTGCCGTAGAGCTCGCTCGAGCTGGCCTGATAGAACTTGCAGGCGACGTGCTCCTTCCGGATCGCCTCGAGGAGCCGCACGGTGCCGAGCGCGGTGACCTCGCCCGTGTACTCGGGGATGTCGAAGCTCACGCGCACGTGGCTCTGGGCGCCGAGGTTGTAGACCTCGTCGGGCTTGACCGTCGACACGATCGACTGGAGCGACGAGGCGTCGTTGAGGTCGCCGTAGTGCAGGTGCAGCCGCACGCCCGACTCGTGGGGGTCGCGGTAGATGTGGTCGATGCGCTCGGTGTTGAACGAGCTCGAACGGCGCACGATGCCGTGGACCTCGTAGCCCTTCTGGAGCAGCAGCTCCGAGAGGTACGAGCCGTCCTGTCCGGTGATGCCTGTGATGAGGGCGCGCTTCATGAGGTCCTGCGGGCCGCTTCGCGTGCGGCGATCTCTTCACGGTGCTCGCGGTACCAGGCGATGGTCTTCGTGAGCCCCTGGGTGAAGGTGGTCTGCGCGGTGAAGCCGAAGCGCTCCGCGGCGCGGGTGACGTCGAGCTTGCGGCGCGGCTGGCCGTTGGGGCGGTTGGGGTCCCACACGATGGTGCCCGAGTAGCCCGTGAGCTTGCCGATCTCGTCCGCGAGGTCGCGCATGGTGATTTCGAAGCCCGCGCCGAGGTTCACCGGGTCGGGGTCGTTGTAGCGCTCGGCCGCGAGGGTGAGCCCCTCGGCGGCGTCGTCGACGTAGAGGAACTCGCGCGTGGGCGTCCCGTCGCCCCAGAGGGTGACCGAGCGCTCGCCGCGGGCTTCGGCGTCGATGAACTTGCGGATCATGGCGGGGATCACGTGCGAGTCTTCGAGGTCGAAGTTGTCTCGCGGCCCGTAGAGATTCACGGGGAACACCATCACGAAGTTCGAACCGAACTCCTGGCGGTACGCCTGGGCCATGACCAGCAGGGCCTTCTTGGCGATGCCGTAGGGGGCGTTGGTCTCTTCGGGGTAGCCGTTCCAGAGGTCGTCTTCGCGGAAGGGGACGGGGGCGAACTTGGGGTACGCGCAGATGGTCCCCGCGATGACGACCTTCGCGGTGCCCGCGCGGCGCGCCTCTTCGAGGACGTTGAGCCCCATGGCCATGTTGTCGCGAAAGAAGGTGCCGGGCTGGCGACGGTTGGCGCCGATGCCGCCGACGCGCGCCGCGAGGTGCATCACCAGGTCGGGCTGGTAGCGGTCGAACATCGCGCGGGTCTTCGCCGCGTCGGTGAGGTCCCACTCGGATGAGCGGGGGACGATGATCTCCCGAGCGCCCCTCCCTCGCAGCGTGTCGACCACGTGGCTGCCGAGAAAGCCATTGCCGCCTGTCACCAGCACTCTTCGCTTCGCGAGGGGGGAGTCTGTCACCGTGCGCTCCTGTTGCCGCGCCTCGCCGTGCGCGCCGATGCGCCTCCGAGGCGGCGCGTCGATACCACGGACGGCTCCGCGCGCCAACGACGTCCGCGAGGCGCGCGCGGACCTCCGGTCAGGCATTGCGGCGAGCGCGCACTTCGGTCTACCAACGGGGCGGCGACGCTCTGCGTGATGAACGCTCGCGAGCGTCACGGCAACCGTTGCCGGACGGAGCATCGACCCGCCCGTGCCAGATCAACGACTCCTCGAGCGCGTGAGCCTCACCGTGCAGGAACCCAACCCCGTTCGAGCGCTGATCGACGCCGTCGACGTCCCTCGCCTACGAACCCGCTACGCCGTGCCCGTCCTCGGCGTCGTGCTCTTCGGCGCGATGCTCGCCCTCGGCGGCGCGTGGGCCCCGTCGGTCCCCTTCTTCGCGCTCGTGGCCTGCGTCGCGCTCGCCGTCACCGGCGTCGACCGCCACGCGCTCCGTCGCGACCCGGCGCTGCTTCTCTTCGCGGTGCTCTCCGTCGCGGGGATCCTCCAGCTCCTGCCGCTCCCCGGCGCGCTCCTTCGCCTCGTCGACAGCAGCTCCGAGGAGGCCTCGCGGCTCGCGTGGTCTGCGTGGCGCATCGATCGCGCCTCGACGTGGCGGCCGCTCCACCACGACCCGGGCACCGGCCTCGTCGACCTCGTGTACCTCTTCGGGCTCGCGGCGGCCTACCTCGCCTCGGTGCACGCGTCTCGTCGCGACGGCCTCGAGCGGCTCTACAACCTCTGCGCCTCGACGGGCCTCCTCGCCGCCGTCATCGGCTTCGCGCACCTCAGCACCGGGCAGGACCTCGTCTACGGCTTCTATCGCCCGGTGCAGGCCGCGCCGCCTGTCCTCTCACCGCTCCTCAACGCGAACCACCTCGCGGCGCTCACGGGCGCCGCGGCGATCCTCTGGCTCGGTCAGGCGCTCCAGGCCGAGAAGACCGTCGCGAAGATCGTCCACGGCTCGGCGGCGATGCTCTGCGGCGCGGTCTGCGCGCTCACGCTCTCGCGCGGCGGCGTCGCGTCGGCCGCGGGCGGCGTGGTGGTGCTCTTCGCGCTCGACGCGCGCACCACGGGCGAGGACCGCAAGCCCCGCAAGCGCCCCGCGCTCCAGACCTGGCTCGGCTACGCGGCCGCGGCGGCGACCTTTCTCGGCGGCGCGTGGCTCACCTCGTCGCGGCTCGTGACCGAGTACACCGAGGGCGACCATTCGAAGCTCAGCGTGTTTCGCCGCGCCCTCGGGCTGCTGCGCGGACACGAGCTCCTCGGGTACGGCAGCGGCGCGCTCCCCGTGGTGGGCTCCGCGGGCGGGCGCCTCGACGCCGAGCGGACCTTTCTGCGCGTCGAGTCACTGCCCGTCGACCTGCTCCTGAGCGTCGGCGTGATCGCGGGCGTCGCGGCGATGTACTTCGGCGTCCGCGCGATGCGCCGCTGGTTTCCGCCCGCCGAGGCGCCGCCCACGGCCCTCGCCGCGTGGTGCGCGCTGCTCTCGCTCGTCGCGCACGACCTCGTCGACTTCTCGCTCTACCTCGGCGGCGTCGGCTACGTGGCCGCGGTGCTCGGGGGCGTGCTCTCGGGCTGGTACGCGCGCGGCTGGCGTCGCCCGCTCCCGCGCGCCGAGACGCTCGCGCGGTGGCCGGGCTTCGCGGCGATCGCGGTGGTGGCCCTCCTCGGGCTCACCGCGTGGCGCTCGGGTCTCGAGGCTGATCGCGACCGCGTCGAGCGGCAGCTCCGCGAGAGCTCGACGTTCTTCCTCACGCCCGAGGCGCGCGCCATCGTGGCGAGGCACCCCGGCGATCCGTACCTCCAGCTCGTGATGGGCTCCTACGCCGTCGCCGACGGGCACCCCACGGCCCTGCGCTTCGTCGCCCGCGCGATGGAGCTCTCGCCCCAGTGGGCGCAGCCGCACCTGCTCCTCGCGCGCATCCTCGCGGTGGGCAACCGCCGGAGTCAGGCGCTGCTCGAGGTCTCCGAGGTGCTCCGCCGCACGTCGCTCGCGCCGGTGCCTTGCGCGCAGGTCGCGCTGCGCCTCCGCCCGCTGCCCACGCGCGAGGAGCTCCAGCGCGTGGCCCCGAACAACTACGCGGGCGTGGAGTTCCTGAACGGCATCGCCGCGCGCGCGCCGGAGCCCGCCTACGCCGCGATGGCCGACGAGCTCCTCCTCGAGCGCTCGAATGGCTTCGTGTTCGCGCTTCAGCGCAGGGCCTACGCAGCGCGCATCCGCGGCGACCTCGTCGAGGCCGCGCGGTACTGCGAGCGCATCGAGCGCTCGGCGCCCGCGGAGCCTACGGGCACGGTGTGTCTCGCCGACGTGCTCCTCGCGCGCAACGACGAAGACGGGGCGCTGCGGGCCCTCGACCGGGCGCTCACGCGCGTCCGAGACACGTACCCCCTCCACGAGTCTCGCGCGCGGCTCTTCTCGCGCCGCCACGACCTCGCGGCGATGCGCCGAGAGACCGCCGCCATGCAGGAGACCGCCGGCGCCGACCTCGAGCGTCTCATTCGCGCACACGGCCTGCGGGGCGAGCTCGAGGCCGCGGCGGGGGCCGATCGGGCGGCCTATTCGGCCTATGAAATGGCCCACTCGCTCGCGGTGCCCGAGACGCCCTACGCGCTCCAGATGGCCATCCTCGCGGCCCGCATGGGCGACCGTCCGGGCCTCGAGGCGCAGTGCACGACGCTCCTCGAGCGCGAGCCCGTCGACCCCACGGCGCGGGCGATCTGCGACCCCGTGGGCGCGCGTCGCGCGGTCGACGCGGGCGTTCCCGCGCTGGCGCTCCCGCCCGTGGTGAATGACGCGGGAGAGGCCGACGGCGGGCCGTGAATCCCGTGTGTTCCGCGGGCAACGTATCGGTCGATGATGTGGCTTCCGGGGCGCTGTGAGCGCGCCGCGGATCTGGTAGAAGGCAACACCATCCGCTCGCATCGACCTGAAAGCCGGAGACTCGAATCGTGAATGCCAACGCGCGGCCGGCCCCTGACTCGCAAGAGTCGCCGAGCTTGCTGATCGAGCAGCTCAAGACCCTCTGGAAGCACCGTTGGATCGTGCTGAGCGGCATCGCGCTCGCGCTCTGTCTCGACGCGCTCTGGGTCTTGCGGCAGCCGAAGATCTTCGCGGCGACGGCGACGGTGCAGTTCGAACCGAACCCCCCGCGGCCCCTCGGCCGCCAGGTCGAAGACGTCGACACGAGCGGCACGGCCTCGTACTGGAACCTCCGCGAGTACTACGAGACGCAGTACCGCGTGATCCGCAGCCGCGGCGTGGCCGAGGGCGTCGTGCGGCGCCTCGGGCTCCAGCACGACCCCGACTTCGTGGGCATCGCGCCGGAGCGCCGCAGGGCGTGGCGCTCGGTGACCGTGACCGACGCGGCGAACCTCCTCGTGTCGCGCACGCGCGTCGACCCCGTGAAGGAGAGCCGCCTCGTCAACATCACCGTCGAAGACCGCAGCCCGCGCAGGGCGCAGCTCCTCGCGAACACCATCGCCGACGTCTACATCCAGCGAAACCTCGACCACCGCCTCGGCAGCACGCGCGACGCGGTGCGCTGGCTCAGCAACCAGCTCGACGAGCTCCGAGAGAACCTCTCGCGCTCCGAGGATCGCCTCCAGCAGTACCGCCTCCAGCACAACATCGTCTCCGACACCTTCTCCGATCAGCGCAACATCGTCGGCAACCGCATCGCGCGGCTCTCGGAGTCGCTCACCGACGCGCAGGCGCGGCGCTTCAACCTCGCCGGTCGCGTGGGCGAGGTGCAGCGCGCCGCGTCGGCCGTCGTCGACGCGCTCCCGCCGCCGGGGGCGCGGGGCACGGGCGCCTCGATCGACGCGCCCGTCGACGCGCGCCGCGAGTGGCACGAGCACATCGTGGCGGGCCTCTCGCTGCTCACGGCGCCGGAGTTCCTCCAGTCGTCGCTGCTCACGACGCTGCGCACGCAGCTCGAGTCGACGAGCCGCGACGAGGCCGCGCTCGAGCCGCGCTACCTGCCCACCGCGGTGGAGCTCAGGACCGCGCGCGCCCGCACCAACACCGTGATGGCGATGATCCGCGCCGAGGTGCAGAACATCAAGGGCGCCGCCGAGGCCGAGCTCCGCGGCGTCACGCGCGCCGAGGGGAACCTCCGCAGCGAGCTCATGGACGCGCAGCGCCAGGCCGTGCTCCTCAACGAGCAGGAGATGGTCTACACGCGCCTCGCCCGCGAGCGCGAGAACCACTCGAAGATCTACGGCATCGTCCTCGAGCGCGCGACCGAGGGCAACCTCATGCAGGAGCTCCGGGTCAACAACATGCGCGTGCTCGACTACGCGCTCGTGCCCTTCGCGCCCGTGAAGCCCCGCGTGGGCCTCACCCTCGCGCTCGGCGCCCTCGGCGGCCTCGTGCTCGGCATCCTCGCGGCCCTCGTCGCCATCCAGCTCGATCGCACCGTGCGCTCGCAGCAGGACATCGAAGAGACCCTGCGCGCGACCTTCCTCGGGTACATGCCGCTCATCAACAGCCGCGGGCTCCGCGCGCACAAGCGCTACCAGTACGGCGACACGCACGCCAACGAGGCCCCCATCGAGAACCTCGACCTCGTCGTGCACTCGCACCCGATGTCGCTCGTCGCCGAGCTCGCCCGCGGCATCCGAACGAACCTCGTGTTCATGTCGCCCGACACGCCCTTCCAGATGCTCATGGTGTCGAGCGCGTCGCCGCGCGAGGGCAAGACCTTCACCGCGACGAGCCTCGCGATCACCCTCGCGCAGAGCGGAAAGCGCGTGCTCCTCGTCGACGGCGACCTGCGCCGCCCGCGCGTGCACAAGGTCTTCGGCGTGCGCCCGCCGGTGGGGCTCTCGAGCGTGCTTATCGGTGAGGCCACGCTCGAAGAGGCCGTGCTCGACACGGTGGTGCCCAACCTCCAGACCCTCGTCTGCGGCCCCGTCCCGCCGAACCCCGTGGAGCTCATTCACAGCCAGCGCATGACCGAGCTCCTCGCGCTGCTCCGCAAGACGTACGACCGCGTGATCTTCGACTCGCCGCCCATCACCGCCGTGACCGACGCGCTCGCCCTCGGCCCGCAGCTCGACGGCGTCGTGCTCGTGGTCCGCTCGCGCTACACCCGCCGCGATCAGGGCGCCGCCGTCGTGCGTCAGCTCCGCGACCTCGGGAGCCGCGTCGTCGGCGTGGTGCTCAACGCCATCGACCTCCGCGAAGGTTCGCCCGCGTACTACTACGGCAAGTACGACTACTCGCCGCACCCCAACGAGCTCCCCGCGAACAGCCCCGGCGGCCAGGCCCGCGCGAGCTGAACGCAGCGGCGACGGCGCCGCGCTCCGCTGCGCGCACCGCGCACTACGAATCCCGCTGCATAGCCGCGACACGCGCTGCGACCTCCCGCCGCGATGAAATCGAACGCGGGCGTGGCCGTCGGCGTGTGAATCGCGCGCGCGCTCCGATACAACCGCTCCCGTCGGCGACGGCCTCCAACACGGCCGCCGAACGCCTCGCGCGGCACGCGCGGTGCGTGCGCACGAGGGGAACATGGCGAGCGAGCTCAAACGCTTCGGGGTCATCTCAAACGCTTCCACCGAGCCCGGTCGCGCGGATCGCCCGACCAGCATGATCGGCTGGGCCGAGCACCACGAGGAGCGCGCGGAGGTCCCCGACGATCTCACCTGGAGCGACCTCGCCGCCTCGACGACGCCCGCGCCCCTCGACGACACCTTCGAGCCATTCCTGCACGCAGCCGATGCGCCCTCGATGCACGACGCGATGCGCGCGCTCTCCGATGCGTACATCGCGCGATACCGTTGCGACGCCGTGGTCTGGTCGGTCACCGAGGCTGCGCCCGACGGTGAGCGCGTGGTGTTCGTGCGAGCGGGCGACGGCCGCGATGACCTCGACACCGCCGTCGAACTCACGCCCGTTCCGGTCGCCGATCTCGACCGCGCCGTGCGGCACTGCCTCTCGGCCGAAGACGTCATCACGTCGGACCTCCCGACGGGCGAGCACCTGCGCTGCTCCGTGTGGTTCGCGTGGCGCCGCGCCGGGGCCTCGCCGCACACGCTCGACGCGCCGCTCCTTCGCGCCGCAGGGGTCGCGCTCCGCACGGCGTGGCTCTCGAAGCGACTCGCCGAGCTCTCTCCGCGACCGGCGCTCGATCTCGTGCGCCGCGACCGCCGCGAGGCCGCGATCGGCAAGCTCCTCTGCGCCGCCGCGCCCGCGATGGTGGCCGCGCACGCCTCCCTCGCGACGGCCCACGCGTCGCTGCGCTCCGAGCTCGCGGGCTTTCGCGTGCTCGCCCCGCTGCACCCCTCGACGCGCGCGTGCGCCTCGCTCCTCGACGACGCGTGGGACGCCTCGCAGCTCGTGTGGGAGGGCGTCTCCGCGGTGGCCTCGCTGGCCGACGAGGCCTCGACGACGGCCGACGCGGCGGGCGTGATTCGCGGGGTCGTCGCGCTCGTGGGGCCGTATGTGAAGGGCCGCGCGAGGGTCGTCACCGCGGCGGGCGCGCTCCCCAACGTGCGGCTCGCGCCGGCGTATCTGGCCGAGGCGCTGGTGATGTTCGTGACGCGCGTCGCGTACCAGTTCGCCGAGGGCGGCGGCGCGAAGGTCGAGGTGCGCGTGAGCGCCGCGGTGTCGCCGCGTGGCGTCGAGATCGACGTGTGCGCGTCGGCGCCCTCGGCGCCCAGGGTCACGCACCACGAACAAGACGCGGTGGTGGGAGAGGTCTACGGTCGCGACCTCGCGATGCGCTGCGGCGGCTCTGTCGAGGTGCTGCGCGACGCGCTGGGAGCGACGACCTTCAAGGTGCTGCTCCCTCGCGCGTAGCCCGCGAAGACGGGGATTTTCAGGGCATCTGGAACGACCCGATGAGGTCGTCGAAGCGCGGGCGCGCGGCGTTGATCGTCGCGCGGGGTCCGGTCATCTTGAAGAACCACGGGCCCTGATCGGTCTCGACGATCGCGCCGAGCATGCCCCAGTCTTCGCGCGGAGGCGGAGCGGGCGCGCCGGGGGCGACCATCGTCCCGCCGAAGCGGCCGAAGCGCTCGGTGAGGTGCACGCGGAGGTTGTTCACCGTGCGCTGCGTCGTGGTCGGCGGCGTCGCGGCGCCCTCCTGCACGAACTGGTTGTGCCAGCGCGCGATGTTCTCTTCGATCGATCCGCCCTGACCCGCGCCGAACCAGAAGACGGCGAGCTCGGCCTCCTGACCCGCGGCCGCGCCGGGGATGGAGTATTGGGCGCGGCGCATCGACGAGGCGGGCTGCACGCGCTGCCAGCCGACGGGATCGGTCCAGTGGAGCTCACGCCCCGCGGGGGCGGGGGCGGCCATGCCGGGCCCCCCCATCGAGGGATGTCCGGGCGGCATCTGCCCCGTCGGGGGATGGTTGGGCGGCATCTGCGTCGGCGCGGTCTGACCCTGCGCCCCGGGAGGGAGCGCGGAGGGCGCGGGCGGGGGTTCGGGGGTCGCGTTGCGGCACGCCGCGACGAGCGCGAGCGAGAGGAGGAGGGAGCGTCTGTTGGTCATTTGTGTGCGCGGTCCAGTGGCGTCACCGGGGGCGAATCTGGAGCGACCGGGGTGCGATCCAGTAGACGTGACCCTGTTGATCGTCGGTGAAGAAGAGCCTTCCGTCAGGGGCGAAGGCGATGTCGGCGACGCGTCCCTCGTTGGGGGTTCCACGCCCCCAGCCGGTCATGAACTGCTGCGCGCTCTCGCTCATGAACGCGTGCGTGGTGGGGTTCGCGGGCGCCCAGTTGATGCCCGTGGCCGTCCACGATCCGACCTGACCGTGGAGCCCCACGAACATCCCGTTGGCGTAGGGCGCGGGCCAGTTGCCCGGCTCGAAATCATGCCCGAAGGGCGTGTAGCCCACGGGGAATCCGAGGATGCTCGCCGTCGTCGTCGCGCACGACACCCTGCCGCCGTTCGCGGGCGACGGGAGGTTGCGGTCGTAGCAGCACGGATAGCCGTAGTCCTGACCGGCCTCGAAGCGGACGATCTTCTCGCGTCCCGGCGCGGTCCACCCGTCGTCGGTGAGCTCTGCCGCGTAGCAGCCCCACGCGTGGCAGCGGATGTACATCGGGTTGCGGAACCCGCGCGCGACGATCTCGCCGTTGAGCGGCGGGGTGGTGTCCGTCGGCGCGCTTCGGATGCGAAGGATCGCGCCGCGCTCGGGCGACGGGTACGGACACTGGAACGAGCCGTAGATGCCCATCGAGACGTAGAGGCTGCCGTCGGCGCCCGCGGCGAGCGTGTGCGTCCAGCGCTCCGAGCCCGTGAGGTTCGCGACGTTCTGGATCGCCGCGCCCGCGGGGATCGCGCGGTCGCCCGCGCGGAAGGCCACGCGGTTCACGCTGTTCTGAAAGGTGTAGTAGAGAAACCCGTTGTGAAAGAGCAGGCCGTGGACGGTCTGCGTCGTGGGGTTGACCGTCTCGCCCGCGGCGAGGAGCTGCGGGAGGCGCGCGTAGGGCGTCACGCTGTCGGCGACGCCGTCGCGGTTGTCGTCGGGGAGCACCGCGATGGCGTCGATGCCCGGGCCCGTTCCGCCAGGGCCCGTGGTGCCGGGCGAGGTGATGAAGAGGTCACCCGAGGGCGAGAAGCCCATCACGCGCGGGTGCTGCAGGCGACCGTAGCGTCGCACGCAGAACCCTTCGGGGAGCGTCACGCCGCGCACCTCGGCGTCGGGGCCCATCGGGAGGTCGCACCACGCCGTGCCCGCGGGCACGTCGATGGGCGTCACGTCGGCGGTGTCACCGGGGGTGTCCGTGGTGACGTCGGGCGTGTCGATCGGCGTGGCGTCAGGGCGATCGTCGACGACGGGGACGTCGGGGCGATCGACGGAGGGGACGTCGGCGACGTCGACCGCGGGGACGTCGGAGGTCACCGGCGGGGGCTTCGGATCGTCGGTGCACGCGACGAAGAGGAGCCCGCAGGAACCAAGCACCGTAGCGAAGCTGAAGCGCGTCATCACGGGCGGTTCTAGCGCAGAGCGCGCACGTAATTCCAGAGCGAGCGGGCCGAAATGTCTTCGCGTACCGCGGCGCGCTGTTCGCGGGGGGCGATCAATCGTTCGTGTTCACGAGGGCCCGCGCGGGTCACGCGTCGTCCGCCGCGAAGGGCAGCGGAATCGCTTCGAGGAAGCGTCGCGTGAGCGTGATGCTCCCTCCGCCGAGGGCCGTGGCCCCGAGCTCGGCGCGCAGCCTCGCGCGCACCGCGTCGGCGTGCAGGTGGTCCGCGAGCGCGCCGAGCGCCGCGAGGTCGTCGCGCGGATGGGTGATCGTCCAGGTCGAGACCGCGCCGAGGTACTCGCCGCGCGCGTCGAGGTAGCACTCGATCTCGCGCCCGAGCCCCGCGACGAGCAGCTTCGGACGCGACGCGCGGCGGATGCGACGCGCGATGCTGGCGGGCACGACGCGCGCGGGGTCGACGCGGGGGTGCGCGAAGGTTCGCTTGAGGTAGCGGCAGGGACGCGCGCCCCAGTGGCACGCGCCGCGGTCGATGAGGCCCGTCGTGACGAGCGCGACGCCGCCGCCGTGCTCCGCGTCGACGAGCAGCGGCGCGAGCTCGTAGGCCTCGCTCGCGGTCATGCTGGCGTTGAGTTCGAAGCGCTCCGAGAGCGTGGGACCCTCGGGCGCGCGCGGTCGATCCTCGCCGTGGAGCGCGGCCCACCACGCGGCGCTCCGCAGCTCGACGCGTCGCCACGAGACCCTCGACGGATCGGGGTCGACGCTGACGGCGCATCCGTCGCCCGCGCCCGTCGCGACGACGCAGACGAAGACGTGCGCGCCTTCGAAGAGCCTCGCCGCGTCGGGCGCGTAGAGCGCGCGAAGGCGCGAGGTCAGCCGCGCTCTCAGACCGGCGGCCGCGGGCGCGGAGAGCAGCGTGCGGGGCATCACCATCGCGACGCGTCCGCGCGCGCTTCGAAGGGTCTCGGCGATGGCGAGAAAGTGGAACGACACGTCGGCCGTCGCGCCGATCTCGGGGTGCAGCGCCCGCAGCGCCTCGCGCGTCGTCGTCGCGGCCCTCCGCTCGATCGCGTTGAGGAACGGGGGATTGCCGATCACCGCGTCGAAGCCTCCGCGCGCCATCACGTCGGAGAAGGTCGCCGCCCACCGGTCTTCGCAGGCGATCCGCGCCGCGTCGTCGCGGACCACGACGGCGTCGAGCCACGCGGGCACGCCTTCGAATCCGCCTTCGCGCGCGAGGTTTTCGCGGCACCGCCCGGCCACCGCGGGGTCGCGCACGACGCCGCGGAGGCAGCTTCGAATGACCGCCGCGCGCGCGTCACGGCGCGCGTCGACGGAGGGGTGCGGCGCGCGCGCGTGGGCGAGCGATGACGCGAGCAGTCGCGCGGCTTCGACGAGGAGGTTGCCCTCGCCGCAGGTCGGGTCGCACACGCGGATCGCGAGGATCGCCGCGGCGGGGTCGGGCGCGCGCGCCGCGGCCTCGAGGGCCGTCGTGAGCCCGAGCCGCGCGACGAGGCGCGCGAGCGAGGGAGGCGTGTCGAAGCGCCCCGCGGATTTGCGCGCGTGCGCTGCGTCGCTTCGCGCTTCGCCCATCGGCGGTCGAGGCTACACGAAGTCGCGGGGCCGTTGCCTCTCCGCGACGCGCCGTGTGAGAGTGCGCGCATGATCCGGAGAGCGATTCTTGCGATGTGCGTCGCGGTCGGCGTGGGCCTCTCGGCCCCCTCGGCGGCGACGGCGCAGCCCGTACGGGGCGTGTGTACGAGCTGCGGCACCGACATGGCGAACTGCGGCCAGTGCATCGCCAACGGGACCGCGTGCTTCGACTCGCTCCCCGCGGCCGAGCGGAGGCCCGGCTTGTTTCAGACGGCCGACGGACGCGACGCGCGGATGCTGCGCTTCGCGCGGCTCATCAAGGGCGCGTCGACCTCGGCGACGGACATCAACCGCGCCGTCGGGCGTCAGTACAACGGCAACTCGGTGTGGCTCTACTACGGCACCGGCGCGCCGTCGGGTCACTGCGCGCCCTCGGGCGGGCCTCCGCGCGCGTTCGCGTCGGACAGCGACTATCGCTTCGGGTGGGACCACCGAGAAGACACGCTCAACGGCGCTCGACTGCTACAACGCCGAGATCGATCGCTTCTACGTGGGCGCGCCGGGGCACGCCGACGGAGACCGCGTGTGCGACGGCGAGCAGGCGATGTTCCTCCCCGAGCACGGCGCCATCTTCGACCTCGGGGGCGAGGGCAACCGCGTGGCGGTCTTTCCCTTCACCGACCACGGCCCGCTGCCTTGCGAGTCCTTCGAGTACAGCGTGTGGCTCTCGAACAACCCCGACTCCACCGAGATCGCCGAGGCGGGCCACCCCGACGGCAACCGCTGGAACCCCGCCGTGCTCACGCGCGCGTTCCTCCAGGGCTGGATCCCCGACGCGATGACGGGCGGTCAGGCCGTGGGGCCCGCGCTCACGCCCAACCTCGACAACCCCACGCAGCGCGACGGCATCGTGCAGGTCTTCTCGCTGCCGTGCGGGCTCACCTTCCGCTACGCGTCGATCATCGCGGGCAACAACGGCAACCCCACGCCCGCGTGTCAGTTCTGGTCCTTCGACGCCGAGCTCGACGCCGTGGCGGGCCTCAACGAAGACGACACCGCGATCTGTCCCGACCGCGACGGCGACGGCTTCCGCGACCGCGCGTGCGGCGGCAACGACTGCGACGACGCGCGCCGCGAGGTGAACCCCTCGGCCGTCGAGAGCTGCTCCACCGCGCGCGACGTGAACTGCGACGGCGTCGTCACGGCGTGCCCTTCGAACACCACCTGCGTGAGCGGCCTCTGCGCGCCTCAGTGCGTCGAGGGCGCGTGCCCCGACGGACAGACCTGCGTGGTCGCCGACGGCGGCGGCGCGAGCTACTGCCTCCCGACGCCGTGCGCGCGCTCCGAGTGTCCCGCGGGCCAGGTGTGCGGACCGCGCGGGTGCCAGGACCCCTGCGAGGGCGCGATGTGCCCCATCGGCCAGACGTGCCGCGGCGGCGCGTGCGTCGACCCGTGCTCGGGCGTGCTGTGCCCCACGAGGCAGCACTGCGAGGCCGGTCGCTGCGTGCCCAACTGCCCCTGCATCGCGTGCTCGGGCGGCGCGACGTGCAACGAGCGAACGGGCCGCTGCGACGCCGCGGGATGCGGTCGGCTGACGTGTCCCGCGACGGCGCTCCTCGACTGCACGGGGACGACGCCGCGCTGCGTGACGCCGTGCGAGGGCGTGACGTGTCCGCTCGGTTCGCGATGCGATCGCAGCTCCGGTCGCTGCGTGACCGATCGCTGCGCGGGCGTGAGCTGCCCCGGTGGAACCGCGTGCCTCGAAGGCCAGTGCGTGCGCTCGCGCCCCGACGGCGGCGCGATGGACGCGACCCTCGCGGACGCGACCAGCACCGACGTCGCCGTGGATCGCGAGGCGCCCCGAGACACGGGGACCACGCGCGACGCGGGTGCGGACGTGGGGATGGACGGTCCCGACGCGGACCTGCTCTTCAACCCCGACGAGCCCACGGGCTGCGGGTGCACGGTCCCGCGCGGCGGCGCGAGGGTCGGCGCGTGGGGCTTGTGGGTGGGCGCGCTCGCGGCGCTCGGCCTGCGTCGCAGGCGCGCGGCGCTCAGAACGAAGCGGTGAGAAAGAGCGATCCGCCCTGCGCGGTGGGGGCGCCCGTGACGTTCACGCGGTGCCCCCCGAAGTCGGTCTTGAAGTAGAGGATCGTTCCCCCGATGGCGCCCGCGAGCGTCACGCCGAGGGCGATGTCAGACCAGAGCGCGAACTGCCGCGCGGAGTCTGCGTCGGACTGCGCCTGCGCCACGCGCGCGGGGAGCTGCGCGTCGCCCGCGGTGCTCGATCGGACGGCGTTCGAAGAGTCGCCGTACGAGGAGTTCGCGCTGAGCGCGAGCACGCCGCAGACGCCCCAGGCGATGGCCGCCGCGCCGGTCACGCCCGCGACCGCGTAGAAGATGCCCGGCGAGAGACCGTTGCTCTCTTCGACGATGGGCGGCGGCGGAGGCGGCGGGTTGTCGGTCGGCGGGGTGTCCGTCGGCGGGGTGTTCGTCGGCGTCGCGTTGGTGCCGTTGTTGTCCGTCGGCGGAGGCGGCGGGGGGGGCGGCGGCGGAGGCGGAGGAGGCGGAGGGGGCGGGGGCGGCGGTGTGGCCGCGGCGCGTTCGAGCACGAACGAGAGCGCCTGCGGGGCGCGGATGGCGACGTCGATCTCGCGCGTGATGGCGTTGTAGCCCTCGGCCGAGACGCGGAGCGTGTGGTGGCCCGCGTCGACGTGGATGGGACGCGAGGTCGAGACGACGTTGCCGTCGAGCGTGGCGACGGTGCCGAGCGCATCGGCGGGCGAGATGGTGAGGGTGATCTCGCCGACGCGGCCGCGGATGCGGCGGAGCTGCAGGTCGATCGCGCGGCGGTCGGCGGGGGCGACGTTGGGGGTCTCGGCGAGGAACTGCTCGAAGTTGTCGAGCGCCTCGGCGTCGCGGTGGAGCTCTACGAGGCAGAACGCGATGTTCTTTCGAACCGAGGGGTGCGGCGCGATGCGATAGGCGTTCTGAAACTCTTCGAGGGCGTGCGCGAAGTCACGGCTCTGGAACTGCGCCACGCCGGCCTGAAAGTGGCGCCTCGCGTCGGCGCGATCGGCGTCGGAGGGCTGCGCGAAGGCCGTCATCGGAGCCACGATCGCCGCGATCGCGAAGGGAAGTGCTGCGTGGAATCGAGCTCGCAAGGGAGTTCCTCTCCTGCGTCCGCCGCGACGTCTCCGCCCGCGTACGGTCGCGTGACGGAGCCTATCGGGCGGGCGGGGAGGTGGTCAACGACTACAGTCTCGCGCGACGGCCAGGAGCACCTTGCGATAGAGGCCGTCGACGTACTCCCGCTGCGTCACCGGGTCCGCGTGCTGGTAGTTGTCGAGGCCCGGCGCCGAGTTGATCTCGAGCACCTCGTACGCGCCGACGGGCTCGCGTGCGTCGCGCATCACCACGTCGACGCCGCAGAAACGCAGGCCCATCGCGCGGGTGATCCGCACCGCGAGATCATTGACCGTGGGGTGTGCAACGGCGGTGACATCCTCGCAGTCTCCGCCGAGCGAGAGGTTCGCGACGCCCATGAGCGTGATCGCGCGGCCCGCCTCGGGGACGCTCTCGACGGTCATCCCGTGGCGCCCGAGCGCCCTCGCGATGCGCGCGTCGCGCACGGGGATCACCGTGTCTCTCCCGCTCGCGACGAAGGCCCGCTGCCGCGCCGCGAGGAGCTCGCTCACGCTCGAACGGCCGTCGCCGGTGACCTCCATGTGCACCCTGCGATACGCCGAGATCACCTCGTCATCGAGCACCACGAAGCGGTAGTCGTGCCCCGGACACGCCGCCTGCACGATCATCGCGCGCTCGACTTCGAAGATCGCGCGCGCGTGCTCGACGAGCTCGCGGTCGTCGTGCACGTCGGCGACGAGGTCGCCCTGGCTGCGTCTGCAGGGCTTCAGATACACAGGCCAGCCGAGCGAGTCGGCGAAGCGTCGCGCCTCGTCGAGCCCCCGCGTCGAGCCGATGGTGGCGCGAAAGCGCTCTCGAAAGAAGGTCTGCTGCGCCGGCACGCGGAAGCCCTGGAGCTTGAGAAAGTGCGCGGCGTAGCCCTTGTCCTGCGCGATCTTCACCGAGCCGATCGCGTTGAGGTTGAACTTGTTCTCCCAGTAGAACGACGTGCCGCCGTGGGCGAAGCGGATCATCCCCGCGAAGCCGTACTCGGGCTCGGCGAGCACCGTCGCGCCGATCGAGGGCGCCACCCGCGCGAGGATCTCGGGCATGAACGCGCGTCGCATGGTCACGCTCCTTCGGGGGCCGTGAGGCCGAGGCTGAGGTGCACGGCGCGGCGATAGATCCGTCGCGCGACGCCGTAGCCGTCGGGGGCGCGCTTCGCGAACGCTTCCATCATCAGGCCCGCGTTGATCTCGAGCACCTTGTGAGCGCCGCCCGTGCGCGCGATGTCGACGGACGCGACCCTCACGCCGATCGCGTCGGCGGCCCGGAGCGCCATGTCGCGCAGCGTGGCGACGTGCGGATCAGACGCGTCGAGCACGCGCGCCTCGGAGCCTTGACCTAGGTTGTGCTTCCAGTTGAGCGGCAGGGTCTCGCCCGCGCCGAGCGGAACATCCCACGCGACGTGCCCCGCGAGCTCACCGAGCCCCGCGACGGCGGCCTCGATGTCGCCGCCCTCCGCGATGTGCTTCGCGAGCAGCGCCCGCGGCGTCGAGACGCCGTCGCCCTTCACGGCGGGCCGAGACTTCTCGTAGACGAGCTCGCAGCGCCCGTCGAGCACGACGATCCTGCACTCGGCGTCGATGGACACATACGGCGACGCGCAGAGCGCGCGGGAGCGAGCGAAGATGCGCTGCGCCGCGGTCTCGAGCTCCACGACGCTCCGCACGCGGATCACGTCGGCGCCGCCGGTCCCGTCGTTGCGCTTGCAGACGATGTCCCGGCCGTGCGCCTCGAAGAACGCGAGGAGCGCCCTCCAGTTGCCCGACTTCGGCATGTGCTCGGGCGCCTGCGGACCGAGAAAGAGCGCGTGCTCCACGCACGGGATCCCGTGGAACGCGAGGAGCGTCGAGGTCGCGGCCTTGTCCTTCGCGAGCATGTGCGCCGTCGCGGAGTTGAGCGCGAAGTCGAAGCCGAAGACGTGCGTGACGCGCCCGTCGCGTTCGAGTCGAAACACCCAGTCGCCCGAGAAGGCGTCGAGGCGGATTCCGTCGTGCGCGCACACGTCACGGAGGATCTTCGCGAGCATTCGAGACGTGTCGGCCATCGGTGGTCGCGCTGGTGTAGGGCGCCGCGCGACGGAGTGTCAACGCGTGGCTGCGCGCGCGCAGAACGGTGTCGCGTCGCTCACAACCCGCGTCCGCCGCTCACGGTGACGTTCTGACCCGTCACGTAGCGCGCCTCGTCGCCGAGGAGGAAGCACACCGCGGCGGCGGCCTCGTCGGGCGTTCCAGCCCGGCCCACGGGAACCTGCGCGAGCTGTCGCGCGAGCACCTCGGGCTCGACGCCGCCCGTCTCGATCACACCGGGAGACACCACGTTTGCGGTGATTCCCTGGGAGGCGACGTCGCGCGCGAGGGCGCGCATGAAGGCCACGAGCGCGGCCTTCGCGGCGCCGTACGCCGCGAGTGAAGGGTGCGGCGCGAGGCGCTCGACGCCCGCCGTGCCGAAGCCCACCACGCGCCCCCACGCGCGCGCCTGCATCTCGGGAACCACCATGGAACAAAGCGAAATCAGCGGCGCGACGTTCGACTCCCACGCCGCCCGCCACGGGTCGATGCCCGCGTCGAGCAACGGCGCGCGCACGAGCGGACCGGCCGCGTGAACGAGCGCGTCGACGCGTCCGAAGCGAGCCCGCGCCGACGCCACGAGCGCCTCGCGATCACCCGCGATGCACACGTCGCGTCGCTCGACGAGCAGCCGATCGCGCGCATCGCCCGCTTCGTCTGTCAGCGAGCGCGCGTCGTCGGGGGAGCTCCGATGGCAGACCGCGACGCTCCACCCCTCGCGAAGGCAGCGCAGCGCGACGGCCCGCCCGATGCCGCGCGCGCCGCCCGGGATGAGCACCGCGCGCGAGGTCACCGCGAGCCCGTCACGCGCCCCACGACCCACTCCGCGATGCCCGGGACGAGCTTGTTCGCGGCGATGAGCGCGCGGCTCTGCGCGTCGACGAGGATCTCGAAGCCCGGCGCGTCGAGCGCGTCGAGCGCGCGCCCCACGATGGTCTGCGCGCTGAGCTTGCTCGTGACCTTGTAGATCGGAGGGAGCGTCGCGAACGCGCGGATCATCGGCGTGTCGCCCGCCGGAGGACACAGCGCCCGCACGTCGATGTCGGTGCCGATCATCTCGTCACGCAGCGCCCGCGCGACGCCCACCACGGCGTACTTCGAAGCGGAGTACCCCCCGACCTGGGGCGCCGCGCGCAGCCCCGCGATGCTCGCCACGAAGAGCATCACCGCGCGTCCGCCCGACGACGCCTCGCGCAGATGCGGGAGCGCCGCCTGCGCGACCTTCACCGAGCCGAGGTAGTTCACCTCCATCAGCCGACGGAAGTCTGCGACGGGCGTCGTCTCGACGGCGCCGAACGAGAGCACCCCCGCGCTGTTGACGCAGTGGGCGATGGGGCCGAGGGCCTCGCGCGCCGCGCGCACGGCGCCGAAGATCGCGTCGTCGTTCGAGAGGTCGACGGCCGCCGTGTGAACCTTCGCGCCGGGGAGCAGCGAGCGCGTCGCGTCGAGGCCGTCGGCGTCGCGGTCGAAGAGGGCCAGCGCCACGCCCCGACGCGCGAGGCGCACGGCGAACTCGCGGCCGAAGCCGCTCGCGGCGCCGGTGACGATCCACGCGCCGGGTGCGAGGGGCTTCAACGCTTGCGTCCCTTCTCGTCGCTCAGCTTGCGCATCGCGGCCACGGGGTCGGCGCCGGCGCCCTGCATCTGCCGCATGAGCTCGTCGGGCGAGGTGTTCATCGCCATGTCGCGGAGCTCGGGCGGCATCGCGCCCACGAGGCCCTGGAGCTGGTCGACGAGGTCCGACCGCTGCGAGAGCTTCGCGGCCACGGCGGCCTGCGCGCGCTCGAAGGCCTTGGGGTCGCCCGACATCATCGCCTGCTGGAGCCCCATGAGCGTGTCGGCGCCGAGGGAGTTGGTGATGTTCGCCATCATCGCCATGAAGTCGTCGCCGGGGCCCATCACGTCGCCCGCGGCCGCGTCGTCGCCGTGGTCGTGGTCGTGGGTGTGCCCCGCGTGGTCGTGGTCATGCTCCTCGTGATCGTCGTCGTCGTCGAAGGCGATCCACTCGCCGGCCTCGCCGAGCTCGGCGATGACGGCGGCGTAGGTCGACGCGCCGACGTTGGCGACGGAGGGGAGCACGAAGACCCCCTTGTCGTAGGCGTGGTCGGCGAGGGCGTCGCCGAGGAGGTCCCAGAGCGCGTCGAGCACCGCGGAGGGGTCACCGCCGAAGGCGACGGAGGTGTAGACGAGGGCGCCGTCGTCGAGGAGGCGCGCTTCGAACGTGCCGCCCTCTTCGCCCTTGAGGCGCAGGCGCGGAAGCTCCGCGGGCGCCCCATCGGCGCGGGGCAGCGAGGTGAACACTGACGGAGGGAGCTTGATGAGTGCGACGGTCTCGATGGCCATGTTGGTGGCGGGTCTTATACCTCCCGTCGGGCGCTCGTGGCGCAACGACTTCGACCGTGCGACGCTCCCCCGCGGATGAAAATCGAGGTGAGGGGAGCCGTCGACCCGGCTCGGGTCGAGGCGCTCTCGGAGTCCGTCGCGGGCCACACGACCCTCGATGCCGTGGTGCGCTGGTGCCTGGCGCGACGGGTCCCCCGCTTGATCGAGCGCATCGTCGTGCAGGACGAGTACACCCACGACGTCGTCCTCGACGCCGACGACTGCTGGCTCGTCTACGACACGACCTGACTGGGCGCCGTGACGGCGGTCGCCGTCTGGGATCATCGCCCCACCGACGCCGAGCTCCTCGACGCACGCCTCGCCTCGGGTTGGGAGCCCACGCCCACGGCGACCCGCGACGGCGCGAAGGTGCTCGGCTACGCGGCGTGCGCGGTGAAACCAACGCCCGCGCGCTGAATCGCTGGCGCGCGAATCGGCCGATGGGCTACTCGGTCGCGCCACCATGATCGACGCGGTGATCTTCGACCTCGACGGGCTCCTCATCGACTCTGAACCCTTGTGGCGGCGCGCCGAGATCGAGGTCTTCGCGCGCGCCGGGCTGCACCTCACCGACGCGCAGTGCGCCGAGACGACGGGCCTGCGGCTCGACGAGGTGGTGCGCCTGCGACGGTCACAGTTCCGCGGGTGGCACACGCTGTCGGAGGCCGAGGCCATCGACGCGATTCACGCGCGGGTCATCGCGCTGTTGCGCGCCGAAGGGGTCGCGAAGGAGGGCGCCTGCGACGCCGTGACGCGCGTGGCGGCGACGGGCGTGCGGCTCGCGCTCGCGTCGTCGTCGGCGCGTCCGGTGATCATGGCGGCGCTCGAACGGCTCGGGCTCGCGTCGTCCTTCGAAGTGATCCGCTCCGCCGAGACGGAGCCCTACGGAAAGCCTCACCCCGCCGTGTACCTCTCGACCGCGAGCGCGCTCGGCGTCGCGCCCACGGCGTGCTTCGCGATCGAAGACTCGCTCAACGGTCTCATCGCCGCAAAGGCCGCCCGAATGCGCTGCGTGGTGGTGCCCGAGCACGACGATCCCCGCTTCGCGCTCGCCGACGTGACGCTGCGCAGCCTCACGGAGCTCGACGCGCGGGTGCTGGCCTCTCCCGTCCCTCTCCCGCGAAGCGGGAGAGGGTGCCCGTTGGTAGCTGGTGCTGGCCCTCACGCCCGTCCCTCCCCGCTTCGCGGGGGAGGGACGGGGAGGGGGCCTCCGTGTCGATCGTCGAATCGAGATGTGCCCGCGGCGCGCGCGTTCCTACCTTCGCGCTCACGGAGGACATCATGAACATCAGCGCACACGGGCTCGACGGCGTCGTCGTGGCCGACACCCTTCTCAGCGACGTCGACGGCGAGCGCGGTCGCCTCGTCATCGCCGGACGCGACGTCGAGTCGCTCGCCTTCACCGCCACCTTCGAAGACCTCGCGGCGCGCCTCTGGAGCACGTCCCCTCACGACGTCCGTCGCGCGCTCGGCGCGGCGCGCGTCTCGGCCTTCTGAAGCGCTCCCCGGCCTCGGCGACGCCCTCTCCGCAGCCGACGGAATGGACGCGCTGCGCGCCTCCGTCGCGCACCTCTCGGGCGCCCTCGACGCGCCCTCGTCGATCGCGGGCGCCGTCGCCGTCTTCGCCGCGGCGTGGGCGAGGCGTCGCGCGGGACTCGCCGCCATCGCGCCCGATCCGAGCCTCTCGCACGCGGCCGACTACCTCCGCATGGTGCGCGGCGACGCAGTGACCGACGCGGAGCGCGCCGCCATCGACGCCTACCTCGTGACCGTGAGCGACCACGGCATGAACGCCTCGACCTTCACCGCCCGCGTCGTCGCCTCGACGGGATCCGACATGGTCTCGTCCGTCGTCGCCGCGCTCGGCGCGCTCAAGGGGCCTCTTCACGGCGGCGCGCCGGGGCCCGTGCTCGACATGCTCGACGCCATCGCGACGCCCGATCACGCCGTCGCGTGGCTCGAGGGCGAGCTCTCCGCGGGGCGCCGCATCATGGGCATGGGACATCGCATCTACCGCGTGCGAGACCCCCGCGCCGCAGTGTTCGAGAAGGCCCTCGAACGCCTCGAATCCAAGGGATTCTCGACGGGCCGGCTCGCCCTCGCGAGGGCCGTCGAGCGCGCCGCGGAGGGCGTGCTCCGCGCGAAGCATCCGACGCGTCCGCTGCACGCCAACGTGGAGTTCTACACGGCCGTGCTCCTCGACACGCTGCGCGTGCCCCGCGAGGCCTTCACGCCCACCTTCGCCGTGGGGCGCGTCGCCGGGTGGTGCGCCCACGTGCGGGAGCAGCGCGCGTGCGGGAGGCTCATCCGTCCCGCGTCGCGCTACGTGGGCGAGGCCGCGCCCTGAGACGAAACGGCGGGCGTCGTCGGCGCCGTTCGCTGCTACGATGCGACGCCGCCGATGACCCTCGCTGGGGACAAGATCGCCCGTTGGGCGCAGGGACGCGCGTCCGTCGCGCCCGATGGCTCCGTGCAGCTCGCCGAGCGGCAGGGCGAGGCCCTCGCGCACAAGCTCTCGCGCGCCTACGACTGGATCGCCACGCACGCCCTCGTCACGCCCTACGACGACCTCGAGTTCGGCCCCGCGCAGACCCTCGGACGCGCGGGCTCGCCGGTGCCCGTCTACAGCGGGCGAGGGTGGTGCTCGTTCATTCTCCTCCCGCTCCTCACGCTCGTGACGGGGCAGCGCCTGCTCATCGTGGGCGGACCGGGGCGCGGCAAGACCTCCATCGCGACGCTCATGGCGCTCCTCGCGGGCTATCCGCACGACGAGGTGCGGCGCATGGTGCAGCGCGGGCATCCGCAGCTCACGGTGGCCGACCTCCTCGGCGCGCCGCTCCCGAGCGAGCTCATCAAGGCCGAGCGCACCGACGACGTGCGCGTCGCGTGGCGACGGTGGCTCAAGCTCCGCGTGAAGGTCATCGACGAGTACAACCGCATCCCCACGAAGACGCAGTCGGCGCTGCTCTCGCTCATGGCCGAAGGGTACGCCGAGATGTTCGAACAGACCGTCGAGGTGGGGCGATCGTCGTGGTACCTCACGGCCAACGACGACCTCGGGGGAGGGACCTTCGAAGTCATCGAGGCCCTCCGCGACCGCATCGACGTGGTCGTGCGCTGCACGCCCTACAGCGGACGCATGCTCGACACGCTCGCCGCGCGCGTGAGCGAGTCGCGCGCCGTCGACGAGGCGCTCCCGCGCGACATCGTGCTCTCGGTGGCCGAGCTCGACCGCATCGCAGAGACGGTGCGCGCGGTGCCCGTGCGGCCCGAGGTGCTCGACGCGCTCGGCTTCTTCGCGGGTCAGCTCGACTTCTGCGGCAGGGCCTCGTCGCGCGTCGAGTTCAAGAACAAGGACACGCTGCACCTCGCCGGGCGCCGCGTCGCCAACGTGTGCAACGAAGACTGCCCCCTCGACAAGCAGGAGAACCTCTGCGCGCAGACCGAGGGCGGCGTCTCGGCGCGCGCGTATCAGTCGCTCCTCACGCTCGCCAAGGCGCTGGCGTGGTTCCGCGGCGAGGCGGCGGTGTCGCTCGATGACGTGCGGGCGCTCCTGCCGTGGGTGCTCCACGACAAGCTGCGCGCGAACCCGCAGAGCGCCTTCTTTCAGAAGGCCGAGCACCAGGTGATGCTCACCGACCGCGTGTCGTGGATCCATCAGATGTTCGACCGCGCGATGGCGCAGCGCGCCGCGTACGCGAAGGCCCGCGAGCCCGTCGAGAAGGTGCGCGCCGCGCTCTCGCACATCGAGTCGCTCGACGACGCCGCGGTCGAGAAGCACCGCGACGCCCTCCGCGCGCAGATCACCCGCCTCGCCGAGCAGGGCGAGATCAACGCCCCGGTGCATGCGGACATCCTCGTGCTCAAGGGGCTCTTCGCGAAGTGTCAGCGCGCGCTCGACGAGCGGCGACGGAGGGGCGCGTGAGCACGCCCCTCGACGCGCTCGTGCCCGAGATGCTCACGCTGGGGCATCAGCTCAACTCGCGCTTCGACGGCGCCCTCTTTCGCACAATCGCCGAGGGCGCCGCCGCGAAGCTCTGGGCCCACGTCGAGGGGAGCGAGGGCGACGAGACGCTCCTGCGGTCGTACCTGCGCCTCGTCGTCGAGGCTACGGGGATGGGCTGTCTCGCGAAGGACCCCGGCGGGGCGCACCGCAACCTCCTCTCGCTCGCGCTCCTCGACCTGGCGCCCGAGAACCTCGCCGCGTTCCCGCCGGGCGTGCGGCCGCACGTGCTCGCGTTCCTGTGGAACGTGGGCGAGGGGCTCCTCGCCGAGCCCGCGTGGATGAACCGCTACGCCGCCGCGATGTGCGCCGACGTCACGGACCTCAACGCGCTCTCGTACAAGCTCGAAGCGGTGCTCGAACCCGTGCTCGCGCCGCGCGCCCCCTCGCGCTGGGCGGGGCCACACACCGTGAAGGTGCTCGACCCGCGGTCTGTGCGAGATGACTTCCTCCCCGGCGCGATGCACCTCGCGGCGCCCTCGGTGGTGTGCCTCCACGATCGACGCGCGCCGAAGGTCCACCTCGGCGTGATGCTCGATCACGGCGGTCGCAGCGCCATCCTCGGCATGACCCCGTGCCTCGGCGGAACCGTCCCCGAGACGGCCATTCCCGCGGTGGAGTTCACCCCCAACGCGGTGAAGATCGCAGACCGCGCCGTGGCCCTCCCGTGGCTCCGCGCGCCGCGCGATCAGCTCGTGACCGCGACGGGCTTCGTGCTCGCGACCGCCGTCGACTCGCAGCGCCTCTGGGTCATCGACACGCCATGAGCCCCTCGCTCGAAGCCCTCATCGAGGCCGCGTGGCCGAAGGCGCAGGCCCGCTGGGCCACGTGGCTCTCGCTCGGCGCGCCGCGCCTCGACGCGGGATGCCCCTCCGTCGCGCAGATTCACCTCGGCACGCGCGAGGTCACCCTCGACCGCGACGAGCTCACCAAACACCAGCTCGACGACTGCATCGAGGCGCTGCTCGCGCACGAGGTCGGCCACCACGTGCGCTACCCCGGCACGCTCGCCGTTCAGGCCCGGCTGCGTCTCATGGAGCGCACGCTCATCCCCTTCGAGGGGGTGTCGCTCCTCAACATGTTCACCGACCTGATGATCAACGAGCACCTCGGCGCCCACTACCACACGCAGTTCGCGAAGCTCTATCGCGCGCTCGTGCCCGTGGGCGAGTGGGCGCGCGGCCCCGCGACGGTGTTCTACATGGCCGTCTACGAAGAGCTCTGGCAGCTCGATCAGGGCAGTCTCATGGGCGCCGCGCACGAGCCCTTCTCCGCGGCGTATCCGGGCTATCGCGCCGACGCGCAGCTCCTCGCGCAGGACCTCTTCAACCTCGGCCCCAACCTCTACACGCAGTACCTCTTCTTCGCGTCGGTGGTGTGCCGCTACCTCGCGCCGCACACCGAAGAAGCACCCGTGATGCTCGGCCCCAACGCCTGCGCGGCCGGTGAGCCCTCGGCCGAAGACTGGGCCGACGCGATCACCCTCACGCCGCAGGAGCGAGAGGCCATCGCGCGCGCCCTCCGCGAGCGCTGGATCGATCAGGAGAACGGCGATCGACTCGCGGGCCGCGACGCGCGAGAGCGGCGCATCATGGGCCTCCCCGGTCACGGCACGGCCGACGCGCGCAAGGTCCCCGAGGTGATGGCGGCGTACTACCGGCAGCAGGCAGAGCGGCACCTCTTCCGCGTGCCCACGGGGCGCGTCATGGCCGAGGCCGTCGTGCCCACGACCCTCGACGAGTGGGAGCCCGGCGACGCCGTGCGCGCCATCGACTGGATCGCGACGCTGCAACAGCGCGGCGCCCTCTACGGCGCGGCGTCGGCGCTCAAGCGAGAGCCCGTGGCCGACTACGAGGGGCTCGAGGTGCCGACCTGGAGGCCGCGCATCGAGATCTACCTCGACGTGAGCGGCTCGATGCCCAACCCCGTGATGACGCTCAACGCGATGACCCTCGCGGCGCAGATCCTCGCGATGGCGGCGATCCGCGCGGAGGGCTCGGCGCGCGCGCTCATGTACTCCGTCGGCACCACCGACTACTGGACCTGGTGCCGCTCGGAGATCGAGATGTCGCGCTTCCTCATGCACTACATCGGCGGAGGAACGGAGTTTCCCTTCGAACGCCTCGCGGCCTCCGTCGAGGAGTGCACCGACCAGCAGCCGCACCGCGTGTTGATCACCGACCGCGACTTCGACGCCAACATCGACGCCTCGCCGAGGCACGAGGTCATCGTCTCGCAAGCCGCCGCGCGCGCGCCCCTCGTGATGCTCCTCCATCGCCCCGTCGACGCCCGCGTGTCGCGTTATCAGGGCCTCGGCGCGACGGTGGTCCCGGTGGCCGACCTCGACGACTTTCCGCGCATGGCCGCGGCGCTCTCTCGCGCGCTCTTTGGCGGCGCGACGACCGCGCGTCGGTGACGAATCGACGGTGCGCGTCGCCCCGCGTTCGGGCGATGATGCGCCATGAACGACCCCATCTCTACCGCGCCTGCGTGGACCCCGGCCGAGGTGCTCGCGATCCAGAAGGAGCTCTTCAGCCTCGGCCTCTACCGCCTCGACCTCGACAGCCGCCTCGGCGTCGGCACCTCCATCGCGCTCGTCGAAGCCTTCGGCGGCGACGCGTGGCGCGCGCTCCCCGCGAGCGAGATCCGGCGTCAGCTCTCGGAGGCGAAGCCTCCCCTCGGCACGCGCGGCGAGCACAGGCTCCGCTACGGCGCGCTCTGCCGCGACGCGCTCCTCGACGTGACCGTGGGCGTCGGATACGACGAGGCCGGCAGCCACCTCACGCTCGCGCCCGCGATCGACACGGTGCTCCGTCAGCGCGGCTTCGCGGCCGACAACGACGCGGCGATGCGGGTGTACGCGCGCGCGCAGCGTCCGGCGCTCACGGGGGCGACGGGCAAGCTCTACGTCCGCGAGGGCGCCTTCGAGTACGCGCCGCTCGTGGGTGCGCCCCGGCGCGTCGACGCCGTGGTGCGCGTCGTGGTGAACGAAGACGGCGCCGCGGGAGGCGCCACCGCCGAGGCCTTTCGAAGCGCGCTCGCGCGGGCCGACGTGAGCTACTACGCGGGCCACGGGCGCTTCGGGTCGGGGCCCGATTTCGACCCGGGGATGACCCTCGAACTCCTCGATGAGAAGGGCGCGCGCGAGGGCGACGCGTTCACCGACGCCGACAGGTTCGAAGAGGCGCTCGCGCACGAGGGCGCCACGAAGGGACGCAACGCGTGGGCGCAGTTCCTCGATCGCGCGGCGAAGGGCAGGGTGCGCGTCACCGGGCTCAACGAGGGGAACATCTTTCTCAACCCCGTGAACCGTCACCCCACCGAGTTCGGCGGACGGCTCATGTACTGGAACCTCACCCGGCCCCGCGCGCAGGGCGCGACGCTCGCCACGGGCCCCACGGGCGCGCTCGCGACCGCCGCCGCGCCCCTCGACTACCGCGTCTGGGTCTTCGACGGATGCCGCACCGAAGACTACCTCGCGAGCATCCGCGCCACGCCCGCGCTCAGCGCGAAGCAGGTCGACGTCATCGTCACGAAGCGACTCACGTACTTCAACGACAAGGCCCCCACGCTCGACGCCTTCCTCGAAGGCGTGCTCGCGCAGCGCTCCGCCGAGCAGATCGTCGCGCTCATGGACGCGCGCAACGCCACCTGCCGCGAACCCGGCGCCGTCATCGCCGCCGACGGCCTCGCCGACAACCCCGTCATCCCGTAGCGATCAGGGCGCGCGCTCCAGCGGATCGGGGTCCGAGAGGCGCCACGCGAGGCCCAGCTCCAGCCCGATCGACGCGCCGAGCACCGGGTCCGCGAGCGTCGCGACGCGCTCTCGCTGCACGCCCGCCGTCACCGCGATGGTGATGGCGACGCGCCGCCCCGCGTAGGCCGCGCCGTGGAGCTCCGCGAGGTACGCCTCGCGCTGAATGGCCTTTCTCGCGGCGTCGAACTGCCACTCGAGGTCGAGCCTCGCGCCCACGGCGATCATCCCGTCGCGGAGGTTGTGACCGAGCACCGCGCCGCCCCCGAGCGACGTGAGCATGCGATGCGGAACGCGCGCATCGCCCGGCGCGTAGCCCACGTCGAGGTGCACGAAGATGTCATCGAAGGCCGACACCTGCGCGAACACGCCGTAGCCCGTCGACGACGCGTCGGCCGTGGCGAAGTTCACGCGTCCTCCGAAGCCCACGTGATGAAACCCGAAGCGGCTCCGCGCGAAGACCGCGTGACACGCCGGATAGCCCTGCGATCGCCGCGTCGTGGAGAGCAGCGCGCGAATCGGCGCGCCGCCCACGGCCACCACGCGCGAGGCCCCCGACGCGTCGACGCCGTCCGACGAGATCGCGAGCCCCGCGAGCCACCCCGCGTCGTCGAGCACCGCGCCCGGTCGCGCGTTCGGCGGCGGAGCCTCGCGGAGTCGCAGCACCATGCGCTGCGCGTCGGAGCGCTCGAGGTCGGCGTCGCGACGGATCACCGCGCCGCGCTGATCGACGAAGAGAACCCGCAGCACCGCGCCGGGGTCGGGCATCCTCGCGACGAGCGGAAATCCCTCCGGCGCGCCGCGCATCGAGCGCTCATCCGCGGCGTTGATGATTCGAAGCAGGGCCACGGGGTTGCCCGGTTCGACCGCGAGCACGAGCGCGCGCTCACGTCGGCCGAAGCCGAGGTCGCGCACGCAGCCTTCGCCGAGATCCGACACGGCGCGCGACGGCGCGACGGCGAGACCGTCGGTTCCCACGAGCACCAGCGGTTCGAGCTGCGCGCTGCCGGGGACCTGCAACCACCGCTGCGCGTCGTCGCTCGACTGCGCCTCGGCGCGACGCCCGAACACCGAGAGCGCCACGAGGAGCAGCGCGGCCATCGCCGACGGCGGTCCGCGCCTTCTGAAGCGTGTGGGACGCATCGCGCGCCGCGCTCCGAAGCGTCGACGCTGCGTCGGTTCGCCACCGCCGCCGCCCGTCGGCGCGGGAGCTCCCCCCGG
This sequence comes from Polyangiales bacterium, assembly GCA_046351535.1. GTDB lineage: Bacteria > Myxococcota_A > Polyangia > Polyangiales > CAISKJ01. Next base: position 120,139 of record JAXLYG010000038.1, read on the forward strand.
GTCCGTCGGCGCGGGAGGGGCACCGCCCGCGGGAGGCTTCAACGCTTCGAGCGCCCCGCTCAGCCGCTCGAAGGTCGTGCTGAAGTCGCTCACGACCTTGAGGGTGCTGCGGAGAAAGCGCGCCATCATTGCGAGCCACGCGACCTGCCCCGCGCCGACGATCGCCACGAGCACGATGATGAGAAAGCGCGTCTTGCGGTCTTCGAGGCGGTCCTTGAGCTTGTCGACGAGCTCGTAGGCGCGTCCGCTCACGCCGCGCATGAGCCCGTCGCCGACGTGCTGCGCCATCTGCGAGAGGGCGGGGTCGAGGTCGCTTCGAACGTCGCGCCCGAGCTGTGGCACGACGCCGTTCACCTCCGCGAGGCTGTCGTGCACGGTGGCGCGCACCGTTCCGCGGAGCGAGTCGCCGAGGCCGCCGTCGGGGCCGATGCGACGCGCGAGGTCGTCCTCGACGCCCGCGACGGTGCCGCGCAGGTCGCCCGCCGTGCCCGCGAGCTCGCGACGCAGCCCGTGGACCGTGCGCATGAGCTGCGGGTCGAGGTCTGCGAGCGCGCGCCGCAAGATCCCATGCGCCTGCGCGCCGTCGCCCGTGAGCGACGCGTCGAGCGCGACGAGGATCGCGGCGATGGCGCGCTGAAGCTCCTCGCGCAGCCCCCGCACCACGTCTTCGACCGTGTCGTGAAGGAGCCCCTGGAGCGTGTCGTGGTTGCCCGCGCCCCGGAGCAGACCGCGCACGAGCGCGGCGCCGAGCTCGTCGACGCGATCGGGTTCGAGCGGGTCCGCGTTCGACCTTCGCAGCGCGTCGACGGCGCCGCGCACGGTGCCGTTGGAGTCGCCGTAGAGCGACGACGCGCCGCAGCCCGCGGCCGACGAGAGCGAGAGCGCCGCGACGAGCATCAGCGCGAAGCGGCTCGCCGTCGGGCGGCGTCGCGGTGTGTCGGTGTGGGGCGGGGGCGTGGCGGTCATCGCGTCGCGCGGATCATCGCGTGTCGGCGCCGCAGAAAACAGGCATTTGCGACCCTCTCGCCGAGACGCGACGTCGCAGACGGAAGCGGATAGACTCCGACGCCGTGTCGATCTTCGACAGGTTCTTCGGGGCTCCGAAGGGAGGCGGCAGGGTCGAGGTCCCCGTGCAGCCCGTCGTCGCCGCGATGTCGCGCGCCGCCACGGCCCTCGAAGCCGTCGACGTCGACGCCGCGCTCGTCGGCGCGAGGCTCGGAGACCACTGCCGCGACGCCTCCGTCGAGCCCATCGATCCCGCGCTCTTCGAATCGTCTGCGCGGCCGCTCGACGCGCAGGGGTGGCGCCGCCTCGCGGTGCTCACCGCGGCGCTCGATCAGCCCGAGCTGCGCGCGGGCCTCGCGTCGTCGCTCCAGGCGAAGGGCGCCGCCGAGGTGGTCGGCGCCATCGTCGCGTCGGCGAAGGAGAAGCGCCTCCTCGAGATGGGCGTGCTCTGTCGCTCGCCGCTCCGGGTGGAGGAGCTCGCGCGTGACCTCCTCGCGCGCGTCGACGCGCCCGTCGCCGGAGAGACCCGGGAGCAGTCTCGCGCCGCGCTCGAACGGCTCGACTACGAGCGGCTCCTCGCCCTCGCCGAGCAGGCCCGCGAGGCCGCCCGACAGCGCATGGAGTACCTCAAGAAGGCGCAGGACGCCGACGACAAGGCCCGGGGCCCCCGGAGGGGCAAGTGGTGACGCGCGACCTCTCGGAGTTCTCGTGGCACACGGGCGGACCCGTTCGCGCCCTCGACCCCGACGAGCGCTGCCCCGCGCTCTTTCGCGACCTCGGCCCCGTCGCCACGCTCACCCTGCTCCGCGGCCGACTCCCGCGCCTCGCCGGACCGACGAGCCCCGTCACCTACGCCCGCACCGCGCGCTACGTCGAGCCCTACACCGACCACGAGCACTTCGGCCGCGTCGCGCTCCTCCCCTTCGGCGCGTGGACCCCGTGGCACTCGGGCGTCTCCGAGGTCTACGTCACCGACGCCGACGCGCGCTTCGACCCCGCGTGCATGAGCCTCGTGCGCGACGACCTCGACCTCGCGAAGCTCTCCGACGACGCGCGCGCCATGACCTCGATCGCGGAGCTGCACGAGGCCCTCGGACCGCACCACGCCGAGTGGTCGCAGCACCTCGCGCGCCGCCTCGAAGACTTCACCGACGAGCTCGCCCGCGTCGAGTCCGCGCTCACGCCCCTCCGCGCCGCGTATCAGTCTCCGCGCGACGACGAGCGCACGCGCGCCCGCGCCCGCATGGACGCGCTGAGCCTCACCGAGACCGACCTCTGCGCGCCGTGGCACCACGTTTCGAAGCGCCGCCGCGCCCTCGTGCTCGACGTGATCGCGAGGGGCGCCCCGTGGCCCTGAACCCCTGGAGCGAGTGCCGCTTTCTCACGTGCAGCGTGCTCCCCGTCGCGAGCGAGTGCGAGTGCGAGTGCCCCTTCTGCTTCTCGCGCTCGTCGATCAGCGCCCTCGCGCGCGAGCGCGTCACCTTCGACGCCGCAGCCCTGCGCGATCACCTCCGCTGGGCCCGCGATCGCGGCGCGCGGCGCCTGGTGGTCACGGGCGGGGGGGAGCCCCTCCTTCGCGCCGACGACGTCGTCTCGATCGTGCGCGCGGGGCGCGAGGTCTTCGACGAGGTCGCGTGCTTCACCAACGCGGCGAGGCTCGATCGCGCGCTCGCGACGCGCCTCCGTGACGCGGGATTGAGCTACCTCTGCTGGTCGCGCCACCACTGGGACGACGCCCGCAACCGCGCCGTGATGGGACCCGCGGCGCCCGACCTCCGAGACGTCATCGCGCGCGCCGACGGGCTCACGCTCCGCGCGACCTGCGTGATGCACCGCGGCGGCGTCGAGCACCGCGGCGACGTCGAGCGCTACGTGACGGAGCTCGGCGCCCACGGCGTCGCGCAGTTCACGTTCAAGCACACCTACGTGGCCTATGAGCGGTCGGTGTTTCGCGAGTCCGAGCACGACCGGTGGTGCCGCGCGCATCAGATCGACGACGATCCCTTCGACGGCGAGGGCGAGGTGCTCTCGACGCTGCCCTGGGGGCCCACGGTGCGCCGGTGGCGCGGCGCGCAGGTGTGCTTCTACCGAGAACCGACCCCCGCGTGGGAGCTGGAGAACAAGCTGTGTCGCTCGACGAACCTCATGGCAGACGGCAGGGTGTACGCCTCGCTCGAAGACTCGCGGAGCCTTCTGTACACGCTCGACGGCTCGTCGAGGCGATCGCTCCCGGTGACGTAGAGGGGCTGCGCGCGCTGCTCCCCGTGGGCCACCGCGCGGGGGTGATGGCGTACCGCGCCGCCGTCGCAGACCTCACCGAAGACGACCTCAGCGCCCACTACACCCGGGGCCTCACGTGGTTTCACGAGCGCTTCGCGCCGCACCTCCGCGCCGTCGTCGAGCGCCTCTCGGGCGGCGCGTGGGACCTCTCGGACTACCGCGCCTTCGCCGCGGGGAGCGACGTCGACATGATGGCCCACGTCGTCGAGGCCGCGACCGACCGCCGTGTCGCGCTCTATCCCGGCGACTGGTTCGGCTTCCTCGTGGGCTCTCCGCGGCCCTCGGCGATTTCGTGGCGCAGTGATGGTCACGCCGACCTCGCGTGCCTCTGCATCCCCTCGGTGCGCAACGGACACGTCACCGACGAGATGGTCACCTTCCTCGAAGGCGCCGACGCGACGCTCTTGAACCTCAACCTCTTCCCCACGCTGCGCGCGGAGGAGCGCCGTTCCGTGGCCGAGAGTCTCGCGCCCGTCCTCCCTCGCGCGATGCTCTCGATCAGCTTCTCGCGCGGCTTCGGGCTCACGGCCTCGCAGCTCGGGGTGCTGCTCGTCCGTCGCGACCACCCCTGGCTCGCGCGCCTCGAGACCCAGTGGAGCTGGTTCACCTATTTCTACAACGCCATCGCCGCGCGAGCCTTCATGGCCCTCGACCTCGACGCCGTCGCGCGCGGTGACGACGCTCGCCGCGCCTGGGTCGACGCGTGGCTGCGCGCCCGCGAGCTCCCTTCGCTCTCCACGGGGAGCTACTACGTGCGCTCGTTCACCCTCGACGGAGACGCGCCTCCGCACCTCGCGCCGCTCGTCCGCGACGGCGTCGTGCGGCTGTGCTTCAAGCCTCCGTCGTCGCTCTGATCAGCGCAGCGTCTCTGCGCGCGTCCCCGTCATGCCCGCGTGTCCCGCGCTCGCGCCCCCCGCGCCTGCCGCGCCGACTTCGAAGGTCACCGACGCGGTGTCCGTGTCCCCGCCGAGAGACCACAGCCCGACGCTCGCGCCGCCGCCTCCGCCGCCGCCGTGACCGCCGCGCGCGCCCGCATTTCCGGCGCCTCCTGCGCCGCCGCGGCCGATCTCGCCCGCGCCGTGCGTCGACCCCGCGCCGCCCATCGCGCCGCTGCCGCCGCGTCCGCCCGCGCCGCCTGCGCCGCCGCGCCGCCGCCCGCGGTCGCGAGCGTGACGTGATCGAACCCGAGCAGCGAGCGCAGCGAGAGCACCGCGATCGACGCGCCGCCTCCACCGCCACCGCCGCCTCCGCGTCCCCCGCACCCGCCCGCGCCGCCGCCTCCGCCGCCGTTACCGCCGCCGTCGGAGCAGAGCGCGCCGGTCTGTCCCGAGGAGCCTCCGCCGCCACCGCCGCCGCTGCCGTCGACGCCGCCGCGTCCATCGGCGCCGTCGCTCGCGACGTAGCGCCCGTTGGCCTCGTCGATCGTCGCCGCGCTCGCGCCGCCCGCGCCGTCTTCGCCCGTCGCGGAGGGGGTCGTGGGGCTCGACCCGTCGGCGCCGTTGCGTCCCGTGCAGCCGTTCTCCGTGCCGCCCGCGCCGCCTGCGACGCCCGCTGAAGACGCTCTCCCCGCGACGCCGATGAAGCGCGTGTAGTGCTGTCCGCCGGAGCCTCCGTCGCCGCCGCCCGCCCGAGGACACGACGCGTTCACGCCGCCACGACCCCCGGGGCCGGGGCTGTTCGAATCGTCGACGGCGCCGTCGCGCCCTGCGCCGCCGGGGTTGCCCGCGGCGCCGTCTTCGCCCGCGATCCCGGCGCGTCCCGCGGCGCCGGAGCCCGCGCGAAACACCGCGCCATCGACCGCTCTCAAGCCCGTCGAGTCGGTGACCTTGAGCGCGATCGAGCTCTCGCCCGCGGTCGTCGCAGAGGCCGCCTCGAGCGTCACGCGCGCGAGCGAGAGGCCCGTTCGCAGCCCCGTCGCCACGAACGCGAGCGCGGGACCGCGGAGCACGGTGGGGCGGGCGCTGGCGCGCGTCCAGCCCGCGGCGCGGTCGTAGCCGCCGTAGAGGCTCACGCCGTCGACGAGCGCGATCACGTCGCTGTCTTCGTACTCGCCGCCGCCGAGGAGCACCTGCGTGCGACCCGAGTAGCCCGCGAGTCGCAGCGCCGTTCGCACGGTGCGCACGGGAGCCTCGCGCGTCCCGGCGGCGCGGTCGTCGCCGTCGAGCGCGACGAACACCGCGAGCGCGAGGTCGCCGTCGACGCCGTCGCAGTTCGCGTCGCGGCCCATCGGATCGGGCTCGTCGATGCGCGCGCAGATCGGCGCGTCGGAGCCCGCGTCGACGGGCGCGTGTGCGGGAGGAGACTCCGATGCGCAGGCCGCGGCGAGCGCGGAGAGCGCGACGAGTGACGCGGCGCGAAGATCCATCCGGCGGACGACGGTATCACCGCGTCGGCCGCGACAGGAGCGGGCGGGGCGCCTCCTTCGTCGCCGCGCGGTGGCACACCCTGGCGCGACCGCGAAAGCCCGCGAAGCCCTTGTTTCCGGCGCCTCCCGAGAGATTGGAACATCTGGCACGATCGTTGGAGAATGCCCGTCGCCATGTCCCCCCACTCGCGCTCGGGTCTGCGTTCGACGGTGCTCGCCTCGTGGATCGCGCTCGGCGCCTTCACCCTCGGGTGCTCGGCCCCGCCGTCGCCCACCGACGACGTGCCCCTCACCGACGGAGGACCGCGCGACGGGGCCGACGCCGACGTCCCCCCGGGGGTCTTCAACGATCACACGGTGCGGCGCATCGAGTCGTACACCGACTTCGCCGCGCTCTCGTCGCCCTCGCACGGCGTCGCGTCGACGAAGCTGGTCATCACGGCGTTCCGCGACGCGGCGCAGCGCGACCTGGTCTTCTACGACGCCGGGTTCTACACGCTGCACGACGAGTGGTACTGGTTCCGACTGCTCAACGGGCAGGCCATTCCGGGCGACGACGGCGTGGCGCCGGTGCGGGGGCTCTCGTTCCCGACGATCCGGTCGATCTACGACTGGGCGAGGGGGCGCACCTCGCTGCCGCTCGACCTCCAGATCGCCGACGACCGGCTCTACTCCTGGCGCTTCTACGACATGTCCTTCGGGCGCGAGCGCACGCGCGGCCTCGCGACGATGATGCACATCGACGCGCGCGCGGGCTCGACGCCCACGCCCGAGCGCTGGGGCTTCGAGCTCGAGTACGGCGACGCGGTCACGCACCCCGAGCTCGTGGTCTTCTTCGAGACCATCGCGGCGCACGTGGGACCCGACATCGCGCGCGACCTCCGCTTCGTCGTGCGCTCCGCCGAGCACGAGGCCCTCGCCGAGCAGATGGAGCGCGAGCGCCTCCCGTACTGGGACCGCATCCTCCGCTACCGCGACATCGTGAACCCGGGCGCGCGCGAGGTCTACAGCGACGGCGTCGCCGCGGGCACGCTGCGCTTCATCCGCGCGGGGCAGCGCTTCGACGACACGACGCCCGAAGACATCCTCGTGTTCGAGCAGCTCCCCGACCTCCTCCCGCCCGCCGCGGGGGTCATCACCGCGGTGCCGCAGACGCCGCTCGCGCACATCAACCTCCTCGCGCGCAACCGCGGCATCCCCAACGCCCACATCGCGGGCGTGCTCGAAGACGCCGAGATCTCGCAGCTCGAACGCGGCTGGGCCCGCGTGGTGATGTTCACCGAGGCGCCCTCGCGCGTCGTCGTCGCGGCCATCACCGCCGAGCAGTACGACCGCTATCACGCGCTCCTGCAGCGCCCGGTGCGCTCCGTCGCGACGCCGCCCGTCGAGTCGATGCCCTACCTCATCGACCTCTCGACGCGCCCCCTCAGCGACCGCAGCGGGCTCATCCCCACGATCGGCGGCAAGAGCGCGGGCTTCCTCGGGCTCCTCCACGACGACGCGCTCGAGCGCCCCGACCGCCCCCACGGGATCACCGTGCGCGCCTACGTCGAGCACATCGCGCCGCTCCGCGCGCGCATCGAGGCCGCCCTCCGCACGCCCCGCTTCGACGTCGACTCGCGCGTGCGGCTCATCACGCTCGAAGGCATCGACGCCTTCCGCGCGCGCAACCAGGACGCCGACTCGACGGCCTTCGCGAACGCCTACCTCGCCGCCAACGCGATGAGCACCGACTACGGCGCGCTCATTCGCAACGGCGGCGTCCGCGGCCTCGTCGAGCGCACGCCCATCGCGCCCGCCACGCTCAACACCATCCTCACGACGCTGCGCGCGGCCTTCAGCGACCTCAGCCTCACGCAGGGGATCCGCTTCCGCTCCTCGTCGAACGTCGAGGACGTCGAGGGCTTCAACGGCGCGGGCCTCTACGAGTCGTTCACGGGCTTCCTCTACCCCGAGATGCAGCCCCGCGCGTCGGACCAGGCGAAGACCGCCGAGTACGCGATCCTCCGCGTGTGGGGCTCGTACTGGGGCTTCGAAGCCTTCGAAGAGCGTCGCCTCGAGCGCATCGACCACCTCGGCGCGGCGATGGGCGTCGCGGTGCACCCCCGCTTCGACGACGCCCTGGAGCGCGCCACGGGCGTCTGCACCTTCACGCTCATGCCGCCGAACTCCCCCGACGACGCGCGCCTCGAGGTGAACGTCCAGGCCGGCGATCAGAGCGTGGCCAATCCCGACCCCGCGGTGCTCCCCGAGGTGCTTCGAATCTCGCGCGCCCGCGGCACCTCCACGCTCCGCATCGAGCGCATCCGTCGCTCGACGCTCTCCCCCGGCGCCGACCTCCTCGGCGAGCCGGCGTTGCGGCGCCTCTTCGAAGACACGTCGCGCGTCGTCGCGCGCTGGCTCGATGACGAGAACCGCACGCGCTCCGCGGCGCAGCGGGGACGCACGCTCACGCTCGACTTCGAGTTCCACGACATGATGACGGGCTGGCCCGCGATGCGCGACGGCACCGTGCGACCCGCGCGCCTCGTGCTCAAGCAGGCTCGCTCCCTCGAACCCGGACCCGCCGCCAACGTGCCCGAGGCGCCCTCGTGGCCCATGCCGCGCGACGTCTACGTGCGCGCCCGCAGGGTGAGCATCGACACGTGCTCCGCGGACCTCCCCACGGGGGCCCGCCTCCGCGCCTCGCTGCTCCGCGTGTCGACCGACGCGTCGCGCATCCCCGACGTCGGCTACGCCACCACACCCCTCGACGCGTCGCTCACGGTCACCGTCGAGGGCGCCGGAATCCCCGAGCTCGGGTGGACCGCGGGCGCCACCTACACCGCCGATCACACGCAGCTCACCACGACGCGAGAGGCGGGCCTCGCGCGCTTCGACGTGCGCGCCGACGCCCCCGCCGCCGCAGGGCTCTCACGCCTCGAGATCGTGAGCGGCGGACGCGCCACGCTCACCAACGGCGCGCGCCGCTTCGAGACCACGCTCCAGTGCGTGACCGAGCTGCGCTTCGCGAGCCCGAGGGACTACCTCCTCTCGCTCGTCCCGCAGCCGTAGCGTCTTTCACGCATTCGACACGTCGCCGTCACACGTCCGATACGGTACTCATCAGGGGATGCTTCGCCCGCTCCCTCTGGTCGCGCTCCTCGCGCTCTCCGGCGCGATCGGATGCGCGGACGACCCTTCGCCCGTAGCCCCCGCCGACGCGACCGTCACCGACACGGGGCCCGACATCAGCTTCTCGCCGCTGCCCGACGACGCGCCCGACCCCACGCGCTACGACGCCGCGATCACGCCCCGCGCCGACGCCGCGGTCGACGCTTCGAAGGCCCGCACGCGCATCCGTCACGTCATCGTGGTCTCGCAGGAGAACCACACCTTCGACAACTACTTCGGCCGCTACTGCACGGCCCCCCCGGGGTCGAACCCCACGTGCACCGAGGGCCCCGCGTGCTGCGAGGCCGCGCCCGAGCGCGAGCCCTCGGGCTCCGCGGCCGTCACCCTCGACGACGACCTCAACGCGGCGCGCGACCCCGACCACACGGCGCCCTGCGAGGCCGCCGAGATCCACGGCGGGCTCATGGACCGCTTCGTCACGGGGACGCCCTGCGCCGACCGTCGCAACTTCGCCGTGGCCCCTCCCTCGGCGGTCACGATCTACCACGACTTCGCGCGCACGGGCGCCCTCGCCGATCGGTACTTTCAGCCCATCATCGGGCAGACCTCGGCGAACGACATGTACTTCGCCGCGGCGCAGTGGGTGTTCACCGACAACGAGGTGCAGCCCTACGCCATCGGTCAGGGCTGCAACCCCACGACGCCCACCGCGCAGTACGTCGGCCGCACGACCATCGCAGACCTGCTCCTCGACGCGGGCGTGCGCGTGGCCTTCTACGCCGAGGGCTACCGGCGCATGCGCGACTCGGCCGTGTGCCCGCTGCCGCCGTCAGACTGCGCGCACCGGCTCCCGACGTACCCGTGCAACTACGACCCGTCGGACATCCCCTTCAACTACTACCGGCAGTTCGCGGACAACCCCGCGTTCCTCAAGGACTGGGAGGAGTTCGCGAGAGACCTCGACGCGGGCAACCTCCCCGACGTCGCCTACGTGAAGGCCGTCGGGTACCACACCGAGCACCCGGGCTACGGCACGCGCATCTCCGTCGGGATGCAGTGGGTCGCCGCGCTGGTGAACCGCGTGAGGGCGTCGCGCTACGCCGACGACACGCTCATGCTCATCACCTGGGACGAGGGGGGAGGGTACTTCGACCACATCACCCCGCCCCCCACGAGCGCCGTCGACATGCGAAACCCGGGGACGCGCGTGCCCCTCATCGCCCTCGGCCCCTTCGCGCGGACCAACGTCGTCTCGCACGTGCCGATGGAGCACTCGTCGATCGTGAGGTTCCTCGAGTTCAACTACCTCGGCGCGACGGGGCAGCTCCGCGCGCGCGACGCGGTGGTGAACAACATCGGCAGCCTCCTCGACCCCGCGCGTACGGGCGTCACCGTCCCCGAGCGCTGAGCGTCACACGGCCTCGCGCTGCGCGGCCTCCCACCCGATCATCGCCATCTTGCGCGCGCGCCCCCAGCGGTACGCGTGAATCGCCCCCGTCTTGCGGATCACGCGGTGACACGGGATCACGTACCCGATGGGGTTCTCGGCCACCGCCGTGCCCACCGCGCGCGCGGCCTTCGGCGCCCCGAGCGCCGCGGCGAGCGCGTCGTACGAGACCAGGGCCCCCGGGGGGATGCGCAGGAGCGCCTCCCACACCTTGATCTGCCAGGGCGTCCCGTGGAGCGAGAGCCTGAGCCGCTCGTCGGCGCCGCGCGCCTTCGAGAAGATCGTCTTCGCGGTGGCCTCGACGGCGCGCGCGTCTTCGGTGAACCGCGCCGCCGACCAGCGGCCCATCGCGTCAGAGAGCGTCGCGTCGCGGCCCTCGTCGCCCACGAACGACAGCCCGCACACGCCCCGCGCCGTGGTGAGCACCAGCGCGTCGCCGAAGGGAGACGCCGCCCACCCGTAACGGATGTCGAGGCCCTCACCGCGGCGGCGGTACTCCCCGGGGGTCACCGCCTCGCAGGCGACGAAGAGGTCGTGGAGGCGCCCCGGGCTCGACAGCCCCGCGGCGTAGGTGGCATCGAGCACGCTGGCGTTGTCGTCGAGGCTCGCGCGCGCTTTTTCGAGCGAGAGAAACTGCACGAAGCGCTTGGGGCTCACCCCCGCCCACTCGGTGAACACGCGTTGAAAGTGCGAGGGCGAGAGGCCCATCTCGGCGGCCAGCGTGTCGAGGTCGGGGGCCTCGTCGCCCGCGCTCGCGAGCCGATGGAGCGCCTTCTCGACGAGGTGATAGTGAGAGCTCATGACGCGACCGTAGGGCTCGCCGCGGGGGCGCGGCCACCCGGTTCCTGCTGCGACCGGAGGCGCTGCCGCACGAGCGACCAGAGCCCGAGCGCCGCGCACGCCGCCGCGGGGAGCATCCCCACCGTCGGCGCGAGGAGCTGCCCTCGCACGTCGAGCATCGCCTGACCCGCTCGATCGGCCGTGTAGATGAGCGCCGCGAGCGGTGCGAGCGACATCGCGACGGCGGTGTCGAGCGTGCGCGCAGAGGTGAGCCTTCGCACGAGGGGCCACGCGAGGGCCGCTCCGAGGAGCAGCGTCGACCCCGCGTGAACGACGTAGGCCCGCTCCGAACGGATCGCGCTCAGCGTGACGCCCGGACCGAGGAGGGCGAACGCGAGCGAGGCCCCGACCGACAGCGCGAAGGCCGCGGCGAGGGCGCGCGCGGCGCGGCGACGGAGCGCCGCGGGCCGTACACCCACGAGGGAGACGAGCGCCACGAAGGCGAAGACCGCGAGGCGCACCCGGGCGCGGTTGTACGCCTCCGAACGAATCACGCGGACGCGCGCGTCGAGCGCCGCGCCGCGGGCCTCGATGGCCGCGCAGTCTGCCCGCGACGTCACCCCGGGGAAGGGGACCGGGCACACGGCTGCGCTCCTCGGCGGCGCCACGCCGAGGATGTTCGTGAGCGTCGCGGCGAGGGCTCCCTCGGGCCTCCGGGGGGAGGGGGGCACCGCGACGCGAGGGCCGCCGAGCCGCACCCACTCCGTCTCGACGACGTCTCGCTCGGGGCCGCCGTGTCCGCCGTGCGCGACGTGCCCGTGGTCGGCCCCCACGAGCAGCGTGAAGCCCTCGTCGCCGAAGGCCTCGGCGAGCCGGTCGTGGAGCCGCGAGGCGCGTTCGAAGCACGTCGCCACGGCGTGCTCGTAGGCCGCGCTGTCGCGCCCCTCGGCGTGCGCGGTCTCGTCGGGCGTGACCCAGTGCACCACCGTGAGCGTGTGCCCGCGCGCGAGCGTGACGAGCGTCGCCGGGTCACGCGCCGCATCGAGGCGCAGCCAGTCCTCGTGCGGGAGGCCCGCGAGCGAGTGCATCCAGTCGACGGTCTCGAGCGCCCAGGCCACGGTCGCCCCCTCGTCGCGGAGGCGGTCCATCACGGTGTCGGCGCGCGCCCGCCCCCGGTGGAGGTTGTTTCGAATCGCGGCGGCCTCCTGCGGGACGCCCGTGAACATTACGTGGTAGCTCGGGCGCGAGAGCGAGGGGGTCCCCGTGTCGAAGCGCTGCGTCCACGTCACGGGGCGCAGCACGCCGTCGCGCGCGGCGCGGTCGAAGTAGCGCTCGCCCACGCCGTCGATCACCACCACCACGAGCCGCGCGGAGGGCGTGGCCGTGGGCCTCGGGGGGCGGGGGGCCTCATCGCGATGCCGCGCGTCGGCGAGGGCGGGCGCGTCGCGGTTCATGCGCTCGAGGAGCAGCCGCCCGGTGATTCCGCCGAGGAGCGACGGGATCGCGAAGACGGCGAAGACGTGCAGCGGACGACGGCTCATGCGAGGGGCGACGAGGATGCCAGCGTTGGGGACGGGCGCGCGAGCGTGACGGATCTCAGCGGTCGGAGCGTGACGGGGAGCCGTCGCGAGGGGCGCGCGATCAGGCGGCGAGCACGACGCGCGACACGGCGGCGAAGTGCAGCACGGCGGCGGTGATGACCAGCGCGTGAAACACCTCGTGGTAGCCGAAGACGGCGGGCGCCGGGTCGGGGCGCTTCTTCGCGTAGACGAGCGCGCCGAGGGAGTACACGCCCCCGGATCAGCGAGGGGCCACGCCCCACGGCCGCGTACATGCGCCCGACGTACGGGAGGATGCTCCAGCCGAGCACCACGTAGATCACGGCGATGACGCTTCGGCGCGGTCACCCACACGAGCGACTGCACCACGCCCGCGATGGCCCCCGCCCACACGACCGTGCGAAGGGTGCCGAAGGGCCGCCAGGGTGCGCGCTTCGAGGCGAAAGCGCTCGACGAGGGCGGCGTCGTCGCGATCGAGCGCCGAGGCCGCGAGCACCTTCAGCGCGACGGGCGACGAGAGCTCGACGTGGCGGGCCTTGTAGACGACCCCGAAGCCGCCGCGCGCGACGGGCCGCTCCACCGCGTAGCGCGCGCCGACCACGCGCCCCATGAGGAGGAACGTGTCTTCCACCGGATCACCCATGCGTGCGGCGAAGTCTACCCGACGGGCCTCGGGGGAACGGAGTCTCTACCGACGCAACCCGCGCCGTTCGTCGCGCGCCACAGCGCGTTCGTGGCTGTGCAAGCAGCGCGCATCGATGCACACCGCGGGTGACGTCATCCTCCCCCTTGTCCGACCGGTCGGACAAACCGGGTTTTTCGGAAGGAATAGATGTTTTCGAAGGAGGCACCCCCCGACAGGGTCCCTACAGACCGAAGGGGCGCCGCGGCGTCGGGACGAGCTCGGCCTCGCCGGTGCCGGTGAGGCCCGCGGTGACCGTTCCCCAACACTGGAGCGTGTCGTCGGCCATGCGCGCGCAGGCGTAGCCGCCGCCCCCCACGCGGACGCTGACCGCGCCGACGAAGAGCGTCCCGTCGAGGCGGAGCACGGGGTGGGGCGTGCCCACGTAGTCGACGCCGTGGGGGATCGAGAGGTTGCCGAGGCCGCCGCGCTCGTTGCTGCCCCAGCAGTGCACGGTGGTGTCGGCGAGGCGCGCGCAGGTGACCTTCCACCCGCCCGAGAGCTGCGTCACGTCCGAGAGGCCCACGTCGAACCAGGCCCCCGGGGTGGGGCTCCCCGCGCCGACGCAGCGCACGCGGCCGTTGGCGCGCAGCGCGCAGACCTGCATGTAGTCGAGCGACGCGGCCGCGACCGAGAGCTGCCGCGCGTCGGAGATCCCCGCGAGCGCCACGGGCACGTTGGAATCCGTGAGGTCGGGCCGCAGGAGGCCGAGCACGCCCCACGCGCGCACGGTGCCATCGCGGAGCCGCGCCACGGTGGTGAACGCGCCGCCGCCGACCTCCTCCACGTCGGAGATCGTGTCGAGCAGCACGGGCGTGGGCGCGTGCTCGCTCACGCCGTTGCCGATGGCGCCGTGTTCGCCGCGTCCCCAACACTGGAGGCGACCGCCCTCGAGCACCGCGCAGGTGTGCTGGTCTCCGCCGCCGATGGAGCGCGCGCCCGTCACGCCGAGCACCGGCTCGGGGCGGGCCCTGGCGGTGAACGTTCCGTCGCCGACCTGACCGCGCGCGTTCTCACCCCAGCAGCGCACGGTGCCGTCGCGGAGCCGCACGCACATCGTCGCGCCCCCGCTGGCCGACGCGAACGACCGCATCGACGCGACGCCCGAGAGCCCCATCACGAGCCCCGGGGAGGTGAGGTACGTGGGCGCCGTCGCGAGGGTCCCGTTGCCGAGGAGGCCGTAGCGCGCGTCGCCCCAGCAGCGCAC
>JAXLYG010000039.1:0-134119 GCA_046351535.1 Polyangiales bacterium
GACGAGCGAGAGGAGCTCGGCGCGCGTCCCCGCCACCGGACCCACGCGGCGCGTCTCTGGCAGAATGGGCCTCCCGCTCGGGGCCTCTACCGGCCCGCGTAGGCGTTCGACTCGAGGATCGCCTGCACCGAGGCCGAGACGTTCGAGAGGAGCTCGTAGCCCGTGCGCGCCTCGATGGCGTCGACGGTGGTGATGTAGCGGTGCCAGTCGGCGCCCGCGGAGCCGTCGTTGGGCATGTCGACCGCGACCACGGGCGTGCTCGCGTTGACCGACTCGGGGCCCGCGCCGCGCGGCACGACCACGATGACCTTCCACGTCGAGAGGGGGATCGCGACGCGCTTCGAGGGGTCGTTGCTGCGGCCGATGGAGGGGCACTGCGCCGTGAGCGGAGAGCCGCCCGCCGCGAGGTTCGTCGCGCACGTGGAGGGCCAGACGCCGCCCGCGATGATGAAGAGGTCCCACCCCTGGCGCGCGGTGTTCACCGACCAGCGCTCGAGGTTCTCCCACGCGCCCGCGTTCACGTCGTGGCGCTGCGGGACGATGTTCGAGGTGAGAAAGGTCTCGGCGTTGTCCTCCTCGGTGGCGGTGCGCTCGGCCGAGGGGCACAGGTGGCCGCGGTCGTACCCGCTGCCCGCGTAGTCGCCGTCGACGACGCGGTAGATCCCGTCGGGGAGCTGCGAGTCCGTCGAGAAGCGCTGGCGCGTGCGGCCGACGGTGCCGATGTCCGACGCGGTGAGCCGCCAGGCGACCCAGTTGGGCCCGTTGCGAAAGCGGTTGTACGAGACCACGTACTGGCGCTTCGGGAGCCACAGGTCGTCGGGCGGAAAGGCGTCGTAGGGCACCCCCATCGCGACGTTCACGTTGTCGATGCCGCCGGGCGGAGGGGCGAGCGTCGGCGCCGACCCCCGCACGAGCGGACCGCCGCGTGACGACGGCGCGCTGTTGAGGATGTCGATCACCGTGTCGAGGTCACACCCGAGGGAGGCCACCAGAGACAGCATCAGCGCGCGTCGCATGAGGTGCACAGAGCTCTACCGCGAGCGCGGGCGCTTGTGCACGAGAAGCAGCACCCGATGCCCCGCGATGTTTCGCGCCGCGGGGGTATCGTTCGCCCGATGGACGATCGAACGACCCGCGGCGCCCCGTCGATCGCGAGAGACGCGCTCGGGCTCGGCCTGCGCACCGCGCACTACCCCCACCTCTTCGAACACTGGCCCGACGTGGGGTACTTCGAAGCCATCAGCGAGAACTTCATGGGCCCCGCGCTCCCGCCGCGGCAGAAGCTCGACGCGGTGAGGCAGCGCTATCCCGTGGTGCTCCACGGCGTCGGGCTCAACCTCCTCGGCCCGGCGCCCCTCGACGAGCGCTACCTCGACGCGCTCTGCCGCCTCGCCGATCGCATCGACGCCCCCTTCGTCACCGATCACCTCTGCTGGACGGGCGCCCACGCGCTCTCGCACCACGACCTGCTCCCCGTCCCCTACGTGCCCGAGCTCGTCGAGCTCGCGGCGGAGCGCGCGGCCCATGTGCAACGCCGCCTCGGCCGCCCCTTCGGCGTCGAGAACCTGTCGACCTACGTGGAGTTCCGCCGCTCCGAGATGACCGAGTGGGCGTTCTACACCGCCGTGGTGAGAGACTCGGGCTGCTGGTTCATGTTCGACGTGAACAACGTGTACGTGTCGAGCCAGAACCACGGCTTCGACCCCATGGACTACCTCCGCGCCGTGGACTACGCCCGCGTGCTTCAGGTGCACATCGCGGGGCACACGCGCGAGGCCAACGGCACGCTCGTCGACACGCACGACCACCCCGTTCCGCCCGCCGTGTGGGACCTCTACGCCGCCGCGTGGAAGCTCGGAGGGCCCTTTCCGACGCTGCTCGAATGGGACGAGCGCATTCCGCCGATGCCCGAGGTCCTCGCGGAGCTCGCGAAGTGTCGGGAGGTGCGCGCGTGACCACCAGGCCCGCCCCCGCGTGGCTCTCCGAGCTGCAAGCCCGCTTCGGCTCGGTGATCCGAACGCCCCTCGATCGCAGCACCGGGACGCTCCGCGCGGCCGTGACAGACTATGACCCCGCGGCCCTGCGCGACGCGATCGACGGACCGCACACCGTCGCCGCGGAGCGCCTCGCGGTCTACAACCGCCAGTACTGGTTTCGGCTCTTCACCGTGTTGCAGCGGGCCTTTCCGCTCACCGTTCGCCTGCTCGGCGCGTGGGACTTCAACGGGCACGCGTCGCGCTTCATCCTCGCGCACCCGCCGCATCACTGGGACCTCGACCACGCGCCCGACGGCTTCGCGGCCTCGTGCATCGAGTCGCTCGGAGATCGCGCCGACCGCGACGGGCTCGTCGACGCTGTGACCCTCGACGACGCGTGGAGGCGGCTCTTTCGCGCGCCCGAGACGAAGCCCTTTCACCCGAGCGCCGACGACGCGGCGAGGCTCCTCGACGGGCGTCTCGTGATGTCTCCCGCGGTGGCCGTGGTGGTCGAGCGGTACCCGCTGCTCGAAGCGCGCGCGTCGCTCCTCGCGATGCGCAGCCTCACGCCGGTGGCGCTGCCCGAGCGCCTCGCGGAGCCCCGCTGGTGGGCGCTCGCGCGGGAGCCGGGCGGCGTGCGTCACCTCCCGCTGGAGCCCGGCGAAGGGGCGCTCCTGACCCTGCTCGGTCGCTACACGGTGCGCGAGGCGCTCGCGCGGCTCGAAGCGGCGTGCGCGGCGTCGGAGCGCGCGGAGCTCCCCTCGGCCACGCAGCGGTGGCTCGCGCGGAGCGTCGAGCGAGGGATCTGGGAGGGCCTCACGACGGATCCCGTCGGTTGAGGCGAGCGCGCCGGGTCTTCAGCGAAGGACGCAGCTATAGCCCGTGCAGGTGTTGAGGCCCGCGCAGGTGTGCTCGGTGAACTGCAGCGTGGTCTCGTCGTAGGAGAAGCCCTCGCAGGAGTTCCACCCGCCGCAGTGGGGGTGGATCTCGATGATGCCGCCGAGGCGCTCGCACATCTGCGCGAAGGTCATGAGGTTCATTCCCGGCGCCGCGTCGGCCGAGGTCACGAGACGCCCCGGCAACACGTCGCAGGGGCCGTCGCGCGGGACGATCCGCACGTCGAAGCCCACGTCGGCGGGCACCGACGCGTCGGTGGTCGTCGTGGCGTCCATGGGCGAGGTCACGTCGGTCGCAACGCTCACGTCCGTGGCCACGACCACATCGGTGGAGACAACAACATCGGTGGGAACCACGACGTCCGTCGCCACGACCACGTCGGTGGGAACGCTCACGTCCGTGGCCACGACCACGTCGGTCGGGACCGAAGCGTCCGTGGCCACGACCACGTCGGTCGGGATCGAAGCGTCGGTGGGCGTCGAAGCGTCGGTGGGCGTCGAAGCGTCGGTGGGCGTCGAAGCGTCGGTGGGCGAAACGACGTCGGCGGGCGTCGCATCGGTGACGGTTGCGTCGGTGGGCGAAGCGACGTCTGCGGGCGTCGACGTGTCGGTCGGCGTCGACGCGTCGGACTGCGCGGTGTCCGTGGGCGTCGAGCTGTCGTTGCCGCGGTCGGTGGGCGTCGAGGTGTCGTTGCTCACGCCCGCGTCGGGCGAAGGGGACTCGGTGGTGGGACCGCACGCGGTGGCGAGGCAGAGCAGTCCGCCGAGCGCGGCGGTGAGGAGCGCGCTGCTCGCAGAGGGAGCGCGCGAACGAAGTGAATCATCAGGGGTCGGCATCAGGGATCGGGCGAAGGTAGACGATCCGCGCTGCGCCCGGTAGAGCCCCTCGCGGTGCCGTCAGGCGATGCGCCCATGTGTCGCACGCAACGGTCTCCTTCGAGGGGGAAATGAGGGCTCGCCTGGCGCGCGGCGCGTTCAGTCTTCGTCGACGTCGATCGAGAGGCCGAGCCACGCGACGCGGCCTGGCGTCGGCAGCCCGCGCGCCGATTCGAAGCGCGTGTCGAGCAGGTTCTCGCCGAGCGCGAACACCCCGAGGCCCGACGGAAACTGCCATCCTACGCGGGCGTTTACGAAGACCCCCTGCCAGGGTTCGCCCCGCGCGTCGACGCCGCTGCGGTCGAACCACAGCGCCTCGGCCCACGCGCGGAGCCCCTCGCGCGAGTACCAGATCACGCGCCCCGTGGCCTTCGAGCGCAGGCGCCCCGCGAGCTCGTCTCCGTTCGCGTCGCGCGTGGTCTGCCAGAACGCGCTCCCCACGAGCGAGAGGCGCGGCGTGAGTCGCACCGTCGCGTCGACGGAGGCGCCCGCCGAGCGCGCGAGGTCGGTGTTCGACGGGGTCCAGTAGCCATCGCGGTCGATGGCCCAGCGGATCATGTCGTGGGTCTGGAGCCCGAACGCGCGCACCGACGCCTGCCACCGATGCGCGCCTCCGCCGAGCGCCACGCTCGCGTCGACGCCCCACGCGGTCTCGGGCGCGACCGACGCGTTGCCGCGCTCACCGATCGCGCTGCCCGACGCCGCGCTGTAACGAAACGTGGGCCACGTGCGCTCGGCGAAGGTCGGCGGGCGATACCCCCTGCCGAACGAGAGCTCGGCCCTCGCCACGCTGTCGGCCGCGCCGACGCGCACCGCTGCGCGAGGAGACACGACCCAGCCGATCATCGAGTCGCCGTCGACGCGCGCCGCGAGGTCGACGCCCACGGCGCCGAAGCGCAGCTGACCGCGCGCGAAGGCGCCCACGCGCGTCGCGGAGGGCACTCCGAAGCCGTCTGCGGTGAGCGACTCGCGCCCGAAATCGACGCCGGCGGAGAGGGCGCTGAGGGGCCCCGCGGACTCGCGCGTCCACGCGATGCGACCCTGCGCTTCGGTGCCCGACTGCTGCGACTCGACGAGCGTCGTGCCCGAGGTCGCGTCGGCGTCGGGGTTGTAGAGCGTCGCGCGCGCGAGGCTCACCGACGCGGTTGCTTCGAGCGTCATGCGGTCGCCGATCGAGCGCCGCGCGAGGGCCGCGAGCTGCATCCCCTGCCGCGCCTGACGATCGTCTGCGTCGAAGGTCTCGGCGGCGAGGAGGCTCCCCCACGAGGGCGCGCCCGTGTACGCGTCGTAGAGCCGGAGCCAGGTGTAGAGCGATCCGCCTGCGCCCCACGTGCGACCGACCTTCACGGTGCCGTCGAGGAGGCGCGTCTGCGTGTTGGGCGCCCAGCCCCGCGTGGTGTTCGCGGTGAGCGCCACCATGGCGTAGCGGTCTTGCACGCGCATCGCCCCGAGGAGCTGACCGCGCAGCCCGAAGTACGGCTGCACGCCGCTCGCGAAGTCATCGTCGTCGTCGGTGGGCGTGGCGGGCGCCGTGTCGTCGTCGTCGCTCGAGAGGTAGGCGCCGTATTGGAGCGTCCCCGAGAGCGTGTAGGGCGCGACGGGCTCACGCGTGGTGATCTCGATGACCCCCGCGACGGCGTTGGCGCCCCAGAGCGCCGAGGCGGGGCCGCGCTGAATCACCACGCGATCGAGCAGCGCCGAGGGGATGAGGTTGGGGTCGAGCCCCGCCACCGTGGCCGCGCTCGATCGAGCGCTCAGGCGCAGCCCATCGATCACGAGCAGCGTCTCTTCGGGGGCCGCGCCGCGGAGCGAGAGTCGACCGATGGAGCCCGCGGTTCCGCCGCCGAGGAGGTCGACGTCGGCCTGCGGTCGGAGCGCGTCGGCGAGGGAGGTTCCGCCCGTGCGCTCGAGCTCCGCGTGACCGATCACGGACTGTGAGGGCGGCGCCGTGCGTGAGCGTACGGTGGCCGCCTCGGTCTCGTCGTCGGCGCGCGCGCTCACGCTGAAGGCGCTCGCGGCGAGGAACGCCTCGAGCGTTCGAACTCGTCTCGCGCGTCTCGTCATCGGCGGCGGAGGCTATCACGCGTCGCGCGGCGCATCGCCCCTGTGATCGGCCCGCACGAACACCGCGCGGCGGTCACTCTCCGGCGTGGCGCGCGCGAGAAACCCAGCACCAGCCCGCGCGGCCGCGGTGGAGCGTCACCTCGATCCGCGGGGGATCAACGCGCCCCACGCCCTCCACCTGCGAGCTCGGAACGGAGACCTTCGCGCCCGCGCAGTACGCGCCGACCGGGGCGGTGAACTCCTGAGAGGTGTACGTCCCGTCGTCCGACGTGTGCTCCACGACGCGCGTCGTGGCGACGATCGACTGCGGCGCGGAGCGGTCGAACTGCCGGTTCGCGGCCGCGAGGCCCATCACGAACAACGGGGCCAGCCCCGGGACGCACACGAGCATCATCGCCGTGAGGCACCCGAGTCCCGTGCCGTTCTTGCGCTGCGAGATCCCCAACGCGAGGGCCCACAGGCACGCGAGGGCGAGCCCGACGACGATGGATCGATCGCCCGTGACGCTCCCGATCTCCGCGGGCGCCACGATGTGAAGGGGCACGCTCGCGAAGGCCGCCACGATCGCGGCGACCCCGATCACCACGGAGAGAAGCTCACTGCGGCGCGTCCATCGAAGGTCGCGCCACGCCGTCGCGAGCGACGCGAGGCTCGACGCGAGGGTCTCGAGGTCGCGCGGGGTGTATCTGTCGAGCGTCTCGGCGGCGATGGGCCCCACCGTGATCGATCCTCTGCCTGCCTTGACCGTCAGCCCCTTCGAAACGAGCGCGCGCAGCGCCGAGCGCGCGGCGGGGGAGGCCAGCATCGCGCGCCCGGTCTGCGCCGTGATGTTGTCGAGCATCACGTAGACCTCGCGGTCGAAGTCGGCGTCGCCGGTCTGCGGCTCCACGTTCAGCCCCGTGCGTTTGCCGAAGCGATCCTGCGCGTCTTCGGCGCGGAACGTGACCTGCCCCGCGCCCAGCGAGGCGCATTCCGCCGCGAAGGTCACGCTGTCGGGGTCGTCATTCGCGGCCGGAACAGGGGTCAGGCGCAGGGTCACGGGCGTGGCCGTGGCGCGGTAGGCGACGGCCGCCGCCTCCTGAGGCGCTCGCGTGACGACGCGGACGGAGCCCTCCACACGGAGGTTCTCGCCCATCGCGTGAGCGCAATGATCGACACGTGCCTCGAGGTCCTGCATCACACCCTGCGAGGACCAGACATCAGCGTCGCGGCGACGTCAACCGCGTCGCGACGCGCGCGGACGTTCAGCAGGGGCCAGGCGGCAGCGCGCGGATGACGACCGCCACGATGGCGATGCGGCCCGGGGGCTCGGGCTGCGGGTTGAGGCCTGCTTTGACGGTGCTCTTGACCTTCATGATGGTTCTCCTCGTGGGCCTCAGAGGTGAGGCGCGTGAACTCGACACTTCACGTTTGTGGGGAGGGCGGAGCTTCCATCTCGAAAAGCGCGGAGCACGCGTCGGTCTGCGCGAAGGCCGAAGGCGGCCGCGCAGCGGGCCGGGCGCGACACGAAGGCCGCGTTGACAGCGCAGATTTCGACGTGATAGCCGTCTGGTCATGAGAGTGATTCTCACAATCGTAGTAATGGCGGCTGCGGGCTGCGCCGACGAGGCGCCGGGCTACGTGCTCCGCGGTGACGATCGACCGGGGGAGCCCGTGGAGGGTCTCACCGACGCGCAGCAGGCGAGGTTCGCGCGGGGCGACACGGTGTTCGAGCGGGTGTTTCGCGAGGGCGAGGGGCTCGGGCCGGTGTACATCCGCGCCGCCTGCGCGGCCTGTCACGCGGGCGACAGCAAGGGGCCAGGGGTCGTGCGTCGCATGGCGCTCGTCGAGGCCGACGGGTTCACCCCCGCGGCGGATCAGAGCGGGCTGCGTTTCGGGTCCGTGGTGCGAGAGCTCGTGGTGAGCCCCGCGACGCGGGCCGTGCTCCCGCCGACGGAGCGATCGGACCTCAAGGTGTCGGAGCGCGTCGGGCCCGCGGTCTTCGCCCGGGGTTGGATGGACGCCATCGACGCGCGCGAGATCGAGCGCGTCGCCGCGGAGCTGCGCGCCGCGGGCGGAATGGTGCACGGGCGCGTCCCGACGCTCGCCGACGGGCGACTCGGGCGCTTCGGGCTCAAGGCCACGGTGGCGACGCTCGAAGACTTCGCCGCGAACGCGTTCCTCGGTGACATGGGGATGACCTCACCGTCGCGCGCCGAGGAGGTGCCCAACCCCGAGGGCCTCCGCGACGACGCGCGCCTGGGCCTCGACCTCAGCCGCGATCAGGTCGACGACGCGGCCTTCTACGTGCGCGCGCTCGCCGCGCCGCCGAGGGTGGGCCTCACCGCGCGCGGCGCCGAGCTCTTCGCGCGTGCCGGCTGCGCGACCTGCCACACCCCGTCGCTCGCCACCCGCGCCGACTTCGAACTCACGGCGATGGCGGGCGCGCGGGCCGAGGTGTTCACCGACATGCTGCTCCACGACATGGGCGTGGGGCTCGCCGACGGCGTCGCGGAGGGCGCCGCGGGGCCTCGCGACTGGCGCACCGCGCCGCTCATCGGGATGCGCTTCCTGCGGTCGTACCTGCACGACGGGCGGGCGCGGACGCTCGAAGGCGCTGTTCGACTGCACCGGAGCGAGGGCTCCGAGGCGAGCGCCTCCGTCGACGCCTTCGACGCGCTGAGCGCGACCGATCGAAGCGCACTCCTCGACTACGTGCGCGCCCTCTGACGCCCGCGATGAAGGACAACACCGTGAAGCACAGGACCCTCGGGATCACCCTCGCGCTCGCCCTCGTGATGGGGTGCAGCGACGCCCCCGTCGACGCGCGCACGCAGGCCATCGAGTCGACGAAGGCCGCCATCAACGCAGACCTCGCCGAGCTCACGAGCGCCGTGAGAGACCTCCGCGCGGCCGCCCCGGCGCCCGACGCAGACGGCTGGAACGCCGCCGCCGACGCGGCCTCCGTGGCCCGCATGCGCGCCGCGTGGAAGCGCGCGCGCCGCGCCTACGAGCACGTCGAGGGCGCCGTGGCGCTGCTCTTTCGCGACCTCGACGTGTCGATGGACGAGCGCTACGACGGCTTCGTGGTGGAGCTTCCGGGGCGTCGCGACGCGGACCTCTTCGATGGCGAAGGGGTCACCGGGATGCACGCCGTCGAGCGGATTCTCTGGTCGAACGAGACGCCCTCGTACGTGGTGACCTTCGAGCGCGGCGTCGCGGGCGAGGGGTACACCCCGGCGGCCTTTCCCTCGAACGCGGCGGAGGCGACGGCGTTTCGCGACGGGCTCACGGCGAGGCTCGTGCGCGACGCCGAGCAGCTCCAGCGCGAGTTCGCGCCCCTCGCGCTCGACACCGCGGCGGCCTATCGCGGCGTCATCGGCTCCATCGCCGAGCAGGTCGAGAAGCTCTCGAAGGCCGCCACCGCCGAGGAGGAGTCGCGCTACTCGAACACCACGCTCTACGACATGCGCGCGAACCTCGAGGGCGCGCGGCGCACCTTCGCGGCCTTTCGTCCGTGGCTCGTCGAGCGCGGGAGCCAGGCGCTCATCACCAGCATCGACGCCCGCTTCGACGCCATCGACCGCGCGTACACGTCGATCGGCACCGACGCCCTCCTCGCGTCCCCGACGGGTGGAACCCCGACGCGCCCACGGCGGCGCAGCTCGCCACGCCGTACGGCCAGCTCCACGCGCTCCTCACGCGCGAGTCCGACGAGGCGACGCAGGGGTCGCTCGTCGCGCTGATGAACGCCGCCGCTGACGTCATGGGCATCGCGAGGCTGGCGCGATGAAGCGAGCCCTCGCCCTCCTCGTGCTCTCGCTCGCGTGCGCGTCCTGCGGTGACGACGCGGCGAACGCGGGCGCCTTCATCGCGCTTCCAAGAGCACTTCGCGCCGTACCGCACGTGGGCGAGCGTCGACCTCGGGGTCCGCGGGCTCGTCGGGCACCCCACGGGTCACTCCATCGTGTACGCGAACGGCCCCGTTCCAGAGGGCTGCGCGTGGCCCCTCGGCGCGATCCTCGTGAAGGAGATCCGCGTCACCGACGACCCCCGCACCTGGGAGATCTTCGCGCTCGTGAAGCGCGGCGGGAGCTTCGACGCCAACCCCGCCGCGGGCTGGGAGTTCTTCACCCTCGGCCTCGCCACCAACGGCACCCCGGTGATCACCGGTCGAGGCATCAACCCCGGCACCGACCCCTACAGCGGCGGATCGGGCGGCGGGTGCAACGGCTGCCACGGCTCGACCGCCGCGCGTCCCTACGACTCCGTGCTCACCGTCGCGCTCCGACCGCGCTGCCCGACGCGCTGACGGAGCGCGCGCTCAGCGCCTCCGCCGCCGCGCCGCGAGCGTCGCCGCGCCCACCGCGAGCACGAGCGCGGCCACCTGAAGACCCGACGACGTCGCCGCGCGGCGCGGCGTCGATGCGCGCGACGGAGACACGGCCGCGCGCGTCGGCGTGACCTCGACGCGCGCAGGCTCGGAGCTCCGGGCGTGGGGAGCGGTCGCGCGCGGACGCGCACCCGGGTGACGGATCTCGAAGTGATCGAGCACCGAGCCGTCGGGGCGCACCGCCGTGACCGAGAGCCGCTCGCGCTCGGCCTCGACGCGCACGTAGTGGTACTGACGCGCGAAGACCTGGGTGTAGGGGCGCGCGACGGCGCGGTCGTAGAGGGGGGCGCCGGCGCCGCCCGTGACGACGTAGCGGAGGCCGCGCTCCTCGCCGCGCTCGTAGATGTGGTCGTGACCCGCGACGACGAGGTCGACGCCGTGACGGCGAAAGACGTCGGCGACGCCCGCGGCGCGCAGCGCGCGGTTCTCTCCGTGGTTGCCCGACGAGTGCATCCCCCAGTGGAGCACCACGATGACGAAATCGTCGGGGGCGTCGGAGCGCATGCGCGTGAGCTGGTCGTCGAGCCACGCGCGCATGGGGGCCGAGGTCCAGTTGTCAAAAGCGTTGGCCAGCACGAGCCGTACGTTGCCGTAGCGCAGGGTGTAATCGAGCTCGGGGCGCGGCGAGTCCTCTTCGCTGTGAACGTAGCGACGAAAGTTCTCGATCGCCTCGCGGTTCGAGCCCTGGAGCTCGTGGTTGCCCACGACGGGCACCCACGCGGCGTTGCGCAGCGCCTCGCGCTCGATGTCGAAGAAGCGCTGCCACTGCTCCTCGACGCGTCCGTTGCCGACGAGGTCGCCCGTGTGCACCACGAAGTCGGCGCCCTCTCGCGCGATGCCGCGCATCACCGCCGCGTGCGCCGCGTGACCGCCGCGCGAGTCTCCGTAGAGCACGAAGCGAAAGGGCGCGAAGGCGTCGGGCATCGCGTTGAAGGCGCCGCGCGCGGGGGTGAGCCCCGGGCCCGTCACCTCGTACTGATAGCGCCTCCCCGGCGTGAGCCCCGCCACGCGGAGCTCGTGCAGGGTCGTCTCCGCCGCGTCGCTCACCGTGATGGACCCGGGCTGCGGCGTGCCCGCGGGCGCGGCCTCCCACAGGCGAACGCGCGCGGGGCCGGGCCGATCTCGCTCGACCATCACGGTGATGCCGCCGAGGCGCGGCGCCATGAGCCACGGGCCCTTGCGCACTCCTCCCTCCGCGCGCGCAGCCGCGGGCGTCGCGGTCACGGCGAGCGCGAGGGCGACCCCGGCGCAGCGGAGGAGCACGGCGTCAATCATCGACGGTCATCCAGCGCACCACCGGCGGAGACGTCGTATAGCGGGTTTCGCGCGGCGCATGAAGGGATCGCGTCGAGACCTCGCGCGAAGGGCGCGCGCTTCGGCGTTTCTGCGTCGGTGTTCTGGGGGCGGGTGAGAGGCGGAGGGGGGCGGGGCTTCGGCCGTGGGCGGCGTTACATCGCGCGGCGGCCGTGGCGCGCGTGGACCTGCACGCGAGACCGCTCGTGCCGCGACGCGCGCGCGCCCGGGTCGGGGCCGTTCACCGTGGCCGGATGCGCGGGGCACTCGCCGCGCGTCACCGTCTGCCAGCGACACGACACGTTGGGATGCGCGCGGAGGAAGCTCATGTGAGCGCCTTCGCCCGACGCGAGATACGACGCGCGATAGCGCCGCTCGACGCGCATGGGCGCGTCGCCCCCGACCACGCGGTACACGGCGACGACCTCGCGGACGCCCGTCGCGCTCTCGCGCGCGGAGACGTCTTCGAGCGTGCACGCGCCCACGCGCTCCTCGACTTCGCAGTCTCCGCGCACGCGCGGCGGTGAGGGCGTCGAGGCCGTGAGGGCCTGCGGCGTCGCTCGCGGGTTGGCCTCCGCGGGGAGGTGCCCGAGGGCGAGCAGCCCCGCGAGGCAGATCGCCGAGAGGATCGCGCGGCCCCGAGTCAGGGTGGAGAGAGTGATCATGTCGCTACCAGGGTTCACGGTGTGAGCGAGGGCGACCTTGAGCCGATGACACGCCTCACCAGCAACTTTTCGGGACGCTTCACGCGGCGGCGCGGCGTGCGAACGATCGTCGCCGCGCGCGTCGCCACCGCGCTCCGACCGCGTCACGCGCTGCCTGGCGAGGCGCGCGCACGCGTGAAGCGATCGTCGTCACGGCGACCGCGCGACCCGCGTCGGTCGCGCGACGGAGGGACCGCCACGAAGCGACGCCCGAGGATCAAGACCGGAGGCTTCGGGAAGGCCGTAACACGAAATAAATTATCGTGACACGAGCGCGCACGTATGGGACAGGTCGGGGCGTCGACGCGACGAGGCGGCGGGCCACGGAGGACGGACGATGAAGACGACGAGGTCACTCACGCTCGCGGCGCTCCTGGTCGCGGGCTGCGGCGCAGACACGGGGAGCGTGTCGGTGCTGCTCTGGGGCGAGGCGTTGATTCAAGACGCGATTCCGCCCGTGACGGCGACGACGGCGGGCTTCGAGAACGGCTGGACGCTGCGGTATACGAAGTTCCTCGTGAACCTCGGCGAGGTGCGGCTCGCGGCCGGCGACGGGAGCGTCGCGGGCACGATCCCGGCGTATCGCGTGTGGGACCTCCACACCTTCACCGGGCCTCGCGTCATCGGGAGCTTCGCGGGGGCCGCGGCGCAGCGCTTCGACGCGTTCTCGTACGCGCTCGCGCCCGCCGCCGCGACGTCGACCGCGGGCAACGCCACCGCCGCCGACGTGCAGCTCATGCAGACGAGCCGCTATGCCGTGTACGTCGAGGGCACGGCGTCGAAGAGCGGCGTCCCCGACGTTCGCATCCGTTGGGGCTTCACGGGCCGCACCGACTTCTCCGCGTGTCACGACGCGTCGGGGCAGCCGGGCATCGCGGTCCCCTCCGGCGGGAGCGCGAGCGCGCAGGCGACCATTCACGGCGATCACCTCTTCTACGACGACCTCGAGAACCCCGAGGCGCGCACGCGCTTCGACGCCATCGCCGCCGCCGACGCCAACGGCGACCACGAGGTCACCCTCGACGAGCTCGCGATGGTGCAGCTCACGAGCCTCCCGATGACCCAGTACGGAACGGGGCCCGTCCCCAACGTCCGCACGCTGCGGGACTTCATCACGTACCTCGTCGCCACGGTGGGGCACTTCAACGGCGAGGGCCACTGCGCCGAGCGCCGCTCGTAGCGCCACACGGCTGCGCTCCGCTCACCGAAGGCGCGCCCTCGTCGGAGCGAGCCACGCGCCTGTCACGCACGGGCTTCGGGCTACGCGCGACGCGCGCACCTCGCACGTCGCCCTCTGCGCGCGGCGACCAGCGCGAGCAGCGCCAGCGCGAGCCCGCGACCCTCGCGATCGACGCCCACCCTCGCGACGTTGCAGCCCGCCTCCTGCGCGGCCGCCGTCGTCACGCGCGCGTCGGTCACGCTCGCATCCGTCGACGCGTCATCGGTCTCGACAGGCGACGCATCGGCAGGCTCGGCGGGCCCCGCGTCGGCGGGCCCGGCGTCGGCGGGCGGCCTCGTGGCCGGGTCGCGCACGCACCGCGGGCTGTCGGGGTCGCAGACCCATCCCTCGGGGCAGGCGCCGCAGTCGAGCGTGGTGCACTCGCGCGCCCAGCCCGTCGCGAGGCACATGAACTCGGTGTCGCACTGCGCGTCCGACGCGCACGACTCGCCGAGGACGCCGGGGCGGGGCTCCGGCGGCGTGACCCACGAAGGAGCCTCGTACCCGCCCGCGGCCGCAGCGCGCGCGGCCTGCGCGCGGAGCCAGTCGGCGTAGAGGTCGACGCGCGTGTAGACCGGCGAATCGCACGAGTTCGCGCCGCGAGAGAGCACGCCGAAGACCTCACCGAGCGAGTCGAGGGCCGGGCCGCCCGAGTCGCCGTGGCAGGTGCCCGTGTCCGCGAGCCACTCGCGCTCCTCGATGAGAACCACGCCCCGCGCGGAGGCCATGCCGACGTGCTCGACGACGAGTCCGTCGCGCATGCGGCGCTGCCCCGCGCCGTCGCCGGTGCCGTCGGTGGCCCCGTAGCCGCTCGCGGTGAACACCTCGGTCGCGCGCGGGGCGACGTCGAGCCGCGGGCGCACGAGACCCACGTCGGTGATCGGCGTCGAGAGGTGCAGCAGCGCGATGTCGCGGCCGCAGAAGGGCACCCCCGTGGAGTCCGGCGGAACGAGGACCTCGGAGACGCGGGTGAAGCGCCCGCGCTGCACGATCGTGGCCTCGGTGGTCACGTAGAAGGCCGACGCCGCGTAGGTGCCCTGCGTGGCGGTCGCGGTGCGGAGTCCGCCGTCGGTGGTGACGTTCGAGCAGAGGATCCCTTCGCCGGCGACGGGCGACACGCAGTGCCGCGCGGTGAGCACAAGGTCGGGCGCGATGAGCGAGCCCGTGCAGGTCGCGGCGCCGCCGCTCCGCAGGATCGCGATGCCGACCACGTTGCTGTGCGTGGTGTCGTCGACGCCTCCGAAGATGGGCTGGCGGGCGCGGGCGGGGCCGTCTTCGGTTGCACACGCGACGAGGCTCGACGCGAGCGAGAGGAGGGCGAGGGCGGTGCGAGACGTGGTCATCGGCGCGGAGGCTCTCTGGGGTGGTGGGCGTGATGTGCGGCGACGCGCGCGGTGCGGCGAGGGCGGAGCGCGCTGGAGAAGCAGCGTCACAGAGGTGGCCGCGCGCATCGTCGACGGCTCACGAAAGCGGCGCATCGCGGTCGACGACCGCATCAGGCGCTCTGTGGGAGCACGCTCGCGCCAGAGGCGGTTCGCCTCCCACGCGAATTGTCGCGGGTCTGCGGTGCGACCGATCGTCGCGTGCGACCACGCGTCGCACGCCGCGCCACGCGAGCGGGACTACATCCTCGCGGGTGAACCACGCTCGCTCGGGTGTCGCGCTGGCGCTCCTCTTCACCCTCTTCTCAGAGACGTCTGTCTTCGCACAGCCGCGCGATGATCGGGCGAGGGTGGTCACCTCCCGGCTCCTCGCGCCGTGCTGCTACCAGCAGACCCTCGACGTGCACGAGTCTCCGCTCGCGACGGCGCTGCGCGCGGAGGTCGACGCGCGCCTGCGCGCGGGGCAGTCGCCCGCGCAGGTCGAGGCGAGGCTCGTGGCCCGCTATGGCGAGCGCGTGCGGGCCGTGCCGCGCGACCACGACCCTCGGGGCTACGTGCTGGCCCTCGTCGCTGTCGCGATGGCCGTCGCCGCGGGGGTGCTCCTCCGGGCGACGCGTCGATGGAGCCGACCTGCGGCGACGGCTGCGGCGCCTGCGACGGTGCCGCGCGACGCCCTCGACGAGCGCCTCGATGAGGAACTCCGCGCGCTCGAAGACTGAGCGCCGACGCGGCGGTCGCCACGTCACGAAGGGCGAGCGGTCAGCCCTTCAGCGGACGCGCTCCACGGCGTCGAGCAGGCGGCGCCCGTCGTCGGTGACGGTGAACGTGAAGCGCACGCGGTCGCCGACCGAGAGGCCCGCGAGCTGCGTCGCCGCGCGCGCCGTGAACGACATCGTCATCGCCCCCATCACGCCGGGGATCGCCTCGTGCGCGATGGAGACCGTGTTGTGATCCGCGGTGAACGACACGACGCGACCCGTGGCCGCGTAGTGGGACTCGGCCTGCGCGACGCGCGGGATGAGCTCGCCCGCGGCGGCGCCCGAGAGCAGCGCGAGAAGGAACAGTCGACGGGAGACGTTGGCGCGCACGGGATACCTCTCCGCGGTATCTGCCCTCGTCGCCCGCGCGGATCAATGGGGGCGCGTCGATCGGTCGCGCCTCGGGCGCCGTTTGTTGCGCGTCGCGGTGAACGCCGCGCGGCTCCGCGGCAACCCCGATTTTCACAGTGGATTCCGCGACGGAGCGTTCACCCCGCGACCCCCGACGCGCGGTGAATCGAGGGTCTCTCGCGTGGCACGTCGCGTGATGAGCTCGCGCGCATCATGCGACCCCTCGCCACCTCGATGCTCGCCGCCCTCGCACTGACGGCGCTCCCCTCCCTCGGTTACTGCCAGGATGCCGCTGAAGCGCCTTCTGCGCCTCGTGTGGGGTGGCAGCCCGATTCGAGCGTGTCGCTCGGCGCCCGCGTCGTCGGTCGCTTCGGCGCGTACACCCTCGGCGGCCTCGGGGGACAGATCACCCTGCGCCTCGGATCGCTCGTCTCCATCGAGCTCTTCACCGATCACATGGTGGGCACGCGCGAGGGCTCGTTTCGCCACGACCACGAGGTCGGCGGGATGCTCCAGTTCCGTCTCCTCCGCGGCTACCGCTGGGCCGTGTTTCCGATGATCGGCGCGTGCGCGAACCTCGCCGTCGTCCACGCGGCGCAGTCTCCCGACGCGTCGGTCAACGACATCCAGTTCGGCGCGCGCGCGGGCGTCGGCGCCGAGTACGCCCTCCCCGGAGGCTTCTCGATCGGCGCGGAGGCCATGGCGCTCGCGTACCTCGGGCACCAGCTCAGCGGCTGGGGGTGGGTCGCCGAGGCGAGCTCCGAGCTCTCGGTCTCCGCCGTCGGTCAGGCGGTGCTCCATGCGAACTACCACTTCTAGAAGCCTCTTCGCGGCGCTGCTCTCGCTCCCGGCGTGCACCGTCGGGGGCGCCGACGCGCAGCGCACCGACGCCGAGTGCGCGACCTGCCACGCCGCACAGGCCGCGGCCTTCGCCACGTCTGCGCACGCGCGCGCCCTCGAGAGCGAGCTCTTTCGCGCCCTCAAGCAGCGCGTCGACGCGAACACGCGCGCCTTCTGCGACCGCTGTCACGCGCCCGCGCGCGGCGTGGGCGAGCACGGCATCGCCTGCGTCGCGTGTCACACGGCCATCGCGACGCGCGGCGTCTCCAACGGCCGACTCGTCATGGGTGACGGCGACGAGATGCTCGGGAGCTTCGACGCGATCAGCACCCCCGCGCACACCTCACAACGCACTGCATTCACGCGCAGCGCCGACCTCTGCGGCACCTGCCACGAGGTCGCGGGCCCCGGCGCCCTCGTCGAGACCCCCTACGCCGAGTGGAGCGCCTCGCCGGCGCGCGTCGCCAACGTCACCTGCGTCGACTGCCACATGGCGACCTCTCCCGGCGTGTCGGGCGAGGCGCGCGCGATGGGCCCCGCGGCCACGGGCGGACCTCCGCGTGCGCTCTCGGATCATTCCTTCGTCGGACCGGAGCACCCCCGCGCGAGCGAGCTCCTGCGCCACGCGGCCTCGATCGCGCTCGTCGAACTCGGACACGACGCTGCATCACTCCGCGTCGAGGTGACGGTGACCAACCGCAACAGCGGACACGCGCTCCCCTCGGGCGCTCGCTTCGCGCGCGAGGTGTGGGTCGAGCTCACGGCTCTCGACGCGCGGGGAGCGCGTCACGTCGTCACGGGCGGACTCGACGACCGCGGGGCGCCCGCCGCGAACGACGCGCAGCGCATCGACCTCGGTGACCGCGTGCGACCGCGCCATCACCCCGCGATGATCTTCGACGCCGACCCTTCGGAGGTGCGCGCGATCCCCGCGGGCGAGCGCCGCGCGTGGACATTGACTGTCCCTTCGTCGTGGAGCGGCGCCGCGACCGTTGGGGTGGCCGCGAGGCTGCGTTACCGGCGTAACGCGTGGGCGTTGAGGGAGTCGCTGGGGCTCGCGCCCGACGCCGTCGCGCCCTTCGATCTGGCGAGCGCGGAGCTCGACATCTCGCCGTAGCGCGACGGGGGATGCGTGCGGGTCAGTCGAGGCAGAGGCCCACGCGGGCGTCGCCGAGGAAGGCCCTGCACATGTAGCCCGCGCGGCATCCGCCGAAGCGCGTCGAGGTGGGGAGCGCGTCGCAGAGCTTCACGCACACGCCGAGGGCGCCGACGTTGCGCGCCGAGCAGTACGACCCCGAGGGGCAGGTGTCTCCGCCGCCCTGGAGCGCGGTGCATCCCGCGGTGCAGTAGCCGCCGTTCCACGTGGTGACGCCGCCCGCGGTCGAGGGCGTGAGGCACGCGAGGCCCCGGCACGACGCGTCGGCCGTGCAGGGCGCGCCGATCTCCGCGCCGCCCGTGGGAGGCGCCGTGACGCAGTGGTTCGACGCGACGTCGCAGGTGTAGCCCGCGGCGCAGTCGGTGTTCGAGCGGCACCCGACGTTGGCGCACTGGCTCGCCGTGGTGCAGCGCCACGACCCCTCGCAGTCGCCGTCGCGCGTGTTCGAACAGGTGCGCGCGCAGGCGAGCGTGGCGCCCGCGGCGGTGGTGAGCACCGACGTGCCCGCGGGGCAGGGCGTGGTGAGCGAGGCGCGCGCGCAGAGGCCGTCGCGGTAGCCCGCGATGAGGATGCAGTTGTTCGTCGCGCAGTCGGAGTTCACGCGGCACACGCTGCCGGGGAGCCCCGCGCCGGGCGACGTGGTCACGTCGGGGATGGAGTACGGCACGCACGCGCGCACGCCGTTGTAGTTCTGACACGAGAAGCGCGTGGGGCAGTCGGCGGAGGTGTTGCAGCCGCGGATGCACACGCCCGTGAGGCGTCCGCCGATGACGTTGAAGGCCGACTCCCAGTACGAGGTGATCGGTCCGCCCGCGGGCGAGGCCGTGACGTTCGAGCCGTAGAAGCACGTGCCGGAGCCGCACGAGAGGGTGCCCGACGCGCTGTCGCACGACTGCGTGCAGAAGCCCGACGTCGTGGTCGTGTCGCCGACGCAGTAGTTCTGGCTGCACACGACGGCGGAGCCCGGCCGCGGGCTGCACGAGGTGTAGAGCGCCGCGGGCGTCGGCGGGTTGCAGAGCCCGCTGTTGCAGGTCGTCCCCGCGGGGCACATGCCCTCGCAGTCGATGAGCTGACAGGTGCGCGTCGTGGGGTTGCACGCCGAGCCGGGCGCGAGGCACGCGTCGGGGCCGCTCGACGTGCAGGCGCCGAGGCACACGCCGATGGGCGCGAGTCCGCCCGCAACGTCGGTGCGCGTACGGTATCCGAGCCACGCGCAGGCCGCGCCGGGGGCGCAGGTCACGCGCTCGGCGTCGCCGCACTTGGGGAGGCAGTATTTGTTTCCGTCACCGCCGTCGACGCAGACGCCGCGGTTGTCTTCGCACATCGAGAGCGCCGCCTGGCTGTTGCACGTGCGCATGCAGAGCGGCGTGCCTCGGATGATCGAGCAGATGCCTCGCTCGCCCGCGGGCGCGCCGCAGTTGTCGCTGCGTCGCATGCAGCGCTCGCCCCACGCGATGAGCGGCGACGGGGCGTCGGCGGGCGTCGTGTCGGTGGGGGCGGTGTCGGTGGGGGCGGTGTCGACGGGCGCGTTGTCGACGGGCGCGCTGTCGGCGGGCGCGTCGAGGGGCGTGGCGTCGGCGGGCGCGTTGTCGAGGACGGGCCCGTCGGTCGCTGCGTCGGTCGCGGTGTCGGCGGCGACGTCGGTGGGCGTCACGTCTTCGAAGGGGAACCCTCCGCCGCTCGTGGCGGGCGAGCACGCGACGGCCGCGAGCGCGACCAGCAGGAGTGAGGCTCTACGCATGAGAAGCTCCTTCCGCGCGCTGCGTCACGGGGAGCGTGGCGCGCATCGACGCGGCGGTGATGGGAGGGCGTCGATAGCACAGGGGGCCGCGCGCGTTGCAACCTCATTGCAGAGGCGCGAACGACGCGCGCGACGCGATCAGGGGTTGGCGATCGAGAAGTGGTAGTTCTGTCCGTTGCGCGAGTCCCACGCCTGACAGCCCCACCGGCTCGTCTGCTGGAACCACAGCGCCAGGTCGCCCGCCGACGAGAGGTCGACGTAGGCGTCGATGGTGTCGCGCGTCCCGCCCGAGGCCGACACGCCCGTCTCGAACGATCGCGCCGTGGCGCCGTTGACGCTCGCGTAGCCCGTGATGGCCCACGCGGCGTTGCCCATCGTGGTGCCCGTGCACGTCGCGATGCGGTCTTGCGCGTAGCGCACGCGGAGGCGCTGACCCGCGACGAGCGTGCCCGTCTGGTTCACCGAGCCGTCGCGGTTGAAGGTCAGCGTCGGACCCGTCGCGGGCACGACGGGCGTCGTTCCGCCGGGCGCGGGCTGCACGGTGACGTGATAGTTCTGCCCGTTGCGCGAGTCCCACGCCTGACAGCCCCAGCGGCTCGTCTGCTGGAACCACAGCGCCAGGTCGCCCGCGCGCGGAAGCGCGATCACCTGGTTCACCGCGACCCTGCGCGTGCCCGAGACGCGGCCCGTGTCCCACGACGTCGCCGCGGCGCCCGCGAGGCTCGCGTAGCCCGTGATCACCCACCCCGGCGCGCCGTTGTAGTTGCCCGTGCACTGCCGCATGCGCGACTGGCTGTACTGGATCTTCACGTTGCCGCCCGCCACCAGCGGCGCGCTCTGCGTGAGCGAGCCGTCGGCGTTGAACGTCAGCGTCGGGATCTGCGTGAGCGCGTCGGTTCCGTCGTCGATCGACGTGTCTGCCTGACCGTCGTCGACCGCGCAGCCGAAGGTCGAGAGCGCGGCCACCACCAACCACCATCGTGACTTCATCGGAGCGGTACTCCTTACGACCGCCGCGTCTAACACGGGCGCCGCGAAGTCTCAACGCCGCGCCTCATCGGTGAAAGGTCGTCTCGGCGCCGTCACCGCCGTCGCATGGCCCGCTGCTTCGAGGCGTCGAGGGCGGCCTTGAGCGCCGCCTCGTCGCGGGCCGCGTCGACGGCGACGAGGGCGCTCGCCGCGGCCGTGATCGCGGCGTCTCTCCACGCGTAGAGCTCGGCCTCGGCGACGCCCTCACGCCCCGCGAGCACGCCGGGCGGAACCCCGCGGAGCATCTCGAACACGACCCTCAGCCTCCGCGCGCCTTCGCCCTGCGTGGGCGCCTCGACGCCGAAGCGCGCGCGCACCCGAAGCGCGTCGCGCGCGTGCGGATCCTTGCGACCGGAGAGCTCCTCGGACGCGAGGGCGCGCAGTCGGGGATGGTCTCCGAGCGGAGACGTGAGCCACGCGAGGACGCGCACGAACGAGCGCGCGCCGTCACGAAACGCGGCCCTCCCGTGGAGCATCCGGTGGTTGTCGACGACCAGCGTGTCGCCCGTCTCGATGCGCAGGGTCACCTTCGTGGCGCGCTCGATCCAGGGCGCGAGCGCGACGGCGACGGGGTCTGCGCCGGGGGCCATCGGCGAGTGCGTGAACGTCAGCGCGTCTCCGCGGATCGCGAGCGTCGGACCGAACACGTCACCGAACACGAAGGGGATCCGCCTCGGCGTGCGGAGGAGCGCTTCGAAGAGCCGCGGTTCTGCGCGCTCGATCGACGCGCACAGGGCCCACGCGTCGACGAGGTGTGACTCGCCGCCCTCCGACGCCGCGCGCTCGCACACCATGATCTGCGCGGCCGGCGGCGCGCCGAGGTGGAGCTGACTGTCGGTGTGGAGCGGGGTGAAGACGTCCGTCGACGCGAAGGAGCGCCCGCCCGCCACGGGCCGGATGGGCTGCCGCTCGACCATGCGAGGGACCTCGCGAAAGAGCCGCTCGACGAAGGTCCACGGCGCGATGGGGGCTTCGCGGGCGAGGTCACCGAGGCGCACCACGGTGAAGCCCTGCGACGCGAGCTCGGCGCGGAGCCGCGCGGGGCCCTCGTCGGGGGTCCAGTGCCACGGGGTCACGGCGTCACCGCGTCTTCGAAGGTCTTCGCGGTGTACCGCGGCGTCGCGAGCTCTCTCGGCGTGGGGAGCACGCGCACGAGGCATCGCCCCGCGGGCACCTTCACCTCGCAGGGCGCGCCGAAGGCGAAGACCGCGGGCGCCGCGTGAAAGGCGTCGGTGCGCACGAGCCCTCGCAGCACGTCGTAGCGGTCGCCGGGCGCTCCTTCGACGAGCGACGACCAGCCCGCGGGGGTCACCACGAAGCTCGACGGCTTGGTGAAGCAGTGCGGCTCGCCGTGCGGGTGCGGCGTGAAGTAGCGCGTGAAGTAGAGCAGCGCGCCCTCTCCGTCACGGCCGCGGATCTCGGGGTAGAGCGCACGCCAGCGCGACCAGATCGCCGCCGAGCGCGCGTCGAGGGCGGCGCGGTCCCAGGTGATGAGCACGCGGACGCCGTCCCACCGCGCGGTGAACTCGACCTCGTTGGCGAAGCGCACGACGTCGACGGGCGAGGCGCCCTCACGAACGCCCTCTGGCGAAGCCAGATTCGCAGATCGTTCGGTGTCGAACGATCCGGGGCCCGCGGTCACGATCACGGTGCCCTCGACGCCCGGCGAGGGATCGGGCGACGCGTCGACGGCGACGGTGCGGCGGTACTTTCGCGTGACCTCGCCGCGGCGCTTCTCGTCGAAGTACGCGGCGTCGTAGAAGCGCAGGTGACGGCGGCCGATCTCGGGCATCGCTTCGAGCGTCTTCGCGGTCACGCCGCTCCCGCGAGGGAGCGCCGAGAGCGTCGCGATCTCTCCCTCGATGCGAAGCTCCGTCTCGCCGCGGGCGGGCACGCAGTCGACGACCAGGGGCGTGAAGCGTGTGGCGTCGGCGTAGAGCGTCTCGGCCACGTCGTACGCGAGGCTCCGTCGGTTGGCGCAGCGCGCGACGCGGAGCACGCAGCCCCCGGCGGGCTTCACGAGCAGCCCCGTGAACACGCGGATCACCGCGCCCGCGGGCGAGTCGCAGACCGTCACCGCGCGGTCGAGGGTGCGCGCCCACACGCCGCCGCGAGGGAGCATCCCCCGCGCGATGAGCGTGGCACGGCGGGCGCGGGTGAGGGCGTCGAGGGCGTCGTGCTCCGTGGTCGCGGCGTCGGTCTTCGGGAGGCCCCACTGCGCGATCATCTCGTGGGCCGCGACGGGCTCGACGCGCCAGCGACCGAGCGAGCGGCGCGCGCGCCACGCGAGGCGGAGCGCGATCTGAAGCCCGTACGCGTTGCCTTCGAGAAAGGGCACGCAGCCCTGCACCACGCGCAGGGGGAGCGAGCCGTCGAGGGTCTGCGAGCGCTCGACGAGCGTCACGGCGCCGTCGAGCGCGTCGATCACTTCGAAGTGCGCGCCCCGCGACGGAGCAGCCGAAGGGTCAGCTGCATCCACCGCCGCCGCCGCAGCCTCCGCCACCGCCGCAGCCTCCGCCGCCGCCGCAGCCGCTGCTGCCGCTGCACGACGAGCCCGACGACGACGAGCTCGTGGAGCTCGCGACCGCGATGGGGGGCATCACGGCGGCGAACACGGGCATGAGCATCAGGGCAGTGGCTCCGCCCGACGCGACGGCGAGCGCGACCTCCCACGAGGTCGAGCGGCGACCGGCGACCACGTCGGCGTTGAGGGCGAGGGTCGAGTCCTTGAGCCAGGTGAGGTACGCGGTCTTGCGGGGCGCGTCGACGGAGCCGAAGAACATGCCGAGCGTGGTGATGATCACCAGGATGATCCCGAAGGTGAGCACTGCGGGGAAGGGCGCCGTGCTCCCGTAGATCTCCGAGCGAACCTGGACGCGCACGAGCGCCATCGCGATGAGGGCCAGGCCCGCGGCCAGCGCCATGAGCCGCGTGACGAGCTTCGACAGCGCGGAGATCTCCATGCCCGCTTCGCGCGCCTCGGCTTCGAAGTCTGAGAGGTGCGCGGTGGCGACGTCGAGCGTGGCGGCGCGCACGTCGGCGCAGTTCGCGCGACCGCCCGTGACCTTCGCGCGGATCTGCTGCATCGCCTCGGCCATGAGCCTCTCGCCGGGCGGCGCCGAGAGGTTCACCTCGACGGTCGTGCGCGTGGTGTCCTCCGACGGGATGAGCCACTTCTCGGCGACGAGCGACGCGAGGAGGGCCTTCTGCACCTGCGCGACGCCGCCCTGGAGCCACGCGACGGTCCACACCTGCGAGCCCGTGGGGAGCCAGCCGAGGGCGATCTGCTGCGGCCGGTCGGGCTGGTCGGGGGTGCGGTACGAGCTGCCCAGCGTGGGGGCTCGCGGCGGCGGCGCCGTGGGGTCGCCGTCGAGGATGCGCGCGATGACGGGCCGCGCGCGCCCCACGGCGAAGAAGGTCACGAAGTAGGTGACCATGTACACGCCGAAGAAGGCCATCCCCGGCGGGAGGTTGAAGGGAAAGATATCGAACCACTGGAGCATCGGTGCGCCTCGGTATTCTTCAGTCGTTGAGACGGTCGGCCTCGTCGATGGCCGCCGCGAGGAGCTTCGTGAGCGCGGCGTAGGCGGCGGGGGCGTCTTCCTGCGCGCGCGTGAGCGCGGCGCCGTCGACGCTGAAGCGCTTGCAGGCGTCGGCCAGCACGGCGTCGAGCGAGACGCCGGGGTCGCCGCTCGACAGCTTGAGGAGCGCGCGGAGGGGGCTTCTCACCTGGCGCAGCTTGCGCTCCACGGCGATGGCGAGGGCGGACTTCGACCCGTCGCTGTCGGTCACCATGCGCCGGAGCCGGATGCGGGCCTCGCGGAGCTCCTGCTCGATGCGGAGGCGGCGGTGCTTGTCGGAGATGTGAAGCCCGACGAAGGGGCTCTCGCCGTGCAGGGCCACGCCGTCTTCGCGCAGCTCGTCGTAGAGCAGCGGGAACACGTCGGCCGCGTGGGCCACCTCGTCGGCGCGCAGCACGATGGCCTCGACGCGCGCGGCGTAGCGGGCCAGCAAGAGCGGGTGCCCGATGCGCTCGAGCACCTCGCGGCTGTCATCGCGGAGCACCACCATCACGTCGACGTCGCTGCGTCCGGGGCGCCATCCTCCGCGCGCCGCGCTGCCGAACACGAGCAGCGCCACGAGCTCTCCGCCCGCGGCCTTGACCAGCTCTCCGCGCAGCGCGTCGAGCCGCTGTCGCACCTCCATGGGGAGCGCGTCGAGCGTCGCCGTCGCGCGGTTCTTCTCATCGGTCATCTGTGTCACGCCTTCACCTTTCGTAGAGCCTCACGCGCGCCGCCGCGCCCAACCCCTTCACCGCCCAGACCTTCGTCGCGCCCCGCGCCGAGGCACTGCCCACGAAGGGCGCCGCGCGCTCCCTCGGGGCCTCGCCGGGCGCGGTCGGGGGCTTGAAGCGCGCCCGCAGCACGAGCAGATCGACGCGCGCGTCGCCCGCCATCACGGGGTCGCCCTCGGCCTCGCGCGCGATGCGCCACGCGTCGGAGAGCGCCGCGCCGCGCGGGGGCCGCGGGTGGGCTTCGATGGCGCGCCGGGCGAGCTCCTGGATGCGCGCCCCGTGGCCCGCGAGCCTCGCGAGCAGCGGGAGCGCGTCGTCGATGCGCTTGCGTTCGAGCACCGCGCGAGAGCGGGCGAGGTCGGTCGCGCGGATGCCCTCGTGCGCGCCCTCGCGGCCCGTGAGCGACCTCGCGAGCTCGCCCTGGGCGCGCGCGTAGAGGTCGAGGCGCGCGGGGTCTTCGTCGCCGGGTGTCTCCGTCGGCGCGACGCAGGGGAGGAGCGTCAGCGGACCCGCGGGCGCGACGATCGAGCGGGCCCGCGCGAGCTCGCCTTCGAGCGCCGAGAAGGGCGGGAAGTTCGCGTCGCGCTCGAGCAGCGTGGCCACTGCGCCGCGCCTGGAAACAAGCTCCGCGAGGAGGTCGAAGACGCCGTCGGGCACGGGCGACGCGTGGTCGTCGAAGTAGAAGTCTCCGTCGCGGTGACCGCCCGCGATGTGCACCATCGTGACGCGGTCGAGGGGGTAGCCGCGGAGCACGGCGGCGGGGTCGCGGCCCTCGTTGAGCGCGTTGGCGTAGAGGTTCCCGAGGTCGATGAGGAGGGGGCAGCCCGTGGCGCGCGAAATGGCTTCGTAGAAGGCCTCTTCGGGCATCTCGTCGTCGGGCCAGCGGAGCGTCCACGCGATGTTTTCGAGCACGAAGGGCACATCGGGGAGGTGCCTCCGCGCGCGGTCGACGTTGCGCGCCACGACGGCCACGGCCTGCCGCGTGCGCGGGAGCTGCGTGAGGTGGCCGATCTCGGTCCCGCCCGCGGAGGTGAGCGCGACGTGCTCGGTGATGAAGGGCGCGCGGAGCTCTCTCGCGAGGTCGCCGAGGCGCTTCGCGCGCTCCTCGTCGACGCCCTCGGCGCTGCCGAGCGAGAGCTTCACCCCGTGGGGAATCACGGGCCACACGTGGGAGAGCGCGAGGGCCTCGCGGCGCTGCGTCGACTGCGTGAAGCAGGTCTCGGCGATGACCTCGACGAAGTCGACGGACGCGCGGCGCGCGAGCAGGTCGGCGGCGATCTCGCGCCTCCATCCGATGCCCACCGGCCCCATCGAAGACCCTGTCATTGGGCGGCGAAGCTAACACGACTCGGCGCGCTGTCAGAGCGCGCACCGCGAGGTCGCGAAGGCCGTTGTGCGACCCCGCGGGGCCGTGAAACTCTCCCGCAAATGAGCGGAACCACGGAGGCCGGGCACACGCCCGCGGCGGCGGGGAAGTTTCCCCTGGATATGAGCCCCCTGAGCGACCCCGCGGCGGTGGCCGCGCGCGACCGCGAGTGGCTCGAGAAGGTGTACGCGAAGGGCGAGGCGCAGCTCACCGCGCGCGCCGCCATCACGGGCATGACCCTCGGCGGAATCCTCAGCGCGTCGAACCTCTACATCGGTCTCAAGATCGGCTGGAGCTTCGGCATGAGCATCACCTCCAGCGTGCTCGCCTTCGCGATCTTCTCCGCGGTCTCGAAGGTCTTTCCCTCGATGCGTCCGCTCTCGATGCTCGAGAACAACACCTCGCAGACGGCGGCCTCGGCCGCGGCGTACATGTCCTCCGCGGGCCTCGTGAGCTCGATCCCCGCGCTCACGATGCTCCGCGCCGACGGGACCATCACCATCCCCGAGCTCACGGGGCTGCGCCTCACCGCGTGGCTCCTCGCGATCTCGGTGCTCGGCGTGGTCGTCGCCATTCCGCTCAAGCGCAGCCTCATCAACGCGGAGCAGCTGAAGTTCCCCTCGGGCGTGCAGTGCGCCGAGACCATCAAGGCCATGCACGCCTCGGGCTCCGAGGGCATGGAGAAGGCCCGCGCCCTCGTCGGGACGGGCCTCTTCGCGGCCGCGGTGAAGTTCCTCTTCGAGTGCAAGCTCTGGATCTTCAAGGCCCTGCCCGAGTCGATCATCGTGCCGGGGACGCTCCGCGGATATCCCCTCGCGGCGTGGTCGTTCACGGCGAACACGAGCCTCCTGCTCTACGCCGCCGGGGCCATCATGGGCCTCAAGGTCACGCTCAGCCTCGCCGTGGGCGCGCTGCTCAACTACGGCTTCGTGGGCCCGTGGCTCCTCGACCACGGCGTGCTCCGCGTGGCCTCCGCGTCGGTGGCCGCGGACCCCGTTCAATGGCGGGCCTTCGTCCACGCCGCCGAGCACGCGCACGCGATCCCCGTACGCTCCGCCGCGGCCCTCCACGCCGTCGTGCGTTCGAAGTGGAGCGTGTGGCCTGGAACGGCCCTCATGGTGAGCGCCAGCATCGTCGCGTTCGCCTTCCGCTGGCGCATGATCGTGCGCGCGCTCTCGGGTCTCACCAAGGTGTTTTCCAAGCGCAGTGCGGAGTCCGCCGAGGTCGATCCGCTGGCCGAGGTCGAGGTGCCCACGCGCTGGTTCGTCGCGGGCCTCGGGCTCTGCTCCGTCGCGGCGATCTACATGCAGCGCGCGTGGTTCGGCGTGCCCGTGCTCGAAGGGATGATCTCGGTGCTCGCCGCGTTCCTCCTCTCGGTCGTGGCGGCGCGCGCGACGGGCGAGACCGACGTGACCCCCATCGGCGCGATGGGCAAGATCACGCAGCTCCTCTTCGGCGTGCTCGTTCCGGGCAACGCGGCGGCGAACCTGATGACCGCGACGGTGACCGCGGGCGCGGCGAGCCACTCGGCCGACCTGCTCACCGAGGTGAAGACGGGCTACCTCCTCGGCGGCGCGCCGCGAAAGCAGTTCTGGGCGCAGATCCTCGGCGTGTTCGCGGGCGCGTTCGTGTGCGTGCCCGTGTACTTTCTCATCGCGAAGCCCGAGAAGCTCGGCAACGAGCTCGCCGCGCCCGCCGCGCAGGCGTGGGCCTCCGTCGCGAAGCTCCTCAAAGACGGCCCCGGCAACCTCCCGAGCTACGCCATCATGGCCATCGCCGCCGGGGCCTCCCTCGGCGCGCTCCTCGCGGTCGCCGAGGAGCTCTCACCGCGGCACATCAAGAAGTGGCTCCCGAGCGCGACGGGCCTCGGCATCGCCCTCGTGATCGACGCCAACGACAGCCTCGCGATGCTCGTCGGCGCGCTCATCGCGTGGGCGATCCAGCGTCGCAACCGCGACCTCGCGGAGCGCTACATCGTGAGCGTGTCGAGCGGCGTCGTCGCGGGCGAGAGCCTCATGGGCATCGTCGTCATCGTGCTGCGCGACGTGCTCGGCTGGCTGCCCCACGGCTGAGTCGGATCAAGACAGGACGATCAGCAGCGCGATCACCGCCGCGGCCACGACGATCACCCCCGAGAGCAGAAAGATCCACAGCGCGCCGTTGCGCTTCGGCGGAGCGGGCGCGCGGTCGAGGGGCTTGAGCACGAAGGGCGCCGCGGGCGGCGCGACGTGACCGAAGGCGTCGGGCGTCGGGGGCTTCGCGTAGGTGGGCATCGGCGGCGCGTACGAGGGCGGCGGAACGGTCATGGGCCGCGGCGTCGCGAAGGCGTCGGGCCTCGACGGCGAGGGCGGCGGCATCGTGGCCGGACGCGCGGCCGCGAGGAGCGGCGCCACGGGGCTTGCCATGTCGATGGTCGCGGGGATGGGGCCCGCGCGCGGCGCCTTGAGCGTGGTGTCGACTTCGAAGTCCGAGGGGTCGACGGCGGGCCGCGTGGTGGCGTCGTCGTAGCCCGGATCGCTCGGCGGCGGTGACCACGCGCGGCTCGCGGCGACCGTCTCCGAGGGCCTCGACTCGGGCTTCGATGAGAGGAAGTCCGAGACGTCTTCCTCGTCGATCGCGCGGGTCTGCGCGCGCTGTCGCCGCGACGGGCTCTGCGGCGCAGGCGACGGCGCGACAGGGACGACGGGCGCCGCGGCCGCTTCGAGCACGGCGGCGAGGTTCCACCCGTAGCCGGGCTGGAGGGTCTGCTGCGAGGGCGCCTGCCCCTCGGGGAGCAGCGTGGCCGGAGAGGTCACGTCGGAGATCGAAGGGCGTCGCGCGGTGCCCTCTTCGAACGCGTCGAAACGCTGTTGAACAAGGGCTTCTGACGAGGTGCGCGTGGTGCCCTCGGCCGCCTCCTCGTGCGACGCGAAGGAGGGGACGGGCGACGTGCGCGAGGCCGTCGCAGGCGCGGCCGCGGGCGGCGCGTAGTAGGGCTGCGCGGAGAACGCGGGGGCCGGTGACGGACGCGCCGCGGGCGAGGGCGGCAGCGAGGGCGACGGCGGCGGCGCGACGATCGCGGTGCCGGTGTTGGTCGAGCGGCGCTTTCTCGCGGCCACCGAGAGCATGCTCTTGAGCGCCTCGGGGTCGACCTTCGAAGGGAGCCGCTCGGCGTGCTGCCACCCTTCGGGCGCCGCGCCGCTGCCCCGCGCCACGGGGTCTCCCGCGGCCCCGCGCGCGGAGGAGGGAACGGGCGGCTCGGGGGCGGGCTCGGGGACGTCTCTCCACAGCGCGGCCTGCACCGCGGCGTTGCGGACGCGCGATTTGAGCTGCTGCGCGCTC
Source organism: Polyangiales bacterium (assembly GCA_046351535.1). Taxonomy (GTDB): domain Bacteria; phylum Myxococcota_A; class Polyangia; order Polyangiales; genus CAISKJ01. The sequence continues at coordinate 29,639 of JAXLYG010000039.1, forward strand.
TCGGGGCGCCGCGACGGATCGGGGTGGAGCGTCTCCGCGAGGGCCGACCAGAAGTCTTCGGGCACGTCGTCGCGGAGCCGCTTGAGGTGCTCCACGAGGCGCCCGTGCTCTCGGAGCACCACGCGCGCGAGGGGCTCCCGTGAGGCGCTCCCGGGCGAGGGGTTGAGCGTCAGGAGCTCGACGAGCAGCACCGACAGCGCGAAGAGGTCCGAGCGCGCCGTGGCGGGCTCCCTCGGGTCGAGCTGCTCGGGGGCGAGATACCCTTGCGGCGCAGGCTCGATCACGCTCACCGCCGCGGCCTCCTGGATCGACTGCGCGAGGCCGAGGTCGAGGATCCACGCGTGGTACGCGCCCGGCGAGAGCGGGTGCAGGAGCACGCTCCGCGGCGAGATGGCGCCGTGCACGATCCCCTGGCGATGCGCGCTCTGCACCGCGGCGCAGAGGCTGTCGAAGAGCCACAGCACCACGCCCGGCGGAGGCCGCGTCGCCGCCTCTCGATAGCCAGCGATCCAGTCGTCGAGGGGGCGCGCCTCGATGACCTCGGTGACCACGTAGAGCCACGACTCCGCAACGCCCCAGCGGCGCACGTTCACGAGCCCCGGCGAGGTGGCGCGCTGCACCTTTCTCAGCGTCTCGTCGAAGGCCCGCGGCACGACGGCGTCGCCCTGCAGCGGCGCGACGAACTTCACGAGCGCCTCGTCGTCGGGCTGGTGGGGCCGCTGCGCGAGCCACGCGTCGCCGAGGCCGTGGTCGCTCCGGCGCGCGACGAGGGCGTATCCGTCGATGAGGAGCCCGGGGCGCGCAGGAGTTTCGCGGCGATCCACGATGGGGCGCATCTTCACACGCGGCCTTCTCGCGCAGCAACAACGAGCGTTCGCGCGCGCCCCTCGCGCATCGGCGCTTGACGAGGGCCCGCGACGCGCGCCGAAGTTGCGCCGGGGGCGTGCACGCGTTGCCCGCGCGACGCATCGGCGCGCCACGAAAACCCCAATGGACGAAGGGATCCGCGTGAGGAACGCGGCGAGCGCCTCGGGCGCGTCCGCGCGGCGTGCGGCTTGCTGGCGGGCAGCGGCCATGTCCCAGAAAATCCTCGACACGGTTCTGCTCTTCGCGCTCCCGGCCTCCGGCAAGTCGGAGGTGCGCGCCTACCTCGCGTCGCTCACGCCCGAGCAGTGCCGCGACGACTTTCACATGGGGCAGACGCTCCAGCTCGACGACTACCCGTACGTGCATCTCATGCACAGGATCGACGACGAGCTGAAGGCCGCGGGCTGGCGCTACGCGTACTACCAGGGCCCGTCGCGCCCGTTTCAGGACCCGTGGGAGTGGGCCGCGCTCATCGAGCTCCTCAACGAGGACTACGCCGACCTGCTCGCGGGCCGCACCGTCACCGCCGCCTCCGCGGCCCAGTGGATGATGGACCGCTTCGACCGCGCACACGCGAAGGTGGGCCTCGCGGAGCCGCTCGGTGAGGTGCCCTGGAAGATCCGCATGAAGGTCGCCGCGGCGATCGAGAAGGAGTGCGCCTCGGAGCTCGCGGCGCGCAACAAGACCTGCGCGCAGGACCGCGCGGGCAAGACCATCGTGATCGAGGCCGCGCGCGGAGCGCCCAACGGCGCGGCCTTTCCCGTGACGCCGCCGCGGGGATACCTCGGGGCGTTTCAGCAGCTCTCGCCGGAGATCCTCGACCGCGCCACGGTGCTCTACGTGTGGGTCGACCCCGCGGAGTCGCGGCGCAAGAACATCGAGCGCGGGCGCCCCGACGGGCAGGGCTCGATCCTCCACCACTCCGTGCCGATGGAGGTCATGCTCGGCGAGTACGGCTGCGACGACATCGGGTGGCTGCTCGAACAGTCAGACCGGCCGAACACCATCCAGGTCGATCGCATCCTCGAGGTCGCGGGCGCCGACGGCCACACCGCGTGGAAGCAGAAGACCTGGCACCTCCCCCTCGCGCGCTTCGACAACCGCGAGGACAAGACCTCCTTCGTGCGTGAGGGCCGTAGCAACTGGAAGCCCGCCGACGTGAAGGCCCTCCACGACGGCCTCAAGGGCGCCCTCACGACGCTCGCCACGACCGCGCGCTGAGCCGCGACGCCACGGCCCCCCTCCGCGCGCGCAACCCGCTACCGCAGCGGGTGTTCGAGCATGAGCGCCGCGAGCGCTTCGAAGTCCGGGCGCCGCGCGTCGCCCGCGCGAAACACCAGCCGAAAGAAATCGCTCGCGGGCTTCACCGTCGGGAGGATCACCTTCATCGTCCCCGCGCGCACGTGACCCGCCACGAGGTACTTCGGCAGCACGGCCACGCCCGCGCCGCGGAGCACGAGCTGCTCGATGGCGGCGATGGTGCCCATGCGGCTCACCCGCGCGAAGCGGACGCCCGAGGCCCGCGCGCCCGCGCCCTCGCGCCAGTAGCGAAAGAGCGGGAGGTCGGGCGCGGCGTCGAGGAGCGTGTGCCGCGCGGCGTCTTCGATGCGGCGCAGCGGCGTCGCGGCGAGGAGCGATTTCGCGCCGACGAAGAGGTAGTCCTCGCGGTGCAGGGGCGTGGCGTCGAGGGCGGGGTCGCTGAGCCGCGTCGAGAGCACGGCGCAGTCGATCTCGCGCGTGCGCACGCGCAGCAGGAGGTCCGCGCCGTAGCTGAAATAGAGGTGCAGCGAGAGGTCGGGGCGGCGCCGCGCGAGGGCCGGGAGCATCGGGAGGAGCCAGCTCATCCCGAGCTCGTGGCGCGTGCCGACGACGAGCTCCGAGGGGGCGGGGCCGAGCTCGCCGCGGGCGGCGCGGGCGCAGTCACCCGCGGCGGCGAGCGTGCGGCGCGCGGCGGGGAGCATCGCGAGGCCCGCGGCGGTGAGCGAGACCTGCCGCGTCGTGCGGGTGAAGAGGGGATGCCCGAGCTCGTCTTCGAGCTGACGGACGCGCTGACCGAGCGCCGCGGGGGTGAGCCCGACGGCCTTCGAAGCGGCGCGGAAGTTCAGGGCCTCGGCCGCGGCGATGAAGCACCGCAGGCTCTGATCGAGGGGAGCGACACGGGCGCGGATTGTATGGGAGTTCCATCCGATGGGCCGACGAATGTAACGGGGCGGCGCTAGATCTCTCGCGGCGCGTCGAGGGCGAGCGCGGCGCAGAGGGGGGCGAGCGCGGCGCCGGTGACGAGGGTCGGCGCCGTGAGCTCCGCGCGACCGTCGAGGGGCGCGGAGGCCGCGAGGTCGTCGGGGTCGCACCGTCGGTCGCGGTTGCGGTCGACGAGGATCACGACGCGCTCGTCGGGCGACGCGCGACCCGGCATGAACCACAGGAGGCGCGCGCTCCCCGAGGTCACCGTCTGCGTGGTGACCTGCGCGGCCACGGGGCGCGCGTCGGAGACGAGGCCCGCGTGAATCGTCGCGCCTTCGAGGGAGCCCGGCCACCCCCGCACGGTGAGCTCCGTGGAGCGCTCCTCCATGGCGGCGAGGGCGGCCTCGATCACGGTCCGCGGAGGCGTCCCGGCGAGGGCGCCACCGAGCTCCTCGTCGCCGAGGGTGGCGAAGCGCTGGCTCGCCATGGCGCGCGCGACGTCGCGGCTCGTCTCTCCCGTCGCGCCCGGCGCGTACACGAGCGCGGCGACCATCGGGTACTCGTTGCCGCCGCGCGGAGGCACACGCACGCTTCGAAGGCGCCGTGGGTGACCGTCGCCCAGGCGCTCGCGACGCCGTCGGGGCGAACCCCGCCCGTGCCGTCGCGGTTGTACCGGATCGCGAAGCGAGCGCGCGCGCCGTCGAGCCCCGTGAGGCCCTCGGCGTGACCTCGCACGAACTGCTGCGGAAGCGGCCCGCAGGCCGCGCGAACGGCCTCGCACGGCGGAGAGGTCGGCGGCGGCGGACGATCGACGGCGACGTCTGCGGGTGTGACGTCTGCGGGTGTGACGTCTGCGGGTGTGACGTCTGCGGGGGCGGCGTCGGCGCCGGTGATCACGACGCCGCCGCAGCCCGTGGCGAGGGCGACGAGGAGGCTCCAGAGCGAGGTGTGCCGCGACATGGGTGGAGCGTAGAGCGGAGCGTGTGTGAAGAGAATCGAGATGTGCTCCACGATATTGTGTAGAGAAGCGATACGATGCGAGGTGGGGTTTGACCTCCGCGGCGCTTCTGTTCGATGGTTCGGGGCATGAGTCGCATCCGACGCGTCGCGGGCCTGGCGCTCACGCTCTCGCTCGCGGCGCCTGGCGTTTCGTGGGGGCAGCGCGTGCTCTCGATGGCGACGCTCGCGCCCTCGGGCACGCTGTGGATGCGCGCGCTCGACGCGGCGAACCGGGAGCTCCGTCGGCGCACGGGGGGAGCGCTCTCGTTCCGGTGGTACGCGGGCGGCGTGCAGGGCGATGAGTCCGAGGTGGTGCGCAAGATCCGCTCGCGTCGCCTCGACGGCGGCGCGCTCACGGCGACGGGCCTCCAGCAGATCTACCGCCCGGTGCTGGCGTTCCAGTTGCCGGCGATGTTCCAGAGCCCGGAGGAGTTTCTGCGCGCGTACACGGCGCTTCGCCCCGACCTCGAGGCGGGCTTCGACCGCGCGGGCTTCACCCTGGTGCACCTCTCGCCCGGGCTGGGCCCGAGGATGTTCTCGACCCGCGAGGTGCGCGTCCCCTCGGACCTTCGCGGCTGTCACCCATGGCAGTGGCACGACGACCCGATCCTCCCGGCGCTCTACGCCGAGGCGGGGGCGAGGGGCGTTCCGCTCGCGCTCCCCGAGGTGCTCTCTGCGCTGCAGACGCGGCGCGTCGACACGGTGTACGCGCCGCCGCTCGCGGCCATCGCGCTCCAGTGGTCGACGCAGGTCCGCTACATGAGCGAGCGCTCCGCGAGCGGGTCTCTGTCGGCGCTCGTGCTCTCGCGCCCCGCGTACGAGAGCATCCCCGAGGCGCAGCGCGAGGTCCTTCGCGCGGTGCTCACGCAGATGACCACGGTGTTCCGCCCCGCGTTCATTCGCGGCGAGCAGGAGGCCGAGCGCTCGCTCGTCACGCGCGGGATCACGGTGGTGAACCTCAACGAGGCCGAGCGGACCCAGTGGCGATCGCTCTTCGCGCGCGTTCGAACGCGCGTCGCGAGCACCATCGCGGAGCCGGGCTGGATCGGCCGCGTGGAGTCCGCGGCGCGCGGCGCGGCCTCACGCTGAGCACCGCGCCGGGCGGCTACCGATCGTCGAGGGGGAAGCGGCGCTCGAAGGGGCCGATCGTGTGGCGGTCGTGCGACGTGTCGAGCACCGCGAACACCACCTCGTCGAAGACCCCGCGGAACGCGCCCGACAGCGCGCGCTCGAAGCGCCCGGCCACGAGCTCGGCGGAGCCCCCGAAGGCGCCGCAGCCCCACGCGCCGAGCACCACGGCGTCGTGCCCGTTCATCGCCGCCACCGAGAGCACCCGCGCGATGCGCTCGTCGTAGACGCCGGGGAGCTCGCCCTCGCGGTCGGGGGTGCGCTCGAGGAGCACCTTCACGTTGGGCGCCGGAGACGTGATGAACGAGCAGCGCCAGGGCTTCTCCAGCAGCGCCCCGTCGTCGCCGCGGAACACGGGGACGAGGGGGGCGTAGAGCGTCCACGACGTGTACATCGGGTCTCTCGCGGCGCGGTGCGGCGGGTACATCGGCGCGTTCACGAGGCACGCGTAGAGCGACGACGCGCGGCAGAGCGACTCCTCCTGCGCGCGGGCGCCGTTGAGAAAGCCGCCGCCGGGGTTTCGCGCCGACGCGAAGTTGAGCGCCGCCACGTCGCGCCCCGCGTCGACGAGGGCGCGCGCCGCCGCGAGCGTGCTCACGCCGCGCGTCACGATGCGCGTCGAACGCTCACCGACGGGAGGTGTCGGGAGGCGCTCCGAGGGCGGGTGATGGGTGCAGCCTTCGAGGGCGCGCTCGACGTGATGCGCGATCTCGACGACGGCGCCCGAGGGGGCGACGTAGCGGCCGTCGTGGGTGATGGTGACGGCCTCGGCGCCCTGCGCGGCGGCCGCGTCTCTTCGAATGCTTCGCGGGTCTTGCAAGCGGTTTCTCGCGGTGGAGATGCAGCGCCGCGCGCCGGGCGTTGGGGGCGCTACGGACGTCCGTTGTCGGGGCGGCAGCGGGCCCCCGGAGGATAGTCGGGGTGATAGTGGTGACGGATCGCCCGCGTCACACACTGGAGGCACTGCTGCCGCTCGGGCGTGGGGAGACGCCCGCACTGCGCGACCGTGCGCGACTCGTGGCCCGTGCTGTGCGCCCAGGCGAGCGACGAGACGGTCCCGAGCGCGAAGATCACGAGCAGCGCGGCTTGACGACGAGTCTTCATGAACCCTCCTTCTTACGGGGCGATGCTAACAACACCGCGGGCGCGTGACGAGGCGCTTTCGCCGTGACGCCGCAGTGGTGACGCCGCGCCGTCTCGCGGTACGAAGGTGGGCATGAGACCCGACCTCCTCGCCTGGCAGTGGGCGAACTACCTGAAGAACCACCGCGACCGGCAGAACCTCATGGTGCACGCCCTCACGGTGCCGATCTTTCACGCGGGGACACTCGCCATCGTGATGTCGACCTTCACCTCGTGGACGCTCAGCATCGTGGGCCTCTCGTTCTGCGGCTTCGCGATGAGCGCCCAGGGCCGCGGTCACGCGCGCGAGCCAGAGAAGCCCATCCCCTTCGAAGGTCCCCTCGACGTCGTCACGCGGATCTTCGCGGAGCAGTGGGTGACCTTTCCCCGGTACATGATGAGCGGCGAGTTCGTGAAGGCGTGGAGGGCCTCGCAGCGCAGCGCTCCGTGAGCCGCGTCACGGCGCGTCGGGGGTGACCTCGCAGCGGCGCCCGAAGCGACGGTTGAGGGCCCACGCCGAGAGGCCCACGGTGAGCATCATCGCCGCGACGAGCGCCCAGGTCGAGGGCGGCGCGTTGCGGGCCCAGTCGAAGAGCGCGCGACCGAAGAAGCTCGTGAGAAACAGGGGGATCACGTAGCCCGCGGCGGAGCCCCAGAAGTGCGTCCAGAAGGGCACGCGCGACACGCCGAAGAAGGCGTGAAGGAGCGGCGGCATCCAGAAGATGAGCCGCAGGGTGAAGACGGCCGAGAGGGCGTTGCGCGCGAGCCACGCGTCGTAGGCCCTGAAGCGCGCGGGGATGCGCTTCGCGACCTCCTCCCTCGCGACGAAGCGCGCGAAGGAGAAGCCCACCACGCTCGCGGCCATGGTCCCCGCCATCGAGAGCGCGAAGGCCACGGGCCAGGGCCAGATGAGCGGCGCCACCATGATGAACACCGTCCCGGGCACGCCGAAGGGTTGCAGCGACGCGTAGGCCAGGATGAAGGCCGCGTAGCCCCACGGGCCGATGCCGAGGAGCGTGTGCCGCGCGCGCTCGATGTCTGCGAACTCCGCGAAGAGCCCCACGCGCTGCGCCGCGACGAGGAGCGCGACGACGGCGACGACGAGCGCGATTCGAGATCTTCGCATGGCGCGCGAGTATGTCAGCGCGCCGCGCGCGAGGCCACGCGGCCGAGGTCTTCGAAGCTCGCCGGGGCGCGCGTGCGGCGCGCGGTCGAGAGCGTGCGGGCGAGGGCGCCCATCTCCGCGAAGCGGTCGCGCGGGGCGCGCGCGAGGCAGCGCGCGATGATGGACGCGAGGTCGGTGTCGAGCGCCGAGAGGTCCAGGGGGGCGCAGGCGCGGACGCGCTCCATGGTCTCGAGGGCCGTGTCGGCGTCGTAGGGGCGCCTGCCCGTGAGCGCCTCGTGGAGCGTGATGCCGAGGGCGAACTGGTCGCTCGCGCTCGTGAGCGACGAGCCCGTCACCTGCTCGGGCGACATGTACGCGTACTTGCCCTTGCGCACGCCGCCGCGCGTCGCGTCGGCGAGGAGCGTGGCCTTGGCGATGCCGAAGTCGCCGAGCTTCACGTCGCCCGCGCGCGAGATGAGCACGTTCGACGGAGACACGTCGCGGTGCACGAGGCCGAGCGCGCGGCCCGCGTCGTCGGTGAGCGCGTGGAGGTACGCGAGCGCGTGCGCGAGCTCCTCGGCCACGAGGAGCGCGAGGTTGGGGGCGAGGGGCGCGTCTTTGAGGATGGCCGCGAGGTCGGCGCCGTCGACCCAGTCCATGCGAACGAAGTACGAGCCGTCGACGCAGCCGAGGTCGTGCACGCCGACGAGGTTGCGGTGCGAGAAGCCCGCGGCGCGCGTGGCCTCGTCGATGAGGATGCGCTCGTACTCGCCGTCGCCCTGGAGCTCGGGCAGGAGCACCTTGAGGGCGACGCGCTTCTCGAAGCCGCTGGCGCCGTGCGCGACGGCGAGAAAGACCTCGGCCATCCCCCCGTGGCCGAGCCGCCGGAGGAGCCGATAGGGGCCGAACTGGCGCGGCAGATCCATCGCGGCGAACGGTATCACGCGCGTCGTCGGAGCCCCGGCGAGAGAAGCGGTTACTCTCCGTGCCCGATGAGCGCGGCGAACCCCACCATCCACACCGAGTCGCTCCCTGGCATCGCGCGGCGGCTGCACTGTCAGGTCGTCGTGATTGATGGTCCCGACCGCGGCAGAGGTGTCGAGCTCGGAGACCGCGCCGTGGTGGTGGGCACCGACCCCGCGTGCGACCTCGTGCTCACCGACGACCGCGCGTCGCGGCGGCATCTCTCGGTCTCCATCGAAGAGGGGCGCTTCGTGGTCGAAGACCTCGGGAGCACCAACGGGACGCTCTACGAGGGCTCGGTGCTCACTCGCGCGAGGGTCCCCGCGGGGGCGACGCTCAAGGTGGGGCGGTCGTTCGTGCGGGTTCAGCCCGTGCCGCAGCGCATCGAGGTGGCGCCGTCGCGCGCGCGTCGCTTCGGAGAGCTCGTGGGCGCGAGCCTCGCGATGCGTGAGGTCTTCGCCGTGCTCGAGCTCGCCGCGCGCGGCGACGCCACGGTGCTCCTCGAAGGCGAGACGGGGACGGGCAAGGAGCTCGCGGCGCGGGCGCTCCACGACGCGAGCGAGCGACGCAAGGGGCCCTTCGTGGCGATCGATTGCGGCGCGCTGCCCGAGAACCTCCTCGAGAGCGAGCTCTTCGGTCACGTGCGCGGGGCCTTCACGGGGGCCTCTTCGCAGCGCGCGGGCGCCTTCGTGCGCGCCCACGGCGGAACGATCTTTCTCGACGAGCTCGGGAGCGTCTCGCCCGCGGTTCAAGCCCGCCTCCTGCGCGTCGTCGAGGAGCGCCGCGTGCGCCCCGTCGGCGCCGATCAGGAGCGATCGTTCGACGCGCGCGTCATCGCGGCCTCGCGCCACGACCTCTCGTCGGAGGTGGCCGCGGGGAGCTTTCGACCCGACCTCTACTACCGCCTCTCGGTGCTCCGCGTGACGCTCCCGCCGCTGCGCGCGCGTCGCGAAGACATCCCCGTGATCGTCGCGGAGCTGCTGAAGCGACGGGGGATCGAGCCGGGGCCCGTCGACGGTCCGGGCCTCGACCTGCTCCTCGGGCACGCGTGGCCCGGCAACGTGCGCGAGCTCCGCAACGTGATCGACCGCGCGACGGCGCTCACCCCCGGCGCCGCGGGCTTTCGCGCGCTGCGGCTCGGCTTCTCGGTGGAGCCCTCGGTCGATGACGCGAGCGCCCTCAACGTGCGCACCGACCTCCCCTGGGCCGAGGCGCGGCAGCGCGTGGTCGAAGCCTTCGAGCGCACGTACCTCCGCGCGCTGCTCATGCGATGCGAGGGCAACCTCTCGGCGGCCTCGCGCGAGTCGGGGATCGACCGCAAGCACCTCCGCGCGCTCGTGAAGCGCCACGGCCTGCCGCGCTCGGGCGACGAGGGCTGAGCGCGCCGAGGTCCGTCACCCGTCGCCGCGAAGGGTGCGTGCCGTGGCGGATCGCCGCGACGAGGGGAGGCGAACTGCGCACACGCTTCACAGTTCGCGCCGCGCTGGAAAACAGGCTTGACAGCGCGGAGTCGAGGCCGCGTCATCGACCTTCAACTGGAGGTTTTTCGAGATGACCTGGAAGAAATTTGCCGGCCTCGCCATCACGGCGCTCGCCGTCGCCTGCGCCGACGGGAATCCCCCCGCGGGCGGCGGGGACCAAGACACGGGCGTCGAAGACGTCGGTGAAGACGTCACGGGTGACGCGGTCGACACCGACGCCGCGACGGACGGGAGCACCAAGGACATCGTCATGCCCGACGGCAACGTCGACGACGTGACGGCGCCCGACGTGACCACGCCCGACGGCGCCGTCGATGACACGGTGACCACCGACAGCGCCACGCCCGACGGCACCGTCGACGACGTCGTCTCGCCCGACGGCGCGACGATGGACGGCACCGTGATGGACGGCACCGTGATGGACGGCACCGTGACGGACGGCACCGTGACGGACGGCACCGTGATGGACGGCACCGTGACGGACATCGTGACGCCCGACGGCACCGTGCCCGACGGCGCGACCGTCGACGGGATGGCCTGCTCGGCGCCCTTCTCGAGGTGTGGCTCGGCCTGCGTCGACACGCAGACCGACACGATGAACTGCGGTCGCTGCGGGACGGCCTGCACCGCGGGTCAGGTCTGCATGGCCGGCGCGTGCACCACGACCTGCGCGACGGGTGAGACCCTCTGCACGACGGGCGGCGGGCCCGTGTGCACGAACACCAACACCGACGGCACCAACTGCGGCCGCTGCGGCACCGTCTGTCCGATGGGGCAGAGCTGCGTCGCGGGCGTCTGCACGATGGGCTGCGCGATGGGCACCACGGCCTGCACCACCGGCGGGACGCGCACCTGCGTCGACCTCCAGGCTGACCCGGCCAACTGCGGGAGCTGTGGCAACGTGTGCCCGACGGGCCGCGTCTGCACCGCCGGCGCGTGCGCCTGCGCCGGGGCCGCGACGCTCTGCGGCTCGACCTGCGTGAACACCAACACCGACGCGATGAACTGCGGCCGCTGCGGCAACGCCTGCGCGACGGGCACGGCCTGTACGATGGGCGTCTGCGGCTGTCCCACGGGGCAGAGCTCGTGCGGCGGACGCTGCGTCGACACGCAGACCGACACGGCCAACTGCGGGAGCTGTGGCAACGCCTGCGCGATGGGCGCGACCTGCACCGCGGGCACCTGCGCCGCGGGCGGACCGACCAACGACGCGCGCTCGGGCGCCACGCGCATCGACCTCACGCAGCCCGCCGTGTCGCTCAGCACCGACACCACGGCGGCGCGCAACGACACCTCGGGCTCGTGCGGCTGCACCTCGGGCCGCGACGTCTTCTCCTCGTTCACGCTCACGGCCTCGGAGATCGTCTACGCCGACACGATCGGCGCGACCTGGGACACGTCGCTCTTCCTCCAGAACTCGGCGGGCACCAACCTCCTCGACCCGATGCTCTCGGGCGGCTCGGTCTGCAACGACGACAACGGCATGGGCTGCTCGACGGGCCTCCAGAGCATGATCGCGGCGCGCCTCCCCGCGGGCACGTACTACCTCGTGCTCTCGGGCTGCGGCGCGGGCGCGGCGACCATTCACTTTCACCACCTCCCGGCGGGCAACGGGCCCGTCGCGCAGATCACCCCGCGCGGCACGGTCACCCTCACGGGCACGACCTCGGGCACGGGCGTCATCGCCTCGACCTGCTGCTCCGGCGGCCCCGAGAACACCTACTACTGGGTGACCTGCCCCGACTTCACGTCGACGGCCTTCACCGCCACGACCTGCGGCGGCACCACGGGCTTCGACTCCGAGCTCGACCAGCGTTCGGCCGCGCGCACGGGCACCGTCAGCACCTGCAACGACGACAGCTGCGCGCTCCTCTCGCTCGTCACCTCGACGATCCCCTCGGGCGCGGGCCTCCACACGCTCTACCTCGACTCGTGCAGCGGGTCGGGCGCCTACAACGTCTCGGTCACCTTCGGCGCGTGCCCCACGGGCACCTCGCTCTGCTCGGGCCGCTGCGCCACCGTGGCCACCGACAACAACAACTGCGGTCGCTGCGGCAACGTGTGCCCCACGGGCCAGGTCTGCTCCGCCGGCGCGTGCACCGTGGTCTGCGCCTCGCCCACCACGCGCTGCGGCACGAGCTGCGTCGACCTCACGAACGACAACAACAACTGCGGCGCTTGCGGAACCGTGTGCCCCACGGGTCAGCGCTGCGCCTCGGGCGCCTGCGGCTGCGCGGGTAGCACCTCGCTCTGCGGCTCGTCGTGCGTCGACACCACGAGCGACACGGCCAACTGCGGACGCTGCGGCAACGCCTGCGCCGCGGGCCTCCTCTGCGTGAGCGGCGCCTGCCGCTGCCCCGGCACCACCACCGCGTGCGGCGGCGCCTGCGTCGACACCACCAGCGATCGCACCAACTGCGGCGCCTGCGGGACCGCGTGCGGCGCCGGACAGGCCTGCACCGCGAGCCGCTGCACCTGCACGGGCGCGGGCCTCACGGCCTGCGGCACGAGCTGCGTGAACCTCTCGACCGACAACGCCAACTGCGGCGCCTGCGCGCGCGCCTGCGCCGCGGGGACGACCTGCACCGCGGGGGTCTGCGTCACCGTCGGCCCCGCCAACGACACGCGCGCGGGCGCCACGCCCATCGCGCTCGGCACCTCGTCGGTCACCCTCGCGGCCGACACGACGCGCGCGGTGAACAACACCTCGGGCTCCTGCGGCTGCACGTCGGGCAACGACGTCTTCTACTCGTTCACGCTCACGCAGCCCGAGATCGTCTACGCCGACACGATCGGCGCGACCTGGGACACGTCGCTCTTCCTCCAGAACGCGGCGGGCACGAACCTCACCGACCCGCTGCTCACGGGCGGCGCGGTCTGCAACGATGACAACGGCCTCGGCTGCTCCATCGGCACGCAGAGCATGATCGCCGCGCGCCTGCCCGCGGGCACGTACTACCTCGTGCTCTCGGGCTGCGGCTCGGGCACGGCGTCGATCCACTTCCAGCACCTCCCCGTGGGCAACGGCGCGGTGCGACAGCTCGCCGCCACGGCGGGCTCGCAGACCGTCACGGGCACCACCTCGGGCACCGGGCTCATCAACGGCGCCTGCTGCGACGGCGGCCCCGAAGACACCTTCTACTGGCTCACCTGCCCGACGGCCGCGTCGACCTCGTTCACCGCCTCGTCGTGCGGCGGCGCCACGTGGGACACCGACCTCGACCAGCGCTCCGCGGCGCGCACCACCGGCACCGTCGCCTGCAACGACGACGCGTGCGCCTTCCAGTCGACCGTGACGTCGACGATTCCCGCGGGCGCGGGCATCCACACGTTCTACGTCGACGGCTGCGGCGCCGGCGCGGGCGCGTACTCGGTCAACGTCATCTTCGGCGCGTGCCCCACGGGAACCACCAACTGCTCCACGCGCTGCGTGAACACCGCCACCGACAGCGCCAACTGCGGCACGTGTGGAACCGTCTGCCCCACGGGTCAGGCGTGCTCGTCGGGCGCCTGCGCGTGCACCGGCGCGGGCCTCACCACCTGCGGCGCGAGCTGCGTCAACGCGCAGACCGACAACAACAACTGCGGCCGCTGCGGCAACGTCTGCCCCTCGGGCCAGAGCTGCGTCGCGGGCGCCTGCACCCTCCCGGGCCCCGCCAACGACACGCGCGCGGGCGCCACGGTGATCGCCGTCGCCTCGGCCTCGTCGATCAACCTCACGGCCGACACCTCGCGCGCCCGCAACGACACCTCGGGCTCGTGCGGGTGCACGTCGGGCAACGACGTCTTCTACTCGTTCACCCTCTCGGCGCCCGAGATCGTCTACGCCGACACGGTGGGCGCGGCGTGGGACACGTCGCTGTTCTTCCAGAACTCGGCCGGCACGAACATCACCGACCCGGCGCTCACGGGCGGCTCGGTCTGCAACGACGACAACGGCATGGGCTGCTCGACGGGCCTCCAGAGCATGATCACCGCGCGCCTCGCCGCGGGCACGTACTACCTCGTGCTCTCGGGCTGCGGAAACGGCGCGGCGACCATTCACTTCCACCACCTCCCGGTGGGCAACGGCCCCGTCGCGCAGCTCGGGGCGGGCTCTGGCGCGACGCTCTCGGGCACCACCTCGGGCACCGGCCTCATCAGCGGCGCCTGCTGCGACGGCGGCCCCGAGAACACCTACTACTGGGTCTCGTGCCCGGGCTACGCGGGCGGCGCCTTCTCGGCGCAGACCTGCACCCGCGCCTCGTGGGACACCGACCTCGCGCAGCGCTCCGCGGCGCGCGCGACCCCCGTCGTGTGCAACGACGACTCCTGCGGACTCCAGTCGAGCATGTCGTCGACGATCCCCGCGGGCCCCGGCCTCCACACGTTCTACGTCGACGGCTGCGGCGCGGGTTCGGGCGCGTACAGCGTCCTCTACACCCGCCCGTGAGCGCGTAGACCGCGCCCCTCCCCGCGGACCTCCTCCTCCGCGACCTCCGCGCCCCCCAAATCCCCACCGCCGCTGCGCTCGGAATACCCGCGGCGCAGCGCGGCGTGATTGACAGTGCCGCGCGTAGTCTTCTACCGTCGCTGTATGGGCCTTGCCCCCGCGAATTCTGTTCTTCTCTCGCGCCGGAGCGCGTGAATGACAGGGCCGCGCGACGGGTCTGGCCGGGCCGGCGGGGACGCTCGGGCGCACGAAGAGACCGTCCTCTCGACGCCTGATCTCATCCCCGTCGCAGAGGCCCGACCGCGGCGCCGCAAAGACGACGACATCGCGCCGGGGACCCTCCTCGGCGGGCACTACCGCGTGGTCAAGCGACTCGGCGGCGGGGCGATCGGGCACGTCTACGAGGCCATCAACACCTGGACGACGCGGCGCGTGGCGCTGAAGCTCCTTCGCGCCGAGCTGGTCGACGACGCCGACATCGCGAAGCGCTTTCTCATCGAGGCCCAGGCCGCGACGAAGGTCGCCCATCCCCACATCGTCGACATCCTCGACATGGGCAAGGACCCGACCTCGGGTCACCTCTACATCGTGCAGGAGTTCCTCGAAGGGAGGGACCTCCACGAGCACATCCAGCAGCGCGGCAGGCTCACGCTCCTGGAGGCCACGCAGGTGCTCGTGCCCGTGATGCAGGCCGTCGCCGCGGCGCACGAGAAGGGCGTGCTGCACCGCGACCTCAAGCCCGAGAACGTGTTCCTCGTGCAGTCGCCCGACGGTCACCTCGTGCCCAAGGTCATCGACTTCGGGCTCGCGCGAACGGAGGCCTCCGCGGGCAACCGCATGACTCGCACCGGCGCCGTCATGGGGACGCCCTATTACATGTCGCCCGAGCAGGCGCGCGGCGAGTCGGGGCTCGATGGCCGGGCCGACGTGTGGGCCCTCGGCGTGATCTGGTACGAGGTGCTCGCGGGCGAGCTGCCCTTCACGGGAGACAACCTCCACCAGGTGCTCCACGCGATCTTCATGAGCACCCCGAAGCGCCTCGACGAGCGCGTCCCCGAGGTCGCCGACGTGATCCACCGCGCGTTCTCTCGCGACCTCACGGTGCGCTACGCGTCGGTCAACGACTTCATCGACGCGATGCTCCCGGTGCTCCCCGACGACCCGCTGCCGCAGACGGGGATGCGCAGCAGCCGCCCCGGACGCGCCTCGACGGGGCCGCACCCCGCGGCGTCGCCGCAGCCCTCCAAGGTCAACACCCTCCCGCCTCCGACCCCACAGGCGCCGTCGCGCCCTCCGCCGTCGCAGACCCCTCCGCCGCCGTCTCCCCCCGGGGATCAATGGGTCACGGGGCCGATGCCTCCGACGCCTCCGCCCGAGGCCTCTGCGATCTCGTCGACCCCGGCGCCGATGAGCGCGCCCGCGATGTCACCCGAGGCGAAGCGCATCCGCGCGCTCTACGTGGTGCTCACGGTGGCCGTCACCGCGCTGCTCATCGTCTCGGCCATCGCGATCCAGCTCATGCGCCGCGAGGGGCAGGGGAGCCGCGTGATCGACCCCATCGCGCCGCGCCCCGCCGTGACGCCGCGCGCGACGCCCGCCGACGCCGCGACCGACGCTGCACTCGACGCCACGACCGACGCCGCGCTCGAAGACGCCGCCACGACCGACGCCGCGCTCGACGCCGCGCTCGACGGCGCGCTGCCGACCTCTCCGCTCGACGCCTCGGCCACGGGAGACGCCGCGGTCGAAGACGCCGACGAGGCCGCGCCCGAAGAGGACGCCGGGCGTCACCACCGCCGCTCGCACCGCTCGCGCCACGGCGACAGCGCCTCGTCGGGGGCGCATCACCGTCATCACCGTCACTGATCGCGTCGGCGCGTTTGCCACGGGGCGCATCCTCGGGTGACTCTCGCGCCATGCTCCGTCGCTCCGCGCTCGCGCTCGTCACCGCGCTCTCGCTGCCCGTGACCTCGTCGGCCTTCTGCGGGTTCTACGTCTCGGGGTCGAGCGAGGGGCTCTACAACAAGGCCACGCGCGCCGCGCTCATGCGCTCGGGCACGCGCACCGTGCTCACGATGAGCAACGACTACGACGGTCCGCCCGAGGACTTCGCGATGGTCGTCCCGGTGCCCGTGGTGCTCTCGCGCGAGAGTGTTCGCACGCTGCCCCACGACGTGTTCGAACACCTCGAAGGGCTCACGGCGCCGCGGCTCGTCGAGTACTGGGAGCAGGACCCGTGTCGCGCCGAGGACCGCTACGAGTTCTCGGGCGATGTGCTCGCGGTGCAGCAGAGCCTCGCCGGGGCGCGCGTCGAACGCGACGAGCCCGATCACGTGCGCGTCGAGGCGCGCTTCGCCGTGGGCGAGTACGACGTGGTGATCCTCTCGGCCGACGAGTCGACGGGCCTCGAGCGATGGCTCCGCGCGAACCGCTACAACATCCCGCGCGGCGCCTCCGACGCGCTCGCCCCCTACGTGCGCGGCGAGTGGAAGTTCTTCGTCGCCCGCGTCGACATCGCGCGCACGCAGCGTCGACCGGACGGCGGCGCGAGGCTCTCTCCGCTGCGCATGCAGTACGACTCCACGGAGTTCCGCCTGCCCGTGCGCCTCGGCCTGCTCAACGCGCCGCCGGGCCCGCAGGACCTCATCGTGTACGTGCTCCATCCCTCGGCGCGCTTCGAGGTGGCGAACTATCGCAACGTGTTCATCCCCACGAACCTCGAGCTCGCGGAGCCCGCGCGCGACCGCTTCGCAGATGTCTATGGCGCGCTCTTCGACGCGACGATCCAGTCGACGGGGCAGCGCTCGGTCGTCACCGAGTACGCGTGGAGCACCGGCGGCTGCGATCCGTGTCCGTCACCCGCGCTCGACGCCAACGACCTCGCCACGCTCGGCGGCGATGCGATCACCGACTTCAGCGGCGCGAGCATGGTGGTGACGCGCCTCCACGCTCGCTACAACGCCTCGACGCTCACCGACGACCTCGTGTTTCGCGAGGCCCTCCCCGTCACGGGCGGACACGAGGCCTACGCGCGCGCCGACGGGACGCTCCCCGAGCCCGACACCGGCGCGAAGCGCACCTCGTCGGGCAACACCTTTCAAGCGCGCTACGTGGTCCGTCACCCGTGGACGGCGCCCGTCACCTGCGACCATCCCCGCCGCGGCGTCTGGGGCGGACCACCCGGCGGCGCTCGGGCGCAGGCCGTCGCCGCGCGCGACGTCTCGAACGCCTCGCGCGAGGGCGTCTCGCTCCGATCGCTCGTGCGCACGCGCGAGCCCGGCGTGGATCTCGACGCGAGGCTCACGCTCCCCACGGCGCCCATGACCGCCGCGCCGGCGAGCATCCCCGCGACGGGCGTTCGACGCGGCTGCGCGTGCGCGGCGAGACCCGCGACCACGAGCGCACCGACGATCGCGGCCTGCGTCGCGCTCGTGGGGGCCTTCGTGGCCCGGCGTCGCGCGAGGGTCAGATCCCGACGCGCAACATGACCGACACGTCGACGCGCCCGTCGACGGGCCAGTAGTCCACGGCGGTGTCGAGCCCCGCGAAGATCCACACGAGCGACGCCTGCGCGCGCACCCCCACGCGCCGATCGGGGAGCACGCCCACCGGCGCGCCGAGCCACGCCACGACGGCGCCCGGAAACACCGCGTCTCGCCACCACCCGACGTGCCACAGCGGGATCACGTAGCCCACCGTCGGCGTGAGCACGAGGTTGCCCGCGACGTCGCCCTCGATGGAGGCCGCGCCCATGAAGCGACGCCCGATGCCGAACTCGTAGCCGAGCCGTGCGCGGAGCCCGTGCGGCGTGGTCGCGCCGAGGCCCAGGGTGACGCCGCCGGCGCGAAGGAGACCCGGTCGAACGGCGTCGAAGCTCATCGAGACGTTCTGCTCCGCGGTTTCCTCGACCTGGAGGCAGTCGAGTCCTGCGCGCGTCGCGCGGCAGAGGCCGCGCTGCTCCCAACCGATCGTTGGGCTCCACGCGCGCGGGGCGTGCGTGACGAGCGTCGCCTCGCCGACGGAGGCCCACGGGATCCCGGCGCTGTTGCAGCGGTTCGCGCGCTGCCACGTGACGAGCACGCGCATCGTGCGATCGCGGCGCTCGACGAGGAGCGGATGCATCAGCCCGAGCGCGCCCTCGCCGAAGCCGTTGAAGACGCGGTCGTTCGCCTCCAGCTCGGCGCTGCGATCGCCGCGCATCACGAGCTCGACCTCGGCGCGCGGCGCGACCACGAGCTCGACCGCGCGCGACGGAGGCGCGCCCGCGACGGAGAGCGCGGCCGCCTCGCCGGAGATCGTGACGGCGGTGTGCACGGTCTCGTCGGTGGGGTTTCGCACCACGAGGCGCCCTCGCACTACGCAGCGCAGATGCGACGTGTCGCTCGCGGAGCAGTCGAGGTCCGCGGCCTCGCGCACGACCTCGAGCGCCGTCGCCGCCGCGGGGCAGGGGACGCCCACCGCGATCGATCCGCCGTAGGTCCACGCGTCCGCGTGGGAGGCCGCGACGAGCGCCGAGGCGGCCGCGAAGGTCGACGCGATGCGAGCGCGGGGTGTCATCGCGGGCGATCGTACGCGCCTTCGCGACGCCGCGAGAGCGGCTCCTTCACCGACGCGCCGCGGTCACGCCCCGGCGTCGCCCGTGAGGCGCTGCGAGATCATCCGAACGCGCACCCGCACGCGCGTCCCGTCGCTCTCGTGGCCGAGCACGGTCCAGCCCTCGTTGCCGTTGGTGAGCGACGCGCCGACGGCCTCCGAGACTTCGAAGCGCCACCGCGTCGAGCGCGGCTGCCCCGCCGTCCACGGGTGCTCGGGCATCGCCTCGCGCATCGCGCGCTCGGCCGCCGCGTCGAAGGCGCGCATCCCCGAGGTGCTCGCCACGCGCACCGCGCGGATCGTCCCGGCGGCGTCCTGATCGACGTCGAGGTCCGCGCGCAGGCAGGGATAGCGCAGGTCGGGCATGCGGGTGTTGAGGGTCATCCCCGCGAACGACGCGCCGTGGGCCTGATCGAAGTTCTCTGCGACACCGCCCTCGCCGCGCGGCACCGCGCGCTGCACGCCGGGGATCGTCACGACGGGCGCCCTGCGCACGGCCGTTCCGAGCCCCGGGATCTCTCGCACGGGATCGAAGGACTCGAGCGCGCGCCTCGCGACGAAGGTGTCGTGCGCGCCGCTGCCCGCGGGCCTGTGATCGCGCACGGTCTCCGCGAGGGCCGCGCGGATGGGCCCTCCCGCGATCTCGCGAAGGCGCTCGGGCGAGGGAGGCTCCCCCGTCGCGTTGCCGCCGAAGATGTTTCGATCGGGTCTGCGAATGGGCGCGGGCGCGAGCCAGCCCTCCGAGGCGCCCGTGACGGCGAGCGAGCTGCTCGCGCGGAGGAGGTCCGCGGCCCGCATCGGCGCGGGTGTGGGCGCGGGCGTCGGAGGCGGCACGGGCGGCGTCGGTGCGGGTGTTACGGGTTCGACGGTGTTCTCGGGCTCGCTCGCCGTTCGCGCGGGGAGCGCGCGCCTCGCAGCGGATCGCTCGGCACGCGCCGCGGGCGTCGGCGTGGGCGCGGTCTCGGGCGTCGGAGGAGGCGGCGTGGGCGCGGTCTCGGGCGGCGCCTCGGTGACGTCCATCTCGACGGGCGGCGCCTCGATCGGTCGCTCGGCCGCGCGCGTGCGGATGGGGATGAGGCGCAGCGCCGCGGCGATCACGACATGCGAGACACCCGACACGATCCACGTCGCGGAGGAGCTACGGATGGCGCGTCTGGAGGGGGCCTCGCTCACGAGCGGTGAACCCCATACCACAGCGCCTTTGTTCCTGCGCGACCGGGAGGCCGCTCAGCGCGAACGGTTGCCGAAGGGAAATGCCGGCGGACCGCTGCTCGTCCCGCTCGCGCCGCCGCCGCCGCCACCGCCGCCCGAGCCGCGACGGATGCGCCAGCCGCGCGTCACGCGCGTGATGCCCGTGACGCCGGCGTCGGGGGTGAAGCGCGCGCGAGAGAGGGCGCCCTGCACGCAGGTCTGGAGCTCCGTGCTCGTGCCCGCGTCGCCGAAGGAGAGCGCGACGTTGATGACGCCGCCGCTCGCGTTGTCGAAATCGGTGAAGGCCGACACGGTGCTCGCGTCGCTCCGCACGGTGCGAAGGCACGTCTGCACGGCCGGATCGACGGACTCCACGGCCCGCACCGCGCGCTGCTCATAGCCCGGCGGCACGCGTACGCCCTGCGTGACCTGCGTGGTCTGCGAGGTCGTCGGCGGACGCGTCGGGGCGCTCGGATCGGGCGTGGGGTTCATGTCGACGGTGTCGATCGAGACCACGGGTTCGCCGCCGCGACGGGCCGCCGGGTCGTTCGTGCGGCTCGTGAGCACCACGAGGGCGATCACCGCGGCGCCCACCATGAGCACGACGATGCCCACCGTGATGATCGTCGTGAGCTTGTTGCGATCGAAGGGCTTCTTCGGCGGCGCTTCGAGGGTGGGCAGCGCGGCGTTGACGCCCTCATCGTGGTGCTTGATCTGCGACACGGGCGGGAGCCCGCCGAGGTTGCCCAGACCACCGCCCGACGGCGGCGGAGGGAGCGCGCCACCGAGCGGCGCGACGCCGCCGAGACCGACGCCCGAGAGGGGCGCGACGGCGTTGCCTCCACCGAGCGCTGCGCCGCCGGTGCTGGGCGGCATGGTCGCCGGGCGAGGGGGCAGCCCGCCGAGCGCTGCGCCCGCGAAGCCGCCGCCCTGCTGCGCGCCACCGATGGGGAGCGGCGCGCCGTTGCCGACGGCGGCGCCCTTGATCCGCGTCTCGCCCTCGGGCTCCTCTGCGTACGAAGGCACCGCGGGCTGCGCACCCACACCGCCGGGCGCCCACTGGAGCGACGCGGGGCGCGGCGCTCCGCCCGGCGAGTGCCACGCGACGGCGGGCATGAGGGTCGCGAGCACGCGCACGAGCTCCGCCGCGTCGAAGCCCGGCGAGATCGCGTGCACGAAGGTCTGGAGCTGCGCCGAGAGGTCACCCGCCGAGGGCGTGCGCTGCGCGGGGTTCACCGCGAGCGCCGACATCACGATCTGGTCGATGACCGGTGAGAGCCGCGGGTCGACGCGCGACGGCGGTTCGAAGGCCCCCGTCATCAGCATCTGGAGCGCCGTGTTGGGGTCGTTGCGCGGGAGGAGCGGCCGCACGAGCAGCGTCTCCCAGAGCACCACGCCGAGCGAGAACACGTCGGCGCGGTGATCGACCTGGAGGCCCTGCGCCTGCTCGGGCGCCATGTACGAGAGCTTGCCGACCTGCACGCCCGCCGCGGTGCGGAGCGAGTTGTCCGCCGCGCGCGCGATGCCGAAGTCCGAGACCTTCACCGCGCCGTCGACGGAGATCAGCAGGTTCTGCGGAGACACGTCGCGGTGCACGATGCCGAGGGGTTGACCCGACTCGTCGCGCTTGCGATGCGCGTAGTCGAGCCCCTTGGCGGCCTCGGCGAGCATGAAGAGCACCGCCGCGGGCGGGATGCGCTGGCCCGTCTCGGCGCAGGCCTTGAGCACGCGCGCGACGGTGGTCCCTTCGATGAACTCCAGCGCGAGGTAGGGCTCCGGAGCCTCGCCGAAGTCGAGCACCTGAACGATGTTCGGGTGCTCGAGGCGCGCGGTGATTCGGGCCTCGGCGACGAAGCGCGCGCGCAGCGTCGGGTCGCTCTCAAAGCGCGCGAGGATGCGCTTCACCGCGGCGCGGCGGCGGTATCCCTGCGGGCCCTCGCGCTCGGCGCGCCACACCTCGCCCATGCCGCCACGGCCGAGGAGCTCGATGAGTCGGTACCCCCCGAGAACGGGCGGCGCCCCACCGTCGGGACCTTGCGGTGGGTTGTAATACCCTTGGCTCACTGCGATGGGCGATGCTCTCGCCAACGGGCCTCCATGTGCAAGCCGCAACGTCTCGCTCGGGTGTACTTCGCGCTCTCACTGCTCTCTGCGAGCGCGCTCGCGCCGTCGTGCTCGACGCGTCACCGCGGCGCATCGACGGGTGACATCACGGGCGTCGGCGACCGCGGCGGATCGTGGCCCGGCGGCATCGGCGCGGTGCTGCGCTTCAACGCGCGCGAGGGGCGCCTCGCGGTCCACAGCGCGCCCGCCGACGGCGCCGCGGCGAGGGCGGGGCTCCGGAGCGGCGACGTGATCGAGGCCATCGACGGGGCCCCCGTCGCGGGGCGCAGCGAGCGAGAGGTCGTCGCGGCCCTGCGCGGCGAGGTGGGCACCGTGGTGGTGCTGCGGGTGGCGGGCGGCGACGCGGGGGCGTCGAGGGAGGTGCGCGTCGAGCGGGCGCCCTATCGCCGCGCCAGGGACGATTGACCGGGGCGGTGCAAACGAAGTAGGGGACACCTCCGTCGCAGCCACCGCTGCGCAGGAGGACTCTCGTGAGCGTATTGATCGTCGGGTCGATGGCCGTGGATACCGTGGAGTTCACGGGCACCGGAGAGAAGCGCGAGCTCGTGGGCGGATCGGCGACCTTCGCGTCGCTGTCGGCGGGGCTCTACGCCGACGTGCGGATGGTGGGCGTGGTGGGCAGGGACTTCCCCGCGTCGACGCTGGAGGCGCTGCGCGGACGCGGCGTCGACCTCGCGGGCGTGCAGGTGGTCGACGGAGAGACCTTCCGCTGGCACGGACGCTACGCGCCCGACCTGTCGACGCGAGAGTCGATCTCGACGCACCTCAACGTCTTCGAGCGCTTCAACCCCGTGCTCCCGGCGAGCTACCGCGACTCGCGCGTGGTGCTGCTCGGCAACATCCACCCCACGCTCCAGGGCGTCGTGCTCGACCAGACCCCGCAGGCCTCGCTCATCGCCGCGGACACCATGAACTTCTGGATCCACGGCACGCCGAAGGAGCTCCTGGCCGTCCTCGCGCGCGTGAACCTCCTCATCATCAACGAGGAGGAGGCGCGCGACCTCGCGGGGCAGCGCTCCATCGCCCGCGTCGGGCGCGAGCTCCAGAAGCTCGGGCCCCGCCGCGTGGTGGTCAAGCAGGGCGAGTACGGCGCGTGGCTCTTCGACGGCGACGAGATCTTCCACGCCCCGGCCTACCCCGTGGAGCAGGTGGTCGATCCCACGGGCGCGGGCGACACCTTCGCGGGCGCCATGCTCGGCTACCTCGACGCCGAGGGAGAGCTCACCGCGGGGGCCTTCCGTCGCGCCGTGGTGCACGGCTCCGCGGTGGCCTCGCTCTGCGTGGAGCACTACGGCACCGAGGGCGTGCTCAACGCCACGCGCGACCGCATCGACGCGCGCGTCCGCGCCTTCGCTCGCCTCGTGCACGCCGAGCACGATTGATCGCCGCGCCGCCTCTCACGGTCACACGGACTTGCGACTGAAATACTGATCGCGTAGCGTCGCCGCCCGAGGCGTGGATCACGCGCCGCGGAGCGCCCGTCACCCGACGTGGGAAACGTCGCGTGCAGCGACCCTCCGCTCAACGACTTCTTACGACTCACCACCCAACCCCAGTTTTTTGTTCACGGAGAGATCACTCGAAATGAAGACCTTCCCCACTCTGCTTGCCTGCTCGGCGCTCCTCCTCTCGGCCTGTGGCGACAGCACGCCGACCACGACGCCCGACGCCGGCGACGCCGGCGACGTCGGCGACACCGGCGACACGAGCGTGCCCGGCGACGACGGCTCCACGACGACGCCGATGTGCTTCACGCAGGAGGGCTCCGCGGCCCTCTGCCCGAGCGCCGCGGTCACGCAGTCGAACCTGATGCAGCCGAACTTCCGCGTGACGCACATCAAGATCACGGCCCCCGCGGCCCTCGCGTCGCCGATCCTCGGCAACACGGTCAACGGCGCGATCCACTCGGGCGGCTTCCTCTGGGGCATCACCTTCGACCTCACGGGCAACATGGTCCGCACGGGCGCCCTCAACTCGCAGATGATCACCCGCGGCACGGTGGGCCAGGGCCTCCTCGACGGCACCTTCCAGTACTACTCGGGCAACGCGCCCGCCGCGGGCGGCGCCGCCACGCGCTGGGACCCGGTCACCTCGACCCTCACGGCCTCCGCCGATCGCGTGAGCACGGGCACGATCATGGGCACCGTGCGCCTGCCGATCTACGACACCTCGGGCGCGCTCCTCACCGAGCTCCCGCTCCAGAACGCCAGCATGACGATGGTGAACCTCACCGCCGACCGCAAGTGCATCGGCCTCGGCGCGCTCTCGGGCGGCCGCTTCAACGAGTGCACGAGCAACTGGCAGACGGCCGACACCGCGATGGCCCCCTACGGCCGCCTCTCGGCGGTCATCACCGTCGCCGCCGCGCGCCAGGTGCAGGTCTCGGCCCTCATGACCACGCTCTGCAACCTCCTCGCGGGCTCGAACTGCGAGACCACGCCGCAGGCGATGTGGATGCGCCAGCCCGACGCGATGGCCGGCACCGAGCCGGGCTACACGCTCACGACCGAGTTCGCCGCCGTCTCCGCGAACATCCGCTAGTCACCGCGCGACGCGCGCAGCCGCGCCGCTCGAACGCCCCGGTCACGACCCCTCGCGAGAGGACGTCACCGGGGCGTTTCCCATTTCAGCCCGTCACAGAAAGTAGTCGGGCCAGAGCTCGGCGCTCGGGTCGAGCTGGTACTTCGAAAAGTCCGTGACGCCCGCCTCCCGGAGCACGTCCTCGTCGATGAAGAAGTTGCCCGTGCACGACCGCGAGGGGCGCGTGAGCACCTCGTACGCGGCGTCGGCCATCACGTCGGCCGAGCGGCTGTGCCGCGCCGTCTCGTCGCCGCCGAGGAGGTTGAGCACCGCCGACGTGGCGATCACGGTCTTCGGCCAGAGCGCGTTGACGGCCACGCCCTCGTCGCGAAACTCCGCGGCCATGCCGAGCACGCAGAGGCTCATGCCGTACTTGGCCATCGTGTAGGCCACGTGCGGCGCGAACCACTTCGCGTCGAAGTTGAGCGGCGGCGAGATGTTGAGCACGTGCGGGTTCGCGGCCTTGAGCAGGTGGGGGAGGCACGCCTGCGACACGACGAAGGTCCCGCGCGTGTTGATCTGGTGCATGAGGTCGTAGCGCTTCATGGGCGTGTCGAGCGTGCCCGTGAGGTGAATCGCGCTCGCGTTGTTCACCGCCACGTCGATGCCGCCGAAGACGCGCACGGCCTCGTCGACGGCGGCCTTCACCTGCGCCTCGTCGCGCACGTCGACGATGAGCGGGAGGGCCTTTCCGCCCGCAGCGACAACTTCCTCCGCTGCGGTGAAGATGGTGCCCGGGAGCTTGGGGTTCGGCTCGGCGGTCTTGGCCGCGATGACGACGTTGGCGCCGTCGCGGGCCGCGCGCAGGGCGATGGCCTTGCCGATGCCGCGGCTCGCGCCCGTGATGAACAGGGTCTTGTTGCGAAGGCTCATGCGCGCGGAGTCTCTCAGAAATCTCCGCGCGGTGTTCCCAGAACAAGCTCGACCGTGGGATGTCGATGGAAGCAACTCCACCATGACGCCCGCCAACACACGGTTCTGCGCGATCGCCGCGCTCTGCCTCACGGCCCTCTCCGCCCACGCGCAGTCGACCCGCGCGGCGCTCTCGGTCCGCTTCGAAGCCCCGACGGGGGGCGTCATCGACGGCGACCTCGTCGTGCCCGTCGAGGCCGTCGTGTCAGACCCCCGCGTCATCGACGCGATGCTCACGGTCAACGGCGTCACCTACGAGGTGCCCGTCGAGGGAGGACACATCGCGCAGAACGTGGTGGCCGTCCCCGGCGTGAACCGGGTGTTGGTCTCGGTCTCGCGCGATGGCGCCGTGGCGCGCGACGCGTCGACGTTCTTTCTCCGCGGTCCCCGCGTCGAGCTCATGGTGGTGCTCGGCTGGGCCTCGCGCGGCGAGATCATCGACCTCTGGACCCGCGAGCCCTCGGGCGAGACCTGCAAGTGGGACCACCGCGAGACCGAGAGCGGCGGGCGACTCCTCGATTTCTCCGCGAGCGCCATCGGCTTCGGCTCGCAGGCCTACGCGCTCCCCTCGGTTCGTCCGGGGAGGTACCGCGTGAAGATCCACTACTGGTCCGCCGCGGCGCCCGAAGACAACGAGGGCACCTCCTCGTGGAGCGACGCCATCACGCACCTCGACACGCTCGAAGACTCGCTCCTCACCGCCGTCGAGCCCGAGCGCTCGGGCGTGCTCCGAGAGCGCGACGAGGTGCAGCGGAGGCTCGACCTCTGGGCCCGTCCCCAGGCGCAGCAGACGCCCGTTCACGCCGAGGTGGTGCTCTTCGCCAACAGCCGCCACGAGCGCCGCTGGCGCTTCGATCGCACG
Organism: Polyangiales bacterium; assembly: GCA_046351535.1. Lineage (GTDB taxonomy): Bacteria > Myxococcota_A > Polyangia > Polyangiales > CAISKJ01. Next base: position 56,182 of record JAXLYG010000039.1, read on the forward strand.
CCGCAGCGCACCGGCCAGCTCGACACGCTCGGCGAGGTCGAGGTCACCGCAGAGATGATCCGCGCCGCCCGGGAGGACGCCCGATGAGACCCTCGCGCTCCCTCGTCGTCGCCCTCGGCCTCGCCCTCGGCGTACGCAGCGTCTCGGCCGATCCGATCATCACCTCGCTCCCCTTCGATCCGCCGTCGCGACCCTTTCTGCTCGTCGACGCGCCGAGGCGTTTTCTCCCCGGAGAGAGCGCGTTCGTTCGGGTACAGAACCAGTACGGAGGACCCGTACAGATCGCCACATTTCGACTGCGTGCCCTGCAATCGTTCGTAACCGAACCGATCGACCGTCAGGGCGTCTCCGTCGCCGGGGGACCCGTCGGGGCCGAGGCCGAGGCGCTGCTCCTCCGCGACGGCGCGCTCCCCCGCGTGGGGGCGCTGGTCGACCTCGTGTCGCTCCAGCGCGTGGTGCTCACCGCGAGGCGTCCCGTGCGCCGGGCGGTGGGCAACGAGACGGCCGCCTACGATTCCAACGAGTCCGACGAGTCGCCGACGGAGACCTGGGGCGTCGACGCGGGCGACTGGACCGACGACAACGTCTCCATCGGCGCGCTGCCCGCGGGGGTGTATCTCGTCCGCGTGAACGCGGGCGGATGGGCGACGACCGCGCTCGTCTCGGTGAGCCCGCTGACCGTGCTCGCCCGCCGCGGAGACGCGCGGGACCGCGTGGTGGTGACCGACGGCGAGGGCGTGCCGCAGCGCGACGTGACCGTGCAGCGCTTCGTTGACGGACGCCCCGGAGACACCGCCCGCACCGACGAGCGCGGCGCTGTGGAAATGGTCGCCGTCGACGCCCACGACGCGCGCTACGTGGCCGTTCGTGGCGACGCCGTGGCCTGGGCCGACGTCAGGCACCTCCGCGCCGAGGCCTGCGACGTGCGGGTCTACATGGGCATCGGGAGGCCCGCGTTCAGGCCCGGCGAGACCGTGAACGTGCGGGGGCACGCGAGGGGATGCGTCGACGGTCGCGACGTCCCGCTCCGCGACGAGGCCGTCGAGCTCCGCGACGATGTCACGGGCGACGCGGTCGCCACGGCGCGCACCGACGGCGACGGGAACTTCATCGCCGCGGTCCCCGCGACGGGATTGCTCTTCGCGCGCGTGCGCGGCCGGGACCATCGCCGCACGCTCTTCCTCGACAGCAGACCGCTCCCGCGGCGCTCGCTTCGCGTTCGCTTCGACCGCACGTGGGCCGCGGCGGGCGAGTCGGTCACCGTGATGGCCGCCGACGACGAGGGCGGATGGCCCGAAGAGTCGACCGTGACCTTTCGTACGCCGGGCGGCGTGGGGACCTCGCCCATCGGCCCGCACCGCGCGGCGAGCTTCACCTTCGTGATGCCCGAGACCACCGAGGCCCTCGCGCGTCGCACCGTGAACGCCGAGGTCGCCCTCTCTCAGAGCGTCACCTACGCCGAGGGCGAGGTGTGGACCGGCGCGTGGCGAGACCTCGTCGAGGTGGCGAGCGAGCGGACCGTCGGCGCGCCGGGTGACCGCTTCGACCTCGACCTCTCGGTGCGAGACCTCGGCGGGCGACACCACGACGGTCGCGTCAACCTCCGCGTCTTCGGCACCGACGGAAACCACCCCCTTGGCGCCGCCCGATGGACGCGCGAGGTCGACGTGTCGAGCCAGGGCGCGCGCCCCTCGGTGACCCTCGCGGGCGAAGGTCCGTGGTGGATCGAGGCCGCGCCCGACGCCTCGCTGCACGCATCGAGCGCGTCGCTCGTCGTGTGGGATCGGGTCCGTCCCGCGTCGCTCTCGGGCCGCGGAGCGCTCGCCGTGAGCGTGGGCGCGCCCTCCGTGGTGCCGGGGGCCTCGCTGCCTGTGACGCTGCGCGCGCCCGCGATGGGGAGCACGCTCCTCACGCTGGAGCAGGGCGGCGTGTGGGGCACGCGCTGGACGGGCGCCGGCGGCGCAGGGCGCTTCGAACTCCCCGTGGCCGAAGGGGCGTGCGGGCTCGCGACGGTGGTGGCGACGCACGTCCACGCGGGCGAGGTGACGAGCGCGAGCGCGGCGGTCGAGGTCGAGACGTCGCGGCGCTTCGGGCTGCGCGTGTCGACGAGCTCGCGCACGTACGCCTCGGGCGCCAACGCGAGGGTCACCATCGCCGCGCGAAATCCCGACGGGACCCCGCGAGACGCCGTGGTCTCGCTCTGGGTGGCCGACGCGGGCTGGTGGGACCTCGACGACGAGAACCACCCGCCGCCCGATGACTTCTTCAGGCTCCCTGGCAGGCGCGCGAGCGCGGGCGACAGCGCGCATCCGCTGGGCTACGGCGCCGAAGAGGGCCGCCGCATCGACACGGCCGTCGAGTGGAACGGCCGTCGACTCCCGCGCTCGACCTTTCGCCACGCGTGGGGGCACCGCACCGAGCTCCTGCGCTTCGACCTCGAAGGCTCCTTCGGCGACATCGCGCGTCGCATGGCGCGCGACGCGGGGTTCGTGGGCGCGACGGTGTGCGCTGAGACCGAGCGTCGGCTCGGGCGCATCCACGCGAGGCTCACCAGCGCGCCCTGGGACATGGCCGCCGATCGCATCGCGACGCAGACCGAGACGCACGCGTACGTGAGCGATCGCGTGCTCCACTTCGACTGCGGCCCCGCGCTCTTCGGCGGCACGGGCGGATCGGGCACGGGCTACGGTTCAGGCGGCGGGCGAGGGATGGGCGGAGTGCGCACCGCGCGCTCGCAGAACCTCGACGGCACGGTGTTCTTTCTCGGCGCGCGCAGGCTCGGTCCCACGGGAGAGGTCACGCTCGACGTTCCGCTGCCCGATCACCCCGGCCGCTGGCGCTTCGAATCGCTCGCCATCGCAGACGACGGCGCGGGCGCCCTCGCGAACGCCGTCGCGACCACCACGCAGCCCGTCGAAGCGCGCGTCGAGCTGCCGCCGAGCCTCGCCGTCGGAGACGTCGCGCGCGGCGCCCTCTCGGTCTCTGCGCCTTCCCTCGCGGGGCAGGTCATGAACCTCGACACGTCGACGTCGAGCGGCCTCGCGTTCGTCGCCGCGCCGCCGCGCGCGGTCACGCTCAACACCGAGGGACAGGCGACCGTCCCGGTGGAGGTTCGCGCCACCGACGCGGGCGAGCACCTCATCACCCTCGGCGCGGTGCTCTCGACCGACGCCTCGCGAGGAGACCGCGTGCAGTTCGGACTGCGCGTGCGCAACGACCCGGCGCGCGTGCCGCTCCACATCGACGCCGCCGTGGGGCCCGAGGCGAGCGACGTGGAGCTCCGCGTGCCTCCGCTCACGGCGCCCGCGACGCTCGACGTCCGCGTCGGCGGCGGGCTCGGGGAGGGCGTGCGCGCGGCCCTCGAAGCCCTGCGCGAGCCGCGGTGGGGCCTCGCCTCGCTGCGCCTCGATCGCGCGTCGTCGCTGCGCGCCCTCCGCGACGCCGTCGACGCGAGCCCCAACCCCGACCGCACCCTGCGGGCCGAGATCGAACGGGCCTTCATCGGCGAGTGGACCGCCCTCGGAGAGAACATCAGCGCCGCGGGCGGCGTGGCCTGGTGGCGACGGATGCGTCCCTCCCCTTGGCTCACGAGCGAGCTCCTCTGGCTCGGCGCCGACAGGCTCACGCGCGACGAGCGCCGCGCCGCGATCGACGTCGTGCGCGCCGCCCTCACCGACCCCGCGTCGCCGCTCGCCGTGCAGGCCCGCGCCGCCGCGGCGGTGACCGTGTCGAGGCGACCGGGGGATGACGTCCCCGACCTCGGCGCGGCCGTGAACGGGGCCATCGATCGGGCCCTCGCGGGCGACGCCTCCATCGACGCGCTCACCTGGGCGCTTCGGGCCGCGCGCGTCTCGCGCGAGACCGACCGCGCCAGGAGGGTCGCCGCGGCGCTCTCCGCGGCGCTCGATCGTTCGACGTCGAACCATCCCGTGAACCCCTGCGCGGGCGTGCACTGGATCCTCTGCATGGAGTCGTACGGAGACCGCGCGCTCATGGCCCGCGCCGCGACGGAGCTCATGCGCTTCGACCGCGCGAACGCGTCCGTCGCCGCGAGGTCGCTCGCGTGGATCGTACGGAATCAAACCATCTCGATGGGGCCGCGCTGGGGGTCTGGCGAGGCCGACGTGCTGGCGCTCCAGGCGCAGCTCCCGTCGGGCGCCTCGCAGCGGGCCGCGGTGGTGCGCTTCGACGGCCGACAGCTCGCGACGATCGCGCCCGGATCGAGCGCGCGGGTGACCGTTCCCGGTGAAGGCGTGCTCACGGTGAGCTTCGAACGCGAAGACGCGCGGGCGCTTCGGGTGAGCGTCGGCGGCGAGCTCGCGGCGGTGGCGCCTACGACGTCGCTCGGCCCCGGCGCGCTCTCGCAGCGCATCGAGACGGGGGGCGGAATCACCTCGCTGGTGGCCGAATTCACGCTCCCGGCGGCGTCGAGGGGCGTCGATCTCACCATTCCGCTGCCTGCGGCCTACGCGCTCGGGGCCCGCGCTGGCGCAGACCTCGCGCAGACGGCGGGCGGACGCGACGCCGACCGTTGGGGCTTCGACCTCTCGGGATCGTGGGACTTCTACGCGCTCGATCGCACGCCCGCACAGCCGCGCCCCCGCGTCGAGCAGGTCGACGGGGCGCTGCGGGTGCGGTATCGCGGGCTCCTGCCGGGGCGTCACACGCTGCGGGTGCCGCTCACGACCGTGGGCCGCGGGGTCTTTCACGCGGCGCCTGCGTGGATGCGATCGGACGAGGGGGTGTGGTCCGTCGCGCCCTCGCACGACGTCGAGGTGCGTTGACAGGGCGTCGCGCATCACGCAATGGAGGCGGCCACCGAGACGACGTCATGCGCGACCGCACCCCCTGCTGCCTCGAACCCGCCAACCGCTGCGGGACCCTCTGGAACGAGCTCTGCGAGTGGGTCGTGAAGACCACGGGAAAGGGCTTCAGGCTCGTCACGCTCCAGGGCGACGAGCAGGGCAAGACGCCCTTCTTCGCGCAGCCCGTGGGCTTCGACGGGCGGACCTTCTTCATCGTCGGAGACAAGCTCTGCGACACCGAGAAGCTCATGCACGAGGCCTGTCACTTTCTCGTCGCCCCGAAGGAGCGTCGGAACCTCGTGAACTACGGCCTCGGCAAGACGCCCGGGCACTTCAAGCCCGTGGGCGACTACGTCTCCGACAATGAAGAGGTCGTCGTCTCGCTCTTTCAGATGAAGATCGCGCCGTGCTTCGGCCTCCCCGAGCACAAGATGCCGCGGCCCGACTACAACATCGCCAACCGACGCCACCTCGAGTGGGACGACTGCGAGGCCCGCGCCGACGAGTGCTTCGCGCGGTGGCTCCCGACGATCCCCGAGGCCCTCCGCGGCGCCGCGGACCCCTTCGCGGGGTCGGGCTCGAAGCGCGCGCGGCGACGGTAGCGGCGCACGGTCAGCCGACGTCGTTGCGCCCGTGCACCGGGTTCAGCGACCCGTCGGACGGATGATCCCGCAGTGCCCCGAGACGCACGCGCACGACCCCTGATTGCAGTCGAGGGAGTTGGGCGCGCAGTCGGCCGTGCAGGCCATTCCGCCGCACACGGGGGCGCGCGCCGAGGGGACGCAGGCCGTCGCGTGGCAGCACGTGGCCGCCACGCAGTCCGCGTCGGTGGCGCACTCCGTGGCGGGCGTCTGCGCGCGGCCGTGGTCGCGGTGATCGTCGGCGACCTGCGCGCCGCCCGCGTTGACCGACATCGGTCCCTCGCCCTGCCTCCCCGTGGCGGGCGAGGTCTGGAGGGCCCCGCTCGACTGGATGCTCGCGGGCGCAGGGGGCGATGCGTTGGCCGACAGAGGCCCCGGCTCGGCGTAGCCGCCTCTCGTCGAGCACCCGCACCCGAGAGCGACGATCCACAGCGTGAGACGCGCGGTATCCATGATGTCCTCCACGAAGCAGTCTGCGTGCCGCTTCGACCCCGAGCCAGGGGGGCGATGACGCTTGCGCGAGTGGCGATCGTTCCCGCCGCTGCGCAGCGCAAACGGTGATAGCGTTTGCGGTGCCAGAGGATCATTTCCGCCTACGATGCACGCCGCTGTACGTCGACTTCGCCGCTCCGTGTGTCCGGCGCTCGCGTCCGCGGCGCTCTCGCTCTTCGCGCTCCCCGCGTGCGACCGGTCGCGCCCTTCGACGCCGCCGCGCCCCCACGTGGTCGAGGGCACGTCGCCGCCGCTCGCGCGGTCTGCGCCCGCGCCAGATCCGCCCGTCGCGATCGAGACGGCGAACCCCGATGACCCGTCGGGCTGCACGCCTCCGCCCGCGCCCACGACGGGGCGCGCGTGGTCTTTCGTAGGCTTCAATCCGGGCCCCACGCTGCGCGACGCGATCTCCGCGGGGCGTCACCTCGAAGCGCTCGTGGCCACGACGCGGAGCGGCGTCTGCCTCAGCCGCGACGGAGGCGTCACCTGGGCCTCGGCCTTCGCGCGCGACGTCACGCTCTCGGAGCCCGTCGCCGTCGAGCTCGAGGTCTCGCGCACGCTCGTCGTCGTCGCGCAGGGGACCGCCGCCGCGCCCGTGCGGCCTCGCGTGTTCGTGTCGCGCGACGTCGGCCGATCGTGGGAGCCGCTCGAGCTCCCCGCGGGCGCGGGCGATCGCGCGAGGGTGTTCACCGATCGTCGGCGCGCCGTGTGGGTCGCGTCGGGCACGCGGCTCTGGCGCAGCGACGACGCGCGCGCGTGGCGCGGTCCGAAGAGCCTCCCGGGGAGAGACTCCGAGGGCGTCGACGCGTGCGGCCCGGTGCTCATCGCGAAGGTGCAGCTCGCGGCCGACAAGTACTGGCACCGCAGCGACGACGAGGGCGCGACGTGGCGGCCGATGCGCCTCGGTCACATCGGCATCGACGGCGGCGACGGCAACGTGCGCTGCCTCGGATGGCGCGACGCGATCGAGGCCGGACGCGGCTCGCTCCCCTCGCACTGGAGCTTCGACGGCGGACGCACCTGGGAGCGCGCCCGCTACGACGACAGGGCCCGCGCCGCGGCGCGCGCGCTCGCGGAGGAGGCCGACGAGCGCATCGATCCGCCCCACTGCGCCTCGACGCCACACGGCGCGCTCGCGTGCATGGACGCGCGGCGCGTGGTCTTCCCCGACCTGCGCGAGCGCGGCGTCGAGGTGGTGGCGCCCGCGGCGTGCGAGCGCGTGCGCGTGCTCGACGACCACCGCATGCTCGCCTTCGGCCCCTCGTGCGGCGTGTACCTCAGCAACGACCGCGGAGGGCTCTGGCGCAGGATGTCGACCGCGGTGGACCCCGAGCGCGCGCGCCGCGCGGTGAACTACGGCCGCGGAGGATTCCTCAGCGCCAAGGTCGCCTGGCGCATCGACGACGGCCTCTGGTGGACCGAAGACGTCGGCGCCCACTGGCGACAGGTGATCTCGCCGGGCACGCGCGCCCTCTCGTGGGGCGTCTTCGTCGACCGCAGGCACGGCGTGTTCGCGCGCGACGACGGCTGGATCGTGTCGACGCGCGACGGCGGCGAGACGTGGGCCTGGGTGCTCCACGAGGAGGTCGAGCGCCTCGCGAGCGCGGGCTCGTGGCTCATGCTCACGACTTCGAACCGCGTGCGGGTCTCGCCCGACGGCGGCGAGACGTGGCGCGCCTCGCTGCCCTTTCCGAGCGACGTGCGCGTCGATCCGACGCTCACCGTCGAGGGCGCGCGACGCTGGCTCGACGTGGTCCCCGGCGTGCGCGTCTCGCAGTCGGGCGGGCGCATCGAGGTCGTCACTCGCACCGGCGGCGCGCCGCAGACCGAGGAGGTCGTGCGCGGCCTCGGCGCGGGCTGGGAGATGCTCGCGGCGCACGCCACCAACGGCGCCGTCGACCGCGTGCTCCTCATGGGCGGCGCGGTGCTCCGCAGAGACGCCTCGCGCGACGCGCTCCCGCGGTGGGAGGTGCGCGCCAGCGCGGGCGCCGGACGCGCGTCGCGGCGCCACCGACGCTGAGCCGCGCTCACATCGAGAACGCGCCCGAGATCATGAAGCGCTGCGGCTCGCAGTTCGTGAGCACGCACTCGACGCCCGTGAAGGCCAGCTCCAGCGCGCCCGTGAAGTGACGCGCGTCGGTGAAGGTCCCCGAGAGCGTGAGCGTCGTCGAGCAGGTGTCGTCGACGCGCCCCGTCGCGCGAAAGGCGCCGCCCATGAGCGGTCCGCCCGTGAGCGTGACGGGCGTGCCCATCACCGTGATGCCCGTCGAGGTCACCGCGATGCGGAGCGTCGCCGCGTGCACGTCGACGGTGACCGTCTTGAACACCTCGTCGGAGCACGAGAAGGCCAGCGCCGGCGTGATCGCCCACGCGCCCGACATCGGCGTCACCGCGGTGCACCCCGCGATCGCGGCGTTGGTGCACATCGCGGCGCCGGTCTCGCTGCACGCGTCCGTGGTGCAGCTGTTCCCGTCGTCGCAGGTCACGGTCGTTCCCGCGACGCACGCCGAGGCCACGCAGCGCTCGACGCCCGTGCAGCGGCGGTGATCGTCGCAGTCGCTGTCCGCGCGGCACGACGGCGGAGGCGGCGGCGGCGGTGGCGGAGGTGGCGGCGCGGGGCTGTCCGTCACGCTCATCACGTCGGTCGTGAGCACGTCGGGAGGGGGCGTTCCGCCCGTGCATCCGCGCGTGAGGTCGCAGGTCTGTCCGAGCGCGCAGAGGTCGTTCTGGGGGCTGCGCGAGCACGTCCCGTCGACGAGGCAGCGGTCGCGCGTGCACGCCACGCGGTCGTCGCAGTCGGCGTTCGTCGCGCAGCGCACGGGCGCCACGCAGGTCGCGTCCGAAGGGATGTGCTCGCACGCGCCGCCCACCACGCAGAGGTCGCGCGTGCAGGCCACGCCGTCGTCGCAGTCGGCGTTGACGTGACACGGCGCGCGCGTCGCGTCGGGCGCCGTGGTCGACGCGTCGAAGCTCTGGTCGACGAAGCGCGGCGGTTGCGCGTCGCTGCACGCCGTGATGAGCGCGGCGATGCATCCCCCGGCGGTGCGTGCGTAGCGTCCCTTCATTGCGACGGCCATCGTACCAGCGTCGGGGCGCCGTTCGGTCGGTGCGTTGCGCGGTCGGTGCCATTACCATCGCCGGCCGCCATGCTCGAACTCTCCGCTGAGATCCTCTCCGACCTCGACGCCGCGACGCGCCGCGAGTGGCTCGTCACCAACGGACTCGGGGGCTTCGCCTCGGGCACCGTGTCGGGCGTCGCCACGCGCAGGTATCACGGCCTCCTCGTCGCCGCGCTGGCCCCGCCCCGCGGCCGTCACGTGCTCGTGTCGCACCTCGACGAGACGCTCACCGTGGGCGCGTCGCGGGCCGCGCTCTCGTCGCACGCCGTCCCCGGCGTGGTGACCCCCGACGGGTGGAGCCTCGTGCGATCGTTCGCCGTCGACCCGCTGCCGCGCTGGCGGATCAAGGCCTGCGGCGCCGTGCTCGAGCGCTCGATCTGCATGGTGCGCGGGAGCAACACCACCCTCGTGCGCTACACCCTCGTCGAGGGGACGCGGTCGGCGCTGCTTTCGGTCCGTCCGTTCGGCGCGTTCCGTGATTTTCACGCGCACGCGAAGCAGCGGAGCGAGACGCGCATCGAGGCCGACGTCGACCCTGACGACGCGGGCCTCATCCGTTGGACGCCCTACGACGGCTGGGTGACCGTGCGCGTCCGCGCGCCCGGCGTCTTCACCGCGTCGCCCGACTGGTGGAAGGACTTCGACCACGCCATCGAGCGCGAGCGCGGGCTCGACGACCGCGAGGACCTCTTCACCCCCGGCGCGTTTCACCTCTCGCTCGCGCCCGGGGAGTCGGTCTACGTGACCATCTCCTCGGAGCCCACGCTGCCCGAGGACCCCGCGGCCTGCGAGCGCGAAGAGGCCGCGCGGCTGAGGGCTCTGATGCCCGAAGACGAGCGCGATCCGCGCGTGGCGATGCTCCACGTCGCCGTCGATGCGTACCGCGCGGACAAGGCCGTTCCGCCCGCGCTCCTCGCGGGCTATCCGTGGTTCGAAGACTGGGGGCGAGACACGCTCATCGCGTTCACGGGCTCGTACCTCGTGCCGCGGAGGTTCGAAGCGGGCCGCGAGGTGCTCGCCGCCTTCGCGCGCTACGTCGACCGGGGGATGCTCCCGAACCGCTTTCCCGACGGGGCTTCGGGGCACGCGGACTACAACACCGTCGACGCGCCCGTGTGGTTCTTCCACGCCGCGCGGCGATACCTCCAGTACACGGGCGACCGGGCCTTCGCGCTCGACGTGCTCCGCCCCGCGCTCGAAGACGTCGCGCGCTGGCTCCGTCGCGGCACGCGCTACGGCATCCACATCGCAGACGACGGGCTCCTCTACGCGGGCGACCCCAACACGCAGCTCACCTGGATGGACGCGCGCGTCGGAGACCACACCTTCACCCCGCGTCACGGCGCGCCCGTCGAGGTGAACGCCCTGTGGCACAGCGGGATCCTCACCCTCGCGTGGCTCGCCGAACTCGCGGGCGATGAAGCCTCCGCGAAGGCCCACCGCGACGACGCCGCGCGCACCCGCGACTCCTTCCGCGCGCGCTTCTGGAACGCCGACGGCGCCTACCTCTTCGACGCCGTGCGCGACGACGGACGCGACGCCGCCGTGCGTCCCAACGCGCTCTACGCCGTGGCCCTGCCGGGGGAGCTCCTCGACGCCGGGCAGCGCCAGGCCGTGATCGAGCGCGCGCGCGCCGAGCTCCTGGTGCCCTTCGCGCTTCGAACGCTCTCGCCGCGAGACCCTCAGTATCGCGGGCGCTACGCGGGCGACCCGTGGCACCGCGACGGGGCCTACCACCAGGGCACGGCGTGGCCCTTTCTCATCGGCGCCTACACCGGCGCGCTCACCCGTCACGCGTCGCTCTCGGGCGATCCGTCCGTGATCGAGGGCGCGCGCAAGGAGGTGCTCGGGCTCTTCGAAGGGCTCACAGAGGCGCTCGCCGCGCAGGGCCTCGGGCACCTCGCGGAGATCTTCGAAGGCGACGCGCCGCACAGGCCCGTCGGCTGCTTCGCGCAGGCGTGGAGCGACGCCGAGACGCTGCGCGCGCTCTACGAAGACGGACACGGACGAGGCCCCGTCGATGCGTTCGACGAGGCCCCTCCGCGGTCGTTGATCAGGGCGTGAAGCGGATCGCCGCGGTCGTCGAGACCGACATCGCGGCGTTGTGCGAGTGCTGCACCCCCGAGGCGCCGTCGGCGCTCTCGATGCCGATGGTGGCCGAGTCGCCCGTGGCGCGACCGGTCATCATGCCGGGGGTGAGCGTGCAGTAGTGCAGCTCGATGGCGTTGCTCCCTTCGAAGAGCTTGGCCTGAAAGGTGAGCCGCGCGGTGTCGTCGCCGAAGATCGCGAAGGAGCCCCACTGCACGACGAAGCGACGCGCGGGCGCCGTACCGAAGGTGCGCGTGGTCACCGTCGAGCCCATCACGGGGAGGAGGTCATCCCAGAACGCGGCGACGAAGCGGTTGGGCGCCGCGGCCGTGGGGATGGGCTGGTTGTCGTAGGTGTTCGTCGTCGCCCCCATGAGCGAGGGGAAGAGCTGGAGCAGCCCGTTCGACGACACCGCGAACTCGAGCTCGCGCTCGCCGTAGAGGGTGAACGCGAAGGGCAGGTCGGCGATGGCCGACACCGTGTCGTCGCCCGCGAGGCCCATCACCGCGGTGCCGCCGGTCATGTCGTCGCAGGCCCGCGCGACCGACGACTCGACGTACTCGTGGCGCACGTTCACGTCGAGGTCGAAGAAGCCGTTGGTCGCGTTGGTGGCGCCGCCGACGGCGACCGTGAGCGTGCGGTCGGCGCCGGTGTTGCGGTACACGAGCGTCTCGACGGCGTTGACGCCCGCGGTGTTGGCGTTGGCGAGGCACGAGCTCGCGCCGCACGCGTCGAGCAGGCGGATCACCGGGTCGACGCCCGCCGAGGGACGCGCGCGCAGCGTGAGCTGATCGCCCGCGCCGACGCGCACCTGGTAGTAGAGCACCGTGCCCGTGGCCGTCGGGAGGCAGGGGCCCGTGAGGTTCTCGATGCCCGCGGAGCTGTTCTGCGCCGTGAGCGTCATGCCGCTCGTGAGGAGCGTCGCCGACGCGCAGGTCGTGTTGATCGGCGGCGGGAGCACGCGAACGCGCCCGTCGAAGGTGCCCGAGGCCGACGCGTCGAAGCTCGACACGGCGGCGTAGACGGTCTGCGCGGAGGTTCCGGTGTTGGTCCAGCGGAGGGTCTCGGCGGCGCCCGCGCCCGCGGCGTCGGTCGACGCGAGGCAGCTCGTGGCGGCGCAGTTGTTGAGGAAGCGGATCACCGGATCCCACATCCCCGAAGGCGTGGCGGTGAACTCGAGGGTGCTGCGCGGCGGGATCGAGGCCGAGTAGAAGAGCGACGTCCCCTGCGCGCCGCCGATGCACACGCCGTTGAGCCGCGTGGTGCCGAGGCCGGGGTTCGCCGCGGGGATCACCGCGCCATCGGCCACGGCCGTGGCCATCGAGCACGTCGCGTTGGCGGGCGCGGTCGGCGGCGTCGAGAGCGCGGCCGAGAGGCTGAAGGCGCCGCCCGTGGGGCCCGTTCCGCTCGCCACCGAGACGACGACGGTGAGGGGGGTGGTCCCGCGGTTGTCGATCACCTCGGAGGCCGCGGCGCCCGCCATGGCCGACGCGCCGCTCGCGAGGCACGAGCCCGCGGTGCAGCTCGTCTGGGCCCTGACGATCGCGCGCCACGCGGGCGTTCCCATCGGCGTGGCGGTGACGGTCGCGCGCTGCCCCGCGGGGATCGTGAGCGAGTAGAAGACCTGCGGCCCCCACTCGTTGTTGATGCACGCGGTCCCGGGCGCCGCGCCGCCCGTGGTGTTGCCCATCGCGACGGTGCCCGGCGTGAGCGTGGCGGGCGTCGCGCAGTCGGCGTTGGCCGCGGGCGTGACCGACGTGACCGCGAGGTTGTACATCCCGCCGCGACCGTCGGCGTTGCCGTACTGATCGACGACGACGAAGTAGTCGCCCGGGTCGACCACGCGGCGGAGGAACGACGTGGTGCCGCCCGGCGCGTCGTCGTTGCAGGCGATTTCGGACGTGGCCGCGGCGCTGTCGCACGTGCGACGGAGGAGCAGCACGGTGTCGTACATGCTGCCTTCGGTGCTGAGCTGCAGGCCCGTGCGCGCCGCGACGTGGAGCGGATAGACGTGCTCGGGACCGCCCACCGCGGCGCAGGTCGACATGCCGATGCGACCCGTCCCCGAGGTGGTGCCCATGGCGCGGTCGGAGGGGAGCGTGAGCGCGCGCTGAAGGGGCAGCGCGCAGCTCGAAGGCACGTCGGGCGTCGGGACGTCGGGGCGCGGAACGTCGACGATCACGTCGACGGAGGGAACATCGACGGTCCCATCGGTCGGAGGAACGTCGGTGCCCACGTCGACAGGCGGAACGTCGGTGCCGCCGTCGGTGGGCGGAACATCGTCGCCGATGTCGGTGGGCGGAACGTCGTCGCCGATGTCGGTGGGCGGAACGTCGTCGCCGATGTCGGTGGGGGGCGTGTCTTCGGTGACGTCCTTGGCGACGTCGTCGCCGAGGTCCGTGGGCTTGCCGTCGGTGGGGACGTCGTCGGACGCATCGACCCTCGCGTCGATGCGCGCGTCGACCCTCGGGAGGTCTTCGGTGACCGTGTCGTCGATGGGGGTCACGTCAGCGGCGACGTCGTCACCGCCGTCGACCGTTCGCGGGCCCGTGGTCTCGGGCGCGCACGCCGCGAGCAGCACGCCCGGCACGAGGAACATCCATCGCAATCGAAGCTTCATGCGCTCTCCGTCATGGGTGAAGGACGTCGGCGCGGTGGTGTCGAGCACCTCGACGGCTCAAACGTCGGAGGTCCACCGTTGGCCGTCGCCGACTCTATCAGAGCGCGGCTACGCCGACGCGCGCGAAACGCTGCGTCAGACCGTCGCGATCACCACACGCAGAAGGCCACGCCCTCGTAGAGAAAGCCTGCGCGGCTGGCCTCCATCGAGTCCGCCGAGAGCACGAAGCGGTGCCGCTCCGCGGGCGCCCGCGGGAGCTGGTAGCGCGTCACGGTGATCGTCCCCGAGGGGCACGTGCTCGTGGTCGAGACGGCGCATCCGATCTGCGTCGCGCGCCATCCGTCGCGCACCATGAAATCGCGCTCGGGCGTCGAGACCGTGAGCACGCGATCGACGCGGGGCCACGCCGTCGGCGGCTGCTCGAGCGACCAGAGCGCCGCGGTGTTCCGCGGGCAGACGCCCGTGCCGTAGATGGTGAAGTACCGATCGGTGAGGAGCGTGTACCTCGGCCCTTCGCCCGACGCCGAGGCGCCGAGGGCGGTCATCATCGCGCGCTCCTCGTCGGCCGTCGTGGTGAGCTCGTAGTGCGCGTAGCCGCCGCTGCCGCCTTCACCCGCGCCGCCGTCGACCGGATCGATGCCCCAGCGCTTCACGCCGATGCGCGGGGGAACGGGCGCGCAGGGCATTCCCGGCGTGGGGCAGCTCGTGGCGGGGCAGTCGTCGTCGGTGCAGCACGCCTCGGCCGCGATGCATCGGTTGCCGTTGCAGAGCCGTTGACCGCGGGGGCATCCGCACTGCGCGCCCGCCATGGGGCACACGAAGCCCATGGGGCAGTCGGTGTTCGAACAGCAGGTGCTCGACGGGATGCACTGGCCGCTGCAGTCCCTCGATCCGCGCGCGCAGCGGCTCGTCCCGCTGCAGAAGGCGCCGGGGCCGGCGCAGGTGCCGTCGACGCAGTCCGCGGTGGTGCAGCACGCGCCCGCGGCGATGCAGCGACCCATGCACGTGCGCAGGCCCACGATGCAGCCGTTGGAGTCCGCGCAGAGCCCGCCGACGGAGGGGCAGCGAAAGCCCGAGGGGCAGTCGCTGTCGGCGCAGCACGCGCTCTCGGGGATGCACTGGCTCCCGCACATCCGCGTGTTCTCGCGGCAGCTGCACTGGCCGCCGGGAAAGGAGCACGCGCGTCCGCCGAGGCACTCCGTGGTGTCGCAGCACGTGCCCGGCGCGATGCAGAGCGAGCCGCACGCGCGCCACGAGGTCGGGCACACGGGGGCGCCGTCGGGCAGAAACGCGTCGGGCCGCACCGCGCCGTCGTTCGAGATGGGCCACTGCGCGTCGCCGGGAGGACTGGTGGCGTCGGTGCGCCCTCCGTCCATCGCGGTGGCGTCGGGTGTGGCGGGCGTGTCGGCGGTGGCTCCGTCGGGGCCGATGCTTCCGTCGGTGGTCGTTCCGTCGAGGGGAGGCGCGTCGGCGCTACCCGCGTCGCGCACGCTGCCGATCACCGCGCCGTCGGAGGCCACCACCGCGCCGTCGGGGAGCGCGCCGCCGACGATGGCGCCGTCGGGTGCGATCACGGCGCCGTCGGGGGCGACCGTTCCGATCACGGCGCCGTCGGGCGCGATGGCGACGAGCACATCCGAGGGCGCGACGATGTCACCGGTCGCGGGGCGATCGATGAAGAAGATCCCGCGGGTGTCAAACGAAGCGTCGGGGATGAGCAGCCCCGCGGGCGACTGACACGCGGCGAGCGCGACGACGAGGAGTGAGAGACGGCGGACCATCGGGGCGTCGCATCATCGCGCCGCAGGGGAGCGCGCGTCTATGGAACTCACCGATGTCGCGCGGCCTCCTCGTGGCGCTGCGGGCGCTGACCGGCGCGCCAGCGGAAGCGCGGATCGGCGGGCTGACCCTCGACCGCGTCGGCGATGAGGTCGCCGAGCACGGGCGCGAACTTGAAGCCGTGACCGCTGTCGCCCGCGGCGACGGTGAGCCACGGGCGCGCGGGGTCGCGATCGATCCAGAAGTGACCGTCGGCCGAGTCGCAGTAGAGGCACACGCGCGTCGCGACGACCTCGGCGTCCAAGAGCTCGGGAAAGGTCTCTGTGAGAAAATCTCGGAGCGCGCCACGCTCTTCGTCGATGACATCGCGCGCCGCCGCGGTGGGGTGAACCGACCGGCCGACGCTGTGCCGCGCGACCTTCACCACGCCGCTCCTCGGATGCAGCGGGAAGCCGTACCAGCCCGTCTCCGCGATGGCCGCGCCGAAGACCGGAAAGCGCGCCGCGACGAAGCGCTCGGGGTCCCTCGGGCGCAGGTGAAACACCGGGTGTCCCGTCGCGCGGAGCGTCCCCATGAGCTCGGGGAAGACGTGCGGCGTCCACGCGCCGACGGCCATCACCACGCGGTCGGCGGTGAGCACCTCGCGCCCCCGCAAGACCACGCCCGGCGACGCGTCGACGAGCGTGTCGAAGCTCGCGCCCTCGCGCACGACGACGCCCTCGTCGCGGGCCTTCGAAACG
Source organism: Polyangiales bacterium (assembly GCA_046351535.1). Taxonomy (GTDB): domain Bacteria; phylum Myxococcota_A; class Polyangia; order Polyangiales; genus CAISKJ01. The sequence continues at coordinate 72,466 of JAXLYG010000039.1, forward strand.
AGCCGCTCGACGACGCGTCCGCTCTCGACGAAGCCGCCCTTCGCGTGAAAGAAGCCGTCGACGTAGCGCCCTGTCTTCCACGCGGGGAAGCGCGCCGCGAGGGCCTCTCCGTCGAGCCGCTCGGGGGCGTGACCGCGCGCGAGGATCGTCTCGTGGCTGTCGTGTTCAAAGCCGCCCGGGGCCATCGGCGCGCGGCTCACGAAGAGCACGCCTGTCTCGTGAAAGAGGTCCTCGCCGAGCTCGGCGTTCCAGCGTCGCCAGCCGTCGAGGGAGCGCTCTCCGAGGGCGGTGTACGCCGCGTCGGCGCCGTACTCGATGCGCACGATCTTGCTGATGTCCGTCGACGCCGCGAGCGCGTGCGGGATCGGCCCCGTGTCACAGAGCGTCACCGCGTGACCTCTCGCGCGGAGCGCTCGCGCCGCCGTGACACCCATGATTCCTGCGCCCACCACCACCGTCCGCAACGTCGCCATAGGTCGCAGGATCGCGGCGATCGCGGGTGTACGTCAACTTCGGGCGCAACGCCGTCGCCCACGGAGCGCGCGAACGCGGGGGGGCCCTCTACGCCACGCGACGCGCGGCATTCTTGCGACGCCGCGCCGACGCGCGATACCACCGCGCGTCTGCCTCGCACGGGAGTTCACATGAAGAGAGTCACTGGCATCGGCGGAGTCTTCTTCAAGGCAAGAGACCCGGTCGCCCTTCGCGCCTGGTACAAGCGTCACCTCGGCATCGACGTTCAGGAATGGGGCGGCACCGCCTTCACGTGGACCGACGCCGACGGCAAACCCTACGCGGGCTCGACCGTCTGGAGCGTCTTCGGCGCGAGCACCGAGTCCTTCGCGCCGAGCGCCTCGCCGTTCATGATCAACTATCGGGTCGCGGACCTCCACGCGCTCCTCGCGGCGTTGCGCGAAGAGGGCTGCGACGTGCTCGACAAGGTCGAGGAGTCGGACTTCGGAAGGTTCGGCTGGGTCGTCGATCCCGAAGGCAACAAGGTCGAGCTCTGGGAGCCGCCTGCGGGGCAGTGATCCCGATCGTCGATACGCCCTGCTCTCAAGCCTGAACGCGCTCGATCGCGCGCGTTGCAAGATCGCCGGTCGGCTTCTAGGCTCGCGCCATGAAGCGCGCTCCGCCGGCGGGCCAGCAGATGTCGTTTCAAGCGACCCTCGAGAACTGGGCCGAGGGGATGGACTACTGCGCCGTCCCGGTCCCCGCGGAGATCACCGCCGCGTTGGGGACCACGGGTCCCGTGCTGGTCATGGCGCGGGTGAATGACTCCGAGCCCTTTCAGGTGAGCCTCTTTCCCATCGGCGGCGGCAAGCACTACATCCGCATCAAGGCGAAGGTCCGTCAGGAGACCGGTACCGCGACCGGCGACACGGTTCAGATCCGGTTCACCGTCCTCGACCGTGATGCGGTGAAGATCCCCAGGGACCTGATGAGCGCGCTCAAGGCCGGGGGCGTGGCCGATGGCTTCAAATCGCTGCCTCCCGGCAAGCAGAACTTCATCATCCGGCGCATCGACGAGGCGGCCCGACCCGAGACGCGCGAGAAGCGCGTTCAAGAGGCCGTCGAGGCCGCGCAGGAGGCGAAGGAGAAGCGCGTCGAGCGCTCTGCCGCGGGGCGTGAACCCCGTCCGCGCAGCAGGTCTTGAGCGTGTCACCGACGATCCCAGACCGCGCGGCGTGATCTGGCACCGTCGAGACCTCACCCATCACCCGCGAAGGGAGCAACGGGCGCGATGACCGATCTGAGCCTCGATGCACCGCAGCTCGAGCGCCTGCGTGACGCGATCCTCAGCGCGTTTCCGCAGCCGAGCGAGCTCGCGCGGCTGACGCGCTATCGCCTCGACCTGAAGCTCGCCGAGATCGCCAGCGGCTCGCTCGCCGAGATGGCCTCGCAGCTCATCGAGTGGGCCGTGTCGAAAGGCAGGCTGCGCGCCCTCATCACCGAAGCCTCCGCCGCCGCGCCCGACAACCCCGCGCTCTGCGCCTTCGTCGACGCCATCGGAATGCCGGACCTCACTGCCCTCGGCGTCCCCACCGGGGGACGTGCGGGCGTCGTGATCGATCTGTCGCACGGTCAGTCGGCGTGGGCCCCGGGGTCGATCTTCGACCTCGCAGAGGGCCCCACCCACGGGCAGCGACACCACCTGAGGGCCGTCACCGATCGACGGCAGCTCCACGCCGACGCGCTCAAACCGTGGGCCGGGATGCTCCTCGGTCTGCCGTACCATCAACGCATCACCGAGGCCACGCGCCACGAGATCGTGCAGTGGGTCCGGCGCGGCGGCCGCCTCGCGCTGCTCGGCTTCGAACTCGGCGAGCGCCATCACGAGACCAACCTCAACGAGCTCGCCGACACCTTCGGGCTGCGCTTCAACACCGACATCGTCGGGCCGAAGGTCTGGAGCCCGCCCGCCAAGCCCTATCGCGAGGCCGTGGACTTCGAAGGCATCCGGTCGTCACACCCGTTGCTCGACGGCGTCGCGCGGCTCCGCCTCTGGAACCTCTGCACCGTCGCCGTCGAGCCGGGCGCCGAGGTGTTGCTGCGCGTCGGCGAGAACTCCCTCTGGACGCTGACGAAGGAGGGCGTGCTCTACGACCCCAACGGCTGGCTTCGCGGCGGCAATCAGCGCTTCGAAGGCGCCGCGTGGGGGCCGTGGAGCCCCGTCATCGCCGAGGCCCCCGAGGGACTCACCGGCCGCGGCGCCGTCGTCGCGATCGGTACCTGGGAGGTCTTTCGGCACGCGCGCTCGCCCTTCGCGCTCCCCGAGGGCTTCGACAACGGTCGCTTCGTCGCCAACCTCTTCGACTGGCTGGCGCGCGGCGCCGAGATCTAGCAAGACTGCCCCCGCGCCTCGCGCGTCGTCGCGAGGTCAACGGAGGGCTCACGCACCGTGACCACCAAGGCATGCGATCGCATCGAAGACCTCCGCGTCAGCTGGGAGCGCGAGCTCGAAGGGATCTTCGCGTCGCGACCCATCGACCGAGAGCGCACGGCGATTGATCCCGGCGCGAGCGAGCCGAGGGTCCGCCTCGACGACGCCATGGCCGAGCGCATCCACCGCGTCGCGCGCGTCGCCGCCGATCGACTGGGCGCCACGGAGGCGTACGCGCTGTACCTGACACCCGCGGTGCGTCTGCTCACCGCGCAGGCGATGCTGCGCGAGAAGCCCTTCGCGATCAGACTCGTGGGGCCCGTGGCGGGCGTGCTCGATGACGCCGCCCTCGCGATGCTCATCGGCCACGAGATCGGACACTGGATGTCCCACGGACCGGGCGCGACGCCCCCATCGCTCGCGCTCGACGCGTGGGCGCACGGCGCGACGCACTACCTCGCCTGCCTCTGCGTGGTCGCCTGCGAGCTCACCGCCGATCGCTTCGCCCTCGTGGCGGGCAACGGTGAGCTCGAAGCCGCCGTGCGCCTCGACGTCGCGGTCTCGACGCTCGACTCTCCCACGGCCCTCGGCCTGCGCGAGCTCGAGTACCTTGAACGCCTGAAGCGCCGCGTGGAGCGCGGCGAGGACGAGATCCTCTCGACGGCGACGGGCTATCCGACGTCGGCCTTTCGCCTGTATGCGACGTGGCTCTTCTGGCGCAGCGACGCGCACCGCGAGCTCACGGGCAACGGCCCCGGCGACCTCACGCTCCGCGAGGTCGACGCGATGCTTCGCGCGGCGTGCACCGCGCGCATCGCGTGGCCGACCGCGAAAGACGGTCTGCGCGATCCGTCGGAGCGCCTCCCCCCGAAGGGCTTTGTCGGTGACGCGCGCGTCGACGCCGCGCTCGACGCTGCCGCCTCGGCGATCGATCGCGCGACCTCGATGGCAGGCTACATCCGCGACGCGGCGACGTCGGCGCTCTCGTCGGTGGAGCGCTTTCTCGACGACGATCACGCGCGCCGAGACGCGTCTGCGCGTCGCGACGAAGCCGCGCCCACCGACGCCTCCACCGACGCGCCCACCGACGAACCCGACGAGATCGAGCGACGGTTTCGCGCGCTCGAAGGGGGCGCTGCCGCGGCGCTGAACACGGAGGCGAAGGTCGAGGCGAAGGCCGAAGAGGCGCCTCCCATCGACGACGTCGAGCGACGGTTTCGCGCGCTCGAGGCGCTCTCGCGTCGCCCGACGACGTGACGGCGAGCGGCGCGAGGTCGCGTCGCGCGTCGCACATCGATGTCACGAGATTGACGCTCACAAGACACGTCGCGCGGGGGCGTCGTTTGCGGAATCAAGCTTGTTTCGTAGGTGATAGTGGACTACGAAGGTCGCGGTCTCTGGGAGCGCGCTCGTCGCTCCGAGCGACTCTCGGCTTTCAATGGGTACCGATGTCCGGCTGTTTCGCGGGGGGCGTGAAGCGCGGCGCACGTCTGCGCTGTCGGGGGCGTGCGAGCGCCTGACGGCGACCATTGACGAAGCGCGCGAAGCACCCCACGAGCGTCGCCCGAACGGCGCCGCTGTCGCGACGACCGCGCGGCGCCTCGACGGATCGACGTCACGCCCTCCGCCGCGACCGCCCCTCAGGAGGAATTGATCATGCACGGCGACTTGAGCTCGATTCTGGCGAAGCATCAGCGCGACGCCACGCGCCTCGTGCAGATCCTCCGAGATCTGATGGCGGTGAACGGGGTCATCACCCCGCAGGACATCACCACGATCGCGGAGGAACTCTCGGTGCCACGCGGGCGCGTCGAGGGCGTGGCGGGCTTCTACGCGTTCTTCGAGACCGAGCCGAAGGGGCGCTTCCGCGTGCTCTTTAGCGACAACGTCACCGACGAGATGGCGGGGAGCGTCGAGCTCCGTCAGCGGCTCCTCGACGCGTTTCACATCGAGCTCGGCGAGGTGTCGCGCGACGGCCTCGTGAGCGTGGGCACCACGTCGTGCACGGGGCTCTGCGATCAGGGCCCGGCGCTGCTGGTCAACGGCGTGCCCATCGCGAGGCTCACGCCCGCGCGCATCGGCGCCATCTCGGCGCTCATCAGGGCCGGCGCGCCGCTCGCGGAGTGGCCCGAGAACCTCTTCCCCATCCACTCGCACGTCGAGCGGAAGGACCTCCTCCTCGCGACGCCCCTCGACCGAGGAGAGGGCATCGCGGCGGCCGTCGCGCGCGGCGCGGCGGAGACGCTCGACGAGGTGAAGCGTTCGAACCTCCGAGGCCGCGGCGGCGCGGGCTTCTCGACGGGCGCGAAGTGGGAGGCGTGCAGGGCCGCGCCGGGGCCCGAGCGCTACGTCGTGTGCAACGCCGACGAGGGCGAGCCGGGGACCTTCAAAGACCGCGTGCTCCTCGCCGACTGGACCGACCTCGTCATCGAGGGGATGACCGTCGCGGCCTTCGCCGTGGGCGCGCAGAAGGGCTTCATCTACCTGCGCGGGGAGTATCCGTTCCTGGTTCCGCGCATCGAGGAGGTGCTCGCGGAGCGGCGTCGGGCGCGGCTCCTCGGGCGAGACATCCACGGCGTCGCGGACTTCGACTTCGACATCGAGGTGCACCTCGGCGCGGGCGCGTACGTGTGCGGCGAGGAGTCGGCGCTGCTCGAATCGCTCGAAGGCAAGCGGGGCATTCCGCGGAACCGCCCGCCGTACCCCGTGACGCACGGCTATCTCGGCAAGCCCACGATCGTGAACAACGTCGAGACGCTCGCCGCGAGCGCCCTCGTCGCGAAGCACGGCGGCGACTGGTGGAAGGCGCGCGGCACCTCGAAATCTGCGGGGACCAAGGTGCTCTCGGTGTCGGGCGACGTGGAGCGTCCGGGCGTCTACGAGTACCCCTTCGGCGTCACGATCCGTCAGGTGCTCGACGACGCGGGCGCGAAGAACACCCAGGCCGTGCAGGTCGGCGGACCCTCGGGCGTGCTCCTCGCGCGCAATGAGTTCTCGCGGCGCATCGCCTTCGAAGACGTGCCGAGCGCCGGGGCCTTCATGGTCTTCGACGAGACGCGCAAGATGCTCGAGGTGACGCGCAACTTCGCGCGCTTCTTCGCGCACGAGAGCTGCGGCTTCTGCACGCCCTGCCGCGTCGGCACCACGCTCACGAAGCAGATGATGGACCGCCTCGTCGACGGACGCGGCACGCGCCGCGACGTGAAGGACCTCTCGCGCGTCGCGAAGATCATGAAGGCCACGAGCCACTGCGGGCTCGGCACGACGGCGTGCAACCCCGTGCTCGACGCGCTCGAGAAGTTCCGCCCCGCGTTCGAGAAGCAGATCGCGCTTCATGAGGTTCAGCCGCTCTTCGACCTCGACGAGGCCCTGGCGCCCGCGCGCGAGGTCACCGGCCGCGAAGACGACGACGCGCACCTCGGACAGGAGACGTCATGACCCACGACCCACGACCCACCTTCAGCATCGACGGGCGCGACGTTCACTTCGAGCCCGGTCAGACCATTCTGCAGGCCGCGCCGGGGGCGGGCGTCTACATCCCCCACCTCTGCTTTCACAAGGAGTTTCAGCCCCACGGGAGCTGCCGCGTCTGCGCCGTGAAGGTCAATGGACGCGTCGTCGCGAGCTGCACCACGCCCGCGCACGAGGGCGACGAGGTCGAGTCGAACACGCCCGAGATCCAGGAGATGCGCCGCAACCTGGTGCAGTTCCTCTTCACCGAGGGCAACCACTTCTGCCCGTCGTGCGAGCAGAGCGGCGCGTGCAAGCTCCAGGCGGTGGGCTACGAGCTCGGCGTCGACACGCCGCACTACAGCCCGATCTATCCCGACCGGCCCCTCGACGCGTCGCACCCCGACGTGCTGCTCGACTTCAACCGCTGCATCCTCTGCGAGCTCTGCGTGCGCGCGAGCGCCGAGGTCGACGGCAAGAACGTCTTCGCCCTCTCGGGCCGCGGGATCAAGAAGCACCTCATCGTCAACGCCGAGTCGGGGCGCCTCGCAGACACGGGCCTCGCCGTCGAAGACAAGGCCATGAGCGTGTGCCCCGTCGGCGTGATCCTGCGGAAGCGCAGGGGCTTCAGGGTGCCCATCGGGCAGCGCAAATACGACCAGCACCCGATCAGCGAGGTCGACGTGCGCGACGAGGCCGACACGAATGGAGAGCGCTGACATGGCACCCCAGAAGAAGAAGCTCCGCGTCGCCACCACCTCGCTCGCGGGGTGCTTCGGCTGTCACATGTCGTTCCTCGACATCGACGAGCGGCTCCTCGAACTCCTCGAACACGTCGAGTTCGATCGCTCGCCGCTCACCGACATCAAGCGCTGCGGGCCTTGTGATATCGGCCTCGTCGAGGGCGGGCTCTGCAACGCCGAGAACGTCCACGTGCTCCGGGAGTTCAGGCGTCAGTGCAAGGTGCTCGTCGCCGTGGGCGCGTGCGCCATCAACGGCGGACTGCCCGCGCAGCGCAACCACCTCGACGTGCGCGACTGCCTCCAGACGGTCTATCTCACGGGCGTCGGCGTCTCGCGCGGGTTCATCCCCAACGACCCCGAGCTGCCGCTGCCGCTCGACAAGGTCCATCCGCTCCACGACGTGGTGCGGGTTGATTACTTCCTGCCCGGGTGTCCCCCATCGGCCGACACGATCTGGCAGTTCCTCTCCGACATCATCGCTGGCCGCACGCCGCACCTCGGCCACGGTCTCATCCACTACGACTGAGACACGACCATGAACTCCTCCTCGCTCGAAAAAGCCGACCACCCCGAGAAGCTCCGCCGCGTCGCGATCGATCCCGTGTCGCGCGTCGAGGGCCACGGCAAGGTCACGATCCTCCTCGACGACCAGAACAGGGTTCATCAGGTGCGGCTCCACATCGTGGAGTTCCGCGGCTTCGAACGCTTCATCCAGGGCCGCCCCTACTGGGAGGTGCCCGTGATGGTGCAGCGCCTCTGCGGCATCTGCCCCGTGAGCCACCACCTCGCCGCCGCGAAGGCCCTCGACCTGGTGGTGGGCGCGCGCCGCCTCACGCGCACCGCCGAGAAGGTCCGGCGGCTCATGCACTACGGGCAGATCCTCCAGTCGCACGCGCTGCATTTCTATCACCTCGCGTCGCCCGACCTGCTCTTCGGCTTCGGCTCCGACGTGGCGACGCGCAACGTCGTGGGCGTCATCGGCGCCCACCCCGAGATCGCGAAGCAGGGCGTGATGCTCCGCAAGTTCGGCCAGGAGGTCATTCCAGATCACCGCGGGGAAGCGCGTTCACGGCACGGGCGCCATCCCCGGCGGCGTGAACAAGTCGGTCTCCGTCGAAGAGCGCGACGAGCTCCTCGCGCCGATGAAGGACGTCATCGAGTGGTCGCGCGGCGCCGTGCGCCTCATCGCGGAGCACCACGCCGAGCACCGCGAGCTCTACGACGCCTTCGGCACCGTGCGTTCGAACGTGCTCTCGCTCGTGGGCAAGAACGGCGAGCTCGACCTCTACGACGGCGTGCTGCGCGCGAGGGACCCCGACGGGGCCATCCTCTTCGACGGCGTCGATCCGCAGCAGTACCGCTCGCAGCTCAAGGAGAACGTGCGCTCCTGGAGCTACATGAAGTTCCCCTTCATCGGCTCGATGGGGGCCGATCGCGGCTGGTACAAGGTCGGTCCGCTGGCGCGCATCCAGAACTGCGACCTCATCGACACGCCCTTCGCCGAAGAGGCGCGGCAGCAGTTTCGCGCGACGGCGCCGGGCACGCTCGTGCACAGCCCCCTCGCGTACCACTGGACGCGCATGATCGAGATGCTCCACGCGGCCGAGCGCATCGAGCGGCTCCTCCACGACGACGACCTCCAGGGCGATCAGCTCATGGCGAGCGGACCGCGCGCCATTCAGGGCGTCGGCATCATCGAGGCCCCGCGCGGCACGCTGATCCACCACTACGAGGTCGACTCGCAGGACCTCATCACGATGTGCAACCTCATCGTGTCGACGACCCACAACAACCAGGCGATGAACGAGGCGATCCGTCAGGTCGCGCGTCAGCACCTCGACGGACACGCGCCCACCGAGGGGCTCCTCAATCACATCGAGGTCGCCATTCGGGCCTTCGATCCGTGCCTGTCGTGCGCCACGCACGCGCTCGGCAAGATGCCGCTCGCGGTCGAGATCGTCGACGCCTCGGGAGCCTGCGTCGAGCGGCTGGTGCGCAACGGCGAGAGCCTGTGACTCAACGCCCCTCGTCAGCCGGGAGGGCGGCCGCGCGTGCGCCGCTCCTCGTGCTGGCCGTCGGCAATCCGTCGCGCGGAGACGACGCGCTCGGACCGCTCTTCATCGAGCGCCTCGGTGAGTTGTTGCGTGATGAAGTCGACGCGGGAGCGGTCGAGCTCCTCACGGATTTTCAGCTCCAGATCGAGCACGCGCTCGACCTCGCGGACCGCGCGCGGGTGGTCTTCGTCGACGCGAGCCTCGACGCCGTGGCGCCCTTCACCTTCGAGCCCGTGACGGCCGTGCGAGACCCGAGCGCGACCACGCACGCGATGTCTCCGTCGGCGGTGCTCGCGGCGATGGCGTCGATCGGCTGCGCGGCCCCGCGCGCAGCCTCGGTGCTCGCGATCCGCGGAGAGCGCTTCGAACTGGGCGAGGGGCTCTCGTCGGTCGCGGCGGCGCACCTCGACGCGGCGCTGCGCTTTCTTGTGCGCGAGGTGTCGACGTGGCGCGCCGCGGGCGAAGCGTCGGCCGTGCGCATCGAGGTCGAGGGAACGGTGCAGGGCGTCGGCTTCCGTCCGTGGGTCTACCGCGTCGCGACGGCGCTCGGGCTGCGAGGGCGCGTGCTCAACACGCCGCGCGGCGTGACCATCGAGGCTTGGGGCTCGCACGACGCCCTCACGGCGCTCTCCCGCGCGCTTCGATCGCGTGACCCTGCGACGCAGGCGCCGACGGCAGGCGTGCGCATGGTCCGCGAGACGGAGCTCACGGGCGAAGACGCGCTCGCCGTGGGGGCGCGCGTGGGCTTCGTGATTGCGCCGAGCGAGCTCGCGGGGGCGTCGCAGCTCTCGATTCCAGCGGATCTCGCGGTGTGCCCCATGTGTCTGCGCGACGTCGACGACGCGTCGGATCGGCACCACGGCTACGCGTTCACGAGCTGCACCGCGTGTGGTCCGCGCTACTCGATCGCGACGGCGCTCCCCTTCGATCGCGGACACACGACGATGGAGCCCTTCGCCTTCTGCGCGGCGTGTGAGCGCGAGTATCGCGACGTCTCCGATCGGCGCTTTCACGCGCAGGCGATCGCGTGTCCGACGTGCGGGCCGAAGCTCTGGCTCGCGAGGCCCGACGGCGCAGCGATCGAGGGTGAAGACGCGCCTGCGCGCCGCGTGTTGAAACACGCGGCATGGGAGGCGGATCGAGATCAATCCCGGGTGAAATCCCGCGAAGCGGGATTCGCGAACGACGCTCCGAGTGGGAGTCCTGCGGAGCAGGACTTGCCACGGGATGCTCGCGAAGTGCCCTCCCTGCCGCGTGTTTCAACACGCGGCGAGGGTGAAGACGCGCTCGATGGCGCTGTGTTGCGCATCGCGCGCGGAGAGATCGTCGGCGTGCAGGGGATCGGCGGCTTTCACCTCGCGTGCGACGCGACGAGCGAGGTCGCGGTACGCGAGCTGCGGAGGCGAAAGCGCCGCGATGAGAAGCCCTTCGCGGTGATGGTGCGCGACCTCGCGATGGCCGAGTCGCTCGCGGTGCTCGACGACGAGGCGCGGCGGGTGCTCACGTCGGTGACGCGTCCCATCGTGCTGGCGCCCTCGCGTGGCGGAGTGCTCGCGCAGGGGGTCGCGGGAGGCTCCGCGCGCGTCGGCGTGATGCTCCCGTACGCGCCGCTGCATCACATGCTGATGGCGCGCGTGGAGCGTCCGCTGGTGATGACCTCGGGCAACCTCGGCGGAGAGCCCATCGCGGTCACGCACGAGGACGCGATTCGCATGCTCGGCGAGATCGTCGACGCGTTTCTCTTCCACGATCGACCCATCGCGAGGCGCGTCGAAGACTCGGTGATCGCGAGCGAGCGCGGCGTGTCGCGCGTCACGCGTCGCAGCCGGGGCATCGTTCCCGGTGCGATCAGGTTGCCCGTCGCGGCGAAGGAGCCCGTGCTCGCGCTCGGCGGACACCTCAAGAACACCGCGTGCCTCGTGGTCGGCGACCTCGCGTACCTCACCGCGCACCTCGGCGACCTCGAGAGCCACGCGGCCGAAGGAGCCTTCCGCCGCGACGTCGAGTCCTTCGAGACGCTCACGGGCGTGCGCGCGGAGGTGCTCGTTCACGACCTGCACCCCGAGTACACGTCGACGCGCTACGCGATGGAGCGTCCCGCGAGAATGCGACTGGGCGTGCAGCATCACGTCGCGCATGTGCTCGCCACGGCGGCGGAGCACGGTCTCGACGAGCCCCTCCTCGGCGTCGTCTTCGACGGAACGGGCTTCGGCACCGACGGGACCGCGTGGGGCGCGGAGATTCTTCACGTCGACGGGCTCTCGTGGCGTCGTCCGTGTGCCTTTCGCGCGATTCCAATGGCGGGCGGTGAGCGCGCGATTCGCGAGGTCTGGCGCACGGCCTGGGGCGCGCTGCGAGAGAGCTTCGGTGATGAGGCGAAGCACGTCGCGGCGAGGCTCCCGCTCTTCGACGACCTGCCCGATGGCGCGCTCGACACGGTCGAACGGATGATCGGGAGCAACGTCAACACGGTCCATGCGCGGGGCATGGGGCGCTGGTTCGACGCGCTCGGCGCGCTGACACTCGGCGTGCGTCGCGCGAGCTTCGAAGGGCAGGTCGCGATGGCGCTCGAAGACGTCGCCGACGGAGCCTCCGTGCGCGCGTATCCCTTCGCGCGCCCTCGTGCGGCGGGCGTTGGCGTCGCGCTCACGGCGGAGAATGAGATCGACCTGCGTCCCACGGTGCGCGCCGCGGTGACAGACCTCCTCGCGGGCGTGTCGGCGGGGGTTGTCAGCGCGCGCTTTCATCAGACCGTCGTCGAGGCCACGACGGAGTCGATCGAGACGCTCGGGCTCGCGGCGGGCGTGCGTCGCGTCGCGCTCACGGGCGGATCGTTTCAGAACCGTCGGCTGGAGCGCGGCTTTCTCGCGGCGCTCGGCGCGGATCGCGTGGTGATGGGGCGAGAGGTTCCGTGCAACGACGGCGGGATCGCGCTCGGTCAGGCGCTCGCGGGCGCCGTTGCGCTCGCGCGTGGTCGGTGAGAGAGAGGTCGCCCATGTGTCTCGGAGTGCCTGGCAGGATCCTCGAAATTCACGGCGAATCGAGCCTCGTTGACTTCTGGGGCGTGCGCCGCGAGGTCGCGCTCCAGATCGTCGATGAGCCCGTCTCCGTCGGCGATTACGTGCTCGTTCACGTCGGCTTCGCGATCCGTCGCATCCCCGAGGAGGAGATCGAGAGCACGCTGCGCTTCTTCGCCGAGATGGCCTCGGAGGACCTCGAAGGGCTCTCTCCGCCGACCGCCGATGGAGGCGCGACGTGACCACAGGGGGGCCGCTTCAGTTTCGCGACGTCGCGCAGGGCAGGGCGATGCAGTCGCGCCTCGAACACGCCGTCGCGCGCGCGGGGCGGCCCGTGACGCTCATGCACGTCTGCGGCAGCCACGAGCAGGCGATGGCGCGCTACGGGCTTCGGGCGAGCTTTCCCAGAGACCTCCATGTGCAGATGGGTCCGGGGTGTCCGGTGTGCGTGACCGACGCGCCCGAGATCGACGCGTGCATCGCGCTCGCGTCGCGCGGCGTTCACGTGCTCACGTACGGCGACATGCTGCGCGTGCCGGGGTGGTCGCTCTCGCTCGACGAGGCCCGCGCCGCGGGCGCGCGCGTGTCGGTGATCTACGCGGCCACGCAGGCCGCGGCCATCGCGAGGGCCTCGAAGGATCCGGTGGTGTTCTTCGCGACGGGCTTCGAGACGACGGCGGTCGCGACGGCGGCGGTGCTGCTCGATGATCCGCCCGAGAACCTCTTCGTGCTCTCGGCGCACAAGTGGGTGCCCGCCGCGATGGAGGTCGTCGCGCGCACGCCCGACTCGAAGATCGAAGGCTTTCTCGCCGCGGGACACGCCGCGACCATCACCGGCTTCGGCCTCTTCGAACCCTTCGTCGAGCGCTACAAGCGCCCCGTGGTGGTGGGCGGATTCGAACCGCTCGACATCCTCTCGGCGCTCACGGTGCTGGTCGAGCGCGTGGTCGAGGGGAGGCACGAGGTGGTCAACGCGTTTCCGCGCTGTGTGACGCGAGAGGGCAACCGGCGCGCGCTCGACGCGATGTTCCGCGTGTTCGAAATGGGCGACGGCGAGTGGCGCGGCATCGCGCACGTTCCTGATGGAAACCTCGTGCTGCGCCCCGAGTTCGCGCGGTGGGACGCGCGCGTGAAGTTCGCCAGCGAGCTCGCCGCGACGCCCGCCACGGAGCCTCGCGCCGACGCGCATCTGTGCCGCTGCGGCGCGATCATGTCGGGCCTCGCGCAGCCCGACGACTGCTCGCTCTTCGGCACCGCGTGTCGCCCCGAGCGCCCCGTGGGCGCGTGCATGGTGAGCTCCGAGGGCGCGTGTCGCATCTGGTTGGAGAACGGCCTCGGCGTGCGGCGAGAGAGGCTGTGATGAAGCTCCCCTTCGACGACGAGCTCGTGCAGCTCAAGCACGGCGCAGGCGGACGCGCGATGCGCGCGCTCATCGAGTCGGTCTTTCTCGACGCGGGTGACGGCGCGTCGACCGAGCTCCTCGCGATGGATGACGGCGCGGCGATTCCGTTCGGTGACCGATGGCTGGTGGTGACGACCGACGCTCACGTCGTGCAGCCGATCTTCTTTCCGGGCGGCGACATCGGGCGGCTTTCGGTGTCGGGCGTGGTCAACGACCTCGCGATGATGGGCGCGTGCGACGTGCTCGCGCTCACGGCCTCGGTGATCGTCGAAGAAGGCTTCTCCGTCGAGCTGTTGCGTCGCGTGCAGGCGTCGGTGCGCGAGGCGTGTCGCGAGGCCGACGCGAAGATCCTCACGGGCGACACGAAGGTCATGGGGCGCGGAGAGGTCGACGGGCTCATCCTCTCGACGAGCGGGCTCGGCGTGACCGATCGCGTGGTGCGCGACAGCGGCCTCCGCGCGGGCGACGCCGTGGTCATCACCGGAACGATCGCGGATCACGGCCTCGCGGTGCTCAGCGCGCGGCACAAGCTCGGGCTCGAAGGAGCGCTCCGCTCCGACGTGGCGCCGCTCAACGGCCTCGTGCGAATGGCGCTCAAGGCTGGCGGTGCGGGCGTTCACGCGATGAAGGACCCGACGCGCGGCGGCGTCACGAGCGCGCTCTCGGAGATGGCCGAGAAGGCCCGCGTGGGCGTCGTGCTCGACGAGGCGGCGCTGCCCTGAGCGACGCGGCGCGCGCGGCGGCGGGCTCCTCGGGATCGATCCGTTGGGTGTCGCGAACGAGGGAAGGCCCTCCTCGGCGTTGCGCCCGAAGCGCTCGACGCGGTGCTCGCGGCGCTGCGGTCTCATCCGCTCGGCGCTCGCGCGGCATGCATCGGCAGGGTCACCGCGGAGCACGAGGGAACGCTCCTCCTCGACACGGGCTTCGGTCGACGGAGGCTCTTCCAGGACCGCGACGGCGAGCCCATGCCGCGGATCTGCTGAGGGAGATTACGTCGTGCACGAACTCTCGCTCTGTGAAGCGCTCTTCGATCAGATCGACGCGGCGGTCGCATCGCAGACCTCGCCCGTCGTGAGGCTCGTGCGGCTCCGCGTGGGCGAGCTCGCGGGGCTCGAACCCGAGCTCTTCAGGTCGGCCTTCGAAGTGACCCGCGCCGACCGCGGACACGCCTCGGCCGAGCTCGTCATCACCTTCGAAACGGCCTTGTGGACGTGTCGCGCGTGCGGCGCGGAGATCGCGCGCGGAGAGGCCCTGCGCTGCGCAGCCTGCGGCGGCGAAGCGCGGCTCGCGAAGGGCGGCGACATGGTGCTCGAACGGATCGAGCTGGAGGTTCCCGATGTGTGACACGTGCGGCTGCGGAGACACGAACCTGGTCGCGGTCGAGGTGCACGCCTCGCTGCTCGCGAAGAACGACCACGACGCGGCGCATCTGCGTGAGCACTTCGTCGAGGCGGGCGTCACGGCGATCAACCTCATGGGCTCTCCGGGCTCGGGCAAGACCGCGCTCCTCGAAGCGACGGCGCGCGCGTTCGGCGGGCGACGTCGACTCGCCGCCGTGAGCGGTGACCTCGCCACCACGCGCGACGCGGATCGTCTGGCGCGCGCGGGGATTCCCTCCGCCGCGATCACCACGGGGACCGCGTGTCACCTCGACGCCGCGATGGTGCACCACGCGCTCCACGGGGCCGTCGGAGCGGCCGCGATGCGCAGCGATTTCTTCTTCATCGAGAACGTGGGGAACCTCGTGTGCCCCGCGATCTACGACCTCGGGCAGCGCGCCAATGTCGTGGCCCTCTCGGTCACCGAAGGCGTCGACAAGCCGCTGAAGTACCCCGTGATGTTC
This sequence comes from Polyangiales bacterium, assembly GCA_046351535.1. Taxonomy (GTDB): domain Bacteria; phylum Myxococcota_A; class Polyangia; order Polyangiales; genus CAISKJ01. The sequence continues at coordinate 87,859 of JAXLYG010000039.1, forward strand.
CGCCACGCCGACCTCGTGGTGCTCACCAAGGTCGACCTGCTGCCGTACCTTCCTGACGTGTCGGTCGACGCGGTGCGTGAGGCGCTCGCGCAGGTGATGCCGACGCCGCGTCTCCTCGAGGTGTCGGCCACGCGCGGCACGGGGCTCGACGCGTGGATCGACTGGCTCGAAGCGCGGCGCTCCGCGGTGCCCGCGCGCTGACGTCGCTCGCCAGGGCGATCGCCGGTCGCGTCGCCCGCTCTGACGGCGCGGACTACTCTGCGAGGGGCGGGCTCCACGCGCGCACCGCGACCTCGACCTGGGCGCTCATCGCGATGGCGCCGAGCACGCTTCGAAGCGTCGCGGTGTCGGGGCCGCTCAGTTCGAAGGACCTCCACCGCGCGGTGTCTTCGCGGGGAACGCCGTAGAGCGTCATCGCGGCGTCGGCGCGCGCGTAGAGACGGCAGAAGCCGCCCGTCGCGATCGGCTGTTCGAATCCGAGCTTCGTCATCACCGCGTCGAGGCCGTCGAAGAGGTCCGCGCGCGCCGCGCTCAGGCTGCCGTCGCAGCGTTGCGGCATCGTGCGCAGGCCGTGGTGCAGATACGCGCTCCACGCGAGCATCTCGCGGAGCGTCTCCCACTTCACCGAGGCGGAGGTGTCTTCGAGCTCTCGCTCGACGACGCGGGCGTCGTCGCGCATCGGCGCGTCGAGGTCGTAGAAGCGGTGCCGCGGGTCAGACTCGTCGGTCTCGTAGCCGATGAGCAGGTGGCGCGGGTCGGGCGCGACGAGGCCGCTGTCGTAACACCCGAGCACACGCGCCGCCGAGAAGTCGATCGTCGCGTAGCCCATCGGCCCCATGCTCGCGCCCATGCGCGTGAGGAACCAGCGATAGAACGCCGGCAGCGGGCGCCCCGCGATGCGCTCGATCCGCGCGATCGCGTCGGGCGTCGCGCCCGCGCAGCGCTCGGGCAACGCGGGGAAGAGCCGTGCGATGAGGGCTTCGAAGTCAGCGATGGGAGATGTCACGCGGCGCTCCCGTCACTCACGAGCACGACTTGCAGTGCGACGCGCCGGGGGGCGCCTTGGGCTTGCACGGCGGGGCCTTGTCATCGGGGCAGAGGAGCATCGGGAGGAGGATCTGACACGTCCCGCACGGCGGAACGGCCTGGTCGCCGCCGAAGTGTCCGGGTACGCCGAGGCGGGGCTGCGCCGGGTCGGTGCGGTGGTAGACCATCACCGTCGCGGCGGGGTCCTTCGAGTCGAAGTATCGCTCGGTGAGCCCCGTGGGGACGCACCCGTGGTCGAGCGCCAGCACCACGGCCTGCTGCGCCGCGCAGTTGCCTGGCTCGTTGTAGGGCTCGTCGGTGTCTCGCGTCGGGCTCCCGTTGCGCGCCTCGCGCATCGCAGTGGCGGCGACGAACGCGCGGGCGACCTCGTCGCGCTTCGACGGGTCGACGAGCGACTGCATCTTCGCGAGGTCGGGCTTCTCGGTGTGCGCCTTCGACCAGTCTGCGATGTGCCAGCCGCCGGGCGTGCTCTGCGCGAGCTTGCCCATCGCGCGCCCCGACGAGGCCGCGTAGACCTTGCCTCCGCAGCCGCACTGCACGACGCCGAGCATCGCGGCCTTCTTCGACGCGCCCGCTGCGGTGCGCGCGGCGGCTTGAAGCTGGGCGGCGGCGGCCTTCGTGTCGGCGGTCTCTGCGACCTTGCCCGCGGCGCCGTGGGTCTTGCCGCACAGGAGGCACGGCTCGTCGCCCACGAGCGCGATGACGGTGCCGCAGGGCTGCACCACGCCCGCGAGCGTCGCCGCGTTGGGCGGGCTCCCGCCGGGCCCGTTGTTGTTCGACATCTGATCGCCGAGGTACTGGACGTTCTTGCCCTCGATCTTCACGTCCATGGAGCCCGGCGCGACGAACTTCGTGGGGCCCTGCACGTTGTTCGAAACGATCCCGCCGCCGGTGCCCTGGCTCGCCACGTCGCCCATCGACTTGAAGCTCGCGCCCTGAATCGCCACGGCGTCGCCCTCGATGGTCACCGAGGTCGAGTAGCCGTCGGGCGAGTCGCCGCTCTTGCCGATGTTGGGCAGCGGCGTCGGCACGAAGGGCGCCGGGGGCCCTGGCATCTTGCACACGTTGGGGGTCGTCGCGGCGGCGATCCCGCTGCTCCCCTTCGTCACCGGAGTCTTCGGCGGATTGACCGTCACGCTCGCCATGGTCGATGCCCTCCCATCACTCGGGATATCACCGTCGGGGTGCGGCGAACCACCGAAATGGAGCCGCGCGCCGCCGCGTCATCGTCGCTCGCTCAGCGCGCCGCGGGGAGCGTCAGGACGTTGCCCTCTCGCACGGGCTCGAAGGGCGGCGCGATGAGGCTCTGCGACGCGACGCTCGGGAGCGCGAGGCAGAGCGACGACGGGTGCTCGCCGGAGTAGACGAGGGGGGCGTTGGTCCATCGGCGCGCGAGGGCCGCGACGGTCTGCTCGGCGGAGGCGCCTCGGATGCGCGCGCAGGCCACGTCGATGACGTCGGCGTAGGCGTCTTCGTTCTGATGCCGCTCGCGCACGCAGCCGCGGACGGCCCACGCCCGCGCGACGTCGTCGGTGGTCGAGAAGGTCCCGTCGGCGAGGGCGTGGGCGAGCACGCGAGGGCCGTCGTGCGTGATGCCTTCGAGGCCGCACGAGTCGGTGATCGTCCAGGGCGAGGGGAGCGCGAGGTCGTCGCGTCCATCGCGGTCTGCGTCGGTCACCTCGACGATGTGTTCGAAGCGCTCGGCGTTGGCGTAGGGCCGCGCCTGACCGTCGCGTGCGGTGTAGAGCTTGATCGTGAGGGAGCCCGCGCCCTCCATCTCGTCGCCGTCGGTGCGCACGAACACCTCGGGCACGCCGTCGCCGTCGTAGTCGTCCGTCGCCGCGATGCTCAGCGTCTCCCACGCGTACGAGTTCGAACGCAGCGTGAACTGCGCGGGGCGGGCCGCGGCGCCCGTGGTGGGGCGCCACACGACCTCGGCGCGCAACGTGATCGACGGTTCGTCGCCGCGGGCCACGGTGAAGGTCTTGAACTGCACCGACCAGACGCCGCCGGGGGACGCGACGCAGGTCGGCAGATCGCTCACCTCGACGCGCGGTCGGTTGCTCTCTGCGACCACGGAGACCGCGTGACGAGCGCGCGCGATCAGCGCCGCGTTCGCGCGGAGGATCACCGCGCAACGGGGGTCGGGCGCCGTCGTCGGGACGGCGGGCGGCGTGGGCGGGGTGGGCGCGTCGGGCACGAGCGCGATGGGCTCCGCGGTCGTCGCTTCGAGCTCCTGCGGCACGGGGAAGCTCCGCAGCGCCTCGATCACCGCGCGCACCGTGTCGTCGGCGAAGACGCCCGGCGAGGCGGCGGTGGCCGAGGCCCTCACGCGCTCGACGGCCTCGTCGACGGAGGCGCCCCACACGCGTCGGCAGAAGCCTTCGAGAAAGAGCGTCTGGGCGTGGATGCTCTGCTCCTGCTCGCTCGGCGTTCCCTCGGCGGTGTGCGGCGAGACGGCGGGCGGCGGCGACGGGCACACGCTGCGGAGCGCGGCGCGCGTGAGGTCGTCATCGAGGGCGAAGCGTCCTTCGGCGAGGCCGTGCGCGAGGACGGCGGGGGGCACGTCGACGAAGTCGCCGCGAAAGCCGCCGATGGTCGGGAGCGTGGGCCACGGCCGCACGAGGTCGGTGACGCCGTCGTGGTCGACGTCGAGCGTGCGCGCGTTCGCGTCGAACTCGGGCGGGCGTCCGGTCACGGGCTCGCGATGGCGGACGACGCGCGAGGGCGGTGGCGCGGCGGCGTCGGGCGCGGCGGTGACCGCGGGCGTGGGGGCGACGACCACGGAGGGCGCGGGGTGGGAGCACGCGGCGACGAGGAGTGAAGCGGTGATGAGCTTGCGCACGGCGCGCGAAGGTATCACCGGTCTCGAGGGCGCTACGAGGCGCCTGTTGGGGGCTCAACGAGCGCGTTTCGCGCCTGGGGTTCGGTTCGCGACCTCGGTGTGGAAGCAGAAGCGCCGCGAGGAGAGCGCCCGGAGTTCGCCGTTCGCGGGTGGATTGATGTCGAGTGTGCGACGCCCGTAGTTCGCCGATCGCATGGCGCGAGTAGCACGGGCTCACTCCGGTCTACGGAAGGGGCGACCCGGCCTTTGCCGGGTCGAAGAAGGGCGCGACCTCTGGCGAGATCAAGGCAATGACGCGTCCTCCGTCGGAGACGCCGTGCGTGACGCGATGCACGCTCACATCTCGAATCAACGACGCCAGCACCACGACGGAACGAGTCGCACGCATAGGGAACCGATCACCGTGAACCCGGCGAAGGCCGGGTTGCCCCTTCCGTAGACCGGAGTGAGCCCGTGCTACTCGCGCCATGCGAACGGCGAACTCCGGGCGCTCTCGCGGCGCCTCTGGTTCCACGCGGACCTCGCGGGCCGATCCCCAGGCGCAACACGCTCGGCGTTCAAGTGCATTCCGTGAGATGAAGACCGCGCAGTCGTCGGGGCGGCGACAGCCGCTGCCTCGCCCGTGTGGCCGTGGCGATCGACGACGCGCAGCAACGCCTCCCGCCGCAGATTTCGCCGCACCTCCCGCGGATTTCGCCCGAGGCCCGCGGATTTCGCCCGAGGCCCGCGGATTTGATCCGAGGCCCGCGGATTTCATCTGAGGCCCGCAGATTTCCCCGCGGAGCCGACAGATTTCGCGAGACCCCCGGACGATCGCGCGAAACCCCCAACAGATCGCGCACGACCGCCCGAAGATTTCGCCCGCTGCCGCTCAGCGCTTCTTGCGACGCGCCTTCTTCACCTTCGCGGACGCCGTGTGATTCGCGTCGGGCGGCGTGGGGGCGCCGTCGGTCGCGGCCTTCTTCGCGCGGGCGCGGGCGTTGGGCGCGAGGACCCTCCGCGTCGCCGCGCCGGGCGTCAACACGAGCTGCGTCTTGCCCGCGGCCCTCGCCTCGCTCACCGCGCGGGAGACCGCGAGCATGAGCAGCAGCACGGCGCCCTCGATGCGGTTGACCTCGGCCGAGTCGTGGTCGCCGACCTTCGCGCCCACGGCGAGCGTCTTCGCCGCTTCGAGGTCGGTCACGGCCTTCGCACAGGTGACCGCCGTCTCGGCCGTCACGCCTTCGATGGCGAGCGAGTGCTTGATGGTCGCGTCTGCGCCGCCGAGCCACGCCTCGATCGCGTCGACGAGGCGACGTAGCCTCGCGCCGTCGGGATCGAGCTCGTTGTGGCTACGCGAGTCGAGGTGCTTCTTGATGTGGGCCTTCCACGCCTCGTTGCGGCCCGCGGCGGCTTCGACCTTCGATTTGGTGGTGCGGTAGGCGAGGTTCACCGCGACGCGCGCGGTCTCGATCTTCACCTCGCCGTCGCTGTTCGTCCCGTGCTTGATCTCTTCGATCGCCACGGCGAGGCGCCGCGTGTGCTCGATGAGGAGCGCCATGATGATCGGCGAGATGCCCAGATCGCCGAGGGGCTTCGCGCCCGGTGCGGGGTGCAGCGTGCGAAGGAGTTTGCGCGCGTCGCCGAGCGTCCCGGGGGCCTTGGTGAGGTGCGCGAGGGCCTCGCGCGCGTCGAGGGGATACCGCGCGTCAAAGGTCGCGTGGTCGAGGGGCGTGAGCGCCGGGTGCGCGTCGCGCCACGCCGCGAGCTCTTCGAGCGCGATCTTCGTGGTGCTGCTGAGTGGTTTCGCCGGAGGCGGCGCGATGCTCGCGATCGTGGGTAATTTGTGAGTGGCCATGATGCGCAGAAGGTATCGAAGCGCGTCTCCGCGGTGAAGGTGAAATCGTCGTCGCCGCGGTAGAGTCGCGCCGTGATGCGCCCCGCGCGGTGCCTCGTCATGCTCTCGCTCGCTGCGCTGCTCCTGGCGGGCTGCCCGGAGGCGTCGACGTCCTCCGACGCGTCGCTCGATCGCGTGGACGTCGCGGATGTCCTCTCCGATACGGTGTCTCAGAACGATCTGGCGGATGACCTCCCCGATGACGCTCGCTTCGACGCCCTCTCGGATCTGCCCGCCGACGCTGCGGAGGACGCAGACGCCACATCGGACCCAGACTCCGCCACGCAACCCGACGTCACACCGGACGCAGACGCCCCGACGGACGCGTCCCTGGACGCCTCGGGCGATCTCGCGCCGCTCGATGCGCCGTCGTGTAGTGACGGAGCTGCGCCGACCGACGTCGCTCCGATCGACCCCAGCGACGTGCCGTTCCCCGAGGCCGCCGTGTGCTGCGGAGACTTCGACGTGCCGGTGCAGCCGTCGCCCGACGTGTTCGTTCCTGGCGACGTGGTGGAGCGTTGCCGGGTGCGCGACATCGTGGCCGTCTGCACTCCGAGGGCGACGAGCTCCTGCGCCTGCGTAGACGGTCGTTCGGGCACGCGCGAGTGCCGCGACGACGGTCGCTGGGACTTCTGCCGCTGCGGAGAGCTCGACGCGGGCATCGATGCGCCCTTCGGGTCGACCGGACCAATCCCCGCGATCACCGTGCCTCGGCTTCTCGCGCCGCAGTCGGGGATGCGCGCGACCTCGCAACGTCCGACCTTCCGCTGGGTGCTGCCGACAGGAGCGAGTCGCGCCCGCGTCGAAGTCTGCGCGGATCGTCCCTGTACGCGCGTCCTCATGCAACAGGAGGTGAGCGGCACGAGCTGGAGGCCGACGGCCACGCTCCCGCCCGGTGTAGCCTTCTGGCGAGTGAGAACGACGGCTGAAGATGGCGGCGTGGCGTGGGCGAGCGCGACCTGGGAGGTCGGGATTCGGCACCGAGACCTGCCTGCGGACACCAGCTACGGCACGCTCAAGGACTTCAACGGCGACGGGTTCGATGACGTCGTAATGCTGAGTGGCTTCGACCCCGAACGATACATGATGCGTGTGTACTGGGGCGGAGCGACGGGGCTGGACGGTGAGCGCTTCCGAGGGATCAACCCTCCTTTTCCTCCTGAGGAGACTTCCAACGGCTACGCTTTCTATGGCGATACAGCGGGCATCGCAGACTTCGATGGAGACGGGCTCGCGGACCTGGCACTCAGCGCTCCGTCCTACGGCCCGCCTGGGGCCGCGGATGAGAACGGTCGAGTCTACCTTCATCGAGGTTCCCTCTCGGAGGGGCTGACCGCATGCGATCAAACGCTGACCCCCGCGCGAACCAGCGGTGACTTCGGACCATGGCACAACTATGGCGTCTCACTCGCCGCTGGAGACTTCAACGGCGATGGGTTCGGTGACCTTGTCGCAGCGTACTCGCGGACCAATGTCGTGCTGCTGCTTGGGGGGAGGTCTGGGCTTGAAGCGGTCCCCGCTGACGGCCTGACGGGCGCAGGGTACACGGTGCAGTTTCTCGGTGACGTGAACGGGGATGGATATGGCGATGTGGCCGCTCGCACTATTCCAGCGTCAGGCGCGGTCGAATACGAAGTCCTCATTCTCTATGGAAACCCTTCTGCTTCGCTTTCTTTTCATGTGCAGAACCTTGGCCGTCCGCGATATTACTATAGCTTCGGCTGGCAGATGGCCGCGGGTGATTTCAACGCAGATGGCTACGCGGACGGCGCGTTCTCTGGCTGGGGGTTTGTCGACGTTTTCCACGGTTCTCCTTCGGGCGTGGTGCCGTCAACGCGAATCGTCACACCGCCTGGCACCACGGTTGGAACCTCTAGCGAAGGCGACGCTTTCGGTGCCCGCCTTTCTGCGCCAGGAGATATCGATGGAGATGGCAGAGTCGAGTTCGCGATCGGGGCCCCTCTCGCCCCACTCGACAGTCCAGAACTCGGGACGGGACGGGTGTTCATGTACCAATCGACCTCACGAGGTGTTCCCGCGGTCTGGGACCTCGCCCTGAAGCCGATCGACAATGCGGCTCCTTTCTATGTCACTACGTTTCCGGGAGACGTGAACGGCGACGGGTATGATGATCTCTGCGTGGGCGCGCCACGTGAGGGACGCTTCCGTCCGGCCGAGTTGCATGTGTACCTGGGGTCGCCGGGGGACTGGTGGTGCGCTCCTTCTCAGGTCATTGAAGGACATCCGTTCGGGGGATTTGCGTCGCGTATCTGGTAGTCGTGTCGCACAACAGGATCATGCAGAGTCGCACGGGCCCAGCGTCAGTGTGGCTTTGGGAGGTGTCGTATGGGACATGGAGTCGAATTCGTTCACGCTGGCGATGGGGCGGGCCGTGTCGGAGGGCTGGTTCCCGAAGAAGGACCGACCTATCACGTCGAAACCCACCGAGAGAACGCTAACAGACTCAAAGGGTTCTTCACCCATCTCAACAGTGTGTCGCCCCTCGGCGGTATCGTCTACTTCCCGCGTGGGCGCTACGTCATCGGCGTTCCATCCACGAACTCCCCCGCAGGGAGAGAACGAAGATGACCTGATCGTTCCTGACATCGCGCACCGCGCGTGACCGCGATGGCCGCAACAATGCGGTGAGCGATGGCGACGAGCCGCCGACGGGCGACATTGGCGACGTCGCGCCCGCGTCGCCCGCCCCCGTTCGCTCCTCACCTCGCTCGCCCTGTTGTCGGGGTTCGATCGGCGCGTTCAAGCCTCTTCCACGACGACGCGGCATGGCGCGCGACGGGACGCTAGTTTTCTCCGCCTGCGCGCGGCGTCTTCGATAGTCTCCGCCCGTGAAGGAACAACCCGCAGCGGCGCTCTCTTCAGCGGTCTCGTTCGACGTGGCCGCGGGGCGCTTTCGAGACTTCTTCGCCGAGCTCGGGCGCGCGTTCGTCGAGCGCGACGACCTCCTCACGCAGGTGGCGCTCGCGCTCCTCTCGCGCGAGCACGTGCTCATGACGGGGCCGCCGGGCACGGCCAAGAGCGGCGTCGCGACGGCGGTGCTCGGGCGCATCCTCGACGAGTCGACGGGGCGGCCGAGCCTCTTCGCGCGGCAGTTCACCGAGAGCACCGTGCAGACCGACCTCGTCGGGCCCATCGATTTCAAGACCCTCATGGCCACGGGGCGCACGGAGCACTTCACCGACCAGGGGATGCTCGGCGCCGTTCACGCCTTTCTCGACGAGGTGCTCGACGGGCGCGACATGCTCCTGCGCACGACGCTCAACGTGCTCCACGAGCGCGAGCTCAAGCAGGGGACGAAGGTCACCGAGGGGCTCATCGAGTGCGCCCTGATGACCACCAACCGCTACCTCGCCGAGGTGCTCGAGAGCTCGCGCGAGACGCTCCTCGCCTTCGTCGATCGCATCGCGTTCGTGTCCTTCGTTCCGAAGGGCTTCGGCGCGCCCGACTCGATGGGCAGGGTGCTGCGCGCGCAGCTCGGCGGCGCCCGCGGCGCGGGGTGGAAGGCCGTGCTCACCATCCAGGACCTCGACGTGCTCCAGGCCGCCGCGGAGCGCGTCGCAATGGACGAGTCGCTCTGCGAGACCCTCGAAGCGCTGATGAAAGCTGTCGAGGTCGACACCGCCGCGGCGACGCGCGCCGATCCGTCGTTCGTGCCCACGCGCTACCTCTCGACGCGCACCGCCGTGAGGCTCGGCAAGGTGCTCCGCGCGGCGTGTGTGCTCGACAAGATCAAGAACCCGACGCGACCCCTCGAAGTGCGCTTCGAAGACTTCGAGATGCTCCGGCTGAGCCTCCTGCTCTCGGGGCCGAAGCCCGAGCACGTCGCGGCCCTCCTCGCGCGCGAGACCGACCCCCGCGAGCGCCGTCAGCTCTCGATCATGCGCACGGAGCGAGAGATCTTCGACCGCGCCCTCGCGAACCTCCCGAGGCCCGTCGCGCTGCCGCGTCCGTCGGTCGAGTCGATCGACCTCGCGCCGCTCACCGCCGCTGTCGAAAAGGCCCGTCCCGGCGGTGACACCGTCGCGCTCATCGAGACCACGAAGCAGATCGCCATCGCCGTCGAGAGCGGCGCGCCGGGCGCCGAGAAGGCCCGCGAGCTCCTCGAAGAGACCGTGTCGTCGCTCGTGGAGCGCGCGCTTCGCAAGGGCCTCCTCGCGGGCGCCGGGGCGGGCGGCGGAACGGCGAGCGGACACCCCATCGAGATCGCGGCGGCGCTCGAAGACCTCTCGCTCGGGCTCGAACGCTCGGCGGGCTCGGTGCGTCCCATCGCGCGGTGGCTGCGCGGCAGGGCGATGGCGCTGCTCGACGACGCGGCCAGCCTCGCGGCGACGCGCATGGGCGCGGCCCTCGACGCGCAGGTGCCCGCGGGCGCGAGCCTCGACGACCACGCCCGTCGCGCGAAGGACGTGCTGCGCGAGCTCGACGCCATCATCGACGCGCAGGAGCGGCTGGAGCGCCTCGGCGCCGATCCGCCGCCCCACGCGAGCGCGCGCTCGTCGCGAGAGAAGGCCCTCGGACGCGCCGAGGACGAGGTCGTCGAGGTCATGGACGCGGCCTTTCGCGAGGCCATTCGAGAGGCCCTCGGACGCGTCGGGACGGGGAGCCTCGGGGCCGTGCTCACGGCGCTCGCGCCCGCGATCCGCCACCTCGACACGCTCGGCGAGGGCTTCGCGGGCATGGGCGGACGCGCGCAGCGGCTCAAGGCGCGCGTGGTCGGTCCGCGCATCGCGCCGCTCCTCCGCGCGGCCTTCGAACGCCTCGAGGCGCAAGACCGCATGGACCTCGTGGCGCAGATCGGCGGGCTCGTCGAGGAGCTCGCGCGCGGCGGACTCGGCGAGGTGCTCGGCCCCGAGGAGCTGCTCGAAATGGCCGCGCGCGCGCTGGTGAAGCGCGAGGCGGCGCGTCGGCGAGAGGGCTTCACGCCGCAGCCCGACGCGTTCGGATACAAGACCCTGCGCGCGGGCGAGCAGCGCGTGTCGCTCGCGTTCACGATGGTCGAGGCCGCCTCGCGCATCAAGGAGCCGAGGATCACGCCGGGGAGCACGCCCGAGGCCGCGCTCGGCGCCCTCACGCGCTCGGTGAGCGCGCTCCCGCCGGACCTCAGGGTGACGATGGGCGAGCTCGACGTCGAGCGCATCGGCCGCTCGGTGACGCAGCTCGAAGCGTTCTTCAAGCCCCTCGGCGATGCGGGCCGCGACGCGCTCTCGCGCGGTGATCGGGCGTCGCTCGACAAGGCCATCGAGCACCTCGCCGCGTCGGGCTTCTACCGCGTCACGCGCGACGAGAGCGCGCTGCTCCGCTTCTCGCTGGAGGCGCGCGTGGTGGGCGAGGTCTTCCCCGAGGTGGCGCCGCTGGCCGATGAGCTGAGGGCGCGCATCGATCGCCTCGAAGACGAGTCGAGCGGCGTCTTGAAACGCCTTCGCGAGGCTCGCGCCGACCTCAAGTGGAAGGACGTCCTCTCGTCGTGAGCGACGACACGCGACGGGCCGAGCGCCTCCGTGACCTCGACGCCCGCATCGAGCGCGTGGGCGCCACGGGCGACGTCTCGCTGCTCTACCGCATGGCCGCGCCGGTCTTCGACCGCTTCGGGTGGAAGCCGAAGCTCTCGACCGCAGCCACGCTCAGCCTCGTCGAAGCGTTTCGAACTCGCGCCGCCGTGGGCACGCTCATGCAGGGTGAAGCCCACGTGGCCCTCGACGCGGCCCTCGCGGAGCTCACTTCGAACGTGGTCAACGTCGAGCGGCTCGCGGCCGTTCGCAAGCGACCTCCCGTCGCGCATGCCTCGTGGTTGCGGCGCTCGCACGCGCTCCTCTCGCAGGCGTCGCGCGCGCTCGCGCAGGGCGGCGGCGACACAGGCGAGACCCTCGCGGCGCTCGCCTCGGCCAATCCCCCCGTGGTGCTCGTCGCCCCGCTCGCGCCCGTCGCGCCCATTCAATCCGAGAAGGATTCGAGCGAGTCCGTCGAGGCCCGGCAGCGCGTGGTGATGCTGGAGCTCGCCGCCGTCGATCACCTCCTCGCCGCGGGCCGCGCCGAGTGCGACGTGCTCTCGCGACGGCGCCGGTTCTTCGAAGCCGCGCGGCAGGTGCTCCTCGACGCGTCGGCGGCGCTCACGCTCGACTCCGAGGGCGTGCGCGTCAGACAGCGCGCGATCGTGGCCGAGATCATGCGGCTCGACCGCCTCGAATCCGCGGGCGTCGACGGTGAGGTGGGCCTGGCGTATCAGGCGCGCGCCGCCCTCACGCGCGGTGAAGATGGGCGGTTGCGCGCGCTCGTCTCGGCCCTCGATCACGTCGCGCAGACGACGCGAGACCCCGCGCTCGCACGCCTCTCACGCAAGGCCACGCGCGACCTCTACGGTGACGTGCGAGGCATCAGCGACGGCGCGCGGAGGGCGTCGCTCGAACGATCGGCGGACGATCAGCTCGGGGTCGAGGTGACCGCTGCCGTGCGACGCGCCTACGAGCGCGGCCGGCAGCGCCTCGCGACGACGACGCGCGAAGACCGCGAGCTCCTCGGGGCCGAGCGGGGGTACCTCGGCGAGGGAACGGAGCGGAGCCTCCTCTTCGCGTCGCTCGCGGTCGACGGCGCGTTCGAGACGGGCGGGGTGCTCTCGCCGACGCGCGTGGTGACCGAGCGGGTGCGTCTGCGACGCGTGCCCTATCCCGCGCCCGCGCTGGCGCTGGTGGCGGCCGAGGCGGTCGAAGACATCCCCGACGCGATCATCGAGGACCCGAGGCTCCTGGTGCTCCAGCTCGCGACGGGGAGGCTCCTCGCGCGGCGCTACGTGCGAGAGGAGGTCATTCGCTCGACGCGCGTGGTGATGGTGTCGGAGGTGCGCGTGTTCCTCGTCGACGGCTCGGGGAGCATGATCGGCCCGCGGGCGAGGGTGCGCGACGCGATGCTGGTGGCCGAGCTCGCGACGCTGCTGCGACGGCTCTCGTCGGGCGACTCCGTGCGCTGCGCGGTGTACTACGGCTTCTTCAACGACCAGGTGGGGCCCATCGTGAAGGTCGACTCCATCGACGCCGCGAAGCGCGCCCTCGAAGACGTCTGCGAGACCGTCCGCTCGGGTGGAACGGACATCCAGGGCGCGCTCCTCGCGGCCTTCGAGACCGTGGCGAAGGCGCGCGCCGACGACGCCGACCTCGCGCGCGCCCAGGTGGTGCTCGTCACCGACGGAGAGGCCGCCGTCGACGAGGCGACCATCGTCGCCGCGCGCGAGATGGCCTCGGCCGATGTTCCGCTCGGCGTGAGCGTCGTGGCGCTCGGGGCCGAGAACGGCGCGCTCCGTGGCATCGTGGCGCGTCAGCGCGCGAAGGGCGAGCGGGCCTTCTACCACTTCGTCGACGACGAGACGCTGCGGGCGATGGCCGACGGATCGCTCGACACCGCGCTCCCGCTGCACCTGCGCGCGACGCCCGGTGGCGCGCCCACGGTGGCGCGGTCGCTCGAAGCGTCGGTGGGGCAGGTGGTGACCGAGCTCGAAGACCTCGCCCGCGCCCGCGACCTCGAAGCGCTCGACGGCATCGAGGCCGAGCGTGTCGCGTTGCGAGAGATGGGCGCCGAGGCCGTGACGCTCGTGGGCGAAGGGGCCCGCGCGCGCATCGAGTCGCTCCAGCGAGACCGTGACGCGCTCACGCGGCGCTTCGCGCGGTGGTTTCCGCAGCCCGGCGCGTCGCAGCCGGTGACGCAGACGCTCGACGACGAGGCGCGCTCCGACGCCGAGGCGGTGCACGTGATGCTCGCGTCGATCGTCGAGGTGGTGCGCGTGGTGGGCGGCGGCGAGCTCGCGCGCAAGGCCGACGCGATCGAGCTCATCGAGCGGCTCATGCCCGACGCGGGGATCACCCCCGCTCGCTATTTCGCGACGCTCTCATCCCACGCGACGCGGGTCGCGCCTGCGCTCACGGCGCTCCACGCAGAAGTGCGACGCTGAACCGGGGCGGTGATCGCGCGCCGTCGACGCGGCACGCGCGCTGCTCTCTCGGGCGGCATGCGCTCACGATGGATCGCCGCGCTCCACCCCCGCTCGCGGGTGCTCCCCGCGGCGTGGTTGCAGTACACGCTGCTCACGGGACCCGACCTCGCGTTCGTGGCGGTGCCTCTGCCGCCTCCGCCGAGACACACCGTCGTGGCAGCGGTGACGCGGCCCGCGAAGCCCGTGGTGACGAAGCCCGTCCCTCCGATCGTGCCGCGCGTGACGCTTCCGCGGCGGGGCTTCGTGGGCGTCGCGGAGTCGCGCGACGGACGCGTCGCGGCCGTGTGGACCCGCAGCCGACTCTACGTCACCCGCGACGGAGGACGGAGCTTCACGCGCGCGCTCGATCATCGCGGCGCCATCGCGACCGCGCTCGTCGACGAGCGGGGGACGGTGTTCGTGCTGCGTCCTCCGCGCGCGCTCGGGGTTCAGCGCGCAGACGGCGCCGAGGTGTGGCGTTCGATGCCCTTCGTCGTGCGCGCGGAGACCGAAGAGGAGCCGAACGTCGCCGCGGCTTCGAACGGGACGCGCGCCGCGTGGATCGTGGTGAACGTCTCGAGCGGCAACGGCGAACCCGATTCGAGGATGGCGCTCACCGACGACGAGGGCGAGACGTGGCGCGTGATCCGTATGCCCGTGACCACCGATCGCGGCATCGTCGACGTGAACGCCGACGGCGCGCTGCGCGTGCTGCTCTGGGAGAGCGACTGCTCGTACGACTCGGTCACGCTGTTTCGCCTCGCCGCCGACGCGACGCGCTTTCCCTCGCGGGGGCGCTACATCAGGAGCGAGCCGCGCGAGGCGCGCTTCGATCGCGAGGGATGGCTCCACGGAACGATCTACCGCTGGTGCCCCGAGCTCGAGGCCGAGTGCCCGCCCGCCTTCGAAGCGCGCGACGAGACGGGGCGCCTGCAACACCTCAGCGCGCGCGAGATCCGCGACCGCGCGCCGTGGTTCAGCGTCATCGATGGGAGGCTGCGCGTCCGCGTGCGTCCGTGACGCGCCCGTTGAAAACACCGGGCGAATCCGCGCCTGTGTGACGAGGTATGTCCGAGGGCTGGTTGCGCGTCTCCCGGTGCCGTGCTCTGAGCGTCGCCCTCGAAGAGAGGGGAAGGCGCACGATGGACCTGTTCTCTGAAGACGCCGTGTTCATGTTCCACTCGCGCTCGAAGGACGTCGCGCCGGGGGAGGGGGTCGGCGAGCTCACGCGGCTCCCGGCGGAGACCTTCGCGGCGCTCTCGCGCATCGCGAACTGGCGGCAGCTGCTCTCGAACTTCGCGCCCGCGCCCTTCGACCTCGACGGGCTCCGCTGGCCCACGGTGGAGCACTTCTTCCAGGCGTCGAAGTTCGCCGCCGTCGACGCCGACTACTACGAGAGCTTCTCGCTCCAGAGCGGGAGCGCGCTCTCGAAGGGCGACGGCGCGGCGGCCAAGAGCGCGGGCGGTCGTCGGGGGCGCCCCATGACCCCGCAGCAGATCGCCGACTGGGAGACGCGCAAGTGGGCCGTGATGCGCCGCGCCCTCGACGCGAAGTACCGACAGAACGACCTCCATCGTGAGGCGCTCCTCGCGACCTGGCCCGCGAAGCTCACGCACCGCCCGCTGCGCGCGTCGCACACGCAGGTCGAGCACGGGCTCATGGACGTGCGCCGCGTCCTCCGAGAAGCGCGCGAGGCGTCTCTCACGAACGGTACGCCCGCGACGGAATCGACCTAGAATCGCGCGATCATGTCGCACTCGCTCCTCTGGCTCGTGGCGCGCGGTCCGCTCGTGTGGTGGTGCCTCGCGGTGGCGTCCGCGCTTCTCGGCGCCGCGCTCGGTCCGCGCATGGTGGCCGCGTTCGGCTCGCTCCGCGCGCGCAGGATGCTCCGGGCGCTCGGGCCGTCGCGCGAAGAGGTCCCCGCGGGCGAGTCGATCGCCGCGGTGCTCACGGGAACGCTCGCGTCGGACCGCGAGGGCGCCCCCTACGCCGCGCTCTCGGTGGCGCTGCGACCCGAGACCGACGGCGCCGATCCGGTGATCGCGAGCGACGTCGCGCCGGGCCTCACGCTCGTCGTGGGCAAGCAGCGCGTACGCATCGAGGGCGCCATCGAGGTCACCCACGGATCGCGCGCCGCGAAGGGCGCCGTCGACCTCGCGAAGATCACCGGCGACGAGTCGGCGAAGGTGAGGTCCGTGAGCGCCGTCCACGCGGGCGATCGCGTGCGCGTCTCGGGGGTCATCGAGGCGCTCCACGAGGCCGACGCGAGGGCGGGCTACCGCGGCTCCGCACCCGCGTGGAAGCTCTCTCCCGGCGTCGCGGGGCGCGTGCTCGTGGCCTTCGAGGGGCCCACGGCGTCGACGGCGCCGAAGCCCCTCCTTCGCGCGCTCGGGGCGGTGTTCTTCGAGACGCACTGGATCGTCGCGTCGCTCGTGTTCGGCGTGGCGCTCCTGAACTCGGCGGAGCAGGGCAGGGGGCCCATCGAGACGCACCCCGCGAGGAGTCTCTGTCGCGGCGATCGCGTGGCGTCCGCGGTGCTCGCGTCGGCCGTGCCGATGTATCGATCGCGCGCGCTCGAGTCCGTGGCGCTCTCGCTCTCCTGCGCGGCCGACCGCACGCGCGCGACGTGGGAGGCGCTCGACGTCGTGCACCGCACCTCGGGCACGCCGTGCCTCGCGCGCGCCGCGCTCTTCGAAGACGTCAACGACTACGAGCGCGCCGCGAAGGAGTGGGCCCGCTGCGGCACGCCCGAGAGCTGGTCGCGCGCCGCGCGGCTCTCCTTCGCGCTCGGACGCTTCCGCGAGGCCAGCGACGCGCTCTCGCACACGGCGATCAACCCGCGGGAGCGCGACGGAGACGCGGCCAACGATGCGCTCTACGTCCACCTGCTCGCGGGCGAGTCCCGCCGCGCCGCCGAGATCGCGCGCAGCCTCGCGGAGCTCGCGCTTCAACGCGAGTCGGTGGAGTTCCGCGCGCGCTCGACGCCGCTGCTCTGCCTCGAAGCGTCGCTCGTCGCGCGCGCGGGCGACGCGGGCGCGGGGCGACGCCTGCGCGGGCTCATCGAGGCCCACCCCGGCGACACGACGTGTCCGATGTTGCAGGGGTGGTCGGGCGGTCCCGAGGCGCGCGTCGCGATCACGCGCACCGGCGTCGATCGCCTCGCGCGAGCGGTGTCGTGGCGGCGCTTCGACGCGGGGATCAACGGCTTCCGCTCGGCCGTCACGCGCTTCGAACTCGACCCCGCGCGGCGCGGCGGCGAGGCCCGCACCGACGGGTTGCTCGTGGCCCTCGAGACCGCGCGCTTCGACACCCTGACCGGCGCGTGGGACGACGCGCAGCGCACGCTCGCCACCGTGCGCGCGTCGCTCGCCACCGCCGAGGAGAGCGAGGACTCGCCGCAGGAGCGCGTCGTCATGAACCTCCGCGACGGCGAGGCCGACCTGGCCTTCGCGCGCGGCGGACCTCGCGCGTGCGGCGCGCTCCTCGCGAACGAATCCGCAGCGCTCGACAGCCTGTCGCGCATGTCGTGGGAGTATCGCTGCGCGGGCTACCGACTGCTCTCGCGCGGCCTCGAGCCCGGCACCGACGAAGCCTTCTGGCAGGTCAACGGCCTCCCCGAGCGCCCGCAGCTCAGGGCCGCGGTGACGCGCGGCGACGCGAGGGCGGTGGTCACGGAGCTTCGAAGCTGGCACGCCGAAGACGGGCCCACCCCGAGGCGCGCCGCGGCGCTCACGGGCTTCGTGAAGCCCTCCGAGGCGCCCCGTCTCCGCGCGTGGCTCTCGACCGAAGACCGTTGGATCGAGACCGATCACGAGAGCGTGCTCCTCGCGCTGTCAGAGCGTCTCCAGTCGGCGCAGGTGCTCGGCGATCGCGCGCTCCTCGAAGAGACGCGGGCCATCCTCGCGCGACACCGCGCGGCGCTGCTCGACGAGGACAACGCCGTCGCGCTGCTCCTCTTCAGCCGCTGACGACGACACACGCCCGCGGGGCGCGCCCGCGCGACCGAACGCGCCCCCTCTGCGCCGCGCGCGACGGTATCGTCGCCTGATGAGCGAGCGCGAGCGACCCGATATGGTGGGCTGGTACGACCCGGCGCAGCTCCTCCGCACGGGGCTCCAGACGGTGCTCACCGAGGTGTTCTCCACGCGCGCCGACTTTCGCCTCATCATGGCGATCGGAGAGCCGCAGGAGCCGCGCTCCTTCGCCGACCGCGACGCCTTCTGGATCGACTACATGGCCGACACGGGCGACGGCTGGCGCCCCACCACCACGGTGCTCCACGCGCTCGCGCAGCCCTCGCTTCACGTCGACGACGAGGCCCTCCCGCGCGGCGACCTGCTCATCATGGGCGGCGACCAGGTGTACCCCGCGGGCGGCGTCGCCGCGTACGAGTCCCGGCTCCTCGCGCCGATGCGCGCGGTCTCGCCCGAGCGCGCGCCCTCCACGGCGCCGCTGCTCCTCGCGATCCCGGGCAACCACGACTGGTACGACGGGCTCACGGGCTTCGTGAACACCTTCGCGCAGCGTGATTTTCTCGGCATGTGGCAGACCTTTCAGCGCCGCAGCTACCACTGCCTCCAGCTCCCGCATCGGCACTGGCTCGTCGCCGTCGACATCCAGCTCCAGTGCGACATCGACGTGGCGCAGCGGCGCTGGTTCGAAGCCGCCCTCGCCGGACTCGCCGAGGGAGACCACGTCGTGCTCTGCATCGCCGAGCCCACGTGGGTCTTTCGCCAGCAGTACGCGAAGGATCACGGCCCCCAGACGCGCGCCCTCGTGCGCTTCATCACGAAGGAGAAGAAGGCCCGCGTGGTGCTCTGGCTCGCCGGCGACCTGCACCACTACCGCCGCATGGAGCGCGTCGACGAGCGCGCCACGAGGGGCGCTCAGTACGTCACCGCGGGCGGCGGCGGCGCCTTTCTGCACCCCACGCACACGCCCTCCATCGAGCGCCTCCAGCGCGGCCGACGGCGCGAGACGCGACGGTATCAGGTGAGCCGCGAGTACCCGTCGCGGGCGGTCTCGCGCGCGATGGCCGCGCGCAACCTGCTCTTTCCGCTGCTCAACCTCCGCTTCGGCTTCGCCACCGCGGCGCTCTACACCCTGCTCTCATGGCTGCTCCCGCAGCCCGATCTTCAGGCCATCGACGCGGGCGTCGGACCGACGATCCGGCGAGGGCTCGCGCAGGCCGCCGAGCAGCCGAGCGCCATCGCCCTCGTCGCGGGCCTCCTCGTCGCGGTGGTGTACTTCACCGACTCGAACCGACGGGCGTACCGCATCGGCGCGGGGCTCGTGCACGGCCTCACGCACCTCCTGGGCGCGCTCGGGGCGACGGCCGCGGGGCTGTGGTTCGCGCACGTCCTCGGGGTGCAGCACGACGTGGTGGCGCGGCGCCTCGTGATGATCGCCGCGAGCGCCGTGCTCGGCTACGCGCTCGGCGGGATCATCATGGGCGCGTACCTCTTCGTGAGCGTGCGGGTGTTCCGACGGCACGGCAACGAGGCCTTCTCGTCGCTGCGCGAAGAGGGGTGGAAGAACTTCCTGAGGCTCCGCGTCGACGCGAAGGGCCTCACGCTCTGGGCCTTCGGCATCGAGCGTATGCCCACGCGATGGACCTCGGCCCCGTGGCCGCTCCCCTCGGACCCCGCGCCCGAAGCCGCGCCGAAGGTCATCGACACGGTCCACATCCCCGGCCCCGTCGCCCGCTGACAGACTCGCGCATCCGCTTCAGGCACGGCGCACCACGCACGCGCGTCGCGACACGTCGTGCGTCGCGGCCGCGGTCCTGCGCGTCTTCGAGGCTTGTTTTCAAGCGTGGGCGAAGGTCTTGCTACGCGCTCCGTCGATGACCTACACGACGCGCGCCATCGCGGGGCTGACGCTGGTCGCGATGATGGGATGCACCGACCCTCCGACGCCGTCGACGCCGCCGTGGGGCCGTGCCTTCGACGCGATGGAGCTCGGGTGGCTGCTCAACGTCTGGGGCCCCTCGGGCAGCGATGTCTACGCCGTGGGGGGCCGCGCCACCGACGCGCTGATGATGCACTTCGACGGGCGCCAGTGGGCGCGCGTCACGCTCCCCGCCGACACGCCGAGGCTCCACTGGATCTACGGCTTCGGCGCGAACGACCTGACGGCGGTGGGCGATCGCGGCACGGTGCTGCATTGGGACGGACACACCTGGGCGCGCCAGACGACACCCACGACGGCGCCGCTCTGGGGCGTGTGGGGGGCGGCGCCCGACGACCTCTGGACCGTCGGCGGAACGGGCGAGGGAGAGAGCCCCCCGGTGCTCCTCCACGGCGACGGGACCACGTGGACGCCCGCGCCGCTCCCGACGCTGATGCGCGCGGGGGTGAGCGCGCTCTACAAGGTCTGGGGCACCGGCGCCGACAACGTCTACGCGGTCGGTCAGCGCGGCGTCGTGCTGCATCGCTCGGGCGGTCAGTGGCGCGAAGAGCTCGTGGGCGTGAGCGGCGACCTCGTGTCCGTGTGGGGCTCCGACGCGAACCACATCCTCGCGGTCGGCGGTCGTGGCAACGCGCTCGTCGCGCGGTGGGACGGGCGCACATGGACGGCGCGCTCCCTCGATCCGCTCCCCGGACTCAACGGCGTGTGGATGCGCACGCCCTCGGCCGCGCACGTCGTCGGCGTGAACGGCGTCGCGTTTCGCATCGACCTCGCCACCCTCACACCCGTGGAGGAGCCCTCCTCCACGGTGCTCGATCTGCATTCCGTGTTCGGTGACGCCTCGGGCCGGCTCACAGCGGTCGGCGGGAGCCTCGGCAGCGCGTCGGGGCCCTTCAACGGCGTCGCGATCACCCGAACCCTGCTGCCCTCGGAGTGAAGCACATGACGTCTCTTCGCAGACCGTGGCTCTGGCTCGCGCCCCTCGCGGCGCTGCTCTCGGGGTGCCCCGACCCCGAGCCCGCCCCGACCATCCCCCAGGACATCTTCGCGGAGATGGGCGCCGTGCGGCCCGGCGCCAACGCCACGCAGCGCGCCACCTTCGACCGCGGACTCCTCGTGGCCCGCAGGCGATTTACGCCGCAGCAGGGCCTCGGCCCGACCTTCAACGTCTCGTCGTGCGGCGACTGCCACGAGCGCCCCACCACGGGCGGCGGCGGCGCGCGCTACCGCGACTTTCTCCTCGTCGGCCAGCGACTCCCCGACGGGTCGTACACCACCACGGGCGTCAACGGCGTGCAGGACCAGTACAACCTCACGGCCGGTCGCGAGTCGACCAACACGCAGACCAACATCGCCGCGACGCGAAAGGCCATCCCCTTCTTCGGCGTGGGGCTCCTCGCCGAGATCCCCGACGAGGAGATCCTCTCGCGCGCCGACCCCGACGACCGCAACCACGACGGTGTGTCGGGGCGCGCCAACTATGACCGCGGCTTCGTAGGTCGCTTCGGTCGCAAGTCGCAGACGGTGTCGATCGAGGGCTTCGTCCGAGGCCCCATCTTCAACCACATGGGGATCACCACGAACCCCCTCTCCGACGCGCTCAAGGCGCGCCTCCCGGTGCCGAGCGCCGCGGACCTCTCGCACGCGCGACAGGCCGTGAGCAGCGTCGAGAGCACCGGCCGCGTCGTGCAGGAGCAGGTCGCCGCCCCCGACGAGCCCACCACCGACCACGACGGCGTCGCCGACCCCGAGATGTCAGAGAATGACCTCTTCGACCTCGTGTCGTACGCGATGCTCACGGCCGCGCCGGCGCCCGACGCGCCGACGCCGGAGACCACCGCGGGCCGCGCGCTCTTCGATCGCATCGGCTGCGGCGCGTGCCACACGCCCGCGCTGCGAGGCCCGAGGGGGCTCATCCCCGCGTTCTCCGACCTGCTCCTCCACGACATGGGCGCGGCGCTCGCCGACGGAACGCCGATGAAGCTCGCGACGGGCTCGGAGTTCCGCACGCAGCCGCTCTGGGGCGTGGCCGCGACGGGGCCGTACCTGCACGACGGCCGCGCCGACACGCTCGCGCAGGCCATCGACATGCACGAGGGTGAGTCGCTCCGGAGCCGCGACGCGTACCGCGCCTTGAGCGCCGACGAGCGCGCGAAGGTCATCGCCTTCCTCGAGTCGCTCGGCGGACGCTCGCAGCGCAGCGACGGGCTCGTCCCTCCCAACGCGCCCGTGCCCGCGGCGGGGGAGTACGGCGGGCCCGCGGCGGCGCTCGACGGCGCCTCGGCGCAGCGCTTCGAACGCGGTCGACGGATCTACGACCGCGACTTCGCCTTCCTCGGCGGCCTCGGCCCGCGGTTCAACGGCGACTCGTGCCGCGCGTGTCACTTCGACCCCGTCATCGGAGGCGCGGGACCGCTCGGCGTCGACGTCACCCGCCAGGGCATCCTCGACCCCGTCACGGGCGCGTTCACCGAGCCCGCGGGCGGCACGATGGCGCACCGCCACGGAGCCTTCGACGCGCGCCCGCCCGTCGACCCCGCGGCGAACTTCTTCGAGATCCGACAGACGCCGCCGACCTTCGGCCTCGGTCGCATCGAGGCGATCCCCGAGGCTGCGATCGTGGCGCTCGCGGACCCCGACGACGCCAACCACGACGGCATCCGCGGCCGCGTGCGGCGCACCGCCGACGGACGCCTCGGGCGCTTCGGGTGGAAGGCCGGCGTCCCCTCGGTGCGCGAGTTCGTACGCGACGCGATGAGCAACGAGCTCGGCATCACGATGCCCGTCGTCGCGGGCGACACCTTCGGCAACACCACCGACACCGACACCGTGGCCGACCCCGAGCTCTCGCCCACGGACTTCGAAGACATCGCGTTCTACATCCGCAACCTCGCGCCGCCGCCGCGCACGCGCCACGACGCAGCGGCCGAAGACGCGGGCGCCACGGTGTTCTCGCGCGTGGGCTGCGCGGCCTGTCACGTCCCCTCGATCAACGACGGCGAAGGCCGCCCCGTTCCGCTCTACAGCGACCTGCTGCTGCACGACGTGGCGCCCGCCGGCGCGCGCGGCATCGCCGACGGTCCCGCGGGCACGCGAGACTTCCGCACGTCGCCGCTCTGGGGCATCGCCCGCACCGCGCCGTACATGCACGACGGCCGCGCCACCACGCTCGAGATGTCCATCGCCGCGCACGAGGGCGAGGCCGCCGCGTCGGTGCGCAACGCCTCCGCCCTCACCGCGCAAGACCGCGCGGCGCTCCTCGCCTTCCTCTCGTCGCTGTGAGGCTCCGCGCGGCGCTCGCGTCGCTGCCGCTCGCGTCGCTGCTGCTCGCGGGCTGCGGCTGCGAGGGCCGCGCGTTCACCGTACGACGCGCGGGCGCCGCGGTGGCCGAGGGGTGCGCCGAGGTCGCAGACACGGCCGCGGCGCGCGCGACGGGCCTCGTCGGTCGCGATCCCCTCGCGGCGGGGAGCGCGCTGTGGTTGCAGTTTCCGATGGTCACCGAGGCGTGCATCGTGAACCGCGGCGTGCGCTTCGCGATCACCGTCGCGTACGCGTCGCCCGACGGACGCGTGACCGCCGTCGAGCGCGCGTTCCCCGCGGGTGACCCCGTCGCGCGCTGCCACGACGACGTGCAGCACGCCGTCGAGTGGAGCGCCGCGAACGCGCCCGACGTCCGCGTCGGTGACACCCTCGCATGGTGACGCCGACGAGCGGCGTGTCGCCCTGCGGGTGGCGCTTCTCGTCTCCCTCCGTGTCGCACCGTGCCTCGCTCGGAGGGCGCCGCGCGCCGCTCGTCGCGAAGCCCTTGTTTGACGGCGAATCGGAGTGATATTCGCGAGCGCACAAGGAGCTCGCATGACGCGTCACGCAGCGCTCTTCGGTACGTTCCTGCTGCTCGCGCTGTCGCCGTCGAACGCCCTCGCGCAGTCGGCCACACCGACGCCGGGCGCCGAGGCCGCCGCCCCGCGCATCATCACGGAGGAGGAGATCTTCCGTCGCTGGGCGAGCCGCAGCCAGGAGGTCGCCTCGCTGCGCGCGCAGGTGCGCGGCGCGCGCTTCGACGTGGTGACGGCGGCGCTGTGGCCCAACCCCTCGGTGCAGCTCAACTTCATGGGCACGACCGCGGGCACGCCCCCCGACGGCGTGACCAACTACGGCGTGCAGGTGACGCAGCCGCTCACGGTGTTCGGACAGATCCGCGCGCGCCGCGACGCCGCCGTGGCCGCGCTCTCGCAGACCGAGGTGGGCGTCGCGGTGGCCCTCTGGAATATCGCCTCGGAGCTTCAATCGCTCATGGTGGCGCGCGCCTACGCGCAGTCGCGCGTCGAGGTCGCGACGCGAAACCTCGCCGACGTCGAGCGCCTCGAAGAGATCCTCCAGCGACGCGCGGCCGTGGGGGCTGGCTCGCAGTACGACGCGCTCCGCGGGATGGTGGGCGTGTCGACGCTGCGCGCCTCGCTCGATGACGCCCTGGTGGAGCGCGGCCGCGCGGAGGCGAGGCTCACGGCGCTCATCGCCGACCCCGAGGTGACCTCGGCCCCCATCACGCGGAGCGGGCTCGCGGCCTTTCGCGGGCCCGAAGACCTGCCCTCGCTCGTGGCGCTGGCGCTGCGTCGCAGGCCCGACCTCGAGCTCGCGCGCCGCGGCGTCGTCGCGTCGCAGGCCCTCGCGCGGCGGTGGTCGAGCGAGACGCGGTGGTCGCCGAGCGCGTGGGTGGGCGCCTACGGGACGCACGACGCGGACAGCGTCTCGGTGACCGCGGGGCTGTCGTTTCCGGTGCCGCTCTTCGATCGGAACCAGGGGCTCATCGGCCGCGCGAACAACGACGCCGAGGGGCAGCGCGCGCTCGCGAGCGCCCTCGAGATACGCATCGTGCGAGAGGTCGAGGGCGCGTGGAACGCCCGCGCCGACGCGAGGCGCGCGCTCGAACGCTTTCGAACGCAGGCCCTCTCGGCGTCGGAGGAGATGCTCCGCCGCGCCGAGGTGACCTACCAGTCGGGCACCGCCGCGACCGCGACCTTCACCATCCAGGACCTCTTCGACGCATACCGCACGATCTGGGAGACGCGCGCCGTCGAGCTGAGCCTTCAGGAGTCCTTCGCCGGGGCCGAGGCCGACCTCGAGCGCGCCGCCGCGCTGGTGGTGCCGTGACGGCGACGCGCGCTACGCGAGGTGTTCGAAGCGCGCCGTGAAGTGGCGCAGCGTCGGCGCCTGCCAGGTGAAGCGCATGCCCTTCACCGCGTCGCGCCGCCGCCACACGTTGCTCACGGCCTCGATCACGTACTCGATGTGGCTCTGCGTGTAGACCCTGCGCGGGATGGCGAGGCGCACGAGGTCGAGCGGCGCGACGCTCTCGGCGCCCGTCGCGGGGTCGTGTCGGCCGAACATCACGGTGCCGATCTCGACGGCGCGGATCCCCGCCTCGCGATAGAGCTCGACGACGAGCGACTGACCCGGCAGCTCCGCCGGCGTGAGGTGCGAGAGGAAGCGCCGCGCGTCGAGGTACACGGCGTGTCCGCCGGGGGGCTCCATGATGGGCACGCCCGCGGCGATGAGGTGCTCGCCGAGCCACGCCACGGAGCGGATGCGATAGCGCAGGTAGTCTTCATCGAGGGCCTCGTAGAGGCCCGTGGCGATGGCGTCGAGGTCGCGCCCCGCGAGGCCGCCGTAGGTGGTGAAGCCCTCGGTGAGAATGAGCAGGTCGCGCTCCCGCCGCGCGAGGCGCTCGTCACGCGTCGCGAGGAAGCCGCCGATGTTCGCGAGGCCGTCTTTCTTCGCCGACATGGTGCAGCCGTCGGCGAGGGCGAAGAGCTCGCGCGCGATGTCGATGGGGCGCTTGTCGGCGTAGCCCGGCTCGCGCTGCTTGATGAACCACGCGTTCTCGGCGTAGCGGCAGGCGTCGATGTAGAAGGGCACGCCGAACTCGCGGCAGAGGGCCGAGACGCCGCGCGCGTTGTCCATCGAGACGGGCTGTCCGCCGCCGGAGTTGTTGGTGAGCGTGAGCATGCACACGGGCACGCGGCCGCGGTGCTCGGTGAGCGCCGCGCGGAGGCGCGCGAGGTCCATGTTGCCCTTGAAGGGGTGCCGCGCCGTGGGGTCGTGGCCCTCGGGGATCACGAGGTCGAGCGCCGTCGCGCCGGTGGCCTCGACGTTGGCGCGCGTCGTGTCGAAGTGCGTGTTGTTGGGCACCACGTCGCCGGGCTTGCAGAGCGAGCTGAAGAGGATGCGCTCCGCCGCGCGGCCCTGGTGTACGGGCAGCACGATGTCGAAGCCGAAGATGTCCTTCACGGCGGACTCGAAGCGGTACCAGCTCCGGCTGCCCGCGTAGGCCTCGTCGCCGCGCATCACGGCGGCCCACTGCTCGGCGCTCATGGCCGACGTCCCGCTGTCGGTGAGCAGGTCGATGATCACCTCGGCCGAGGGGAGCAGAAAGGGGTTGAACCCCGCCTCGGTGAGCAGCCGCTCGCGCTCCTCGCGCGTGGTCATGCGGATGGGCTCGACGGACTTGATTCGAAAGGGCTCGATGATGGTGCGCACGGTGTCGGCGCGAGTGCACGGCGTGTGCCTCGCGGAACGGTGCGTCTGCGCGGAAGCCCTTGCGCGAAGGGCTCTCGCGCGGTGCATCGAGTGCGAAGCGGAGACGAAGGTGCGCGGAGGAGGAGCGCCGGGGCGGCGAGATCAGAAGCCCGAGGGGAGGATCACCGACGAGAGGGGCACGCGGTCGGCGCTGGCTTCGGTCCAGCGGATGGGGCCGTTGAGGTACGTGGTGTAGAGGTCGTGGTAGCCGCCGAAGGAGCCGCCGAGGGGGCCCTGCGCGGTGCCCCAGGAGTTCTTGATGCGCAGGAAGACCATCTCGCCGTACTGCTCGGCGAGGCGCATGTCGGCGGCGGAGGCCATCTGGCCCGCGGCGAGGCGGCGCTCGGGCTGGCCGGGCTGACGCACGATGACCTCGTAGTCTTCGGTGGTCACGAGGTGGCCGCCCTGGCGTCCGGGGCCGCTGGCGGCGCGGAGGGTCGCGAGGTCGAAGGCGCCCGTCGAGGTGTTGCGGGCGTTGAAGTCGACGAGCCACGACACGAGGACGGGCTGCGCGGCGTTGAGCGAGCGCATCACGCGGCGCTGCACGGCGAGGCGCGAGGAGTCCGTCGAGGGGTACGAGACGCTCCGCCACGCGTAGCGACCGCCGGGGATCACGTCGGAGAGGAAGCCGTCCCAGCTCACGGGCACGCTCGTCGAGCTGCGCGCCACGGCGGTGCGGATCGGGAAGGCGTTGGCCCTGCGCATCCACGTCGCGGGGGTCTGCGTCGTGGTGCTGAGCGTCTGCCGCGCCGAGATGCCGTACACGCGGCGCATCTCCGCGCGCACCGTGTCGTTGATGCGCCACGCGTCGAGGAGGACGTTGAACACCATCTGCGGGTCACGCCGCGAGGCCGCGGTGGCGAGGCGTCCGCCCGCGTTGAGCTCGGTGTTGATCGTCGAGAGCGCCTCGGACTGCCGCGCCGAGCGCGCGCTCATGGCCTCCTCGGGGATGAACTCCTCCTCGTAGACCACGCCGCGGTCGCGGAGGATGGTCATGGCCGAGTCCCACCAGCCGCCCGTCGAGACCTCGTCGCGCATGGTCGTCGCGTTGCGCGTGACGCCCGTGCCGGTGATCTTGCGGTGCCAGTCCCAGAAGGTGATCCACGACTCCGAGACGTTGACCGACTCGCCCGCGCGCGCCCTGTGGAGCGACTCGACCCACGCCGCCGACGCGTACGACCAGCAGTTGCCGATCGACTGGTTGCGCACGTCGGTGTGGCTCACATCGGTGACAGGCTCGATGAGGTCCGAGGTGCCGTCGGCGCCGTCCTCGATCGCGGCCTCATCGGCGCACCCGGGCGCCGCGACGCTCAGCGAGAGACAGGCTGCGAGCCACCACGAACGGCGAAGATTCTCGGTCGAGTTGCGCATGACTGTGATTCCTCGAATGCAGAGACGATGAAGGGCCGTGTAGGCAACCGTAGGCGTCACATACACCACCTCGGGCTCATTCGGAACACCCCACACCCACGAAGGCGCTTTTTGTCCCGTCGGACCTTGTTTTTTCGAGCAGATCAGGCTTGACAGGCTCGTTGGGGTTACTTCGCGGCGGTCGTCCAGGCGATGAGGCGCGCGGCGAGCTCGGGGCCGACGTCTTCTTGAAGGAAGTGGCCCGCGCCGCGGAGGGTGTCGTGGGGCTGATCCTTCGCGCCGGGGATGCGCGACTGGAGGCGCTTCTCGGCGCCGCGGGTGATGGGGTCGTTGCGGCCGAAGAGGGTGAGAAAGGGCTTCTCCCACGCGCGGAGGGCGTCCCACGCGCGACGGTTGGCGTCGCTCGCGGGGTCGTCGGGGCGCGTCGGCACCAGCGCGGGGAAGGCCCTCGCCCCGGCCTCGTAGCGCGCGCTGGGAAAGGGCGCGTCGTAGGCCGCGCGGGCCTCGGGTGAGAGCCCACGCACGCATCCGGATGCGACGATGCGCCCCGTGGGGAACACGGGTGTCCACCGCGCGAAGGCGCGCCACACGTGGAACGCGGGGGGCACCTTCTCGTCGCCCGTGGGGAGGTACGTGTTCGCGGCGCACACGCGCGCGAAGCGGTCGCCGTTCTCGGCCGCGAGGCGCAGGCCGATGAGTCCTCCCCAGTCCTGGCAGAAGAGCGTGACGGCCTTGAGGTCGAGGGCGGTGAGCACGGCGCGCATCCAGTCGACGTGCGCCTGGTAGGTGTACGCGCGGGGGTCCGTGGGCTTGTCGCTGCGACCGAAGCCCACGAGGTCCGGCGCGACGACGCAAAGCCCGCGTCGAGGAGGAGGGATCATCTTGCGGTAGAGGAAGCTCCAGCTCGGCTCGCCGTGCAGGAGCAGCATCACGGGCGCGTCGGCGGGGCCCTCGTCGATGCGCGCGACGCGGAGCCCTCCGACGTCGAGGTACTTCGGGGTCCACGCGAAATCGGGGAGCGACGCGAAGCGGTGGTCGGGCGTTCGAAGCGCTGTGTCAGCCATGACGGCGCGGGAGCATAGACCCCTTCAGCGCGCCTTCGGCGACGAAGAGCTCACCAGTTTCCGCGTTTGAAGGTGACGGCGCACTTGATGGCTTCGAAGCGCATCCGAAGGTTGTCGAGCGACTGACCCGCCGAGAGGGGAACGAGCCCGCCCGGCGCCTCGACGGCGTTCTTCGACTCGAGGAGGCCCCACCCGGAGCACTCGCGCAGGAGCTTGATCGCGTCGATCTTGTGATGGGGCCACACCGACTCGAGCACGATCGACCACTCGCCGTGCTCCGCGGTCACCTGCCCGACCTCCGCGGCCTGCGGCTGCGCGGGCTGCGCCGGAGCCGCCGCGACCTGCGCCCCCGACGAGAGCGTGAACTCGCACCCCGCGTCGCGCAGCGCCCGCTCGACGTCGCCCGGCGAGAGCTCGCGGTTGATCACCGCGAGGGTCGCGGGGAGCGCCTCGATCATCCGCATGGCCTCGGAGAGACCGATCTCCGTGAGCAGTCGCACGGCCTTGAGCGCCGCGATGCGGTTCGGTCCGATGCGGGTGAGCTCCACGCGCAGCGCGTCGGTGGCCACGGGCGAGGCCTCGTGCGCGTGCGGCGACGTGGTGGCCGTGACCGTGGGCGCGTGCTGCGCGGGGGCGTGATGCGCGGGGGCGTGATGCGCGGGCGTGGGCTGCGCGGGCGCTGCGCGGTGCGGCGTCGACCACAGCTCCTCGTCGCGGCGCAGCGGGTGAAACGCGCGCGGACGGGTGAGCGACGACGCCGCGCCGCAGTAGAGGCACGACGGAGGGTCGACCTCGTGCGCCGACACGGACAGCGGCGCGCCGCAGGTCGAACAACGGATCTCTCGCGCGATGGTCATGGTGATGGCTCCGGTCGAGGGGCGCCGGAGCATCGCACAGGAGTGTCCGGTGCTCGCCAGGGCGGTGCGGTCGGCACCGACAGGGGGTGCATTTCTGCCGCACCATGCCCAGGAAGGTACTCGCAGAAACACGGTGATTTTCAGGGAAGGGGGCGATGTGCCGCGGTGGCTCAAGGATTGCTCAACGGGAGCCAATGCAGTCGAAGCGTCAGGGCGGGAGAGGGGCGACCCAAAACGTCGCCGTAGGGACCAGCTTTGCCGACGACTGGCTCGCGATGGCGCACGACCTCCGCGACGAGTGGACGCTGGTGCTGCGCTCGCGCGCGCTCGGGGCCGACCTCCTCGCGGGGCTCACGGTGGCCGCGGTGGCGCTCCCGCTCAACGTGGCGCTGGCCGTCGCGAGCGGGCTGCCGCCGGTGTCGGGGCTCATCGCGGGCGCCGTGGGCGGCGGGCTCGCGGCGGTGTTCGGCGGGTCGAAGTTTCAGGTGACGGGGCCCGCGGCGGCGCTCAACACGATGGTGTTCGCGCTCGCGCATGACTTCGGGGCCACGGGCGTCGCGGCCGCGTGCGTCATCACGGGGATCTTTCAGCTCCTGCTCTCGCTCCTGCTGCTCGGGCGCGTCGCGCGCTACGTGCCCGAGTCGGTGCTCGCGGGCTTCACCACGGGCGTCGGGATCAAGCTCCTCGACGGGCAGCTCCCCGAGGTGCTCGGCTTCGACTACCGGTCCTTCGAACTCGCCCAGATGATGCACCGCCCGCGGTGGCTCCACGACGTGTCGTGGGTGGCCGCGATGTGCGGGCTCTTCGTGGCCTTCATCGTCACGTCGATGAAGCACTTCAGGCGCTTTCCCGCGGCCATCGCGAGCATCGCGCTCATCACCTTCGTCTCGTCGTACCTGCACTGGAACGTCGAGCGCGTCGGCGCCGTGCGGGCGACGATCCCCCACCCGAGCTTCCCCGTCGTGCCCGACGAGCGCTGGATCGACCTCCTCGTCGCCACGCTCCCCCTCGCGCTCCTCGGCTCCGTCGAGTCGCTGCTCTCCGCGCGCGCCGTCGACCGCATGAGCCAGGGCGCGAAGCCGCACAACCCCAACCTCGAGCTCTTCGGCCAGGGCATCGCGAACTTCGTCACCGGGCTCATGCAGGGCATCCCCGTCACGGGCGTGATCGTGCGCTCGGGCGTCAACGTGCAGAGCGGCGCGCGCACGCGGCTCTCGGCCCTCTTCCACGCGATCTTCCTCGCGGCGGCGGTGCTCTTCTTGAGCCGCCACATCGCGAAGGTCCCCCTCGCGGCCCTCGCGGGCCTGCTCTGCGTCGTAGGCTGGCGCCTCATCGAGGCGCAGGAGTTCGTGAAGCTCCTCCGCGACGAGAAGATCGAGGCCGCGGCCTTCGCGGTCACCGTCGCGGGCACCGTCTCGGGGCACCTCATGTCGGGCCTCATCGGCGGCCTCGTGCTCCACGCGCTGCACCGCGCGCTGCACCGCCGCGCCGACGCCGAGAAGGCCACGCTGGTGAAGAACCGCGCGCTCGGGATCCGCGCCGTCGTGGGCTCCGAGGGCGCCGCGGCGCGCAAGCCCAACACCGGCGCCGAGCTCCCCGAGCACCACAAGTGGCTCGCGCAGATCCGCGAGCGGCCGAGCGTTTCGAAGACCGCGTTCGTGCACGAGCAGGCCTCGGTCATCGGCCGCGTCGTGCTCGGCGACCACGTCCACATCGCCGCGGGGAGCTCCGTGCGCGCCGACGAGGGGACGCCCTTCTTCATCGGCCCCAACTCGAACATTCAAGACGGCGTGGTGATCCACGCGCTCAAGAACAAGCACGTCCGCGTGGGCGCCGAGGAGTGGGCCGTGTACGTCGGGCGCAACGTCTCGATGGCCCACGACGCCCTCGTGCACGGGCCCTGCTACATCGGCGACGACACCTTCGTGGGCTTCAAGGCCGTCGTGCACGACGCCATCGTGGGCTCGCACTGCTTCATCGGCATCGGCGCCGTGGTCGTCGGCGTCGAGCTGCCCGACGGCACGCACGTCCCCCACGGCACCATCGTCGACACCGCCGACGCGGTGGAGCGCCTGCCCCGCGTGACCGACACGCACACCGAGTTCAACGAGGACGTCGTCGACGTCAACCGCGGCCTCGCGGCGGCCTACCACGCCCTCAACGCGCGCGACCCCCGCGCCGCGCCGCGCCGCCTCGAAGCGCCCCGCGCGCCGCCCCGCGTGTGGGACGCCGACTGGTCGCCGCCCGTCGATCGCGAACGGTTCTGAGTACTGGAGAGTGAACGTCGATGCTGTGGATCGGACTGTTGATCGGCCTCGGTGCGTACGGCGCCTATGCGCTCACGCAGTGCTTCTTCCGCGTGGGCGAGGGTCACCTCGCGGTGCGCACCACCTTCGGCGCGGCGGAGACCGTCGGCGGCGGGTCTGACGCGCTGCGCACGTGGGGCCCTGGCTCCACACGAAGGCCCCGTGGCAAGACGTGACCGTGGTGTCGATGATGGAGCAGAGCCTCGACCTCGCGGGCGAGACCGGCGGGCGCACCGCGATGGCCGAGGACGGCACCATCCTGCGCTTCGACTCGATCCTGCGGTACGTGCCCGTGGAGGGTGAGCTCTCGCGCTTTCTTCGGCCTCCAGCCCCAAGGAGCAACACGGGGCTCTTCACCTGCCTCCTGCGCAACGAGATCGCGAACTTTCGCGCGCCCGCGTCGACCCCGAGGTCCGAGGGCGCCTTCGACTTCGCGCTCCAGGCGGGCTCCTACGCCGTGATCCGGCGCGAGCGGCAGAAGCTCAACGAGCACATCGAGCAGTTCTGCCGCGAGCAGATCGGCGGGCGCTACGGCGTGCGCTTCAACGCCGTCGACCTCACCGACATCCTGCCGCCCGACGAGATCGCCGACGGGCTCAACGCGGTGATCCACGCGAGCACCGAGGCCGAGACGCGCTTCCTCCGCGCCGAGGGCGAGTGCCACCAGCGGCTCCTCGCGTCGGAGAAGGGCGTCGACATCGCGCGCGCCCGGGCCTCGGCCATCGAGACCGAGATCCGCACGCTGTCGCGCTTCTCCGAGCTCCACAAGCAGGGCACCCTCGGGATGTACATCGCGCGCCGCCGCGCCGAGGTGCTCTCGAGTCTCGCGCCGTGTTCGTCAAGGAGGGCGCGTGAGCCCAACCTCTCGCTCGCCCTCGGCGTCGCCCTGGGCCTCGCGCTCGTGCCCTCTTCGCCGCCGTGTTCCGCGCCCTCACGGTGCGCGTCGAAGACGAGGAGATCGTGCTCATCACGCGCTTCGGGCGCCTCGCCGAGCGCCTCGATCGCCCGGGCCTCCACTGGCTGCCCGCGCGCGCGCGCCTGGTGCAGACGCACGTCGTCTCGCTCCGAAAGGACTTTCGCGATTTCAAGGACGTACGTCAACGACGCGCGCGGCACCACGGTGACCATCGACCTGTGGCTCGAGGTGCGCATCGCCGACCCGGTGAAGGCCCTCTTTCAGGTCTCGGACTGGGACCACGCGCTGCAGAACCTCGTCTCGCACGCGGCCACGTCGATCCTCGGCAACCGCGAGTTCAAGCAGATCCTCTGCGACCGCACGGAGCTCGGCGAGGTGCTGCGCCGGGACATCAGCCAGGAGACCGCCCGCTGGGGCCTCGCGATCGAGCAGGTGTACATCCGCAACGTGAAGCTCCTCCCCGAGGTGTCGCGGCAGATCTTCGAGACCGTGGCCGCGCGCCTCGAGCGCGCCCGCGCCGACATCGAAGAGGCCGGGCGCCTCGCCGTCGCGCAGCTCGAGGCCGACACGAGCGTGCGCGTCGCGTCGATGGTGGCCGAGGCCAAGGCGCAGTACCCGCTCGCCGTGGGCCGCGCCCTCGACGCCGTGCGCGCCGACCCCGCCGTGCTCGACGCCTACAACGAGCTCTACGCGCTCTCGCTCGTGCGGCCGCACCGCACCATCGCGTTCAAGGGCTTCGAAGGCGAGGCCCTGCGCGCCGTCGACGCCGCGATGCTCGCCCCCGTGATCGGCGACGCAGAGCCGCACCACGCGCCCGCGTCTCCCATCGCGCCGCTCAACGGCAGCGATCACCGGCGCGTCGATCCGCACGCGCATCCCCCGCACCGCGCGGGCACTCCCCGAAGCTGACGCCGCCCTCGTCGGGGCGCCACACCCTCACTCGAGGTCTTCGCGCTGAAGCGGTCGCCACGCGCCCCCCTCGGCGGTCGTCCCCTCGGCGAGGATCACGTCGACCGCCGCGCGCACGGGGCGAACGGGCGCCGCAGCGCGCGTCGACGCGGGCTCGCTCCGTGATTCGGCGGGCTCCGCCGCCTGCGCGCGGGGCAGCGAGAGGCGACCGAGCGCGCCCGTCGCCGTGCGGACGAAGAGGTCGCTCACGCCGTCGCCGTCGTCGTCGGCCGCGAGGAGTCCGCTCGCGTCGAGGTCCTCGGCCGTGAGCGTGACCTCGCGCGCGGCGGAGGTCGCGCCCGCGAAGACGAAGAGGCGTCGCGCGCCGCCCGGGGCGTCGCAGATCGCGGCGAGGTCGCGTCGCCCGTCGCCGTCGAGGTCCGCAGAGACGAGGTTCGAGACCGCGCCGCCCGCGTCGCAGGGGACCTCGAGCGGTCGCGCGCGCACGCCGCCCGCGCCCCACGACGCGATCGAGAGCGACGCGGCGCGCACCGTCCACGCGAGCTCGGCGCGGCCGTCGCCGTCGAGGTCGCCGAGCGATGCGAAGACGCGTCCGTCGAAGCCCGAGGCGTCGCGCTGCCACTGCGACGCGGCGGCCTGTCGGGTCAGACCGCGCCCGCGTCGTCGCCGCCCGCCATCACCGCGAGCGCGAGCTCGGGCGTCGCGTCGCTGTCGAGGTCGCCGAGCGTGCGCACGAACACGCGGGTCGCGCCTGCGCCGGGCGCCGCCGAACGATCGCAGCGGAGCGCGGTGGCGCCGTCGTCGAGGTGACAGACGTGCGGAGCTCGCCCGGCGACGCGATGAGCACGTCGCCTTCGCCGTCGCCGTCGAGGTCGCGACCGCCCACGACGTCGGCGCCGCGCGCGAGGGTGACCCCGTCGAGGTCATCGAGCTCGGGGCTCGCCTCCGAGGAGCACCCCGACGGTGCCCGAGCACGCATGTTTCGGCGAAGCCGTTGCCGTCGAGGTCGCCCGCGACGCCGAAGCGCAGCGCGACGTCGCGCGCGTCGGCGGGAGGCGCGATCGAGAGCACGCTGCCGTCCACCCGACGACGCGGTCGCGGCGCTCCACGCGCCGTCGGCCCGCCCACGCGCCCCGGTACACGAGGTCGGGCAGCGCGGGGTTGCCGTCGAGGTCGGCTCATCGCCTCGACCGACGCGCGCGCCGTCGAGGCCAGGGCCGAGAGCGGAACGAAGAACTGCCACACGGGCGCGCGGCACTCGCCTGTCGCGCGCGTCGCAGTCGCGCACGCCAGAACGCGGCGCGCCCTCGGGAGCATCGCCGGAGGGATGACATACTCCGTCACTCCGGCCGGGAGCCTCACGGAGCGTCGCGAGGCGCACGCGCGGGCGGCGCACACGTCGAGGCAGAGCGACGCGTCGCCGGGCCGGAGCGGGCCCACGACACGGCGACGTTGCGCGTCGAGAGCACCGAGCCCGAGAGCTGGACCGAGGGGCCTCGCGCTCGGGAGCGAGAAGCGTCTCCGCCGCATCCGGCGGCGAGCGCGAGGGAGCACGCGAGGGCCGGGGTGATCTTGAGTGGTCATGGGCTCCATCCGAGGGCGAGCGAGGTGCCGAACCAGAGCGGGCCGACGCCGATCACGCGCGCGTCACCGATCGTCGCGAAGGCCGCTGCGGCCGCGACGCCGACCTCTGCGCTCGCGCGCAGCGAGAGGCTCCGCGAGAAGGCGAACGTCGCCGAGGTGTCGAGCGCGGTGCCGAGCCAGGGCGCGAGGTTGGCGCGCGCGCGGGGGCCGGTCTCCTGCTGCAGGGCGGCGCCGACGCGCGCGCCGAGGCCCACCGCCCAGCGGAGGTGCTGCGAGGCGAGGGCGGTTACGTAGGCGCCGAGCGAGACGGCCGCGAGCGTCATCGTGATGCCCTCGATCTGCGGGGCCTCGTTGGACCCGCGCTCCACCGACGCGGCCATCGAGAGTCCGAGGCGGCGAGAGAGATCGACCGTCGCGCCCGCGGTGACCCCAGAGCATCGTCGACGCGACCGTCGCCGCGCGCATCGAGGGGCCGAGGGAGCGTCCATCGACGCGATGGGGAGCGGCGTTCACGCGTGGGCGTCTCGCGCGTGGGTGTCTCGCGCGTCGTCGTCTCGGCGCGTGGGTGTCTCGCGCGTCGGGAGTGCTTCGACGAGTCGTACGGGCGCTTCTCGTGAGGGGCGGTGCGTCGAGGGGCTCCACGCGATCGAGGAGCCCGAGGAGCGGCCTTCGGAGGTCGCGGATCGACGCCGCGGAGGGTCTCGGTCGCCCTGGCTCCGCGCGGGGCGACGACGCGGAGCGTGACGGCGCCGCCGTCGCATCGCACCGTCGCGCGGTACACCGTCTCGCCCTCCGTGGGCGTGAGGGCCACGCGCGTTCGCTCGGGGCGGGCGAGGTCGTCGCGGAGGGCGCGCGCCACGGGGCGAGGGCACCGCGCGTCGAGCGTGAGAAGCACGGCGCGCGGGGCGCGGGGCGCGGTCTGCGCGAGCGCGTACGAGGGCGTGACGGCGCACGCCCACAGCACCACGCGTCGCGCCCACTCGCTCACGGGATGAGACCTTGCCGTCGGAACGCGTCGACATGCAAGCCCTGAGGACGCTCCCTCGCGTAGCGCGCCGCGCGCTCCGCGGCGAGGTCGCGGCGGCGCCCGTCGAGGAGCGCCGAGACCTCTTGAAACACGGCGTCTTCGGCGTGCGGGCCGCGAGGCGCGATGGCGCGCGCGTCTTCGAAGGCGCGCGCCGCGTCGAGGGGGAGGCCCTCGTCACGCAGGAGGCGTCCGAGGCGCATCGCGGCGGCCTGCGCCCGCGGGTGCTGGCGGTGATCGCGCGTCACGTCGCGCAGGAGCGTGATGGCGCCCTCGTCGTCGCCTCGCGCCATGCGCGCGTCGGCCTCCGAGAGCATCGCGTCGACGGAGAGACCCGCCGAAGGAGCCGCCCCGCGCGCGTTCCACCGCGGGAACGCGCCTCGCTCGCCCGCGCCGAGCGAGGAGACGCGACCGCCCGAGGACACGTCGACGCGCCCCTCGCGCACGGTCACGGCCACGGTGCCTCCGTCGAGCTCGACGTCGAAGCGCGTGCCTCGATCCTCGACGCGCACGTCGTCTGCGAGCACCACGAAGCGACGCGACGCCCGATGCGCCACCGCGCACCGCACGCCGCCCGCGCGCAGGGTCACCGTGATCGCGTCGCCCGCCGCTCGAACCAGTTCGAAGCGGCTCGCGGGCGTCATGGGCTCGACGGAGTCCTCTGTCACGCGCGCGACGGCGTGCGCTTCGCGCGGTCGCGGGGCGTCGTGCGGCGCGGTGGCGTTGCGCGCGTCGGGCTCGGGCGTCACGCGGCGCGGGGCGATCACCGCGACGCGGTCTTCGTGGGAGACCGTGCGGGCGCGGCCGATCACGAGGGCGACCGCCGCGGCGACGGCGACCGCGAGCGCGCCTGCTGCGAGGCGACGGCGCTGACGTCGTCGCGCGTCGCGGGCCTCGACCTCGCGCCAGACCGCCTCGCGCGTCTCCGCGGGCCACGGTCGGTCGACGTCCGCGGTCGCCGCGTCGAAATGGGCTTTGAGAGGGTCCATCGGTGTCACTCCGCCCCCTGGGTGCGGGCCTCGACGTCGAGCCACGCCGAGAGCTTCTTGCGCGCGGAGTCGAGGCGACGCCGCACGCGGATCTTGTTCCACCCGAGGAGCGCGGCGATCTCGTCGAGGGTGCGCTCCTCGTCGGGGCTCTCGCGCGAGAGCTCGGGGTCGAGGTGGCGCATCTGGATCACCCGCTGCTCCTCGTCGTCGAGCGCGTAGAACGCGCGGAGAAAATCGTCGCGCAGCCGCCGTTGATCGAGCGCCCGCGCGGGGGCCTCGGCGCGCGGCGGCGCGGCGCGGTACCAGGCCGTGAGCCGCGCCCCGAGGCTCGCCGCGCGGTACCGCTGGCGCCACTGCCGACAGCAGTGGTTGCGGGTCACCTCGCGCACCCACTGGCGCGTGTCACGCACGCCGTCGGGCGCGCTCCACCGCACGTCGAGAAAGACGTTCTGCACCACCTCGCGCACGTCGTCCTCGTCGCGCAACATCGCCCGCGCGACCTGCAGCACGAAGGGCAGGTGCAGGTCGTAGAAGGCGCGGCGCGGGTCTCGTCGGAGGTCGTCTGCCATCGGGTGGGGGCGTCGTCGGGGCGTCTCTTCCGTGAGGCTTGTAGGCAACTTCTCCGAGCAGGTGTCGCCTCGACGTGCGAGGTGCTCACCCCGTCGCGTCGATTTCGTCGACGCCCCTATGCGCGCCGACGCCTGCGCCGCCACGCGCCGCCGACGAGCGCCGCCGCGACGGCCGCGAGCGCCCCCCGCGCAGCCCCCGGCGCGCGCGCGGGTGACGCGGCGCAGGTCGCGCCGACCGAGACCGCGACGGGCGCGCCGGCATCACGTTCGTCGGGCGGGCCCGCGTCGGCGGGGGGGCGGGTCACGGGCGCGGTTCCGCCGTCGCGCCTGACGCCAGCGTCCGAGGCCATCGAGGCCACGCGCCCACACGCCTCGTCGGAGGGTTCGCCGCGCACCCTCCCGTAGACGTACGCGGGCGGGCGCACCGTGCGGGAT
Organism: Polyangiales bacterium; assembly: GCA_046351535.1. GTDB lineage: Bacteria > Myxococcota_A > Polyangia > Polyangiales > CAISKJ01. Next base: position 126,115 of record JAXLYG010000039.1, read on the forward strand.
CCCTCGTAGAGCGAGAGGTCGCGGTCGAGCGCGGCGCGGGGGAGCACGGCGCGCAGCCGCGTCGCGAAGCAGCCCGGCTCACAGGCCCCGAGCGCGAGCGCCATGTCGTCGACAGGGCTCCCGGGCTCCGTCGAAGGGTCGAGGCTGCGCGCGGCCGTGCGCCAGGCGAGGGAGGGGACCTCGGTGGCCGTCTCGGTGATCCACGCGCTCCCGCCGTGGCGCGCGTTGACGGCGTCGAAGGCGCGGAGAAAGTCGACCGTCGGGTCCGTGGGGGCGTCCCAGTTCCAGGTGAGGTCGTCGTCGGTGATCTCGGCGTTCGAGAAGTTCTGCGCCTCGACGCGGTTCGCGGCGAGGACCACCAGCGTGAGCCCCACGCGGTCGCCCGCGCCCGCCGCGATCATCCGCAGCGGCAGCGAAGGGACATACCCCGGCAGACGGATCCGCACGGGTCGCATCCGATCGACGCCCTCGCCGGGCCGGAGCCGCAGGGCGACGAAGTCCATCGAGAGGTCGGTGTAGCGCTCGATCACCGGCGCGAGCGCCGCGGGCACGCTGTACCCGTTGTCACGGAGCCACGCGCCGATCGCGGCGGGGTCGCGGCCGCTGATGATCGACATCGCGAAGGGGCCCACGGCGCCCTCGCGGAGCACCTCGACGTCGCCCGCGCTCGTGTTCTTGAGCGTGATGAAGGTCGGGCCGCAGGGCGGCGTGTAGAGCTCGGGGCTCGTGAGCCCGTCGACGGCGTTCACGAAGCCGTCGCTCGCGACCTCGACGCGCACCGCCGACGAGTACCGGATCGGCAGGATCCACGAGAACTCCTCGGGGGAGCCCGCGTAGCGGATCTGATCCCACAGGATCGTCTCCGCCGCGGTGAGGGAGAGCACCATGCGGTGGTCGGTCACCACCGACACCGACGTCGGCGGCGCGAAGCACCCACCGCACGCGAACGAGTCCTCAGGGGCGAACGCCAGCGCGCCCGCGACGCAGAGCGCCACGCATCTCAACTTCATCAACGACCTCCGTGTGACACGTGTCGAGACGAGGTCGCGCGTGCTCACGAAATCGTCGGAGCTGTGGCACCCTCCGCGCCGCGATGGCGACGGAGCGCACCCTCGAAGCCGTGCCCGAAGCCCGCGGGCTCTCGAAGCGATACCGCATGGGCGACGTGGAGATCGACGCCCTCCGCGGCGTGGACCTGACGCTCCGCGAGGGCGAGTTCACGGTGCTCCTCGGCCCCTCGGGGAGCGGCAAGAGCACGCTGCTCAACATCCTCGGCGGTCTCGACGCGCCCACCGCGGGCGCCGTCCTCTACCGCGGCGCCGCCCTCGACTTCGGCGACGACAAGGCCCTGACGCGCTACCGCCGCGAGCACGTGGGCTTCGTCTTTCAGTTCTACAACCTCATGCCCTCGCTCACGGCGCGCGAGAACGTGGCCCTGGTCACCGACATCGCGCCCAGGCCCATGTCGCCCGACGACGCGCTGTCGCTCGTGGGCCTCGGGGCGCGCAAGGACCACTTCCCCTCGCAGCTCTCGGGCGGCGAGCAGCAGCGCGTGGCCATCGCGCGGGCCGTGGCGCGGCGGCCCGACGTGCTGCTGTGCGACGAGCCCACGGGGGCCCTCGACTGCGCCACGGGGATCATCGTGCTCGACGTGCTCGCGCGGGTGAACCGCGAGCTCGGCACCACCACGGCGGTGATCACGCACAACGCGGTGATCGCGCGCATCGCCGACCGCGTCATCGGCTTCGGCGACGGGCGCGTGGTGCGCGACGAGCGCAACGCCGACCGCGCCCCGGCCTCGGAGCTGCGATGGTGAGCGCCCTCGACCGCAAGCTCGCGCGCGACCTGTGGCGCCTCCGCACGCAGCTCCTCACCATCTCGCTCGTCATGGCCTGCGGCGTGGCGAGCCTCGTCTCGATGCGCTCGGCCTACGACTCGCTCATGGTGTCGTGCGAGAGCTGGTACGCGCGCGCCCGCTTCGCCGACGTGTTCTCTACCGTGCGACGCGCCCCGCGCGCGCTCGTCCCGCGCCTCGCGTCGATCCCCGGCGTGGCCGTGGTCGACGTGCGCGTCGTCGAGGAGGTCACCCTCGACATGCCCGGGATGTCCGAGCCCGTCGCCGCGCGCGTGGTCTCGCTCCACGGCGCGACGCCCTCGGCGATGAACGAGCTCTACCTCCGCGAGGGCCGCGCCCCCGAGGCCGGACGCGCCGACGAGGTGCTCGTGCACGAGGCCTTCGCGCAGGCGTGGGGACTCCGCTCGGGCGCGTCGATCACCGCGGTGCTCAACGGGCGGCGGCAGTCGCTGCGGGTCACGGGCGTCGCCCTCTCGCCCGAGTTCGTCTACGTGATGCAGCCCGGCGCGCTCGTGCCCGACAACCGCCGCTACGGCGTCTTGTGGATGAACGTCGACGCGCTCGAGTCGGCCTTTCGCATGGAGGGCGCCTTCAACGACCTCCTCGTGCGCACGGAGCGGGGCGCGAGCCGGCGTCAGGTGATCGCGGACATCGACCGCGCCCTCGAACCCTACGGCTCCTACGGCGCGTACGGCCGCGACCGCCACGGCTCCGCGCGCTGGATCGAGCAGGAGATCGGACAGCTCCGCGGTCAGGCGGCGGTGACGCCCGCGATCTTCCTCGCGGTGGCGGCGCTGCTCGTGAACTTCGTGCTGTCGCGCCTCCTCGGCCTCGAGCGCGAGCAGATCGCGACGCTCAAGGCCCTCGGCTACGACGACGACGCCATCGCGCGGCACTACCTCTCGCACGCGTTCATCACCGCGCTCCTCGGCGCGGCCCTCGGCATCGCCCTCGGGTCGTGGGCGGGCGTCGGCTTCGTGCGGCTCTATCAAGACTTCTTCCGCTTCCCGTCGCTGACCTTCAGGCCCACCGTGAGCACGATGGCCTTCGCCGTGCTGTCCTCCGTCGCGGCCTCCGTCGGCGGCGCGCTCCAGTCGGTGCGAAAGGCCGTGCGCGTCGCGCCCGCGGAGGCCATGCGCCCCGAAGCCCCGCCGACGTTTCAGCCCACCGTGCTCGAGCGCATGGGGCTGCACCGACAGCTCCCCGCCGCCGCCCGCATGGTGCTCCGCGAGTTCGAACGGCGCCCCGGTCGCGCGGCCCTCTCGGCCCTCGGGATCTCCTTCGCCGCGGCGATCCTCGTGGCGGGGCGCTTCTCGTTCGACTCCCTCGACGTCGTGCTCGACCTGCAGTTCACGCGCGCGCAGTCCGACGACGTGACCGTGTCGTTCTCGCGCCCGCTGCCGCTCCGCGCGGCCTTCGAGATCGCGCGGCTCCCGGGCGTCATGGCCGCGGAGCCGCAGCGCGTCGTCGGCGTGCGCCTGCGCAACGGCCTGCGGAGCCGCGAGGCGGTGCTCATGGGCCTCGCCCGCGGCGCGACGCTTCGGCGGATCTTCGACGAGCACGGACAGCGCTGGGACCCGCCCGCCGATGGGATGCTCGTGGGCACCACGCTCGCCCGCGCCCTCGACCTCCGCGCGGGCGACCGCGTCGTGGTCGAAGACGTCGAGGGCGTGCTCCGACCGCGCGGCGTGACCGTCGCCGCCCTCCTCGACGACATGGTCGGAATGAGCGGCTACATGGAGCTCGGCGCCCTGCACCGCCTCCAGCGCGACGGCGGACGCGTGACCTCCGTCGCCCTGCGCGTCGACCCGGCGCGCCGCGACGACCTGCTCCGACGCGTGAAGGCCCTGCCCGCCGTCGCCGCAGCCTCGCGGAGGGAGTCGGCCTTCGACTATTTTCGCCACGAGACCACGCGCATGAGCTCGACCTTCACGCTCCTGCTCGCGGTCTTCGCGTCGGTGATCGCCGTGGGGGTGGTCTACAACAACGCGCGCATCGCCCTGTCGGTGCGGAGCCGCGAGCTCGCCACGCTGCGCGTGCTGGGGTTCACGCGCGCCGAGGTGTCCGCCGTGCTCTTCGGCGAGCAGGCCGTGCACGTGCTCGTGGCGCTGCCCATCGGGCTCTTCATGGGGCGCGGCCTCGCGGCGCTCGTGCTCCGGAGCATCGACGTCGAGCTCTTTCGAATGCCGCTCGTGATCTCGCGCGAGACCTACGGCTTCGCCATCGGCGTGGTGATCGCCGCGAGCGTCGCGAGCGCGCTCATCGTCCGCCGACGCATCGACGCGCTCGACATGGTCTCCGTCCTGAAATCGAGGGATTGAGAAGACCCCGACGCGGCGCGCGCGTCGCGGCCTCACGACGCGGCGACGACGCCCTCACGGAGTCGCGCGAGCTGTGGCACCCTCCGCGCCGCGATGGCGACGGAGCGCACCCTCGAAGCCGTGCTCGAAGCCCGCGGGCTCTCGAAGCGATACCGCATGGGCGACGTGGAGATCGACGCCCTCCGCGGCGTGGACCTGACGCTCCGCGAGGGCGAGTTCACGGTGCTCCTCGGCCCCTCGGGGAGCGGCAAGAGCACGCTGCTCAACATCCTCGGCGGTCTCGACGCGCCCACCGCGGGCGCCGTCCTCTACCGCGGCGCCGCCCTCGACTTCGGCGACGACAAGGCCCTGACGCGCTACCGCCGCGAGCACGTGGGCTTCGTCTTTCAGTTCTACAACCTCATGCCCTCGCTCACGGCGCGCGAGAACGTGGCCCTGGTCACTGACATCGCGCCCAGGCCCATGTCACCCGACGACGCGCTGTCGCTCGTGGGCCTCGGGGCGCGCAAGGACCACTTTCCCTCGCAGCTCTCGGGCGGCGAGCAGCAGCGCGTGGCCATCGCGCGGGCCGTGGCGCGGCGGCCCGACGTGCTGCTGTGCGACGAGCGCCCACGGGGGCCCTCGACTGCGCCACGGGGATCATCGTGCTCGACGTGCTCGCGCGGGTGAACCGCGAGCTCGGCACCACCACGGCGGTGATCACGCACAACGCGGTGATCGCGCGCATCGCCGACCGCGTCATCGGCTTCGGCGACGGGCGCGTGGTGCGCGACGAGCGCAACGCCGACCGCGCCCCGGCCTCGGAGCTGCGATGGTGAGCGCCCTCGACCGCAAGCTCGCGCGCGACCTGTGGCGCCTCCGCACGCAGCTCCTCACCATCTCGCTCGTCATGGCCTGCGGCGTGGCGAGCCTCGTCGCGATGCGCTCGGCCTACGACTCCCTGCGCTCGGCCTGCGACGACTGGTACGCCCGCGCGCGCTTCGCCGACGTGTTCGCCTCCGTGCGCCGCGCCCCGCGCGCCCTCGCCTCGCGCATCGGCGCGATCCCCGGCGTCGTGGTGGTCGACGCCCGCGTGGTCGAGTCGGTCACCCTCGACATGCCCGGCATGAGCGACCTCGTGGCCGCGCGCGTGGTCTCGCTCCCTCGCTACGGCACGCCGGCGCTCAACGAGCTCCACCTGCGCGCAGGGCGCCTCCCTGAGGCCTCTCACGCGAGCGAGGTGCTCGTGCACGAGGCCTTCGCCTCGGCCTGGGGCCTACGGCCCGGCGACGGGATCACCGCGGTGCTCAACGGCCGACGCCAGACGCTGCGGGTCACGGGCGTCGCGCTCTCGCCGGAGTTCGTCTACGCGCTCCAGCCCGGCGCCTTCGTGCCCGACGACCGCCGCTACGGCGTCTTGTGGATGAACCTCTCGGCCCTCGAAGTGGCCTTTCAGATGGAGGGCGCCTTCAACGACCTCCAGATCCGCCTCGAGCGCGGCGCCAGCGAGCCCCGCGTGATCGCCGACCTCGACCGCGCGCTCGACCCCTACGGATCGCTCGGCGCCTACGGCCGCGAGCGCCACCCCTCGGCGCGGTGGATCGAGCAGAAGATCGTGGGGCTCCGCGGCCAGGCGACGATCACGCCGCTGCTCTTTCTCGCCGTGGCCGCGCTGCTCGTCAACATGGTGCTCTCGCGGCTCCTCAACCTGGAGCGCGAGCAGATCGCGACGCTCAAGGCCCTCGGCTACGACGACGGCGCCATCGTCCGTCACTACCTCACGCACGCGCTCGCGACCTCGCTCGCGGGGGCGATCATCGGCGTCGCGCTCGGGGCGTGGGCGGGCCGCGGGCTGGTGTCGGTCTACAGCGATTTCTATCGCTTCCCCGTGCTGGCGTTCCGGCCGAGCGGGTCGACGGTGGTGCTCGGCGCGGTGTCGAGCGCCGTGGCCTCGATGGCGGGCGCGATCCAGTCGGTCCGCAACGCCGTGCGCGTGCCGCCCGCCGAGGCCATGCGCCCGGAGGCGCCGCCGCGATTCCGTCCCACGTGGCTCGAGCGCGCGGGCGTCCACCGCAACCTGCCGAGCGCCGTCCGCATGGTGCTCCGCGAGCTCGAGCGGCGCCCCGGTCGCGCGGCCCTCTCGGCCCTCGGGATCTCCTTCGCCGCGGCGGTCCTCGTCACGGGGCGCTTCTCGCTCGACTCCCTCGACGTGGTGCTCGACCTTCAGTTCAACCGCGCGCAGTCCGACGACGTGACGGTGATCTTCGTGCGACCGCTGCCGCTCCGCGCCGCGCAGGAGCTCGCGCGGCTCCCCGGCGTGTTGCGCGTCGAGCCGCAGCGGACCGCGGGCGTGCGCTTTCGCAACGGCGTGCGGGTCCGCGAGGCCGCGCTGCTCGGACTGCCGCAGGGCGCCACCCTGCGCCGCGTGTTCGACGTGCACGGACGCCGCTGGGAGCCGCCCGCGGGGGCGCTGCTCCTCGGCGCCGAGCTCGCGACGCGCCTCGGGGCTCGCACGGGCGACACGCTCACGGTCGAAGACGTCGAGGGCGTCCTCGCGCCGAGGGCGGTGCGCGTCGCGGCCGTCGTCGACGACATGCTCGGGCTCGTGGCCTACACCGAGCTCTCCTCGCTCCACCGGCTCCAGCGTGACGGGGGGCGCATCACGGGCGCGGCGCTTCGAATCGACCCGTCGCACCGCGAGGACCTCATGCGTCGCCTGAAGGCCCTGCCCGCCGTGGCCGACAGCGCGCGTCGCACGGCCGCGATCGACTTCTTCCGCTACCAGACGACGCGCATGAGCGCGCTCATCTCGCTCATCCTCGCGGCCTTCGCGTCGGTGATCGCCGTGGGGGTGGTCTACAACAACGCGCGCATCGCCCTGTCGGTGCGGAGCCGCGAGCTCGCCACGCTGCGCGTGCTCGGGTTCACGCGCGGCGAGGTGTCCGCCGTGCTCTTCGGCGAGCAGGCCGTGCAGGTGGCGGTGGCGCTCCCCGTGGGCCTCGCGCTCGGCCACGGCCTCGCGGGGCTCGTGCTGCGGAGCATCGACACCGAGGTGTTTCGCATGCCGCTTTCGATCTCGCACGCGACCTACGCCTTCGCCGCGGGCGTGGTCGTCACGTCGAGCGTCGCGAGCGCGCTGATCGTCCGCCGACGCGTCGACGCGCTCGACATGGTGTCGGTCTTGAAATCGAGGGATTGAGATGAGCTGGACCCGCCGCATCGTCACCGGAGTCTTCGTCGCCGCGCTCGCCGGGGGCGCCCTCTGGGCCGCGCGCCCGAGGCCGCTCAACGTCGAGGCCGCGCGCGTCGCGCAGGGGCACCTCGAAGCCACGCTCGACGAGGAGGGGCGCACCCGCGTCCGCGACCGCTACGTCATCTCCTCCACGGTGACAGGAAACGTCCGCCGCGCCGAGCTCCGCCCCGGCGACGCGGTGGAGCCGGGGACCGTCGTCGCGCGCATCCTCCCCGTCGACCCGACGCCCCTCGACGCGCGCTCTCGCGCCGACGCGCTCGGTCACGTGCGCCTCGCCGAGGCGGCGCTCCGTCAGTCGCAGTCGGGCGTCGAGCGGGCGCGCGGCGCGTTGGAGTTCGCGCGCGCCGAGGTCACGCGCCTGCGGGGCCTCGTGAACTCCGGCGCGACGGCGCCGCACGACCTCACGGTGGCCGAGTTCGAAGTGCGCAGCCGCACCGACGAGCTCGCCTCGGCGCAGTTCGCCACGCGCGGCGCCGAGTACGAGCTCGCCAACGCGCGCTCGCTCCTCGCGCGGAGCACCAGCGCGGCGCCCTCCAGCGACGAGATCGAGCTGCGCTCGCCGGTGCGGGGGAGGGTGCTCCGCGTGGCGCAGCCCTC
>JAXLYG010000040.1:0-118545 GCA_046351535.1 Polyangiales bacterium
GTCCCCCCACTCCGCGACCGCTGCGTCGTTGTGGTTTGCGAGGGTGCCCCCTCTCTCTGAACGCTGCGTCGTTGCGCTTCGCGAGGGTGTACGCCCTCCTCGGAGCGCGGCGGGTCCCACGGCGACTCAAGTCCCCCGAGGGCTCTGCCGTTGAGAGGAGCATCGCCCCCACCACCGGCGCCTCTGCGGCGCCAGAAGAGATGCGCCCATGACCGCTGCCCTCGCTCGCGTCGACGGATCGCTCTATCTCCGCATGCCTCGGGTCAACGCCCTCAGCGGGATCACGCTCGCCCGCGCGATCCTCATCGCACTCCCGAAGTCTGCGCCGCCCTCCGTCAAGCACGCCGCCAGAGAGATGCGCGCCAACGCAGTCGAGCTCCAGAGCGCGCACATGGCCGAGCGAGAGGCGCCCCTGGAGCCCGCGTCGCGGAGCAAGCGCGAGATCGACAACGAGGCCGACGCGCTCCACGGGGCGATCCGCCGTCGCCTCGAGGACTATCAGTCGGTCAAGACGCGCGACCCCGAGCTCGCGGAGCGCGCCGCGGCCCTCGCGGAGCGGCTCTACCCGAAGAGTTCCAACATCACGCAGGGGTCGATGCACACGCAGTGGCAGGCGACCGAGCTCTGGTTCGCGACGCTCGCGAAGGAGGGCCGCGAGGCCACGCTGCGCGCCCTCGTCGGCGACGTCTACGTCGACGCGCTCAAGGCCACGCACGCGGAGTACGGCCACGCCATCGGCACGACGAAGCCCCTCGCCGCCGGGGCCGAGAAGGTCGACATCGCCGCACCCCTCGCCGCCCTCATCGCCTCGATGCAGGACGTCGCCCTCCAGCTCGTCGCCGTCGCCAACGACGGGAGCGCGACGCCCGAGCTCCGCGGCGCTGCGCGCGACGCGCTCCGCCCCATCGACGACCTGCGCGACGGCAACGCCCGACGCTCCGCGCGACGCGGCGGGAGCGACGACGAGCCGACGCCCGCGCCCGACGGCCCGCTGCCCGACGTGAAGTAGCGCGCGAGCGCGTCCCGCCTCCCGAACGACGCAGTGCGAATGGGTTTTCGCACACAATTTCCCACCCCCTGAATTGACCACGATCAAGAGCGATCGTCGCGTGGCGTCCACTGTCCGGCGCCATGACGACGGCCGACGAGAGCGCTCGCGCAAAGGCGTTGGTGCTCGGCGGCGCGGGCTTCGTGGGCTTGAACGTCGCCGACGCGCTGCGCGCCGACGGTCACCACGTCGCGGCCACGTACCGCGGCAAGCACCTGCCGTTCTTTCTCCGCGGACGCGTCGACGAGGGACACCGCGCGGACCTCAACGACCTCGACGCGCTGCGCGTGGCCATGCGCGGACGCGACGTGGTCTTTCACGCCGCGGGTCACTACCCCCGCTACTCGATCGACCGCGAGGGCGCCGTCGCCACGGCGCTCCGCGAGATGCGCAACGTGCTCGACGCGGCGAAGGCCGAGGGCGTGCGACGCGTGGTGTACACCTCGTCGATCGCGGTGCTCGAACGCGCTGATGGGGTTCCCGCCGAGGAGCGTGACGTGCCCCTCGCGGCGCCCGCGGACTCGACCTACCGCGCGGTGAAGTGGCACCTCGAACGCGCGGCTTCAGAGGCGCTTCGAGAGGGCCTCGACGTCGTCACCCTCCGCCCCGGCGGCTGCCTCGGACCGTGGGACATGCGCGCGGGAACCGGCGCCATGATCGTCGGCGTGATCCGCGAGGCGCTCCCGTGGCGCGTCGAGGGGATGGTTCACATGGTCGACGTGCGCGACGTCGCGCGCGCCCACGCCGCGGCGCTTCGCGCGCCCGCGGGACGCACCTACAACCTCGCGGGTCACGGCGTCTCCGTCGCGGCCCTCTTCGACCGCATCGCGTCACGGTACGGCGGCCGCGCGCCCGCGGAGGTGCTCGGCCCCGACGAGGCCCGCGCGCGCGCCGACGCCGAGGAGCGCGACGCCGCGCCCACGAAGGCCAGGGTCTCTCTGCCGAGGGAGATGGTCGACGTGGCGCTCACGGGCGTCCCTGCGTCCGACGCGCTCGCGCGCAGGGAGCTCGGCTTCGACGCGCGGCCCCTCGACGACGCGCTCGACGCGGCGGTCGCCTGGTTTCGACGCACGGGGCACCTCCCCGCGGCACCCACCACCACCCACTGAGAGAAGACATGAACACGACGACCGAAGCCCGCAGCACCGCCCCCGCGCCCGCCGCGACGTTCACCGACGACGAGATCCGCACGCGCACGATCAAGCTGCTGGCCGAGATCCTCGAGCGCTCGCCCGAGTCGGTGGCCGGCGCGCAGCGGCTCCGCGCGGACCTCGGGATGGACTCGCTCAACGCGCTGGAGTTTCTCTCGTCGCTCAGCCACGAGTTCAAGATCGACCTTGAGGTCGAGGAGGCCTTCGGGGTCACCACGCTCGATGAGGTCGTCGCGCTCGTGGCCTCGCGCGTCAGGGCCCGGTGATGGACGCCACACTCATCGACGCGTCGGAGCGCGACACCCTCGACGCGCTCGTCGACGGAACGCGGCGCTTCCTCTCGCGCGAGGTCGACGCCGCGGTGATCGAAGCGGCGGGGCGCATCCCCGACCGCGTGATCGCAGCGACGGCCGAGGCGGGGCTCTTCGGCGTGACCATCCCCGCGGAGTACGGCGGCCTCGGCCTCTCGCTCACGTCGGCGTGCTCGCTCGTGGCCGAGATCGCGCGCGTCGACCGCGCCGTCGCGATCATGGTGGGCCTGCACGCGGGCCTCGGAACGTGGGCGCTCGTGCATCACGGCTCTGCCTCGCAGCGCGAGCGGTGGCTCCCCGCGCTCGCGTCGGGTGCGCGCGTCGCGGCCTTCGCGGCGACGGAGCCCGGCGCAGGGAGTGACCTCCACGCCATTCGAACGACGGCGGCGCTCGACGGCGACGCGCTGCGCCTCGACGGCGAGAAGGCCTACGTCACCAACGGCGGCTTCGCGGGGCTCTACACCCTGCTCGTGCGCACGCCCTCGATGGGCGGAGAGCGCTCGTTCTCACTCGTGGCCGCGCCGCGCGAGACGGCGGGCATCACCGTCGGCCCCGAGGAGGACAAGCTCGGCGTGAAGGCGTCATCGACGGTGTCGGTGATGTTCGACGACGCGCGCGTCCCTCGCGAGCACGTGATCGGCACCGAGGGCGCGGGCATGGAGCTCGCGCATCAGACCCTCGCGCGAGGACGGCTCCTCATGGCCGCGGGCTGCGCGGGAACGGCTCGCTACGCGCTCGACGCGTCGCTGGCCCACGTCACGTCGCGGCGGCAGTTCCGTCGCGCGATCGGGGAGTTCGACGCCACGCGGCTCACCGTCGCCACGATGGACGCGACGCTCTTCGCGATGGAGTCGCTCGTCGGCGCAGCCGCGCGCGCGCTCGAAGCCACGGAGGCTGGACCCGAGGCGATGGCGCTCTCGTCGGCGGCCAAGGTGTTCTGCTCCGAGGGGGCGTTCACGGTGTGCGACGCGGCGGTGCAGCTCCACGGCGCGATGGGCTTTCTGGAGCCGACGGGCGTGGCGCGGGCGCTGCGCGACTGCCGCATCACGCGCATCTTCGAGGGCGCCAACGACGTGCTGCTGGTGCTCATGGGCGCGGCGCTCCTCGGACGCAAGGGGTCGAGCGCGCACCCGACGCTGCGTCACGCGTCGCTCGACGAGCTCGACCGACGGCGCGACGAGATCACTTCGAAGTACCGCGTCGAGATGGGTGTTCGCGCGACGCAGCGGCAGCTCCTCGCGCAGCGCATCGCGCGGGCCGCGGTGTGCTCGCAGGCGGGGTGGGCCTCGGTCGAGCGCGCGCAGCGGCAGCCTGAACGAAGGGACACGGCGGACTTCGCCGTGGAGCTCATGGTGCGAGAGGGTCACCGTCAGCTCGATCAGCTCCGCACCCTCGACGCCGACGAGCGGGCCGCCGCGACGCTGAGCGCGCGCGCCTATGAGCCGTGGATGACCGTGAGGAAGGCATGAAGGTCCGCTTCGTCTATCCGCGCTTCGCGCGGCACTCGGACTCGCACCCGGAGCTCCGGGCGTGCGTGTCGGCCAATGAGTATTTCGGTCCGCCGTCGCTCGGCATCGCGAGCATCGCGGCGGTGACCCCGCCGGAGTGGGAGATCGACTTCCGCGATGATCGGGTCGATGACCCGGGCATCGACGATGACGTCGACCTCGTGGCGATCTCGTGCTTCACGCCGTCGGCGAAGCGCGCGATGGAGCTCGGCGACGCCTTCCGCGCGCGAGGGCGCAAGGTGGTGATGGGGGGGATCTTTCCCACGGCGATGCCCGACGAGGCGGGGGCGCACTGCGACGCGGTGGTGACCGGCGAGGGCGAGGTGGCCTGGGCCGAGGTGCTGAAGGACTTCCGTCACGGCGGGCTCAAGCCGCGCTACCGGGGGTCGAGCCCGGCGGACCTGACCACGCTCCCGACGCCGCGCCTCGACCTCTACTGGGGACGCGAGACCGAGCGCTACCACCCCGACGACTTCCCCGTGCAGCTCACGCGAGGATGCCCGCTGAAGTGCGACGCGTGCATCCTGCCGACGAGCATGGGCAAGCCCATGCGGCACCTCCCCATCGAGCACGTGCTCGGTCAGCTCCGTCAGATCGCGGCGAAGGGCCGCCTCGCGTCGCTCACGGAGGACACGAGCTTTCTCCCCGCGGCGGGGGCGCAGCGTCAGCTCGGCGACGTGCTCGACGCGATCGTGGAGCACGACATCCGCTGCGTGAGCTACGTGGGCGTGAGCATGCCGCTGCTCCTCGCGACGCCGAAGTGGCTCTGGGAGAAGCTCTCGCGCGCGGGCGTTCGGATGTTCTACCTCGTGGGCGGCTTCGACCCGATCACGCGCGGGGCCTTCACGGGCAAGGATCCGTCGGCCAACGCGAAGGCCCACGAGGCCATCAAGCGCGCGCTCGATCACGGCATCGACCCGTACACGTCGTTCCTGGTGGGCAACGAGGACGACGACGAGGGCGTCTTCGACCGCATGCTGGCGTTCTGCGACAGCGCGGGCGTGCGCAAGGCAGAGTTCGCGATCTTCACGCCGTACCCCGCGACGCCGTCGTGGCAGCGGCTCGTGGCCGAGGAGCGCATCCTCCACCGCGACTGGTCGAAGTACAACGACGCCAACGTGGTGTTCCGGCCCGCGAAGATGTCGCCCGAGCGGCTGCAGGAGGGCTACCTGCACCTCTGGCGAGAGTTCTATCGCGCGCGCGCCACGGCCATCCGCGACGCGGGCTACGCCGAGCGCACGGTGCAGTTCTAGGGCCCCCTCGCCGAAGTCGCACCGAGCGGGCGAAGCGGGAGAGGGTGCCGGTGCCCTCTCCCCGTCCCTCTCCCGCGAAGCGGGAGAGGGTGCCCGTTGGTAGCCGCCATGCCCTCACCCCAGCCCTCTCCCGCCAGAGGCGGGAGAGGGTGACTGTTGACAACGCGCTCGACGCCCGACGGCTTCTCGGTAACAGAATCGCTCCGGTCCGGGCGTTCGCGTCGCTCGATTACGCGCGCGTCGCTCACGTCGCTCGATTACGCGTGTCGCTCCCGTTGCTCACATCGCTCGTTCACGCGCGTCGCTCACGTCGCTCGTTCACGCGCGTCGCTCACGAGGCTCGTTTACGCAGGTCGCTCACGTCGCTTGTTTGCGCAGGTCGCTCACGTCGCTTGTTTGCGCACATCGTCACCCTCTCCCGCCTCTGGCGGGAGAGGGCTGGGGTGAGGGCATGCCAGCTACCAACGGGCACCCTCTCCCGCTTCGCGGGAGAGGGACGGGGTGAGGGCACCGGCCCCCTCCCTCGCTTCGCCGGGGAGGGACGGGGAGGGGGCCCACATCCGCCACGCGTGTGATGAGGACATCGCGCGCCCCGGCGTCGAATTCATGACGCCTCGCGCGCTGCGCCGTCGCGTCTTCGGTGCTGTCATTCCGCAGCGGAATTGCAGGTGAAATCGTGAGGTGCTCCGCGGTCCGACGCGCGGTCACTGCGGTGTACGCGGGCGATGACACACAGCATCGTTCCCGATATTCGCTTGACAGCACAGGTGCCGTTGCACCATTGAGAGCAACGAAAGAGGTTAAACGATATGGATACGCAGCGCGCGATCGCCAAGGTTCTCCGCGACTTCACGGGAGAGCTCCTCAAGGTCTTCTCGGCAGCGGTGGTCGACGCCGTGTCTCAGGTGAACGTGGCGAGCCGCTCGGCCGCGACGGAGGGTGAGCTCCCCGCGCCCGCGAAGAAGCGCGGGCGCCCGCGCAAGGACGCCGTCAAGGCCCCTGCGCCCAAGGCCCCGGCGAAGAAGTCTCGCGTGGTCAAGAGCACCCCCGAGCAGGTGAGCCGCCTCGGCGAGCGCATCGTGACGCTGCTCCAGAAGTCCGCGCGGAACCTCTCCTCGAAGGAGATCCTCACGAACCTCAAGCTCAGCGCCGACGACGAGGGTCGCTTCCAGTACGCGCTCGGCAAGCTCAAGGAGAGCGGCGACGTGATCCAGCACGGCGAGCGCCGCGACGCCCGCTACGGCATTGGCGGCAAGCCCAAGCGCGGCCCCGGTCGCCCCCGCAAGAACCCCGCGCCCGCGGCGCCCGCCGCCGTCGCCGAGCCCGCGGCCCCCGCGGTCGAAGCCGCCGCCGACTCGACCGAGAGCGCCTGACGCCCTCCCGGGGCGTCGCCCGGACGCGCCCCGCGCCTCCCTCCATCGACGCTTCGCCCGCCGCCGCCCTGACACGCGACAACGCTCGCGTCGCCGCGGGTCCATCGGGTAGTGTACGCGCCCTTCGATGGTCCAATACGACACCCGCAGATGGCTCTCGATCGTCTTTCGCCTGCACGGCTCGGTGCTGCCGAAGCTCGTGGGGCGCGTGCTCTCCGTGGCGCTCATCGGCGTCGCGGCCCTCGAGCTGCACCGACGGATCAATTTCAAGATCGCGCCGGTGGCCCACACGATGGTGGGCGTGGCCCTCGGCCTGCTCCTCGTGTTTCGCACCAACGCCTCGTTCGACCGCTGGTGGGAAGGGCGCAAGCTCATCGGCGCCATGGTCAACCGCGCGCGCGACCTCTCACGGCAGTGCGCCCACATGATCGACGGCGACGACGGCCCCGACCGCGCCGCCCTCCGCCCGATGATCGCGGGCTTCTTCGCCCTCACCCGGCAACACCTCCGCGGAGAGCGCGACCTCGGCGCCGTCGAGGCCGTGATCGGCCCGGAGCTCCGGGCGGCGCTCGAGCCCGCGCAGCACCGCCCCGCCGTGATGCTCTCATGGATCAGCGGGAGGCTCTGCGCCCTCGCCCGCGCCGGTCGGCTCACCGAGCAGCGCCTCGCCGTGATGGACGCCAACCTCACGGCCCTTCACGACAACCTCGGCGGGTGCGAGCGCATCCTCCGTACACCTGTGCCCTTCGCGTACGCCCAGCACATCAAGACCTTCTTGATGGTGTTCACCTTCACGGCGCCCTTCGCGATGGTCGACGCGCTCCACGGATACACCCCGGTGGCCGCGGCGGTGCTGGCCTTCGCGCTCTACGGCATCGACGAGATCGGCGTCGAGATCGAAGACCCCTTCGGACATGACGCCAACGACCTCCCGCTCGACGCGATCGGCGAGGGCGTCGAGGCCGTCACCCGCGAGACCATCGAGCGACGACCGCCCTGAGCGCTCCGACGCGCTGCGCCGGGGAGATGATGGAGAGAGTGACGCGATGAAGGTCCTGCTGCTCACGCCTCCGATGACCCAGGTGAACACGCCGTACCCCGCGACGGCGTACCTCACGGGCTTTCTGAGGGAGCGCGGCGGCGAGGGCCTGGAGGTCGCGCAGGCCGACCCCGCCATCGCGCTCTTTCTCCGGGTGTTCTCCCGTGAGGGCCTCTCGCGGGTGCGCGACATCCTCGAGGCGCGCGCGCGGGAGATGGACGTCGGAGACGGCTATGAGGGCGTCCCCGAGCCGATCGCGCATTTCTTGAAGAACGCCGACGCGTGCGTCGAGCTCATCGACCCGGTGATCCGCTTTCTTCAGGGTGGCGACCCGAGCTTCGCGCTGCGCGTCGCGGGCGGGAGGCTCCTCCCCGAAGGCCCGCGCTTCGAAGCGCTGCGGGCGCAGGACGACACGCTCTCGTGGGCCTTCGGCGCCCTCGGCACCACGGACCGCGCGCGGCACCTCGCGAGCCTCTTCATCGACGACCTGGCCGACATGATCCGCGAAGGGATCGACCCCCGCTTCGAACTCTCGCGCTATGGCGAGAAGCTGGCCGCGAGCGCGCCGACCTTCGACGCGCTGGCCGAGGCCCTCGACGACGACGACACCTTCATCGACGAGACGCTCGACGCCATCACCCGGGAGCTTCTGGTCGAGCACGAGCCCGACCTCGTGGGGCTCACGGTGCCCTTTCCGGGCAACGTCTATGGCGCCTTTCGCATCGCGCGGGTGGTGAAGGAATCGCTCCCCGACGCGCGGGTGGTGATGGGCGGCGGGTATGTGAACACCGAGCTCCGCGGCCTCTCGGACCCGCGCGTGTTCGACTATTGCGACTACATCACCCTCGACGACGGCGAGGGTCCGCTCCTCGCGCTGCTCGATCACCTGCGAGACGCGTCGAAGCCCCTCTTTCGCACCTTTCTCCGTCGAGAGGATCGGGTGGTGTTCGAGACCACCGACACGCGCCACGACGTTCCCCATCGCGACGCGGGGACGCCCACGTACGACGGGCTCCCGCTCGCGCGCTACGTGTCGCTCTTCGAGATGCTCAACCCCATGCACCGCCTCTGGGCCGACGGTCGTTGGAACAAGCTCACCGTCGCCCACGGCTGCTACTGGAAGAAGTGCTCCTTCTGCGACATCACCCTCGACTACATCGGCCGCTACGACGGCGCCCCCGCCGACCTCCTCGTCGACCGCATCGAGTCGCTGGTGCGCGAGACCGGACAGACGGGCTTTCACCTCGTCGATGAGGCCGCCCCGCCCGCGGCCCTCAAGGCCCTGGCCGAGCGCCTCATCGCGCGCAAGGTCTCGATCACCTGGTGGGGCAACATCCGATTCGAGAAGACCTTCACGCCAGAGCTCACGGCGCTCCTCGCGAGGGCCGGGTGCGTCGCCATCAGCGGCGGCCTCGAGGTGGCGTCAGACCGTCTCCTGAAGCTCATGGAGAAGGGCGTCACCGTGGAGCAGGTCGCGCGCGTCACGCGGGCCTTCAGCGACGCGGGGGTGCTCGTGCACGCCTATCTCATGTACGGCTTTCCCACGGAGACCGTGCAGGAGACCGTCGACTCGCTGGAGCGCGTGCGCCAGCTCTTCGTCGAGGGGTGCCTCCACTCGGGCTTCTGGCACCGCTTCGCGGCCACGGTGCACAGCCCCATCGGCAAGCGCCCCGACCTCTATGGCATCAAGCTCAAGCGCGAGCCCGAGGTGACGTTCGCGCGCAACGAGGTGGCCTTCACAGACCCCGTGGGCGCCGACCACGACTGGCTCGGCGCGGGGCTTCGAAAGGCCCTCTACAACTACATGCACGGCCTCGGGCTCGACGCCGACGTGCGGACCTGGTTCGAAGACGACACGCGCCCGCCTCGACGCTTTGCAGGACGCAGCGCCCGACGCGCCCCGCCGCCGCCGCGAGGACGCACGGTGCCCGCCGCGCAGGTGCCCCCCGACCTCATCGCGAAGGCCCTTCAGGGAGGGCGTCCGACGCGCGCGCGGTGACGGGTCAGGGCCAGACGACGGAGACGGGGGCGTCGCGGCGTGTGGTGGTTCCGTCACCGAGCTGACCGGAGGAGTTGTACCCGGTGCACATCACCGCGCCGACGCTCGTGCGCGCGCAGGTGTGCGTGCCTCCCGCGGCGACCTCTGCGGCGTCGGTCACACCCGACATGACGACGGGTGACCCGGCGAAGGCGCCGCGGCCGTCGCCGAGCTCTCCGTGCGCGCCGTAGCCCCAACAGCGGACGGTTCCGTCGGTCCTGCGCGCGCAGGTGAAGTCGGCGCCGCTGGCGGAGGCTGCGCCACCGCGTCGAGCCCCGAGACCGTCACGGGCACGTCGCTCGCGCTCGACGCGCCGTCGCCGAGCTGTCCCTGAAGACCCGCGCCCCAACAGCGCACGGTGCCGTCGAGCAGGCGCGCGCAGGTGTGGTCGAGACCGAGCGCGACCTCGGCCGCGGTCGAGACGCCCATCACATCGACGGCGACGGATCGCTCCGTCGACGTCCGGTCGCCGAGCTGGCCGTAGCCGTTGCGCCCCACGCAGCGCACGCCGCCGCCCGCGCGCACCACGCAGGTGTGTTCGCCGCTCGTGCGCACCATCACGGCGTCGCTCACGCCAGACATCACAACCGGTCCGGTGCGCGTGGTGGTGGTGCCGTCACCGAGGCCGCCGTAGACGTTGTGCCCCCAGCACACGACGGTGCTGTCGCTCCTGCGCGCGCAGGTGATGTCACCACCCGCGGCGACTTCGACCGCGTTGGTGAGCCCCGTGACCGCCGTAGGAGTGCGCCGATTCGTGCTGGTGCCGTCGCCGAGCTGGCCCCAGGTGTTGTCGCCCCAGCACACCACGGCGCCGCCCGAGAGGCGCGCGCACGTGTGGTTGCTCCCCGCGGTGAGCTGCACGACTCCGGTGAGTCCGACGACCGCGACGGGCGTGCTCCGCGAGGTGAGGGTCCCGTCGCCGAGCTGCCCCGCGCTGTTGTTTCCCCAGCAGCGCGCGGTGCCGTCGCTCATCTTCACGCAGGCGTGGTTCGCGCCGAGCGCGAGGCTGTCTCCCGTCGCGCAGGCGCCCGCGGCGCAGACGCAGCTCCGCCCGCACGCGCCGCAGTGGGCGTTGCTGGTGCGCGTGTCGACGCAGGCGCCGCCGCAGAGCGTGGTGCCCGTCGCGCACCCGCAGACCCCGGCCACGCACGATTGCCCTGTGGCGCAGGCGTTTCCGCACGCGCCGCAGTGCGAGGCGCTGGTGTTCGTGTCGACGCAGGCGCCGCCGCAGACCGACTGCCCCGAGGCGCAACACATGCCCTGCACGCACGACTGCCCGGTGCCGCAGGCGATTCCACACGCGCTGCAGTGCGAGGCGCTCGTGCGGACGTTGGTCTCACAGCCCGTGGAGAGCATCCCGTCACAGTCGCCGAAGCCCGCGGCGCAGGCGTTTCCGCAGGCTCCGCCCGCGCACGCGGGGGAGGCGTTGGCCCTTGTGGGACAGGCGTTTCCGCACGCGCCGCAGTGCGAGAGGCTGGTGGCCGTGTCGACGCAGGCGCCGCCGCACGCGGTCTGTCCCGCGGGGCAGCAGAGGCCCGAGGAGCAGGTCTGTCCCGCGGGGCAGCAGCTTGATCCGCAGGTGACGCCAACGGCGCACTGACACACGCCCGCGGTGCAAGTCTGCGAGGCGGGGCACGCGTTGCCGCAGCGTCCGCAGTGGGAGGCGCTCGTCGCGGTGGTGGTCTCGCAGCCGTTGGCCGCGACGCCGTCGCAGTCGCCCAGGCCCGCGGGGCACATGATGCTCACGTCACAAGCGCCCGACCTGCACACGGCGATCGCGCCCGCGGGAGGGAGCGGACATCGCGTACCGCACGCGCCGCAGTTGTTGGTGTCGCCCGATGTCGCGCGGAGCTCGGTCTCGCAGCCGTCGGAGGGCGTCGCGTTGCAGTCTCCGTAGCCCATCTCGCAGGCGCCGCGCACGCACGCCCCCGCGCTGCACGTCGCGCTCGCGTGGGGGAACGCGCATCGACGATCGCACGCGCCACAGTTCGAGACGTCGTTCGCGAGGTCACGACACGCGCCCGCGCACACGCCCTGTCCCGAGGGACACGTCAGCACGTCCGCGACGTCGGGCGCATCGGTCACGTCGCTCGCATCCGTCGCGTCGCTCGCATCGGTGACATCGGTGACATCCGTGGCATCGGTGACGTCGGTGACATCCGTGGCATCGGTGACATCGGTGGCATCGGGCGCATCGGTGACATCGGGCGCGCGCGGGATGTCCGTCACGTCGGAGACGTCACCACCAGCGTCCACGCGGTAGAGGCGGACGTCGGGGACGCACGCCGCGAGCGCCGAGGCCATGAGCCACGTCCATGCAATGCCGCGCCACATCGGGGACTAGGGATATCGCTCCGAAGGCACGGAAAACAAGGCTTCTGACGGAGTCTGCGCGCGACGAACGCGCTGCGCGTCTGGCGCTCAGCGCGCGCGTTGCGCCGACGGGAGCAGCACGCCCACGCCCGTCGCGCAGGCCGCGAAGGTCGCGAGCGAGGAGACCAGCACGGCGAGCTCCCAGGCGCTCGGAGGGACGGCGCGCGAGAGAGGTTCCCAGGAGGCGACGAGCGTCACGCCGATCACGCCGAGCGGCGCGAGGTACCGCAGCGCCACGGTGGTGAGCAGCGCAGGGTGCGCCGCGCCGACGCGGGGCGCGAAGGCCCGCGCGAGGGCCACGAGCCCCCAGGTCTTCGCCATCAGCAGCAGCGCACCGAGCATCTGGAAGCCCACCGCGGACTCCTGCGACGAGAGGTCGACCCCCGGCACGCGGGCGCCCCCGAGGAGCAGCACGGCGGCCAGCGCGGAGCGCGCCACGAGGAGCGCCCAGGTGGCGGCGCGGAGCCCTCGCGAAGACTGCGCGCGGGCCTCGGGGGCGAACATCATCAGCGACCCGAGGTGCGCCACGCCGAGCGCGAGGAGCGCGGGGTTGCGGAAGAGGTTCCACCCCCAGGGCGCGCCGCTCTGCGAGGTCATCACGCCGACCACGCGGAGCTCGCCCGAGAGGAGCACCGTCGCCACGACGGCGCAGAGCGCGGGGAGTTCCATGAGGAGCCGCCGCCCGACCGCGCGAAGGGAGAGGGCGATCGTCGGGTTCGGCGACGCCGCGCGCGCCGTGAGGGCCGAGAGCGCCACCGTCGCGAGGAGGTTGGTCAGGTGCGCGAGCGACACGTCGGGGTCGAGCGCGAAGATCGCCTGGCCGAAGGGCACCACGAGCGCCGTCGTCGCCACCGCGGCGAAGGTCAGCGTCGAGCGCTCGACGTCGCCCGCGAAGACCTCGCGAACGCCTTCGGTGAAGCGCTTCAGGCGCGACGGCGCCGACGACCGAGGGAGCGCCCCGACGGTCGGCGCGAAGCGCGACGCGGCCCAGCCCATGAGCCCACGGCGGGGAGACATTCCGAAGGCCACGACGGCGAGCGCGGCGAGCAGCGCGACGGCCGTCGCCACCACGTCGAGGGGAACGCCGCGGGTGAGCGCGCCCACGTGCACGGGACGGTCTTCGACGGCGTCTCCGCGACGCACCGAGATCACCGCGAGCTCGGCGCCGGGCGACGGACGAAAATCACTCACGCCCAGGAGCGTCGCGCCGTCGAGCCGCTCGACGACGTCTCCGTCGACGAGACCCGCTTCATCACCGGGCGATCCGGGCGTGACGTGCTCGATCTGGAGCCCCCCTTCGGCGGGGTGCACCGCCGCGAGACGGAGGCCCATGAAGGTCAGCGCGCGGTCGGCCTCGGCCCTCGCCGTTCGCTCGGCGTCGAGGGTGCGCCCCCACGGAGACAGCACGTCGACGCGGGGCCCGCGGAGGGCCCTCGCAGAGGCCAGCGTGGTGCCCTGCATCGTCTCGACCTCGATCGAGACGCCCGCGCGCGGCCCCGTGAGGGCCAGCGTGGAGTGCGGCGCCACCACGCGCGACCGCTCGCCGGGGCAGGTGGTGAGCGCCCGGAGCACCTCTTCGGTGACCGTGAACTCGATGCGGTTGCCGCCCTCGACGCGGAGCGTGTGAATCGACGCGGCCGCGTAGAGCGACTCGTGCTCGACGCCCGTGATGGGGTCGATGACCGATCCGGTCTCGGCGGGGTCTGAAATCGCGAGGCTGATGGGCCTCGGACATTGGGGGAGCCCCGGGCGAGAGAGCACCCCCGAGAGGCGGAGGGTCACCCGACGGATGTCCGCCGCGAGGGGAAATCCGCTGCCCTGCACGACGATGCGATCGCCGACCTCGACCTGCCGGGGCGTCAGGTCGTTGAGCGAGATCACCTCGTGCGTGGGCTGCGTCTCGCAGGCGGTGACGAGCGCCGAGAGGGCGAGCAGGGTGCGCGGCGCGGCGCGGCGAAGGGCGTCTCGAAACATCGGCTCCGGCGACCCTCATCCAGGCCGACGGCGAAGGCAACAAAGCCGCGGGTGTTCCCTCCCGCGTGGGCGCCGTGATAGACGCAACGGCGCCGCGAGGAGAGCGATGAAGAAGGTCTACACGGTCATCATGGCAGGGGGATCAGGCACGCGCTTCTGGCCCCTCTCGCGCAAGCTGCACCCCAAGCAGTTTCTGCCGCTCGCGGGCGACGGGAGCACGGCGCTCATCACGGCCACCGCGCGCCGCGTCGCGTCGCTCTCGCCCATCGAGAACGTCTTCGTGGTGACCCGCGCCGACCTCGCCGACGCGGCGAAAGAGGCGCTCCCGGAGCTCCCCGTCGAGAACCTGATGCTGGAGCCCGCGGGGCGAAACACCGGGCCCTGCGTGGCCTGGGCCACGGCGATGATCCAGCGCCGCGACCGCGAGGCCGTGGTGGTGGTGCTCGCGGCCGACGCGTACATCGCCGACGAGGCCGCGTTCGTGAAGAGCCTCCAGACGGCGTGCGAGGCCGCGGCGACGGGCTCCATCGTGACCCTGGGGATCAAGCCCACGCGCCCCGAGACGGGCTACGGGTACCTCCACGTCGGCGAGGCGATGAAGGGCGCGCCCGCGGGCGTTCAGCGCGTGCGGGCCTTCGTCGAGAAGCCCGACGCGGCCAGGGCGCAGCGCTTCTTCTACGACGGCGAACACCTCTGGAACGCGGGGATCTTCGTGTTCCGCGCCGACGTGATGCGCGAGGCCGTGGCGAAGCACATGCCCGAGGTCTCGGAGGCCGTCGCGGTCTTCGACGCGGTGGCTTCGAAGGGCGGCGACGAGCGCGCGGAGATCGAGCACCGCTTTCCGCGTCTGCCCGCGGTCTCGATCGACTACGGCGTGATGGAGAAGGTCGCCGAGGTGGCCGTGGTGCCCGTCGACTGCGGCTGGAGCGACGTCGGGAGCTGGCAGGCCGCGTGGGAGCTCGGCGCCCGCGACGCCGCGGGCAACGTCGTCCGCGCCGACGGCGCGGTGCTCTGCGACGCCGAGGGGAACATGGTGGTAGCGCCGCACGGCAAGGTCGTGGCGCTCGTGGGCGTGCGCGACCTCGTGGTGGTCGACACGCCCGACGCGCTGCTCGTGGTGCCCCGCGAGCGCGCTCAAGACGTGAAGAAGGCCGTCGACGCGCTCGGGCCCAAGGGCCGCGGCGACGTGCTCTGAGCCTTGCGATGACGGAGCAGCGATGAACACCCAGATCTTTCGTGAGTACGACATCCGCGGCCGCGCAGACCGCGACCTCGACGACGACCTCATCCGCGACCTCGGACGCGCCCTCGGCACGGTGATGGCCTCGCGTGGCAAGCGCAGGATCATGGTGGGCCACGACTGTCGCGTCTCTTCGAAGCGGCTTCGAAAGGCCCTCGTCGAGGGGCTCGTCGAGACGGGCCGACACGTCGTGCAGATCGAGGAGGGCCCCACGCCGCTCCTCTACTTCGCGGTGAACCACCTCGACGCCGACGGCGGGATCATGGTCACGGGGAGCCACAACCCCCCCGAGGACAACGGCTTCAAGATCCTCATCGGCAAGGGGACCGTGCACGGCGAGGAGATCCGCGCGCTCGCCGATCGCATCGAGCGCCGTGACTTCATCCACGAGCCCGGCGGGCACGTCGAAGACGTCGAGGTGGGCCCGCGCTACGTGGCGTGGATGAAGGGCAACATCCGCCTCGGCGCGAAGCCCCTCAAGGTCGTGGTCGACGCGGGCAACGGCGCCGGAGGCCCCCTCGCCCTCGCGGCGATGCGCGCCGTCGGCATCGAGCCCGAGGCGCTCTACTGCGACATGGACGGGCGCTTTCCGAACCACCACCCCGACCCGACGCTGCCCGAGAACGTGGCCGAGCTCATCGAGCGCGTGCGCGCCTCGGGCGCCGACGTGGGGATCGCCTACGACGGCGACGCCGACCGCCTCGGCGCCGTCGACGCGAAGGGCGAGATCATCTGGGGCGACAAGCTCCTCGTGGCCTTCGGGCGCGCGGTGCTCGCGCGGCACCCGGGCGCGGCGATCCTCGGCGAGGTGAAGTGCTCGCAGACGCTCTACGACGACATCGCGAAGCACGGCGGCCGCCCCATCATGTGGAAGACCGGCCACTCGCTCATCAAGGCCAAGATGAAGGAGGAGCACGCGCTCCTCGCGGGCGAGATGTCGGGGCACCTCTTCTTCGCCGACCGCTATTTCGGCTACGACGACGCGATCTACGCCTCGCTGCGCCTCCTCGAGATCCTCTCGTCGTCGGAGCAGGGCCTCGGCGAGATGCTCGCGGACCTGCCGCCCACCTTCGTGACGCCCGAGATCAGGGTCCCCTGCCCCGACGAGCTGAAGTTCAAGGTGGTCGCCGAGGTGCTGGCGCACTACCAGCCGACGCACCCGGTGGCCGACGTCGACGGCGCGCGGGTGAACTTCGGCGACGGCTGGGGCCTCGTGCGCGCGTCGAACACCCAGGCCGTGCTCGTGCTGCGCTTCGAGGCCGTGAGCGAGGCCCGCCGAGACGAGCTGCGGCGCGAGGTCGAAGACGTCGTGCGAAGGGCGCGAGAGGGCGCGTGAGCGTCGTCGGCATCGACCTCGGCGGAACGGGGCTGCGCGCGGGCGTGGTGGCGCCCAACGGCGCGGTGTCGTCGCTGCGCGCGTTCGAGCACGGCGGACTGCGCAAGCCCGTCGACGCGATCGACGCGGTGGTGCGCTCCGTCGAGGCGGTGTCAGACGGCGCGCCCGTCGAGGCCGTGGGCGTCGGCGTCGCGGCGTGGGTCGAGAAGGGCACCGGGTTCATCGCGAGGGCGCCCAACCTGGGCTGGATCGACGTGCCCTTCGGCGAGCTCCTCGAGCGCAGGCTCGGCGTGCCCGTGGTGGTCTACAACGACCTGAAGGCCATCGCGTGGGGCGAGTACCGCTTCGGCGCGGGCGTCGGGGCCGACACGCTGCTGGTGGTGTTCCTCGGGGCGGGGGTGGGCTCCGCGATCATCGCGGGGGGCACGCTCTGGACCGGCGCGCGCGGCTTCGGCGGCGAGATCGGCCACGTGAAGAGCGGCCCCAACGACGGCCCCCTCTGCGGCTGCGGTCGCCGCGGGTGCCTCGAGGCCTACGTGGGCGGCGCTGCGCTCGCGCGGAGGGCCACCGAGGTCCGCGCGCAGGGCGGGCTGAAGCTGCTCCCGGCGGAGGCGTACCCCGAGGTCACGGCCGTCGATCTGGAGCGCGCCGCGCGCAGGGGCGACCCCGACGCGCGCGTGCTGCTGGAGCAGGGCGGCGACCTCCTCGGCCGCTCGCTCGGCGCGGTGATCAACGTGCTCAACCCCGACGTGCTGCTCATGGGCGGCGGCGTGTGGTTCGCGAGCGATTACGTGAAAGACGCCGTGCGCGAGGGGATCGATTACGCGAGCCACCCCGACCTCCGAAAGTCCGTGCGCATCGTCGAGAGCGCGCTCGGCGCGACGGCGGGCGTGGCCGGCGCGGCAGACCTCGCGCGCCGCAAGATCACCTCGGTCTGACCGCGCCGTCGCCTCCTGCGCGTGAGGGCGCAGTCGGGGTGCGCGCCGCCGCCGTCGGGGAAAACGCAGGAGCTCGCTAAAGCCTGCGCGGCGTGTTCCGTTAGAACAGAGCGAGAAGGCGAAACGACTGAGCGCCAACGCTCGCACGAAGCCACTCCCGCGCCGCGTGTCGTCAATGGTGACGACGAGGTCCGTCGTCGCGCGGATGACGGTCGGCGACGGTCGACGAAGCCGACGAGTGTGCGCCCTGCGCGCGAAGAGGAGACTTCATCATGAGCCATACGAACAGCCAGTCCATGGTGCCGAGCGAGCATGGCCCGTCGCGCCAGGAGGCCGATGGCGGCGCGTCCGCCACGCGCACGTCGGCGGCGCCCCGCCCCAAGGCGCGCCGAGGCTTCGCGGCGATGAGCGCGGAGAAGCAGCGCGAGATCGCGCGCAAGGGCGGCCAGGCGTCGCACAGCAAGGGCACCGGCCACGAGTGGAACTCCGAAGCCGCGCGCGTCGCCGGTCGCAAGGGCGGCCTCGCCTCGCACGGCCCCAAGGACTCCTGAACGTCGCGGGGCGTCGCCGCGCGCTACGCCTTCGTCCGCTCCCTCACCTCGATCGCATCGACCGCCCACGCCGCCGCCTCTCGCACCGTCTCACTCCGGTGTGACGCGGCGGTCTCTCTCAACACCGCGAGGTGCCTGCGCGCGCCCGTGTTGCCGAGCACCACGGCGGCGTTTCGCGCCATGCCGTCGGCGCCCGGTCGCGCGAGGCAGCTCCCCTCGGCGACGCGCTCGAACGCCTCGGCCTCGATCGTGAGCAGGCGCTCGGGCGGCAGCGAAGACCAGCGCCCGTCGCTCGCGAACTCCCTCGTCGACTCCGCGGGCGGAGGCGCCGTGCGATTGAACGGACACACGTCCTGACAGTCGTCGCAGCCGAAGATCCTGTCGCCCATGAGCGGGCGGAGCGCGGGGTCGATGGGCCCCGAGCGCTCGATCGTGAGGTACGAGACGCAGCGCCGCGCGTCGAGGACCATGGGCTCGACGAAGGCCCGCGTGGGACACAGGTCGAGGCATCGGGTGCAGCTCCCGCAGCGCTGCTCGATGGGCTCGTCGGGGTCGAGCGCGAGGTCGGTCACCACCTCGCCGAGGAGGAGGTACGAGCCCAGGCCCGGCGCGATGACGCAGCCGTTCTTTCCCACGAAGCCGACGCCCGCGAGGCGGGCCCACGCGCGCTCGAGCACGGGCGACGTGTCGACCATCGGCCGGGCCTCGGCGCCGAACTCCGAGCGCATCCACGCGGCCAGCTTGCGGAGCTTCTTGCGGAAGAAGTTGTGATAGTCGCGCCCCCGCGCGTAGCGGGCCACGGCGGCGCCCTCGATGGGCGAGGGCTCGTCGCCGCGATGGTACGAGAGCGCGCAGACCACGACGCTGCGCGCGCCGGGGAGGATCCACGGGTGCTCGACGTCGCGCCGCGCCTCGCGCTCGTTGGCGAGCCAGTGCATGTCGCCGTGGTGCCCGTCGGAGAGCCAGCGCTCGTAGCGCGCGTGGTCGTCGACGAGGGGCGCGGCGCGCGCGAAGCCCACGCGGTGAAATCCGAAGGCCGTCGCCCGCGCGCGGACGCGGCGGGTCATCGTGGTCGTCGAGGTCACCCGATCAGGTGTTCTCGGCCAGAGGGATCTCGGCCTCGTCGGGGTCGCCCGCGGCGGGAGGCAGCGTGCGGGCGTGCGTGGAGGTGGGCGCCTCGGGCCCCGAGACGCCGAGGTTCTCGAGCGTGTTGATGGGGTCGGGCTCCTCGCTGTGAATGCGCGGACCGACGTGGCTCCCGGAGCTTTCGTGGAGCTGCACGCCCGCGTCTTGGAGGAGCACCACGACGCGGTCGAGGGCCTTCTGCACGCCGGTCTGCACTTCGGAGGCGTCGGGGTCGTGCTCGGCGAGCGCCGCGGCGGTGCCGCCGATGCCTTCGAGCGTGCGCTGGAGGTCGAGCGCGGCGGCGCGGAGCATGGACTCGAGGCGCGTGGCGTACGCGCGGACGAAGCCGAGCTCGGCCTGCGCGGCGCGGAGCTGCGCGATCACCGAGGCGGACTCGCGGACCTGCGCGGCGCGCTGCTCGCGGAGCGCGGTGATCTCGCGCGTGAGGGCGTCGGGGTCGCGCATCACGTCGCGCGACGGAGACTCGAGCGGAAAAGCGACGCGCGCCCTGAAGCCGCGGGTCGAGAGCGTGCCGGCCTGCTCGTGGATGAGGTGAACGAGCCACTCGCGCTCGGCCCCCGCGGTGGTCGAGACGTCGTCTTCGGGCCACGGGAGTTCGAAGGCGACGGAGCCCTCGTCGGCGCCGATGCTCAGCCGGATCCACGGGGCGCTGTCGGCCGCGGTGGCGCGCTCGATCATCCATCGCAGGATGCGCCGCACGTCAGGCGCGTGACCGGGGAACACCAGGCCGCTCCCCGACGCCTCGATCTGCACGTGGAGCCCTTCGGCCTGGAGCTCCTCTGCGATGTCGCGGGCGATGGAGGCGGCGTCGAGGAGCTCGGGCGCGGGCTTCGCGACGACGTCGCCCTCCGCGTGGAGCGCGCGGAGGTGATCCACCGCGGCGTGCAACAGGCGCACATCCGTGTGGAGCGCGCTCACCGTGGAGCCGTCGAGGGCCCCCTCGGGCCGTAGCGTTCGCACCGTCGCGGCGAGGCGATCGGTCGCAGCGCTCGCGGCCTCGGTCAGCGCGACGGCGATCGTGTCGAGCTCGTCGGGTCGGCTCCCGATGGGCGCGAGCCCGGAGCGTCGCCCGAATGACGAAGGTGGATCAGCAAGGTCCGAGACGAGTGCGGCGTTGCGTTGCGGATCCACGGCGAGAGGATGTTTTCACATCAAGCATCACCGCGTCCACGGTTCGAGCGGAGCTTCTTCGTGATACGACGCTCGCTCGGAATGAGCCTTCGCGCGCGATGCTCCGGTCTTGCGCTTCTCCTCGCCGCACTCACTGTGCAAGGAGTCGTGCACTCGCACCCGCTCGGTCTCTCATCGATCAATCGCTACGCGGGAATTCGTTTGCACACCCGCGAGGTCGAGGTCGACTACCTCATCGATTTCGCCGAGATGCCCGCGTGGACTGAAATCGAATCGCTCGACGCCAACCACGACGGCGCGGTGACCCCCGCCGAGCGAGACGCCTATGTGCAAGGTCTGGTGAGTCGCGTCCTCCCGACGCTCTCGCTCGAGGTCGATGGCGCCCGGGCGCCGCTGCGAGAGGTCTTTCACGGGATCGAAGCGCCGCAGGGTCAGAACGGCCTCTCGACGCTCCGCGTGGCGATCGAGTTTCGCGCGCCCCTCCCCGCCGCGCTCGGGTCGCGGTGCTCGGTGCGTCTGCGCGACGGCTTTCAATCGGGCCGCGGCGGCTGGCGTGAGCTCGGCGCGGAGTCGTCGCCCGAGGGCCGCGTGGTCTCGTCGACGCTGCCCGACGGGCCGCGCGCGGGCGCGGCGCTCTCGTACCCGATGGACCCCGACAACCCGGGATCTTCGGCGGTGCGCCCGCCTCGCATCGACGACGCGACCTTCGTGTTCGACCGCTCGGCGGCGGGCGGAGACAGCGCGGGGGTGCGTCTGGGCGTCCACCACGACGCGAGGCCCGGCGAGGCGAGCGACGGCGCGAGGCTGGTCGCGCTGCTGCGGGATCCGCATCGCTCACCGTGGTTCGTGCTCTTCGCGCTCGCGGTGGCCTTCGCGCTCGGCGCGGGTCACGCGCTCTCGCCCGGCCACGGCAAGACCCTCGTCGCGGCGTGGCTCGTGGGGGCGCGGGGCCGTCCGCGGCACGCGCTGATTCTCGGCGCGACGGTCACGGTGGCGCACACGGCCTCGGTCTTCGTGCTCGGCGTGTTCGCGCTCGTGATCGAGCAGTACGTGGGCTCCGACAAGCTCCTGCGCGCGCTGGAGCTCGCCTCGGGCGCGCTCGTGGCGGGCATCGCGCTCTCGCAGCTCCCCGCGCGCGTGAGGCGCATGCGCAGTCAGGCGCGCGACGCGGCACACGACCACGGGCCCTCGCACGACCACGATCACGACCACGATCACGGACGCTCGCACGACCACGATCACGGGCATTCGCACGACCATGACCACGGGCACGATCACGACGAGGCCCGCGCGCATGACCACGGGCACGACCACGCGCCCGAGCCCGCGCACGACCACGACCACGGGCACTCGCACCTGCCCCCCGAAGAGATCAGCACCCGCAGCCTCATCGCGCTCGGCGTGAGCGGCGGGATCGTGCCGTGTCCTGGCGCGCTGGTGGTGCTGCTCGCGGCCATCGGGATGCATCGCGTGGCCTTCGGGCTCGCGCTGCTCGTGGCCTTCTCGCTCGGCCTCGCGGCGGTGCTGATGGCGATCGGGCTCGTGTTCGTGATGGCGCGTCAGCGCTTCGAACGCATCTCGACGGAGGGCGCGCTCTTCCGTGTGCTCCCGGTGCTGTCGTCGTGCGCGGTCCTCGCGCTCGGCGTGGTGCTGGTGGTCAAGGCGCTGATGCGCTGAGCGGCGGCGGGGGCTCGTCAGCGCTTCGCGCGACGGCGGACGAAGAGGCCCACGGCGACGAGGAGCGCGGTCGCGCCCCACGTCTCGACGCTGCGGGCGTCGGCCTTCTGGATCACGCGTCCGCCGGGGGCGACGGTCGGCGTGCGGACCGGCGGGGTCACGGACGGCGGCGTCGACGGAGGCTGCGGCGGAGGAGGCGCCACGCGAGGCGGCGTCGAGCCGCGCGAGAGCGCGGGGATCGGAGAGCGCACGTAGGAGGCGAGGCGGAGGCGTCCGCGGGTGACGTCGGCGAGGTCGCGCGCGGCGACGGGCGGCGGCGTCGCGCCGTTGGGAGGACCGCCCCAGCGACCGCGGATCGGGTTGGCGCAGCGGATGGGGCCCGTCCACGGGTGACGGATGGCGTAGCGCGCCTGAAAGTTGTTTCCGCCGTACTCCGCGGGTGTGGCGCCCTGTTCGAGGCGCCCCGCGCGCCCCTGGACCTCGCGTCCGCCCGAGACGGGAGGGGCCTCGCGGAACACGAGGTCTTCGGTGAGCGTCGCGCGGTCGTAGCGCGTGTGGAGCCGCGTCACGGTCATGTTGTAGACGTGGTAGCTCTGGTCGAAGCCGGGGCGTCCCTGGCCGAGCACGTCGGCGCCGAGCACCTGGAGCTCGGACTGGTCGATGGGCGGCGTCGGGCACGGGTCGCAGGAGTTCGTGCTCCATGAGTACTCGGTCACGACGGCGCGGCCGCCGGCCTGATCGAGCGTGTAGTCGAAGAGGCGCGCGTAGAGCTCGCCGAAGTTCCCCCGCGCCGAGTTCGAGACGTCGAGGTTCGTGGGGATGAACACGTTGGCGTAGTTGGCCACCTCGAAGCGCGACGTCGGGTGCAGCACATACACGATGAGGTCCTGCGCCCCGTTGGCGTTCATCAGCCCGAGGCGCACGGGGAGGCGGAAGTCCTGCGCGTCGTAGTGAAAGCGCAAGGGCGAGAGCCGCACGCCGCCGCCGGGCCTGCGCTGCGCGCGCTCGATGTCGACCTTCGCGACGAAGAACTTCCACTGCTCGCGCACGTAGGGCGAGAGGTACTCCGCGGCGCCGGTGGGGATGTTGTAGTGGTTCTGGTGGAGCCACGTCTCGAGGCCCGTCGACTGCGTGGCCGAGAGCACCAGCACGTCGTACTCGCCCACGGAGAAGCGGGCCTCGATGCGGACCCCGAGGTCGCGGTCATCGGCGGCTTCGTCCGTGGGCATCGCCGCGGCGCCCTCCATCGATCGCCGCCCGGCGCGGTATCGAATCGCCGGCGGGCGGTAGCAGGGGTCCTGCTCCCAGTACTCGACGAGGCGCGGCGCCGTGAGCGACTCGAGGTGCGTGAACACCTCCTGTGGCAGCGTGTGGACGTTCTCCTGCTGGAGCACGATGGGCACGGGGACCACCATCGCGAAGTCCTGCGCGGGGCCGTCGTAGTCGTTGCTCATCGAGAGCACGGTGCGCGTCCCGTCGCGCATGAGGGCCACGCGCGTGGCCTTGTTCACGAGCGACTGGTTCGCGTCGGAGACGTAGAAGCCGCAGAAGGCGAGCGCGGGCGCGAGGGGCGCGGCGGCGAGCGCGAGCGTGAGCGAGGCGAGCGCGAGGTGGCGTGTCATCGTCGTGGACGGAGCTCCTGTGGTGGGTCTTCGCGGGGTGACGGCGCGAGGAGGCCGCGGACGCGACCTGCGGGCCGTCGATGATAGACGCTCGACCGCGCCCTGTGACTTGCTCGCGAGGGGGAAGATTTCGCGCGAGGCGGGTCAGTCCGCGGAGGCGTCCATCGATGCGCCCGCGTCGGTGCCGTCGCAGCGCTGATCGATCGCGGGGATCACGATCTCGATGTCTCGGAACCCCAGGTTCGCGCGTCCGTCGCCGAGGAACTGCACCCTCGCCGGGATGCGCTGCGTGACCGACGTGCGCGGGAGCGGCGTGATGAGCTCGAGCGCGAAGGTGAGCCGCGTGCCCGGGATCACGCCGTAGAAGCTCATGTCGTCGAAGCGCTGCACCGACGCGGCGGGCGAGGCCGACGCGGGGCGCACGGCGCGGACGATGCGCGAGGCCGGGTTCATCGCGTCGAGGTCGACGACGCGCGCCGAGGCGTTGAAGCGCACCTGGCGGGTGAAGGTCTGCACCGCGGAGACGACGCGCGAGTCGAGGTCGGCACCGTCGGTGCGGATCGAGATCACCAGCGGCGCGCCCGCGGCGGTGACGGTGCTCGTCGCGGTGGCGATCTGCGTGAGGTCGGAGAGGCCCGAGAGCGACGAGGTGCCCGAGTTGATGCCGATGACCCGCGCCCCGAGGCGGTTGACGGCGCCCATCGCGTCGTCGAAGGAGTGCGGCGCGCGGGTGGCCTGGCACCGCGGGATCGTCGGGGGACACATCGCGGGGTTGAGAAAGGCCGCGGCGTCGTAGTCGTTGCGCGGCGTCGGACCGTTGTGCGACGGCGCGTCGGCGATGAGGATGATGATCGGCAGCGCGTCGCGGCGGAAGCACGCGTAGCCCGAGCGGCTCGGCCCGGCGCAGGGGGAGCGCGCGGAGATCCACGGCGCGTAGCCCTCGCCCGAGGCGACCTGATAGAGGGCCTCGATCATGGCCTCGGGGTTGTCTCCGCCGCCCGAGGCGACGACGCTGTTCACGGCGCCCTGAACGTTCGAAACGCTTCGATCGATGGGGGAGACGAGGGTGAACGGCACGTCGCCGCGATCGCCGTACGGGGTCAGGGGGAAGTCCGCGTAGCTCGCGACGCCGAACTGCACGTCGCTGATGGCCGCCGCGATCTGCGGGACGATGGTGTTCTGGAGGTTGGCCTTGATGTTGTCGATCTCGCCGTCCATCGAGCCGGTGCGGTCGATGAGAAAGAACACGTCGGCCACGGAGAGCTGCGGGCGCGTCTCGAGGTTGACCCGGAGCACGCCCGTGTCGGGCTGCTCGTCGACGCAGAGGGCGGGCGGCGGGGAGGGCGCGTCGGGCGTGGCCGCGCGGTCTTCGAGGACGTCGGGCACGAGGAGCCCGGTCTTGGCCCCGCAGCCCGTGAGCGACGCGGCGAGCGCGAGCGCGAGAGTCGAGGGGCGTGCGTATCGGCGAAGCATGCGCTCAGTGTAGGGAGCCGCCGCGCGAACGTCCATCGGGCGACGGCCGCGGAGCGCGTGAGATCACGCCTCGTCGTCGGCCTTCTTGCTCTTCTTGTTCTTCGAAGCGGCTTTCGCCTCTTTGCGGGCGGCCTCCCAGCGCGCGCGGTCGTCGGTGAGGGCGGCGAGGTAGTCGATGGTGACGGGCTCGAACGCGACGGGGGGGACGTCGACCGCGGCGAGCGCGTCGGCGAAGAGCCTGCGGGTCTCGTCGTCGAGGTCGAGGGGGCCGTCGTTCGAGCGCGCCGACGCGACGACGGGGGCGAGGGCCGGGAGGGCGAGGTGTCCGCGGGTGATGAGGTCCGCCGCGGAGCGCGCGAGGTCGTCGGGCGAGACGCTCTTGTCCGCGAGGATGACGGCGGCGACGCGGAGCGCGGAGATGGGCTGGAGCACCCCGTCAGCGACGAGCGCGAGGGCGGCCTGGAAGTAGTTGAACACCGGCACCACGCGGGCGCCGTAGCGACGGAAGAACGCCGGGTCGCTCTTGCGCTCGAGGTGGATGAAGATCCGCCGCACGGGGTCGGTGCGCTCGACGAGGTTGGCGAGCCGGATGGTCTCGGAGATCGCGTCGGGGTAGGCGTTCGCGTGCTCCATCACGGCGGAGAGCATCTTGTCGTTGAGGCGGTCGCCGAGGATGTCTGCGTAGAGGGTGTAGACGAGGGCGTCGGCCTCGGCGTCGTCGCCGAAGAGGGTCTCGGGCACGTCGACGGGGGCCTTGAGCCGCGCCGCGAGGAGCGCCGGGAGCTTGTACCCGACCTGGTCTCGCAGCGCGCGGAACCGGAACCGCAAGATGTTCTTGAGCGAGGGCTTGAGCACGAACTCGTCCCACTGCACGCCGTCGAGGCGGAGCTTGGATTCGAGGGTGCTGCGCATCTGCTCGGGGCTGCCCGAGACGATGGTGACCCGCGAGGGCACCGACGCGCGGAGCTCTCGGATGAGCGCCGGTGCGCCGGGGACGGCGCGCTTGCCTTCGGGCTTCTCGACGGCCGTTCGAACGATGTCGATCAGCGTGTCGAACTCCGTGTGGAGGTAGGTCTTGTCGAGGTCCCAGCGGAAGATGTGCCGGAGGCTCTTCTGCGGCGTTGAAGCGTCGGTCTCGCGCACGGAGCCGAACGTATCACCGTTCGCGTCGGGCCATCACGCCGCGTCGCGCGCGGCGACAGAACGCGACGACCGCCGCGGCCATGAGGGCGAGCGGGGCGCCGCCCTTCGACCTCGGCGCGGCGGCGCTGCACGCGCAGCCGCCCTCGGCGCGCACCGCCGGGGCGACCGTCGCGGGCACGTCTGCGCCGGGCATGGACATCCCGTCGGGCGGCGGGATGTTGGGCACGTCGGGCTCGAAGGGGACGTCGCGGCGGGTGACGTCTTCGGGGGCGTCGACCGCGGCGTCGCCCGTCGAGGCGTCTTCTTCGACTCCGCCGTCAGAGCCCGGCACGGTGGTGACGAGTCGACCGCGCTCGGCGGTGGCGAACGCGTACCCGAGCGCGCACGAGTCGATGGCCTCGTCGAACTCCGCGGCGAGCTCGTCGTTCACGTCTTCGGGCGCGGCGAGGAGCACCCACACGACGTCGAGGTTTCGCGGCGCCGACGGGTACGCGGGGGTGCGCATCCCGTTGGCCCGCACGATGTCGTTCATCGAGACGTCGACGCGGCGACCGCGGATCGTGACCACGCGGTTGTAGTACTCGGGCGCGCTGTCGCGGGTGACGTTGCGCGGCGCGTTCTGGGGGTCGGCGATGAGGAAGGTCGTGGGCACCTCGGAGGCCGGGATGAGCCCCATGTTGTAGAGGTCGAGGGGCGAGAAGCGGAACGTGGGTCGGTCCGTGCGGAACATGCCGGGCGCGATCTCGTTCCAGTTGTTGCCCTCCATCGGCGAGCCGCCGGAGTTGAAGAAGTAGCTCCAGTGCGAGCGGTTCACGACCATGCCGTTGACCGTGTTTCCACGGCCGAGGAGGGCGTCGCGCGTGAGCGCCACGGGGCCCGTCGACGCGTCGACCACGTCGCCGCTCGCGTCGGAGGGCGCGTCGCTCGCGACATCCGTGGGCGCGTCGGAGGGCGCGTCGGTGAACACGTCGGAGAACACGTCGCTGACGGCATCGTCCGCGGCGTCTGGAGCGACGTCGGCGGAGGCGTCGACGGCGGCGTCGGCGGTCGATGCGTCGACGTCGCCGAGGGGGAACGCGGGCGCCGAGAGCGTCGCGCCGTAGCGGTGACCGAACTCCTGCGTGCAGATGAGAAAGCGGCCGAAGATCACCGCGCGGGGGTCGGTGTAGAAGCGGTACGAGTTGAGGTAGACGAAGCCGTCGAGGGGAAAGGCCGTGCGGAAGAGCGAGTTGGTGTCGAAGACCTCGCTGCGGCTGTCGACGGAGCTGCGCTGACCGATGCCTCGCACGTCGTTGCGGATCGGGAGGTAGAACGCCAGCGGGGTCTCGACCTGCGGGATCTGCATCGCCGCGAGGTAGTTGCCCTCGTGAAAGCCGTCGACCTCCTCGAGGGCCGCGGTCACCTCGGCGACGAACTGCACCGTGTCGCGGGTGTTGGCCACGGGGATGCGGTCGCCGTAGTCGCCGACGTCGTCGGTGAGGATGTACCCGCGCCGCGTGACGCGGGCGACGACGATGGCGTCGGCCGTGACGCTCTGGAGCGCGACGGAGAGCCCGAGGAGGAGCGCGAGGCGCGGAGGGTCGAAGCGCATGCGGCGAGGGTCGATCTCAGAAAGGAGTGTTGGGTGTTGCTGCGCGGCGGTGGGGGCGCCCGCGAGGCCGCGGACCCTACCACCGCTCTGCGTCGCCGGAAACGCCCGCGGCGCGCGGCCCGAGCGCCCCACCGAGGCGCGTTCGTGCTGGCACCGAGCGGGTCACCGGGCCTACGCTCCGGCGCGTTTCTGGGGCTTCGAAGCACTCGAATGGAACCAACATGACAACTACGCCCTACCGATCTGGCAACCTCTCACCTGGCGCGAAGTCCTTCGCGCGCAGCGCCGTGATCACGCTCGTGGTGCTGGTGCTCGCGTGCGTCGTGGGCTCGGCGAGCTGCACGCGCGTCGATCCCGGCCACGTGGGCATCCGCGTGCGCCTCGCCGGGAGCTCGCGCGGCGTTCAGAACGCGCCCATCGTCACGGGCTGGGTGGCCTACAATCCCCTCACCGAGCTCGTGGTGGAGTTCCCCACGAGCGTGCAGAACATCGTGTGGACCCGCGACGCGCACGAGGGCTCGCCCGCCGACGAGTCGATCACCTTCGCCTCCGCCGAGGGCGTCAGCGTCAACGCCGACGTGGGCCTCGCGTTCCACATCGACGCCGACAAGGCCCCGCGGCTCTACGGTCGCTTCCGCCAGCGCGACGTGCTCATCCTCGCGCACGGCTACGTTCGCAACGTCGTGCGAGAGGCCATCAACGAGACCGCCTCGGAGATGCCCGTGCAGGAGATCTACGGCGCGGGCAAGACGCGCCTCCTCAACGACAGCCTCCGCAAGGTCACCGAGCGCCTCACGCCCGAGGGCTTCGTCATCGACCAGCTCACGTTCAACTCCGCGCTGCGCCTGCCCGACAACGTCGTCGCGGCCATCAACCGCGCGATGGAGGCCACGCAGAACGCCATCCAGGCCGAGAACCGCGTGCGGCAGACGCGCGCCGAGGCCGACCAGCAGGTGGCCGCGGCGCGCGGCGAGGCCGAGGCCGCGCGTCAGCGCGCGAGCGGCGAGGCCGATGCGCTGCTCATCAGGGCGCGCGCCGAGGCGCAGGCCAACGAGATCATCCGCCTCTCGATGACGCCGCAGGTGATCCAGTACCGCACGCTCGAGCGCTGGGACGGGCACCTCCCGGTGGTCAACTCCGGCACGCTCCCGATGCTCACGATGGACACCGCGCAGGTGCTCAACATGCCCGAGGCCGAGCGTCGCGCGCGCCTCACGGAGCTCCTCCGCGGAACGCCGCCCAACGCGGGCGCAGCGCCCGCCACGCCGACGCCGTCGACCACCACGCAGGGCGCCGCGCAGCCGCAGATGGTGCCGACGACCGCACCGCAGCCCTGATCCCTCTACCGCCGCACCCGCAGCGCGCATCGCTGCGGGTACACCTGTCGCCCCGCCCACGCCTGCGCCGACGCTCCGTCGTGACCCGTCGTGCGAAGCACGAAGGTGCGCACGGGCGTGTGCTCCCTCGCCCTCGCCTCGTCGACCTCGTCGCGCGGCTCTCCGCCCGCGATCGCGGCCACGCACGCGCGGCCCGAGCGCACGTGAAGCCGCTCCTCGACCTGCCACTCCGTCGGGTCGACGAGCCAGTCTTCGCCGCGCACCGCGTCGAGCTCTCCGACGCGAAACACCACGCCCTCCGCGCTCGCCGCGGGATCACAGCCCTCGGAGACCTCTTCGGCCTCCGCCGTGGCCGCCCCTTCGATGGGATGAAAGCGCAGCGCAGCAGCGCCCTCGCGCACCCACAGGCCCGCGACGCCCGCCAACGTCCCCGCGTCGGCGCGGGCGTTCTGTGACGAGAGCGCGTAGGTCCGTCGGGCGCGCACGGCGCCCCGCGCGTCGAGCGAGACGAGCGTCACCACGGGCGTTCCGAAGCGCGTGTCGTCGGCGCGCGCGATCCACCCGTCGGCCGTCGCGTGCAGCGCCGCGGTGCCCGGCATCGTCGCGGGGAGCGGCAGCGTCGTGAGCCCCGCTGGCGACGCGAACGCGCGCGCGCATCGGCCCTGCGTGCAGCGCTCGACGATCGCGCCGGGGGTCGTCGCATCGACGGCGCCGATCGCGCGAAAGAGGTCTCCCGCGGGGCCCGGCCATCGAACCGTGGCGGCGCCGCGAAGGGTCGCGCCGTACCACGTGAGCGACACGGACTCGCCCTGCACCTGCGCGCGGAGGGCGTAGCCCGAGACGGCGCTCCCGTGGTCCATCTCCACGCCCGGCGTGGCGACGCCGTCGGGGTGACATTCGAAGATCCTGCGCGGGCGACGCGCGTGATCGATCGCGGGCGCAGCGTCGTGGCGCGCGACCACGCCCACGGACTCCCGCGCGACGGTCGAGAGCAGGAGGTTGCCTCCGAGGCGACACCACGGCCCCGCGCAGAACCACTGCCCCGCCATGTCGAGCGCGAACGCCGCGCCCGCGCCCTCCACGGGCGAAGGGAGCGCTTCGAACGCTCCTCCCCGCACGCTCATCGCGAGGAGCGACGCGTCGCTGCCCGCCACGATCGCGCGGCCTCCGAGCGCGAACACGCCGCGGCGCGTGCCCGACGGCGCGTCGACGCGGCGCCACGTCCACCCGTTGCCAGCGCGCTCTCCGCGCACGAGCGCGAGGATGTGATCTCCGCCCGGGTCGACGTCCCACATCATCAGCGCGTCGCCGTCGAGCGTCGCGGTCTGCGCGCCGATGGGTCCTCCCGGGAGGAACAGCTCGCTCGCCGCGCTCCCTCGCACGATCGCGGCGCGCGTCGCGCTCTGGCGCCGAGATTCTCCGTCGATCACGAGCGCGGCGCCCGCGTGCATCGCGACGGGCACGGCCGCGAAGGGCAGGCGCAGCTCCACGGGCTCGCCCGCATCGGGGTAGTAGCAGACGCGGTGCGTGTCGGGCTCGGTGCGCTGTCGACACGGGGCGCCGACGATCCACGCGCGCGAGGCGCGGTCGAAGAACGCGGGGCCCATGGGCTCGGCGTTGCGCTCATCGCGCATGGGCGACCACGCGCTCGCGCCGTCTGCGAGGGCCGAGACGGTCATCGCCCAGCCGCCCTGACGACACACCGCGCGGAGCCCGTCGCTCGCCCGCGCGAGGGAGCAGTCTTCACCAGGGAGCCTCACGCGAGAACGCTCGCGGTTGCTGCGAGGGTCGACGGTCACCACCTCGTCGCCGCGCACCATGGAGACCGTCCCGTCGGGGTTCGAAGCGAGCGCGCCGGGCCGCCAGGGCACGTCGGGAATGGCCTCGACGACGCGCGCATACACAGCCTGCGCGTCGCCATCGAGCGCGTTGTAGGCCGCGGGAGAGACCACGTCGGTCGCGGCCGCGAGGGCGCCGTTCGTCCATCGCAGCGTGGCCTCGGTGGTGCGCACCGCGACGCCCGACTCGTCGAGCGTCACCGTGATCGCCGCGCCGCTCGGGAGCGCGACGGGCGAGAAGCTCGCGCCGCCATCGGTGGAGCGGAGCAGCGCGCCGGGCTCGACGACGGCGAAGATCTCCGACGGAGACACGAACAACCCGTTCAGCACGCGCGCGATCGGGAGCTTCGTGGCCACGCCCGCAGCGTCGACCTTCCACGCGTCGCGGTCGGGGTCGACGACGAAGAGCGCGCCCTCGGAGCGAGGACGCACCGACGCGACGCCGCCCTCGGCCTCGAGCGGCGCGGCCCGCACGGGGAGACCGCCGAGCGAGGTGATCCGCCCTGCGAAGGTGGGCGCGCGATAGAGCGATCCGTCTTCGCTCGCGAAGAGCCACTGGCCGTCGGCGAGGTGCGCGGTCGCGACGAGCGGCGCCGCGGGCCACGGGGCCGACGCCGCGCGATCGCCCTCGACGCGAACCGCGCCGCGGAAGTGCTTCGAAGCGTCGACGCGCGCGGGGAGCCCCTGCGCGGGGTACGTGAACCACCGCGGGGTGAGCGTCGCGCGCGGCGCGGGGCGTCTGTGATGGAGGCGTCTGCACGACGCGGTCGAGAGGAGCGAGAGGGCGAGCGAGAGGGCGAGCGTCGGGCGCATGATCGGAGGCCCCGATGTCTACCTCAAGATGTCGTGGAGCGCGTGCATCAGCGCGGAGTTCACGACGCTGACCAGGAGGGCGGCGATGGCGGCCACGAGGCAGCCCGAGATCTTCACCCCCGACACGAGGCGCCGCGCCACGAGGAAGATCACCCCGTTGAGGATGAACCCGCCGATGCCGAGCGTGAGCACGGCCATGGGCCAGGTGAAGAGCGCGAAGACGCGCCACGCGATCACGTTGAGCACCGCCGTGACCACCGCGAAGCCCACGGCGTCGCCGTAGCGATCGACCTTCATGCCGGGCAGAAGCGCGGCCACGATCACCACGCTCACCCCGGTCACGAGGAACTGCACCACCATGCGAATGAGCTCGTTCATGGGCGGGGCTATACCGCAGCGCCGAGGGATGCACCACGGGAGCGCCCCCTGCGATACCCTCGCCCGATGCTCCACCACCGAAGCTGCAACCTCTGCGAGGCCCTGTGCGGCGTCGTGATCGAAGCCGACGGAGACCGCGTCACGTCCGTGCGCGGCGACGACGACGACACCTTCAGCCGCGGGTACATCTGCCCCAAGGCCACGGCGCTCGGCGACCTGCACCACGACCCCGACCGGCTCCGCAGGCCGCTGCGCCGCACGAGCGCGGGCGACTTCGAAGAGATCGACTGGGAGACCGCCCTCGCCTACACCGCCGCGCGCCTCGACCGCACGCGACGCCAGCACGGCCCCAAGGGCGTGGCCGTGTACCTCGGCAACCCGACGATCCACAACCTCGGCGCCACGCTCGGATCGCAGGTGTTTCAGGCCGCGCTCGGGAGCCACAACCGCTACTCGGCCACCTCCGTCGACCAGCTCCCGAAGATGTACGCGGCGCTGCGGATGTACGGGCACCAGATCCTCATGTCGGTGCCCGACGTCGACCGCACCGACCTCTTCGTCATCTTCGGCGCGAACCCCCTGGTCTCGAACGGAAGCCTCATGAGCGCGCCGGGGATGAAGCGTCGGCTCGACGCGATCCGCGCCCGCGGCGGACGCGTGGTGGTCTTCGATCCCCGTCGCACGGAGACCGCGCGCGTCGCCGACGAGCACCACTTCGTGCGGCCGAACACCGACGCGCTGGTGCTGCTCTCGATGCTCCACGTGGTCTTCGCCGAGCGCCTCGCGCGCCTCGGGCGCCTCGCGCCGCACCTCGACGGAATCGACGCGATCCGCGCCCTCTCGGAGGACTTCTCCCCCGAGGAGACCGCGCGCGTCACGGGCGTGGATGCGGAGGTGCTGCGTCGCCTCACGCGCGAGGTCGCGAGCACCGAGCGCGCGGCGGTGTACGGCCGCGTCGGCGTGTCGATCCAGGAGTTCGGCGGCCTCGCCAACTGGCTCATCGAGGTGCTCAACGCGGTCACCGGGCACCTCGACGAGCCCGGCGGAATGATGTTCACGACGCCCGCCATCGACCTCGTGAGCCTCGGCACGCTGATCGGAATGCGCGGCAGCGTCGGTCGCATCAAGAGCCGCGTGCGAGGGGCTCCGGGCTTCAGCGGCGAGCTCCCCGTGTCGTGCCTCGCCGAAGAGATCGAGACGCCCGGCGACGGTCAGGTGCGCGCGCTCGTCACGCTCGCGGGCAACCCCGTGCTCTCGACGCCCAACGGACGCCGCCTCGACCGCGCGCTCGACTCGCTCGATTTCATGGTCTCCATCGACCCCTACCTCAACGAGACGACGCGCCACGCGCACGTCATCCTCCCGCCCACGTCGGCGCTCGAGCACGAGCACTACGACCTCGCGCTCCACGCCTTCGCGGTGCGCAACACGGCGCGCTGGTCGAACCCGCTCTTTGACCGGGCGCCCGACCAGCGTCACGACTGGGAGATTCTCACCGACCTCTCGGCGCGCCTCACGACCCGCGGCGACGCGCTCGATCCGCTCCGTGAGACCGTGGCCCGTGCTGCGGCCTTCGCGATCACGCCGCGCCGCGCCGTCGACGCGCTCCTTCGCCTCGGCCCCTACGGCCTGCGCCACTCGCTCACGGGAGGAATCTCCGTGAAGCGCCTCGAGCGCGAGCCCCACGGCGTCGACCTCGGGCCGCTCCAGCGGGTCTTTCCCGCGCGCATCCAGACGCCCGACGGCAAGATCCACCTCGCGCCGAGGGAGCTCGTCGACGACGTCGCGAGGCTCCGCGGACGCGCCCTCGAAATGGCCGCCCCCGCGGAGGGCGAGCTGCTGCTCATCGGGCGCCGCGAGCTGCGTTCGAACAACTCGTGGGGGCACAACATCGTGCGGCTCACGAAGGGCCCCGTGCGCTGCACGCTGAAGATCAACCCCCGCGACGCCGAGGCGAGAGGCCTCCGCGCGGGCGATCGGGCGACGCTCAGCGCGCGCGTCGGAGAGGTCGTCGCGCCCGTCGAGGTGACCGACGAGGTGATGCCCGGCGTGGTGAGCCTCCCGCACGGGTGGGGCCACGACCGCGAGAAGACGCGGCTCCGAGTCGCGTCTGCGACGCCCGGGGTGAGCGTGAACGACGTCACCGACGAGCGCGTGATCGACGCCCTCTGCGGCACGTCGAGCCTCACGGGCGTGACGGTGCGCGTGACGCGCGCAGAAACGGCGCCCTGAGCGAGCGCACGAGGCCGTTGCCCGCGGCCTCTCGCTGCGACTACCCTCCGCCCGCGATGTACACCAGGGCGAAGGAAATCTACGCGGCCACGCTCGACGAGATCCGCGCGTCGGGCCTCTTCAAGAACGAGCGCATCATCGTGACGCCGCAGGGCGCGCGCATCGGCGTCGCGAGCGGCGACGACCCGTCCGCGAAGCGCGAGGTGCTGAACTTCTGCGCGAACAACTACCTCGGCCTCAGCGCGCACCCCGCGGTCATCGCCGCGGCGCACCGCACGCTCGACACGCACGGCCACGGCCTCTCGTCGGTGCGCTTCATCTGCGGCACGCAGGACATCCACAAGACCCTCGAAGGGCGCATCGCGCGCTTCGTCGGGATGGAAGACGCCATCCTCTACGGCTCGGCCTTCGACGCCAACGGCGGGCTCTTCGAAACGCTCCTCGGCGAAGACGACGCGGTGATCTCCGACGCGCTCAACCACGCGTCGATCATCGACGGAATCAGGCTCTGCAAGGCCGAGCGGCACCGCTACCCCAACGGCGACCTCGACGCGCTCGAGAAGGCCCTCCAGGCCACGCAGGGCAAGCGCCTCCGCCTCGTCGCCACCGACGGCGTCTTCTCGATGGACGGCTACCTCGCGAAGCTCGACAAGGTGTGCGACCTCGCCGAGCGCTACGACGCGATGGTGATGGTCGACGACTCGCACGCCACGGGCTTCATCGGCGCCACGGGCCGCGGAACCCCCGAGCACTGCGGCGTCACCGCGCGCGTCGACATCATCACGGGCACCTTCGGCAAGGCCCTCGGCGGCGCGTCGGGCGGCTTCACGGCGGCGCGTCGCGAGATCGTGTCGCTCCTCCGTCAGCGCTCGCGGCCGTACCTCTTCTCGAACACCGTGGCGCCCTCCATCGTGGGCGCGGCCATCGCGGCGCTCGACCTCCTCGAAGGCTCGACGGCCCTGCGCGACAAGGTCATGTCGAACGCGCTGCGCTTCCGCGAGGGGATGACCGCGGCGGGCTTCGCGATCAAGCCCGGCATCCACCCCATCGTGCCCGTGATGCTCGGCGACGCCGTGCTCGCGCAGCGCATGGCCGCGGCGCTGCTCGAGGAGGGCATCTACGTGATCGGGTTCTACTTCCCCGTGGTGCCCAAGGGCGAGGCGCGCATCCGCGTGCAGCTCTCGGCCGTGCACGAGCCCGAAGACGTCGACCGCGCCGTCGAGGCCTTCACCCGCGTGGGTCGCTCCCTCGGCGTCGTGCGCTGAGCGTCAGCCCAGCGTCCCCGCGAACACCCGCCGCGCGGGTCCCGTCATCCGCACGCGCCACGAGCCGGGCTCG
The DNA here is from genome assembly GCA_046351535.1 of Polyangiales bacterium. Classification (GTDB taxonomy): domain Bacteria; phylum Myxococcota_A; class Polyangia; order Polyangiales; genus CAISKJ01. The sequence goes on from JAXLYG010000040.1 coordinate 35,853, forward strand.
ACCACGATCGAGAGGTCTCCGCCGTCGAGCGTCACGCGCAGCGCGCGCCCCGCGGCCGCGAGGCCCTCGCGCACCGCCGCCGCGGCCACCGCGCACGCGCCCGTCCCGCACGCCTGCGTCCACCCGACGCCGCGCTCGTGGACGCGCACACGAAAGCCATCGCCCTCCGCCGTCACGAGCTCGACGTTCACGCCGCGCGGAAAGGCCGCGAGCCCCGTGACCGCGCGCACGAGCGCGAGGTCGTCGCCCGCGGCGCCGAAGAGCACGCCGTGGGGGTTGCCCACGTCGACGGCCACGACGCGCTGAAACCCCTTTTCAGAAGGCACTTCGAGCGACACGGGCGAGACCGAAGCCACGCCCATGTCGACCTCGACCTGCCACCCCCCGTCGATGACCGAGCGCAGCACGGCGGGGCGAGGGCCCGCGTCGCTCATCACCTCGATCACGGCGCCCGTCGTGAGCCCCTCGCGCATCGCCGCCGCGGCGGCCACGCATCGAACGCCGTTGCCGCACATCTCGGGGCGCGACCCGTCGGCGTTCAAGATCACCATGCGCAGCGACGCGGGGCCGCTGCGATCGACCCAGAGGAGCCCGTCGCCGCCGACGCCCGTGTGCCGGTCGCAGAGGACCTTCGCGAGCGTGGGGGTGAGCTCCGACTCGGGCCAGACGCGCGCGTCGAGCACGAGAAAGTCGTTGCCGAGGCCCTCGTACTTTTCGAACGTGCGGCTCACGCGATCTTCCCTCGGGTGGCGGCCGTGAAGGCCGTGGTGCTCGCGTGACAGATGGCGACGGCGAGCGCGTCGGCGGCGTCTTCGGGGGGCGGCTCCGCGAGGCCCAGAATGGCGCGGATCATCCCGTTGACCTGGTCTTTGTCCGCGCGTCCGTTGCCGACCACGCTGCGCTTCACGAGCGCGGGCGGATACTCGAACACGGTGAGTCCCGCGCGCGCCGCGAGGAGCATCGCGACGCCCCGCGCGTGACCGATCACCAGGGCCGCGTGCGCGTCGCGGTGAAAGAACGCCTGCTCGATCGCGACGACGTTGGGACGCACCCGCGCGATGGCCTCCTCGAGGATCTCGGCGATCACGCGGAGGCGCTCGGGGAGCGGCGCGCCGGCGGGCGCGCGCGCGACGCCGTGCGCGACGTGGACGTAGCGATTGCCCTTGCGATACACGGCCCCGTACCCGAGTCGGTGAGACCCCGGGTCGACGCCCATCACGATTTCTTCTGCCACGAGGGGATGACGTTGATGGACTACATCGCGCCGCCGCGCAACTGCGTGCGAGGGCGCGACGCTAGCGGACGCGGGGCGCGGGGCGGCGGGGTGCGGGCGCGGCCTCGTCGGCGGTGCGCTTCGAGGCGTGCAAGCGGTCTTCGCGGACCTCGACGAGGTCGCTCGTGTCGAGCTCGATCGAGAGGCGCTGACCGGGGTCGAGCACCGACACGTCGATGGAGGTCCACGAGGGGATGGCCATGAGAAAATCGGGGACCTCGTGGACGGCCGGCGCGGGCGCGCTGCGATGGATGCCCGAGTCACCGGGCGACAGCGCTTCGAAGATGGAATCAAACTCGTCTTCGGGCGGAGGCTTCGACCAGGGGCGATCGGGGGTCGAGCCTGTCCACGGGTCGAAGAGCTGCGCGAGCTGGCCCTGCTTGGGGTCGGGCGTGATCGGCGCCTGCCAGTCCTCGGGCGGCGCGGCGTCGGCGTTGGCGGCCTCGGCGCTGGCGGCCGCGGCCTCGAGCGCGTCAAACGTGTTCGGCGGAGCGCCGTCGCACTCGATGAACTCGCGGAGCGCGTCGAGGCGCTGCTCGTCGAGATCGACGAAATCGACCTCGAGTCCGGGGCCGTCGGGGCCCTCGCTCGCGCTCCGCACCACGGCCTCGAGTTCGAAGGAGTCGTTCGCGATCGGGTGACGGATGAAGAGCGTGATGCGCTCGCCCTCGGGGAGCGTCACGTCCGAGAGGATGAACATCCCGCCCGCCGCGACGTCGCGCATGTAGAACTCGTAGAGGTCTTCCTCCGAAGCGATTTCGAGCTCCAGCGAGGCCGTGGCGACGGCCTCCGACGGCGCCTCCTCGTCGACCTCTTCAGCCGCATAGATCGCCTGGCGCTCGCCGGGACGCGAGAGGGGCGCGGCGGCGACGGGCGCAACCGGGGCGACGGGGGCGGTCGGCGCGACGGGCGCGACGGGCGCGGCCTTTGTCTGCGCGGGCGCGACGGGGCGTGTCGGGGCGGCGGGTGTCGGCGTCTTCTTCTGCGCGGGCGCGGCGGCGCCGTGGGGAACGGGACCTTCGGGGAGCACCAGGGGCGCGCGCGGCCCGGCGGGCGAGAACTTCGGCAGGGGCTCTTGCGTGCGGCGCAGGTGCTCGATGAACTGTCCCCACACGCGCTGCGCGTCGCGATCCATCGCGTAGAACTGGATCCCGACGCCCGGCGCGCGGCCCTCGGGGTCGTTCGCGCGCGCGCTGTTGACGGGCATCCCGTGGACCGAGAGGACATCGGCGCGCCCCGGGATCGTGAGGTCGAGGCGCACGAGCTCGCGGAGCGCGGGCTGCTCGTCGGTGGGGACGAACACGCCCCCCTCGCTCGCGTCGGTCGCGTGCACGGAGACCACGCTTCGGCGCCATTTCATGGTGACCGCGAGGTCGGTCTTGAAGCGCGCGTGAACCCGGTCGTGCGGAGTGCCCATCGATCCGTCGTCTCCTGCCGTGAAGGGCGTCGACCCTTGTCTGTCCATTTCAACGGCGGCGCGACCGTCGAGCTTGAGGGCCAAAAAGCGTTGCGGAAGGGGTGCCTCGCGAACGACACTCCCGCTCCCGCAACGCGCATCGCACGCACCTCCCTCTTCGCGACGCAGCGGCCCATCACCATGCACGCCGACGACCCCACGAACGCCACTGAATCCACCGAAGCCCCTGCGAACACGGCCCCCGCCGCGCCCGCCGCCCCCGTCGCCGACGACCCCGAAACCGTCCGCGCGCTCGCCCGCGACACGCTCGCCTGGTGCCGCGAGAACCCCGGCGATCCCGGTGCGCTCCCGCGGCTGAACACCGTGCTCGAGCTCGTTCACGACCCGGTGCTCGCGAAGGAGGTGCTCGCCGCGGGCGAGGCCGTCACGCGCCACGCCATCGGCGACGAGGCCCCGCGCCCCGCGACGCACGCCCACATGACCGTGCTGATGGCCCTGCTCCTCGAGTACGAGCCCACGCGCGACGGCGTCGACGCGCTCTTCGTCGAGTGGCTCAAGCACCCGCGGTCGTACGGGCCCGCCCACGCGACGCCGCCGAATTTTCAGCGCGAGGCCTTCGTGCAGCGGCTCGGAGACCTGCTCGGGTGGGGCTCCCTCGACCTGCGCGCCGACCGCGACGCGCTCACCCGCTTCGCCCAGTGGGTCGACGGGTGGACGCCCAAGAACAAGTTCCGCGCGAAGCGGGCCATCGACGCGGTTCGCAGGAATTTCCCCGCGCCCGATGTGTGGGGTGCGATTCGCTTCCCGCAGAACGACGCGCCCCGGCACCACAACGAGGGCGGCGGAGGCGGCGGTCACAACCGCGGCGGCGGACCGCAGCGCGGCGGCGGAAACAACCCCAACCGCGACCAGGGCCGTCGCGAGGGGAAGAAGCCCGCAGCGCCCGAAGCCACTCCCGCGACGACCGCGGCTTCGGCGCCCGAAGCCTCTCCCGCGACGGCTCCCGAGGCGGCTCCCGGCGGCGACGATGCGAAGCGTTGACGAGGAGGCGAGCGCGCTCGGCATCTCGCGCGAGGCCGTCGAGGTCTACCGCGCGGCCGACGTGATCGACCTCCACGTCGACTCGTTCATCTGGACGCGCATCTTCGGCTACGACCTTTCGAAGCGCCACGACGCGGGTCCCTTCCCCGGCTGGTTCGCGCGTCAGTCCGACGTGCCTCGGATGCGCGAGACGGGCATCACGGGCGCGATCTGGGTGATCACCACCAACCCCTTTCGCACCGCCGACGGCCGCGCCCACGCCTTCACGCGCAACCTCGAACGCCTGCGGTCCGAGCTCGCGCGCTGCCCCGAGGTCGCCGTGGTGCGCAACGCCGCGGAGTTCCGCGCGGCGCGCGCCGAAGGGAAGCACGGCGCCTTCATCGGCATCCAGGGGGGGAACGCGCTCGACCGCAACGCCGACGCGAGCGCGCTCGACCTCATCGCCGACGACATGATCGTGCGGGTCACGCTGGTGCACCTCACGAACTCGACGCTCGGCGTGACGAGCTCGCCCTTCTCGACGCTCGGCGGCGGCGACGGGGGGCTCACCAACCGCGGCCGCGACTACGTGCGCGCCCTCAACGCGCGGAAGATCTTCGTCGACCTCGCGCACATCCACCGAAAGGGCTTCTTCGACGCCCTCGAGGTGCACGACCGATCGCAGCCCGTGCTGGTCACACACACGGGCGTGTCGGGCGTGACCCCCCACTGGCGCAACCTCGATGACGATCAGCTCCGCGCCGTGGCCGACCTCGGCGGAACCGTCGGGATCATGTACGAGTCGGGCTTCGTGGGAGACCCCAAGGGGGCGGGCAGGCTCGACTCCGTGGTCAAGCACATCGCCCACGCGGTGAACACCATCGGCGAAGACCACGTGTCGCTCGGGAGCGACTGGGACGGGATGATCGTCACACCCCGGGACATGCCCACGGTCTCGGAGCACCCGCGCATCGCGCAGAAGTTCCTCGACCTGGGATGGAGCGCCGAGCGCATTCACAAGGTGCTCGGCCGCAACTTCCTCCGCGTCGTCGAGACGCTTCGCGGTTGACGCGCGCTCGCGTGTCGGGCGACACCTTCGCGGCGCGCTGACGGCGCGCGAAGGAGCGACACGGACATCATGGCGATCAACATCAACAACGCGCTCGACAAGGCCTACGAAGGCAAAGCCCTCAAGGAGCTCGTGGACATGCCCCTCGAAGGCTTCCAGGGCCTCAGCGAAGACGCGGGCAAGACCCTCGCGAAGCTCGGCCTCAAGACCGTTCGCGACCTCGCCGAGTGGAAGTTCGTCGCCTGGGCGCAGGCCATCGTGACCCTCGCCAAGACCGAAGAGTAGTCCGCGCGACCGCGCTCCCTCTCTGCCCGCAGGCGCCCTCCCGATCGAGAGGGCGCTCTCACGTCCCCCACCCCCCCGCGCTGACGCTCAGCCCTTCTTCGAAGACTTCTTCTTCGAAGACTTCTTCGGCGCGTCGCTCGCGGCGTCCTTCGCGGCCTTCTTCGCGGCCTTCTTCGCGGAGTCCTTCGTGGCCTTCTTCACCACCTTCTCGGCGGCCTTCTTCGCGGCCTTGCGGGGCTTCTCGGGCGCGGCGAAGAACTTCTTCAGCGGCTCGAAGTAGAACTCGTCCCAGCCCTTCTGGTAGCGCGCGCCCTGCCCCTCGGGGATGTCCGTGTGCGCGAGCGTCACGCGCGCGCCGCCCTTCGACTTCGAGATCTTCACGGAGACCAGCGAGTCGACGTGCTCGGGCGAGAACTCCGTCGTCCGCCACGCCTGCACGAAGCGGCGCTTCGACGAGTCCACCGACAGCACCCAGCCGTGGATGTAGCCCCCGTAGGCGCTGTGGCGCGTCCCCTCGTGCCCGGTGATCTTCGCCTCCGACCCCGTGAACGCGCTGTGCTCCTTGGAGCTCAGCCACGCGCGAAACACCCGCTCCGGACGCGCGGGAATCTCCGCCGTCAGCTCGATCGACTCGACTGCCATAGGGACCCTCTTCTCCTCGTGGGAGACGAGGGAATGCCCCGATCGCGGTCGAACGCGCCAGTTTTCGACCGCCGCGCCCGATCGGTGCGCCCGCCTCGCGGTGTACCGTCTCGCCGATGAACACGCTCCGCGCCCTCGCGACCTGCCTCGCCCTCTCGACCGCGGCCTGCGCCAGCGCACCGCGCCCCGCCTCTTCGCACGGCGCGCGTCACCCTCGTCACGCCACGGTGCGCTTCACGCTCGACGCGGCCTCGTCCGCGCGCCTCACGCCGCCGATGCGAGAGGTGGTGCGCGCGACGCTCGAAGCGCTCTGCCGCCACGACCTCGACGCGTTGATGGCGCGCCTCGACCCGCGCAGCGCGGCCGGTCAGCTCGAAGGGCAGCGCGGCGACCGCGCGCAGTTCTTCGGCGAGCAGCTCACCTTCGGGCCCATCGTCGAGATGCACTCGGGGCTCTCGACCGATCCGCTCTCGACCGAGCGCACGCCCGAGATGTTCGGCGAGGTGCTGCGCCGCGCCGAGCGCGCGGTGGTCCTCGACGCGCGCCCGTGGGGCCCCGATCAGAGCCTCGTCGTGCGCGGGACGCTCGTGCTTCGCGGAGGGCCCATGGCGAGCTTCGCCTTCACGCTCATTCCGCTCGACGGGGGGTATGTGATCGGTGTGACGGTGGGCTGAGCGCGCGGCGCTCAGGTCTCGATGGAGACCGTGTGGAGGCCCACGAGCGTGCCGCAGCGGTCGCGTCCGACGATGTAGAGGTGCACCTGGATGGTGCCCACGGCGAAGACCTGCACGTACGTGAGGCGCTGACGGATCGTGCGTTCGAGGGCGGCGAAGCGCGGCGCGTCAGCGCCGGTGACCTCGGGGTTCACGAGGTGCGAGAACACGCGGTCGAGCGTGCGGACCTCGATCGCGGTGTCCGCGGGGCGACCGAGCGCCGCGAGGAACTGCGCGCTCGTGAGCGTGCGCGCGACGGGCGCCGCGGGGAGCGAGACGTAGTCGTAGGGGTAGTCCGACTCGGAGGTGTAGAGCAGCCCGCGGCTGGCGGCTTCGAGCGCGAGGCGCGTCGCGCGCTCGGGCGTCGTGCGGCACACGCGGGCCTCTTCGTCGAGGGTCGCGGGGATGTCGGGGTTCTCGCTGTCGTCGACGGGCGCGCAGGCGCCGAGGAGGGTCGCGAGGAGGAGCAGCGCCGCGGTTCTCATGGGTCGCGGCTTGTAGTCCAACGCGCGGAGAACACAAGCGAACGGCGCGCGGAGTTCTGGAGGCGCTACTTCGCGCGCTCGGGCGGCGTCGCGACCTGCATCACCGCGCCGCCGGGACGGTGCTGATCCTCGGTGTACGACCGCGGCCTCGGGGGACCGCCGTAACACGCCTGGAGCCCGAGGCCCGCGGCCACCGCGAGGGCCGTCGCCAGCGCGGCGCGCGCCGAGGTGCTCCCCGCCGCGGAGCTCTCCTTCACGCACGCGCCGCCGCAGAACGGGCACGCCGCGTCGCCCTCCCGCACGTGACGCCCGCAGCCACCGCACACCACCAGGTTCATCGACATGAGCGCTTCTCCTCCTCCGTCGCGAGAGACGCTCTCCGCGGCGGTCACCGGCAAACGTCGCAGCACCGTCGGCCTTACGTCAACGCCCCGGCGCGCGTTCGAGCACCCGCGCCACCACGTCGCGGAGCCCGTCGCCGGGAAAGGCCCGCACATAGCGGATCCCCCGTTTACGAAGGCTCTTCTCGGTGTCGTCGAGCCACGCCGCGAGGCGTTCACGGTAGCGCGCGAGGGCCTCGTCGTCGAGCGCGAGGTCGATGCGCTCGCCCGTCTCGCTGTCGACGAGCGTGGTCTCTTCCTGCGCCTCGGGGTCGAGCTCCTGCGACGAGAGCGCGTGCACCACGGCGGTCTCGTGGCGCGCCGCGGAGAGCTTGCGCGCCGCCGAAATCGCGGCCCCCTCGTCGAGCAGGTCGCTCAGCACCACCACCACGCCGCGGCTCCCCGACGTGCGCGCGAGGAGCGCGTCGGCCGCGCGATCGACGGGACCGCGCCCCCTCGGATCGATCTCGTCGAGGGCCGAGAGCAGCGTCGCGAACTTGCGCCGCCCGCGCATCGACGCGCGCGTCGAGACCTCGGCGCCGATCGCGAGCGAGAGGGTGATGCGCTCGCTCCCGGTGAGGCAGAGGTAGCCGATCGCGGCCGCCACGCGCGCGGCCACCGAGAGCTTCGACGGTTCGCCGAAGGCCATGCTCCGGCTCGCGTCGACGAGGAGGTGAACGGTCACGTCTTCTTCGGCGGCGTAGAGGCGCACGACGAGCTCGCCGAGGCGCGCGAAGGCGTTCCAGTCGACGCGGCGCGGATCGTCTCCGGGCGCGTAGGGGCGGTGCTCGGCGAACTCGACGGAGGCGCCCCGGCGGAGCGAGCGGTGCTCCCCCACGCGGACGCCCGCGATGCGGCGCGAGAGCTCGATGCGGAGGTGCTCCAGCTCGCGCACGAACGCGGGGTCGAGGAGCGACGACACGGCTCAGCCCGTCGCCGTGGTGGCCCGCGCGCCGGGGCGCTCGACGGCCTCGCTCACGGCTTCGAAGCCCTGCGCGGGGACCTCGCCGAAGAGGCTCTCGGTGTCGACGCGCACGCCCGTCGAAGCGGCCTCCTGCTGGCGGGGCTCGACGGGTCCCATCGCGACGAGGTCGTTGACGGCCTTCTGCGTCTTGTAGACCGCGAAGATCCACCCGATCGGGAGGAAGTACATGAAGAACGACATCACCGCGCCCGCGATGATGGGCACCTTCGAGAGCCGCGCGGCGCTCCCGCGCAGCAGGAACTGGAGGTTCAACCGGACGAAGAGGCGCATCGGCGAGAAGAACGCCCACCAGATGTTCACGTAGGGGACGAAGAACAGCCCGATCGCGCGCCCCGTCGTGGGGTCGTCGGGGCGCAGCCGCGGGAGGCGACCGTGCATGCGCCCGAAGTGGATCAGCGACCACAGCCCGAAGGTCACCAGGTGCAGCGTCACCGCGGCCCACACGGGGAAGGTCTTGAGCTCGTGCTTCGAGAGCGCGACGCGGTCTCCGTCGGTGAGCCCGTAGCCGTCGCTCTCATAGATCGACCGCTGCGCGTAGGCGTGCGCGACGTCGATGCGGTACGCCGTCAGCGCGTGCCGCATCGCGGCGTTCTCCGCGCGGAGCTGCGTCACCTCGCGCTGGAGCTGCTCGTTCTGCGCTGCGGTGGCGAGGTTGTCGTCGCGGAACACGGCGCGGGAGTGTACCCACCATTGCGCGCCCGACGCACGCGCGAGCCGTTGGCAGCGCGCGCGACTCGTGCGATCTGTAGGGCGACGCGCATGAGGCCGCAGCACCGACGAAGCTCCCTCGCTCTGGCCGCGCTCGCGGTGTGCGCCGCGTCGGTCGGGTGCATCGAAGACCTCGACCCCAAGAGCGTCGTGAAGGGGCCGCGCATCCTCGACATCATCGCCGAGCGACCGGAGCTCAACCCCGGCGCCTCGACGACGCTGCGCGTGGTGCTCGCGGGCACCACCGGGACGCCCACCTACCGCTGGTTCGGCTGCGTCTCGGCCGACGCGACGCGCAACCCCAACTCGCTCGCCAACTTCGGCGAGGGCGGCGCCTTCGCGGGCTGCTACGACGACGCTGGCGCCACGCAGCCCCTCGGCAACGGCCCCACCGCGGGATTCACCGCGCCGCCCGACATCCTCCGCAGGCTCCAGTCGGCCTCGGCGCGCTTCGGGTCGCTGCTCCCTCCGGGCGCGCTCGAGGCGCTCGTGCGCGACATCGGCATCACCGTGGGCGTCGCCGTCGAGGTCACCGTCGATGGCGTCACCCTCAAGGGCTACAAGCGCGTCATCGTGTCGGCCAACACGCGGCCCAACACCAACCCGCCGCCGCCGCGCGTGCGCATCAACAGCACGTGGGTCTCGCTCCCCGCCGAAGGAGGGACCGACTGCGTGCCCGAGGACGGCACCGCGCTGCGCATCCCCCACGGCCAGAACGCGACGCTCTCGCCCGACTCGAACGAAGCGCGGTGGGTCGAGCCCTACCGCGTGCTCACGGCCTCGGGGCAGCTCGTCGACCGCACCGAGACCGCGTTCTACTCGTGGTACGTGAGCGGCGGGAGCGTGGGTCGCGGACTCACGCAGTCACCCACGCGCGACAACTACTGGGCCGCGCCCGACGCGCCCGGTCCGCAGACGCTCTGGATCTTTCTCCGCGACGGCCACGGCGGCACGAGCTGGTGCCGCGTGAGCGCCACGGTGCAGTGAGGCGCCCGCGCTCACTCGTCGTCGTCGTCGCCCCAGCGCGAGCTGTCGCGTCGATCGCGCTTCGCGCCGCCGCCCTCGGGTCCCTCGAAGCGCTTGCGGCGACGGCCGTCTGAATTCGCGGGCGCCTCGCCCATCGACGGTGTGGGCATCACCACGGCGGGCGGGTTGGCCGTCCGCATCCCGGCGAAGCGCGGCGCCTCGACGCTCCGCGGAGCCGCATCGCGCGGCGCCGACGGTGCCCCCTTCGGCGCGGCGATGTTCACCACGAGCCGACGTCCGCGCAGGTCCGCGCCCTGGAGCGCATCGACGGCGGCCTTCGCGGCCTCCGCGCTCGCGAGCGTGACGAAGCCGAAGCCCCGCTTGCGACCGTCTTGATCGACGGGGAGGTGCACGCGCACCACGGCGTCGGCGCCGCGCGCCCGCACGCTCGCCTCGACCTCCTCGGGCGTCGCGTCGTAGGGGAGGTTGCCCACGTAGAGCGTGCGATCTTCGCCCTGCGGCGCGGGCTCGCGGCGCAGCGGTCGGTCGCCCCCCGGCGCGGGCGGACCGTCGCGTCGCGCGGCCCCGTCGGACTGATACGGGCGCACCGAGATCGCGCGTCCGTCGAGGATCCTGCCGTCGAACGCGGCCCTGGCGCGCTCGGCGTCTTCTGCGGTCGCGAAGCGCGCGAACGCGAACCCGCGCGGCCTCCCCGTGGCCCTGTCTCTGGGCATCGAGAGCTCGTCGGGCTCGGCACCCGACTCCGAGAAGAGCTGCCTCAGTGAGACCTCCGTCACGCTGTCAGGCAGACCCGCCACGAAGAGCTTGCGCGCGTCGTCACTCGTCATTCGAACCGTCTCCGACCCGTATGCCGCGAGGATAACCCGCGCGGCCACGGCGTCGTCAACGGGCTCGTCTGCGACGCTTCGGCGCGGCCTTCACGGCGCGCTTCTCGGGGCGTGCCTTCGTCGCGCGAGGCTTCTTTTCACGGGGTTTCGGCGCCGCAGCGCGGAGCCTCGCCACCTCGTCGCGCAGCGCGTGGAGCTCGTCTCGCACGCGGTCGACCTCGTCGCGAACCTTGCGGGCCTCGTCGCCCGGCGCGCGCTCACGCACCGCGCGGAGCGCCTCCCTCGCGGCCCGTCGAACGCGTCCGTCGTGGGAGTGTTCGGCGCAGCGCGAGAGGGCGCCCGTGACCGCGGGGTCTCGGAGGCGCACGAGCGCGTCGGTCACCGACGGGGTCATCACGGGGTCGTCCTCGTCGAGCAGCACTTCGAGCCGCTCGCGCACCGCGACGTTGTGCTCGCCGAGCTCGCCGAGGCACGCGAGGGCCGCGCGGCGCACGGTGAGCCCGGCCCCCTTCGCGATGAAGGGGGTGACGTGATCGATCGCGCGGAGGTCGCGGAGCGCGCGCAGCCCGTCGATGGCGCCGCCGCGCACGACGTCTCGCCACGAGCGCCGGTCGAGCGTCGCGATGAGGGTCTCGTAGACCGCGGGCCTCCGCGTGGCGCCGAGGGCGCGCGCGAGCTCGCTCTCGACCATGTAGCTCTCGTCGCCCGCGGCGAGGCGCGCGGTGAGCGCCGCGGCGGCGTCGTCGGTGCGAAACGATCCGAGCGCGGCGCAGACGGCCCTGCGCGCCTTGGGGTGCTTGACCTCGAGCTTCGCGACGAGCGCTTCGAACGCGGCCCCGGTGCGGATCTCTCCGAGCGAGCGCGCGGCCTCGACGGACACGCCCCAGAACGCGTCGGACGAGACCGCGCGGGCGAGCGCGTCGACGACGCGAAGGTCGTCTCGCATGCGGAGCGCGACGGCGGCGCGCCAGCGAACGACCGCCCGCGCGTCGTGCGAGAGCGCGTCGAGGAGCCACTGGCGCGGGAGCTTCTGCGTGAGCCGCATGAGGATCACCCCGTCGGGGTCGACGGCCACACGCCTCGGCGCGCGCTCGCATCGAAGATGGAACGCGTGCGTCGCGTCGCGCACGTCGAGGTCGTGGACGCGCTCTCCCTCGGCGTCGATCACGCTCACGCGGAGCTTGAAGCGAAAGAGGGGCGTGACGGCGTCGACGGTCTGCGTCTGCCGCACGGTGACCGCGAGCGACGCGTCGTCGGGCGCGTAGTGGGCCTCGACCTCGACCTCGGGGTAGCCCCCGCGCATCACCCACTGGTCGAAGAAGCCTTCGAGGGCGCGGCCCGAGGCGTCCTCCATGGCGCGCACGAGGTCGCGCGTCTCGACGACGCCGCCGCGGTGGCGCTCGAGGTAGCGCCGAACCCCTCGCCAGAAGGCCGCGTCGCCGAGCTCGGCGCGGAGCATGTGGAGCACGCACCCGCCCTTCTCGTAGAGGTGGTGGTCGAAGAGGTCCATCGACGCGCCGTAGGTCGCGCACACGATGGGTCGGCGATAGCGCTCGTCTTCGCCGAAGTAGGTCTCGGCGTGCTCCTTGATGTTGTAGAGCGCGGCGTCGCGGCCCTCGCGGCGCTCCATGTCGACGTGTTCGAAGTAGGTGGCGAAGCCCTCGTTGAGCCACGCGTGCGACCAGTCGCGGCAGGTCACGAGGTCGCCGAACCACTGGTGCGCGAGCTCGTGGGCGACGAGGTCGTCCATCGAGACGTCGAGGGCGGCGCGCGCGTCGAGGAGGCAGCGCTCGGTGAGCGTCGTGGCCGAGGTGTTCTCCATGCCTCCCACGGTGAAGTCGTGCACCGCGATCTGGTGGTACTTCGCCCACGGAAACGCCACGCCCGTCACGGCTTCGAAGTGGCGGATCATCGCGGGCGTCTGGCCGAGCGTGCGGCGCGCCTCGTCTTCGCGTCCGGGGTCGACGTAGTAGCGGCAGTCGAGGCCCGCCTCGGCGCTCGCGTCGATCTCCGAGAAGGTGCCCGCGACGAGGGTGACGAGGTAGGGGGCGTGGGCGTCGTCCTGGCGCCAGTGCCACGCGTCGAGGTCGCCGCCCGTGACGTGCTCGACGAGGCGGCCGTTCGAAAGCACGCGCCACCCGCGGGGCACGCGCGCGGTCACCTCGGTCGTGTGCCGCTCGATGGGCGCGTCCACGCAGGGGAACCAGTAGCGCGCGTCCTCGTCCTGGCACTGCGACCAGACCTGCCACGGGCGCGTCGGCGACGACGCGTCGGGACGCATGAAATACAGCCCTCTGCGCGGGGTGGCGGCGTAGTCGACGAGCACCACGGCCTCGTCGACGTCGAGGCTCACGTCGATGCGCGCACCGTCGTAGGTCCACGGAACGGCGCGCTCCGAGGCGCCGTCGCGGAGGGTGACCGCGCGCACTTCGAAGGCCACGGCGTCGAGGGAGAGGGTGCGGGCCTCGGGGGCGCGACGGAGGATCGTGAGCTCGGCGCGGCCTTCGACGCGCGCGCGCTCGATGTCGAGGGTGACCGTGAGCGCGAGGTGAGCGACGGCGAAGGGGCGGTCGCGACCGAAGTGCTCGGGGTCGCCCGGGAGCTTGAACGGACGAGGGCCCTGCGCGGGATCAGCAGGGGCCCGCGCGCAGGCGCAGCGGAGTTCGAGCGAGCGGTCGTGGTGCATGGCGACGGAGTTCGTACCCGCACGGGGCACCTGGAATCAACGCACGTCGCGCACCCATCGGCGCGTGCGCGCGACGGCACCGCGACTGGAATCGCACAGCAGCAATGCTTGACACCCCCCATGACAGGGGTGCAGTTTCGTTCGGCGCGGGCATTTTCTGGCCGTCGCACCCGAACGCAGGAACATGGCAGAAGCAAGGGCGCAGAACACCTACCGCGTGACCGAACGACTCGAGTCGGGCGGCATGGCCGAGGTATTCCGCGGGGAGTCGACGAGCCTCGCGGGCTTCAAGCGACAGGTCGCGATCAAGCGCGTCCTGCCGCACCTCGCGTCGAACGAGAAGTTCATCCGGATGTTCCTCGACGAGGCGCGGCTCAGCGCGCGCCTCACGCACGCGAACATCGTCCAGGTGTTCGACATCGGGCACGTCGAGAACACCTACTTCATCGTGATGGAGTTCATCGACGGGGTGAACCTCAAGGCGATGATCGAGCACGTCCGCGCGCGCCGTCAGCCCTTTCCGCTCGCCCTCGCCGTGCACGTGATGATCAAGGTGTGCGAGGGGCTCCAGTACGCCCACGAGGCCACCGACAGCGACGCCAAGCTCCTCAACATCGTCCACCGCGACATCTCACCGCCGAACATTCTCATCTCGAAGCGCGGCGAGGTGAAGATCGTCGACTTCGGCCTCGCGAAGGCCGCGCACTCGGTCGAGAAGACCGAGCCCGGCGTGGTGAAGGGCAAGTTCAGCTACCTCGCGCCCGAGACCGCGATGGGCGACGAGGCCGACCCCCAGGCCGACCTCTTCGCCGTGGGCATCATGCTCTGGGAGCTTCTCGCGGGGCGAAAGCTCTTTCAGGGCGAGACCGACTACCAGACCGTCAAGATGGTGCAGCAGGCGGTGGTGCCGCCCATTCGCACCATCAACAGCGCCGTCCCCGACGAGCTCGACAAGATCCTCCGCAAGGCGCTCGCGCGCTCGAAGACCGACCGCTACCGCACCGCCGAGCAGTTCAGCGAGGAGCTCGCGGAGTTCCTGCTGCTGCACAGGCTCAAGGCCACGGCGGCGGACCTCTCGAAGCTCGTCGTCGAGGTGATGACCGAGCGCGCGGCCTCCGCGCGACAGAGCGCGCGCCCCGAGGGCAACGTCATCGACCAGCTCATCCAGGAGGAGCTTCTGCGCTTCACCTCCCTCGGTGAGCCGAGCGTCTCTCCGAGCGGCGACGCGGGCCCTGTCACCCCCGCGCCCGCGGAGGACGGCTCTCGCCCCCTCGACGCGAGCGAGTTCGTGAACCTCAACGAGTGGGGCCCCGACCTCGCGGACACGGGCTTCGACCCGGGCCTCTCGAGCGCCGCGACGTGGGATCAACCCGGCAATCGCCTCTCGGGCATCCCGGGCTCGCTCGCCGACGAGCTCGAAGGCGACTCCGAGTCTGCGTTCCCGCCGCGCGTGCCCTCGCCGCGTCCGGCGCCGCCGTCGAACACGCCCGCGCCGATGGTGACGCCTCCGCCGCCGACGTCCGCGACGATCCCCATTCCGCTCACGCAGAGCGCGCGCCCGCAGCCGCCGCAGCCCTCCCCCCCGACGCAGCCCCCGACGGGCAAGAAGTTCCCCGTCGCCGCGGTGGCCGTCGTCGCGGTGGTGCTCGCGGGCCTCCTCGGCGGACTCTTCGCAGCGGGCATCATCCCCCACTGAACGCTCAGCGAGCCCGCGCGCTCCACAGCTCGCAGAGGCTTTCTCCGCCGGGCGTTTCGAAGGCCCGCACCCTCCGCAGATCGTCGTAGCCCGTCATCACGCGCGCCCTGAACGCACGCGCCGCGGCGGCCGTC
The DNA here is from genome assembly GCA_046351535.1 of Polyangiales bacterium. GTDB lineage: Bacteria > Myxococcota_A > Polyangia > Polyangiales > CAISKJ01. The sequence continues at coordinate 51,160 of JAXLYG010000040.1, forward strand.
GCGCGGGGTCGATAGTCCGCGCTGAAGGCCCCGTCGCTCCACATCACGAAGTACATCCGCGACCCGCGCGGCTTCTCGGGAACGCCGTACGCGTAGGCGATTCCGCGGTCTCCTCCGCGCAGCGCGAGCGAGAAGCGCAGCGCGTGAAACGCGTAGTCCTCGTAGACGATCACGGCGGGCTCTCCGCGCGCGTCGTCGATCACCGCGTCGCGAATGAGCTCCGGCAGCGGGCGTCGCTCGCGCGCGATCTGCCACCCCCGATAGCGGCCGCCGTCGCGCGAGACGAAGAGCCCGAGGTCTCCGCCGTGCGAGCCTCGAAGAAAGTGACGCGCGACGCCCCCCGTCACGCACGCGAGCCACAGCGCGAAGACCGCGGCGACGAGGCGCCATCCCCGCGTCGACGCGGCGAAGCCTCCGACGGCGAGCGCGACGGGCGCGACGAGCGCGAAGCCGTACCGATCGGCGTCGATCACCGGCATGCTCCACGCGCGCGCAGGAACCAGCAGCAGCGGCGTTGCGACGAGCGCGACGGCCATGTGCAGCGCGGCGTAGCGGGCGCGCTCATCGCCGCGACGCGCATGCGCGAAGACCGCTGCGAGGAGGGCGATTCCCACGAGCACGCCGAGGCGCAGCGCCGCGCGCGAGCAGCCCGCGAAGTGCGCGGCGGTCGACGTCCCTGCGAGGTCGCCGAGGAGCGTCGCGGTCATCGTCGAGAGGCGCTCGACGAGCGGCGTGCTCAAGGGCGGAACGGTCTGTCGCCCCACGCGCATCGCCGAGAGAACGCCGGCCACGAGCGGCGCCGCGTGAACGAGCCCCGAGAGCGCCACGGGGACGAGCCTCCACGAGAGCCGTTGATGAATCGCCCAGAGGGCGCACGCTCCGATGGGAATGAGCGCGAGCGGCGAGAAGTGCATCGCCGCGCCGAGGAGCTGCGAGGCGCGCACGCTCCACTCGCCTGGCCTCAGCGCATCGAGCCACGCGAGAGGACCCACTGACACCGAGCGAAAGCGCGAGCGCGTAGGGGACGCAGACCGTCCTCGACCACATCACAGACCACGGATGCAGCGCGACGACGAGGCCGATGGCGAGCGCTTCGCGCGGTCGCTCACACCATCGCGCGACGGCGATCACGGTGAGCGCGAGGGCCGCGACGAGCACCGCGCGCGCGCTCGCGAAGAGGGGCCGAAGAGACGAAACGCCACGCGATGAGCCGCGCGAACGCGGTGGTGACGAAGGCCGCGTCGGGGGGAGCGCCGCGTCGAGTCCGCGCGAGCTCGCGCACGCGAGCATGGCCCAGTTGCCCTCGTCGCCCGCGGGGTTCGGGATCGCGCCGAGCCACGGGAGCCGCAGCGCGAAGGTCAGCGCGAGCGGAGCACGTCCACGGGGGAACCTTCATCGGCCGAAGTTCTCGCACGAACGCGCCGCCCCGTGCGAGAGTCCGCGCGGTCGAAGCCCCTCCGTGAACCGCTCTCGCGCGACGCTGCTGTCCCTCGTGCTCCTGGCCCTCGCGCTGCGGCTCCCGTGGCTCGGCGCGATCCCGAACCCCGCGGGCGACGAGGGCAACTGGGCCATGCTCGCGCTGCGCCTCTCGCGCGGACTCGACGCGGCGCTCCCCCCCGACGCGGCCTTCGTCACCACCGCGTTCGCGCGGCTCATCGCGTGGTCGTTTCGTCTCTTCGGCCCCTCCTTCGCGAGCGCGCGCGCGGTGCTCGTCGCGGCCCTCGCGCTCACCGTGATCGCCGTCGCGCGATGGTGTGAGCGACCGCGCGAAGCCCTCGCCATCGGCCTCGTCGTCGCGCTGCATCCGTGGTCGGTGATGTGGTCGAGGACGGTCTGCGTCCCCTACGCGCTCGCGCTCTCGCTCGGTGTCGTGGGGCCTCTCGCGTGGCTCGATGCGCTGAGAACCAGGCGCTGGTGGAGCGTGCTCCTCGCGTCGCAGCTCCTCGGCGCGGCGATGCACTTCTCGCCGCTCGCGCTCATCCCCATCGGAGCGTGCGCCCTCTGGGCGCTCCATCAGCGACTCTCGTGGAGGCTCGTTCCCGTGGCGCTCTCGGGCTTCGCGCACGTGGTCCCGATGCTCGTCGCGGGGGCGGGCGTGGTGCGCGGCTACGACGGCAGGCCGAGGCATCACTTCACGCGCTTCGCGGAGCGCGTCTACGTGTACCTCCGCACCGTGCTCGGCTCGATCGACGGAGAGGCCACGCTGCGACACGTCACCGGACACGAGCTCCCTCTCGCGCCCGAGCTCCTCGTCGCGGCGGCCGTGATCGCGGTGCTCGCGCTCTCCGCGAGGCGCGCGCCCGACGACACGCCGCCCGCGCGCGACCTCTCGCGCTACGCCGCGCTGCACATGGCGATCGCCCTCATCGGCCTCCCCGTCATCCTCTCGCCCGCGCGTCCGTGGAACCTCCCCGCCATCGACGCCGAACGCTACGGCTTCGTCGTGGTGGCGCCCTTCGCGCTGGCCCTCGGCGCCCTCGCGGAGCGTCGCACGCGCGCGCACCTCGTCGCGTGGATCGCCGTCGCGTGGCTCGCGCTCGTCCCCACCGTGCGACTCGCGACCAGCCTGCTCGCGGGAGGTTCCGCGGATCGCGGCTTCTACACCCTCGCGGGCGGCGGCGGGTACCGCGGATGGCGCACGCCGCGAGAGCGCGTCGCGATGCCCTATCTCATCCGAGACGAGGTCGATCGGCTGCGTCACGGAGGACCCGCGCACGTCGTGATGGCGGATTACACCTGGCACCCGATTCACATGGTGCGCGCCATCGGACGGTGGCGTTGGGGCGTGACCGACATCACCAAGGGCCCTCTCCCCGAGCGCATCGGCGTCCCCCACCTCTTCGTCGTCTGGAGCGACGGAGCCTTCGACCCGTCGTACACGCCGCGCTCCGTGGTCGACGACAACGATCGGCTGCGCGCGATGATGCACACGTCGGCCTTCGCGGGGCTGCGCCGCGTGCGCACCTTCCTCCAGCCCGACGGGACGCCCCTCTGCGAGCTCTGGGCGGCCACGCGCGTCGCCCCATTTGGGCGCTGATGTGATAGAGGCGACGGCGATCACCATGATGCACGGCGCACGGGCCTCCATCCTCGACGCGGTCGGCGCTACGCCCATCGTGAAGCTCAGCCGCGTGGTGCCCTCGGACCTGCAGGCCGAGATCTACGTGAAGTGCGAGTTCATGAACCCCGCCGGGTCCACCAAGGACCGCGTCGCGGTTCACATGGTGCGCAAGGCCGAAGAAGACGGTCGGCTCAAGGCCGGCGGCACGATCGTCGAGGCCACGAGCGGCAACGCGGGCGCGGGGCTCGCGATGGTGGCCGCCACGAAGGGCTACCGCGCGGTCTTCGTGATGCCCGACAAGGTCTCGCAGGAGAAGATCCTCGCGCTGCGGGCCTGGGGCGCCAAGGTCGTCGTGTGCCCCTCGGCCGTCGAGCCCAACGATCCCCGGAGCTACCTCTCCGTCGCGCGGAGGCTCTCGGAAGAGACCGTCGGCGCGGTGTTCTTCGACCAGCACCACAACCCCGCGAACCCCGAGGGGCATCAGCTCTCGACGGGCCCCGAGATCTGGACGCAGACCGGCGGCGAGGTCGACGCCTTCGTGGCCGCGATGGGCACCGGCGGAACGCTCACGGGCATCGGGCGCTACCTCAAGGAGCAGCGCGCGAGCATCCAGGTCGTGGGCGTCGACCCCGTGGGGTCGGTCTACTACGACTTCGTCAAGCACGGCCTCGTGACGCGGCCCTTCTCGTACAAGGTCGAGGGCATCGGAGAGGACTTCTTCCCCTCGACGATGGACGTGCGGGCGCTCGATGACTGCGTGCGCGTCGACGACCGCGAGTGCTTCATGATGACGCGCGACCTCGTGCGCCTCGAAGGCATCTACGCGGGCGGCTCGGGCGGCGCCGCGGTGGCCGGCGCGATCAAGTGGGCGCGCGCGCGCAACAGGCCCGAGAAGATCCTCGTGCTGCTCGCGGATGGCGCCGCGCACTACCTCTCGAAGATCTTCAACGACGAGTGGCTGCGCGAGAACGGCTTCGCCGACGAGCCGACGCTCGGCACGGTGCGCGAGCTCCTCGCGCTGCGGCCGCAGACGCTCGTGACCGCGCGCAGCGACGAGACGCTGCGGACGGTCATCGGCAAGATGAAGCAGCACGGCGTGTCGCAGCTCCCCGTGGTCGACGGAGAGCAGCTCAAGGGCATCGTGAGCGAGGTCGAGGTGCTGCGGAACCTCGTGTCGGGCGAGGCGCACCTCGACGCGCCCATCGATCGCATCCTCGACAGCGACTACGCGGGCGTGACGCCCGACACGCGCATCGACCTGCTCAAGAGCGTGCTCGCCGACGCCAAGGTGGCGATCGTGACCGACGGCCCGAAGCTCCTCGGGCTCGTTTCGAAGATCGACGTGATCGACTACCTGTCGCGCCGCATGAGCGAGTCTCAGTCGGCCTGAACCGCCTTCAAACACCGGGGAACGCACCAAATGATGCTTGGCGGACGCAAGCAGATCCTGATCGCCGACGACGAGGTGAACCTCCGTCGCGTGCTGGCCTTGCAGCTCCAGGGCGACGGCTACGAGGTGCACGCGGTGGGTGACGGCCAGGCCGCCATCGACACGCTCAAGGAGCACCACATCGACTGCGTCATCACCGACCTGCGCATGCCGCTCGTCGACGGGCTCGCGCTCCTGCGTCACTGCGGCGAGAGCTACTCGGACCTGCCGGTGATCCTCATCACGGCACACGGCACCGTCGACACGGCCGTCGAGGCGCTGCGGCACGGCGCCTTCGACTACATCACCAAGCCCTTCGACATGAACGAGATCCGCTCCGTCGTGGCGAAGGCGCTGCGCACGGGCGACGTGCGCGCCCGCGAGGTGCAGCTCGAAGGGCTCGACCAGGGCCGCTACCGGATCATCGGCGCCTCGCAGATGATGCGAGAGATCTACGCGATCCTCGAGAAGGTCGCCGACACGACCGCCACGGTGCTCATCACGGGCGAGTCGGGCACGGGCAAGGAGCTCATCGCGCGCGCCCTCCACGACAACAGCGGGCGCAAGGGCCAGTCGTTCATCCGCGTGAACTGCGGCGCGATCCCCCGCGACCTCATGGAGGCCGAGCTCTTCGGCTACGAGCGCGGGGCCTTCACGGGCGCGGTCACTTCGAAGCCCGGCCGCTTCGAACTCGCGAGCGGGGGCACGCTCTTCCTCGACGAGATCGCCGAGATCCCGATCGACATGCAGGTGAAGCTCCTGCGCGCCATTCAGGAGGGCGAGATCGACCGCGTGGGCGGCATCAAGCCCACGACCGTCGACGTGCGCCTCATCGCGGCCACCAACCGGGATCTCAAGAAGGAGATCGCCGCGGGGCGCTTCCGCGAGGACCTCTACTACCGCCTCAACGTGGTGCCCATTCACCTCCCGCCGCTGCGCGAGCGACGGAGCGACATCCCGCTCCTCGTCGATCACTTCCTGGCGATTCACGCGGCGCGCTTCAAGAAGCCCGCGAGCAGCTTCTCGGCCGAGGCGCGCGACGCCCTCGTGGCCTACGCGTGGCCGGGCAACATCCGCGAGCTCGAGAACGTCATCGAGCGCTGCGTGCTGCTCTCCGACGGTGACGTGATCGAGCCCGCGAACCTCCCCCACGAGCTCCGCGCGGCCCCCTCGGAGGCCGGGTCTGCGCCCTCGTCCGCGGCCGCCGACGACGGCGACGACGGCGCCCCCGGCGGCCTCAAGGAGCAGGTGCGAGAGGCCACCGCGAAGCTCGAAAAAGAGCTCATCGTGAAGGCCCTCGCGCAGACGGGGAACAACGTCACGCAGGCCGCGCGGCTCCTCAAGATTTCGCGCAAGAGCCTCCAGATCAAGATGAAGGAGCTCGGCCTCCGCGAGACCGCAGGCTGAGGGACGCTGCACCGGTGAACACGCACACGACGCTCGCGCTCTGCGCACTCCTCAGCCTCGCGGCGTGCAAGCGCACGCAGCCCGAACCGCCGCGGCCGACGCCCCCTCCGCCCGAGCGCGTCGAGGCGCAGCCGTCACAGCCATCTCAGCCATCACAAGCGGCGCAGCCGACCCAGGCGGCGCAGCCGAGCGCGCCCTCCGACGCGGGTCGTCCGCCGCTCGTGACGCTGCGGCTGCGCAACGCTTCGAACGTGCCGCTCACGTTCAGCACCAACCCCGACCTCAACGAGATGGTGCACGCGTGGCGGCTCAACGTCGGTGAAGACCGCTCTGATCGGGGCCTGGTGTTCCTCAACGACCCGGCGCTCATCACGCGCGTGAAGCTCTTTCCCGTCGACCTGCCGCGCTGCGATCACGCCACGGGGACGGGCTTCGGCGGCCTGGGCTCCGTGGGCACCTTCACGCTCGCGCCTGACGAGACGCGCGACCTCGGCACCTGGGACGGCCTCCAGCGCGAGGAGGTCATCGACCCGCAGCAGGGCGCGTGTCTCCGCGAGATCGAGCCGCAGCCCGGTCGCTTCAGGCTCCAGTTCGATCAGCCCCGGCAGACGCGGCACGAGTGTCAGCGCGTGCTCCTGCGCTACCCGGTGCCCGTCGACGGCGGACTGCCCGTGCTCGAATTCCGCTGTGTTCCGCGGCCTGACGGCGCCGTCGACAACGAAGAGTGATGGCGAGCGAAGCGACCCCGCGGGCCACCGCGTCGGCCGACGTCGTGCTGCGCTTCCTCGAGAGCGTCGGTCGACGCGCCGAGGCGGAGTTCTACGTCCAGCTCTTCCGCTCCGAGCCCAAGGAGCAGTTCGGCGCCATCGCCGTCGACGCCAACGTCGCGCGCTACGCGTTCGAAGCCGTGGTGCTCCCGCTGCGCTTCCTCGCGGGCCTGGGGCTCTCGCCCGTGGTGGTGCTCGGAACCTTCGCGCCCGCCGACGCGCCCGAGCACGCCGCGCGGCTCATCCGAAGGCTCAACCGTGAGGGCGTCTCCGCCGCGGTGGTGCCCCCCAACGACCACGACGCGGTCGTGCGCGCGTGCCGCGAAGGGACGCTCCCCATCATCGTGCTCAAGGCCGACGCGGGCGCCACCGTCGACGAGCGCGTCGATCGTCTGGGCGCGCTCCTCGCGTCGCTCCAGTCTCGCAAATTGATCTTCCTCCACAGGCCCGGCGGGCTCCGCGCGGGCGGCGCGCTGATCCCGATGGTGAACCTCCCGAGCGACGTCGCGGGGCTCCTCGCGTCGCGCGACCTCACCCGCAAGGAGCGCGCGATGGTGTTGCAATCGCAGCGCCTCGTGGCCGCCGCGTCGCACCGCCTCGTGGTGACGATCACCTCGCCGCTCAACCTCCTGCGCGAGCTCTTCACGGTGAAGGGCGCCGGCACGATGCTCCGCCGCGGCGCCGTGGTGGCGCGTCACGAGGGCTACGAGGGCGTCGACACGTCACGACTTCGCACGCTCATCGCGAGCTCCTTCGGGCGCGAGCCCTCCGACGCGTTCTTCGCGCGCCCCGTGCTGCGGGTCTATCTCGAAGAGGCGTACCGGGGATGCGCCATCGTGGCCGACAGCCCCTTCGGCCCCTACCTCACGAAGTTCGCGACAGACCGCGAGGCCCGCGGCGAAGGCATCGCGCGCGACCTGTGGGACGCGATGCAGGCCGACTCCTCCGCGGTCTTCTGGCGCGCGCGCAGTTCGAACCCCATCAACGAGTGGTACACGAAGCTCTCCGACGGCCTCGTGAAGACGCCCGAGTGGTGGGTCTTCTGGAAGGGCATCCCCCTCGACCGCGTGCCCGACGCCGTGACCTTCGCGCTCTCGCAGCCCGTCGACCTGCCCGCGCCCGCGCAGGGCGCGGCGGCGTCGCTGCCGTAAGGCCCCCTCCCCGTCCTTCCCCCGCGAAGCGGGGGAGGGTGCCTGTTTCGACTGCCATGCCCTCACCCCGCCCTCTCCCGCCTCTGGAGTCTGACCGCCATTGGGGAGTTGACGGCGCCAGACGCTTCCCGTCGCGCCTGGGGTTCGGCCCGCGTGAGAGGGACGCGCGTGACGCGCCCAGGGCTCGCCCCCCGAGGGATGTACACGATCGGGGGGCTCGGCCTGGGCTTCATCAAGGCACGGATCACCGGTCTTCGACCGGTTCAGAAGGCATGGCGAGGCTCTCTCTGCTGAACCCTCGAAGAGGGTGATCCGTGCCTCGTCATAGCCCAGGCTGAGCCCCCGATCGTGTACATCCCTTGGGGGGCGAACCCTGGGCGCGTCACGCGCGTATCTCCCTGGGCGCGTCACGCGCGTATCGCCCTGGGCGCGTCACGCGCGTATCTCCCTGGGCGCGTCACGCGCGTATCGCCCTGGGAGCGTCACGCGCGTCCCTCTCACGCGGGCCGAACCCCAGGCGCGACGGGAAGCGTCTGGCGCCGTCAACTCCCCAATGGCGGTCAGACTCCAGAGGCGGGAGAGGGAGTCAGCGAGCAGCGCGGAAGCGAACGAGTTGGCCACGAAGCTCGCCGTGCGTGACACGTCGCGCGTTGCTCGTCGCACGTCGCTCGGCGCGCGTCGCTCGTCACTCGTCGCACGTCGCACGTCGCACGTCGCTCGTCGCTCGTCGCGCGAGGTCTCCCTCTCCCGCCTCTGGCGGGAGAGGGCGGGGTGAGGCATTCCAGCTACCAACGGGCACCTCCCCCGCTTCGCGGGGGAGGGACGGGAGGGGGACTACAACCCCGCCCACACGCACTCGCCCGGCGCCGTCGACGCGACCGCGAGTCCCTCGTCGTCGAAGCGCAGCCCACGCGAGCGGCGAGAGAGCGTCGCGAGAATCTCCCGCGCGTCGCGCCCGCGCACCGGAGCGGGAACGCCGTCGACGATCCGCGCGGGCCTCGCGCGCAGCGAGCTCGCGGCGCCCTCGAAGCGCGCTTCGAAGAAGGCCGTCTTCGCGCTCTCGTCGCGCGCCGCGGCGAACGCGAAGTTGCCCGTCGAGTAGAGCACCCACGCGTCACCCACGCGCTCGACGCCCTGGAGCACGTGCGGATGACTGCCCACCACCAGCGACGCGCCCGCGTGAATCCAGCGGCGCGCGAGCGCGCGCTGCCACCGATCGGGGCACGGCGCGAGCTCCGTCCCCCAGTGCACCATCACCACCACGAGGTCGCCGCGTCGATGGGCCTCGGTCACCGCGTCGACGGTGTCTCCCTCGCGGTCTCGCCACGCCGACGCGATGCCCGCGCGGGTGCGCAGCGCGACCCACGGGTAGTCGCAGTTCATGCGGTAGAACCCGAGCACCGAGACGCCGCGCCCCTCGACCTCGACGCGCGTCGCGCGGTAGGCCGCGTCGTGATCGGCGCCCGCCCCCGCGTAGCGAACGCCGCCCGCGTCGAGCAGCGCCATCGTGCGAACGAGCCCGTCGACGCCGTGGTCGAGCGCGTGGTTGTTCGCGAGCGACACGCCGTCGACGCCCGCCTCACGCAAGATCCCCACGGCCTCGGGCGGCGCGAGGAAGACGAAGTCCTTCACGGCCGCGACGCCCACGCCGCGCTCGGCCACCGGCGATTCGAGGTTCACCCACGCGCTCGAAACGCCTTGAAACCATGGCTCCACGTCGCGAAGCGGGCGCCTCGCCGAGAGCGCCTCGTCGAGCGTCACGTCGCCCGCGAAGCCGAGGGTGATGGGCGCGAGCGGCGCGTCTCGCACCGCCGTCGCGTCACGCGCGACCACGACATCGACGCGCGCAGGGGCGTCGCGGGAGGCGTCACGCGGCGGCGCCTTCGTACGTGCGCACGCGACGAGCGCGAGGAGCGAGAGGAGCGTCCGCCGGATCAAGCCGCCATGCGTGCGATGCGGCGGGCGAGGTGCGCGTCGCCGTTCGCGTCGAGGGCCGTGAGCACCGCGGAACGCGTCGAAGAACGCGCGGCGAGGCGGGCGTCGAGGTGGGGGCGCAGCGCGTTCCAACGCTTCTGCCACACGGCCTCGGCGGGGCCCCCCGCGTCGGGGCGCTCACCGAGGAGCGCGCACGCGCGGAGGCTGAGCTCGTCGTCGTCGATCGCGTCCGAGAGCGCCGCGAGCGCGCGCAGCGCGGGGGCCGCGGGCGCGCTGTCATCGACCGCGCGCCACGCCGTGAGCGCGCGCGTGAAGGCGCCCACGTCGAGCAGCGAGAGCATCGAGAGCGCGATGCGCAGCGGGAGCCGTCGCGACGCGCGCGAGGCGGACACGGTCTCGAGGAGCGCGTCGAAGACCGTCGCGAGCGCGCCGTGGTTCGCCGGGTCGCAGCCCGCCACCTCGTCGAGCGCGCGAAGCGCGCGGCGCGCCTTGAGCGAGACCTTCCAGCTACGGCTGCCCACCTCGGACTCGAGCGCCATGAGCGCGTCGGCCGCGGAGGCGACGGCCGCGGCCGCGGGCTTGCGCGCCTTCACGCGCGGCGGCAACGGGCGCAGCGGCGCGGGCGCGCTCGCGTTTGCACCCGAAGACGCCGCGGTCTCGCGGTAGCCTTCGCGGATCTTCTCGGCCACCTTGCGATCGTGCTCGCGCGTCGCGAGGTCCGCCGAGGGAAAGGCCTTCTCCTTGCGCTGTCCGGGGGTGCCGATGCGCCCGTACACCACGACGAAGCTGCTGCCCTCGACGGCGGCTTCCCAGAACTTCGAGCTCGACCCCTCGATGAATTCAAACCTGCGCATGGCACTCCTCGCGCCCCGACGGTATCGCGATTCGAGCGTCGCACAATGACCTCTGTGAGCGCACCCCGACGCGAGGTCGGAGCCCTCGACGCCACCCTCGTCACCGTCGGCGCCATGATCGGCAGCGGGATCTTTCAAACCCCCGCCGAGGTCGCCCGCCGCACGGGCACCCTCCCCCGCGCGCTCCTCGTGTGGGTGCTCGGCGCGGCGCTCTCGCTCCTCGGCGCGCTCACCCTCGCGGAACCCGGCGCGGCGCTCCCCGGCACGGGCGGGCTCTACGTCTACCTCCGCAGGGCCTTCGGCGCGCGCGTGGCCTTTCTCTTCGGCTGGGCGATGCTCGTGGTGCTCGTCCCCTCGTCGGTGGCCTTCTTCGCGGGCGTGACCGCGCGCCACCTCGCGCCCGTCACGCGCCTCGACGAGCGCGTCGTGAGCGTCGCCGTGATCGCCCTCGTGGCCGCGCTCAACGCCTCGGGCGTGCGCCGCGCCGCACGCGCCCAGAGCCTCACCGCGCTCGCGAAGTGCGTCGGACTCGCCATCGCCGCCCTCGCGGCCTTCGGCGCCACACCGCCCGTGCGCGTCCCCGCGTCACCGACCTCTGCGTCGGCGATGCTGGCCGCGGTCGTACCGACGCTCTGGGCCTACGACGGCTGGATCGACGTGACCTCCATCGCGGGTGAGGTCCGCGACCCCGGACGCACGATCCCCCGCGCGCTCGTGGTCGGAACGCTCGCCGTCACCGCGATCTACCTCCTCGTCGTGGCGGGCTACCACCGCGCGCTCGGAACCGCCGCCCTCGCCGCCGCGCGCGCCCCCGGCAACGCCCTCGGCGCGCAGCTCGCGGGCGCGGCCGGGCTGCGCGCGATGGCCGCCCTCGTGACGCTCTCGGCCTTCGGCGGCTGCGTCATCGCGATGCTCACCGGCACGCGCGTCATCGCGGCGACCGCGCTCGACGACGACATCGCGCCCTCCATCGGCGCCCTCGGTCCGCGCGCCACGCCCGACCGCGCCACTGCGCTCACGGCGACGCTCGCGCTCGCCTACGCGCTCTCGTCGCACGTCGGTCGGCTCGCCGAGGTCTTCGTCGTGGGCGCGTGGCCTTTCTACGCGCTCGGCGCGCTCGCGACGATCGCGCTGCGGCGACGCGAGCCCGAACTCCCGCGGCCCTACCGCGTGCCCTTCTACCCGTGGACGGCGCTGGCCTTCTTCGCGTCGACGGTGGCGATGCTCGCGAGCTTCGCCCTCGAAGACGCGCGGCTCGTCGCGGTGTCGCTCGCGCTCGTGCTCACGGGGCTGCCCGCGTACGAGCTCGCGAGGCGGATGCTCAGACGGCGATGAAGCGCGGGCTCAAACCGAGCGCCTCGCACTGCGCGCGGATCTCGTCGGCGTAGTTGGGGTTCATCACGAAGACCGTCGGAGACGCGCCCTGCGTCGCGAGCCACGAGGGCTCACGGATCGCGTGCGCGGTGACGGGCGTGTAGCGGCCCTGCTTCTTCACGTTGATGTCCACGCCGCCCGAGAGGAGCGACCCGTCGGGGTCGACGAGGTTCGCGAAGAGCACGCCCTTGGTGGCCATTCCCCAGAGCGCGCACCTGGAGCTCCGGGCGGCGCGCGTGGCCTCGTCGCGGGCCCCGGTGATGCGCGCCCGCTCGTCGACCGCGTAGCGCTGGCACCGCGACACCGCGGCGGCCCCATCCATCACGGGCGTCGAGGCGGTTCCCCTGCGGCAGTGCGCGTGGAGGTACTGCCCGCCGAAGGCGTTGCGCACCTCGTCGACGATGAAGCCCGCGGCCGAGAGGGCGTACGCGAGGCTCTGCGCCGTGAAGTAGTTGCAGTGCTCGTAGCAGAAGTCCCAGAAGGCCCCGCGGTCGAGGATCCAGTCGAGGTCGGGGACTTCGAAGAAGAGCGGCGCGTCGGGCGCGCCCGCGAGCGCTTCATGAATGCTTCGAAGGAACGGAACGGGATCGGGGATGTGCTCCAGCGTGTGGCGACACACGACGAGCTTCGGCGCGACGACGACGTGCTCGGGGCGAAACACGTCGCTCACGAGGGTCACCGGGCGGTCGGGCGTGGCGCTCCTCGGCGCGCAGCTCGGGTCGATGCCGAGGCCCTCGACGCCGCGCACGGTCTCGGTGAAGACGTCGAGAAAGCGACCCTTGCCGCAGCCCACGTCGCAGACGAAGCCGTCGGTGATGCCGTGCCGCGCCGCGAGCCCTTCGGCGATCTCGCGGTAGTAGCGCTCGAAGGCCGCCGAGGGGACGTCGTTGTCGTAACGCGCGTCGTAGACCATGAGCGCCGGGTCGAAGCGCGCGTTGAACGAGAAGCCGCAGCGGGGGCACGTGGCGAGTTCGAAGGCGCCCGCGCGGCGGCGAGGGCCTCGTCGCGCGTGGCGAACACCACGTTCTGCATCACGGGGAGCGCGTCGCGACGCACGGTGCGCACTGTGTCAGATCCGTTGCACAGCGGGCAGGGAACGGGAGGCGGAGTGGTCTGGGTCACGGGTGTAGGTGGTTGCAGAAAGCCCTCGTGACATTTCTACGTCAAGCACCGGGCGCGCGGGGTGGAAACCGCGGCCGGGGTCCGGTAGAAGTGCGGCGCATTGCTTCGCGCGGGCGCCCGACGCGCCGTCTCGCTCAATGGTGAGCGTGGACGTCGACGGGAACATCCCGCGCAACGCGCACGGAGACACGCATGAGCCGATTGAAGAGCTGGTGTCTGGCGCTCGCGGTCCTGTCGATGGCGGCCGGTTGTGGAGATTCGTCTTCCACGCCGACCCCGACGCAGGACTCGGGCACGGACAAGCCCACCCCGACGGATAACCCGACGCCTGAGGACAACCCCACGCCGACGGACAACCCCACGCCGACGGACAACCCCCAGCCCGAGGACAACCCCACGCCGACGGACAACCCCCCGCCGATGTGTGACCCGGGCCAGACGCGCTGCGGCGACGTCTGCGTCGACACCCAGACCAACAGCTCGAACTGCGGCACCTGCGGTACGGCCTGCACCACCGGCCAGGTGTGCCGCGCGGGCATGTGCGCCGCCGACATGATGTGCATGACCGGCCAGACGCTCTGCGGCACGAGCTGTGTCGACACGTCGACCGACGCCATGAACTGCGGCTCGTGCGGCAACGCCTGCACCGCCGGACAGAGCTGTATGGGCGGCACCTGCCGCATGCCCGACTGCCCCACGGGCCAGACCCGCTGCGGCTCCACCTGCGTCGACACGATGACCGACGCCGCCAACTGCGGCACCTGCGGCAACGCCTGCTCGGCGGGCCAGACCTGCATGGGCGGCACCTGCCGCTCGACGATGATGTGCCCCACGGGCCAGACGGCCTGCGGCGGCACCTGCGTCGACACGATGACCGACACCAACAACTGCGGCGGCTGCGGAACCGCCTGCACCGCGGGCCAGACCTGCACCGCGGGCACCTGCCGCATGTCGACCTGCCCCACGGGCCAGACCTCGTGCGGCGGCATGTGCGTCGACACCCAGACCAGCACGGCCAACTGCGGCATGTGCGGTCGCACCTGCGCCACGGGCCAGACCTGCACCGCGGGCACCTGCACCGGCACGTCGATGTGCCCCACGGGCCAGACGGCCTGCGGGACCGTGTGCGCGAACCTCCAGACCGACTCGGCCAACTGCGGCATGTGCGGCAACGCCTGCCCGATGGCCCAGACCTGCCAGACCGGCACCTGCCGCACCGCGCGGCCGATGTGCCCCACGGGTCAGGTCGACTGCACGCCCACCGCGGCGATGCCCACCTGCGTCAACACGCAGACCGATAGCAACAACTGCGGCGCCTGCGGGACCGTCTGCGCGATGGGCTCCACCTGCCAGACCGGCGCCTGCCGCTGCCCCACGGGCCAGGCCCTCTGCGGCCGCACCTGCGTGAACCTCCAGACCAGCGCCACCAACTGCGGCCGCTGCGGCAACGCCTGCGCGACCGGTCGCGTGTGCAACGCCGGCGTCTGCGGCTGCGCGACGGGCACCACGCTCTGCGGCGGCAACTGCGTCAACACGATGACCGACAACGCCAACTGCGGCACCTGCGGCACGACCTGCGCGGGCGGACAGACCTGCATGGCCGGTCGCTGCGCCTGCGCCACGGGCTCGACCCTCTGCGGCACGGGCACGGCCGCGGCGTGCACCAACACCATGACCGACCGCGCCAACTGCGGCATGTGCGGCCGCGCCTGCGCCTCGGGTCAGAGCTGCGTCGCCGGCGCCTGCGCCTGCGCCACGGGCCAGACCCTCTGCGGCACGGGCTCCACCGCGGCGTGCGTCAACCTCATGAACAGCGCCACCAACTGCGGCCGCTGCGGCAACATCTGCCCGACGGGCGTCCCCTGCATGTCGGGCGTCTGCATGGGCACGCCCCCCGCCAACGACACGCGCACGGGCGCGACGGTGATCACCCTCTCCGCGGGCAACGCGCAGAACCTCATGGCCGACACGACGAGCGCCCGCCACGACACGGCCGGCACCTGCGCGTGCACGTCCACGGGCAACGACGTGTTCTACCGCTTCACCCTCACGCAGCCTGAGATCGTCTACGCCGACACCCTCGGCGCCACGTGGGACACCTCGCTCTTCCTCCAGGACGCGGGCGGCAACAACCTCACGGCCGCCGTGGGCCAGGTCACCTGCAACGACGACCTCGGCTCGGGCACGCCCTGCTCCGTGTCGGGCAGCGTCGCGAGCCAGATCGTCGCGCGCCTCAACCCCGGCACCTACTACCTCGTGCTCTCGGGCTGCTCGGCGGGCATGGCGACGATCCACTTCCAGCACCTGCTCGCGGGCAACGGCCCGACGGCGCGCATCACCCCCTCGGGCGTGAACCAGACCGTCGCGGGCTCCACCACGGGCACCGGCCAGATCGCCTCGACCTGCTGCTCCGGCGGCCCCGAGAACTCGTACTGGTGGGTCACCTGCCCGGGCTCCGCGGCGACGACCTTCTACGCCTCGAGCTGCTCGGCCACGACGGGCGCCAACCTCGCCAACTACGACGTCGAGATCGCGCAGTACAGCGCCCTCCGCACGGCGGGCGTCGCGGTCTGCAACGACGACACGGGCTTCGTGTGCGGCGCCGGCTCGTCGATGAGCTCCACCATCGGCGCCACCACGGCGACGCAGGCGGGCCTCAACACCCTCATCGTCGACTCGTGCGGCACCTCGATGGGTAACTACACGGTCAACTTCATCCTCTCGAACTGCACGTCGGGCTCGCGCTGCGGCGCCTCGTGCGTCGACACCAACGTCGACGAGAACAACTGCGGCGGCTGCGACCGCCGCTGCGCCACGGGCCAGACCTGCGTGCGCGGCGTCTGCGAGGTCGTCCGCCCCGGTGAGACCCGCGACAACCCCATCGCGCTCACGGGCACCTCGGTCGCGACGTCGGTCAACACGTCGGTCTTCCGCAACGACACCACGGGCCTCTGCGGCTGCACGTCGGGCAACGACGTCTTCTACTCGTTCACCCTCACGGCGCCCGAGATCGTGTACGCCGACACCGTCGGGTCGTCGTACGACACGTCGCTCTTCTTCCAGACCGCCGCGGGCGTGAACGTCACCTCGGCGGGCGGCCTCACCAACGGCACGACCTGCAACGACGACAACGGCCTCCTCGGCTGCACGACGGGCACGCAGTCGCAGATCATGGCGCAGCTCGACGCGGGCTCGTACCTCCTCGTCGTCTCGGGCTGCGGCACGGGCGGCGTGGCGGCGGTTCGCTTCCAGCGCCTCGCGGTCGGCAACGGCCTCGTGCGCGCCCTCGCGCAGGGCTCGTCGGTCGTCTCGGGCACCACCGCGGGCACGGGCCGTGTGAGCAACACGACCTGCTGCTCCGGCGGCCCCGAAGACACCTTCTACTGGTACACCTGCCCGAACTTCACGGGCGGCAACTTCGCGGCCTCGACCTGCGGTCGCGCCACGTGGGACACCGAGCTCGCCCAGGTCTCCCCTGGCCGCGGCGGCACGGCGCTCTCGTGCAACGACGACGCGTGCGGTCCTCGCCAGTCGACGATCTCGTCGATCGCGATCCCGCGCGGCGCGGGCCTCCACGGCTTCTACGTCGACGGCTGCGGCGCGGCCGCGGGCGCGTACACCGCCTCGGTCACGCGTCCCTGACGTGACCCTCCGAGCCTGAGTCAGACTCCGACGCCCCTCCCCCAGTCCTCCCGAGTCTGTGACCCAGACTCCCAACCCACCCCGAGCGCCTCCCGAGTCTGTGATCGCAGACTCGCGGAGGCGCTCGCACGCCCCTTTCGCCTGTGACGCACACCCGCGACGCGCTTCCCAACGCCCGCGATGGCTGTGATTCACAGACGCGACGCCCTCGCGAACGTCCGCGACGACTGTGAATCACAGACCGAGTGAAGATCGCGAGACGCGTAGGGATGAACGCGCGTGAGGCGCCCAGCGCCCAGGGCTCGCCCCCAAGGGAGATACGCGCGTGGCGCGCCCAGGGCTCGCCCCCAAGGGATCTACGCAACCGGGGGCTCGGCCTAGATCGGCATAGGGGCGGCCCGGGCGATCCCAGGCCGACCCCTGCCACACCACCGGACAAGCGGCTCCGCATCCGGCGGTTCGAGCGTTGAGGTCACGTCGACAGCCGCACCAGTCCCAGCTCGTCGAACCACCTGGTCGGCAGGTGCTTCCCGAGTTGCAGCGAGCGCGGCCACCAGCCGCCAGGCGAGCGAGCGATCGACCACGCCGTGTCTCGGTGCATTCCGAGAGCCTTCAGCTTCCGGTAGATCGTCGAACCTCTCGCCCAGTGCTTCAGTTGCAGCGCGCGCAAGCGGCGGCGCATCCACCCGTCCAGGTCGCCAAACAGCTTCACCTGCTGCGTGAGACGGAAGTAGCCCTTCCACCCGCGCAGATACACGTTCAGCTCCTCGATCACCTGCTCCAGGCTTCGCCCCACCACACGCCGCGTGATCTCACGCACGCGACGTTTGAACGCCTCCTGCGACTTCGCCGACACCCCTCGCCTCACCCCGGCCTAGCGGTACAGATGATACCCCAGGAACTTTCGTCCCCAGACCGGCCCCACCGCGCCTTGGACTCGTTCAGACGCAGGCGCAGCGACGCGTTTCTCCCGAAGGAAGCTCATCACACGCTCGCCCGCCTTCAGCGACCGCACGTACACGTTGCAGTCGTCGGCGTAGCGCACGAACGCGTGACCGCGGCGCTCCAACTCCTTGTCCACCTCGTCCAACAGCACGTTGGCCAGCAGCGGTGACAGCGGGCCGCCTGCGGCGTCCTCGGCCGCCCGTCGCCACGCCGTCGGCCATCATCCCGGCCTCCAGGTAGCGACGGATCAGCCCCAGCAGACGCTTGTCCTCGATGCGACGCGCGAGCCTGCCCATCAGCACGTCGTGGTGGACGCGATCGAAGAACTTCTCCAGATCGACGTCGACCACGACCACGCGCCCGTCCGCGACGTAGCGCTGCGCCGCCAGGATGGCGTCGTGCGCGCTGCGACCCGGTCGAAACCCGTAGCTGTGCGGAGAGAAGGTCGGGTCGAAGCGAGGTTGAAGCACCTGGAGGATCGCCTGCTGGATGAACTGATCCACGGCCGTCGGGATGCCGAGCATCCTCGTGCCTCCCGTGGCCTTGGGGATCTCGCACCGTCGCACCGGCTGCGGCTGGTAGCGCCCCGCGAGGAGGTCCTCGCGAAGTCGCGGCCAGTGCGCGCGCAGGTGCGTCGGCAGTTGATCCACGGTCATCCCGTCGACGCCGGGGCTGCCCTTGTTCGCCTTCACGCGTGACAGCGCGCAGGAGGTTGTCGCGTTGAACGACGGCCTCCAGCAGCGCGCTCGTGCCTGAGCGCTCGTCCTCGTGTGTCGCCGCGCGGTCTTCCTCGCGTAGCGCCGGAGCCCGGGCTTCACCCTCCCCGCGCACTGCTCGCCCCGGTTTCCCAGGCATCTGAGGCGATTCCCGTTCGAGACTCATGATCGATTCGCTCTCCGTTCCGTTGGTCCTTCGCGCGGCCCGAACTCTTCCGGGTGGTCGGGGTCTCCTTGTCCGGCTTCTGTTTCGCGCTACTACGACCTCTGCTGACTCCCCACGCCGCGCGTGTGCGCGCTGCCCTTCAGACATGAGGTGGGGTCTCCCGGGTAAGAACGCTGGCCTTCGCAGCGCGACCGCCCGATCTACCGCGCGAGCCTTTGGTCTCAGGAGCTTCGCGGGCTAGCGTCCGCTCGCCCCGGCTCGTACGGCCTCCTATCGGGTTTCTGTTCGTCGGCCCGCTGCTTCGCTAGGAGCTGCCTTCAGACAGTCCGTTGCCTCGCTGCCCTTGCTCCGTCGCTTGATCGTCGAGACCTACTTTCCGCGGGGACTTGCACCCGCTGACCAGCGCCCATGCCGGGCGCACGCTACGTCGAGGCACGGATCACCCGTCTCCGACGGGTTCAAAAGGCATCGAGCGACTCCTTCACTGAACTCGTCGGAGACGGGTGATCCGTGCCTCGACGGAGCCCAGGCTGAGCCCCTAGCGCGTACATCCCTTGGGGCGAACCCTGGGCGCGCCACGCGCGTACATCCCTTGGGGGCGAACCCTGGGCGCGCCACGCGCGTATCTCCCTGGGGGCGAACCCTGGGCGCGCCACGCGCGTATCTCCCTTGGGGGCGAACCCTGGGCGCGCCACGCGCGTATCTCCCTTGGGGCGAACCCTGGGCGCGCCACGCGCGTGTATCTGCTCGTGGAGCGACCCCAGGGCGCCCGTCGCGCGTGTCGGGCGTCTCCCTCGCTGTCGGACCGCCGGGTGCGTTACCGGGAACCGATCGACCCCTCACGGCCGTCCAAGGTACCCTCCTCCCTCGACGTCGAACGGATCGGTGCACCGTGAACCACAGAACCGCCCTCGCCTTCGCGCTCGCAGCACTCCTCGCGCCGCTCTCGGGATTCGCGCAGACGCGCGCCGCCTGTGTGCCCGGCAATCCCCTCTACGACCGCGGTGACTACCGCTGCTTCGGCGAGCGCCCCGTGCCCACGCGCGCGCGCCCCGAGGTGACCTCCCACGTCGAGGCCGCGCGGTACCTCCGGGCGGCGCGCTCAGCGCCTATCAGCGCGACACGCTCGAAGACCACTTCGACGAGGTGGCGAGCTCCATCGCCGACGAGCTCCCGTCGCTGGTCGATGGTGAGGGCGGGCTCCACACGCCCGACGTGCGGCTCGCCGTGGTGCTCCTCCCGAGCGGCGCCGTGGGACGCGTGCGGGTGCTCTCTCGCCACGGAGACGCCCTCGACCGTCGCATCGCGCAGAGCCTCGCCGCGGGGGTCTCGTCGAGCGAGGGGATCTCCCTCGACGACTCCGAGCTCGAGGTGATCGTGCGCATGCGACCGCGGCTGCGGTACACGCACTGGCGCGCCCCGAGGCACCCGCCCTGCTGCGTCGAGCCCGGCTACGACGACTGAGCGCCCATCACGGCGCACACGCCGCCCGTCCGCGCGTCTCCCTTCGCCGCCCCCGTCGCCAGCGCCTCTCTCGGAACGACCTGCCGCAGCTGCCACGCGAGCAGGTGCAGCCTCCGCGACGCATCATCGAACGCTTCGCGAATGCGCCCGCGGAGCCGCACCGCGGCGTAGAGCGTGGCGACGTGCGCGAGGAGCACGCCCACGAAGGTCTGCACCGGCGGCAGTGACGTCAGCCTCGGGAGCAGCGTCACCGCCCCGTCGTGAAACACATACGACGGCTCGATGAGCCCCGACGCGTCGAGGAGCGCAGGCGCCACCATCCCCGCGCCGCCGATCACACCGAACGCGAAGCGTCGCGCGCGGTGCGGCGTGAGCGAGAAGGCCAGCGTGAGCGACGTCACCACCGCGGGCACCAGCACGAAGGGACCGAAGAGGCGCGACATGAGCGCCACCGCCAGCGTGTTGAGCGCCAGGAGGGCGTACTGCGCCGCCGTGTTGAAGCTGCGCGTGCGGCCGAAGTACCAGCTCATCACCACGCACGCCGCCACGAGCGTCGCCAGCACGGCGAGCAGCGGGACGTCACGCACCCCAAGCCAGAACGTCCCCACCAGACACACGAACCACGTGAAGTACGCGCGCGCGCCGCCGCGAGCGCCCGTCACGAAGGCCTCTGCTTCCTCGGCCCGCAGGCTCTCGACCACCTCGGGGGGAGTCTCCTTCGGAGGCTCCACGAGCATCCCCACGAAGGACCGCAGCGCGTGGGGGTTCTCGGGGTCGAGGGCCAGCGCGCGCCCGACCTCACGCAGGGCCTCGGGACGCGCCTCGTTGTCGCCCGCGAGCGCCCGCTCGATCGCGCGATCGGCCGCCACGAGGTGCTCCACGGCCAGCGCGCGACGTCGTTCGAGGTCCCTGTCGCCGTCGAGAAAGCGCTCGATCGCGTCGCGGAGCTCCCTCGCGCTCGCGAGCCTCGCGTCGCGGTCGCGCGCCGTCGCGCGGACGCAGAGCGCGTCGAGCTCGGGCGGCGTGTCACCGCCGCGAGGGCGCGACGAGGGCCTCGCATCCACGGTGGCCCCCACCGTCGAGACGAGCACCGACTCGACGGAGAGGCCCGTATGGAGCGGCTCGAACGCGAGCACTTCGAAGAGGATCGAGCCGAGCGCGTAGACGTCCGCGCGACCGTCGAGCGCGGTGACGCCCTCGACCTGCTCGGGGGCCATGTAGCCGGGCGTTCCGACGATGGTTCCCTCGACGGTGCGCCCGCGCTCGGGCATCGGGGCGTTGACGCGCTCGGGCTCGTCGCCGCTCGCGACGAGGTCGTCGGGCGCGTCGATCACGCGGGCCACGCCCCAGTCGAGCACGTAGACCTCGCCGAAGTCGCCGAGCATCACGTTGCCCGGCTTGAGGTCGCGGTGCACGACGCCGCGGGCGTGCGCGTAGTCGACCGCGCCGCAGACGGTGCTGAAGGCCGCGAGGAGCTTTCTGCGAGACCACCGCGCGCGGGTCTCGGCGTCGCCCGACTGGAGCCCTTCGAGGATCGCTTCGAGCGTCACGCCCCGCACGCGCTTCATGGTGAAGAAGGTCGCGCCGTCGGGGCCGATTCCGATCTCGTAGACGGGCACGATGCACGGGTGTTCGAGCTGACCCTGGATGCGCGCCTCACGAAGAAACCGCTCGCGGATGAAGGCCGTGGAGGTCGCCTCGGCGCGCACGACCTTCATCGCGACCTCGCGGCCGATGCGTCGGTCGCGGCAGCGGCGCACCTCGCCCATCGCGCCCGCGCCGAGGGTGTCACCGACGTGGTAGCGCGTGGCGTGGGCGGCGTCGTCGAGGGTCACGGCGTCGAGGCGCACCCGCGGCGACGAGTCGTGGAGGTCGGACGCGGGGTGCGGTCTCGACGCGTTCGAATCGTCGCGGAGCGTGGGCGGATCGGGCGGTGACATCCGCGGAGGATATCTCAGGGATTGACAGGGAACCGTCGGGCGCGCGATGCCTCGGCGCGGACACTGATGGCGAGAACGCCCCGCTCCGCCTCCGAGAACCTCCGCGGCAGCCCCGAGGCCGTCGAGAAGCGTCGCCTCGCGAGGAAGCTCAACAAGCTCCTGACCGTGGGCTCCGACCCGTCGGCGCTCTCCGACGGACGCACCGAGCGGCGGCGGCAGCGGCTCCTCAAGGAGCTCGAAGAGGGCACGCGCACGGACCCTCCGACGCTGAAGCCCATCGAGGTGCTCCAGCACGCGCACGACCTCTTGACGCTCGGCGAGCCGCTCGCGTCGATCCGCAAGGTGGTGCGGCTGCCCGCGCGGCCGACGGTCGACCCCGACGAGGCGCGCGCGCTGCTGGCGAAGCTCCAGAGCGCGTATTCGTTCAGGCCCGAGGTGTACGAGTTCCTGGGCCTCCCGTCGGAGGTGATCCCCGCCGAGGGACGCTCCGAGCCGCCCCCCGAGAAGCCCCGGAGGGGGCGTCCCCGCAAGACCTGACCGCGTGGGTAGGTCTTGCAATCGGGTGCGGTTCTGGTGAATGAACCACCGCGTCCTTACGCCATGAGCGCACCGCCTGAAGAGATCGCACCGCCCGCCCCGGCGGAGCCCGCCGCTCCCTCGCCGACTCCCCCGGAGCCACCCCCACCCCCCACGCGTCCGTGGCGCGACCCCTTCTGGCGCATGCGTTGGCTCGTGCCGGGCATCGCGCTGATCTTCGCGCTGGTCATCACCATACGGGCGCACTGGCACTTCTTCTGGCCCTGGGCGACGCCGGTCTCCAACGACGAGGGGTACATCTCGGCGCTCGCGCTGCGGATGATCCACGGCCACTGGCTCCCCTACGTCGACGGGGTCTCGCAGCGCGGCCCGCTGCTCTACTGGCTCGCGGCGATCTTCATGAAGATCGGCGGTCAGTTCTCGTGGCTGCCGATCCGCTGGCTCGCCCTCTCGGCCGGCGTGAGCTCGGTGCTGCTGTGCTTCTTCGTCGCGGCGGAGTTCACCACGCCGCTCGGCGGCGGCATCGCGGCGCTCTTCGTCACGTACTTCCTCTCGTACGAGCTCAACCCCTGGGACGGCATCGGCTACAACGGCGAGATCCTCGCGATGCAGTTCGCGCTGGGGTCGTTCCTCTGCATCGGCCACGCGCAGCGCCCCGTCGGCGGCGTGAAGCCCGTCCCGAAGCACCGCGAGCGCCTCGTGCTCATCGCGGGTCTGCTCTCGGCCTTCGCGGGCCTCAGCAAGCAGATGGCGCTCATCCACGCGGGGCCGTCGCTCCTGTGGCTGGCGCTCGGACGCACCGACGACGACCGCACGCTCAAGCAGCGCCTCCGCGACGTGGGCCTCTTCCTCGGCGCGATGACGGTCCCCTACGCGCTGGTCTTCGCGATCTACGCCGCGACGGGGCACCTCAAGGAGTTCGTCTACTACTACCAGCGCTACGGCCGCGACATCTTCATGGCCCCGCTCACGCGGGAGTACATGCGCGACAAGATCCGCGAGCAGATCGACCGCTACTACCTCGGCGCGGCGGCCGTCGCGACGCTCGGCGTGGCGGCCTTCTCGCGCTCGGTGAGCGCGTGGGTGAGCGATCAGGTGCGGGGCATCGAGCGGTGGCGCCACGGCGCGACGGCGATGTACCTGGTGCTCCAGCTCGTGTGCGCGACCTTCGGGGCGTGCTTCACGATGCGCTTCTTCCCGCACTACTTCGTGCAGGTGTTCCCCGTGGCCGCGGTGGTGGCGGGCATGGTGGCGTCGTCGTTCCGCTATGACCCGACGCACGCGAGAGACCGGGCGCCCATCGCGGGCGCGGCGACGCTGGTGGTGGGCGCGGCGATCCTCTTGACCATCGCGAGCAGCGCGCTCTCACGCCGGGTCCACGTGCTGCGCGAGACCGACCGCTGGTATCAAGACCCGCACAACGATCCGATCGTGCGCTACGTGATCGAGCGATCGAACCCCGGCGACACGATCTTCGTGTGGGGATTCCGCGCCGAGACCTACGTCTCCGCCGCGCGCCTCCCCGCGTCGCGCTACGTGTACACGGTCTATCCCTCGGGCGTCGTGCCGTGGTTCCAGTCGACGCGCGACGAGGAGGAGCGACGGGTCGTCCCCGGCAGCCGCGACCAGCTCCTGCGTGACCTCGAGGCCACGAAGCCCGTGCTCGTCGTCGACGCGGGCCGCTCGATGAACGGGCGGTACATGTACAACTACCCCCAGATGCGGACCTACCTCGACCGCAACTACTGCTTCATGCGCTACGTCGACGGCGAGCCCGTGTACCGACGCAGGCTCAACGGCGAGTGCCCCCCCGCCGACTACTGATCGCCTGACGACGACGTGAGCGCGCGACCCAATGGGCCCGCGACTTGCTTTGTCTCAGAGCACGCAGGCACCGACGAAAAGGGCTCCGGGTAGCCGCCCACCAGGGTGACTCGGTGAAATAGTGGGGGTTCGACTCCCCCGCCTGCGCCCATACAGCTCGGACATCGATGTCGCTTGTGCGCGCTGCATCACAGCGCGTGCACCAGCGACGAACCCGATGCCGTCACGCGCATCCATCGGGACCGCACACGGCCCCGTCGGGGAGATCCGTGACGGACTTCTGCCACGCCTCGGCGAGCACCTTCGCGAGCGACTCGGCGGGGTGCGCGCCCGACACGGCGTAGCGCTCCGCGAACACGAAGAACGGAACCCCACGGATGCCGTTCAGCCTCGCCTCCTCTTCGTCGGCGCGGACCTCGTCGGCCCACGCGTCTCCCGCCAGCACCGCCCGCACCTCGTCGCGCTCGAGGCCCGCTTCGACCGCCAGTCGGGCGAGCGTCTCGTGGTCGCCGATGGCCTCCCCCTCGCACTGATAGGCGCGGAAGAAGCGCTCCTTCACGGCGTCTTGCAGCCCCCGCGACTTCGCGAGGTGGAGCAGCCGGTGGGCGTCGAAGGTGTTGCCCGGACGCGCCTTGTCGAAGCGCATCGTGAGCCCGTCCTTCGCGGCCGTGGCGGCCATGTTGCGGATCATCTCCGCGGCCTGCGCCGTGGTGGTGCCGTACTTCTTCGCGAGCCTGCCCGCGTAGTCGACGGGCTCGGGGAGGGTCTTCGGCGCCGAGGGGTCGAGTTCGAACGATCGCCACACGACCTCGACCTCGTCGCGGTGCTCGAAGCGCGCGAGGGCGGCTTCGAAGCGGCGCTTGCCCACGTAGCACCAGGGGCAGGCGATGTCGGACCACACGTCGACGCGGAGCTTCTTGGTCATGGGTTCTCCCTTCGCGCCAGATGGGCCCGAGCGCCAGGGGCCGCGCGCGGATCGCCGCCGATCCGCGCGGTGTACGCAGCCGTCGGGGCGTCAACGGGAGGGGGGGAGTGTAAACCTTGACGGTGTCAACATTGACGGTGCCCGGGAGCGGTGACAGTGTGCGAGCCCCGCGATGAACCAGCACGAGTTCGAGACGGCCGTGATGCGCATGTGGACGACGACGCGCATCCCCCTCTCACGGGTGAACGTCCAGGTGTACACGTCGGCGCCGCGCGACCGCATCGAGCGCTGGATGAACGAGCTCGCCGCGGCGGGCATCGTGGAGCTCGACTCCGACGACGACGGCGAGGTGCTGTGGAGCGTCCGCGGCGCGAAGCGATCGGCGACGGGTCCGCGGTCGATCGACGAGCTCGAACGCCTCGGTCGGCTCACGCGTGAGGTCGAGGGGGAGTCTTCGCCGACGCGCTCGCGGATGCCCGTGCGCCTCGCGTCGCGCATCGCCGACGAGCCCACGGTGCACGACGAGAAGTCGCTGCTCGCCTCGGGGGCGCTGTCGTTCGTGTTCGGCCCCGTGGGGTGGCTCTACGCAGCCCCGCTCAAGGACGCCGTCCCCGCCATCGTGGGGCTCTCGATCGCGGCGAGCGTGCTGACGGCGCTGCTGCCCTACACCCTGGTGGCGTCGATCTTCGGGGTCGTGTCGCCGCTGTCGGCCATCGCGGGCGTGGTCTACGCGTACCGCTACAACAAGACGGGCCGCCGCGCCTCGATGCTCGAGCTCATGGAGCAGCCGAGGGAGAAGCTCCCGCCCGGTCGCTGAGCGCGCTCAGCGGTTGTGGACGCGCAGCGAGCCGACGGACCAGTACGTCCCGTAGCGCTGTGGTGAGGCGAGGATCATCACCTCGTGGAGGTCTGCCCCGTTGAGGGGGCAGCGCGCCGTCACGCGGGCTTCTTCGGACACCGTGCAGCGCGTGCCCTGACGATCGCCCGAGACGCCGACGTCGACCATGAGGGCGATGCGGCGGGGGTTGTCGATCACGACCTCGACGGCGCCGCGCGCGTCGCTCTCGGCGCGGTCGGGCGAGACGAGGTGGAGGCCGTACGCGAAGAACTCGGGGTCGAGCGCGGGCGCGCGCATGAACTCCCCGGGCGAGCGCGGCGCGTCGAGGAGCTGCCACCGCGGCTCATCGGGGAAGTGCCTCGTCACGAAGGCCTCCGGCGGCGTGAGGAAGTACATCGTGCCGTAGCGCTTGTGAAAGCCGTCGGCGCTCACGTAGCCCGCGTCCCAGGTGGTGTCGATGAGGTGCCACCGCCCGCCGAGCTTCACGGCGCTCCACGCGTGGCCTTCGCCCATTCCGGTGGCGACCATTCCGCGCGCGCGACCGACGACGGTCTCGACCTCGAGTCCCGCGGCGCGCCCCACGGCTTCGAAGAGCGCCGCGTAGCCCGCGCACACCGACTTGCGCGAGCGGAAGGTGGTGTCCGCGTCCTGCGGCGGATACACGCCGCTGCGGTACGAGTCGACGTCGTAGGCCACGCGATCGGCCACGTAGTCGTGAACGGCGCGCGCGAGCTTCCACGGGTCGGACTCGCGCGAGGCCAGGTAGAGACCGACGGCGCGCGGCGAGGTCTCGACCTCGGGCGTCATCTCTCGCACGGCCGCGTGAAGCTCGCCGCGCCACGGCCACGCGTGCGAATCCGCGACGGGCGGTGTCGGGGTGGTGTCTGCGACGGGCGGTGTCGGGGTGGTGTCCGTGACGGGCGGCGTGGGCGTCGGCGTCGGGGTCGGTGACGGTGTGGGGTTGGTGTCGGTCTCCGTGCGCGCGACGACGCGATCGACGACGGGCTGCGGCCTCGGGCGCGAACGGCTGTCTTCGTGAAAGGGGTTGTCGTCGGTGAGGCGGTAGAGCCACTCGGACTTCGACGCGAGCCAGAAGACGGCGCGACGCGCGGACTCGGCGCGGGCTTCGTGGTGGCCGTCGAGCATCCAGTCGCCGCGCGCGTTGAGGGCCACGAACACGCGCTGCGGATCGCGCGCCATCAGCGCGCCGAGGAAGGTCAGGCTCACCGCGAGCGTGCGCAGCACCATGCGATCGGTGAGCGTGAGGAAGCGCTTCGCGGTCTTCGCCTTGCGCGCGCGGCGCCACGACGACACGGCCTCCCACGCGACAGGGAGCAGCGGGAACACGAGCAGCCCCGAGGCCGCGGCGGCGCGGATGCTCCCGCCGGAGTGCGCCGCGAGCGACGAGGCCACCCAGGCCGCGGCCACGGGCGCCACGACGACGAGGGCCGTCCACGCGAGGTAGAGCGCCGACGTGAAGGCCGACCACAACGTCGACGCGAGACCGCGGCGAGGGAGCGACGAGAGAGGCTGTTGGCTCATGCGACGAGGCGCATCGTAGGCGCTGCTCCCGAGGCGCGCACGCACCTGCCGACCGACGCGCGCAGAGCGGGGCGCCCGCGCCACGCCGACGCGACGACGCGGCGCCATCACCGCCCGACGAATGCGCCATAGCCCCATGAAACAAGCTGTTTTCGCGAATCAACGGCGTGGCATCCGAGGCGCAATGAGGGAGCGTCACACGGCGCCGACGCGCCGCGATCGAAGGAGCCACACCATGACGATCCGCTCTGCCTCCCTCTGTGCGCTGACGCTCTCGCTCTCGGTCCTCGGGCTCTCGTCGGTCGCTTCGGCGCAGTCGGGTGACTCCTTCGATCGGATGCGCGCGGGTTACAACGCCTCGACGGGCCGCGCTGCGAACGCGCCCGCCCCCGCGGGGATGCGCGTCGCGGCGGAGCTGCTCGGCGGCGCGGTGGGCGGCTTCGCGGTCGGCGGCGCGGGGCTCCTCGGCGGCGGTCTCGCGTGCGGCTTCGACGCGCTCGACTCGCTGAGCACGATCAACGGCAGCACGTCGTCGGCGTGCCACGGCCGACTGCCTCCGGCGATGTTCGGCCCTGCGTTTCTCGGCGCGAGCGTGGGCGGCGCCCTCGGCGTCACGCTCACCGGAGACCGCATGGGAGGCCGCGGCGCGTGGTGGGGCTCGACCCTCGGCATGCTCGCCGGGAGCGCCGTCGGCCTCGCGGTCGTCTCGCAGAGCGACCTCGACTGGCGCATGTCGTCGCTGGTCTTCGTCGGCGCCACGACCCTCGGGAGCACCGTAGGCTATGAGCTCTCCGCGGCCTTCGCCGACACCGCGCCCCCCACGATCGCGGGCCGTCGCGTGAGCCCCGTCGCCGTCGCCACGCCGGGCGGCGCACAGTTCGGTCTCGTCGGCAGCTTCTGACCCGCCGCGACGGAATCACGGCCGCGCGACGAACCCGCGACGTTATAGTTCGCGCCTTCCCATGGTCCGTGTCCCGCTCCCCGCACGCGTCCGAGAGGCGCGCTCGCTCGTCGCGTCGCTCGTGCTGGCCTCGGCGTCGCTCGCGCCGCTCGTCGCTGAGGCGCAGGTCCCCGGGCGACCGCAGCCCGCCGTGAGGCCGCAGCCCGCGGTGAGGCCGCAACCCGCGGTGAGGCCGCAGCCCGCCGTGAGACCGCAGCCCGCCGTGAGACCGCAGCCCGCCGTGAGACCGCAGCCGGCCGTGCGGCCCCAGGCCACGCCGACGCCCGCGCCGCAGAGCGCGCCGGTGGTCGCGCCCGAGCCTCCGCCCGCGCCGGTCGTCGAGGCGCCGCCCGCGCAACCCCCGGCGATCGAAGCGCCGCAGCCCCCGCCCGAGCGCCCCGTCGAAGCCGTGCGACCGGAGCCTCCGCCCGCGCCGCTGCGGCGTCCCGTGGTGCTCGACGCGCAGGTCGGCGTGCGCGTGTTCGGGCGCAACAACTGGTTCACCGACGACCTGTTTCAACGGCTCCGGCCCTACAGCGTGATGGGCGTTCCGTCGCTCTCGGCGGCCGTGGAGTTCTACCCCGCGGCGCTCTTCACCTCGGGCGTCGCGTCGTGGTTCGGCGTCGTGCTCGCGGCGGACTTCGCGCCGTACCTCAGCTCCGCCGACGCTGAGGGGCGCACGTACCCGACGACGGTGTACGGCGTCACCGCGGGCGCCCGCGCGCGGTACACGTTCTGGCGCGCCGAGGTGGGCCTCACGGTCGCGTACACGCGTCAGGAGTTCTCCATCGACCGGGGCACCGTCGATCAGGCGCCGCCCCAGGGGATCCCCAACGTGGCGTACGAGTCGCTGCGCATGAGCGTGTCGGGTCGCGTGCAGATCATCCCGCGCGTCGCGGTGATGGCGCGCGGCGGATACCTCGCGCTCGTGGGCTTCGGCGAGCTCGGCGGAGAGGACTTCTTTCCGCGCGCGTCGGGCGGCGGCGTCGAGGCGGGCGTGGGCGCGGCGGTGGCGATCGTGGGCGGCCCGAAGGGCGCCTCGACCTCGACTGGCGGCGGTACTTCCTCTCGATGAACCCCGTGGTGGGCGACCGCCTCGTGGCAAGGCACTGGCTGATGACTTCGGCTCCGTGACCCTGAGCGTCGCGTACCGACGGTGACCTCTCGACGAGGTGCGCGAACCGCACTCACGCTCGTCCTCACGGCGTTCCTCACGGCGAACTTCGCCGCCCTCGGACGCCTTCGAGAACCCCGAAGACTTCGTGGGCTCCTCGCCCGACGGCGCCGTCGCGACCTGCACCATCGGCGCGGAAGGCCGTCGAGGAAGTCGAACGACCGCGCGCTGCGCGACGGCCAACTGCCACGACCGCGCGGGCCGCGCCGGAGGGCTCGACCTCGAGACCCCGGGCCTCGCCGCGGCTCGTCAACGCGCTCGTCGATGCGTTCGGGGCGTGCTCGTCGACCCGGCCTCGCCCGCAGCGGGCTACTGGCCGAGGAGCTCGGCCTGCCGAGGGCTGCAGGCCGTGGCCACGGCAAGCCGGCGCGCCGGCCCTCAGCGCCGGAGAGCTCACCTGCGTCCGCGGCCGGCTCGCCACGCGCCGCGGAGGCCGATGCAGGAAACGCCGATGGACGCCCTGCAGCGCGACACGGGCACCGACGCGACCGCCGACGCGACGTGGCCTCGGACATGAGCGCCGATGCCCTCCGACGTGCGCCCGATGGACGCGAGCGACGTCACCGACGCGAGCGATGTCACCGACGCGAGCGAGCGCCGCCGACGCGAGCGACGTCACCGACGCGAGCGACGCGAGCGATGCGAGCGACGCGGGCGACGCGGGCGCTGACGTGCGCGACGCGAGCGACGCGGGCGCGGACGTGCGCGATGCGAGCGACGCTGGCAGCGATGCAGGCACCGACGCGAGCGAGGGCGGCGCTGACGCCAAGGACGGCGGATCGGACGCGAGTGACGCGAGCGACGACGTGACCGGACGCGTGAGCTACGGCGTCCACCGGGTCGACGCGCCGGGCTGCACGGTGGGTCGACTCGCGAAGCCGAGGAGCACCGCGCCGACACCGAGGCCCGCGCCGATGCCGAGGGTGATTCCGCCCGCGAGGCCCAGGCTCGCGCGGCTCGTATCCGACGCGTCTTGAAAGCCGAGGAGCATTCCCCTGCGAGGGAGAGCGCGACGCCGAGGCCGCCCATCACGATGGTCACCAGGCCGCCTGGCCGAGCTCGTCTGACGCCCCATCGTGTGACGCAGGATCGAGGGCGTCGCGCCCATGCTCGACCAGCAGCCGCCGGTGCGCTCGATCCGATGCCGATGCCGCTGGTAGACCGCGTCCCGAGCGGGAGGTTCACCTCGTGCACGGCGAGGCACAGCGGTCGGGCGTACTGCGCAGGCCCGGCAGCGCAGCAGCTTGTAGCTGCGCGCGCGAGGCCTGATGCCCGACTGATAGGGCTCGACCCGCGTCCGCTGCGTGATGTGCCCGGCGCGCGCGCGGCCCGAGGTCGTCGCGAGCGTCACCTGCCCCTCCCCCTCGCGCAGCGGAGGCGGCGCTGCCACGACGTGCGGAACGACCCGCGAGGGCTCCTGCAGGAGGTGCTGAACCTCGTCGCGCACCCGCCGAGGCCGCACGACGAACGGAGCGGCCGAGCGCGCGAGAACGTGTCATGGGGAGCGCCCGTCATCCTTCGTGCAGGCGCCGGCGCGGCGTCGCGGCGGAAGGCGTGATCGACGCGCGATGTCCTCGATTTCACGTACGGAGCCCACTTCGCCCCGACGCGCGGAGACACGCTGACCACGCCCTCGCGGCGACGCGTCGCGCGACGATCTCGCCCCGCGCGCCGCGCGATTCGAGCGACCCTCGGAGCACCCATGACACGCCCCTCCGTGCTTGTGCTCCACGACCGCCCCGACGAGCTGCGACCGCTGCTCTCGGCGCGCCTCTCGGACCTCGACCTCACCTTCGCGAGCGCGCCCGACGCGGTGCTCCCCGCGCTCGAACGCGCGCGCCCCGGTGTGGTGTTCTCGATCAAGCACTCGGGCTTTCCGGGGGCGGCGCACAGGCCCGCGATCGACTTTCCCACGGTGCGCTGGGTGCAGATCGGCGGCTCGGGCTACGAGCACTTCGCGCCCTGGGACGCGCGTCGCGTCACGGTCACCAACTGCCACGGCGTGCTCGCGCGCGTGCTCGCAGAGACCGTGCTCGCAGCGGTGCTCACGCTCAACCGCGGGCTCCTCGCGCACCGCGACCGACAGCGCGCCCGCGTGTGGAGCCCCACGCGGTTTCGCCCCCTCGCCGGTCAGACCCTGCTCATCGTCGGCGTCGGCGCCATCGGCGGTGAGCTCGCCACGCTCGCGCGCGCCCTCGGTCTGCACGTCGTCGGAATCCGTCGCGGCGCCGTCGCGCACCCCGCGATCGACGAGGTGTTCCCGCCCGAGGCGCTCCACGCGCAGCTCGCGCGGGCCGACATCGTGAGCGTTCACCTTCGCGCCACGAACGAGACCGCGAGGCTCTTCGACGCGCGGGCCTTCGCGGCGATGAAGCGCGGGGCGACCTTCGTGAACACGTCACGCGGCGCGGTGGTCGACGAGTCGGCGCTCGTCGACGCGCTGCGCGCGGGCATCGTGGGCGCCGCGTACCTCGACGTCTTCGAACGCGAGCCGCTCCCCGCCGAGAGCCCGCTCTGGGCGATGGACGAGGTGCTCCTCACGCCGCACTGCTCGGACAACGTCGACGACTGGCCCCTGCGCTTCGCGGCGGCCTTCGCCGACAACATGGACCGCTGGCGCGCGGGCGCTCCCCTCGCGAACGTGGTCGCGCCCTGAGCGACGCGCACGTCGCGCAAACACGGTGAAACAAGGCCATCTGGCTCGCCGTGGCACAGATTCTCCGGGCACGACGGTTGCTCAACGGGAGCACCATCATGAAGCGCACGCTGCGATCGAGTGGGTCTGGGGTGTTCGTCCTGTCGCTCGCGCTCGCGGGCTGCGGCGCGACGGTGACCGCGGGAGAGCAGTCGCTCGATGGAGGCACCGACGTGCCCTTCACGCCCGACAAGATGAACTTCGGCGACGTGCCGCTGGCGGGCGACACGATGAGCGTGTGGGATGTGCCCCCGCGCGATGTGCCCGTGGTGCGAGACGTTCCGGTGACGCCCGACGCGCCGCCGCCGACGTGCAGCTTCGCGGGCGCCGGGAGCGTGGTGATCTCATACACGGGCCCCAACAGCGTCGCGATGGACTGCTCCGCGCCGCGCGGAATGCCCGGTGGAACGCCGCTCATCGTGACGCGCACGGCGGCGGTGGTCGATGTGGTGGATGACGAAATGGGCGCCACGGTGCGGCTCGACTTCTGTAGCCCCGCGGCCGACTGCGTGCCGATGATCGGGACGCTTCGGGTGCGAGCCGCGGGCTTCAACCTCGGCGCGACGCCGGTGGGACTGCGCCGCGGGCAGTACGTGCAGATCCGGTCGCGCGCGACGTGGTCGTGGGGCTGCACGATGCAGGTCGAGGTCACGAACGCGCCGACGTGGGACCGCGAGCCGAACCCCGTTCGACACGACAGCGCGCTCCTCGCGGCGGCGGCGAGCGGAGAGGGGACGACGCTGCCCGGCGCGCCCTTCGAGCTCACGCGTCGGAGCATCGGCTGCGTGATGGCGGGCTCGAACTGCGGCGGCGGCGCGCCCGAGCTCTTCGCGCTGTCGGCGCAGGGGCATTGCAACACCTGCGAGACCGATCCGCCGCCGGTGACGATCTACCAGGGTCGCGCCGAGATGATCTCGATCAACGCGAACGCGTACGCGGTGTGGAACCACCGCTCGTTCAACACCGGCGCCTGCGACGACTACTGGAACTACGCGTGGACCGCGCGCGAGGTCTGGCTCGAGTGACGGCGCGAGGGAGATCCCTCCCCGCGACGTTGCGTTACACTCGCGCCCCGTGATGCAGCCGCCCCACGGTCCCCCTGCGCCCAACTGGAATCAACCGCCGATGGGAGCGCCTCCGTGGCAGCCTTCTCCGCCGCCGCGCAAGGGGCCTCCCGTGGTGCTCATCGCGCTCGGGACGCTCGTCGTCGGCGGGCTCTGCACCACCGCCATCGTCGCGCAGCGCCAGCAGAACGAGGAGTTCTCGCCCGTTCTCGCGGCCTGTGCGGGCAACGCCGTGACGGGCGCGCGCCCCTTCGTCGCAGGACAGCCCCACCGCCTCGCGGGCGCGCGCATGAGCGGCAGCGGGTGGACCCTCGACTTCTTCCGCATCCCCACGGAGATGCGCGCGTCGGACCTCGCCAACACCGACGTCGTCGCGTGCTTCGGCGACTCCGCGCCGCGGACCCTCGAGACCTGCAACTACCAGGTCTACTTCCGCGGTCGCACCACGCCGAAAGCCTATCTCCGCACCGTCGATCAGCTCCCCGTACGCTTCGTCGCCGCAGCGACGGGACAGCTCCTCGCGCAGACCACGCTCCAGGGTCCGACGCCCGCCACCTGCGACTCGCAGGGAGGGTCGGGCTCATCGGCCAGCGCGTTCCATGTGCAGGGCGCCGCGGTGAGCTCGTCGGAGCTTCTCGCGTGGCTCCAGTCGCCCGCGGGACGGCTGCCCTGATCGACGATCAGTACGTCGATCGAAGGTGCGACGCGGGCACCCATCCGTCGCCGCCCGCGTCGAGCCGGATGTAGATCATCGCCGTCTGCTTGTTCACGTCGAGCACCGTCGCGAGCTGATACGGTCCGCCCTGCACCGAGGCGTACACGCGCTGCTGCACCATCGGCCACTGCACCGCGGGCTGCGACACCGACTGCGACCACTGCTGCGGCGCGACGGGCTGCGACCACTGCTGCGGCGGCGGCGCGACGGGCTGTGACCACTGCTGCTGCGGCGGCTGCGCGACGGGCTGCGACCACGCTTGCTGCGGCTGCGCCACGGGAGGCTGCGGCCACGCGCCCGGCATCGGCGCCATCTGCGTCGGCAGGTGCGAGACCGCGGGCGCTGCGGGCGCGACGGGCGCTGCGGGCGCGGCCCACGCAGCGGGCATCGGCGCGCCCTGCGTCGCCATGTGCGGGACGGCGGGCGCTGCGGGCGTCGCGGGCGTGGCGAAGGGCGCAGGCGCGGCCGCAGTCAGAGCCACGCCGAGGATCGGTTCGAGCGCGTCGAAGCACAGCGACGCGTTGGCGAAGCGCTGCTCCTGCTCGCGCACCACGCAGCGCGAGAACCACGCGTCGAAGCCCGCGGGCAGGAGCGCCGCGACGCCCTGCTCCTGCGCGCGCTGCGACGCGGGGACGAGCGGGTGAACCACCACCTCGAGCACGAGCCCGCCGAGGCTGAACTCCCCTTCGGGCATGTTGGCGCCGCGCCAGTACGAGAGGCCCGTGAGCATGCGGTACACGAGCAGGCCGAGGGCCCACACGTCCGTCGCGGGGGTGATGGCGGCGCCGCGCTGCGTCTGCTCGGGCGCCATCCAGAGCGGCGAACCGATGGGCGTCGTGACCTTCGCCGCGTGGTTCTCGTCGGAGACGAGCTTCGCGATGCCGAAGTCCATGACCTTCACGGTGAAGGCCACGCCGCGGCGACGGGGCTTCTCGAGGAAGACGTTCTCGGGCTTGAGGTCGGAGTGCACGACGCCGATGGCGTGGCCGCGGCCGAGCGCGTCGCAGAGCTGCCCCACAATGCCCGCCACGCCCTGCGCGGGGATCTTCTTGTGCGCGTCGAGCACGTGGTCGAGGTCGACGCCGTCGAGGAGTTCCATCACGAGGAAGGGCAGGCCCGTCCCCTCGTCGACGCCGGCGTCGACCACGTCGACGACGTTGTCGCTCTCGATGCGCGCGCCGATGCGCGCCTCGCGTTCGAAGCGGTCGCGGCTCGCCTGATCGCGCACGAGGTGGGGGAGCATCACCTTGAGCGCGCGTCGCTTGCCCGTGGTGATGTGCTCCACCACGTAGACCGCGCCCATGCCGCCTTGAGAGAGGAGCCGCTCGACCTTGTATTCGCGGTCGATGAGCTGTCCGGGTTCGAGCGCGAGCGTCGCCATCGGCGGCGATCGTCGCAAGCTCACGGCGCCGCGGTCAACGCCTCACGCGACGCCGTTTCCTGGACGCGCTCGCGAGGCGCTCCGTATCGTCGCCCGATGCAAGCATTCCTCGATCTGCCGGGATTCAAGCCCCTGGCGCTGTTCTCCGTGCTGCTCGTGCTCAAGATGGGCGCCATCGCCTTCTCGACGGCCAACCGTCGCCGCCTCGCGAAGGTCGTGCTCAACCCCGAAGACGTCGGCGTCAACCCGGGCTCCCACGCCGAGCCGCAGGAGGCGCCCGAGACCATGCGCGCCAAGCGCGCGCACCTCAACGACGTCGAGAACATCCCCGCCTTCCTCGCGCTCGCGACGATCTACACGCTCGCGGGCGGATCGAGCACCGGCGCGTGGGCCTACTTCGGCGTCTACTTCGCCGCGCGGCTCTCTCACACGCTCTGCTACCTCAACGCGGTGCAGCCCTGGCGCACGGCGAGCTTCTTCCTCGGTCAGCTCGCGCAGCTCGGCCTCATGGTCGGCATCCTGATGCGCGCCTTCGGTCACTGAGCCCTCACCCCGTCCCTCTCCCGCGAAGCGGGAGAGGGTGCCTGTTGGTAGCTGGCATGCCCTCACCCCGCCCTCTCCCGCCAGAGGCGGGAGAGGGAGTCAGCGAGTAGCGTGAGTCAGCGAGTAGCGTGAGTCAGCGAGCAACGTGAGTCAGCGAGCAGCGTGAGTCAGCGACTGTTGTGAATGCCCTCACGCGGCTCGCTGACTCACGCTGCTCGCTGACTCACGCGGCTCGCTGACTCGCGGCTCGCTGACTCACGCGGCTCGCTGACTCACGCTGCTCGCTGACTCACGTTGCTCGCTGACTCACGCTACTCGCTGACTCACGCTACTGCTGACTCCTCTCGCCTCTGGCGGGAGAGGGCGGGGTGAGGGCATGCCAGCTACTTAACAGGCACCCTCTCCGCTTCGCGGAGAGGGACGGGGAGAGGGCCCTACGGCCCCACCGTCGCGAGGCACTGCTGCACCGCGACGCTGGCGCTCTCCACGATCGCGCGCTCCGCGTCCGAGTCTTCGCCGCGAAGTTCGTGGCGTGCCCGACGATGGCTCGCCTCGTCGAAGGCCCGCGCGGACTCCGCGCAGCGGCGCGCGTCACCGAGCACGATCGCCAGGTTGGCCGCGAGGTACACGTCGCGCGGCGACGACTCCATCGCGACGCGGTAGAGCGCCACGGAGGCGTCCACGTCGTGCCGCCGCCACGCGTCGAGCGCGAGGTCACCGAGCACGGGGCCGTCTCCGCCCGTGAGCGCGACGACCGCGAGCCGCCCGGTCTCGTCGTCGGGGCGCGCGTTCGCCACGAACGACATCGCGACGCCCATCACCGCCACGCTCGCGAAGACCGTGAGCATGAACGCCAGCGCGGCGCGGCCCATCCGAGGGGGCGCGGGGCGCGGGAGGTCGGGGGTCATCCCGGCGTCGACCATGCGGTCGTAGAGGTGCGCGCGCGCGGGGTTCTTCTGGTGCAGCACCGCGGGCACCACGTTGGCTTCGTAGACCTTCGCGAGCGCGCGGGCGTAGGTGCCCGCGTCGCCCTCGGCCTCGCGCGCGATCTTGTCGGCGGTCTTGAAGTCGTAGCGCAGCGTGCGGTTGAGGATCGCCACCGCCACGAAGGTCGCGAGGAGCGCCGCGTAGAAGGTCACGAAGCCGTGCTGCGCGAGGGGCCGCGTGAGCATCAGCGGAACGAACACCAGCGGCGCCGTGAACCCGCGCGCGATCGAGCGACGCGTCGACTCCGAGAGGTGCGCGAGCGCGTGACCGAGCATGGCCGCGAGCGCGTCGTCGTCGAGCGCCTCGAGCGAGGCCTCGGAGATCACCACGCGCCCCACCGCGGGGTACGAGTACACGTTGACCGTCGCGAGCGGCGCCACGAGCACCTCGCGCGGGGTCCTCCCCGTGCGCGCCGCGGCCACGTCGACCACGCGCCGCAAGCGCTCGGGCGCAGCGCGGAGCAGCCCCACGGACTTGAGCGCGACGATCCCGCCACCGAGACCGAGCGCCACGAGCACGGGGAGCGTGAGGGCCACGGTGACGATCGCGCGGGTGTCGAGGGTCGCGGGCATCGTCATCGCGACGAGGGCCACCACGACGACGTGCGAGGCCATGAGGAGCATCGCGGTGAGGTGACTGCGGAGCCAGAAGCCGTACGACCAGTCGACGCGTCGCAGACGGCTCTCGTGCGCGACGCGGACCGTGAAGGGGCCGACGAAGGCCGCGGCGCCCGTGAGCAGCGCGCGGACGACCTGACCGCCCGGCGTGAGCGGTCCGCCGAAGACGAACGACAGGATGCCGAAGAGCAGCGGCAGCAGGAGCAGGTTCGCCGACGCGAGCCAGCGAGGGCCGTAGGCGATGCGGGCGCGCTCCATCCAATGCACGCTCGTGTCGGCGTAGGGGTCGCGAAAGGGCGTCTTCGTCGGCGCGATGGGCGCGGGCTGCGCGACGGGGCGCGCGGACGGCGTCGCGATCCAGAGGGTGACCCTCGCGATGAGCCACGACGAGAGCGCGGCGACGAGCGGCATCGCGAAGACGCCTCCCCAGGTGGCCCAGGCGGGGAGCGCGGCGCGGGCCTGCACGATGACGTCGTGGTTCATGTCGCGCGGACGGTATCAGAGAGCTTCGAAGCGCCGCCACTCGACGGGGCGCGAGATCAGATCGCGCGGCCCTTGAACTGGCTCACGTAGAGCCTGTGATACACGCCCTTCTGCGCGAGGAGCGCGTCGTGCGTGCCGCGCTCGACGACCTCGCCGCGGTCGATCACCAGCACCTGCGTCGCGTCGCGGATCGTGCTCAGGCGGTGCGCGATGACGAAGCTCGTACGCCCCTTCATCAGACGCAGCAGCGCCTTCTGGATGCGCGCCTCGGTGCGCGTGTCGACGCTGCTCGTGGCCTCGTCGAGCACGAGGATCGCGGGGTCCGCGAGGATGGCCCGCGCGATGGCGAGGAGCTGGCGCTGGCCCTGGCTGAGGTTGCTCGCGCGCTCCGAGAGCGGCGTGTCGTAGCCCTGCGGGAGCTGGCGGATGAAGTGGTCGGCGTCGGCGAGGCGCGCGGCCTCGACCACCTCGTCGTCGGTGGCGTCGAGGCGCCCGTAGCGGATGTTCTCTCGCACCGTGTTCGAGAAGAGAAAGGTCTCTTGCAGCACGAGGCCGAGGCGACGGCGCAGCGCGCGCTTCGAGAGGTCGCGCACGTCGACGCCGTCGATGCGGATCGCGCCCTCGTCGATCTCGTAGAAGCGCGTGAGGAGGTTGATGATCGTGGTCTTTCCAGCGCCCGTGGGGCCCACGAGGGCGATGAGGTCGCCGGGCTCGGCGTCGAGCGACATGCCCTTGATGACGGGCGACTCGCGGCGGTAGCCGAAGGTCACGCGGTCGAACTCGACGCGGCCTCGCATCGCCGCGGGGAGCGTCTGCGTCCCGTCGTCGAGCTCCGGCGTCGCGTCGAGGATCTCGAACACGCGCTCGGCCCCCGCGAGCGCGGCCTGGAGCGTGTTGTAGAGGTTCGAGAGCTGCCGCAGCGGCTGCACGAAGTTCTGGCCGTAGTTGATGAAGGTGGCGATGACGCCCACGGTGACGAGGCCGCGCAGCGCGAGCCACCCGCCGGCCCCCGCGAGCACGATGACGAAGAGGTTCCCGAGCACGCCCGTGAGGGGCATGAGGAGGAGCGCGTAGGTGTTGGCCTCGACGCCCGCGCGGTAGACCTCCTCGTTGCGCGTTCGAAAAGCCTCGATGACGTGGTCGTTGCGGCGGAAGGCCTTGACCACCTTCTGCCCGCTGATCGACTCCTCCATCACGCCGTTGAGCGCGCCGATGCTCGCCTGGAGCGTCTGAAACCCGCGCCGCGTGTAGCGCGCGACGAAGCCCGCGAACCAGAGCATGAGCGGCACGACCACGAGCGACGCGAGCGCGAGCCAGCGGTCGAGCACGAACATCGCGACGATGATCCCGGCCATCGAGAGCACGCTCGCGAGGAGCGTCGTGACGTTCTGCGAGACGCTCTGGTTGATCGCGTCGACGTCGCTCGTGAGGCGGCTCATGAGGTCGCCCGCGGTGTTCCTGTCGAAGAACGCGAGTGGCAGCGTCTGGATCTTCGCGAAGAGGTCGCGGCGCAGCCCCGCGAGCGCGCGCTGCGACAGGCGCGCCATCACCCAGCCCGCGACGGCCTGAAAGACGTTGTTGAGCACGAAGGCCCCGAGCATCACGAGGGCCACGCGCTCGAGTCCCGCACGGTCGCGCGCGGCGATGTAGCGGTCGATCGCGACGCCCATGAGGTACGGCCCCACGATCCCCATGAGCGTGTAGATCACCACGCACACGGCCACGAACGCGAGGCCCGCGCCGAAGCGCGAGAAGTACGCCGCGAGCCGTTCGAGCGTCTCGCGAGGCCGCGCGGCCCGCTCGATCTTCACGTTCGACCGCGGACCTCCGCCCGCGATCGCGGCGCGGATCGCGTCACCCTGCGCGGGCGTGCTCACGGCTCACCCCGCCCCGGCGCGAGCGCTTCAGACGCGGGGTGCGCGCCGAGCTGCGACTCGTAGATCTCTTGATACACGGGGCTCGACGCCATGAGCTCGCGGTGCGTCCCCTGCGCGACGACGCGGCCGCGGTCGATGACGGCGATGGTGTCGGCCTGGAGCACCGTGCTGATCCGCTGCGCCACGACGAAGGTCGTACGCCTCGGACGCATGGCCAGGAGCGCCTCCTGGATGCGCGTCTCGGTCTCGACGTCGACGGCGCTCGTGCTGTCGTCGAGGATGAGCACCGGCGCGTCGAGCAGCAGCGCACGCGCGATGGCGATGCGCTGCCGCTGTCCGCCCGAGAGGTTGGCGCCGCGGGCCTGCACGCGCGTGTCGTAGCCCTGCGGGAGCTCGGTGATGAAGCCGTGCGCCTCGGCGGCCTTCGCGGCGGCGATCACCTCGTCGTCGGTGGCCTCGGGGCGCCCATACCGGATGTTGTCGCGCACCGTCCCCGTGAAGAGCACGGTCTCCTGCGGCACGACGGCGACGCGCGAGAGGAGCGACGACTGCGTGACCGCGCGCACGTCGCGCCCACCGAGGAGCACACGCCCCGACGAGGCGTCGTAGAAGCGCGGGACGAGGTTCACCAGCGAGGATTTTCCCGCGCCCGTGGCGCCGAGGATGGCGAAGGTCTCGCCCGGCGCGACGTCGAGCGACACGCCCTGGAGCACCGGCTCGTTGCCCTCACCGTGATACGTGAGCGACACGTCTTCGAAGGCGACGCGCGCGTCGAGGTCGGCCGCGAGGGGCGTCGCGTCGGGGGCGTCGAACACGTCGGGCGTGGCGGTGAAGACCTCCTGAACCCTGCGCGCGGAGGCTGCGCCCGCGGCCCACGTGTTCGAGAGCAGCGTCATGAGAATGAGCGGCGACATCGTGGTGAGGAGGTAGTTGGTGAAGGCCACGACCTGACCGAGCGAGAGCGTCCCTCCGATGGCCTGGAGCCCGCCCGCCCAGATGACCAGCACCATCCCGACGTTGACGCACATCGTGAGGGCCGGGGTCATCGTCGAGGTGAACTGCATCACGCGGATCGAGCGCGCGGCGAGGTCGTCGTTGGCGGCTTCGAAGCGCTGCGCCTCGTGGTCCTCGCGCACGAAGCCCTTCACGAGCCGCGCCCCCGCGATGTTCTCTTGAAGCACCGTGTTGAGCCGGTCGAGGCGCTGCTGCACCGAGAGGAACAGCGGCTCGGTCTTCACGATGAACACCGCGATGATCGCCGACGTGACCGCGAGCAGCGGGAGCATCGTGAGCGCGAGGCGCGGCGCCGTGCGGATCATCAGCGCGAGGCTCCCGAGCATCATGAGGGGGGCGCGCGTCCCGATGCGGAGGGTGACCTGCGTGAGCATCTTGAGGGCGCTGACGTCGCTCGTGAGTCGCACCATGAGCTGCCCGGTCTGCTGCCGGTCGAGGTTGCCGAACGACCACGACTGGATCTCGATGAAGAGCGCCTCGCGGAGGTCTCGCGCGACGCCCTCGCCGACGCGCACGGAGAAGGCGTTGTTGCCCACGGCGACGACGGCCGTCACCGCCGAGATCGCCAGCATCAGGAGCGCCGTGCGCGCGACGACGGAGGCGTCGTGGCGGAGGATCCCGTCGTCGATGATGCGCTGGATGAGCCGTGGAATCGCGAGGTCGAGCACCACCGCGACGACGAGCGTGAGGAGCGAGAGCGCGGCGCTGCCG
The DNA here is from genome assembly GCA_046351535.1 of Polyangiales bacterium. Lineage (GTDB taxonomy): Bacteria > Myxococcota_A > Polyangia > Polyangiales > CAISKJ01. The sequence continues at coordinate 93,000 of JAXLYG010000040.1, forward strand.
CGGTAGGGTCTGACGAAGCCGAGGAGGCTGCGGGGGGCGCGCATCGGGCGCGCAGTGTAGAAGCCTCTCGGGGCGAGAATCTATCGCGCCGGGAGGAGGCGCTCGTTCGCGGTGTCGATGGTGGCGCGGCGCACCTGCAGCTCACCCGCGGCGATGCGCTCCGCGATGGCAGGCCGCGCGAGGAACTCCTGAATCCGCCGCTCGCGCTCCGAGACGCCCTCCGCGATATGCGGATAGCGGGCCCGCTGCGCGGGGTCTGCCGCGGCGCGCTCCGCGGCGCAGTCGGTGTGCGTCGTGAGCACGATGAGCCTGACGCCATTGGCGACGGCGAGCTCGAGCATCTCCTCCTCGCGCTCGCTCATGATCGAGCCCGCGGTGCGGATGATGTAGTAGTAACGCCGCGTGTCTCCGGTCAGCTCGTCGGTGTCGATGCGCGCGTCCATGCAGGCCACGAGCGCCACGACGGGGTGATACCGCGAGCGGGGAAAGACCCTGCGCACGCCCGCGGCGAGGTCGTTCTGCCGCAGAAGCTCGCGCCACACAGAGGCGGGCGCGATGTGGTGGTGCTCGTCGGTCTCGAGGTCGAACGACGCGAGGCGATCTTGAAGGCGGTAGCCGATGTCGATCATCGCGCCGCCCAGACGAACTCCACCCGGGGCTGAACAGAAGCACGGCCCCGACGGCCACCAGTGACCACTGGAATCGCGAGCAGCTTTGTTCATGCCGCCCCGCATCAGCAAAAGCGGCACCGACGTCTCCGCTGAGCGAAATCATCGATCATGTGCGCTCACTACGAACACATTGCCGATGCGAAGCGCACGCAGGGACATCTGCGCGCGAGAATCGCGGCAATCTCTGACATTCGTAGGGGTCAGGATACGCGGGACTTCTTACACCGACGCCGCGCGAGGCGCGAGACAATTCGCCGCGAGACTCAATCACGTAGGGCTCATGACGAGAGCAGCGCGTAGAGCGCCGCGCCGACGCCGAGGAGCGTCGCGACGACGGCCGCAGCCGCGGCGCTGATGCGCAGATACGAGCGCGGGAAGTCGGGCGCGTAGACCCTCGCGTCGAGTCCGTAGAGATAGAAGCGCAGCGCGCGGCCGCCCCAGCGGTAGGCGCACTCGTGGATGGGTACCGCGGTCACACGAAGCCGCTCGCGGATCGATCGCGCGTCGTGGGAGATGGCGTGACGCTCGATGAGCGCGCGCGACGCCGCGTCGACGTCGGCGTTCACGCGCAGCGAACGATCGCGGTAGCCGCTCTCTCCGCGCGCGGCGCCGTTGTCGGGAGAGATCGTCACGTCGCACTCTTCGAGGACCTTCACGCCGCACGCGTCGAGCACGAGGGCCTCGGGGAGCGACGCCGCGTCGAGCGTGACGACGTTCGATTCGAAGTGTCGGGTGACCGTGAGGTTCTGAAAGCGCTCGACGCGGCCCTGCCCATCGCACGGGGCGCAGACCACGCGACCGTCGCCGCCGCAGACCGGGCAGGTGACCTGTCCGCACGCGCCGCACACCGAACACGGGAGGTCGCTCGAGCCGCCGCAGCGACCGCAGATGATCTGCCCTGAACCGCCGCAGGAGCCGCACGATGACGTAGCCATCTCGGTGCGGACGCTCGTGCTCCCGTCGGGCTCCGTCGTGGTGATCGTGCGGGTCTCGGAGTGGGTCCCGCTGCCGCCGCAGGAGGGGCAGGCGTTGCGACCGTTCATGCACCCGCAAGAGACTCTCCCGCGGCCTCCACACGGGGAGCACGCCACGCGACGCTCGCCGTTGCAGTGCTCGCAGGTGTGGCGCCCTTCGCCGCCGCAGCGGTCGCAGCGGTGCACTGAGCTGGTGTGCGGCAGCGGCGCCGCGAGGGTCACCGACTCGAAGTCCGCCGTGTCGGGGAACGGCACCGACCACGGATCCGGAGGCGCGCCGTTCTCGGGACCGTCGACGGCCCCTCCACGGTAGGGACGCGCCGCGGCGCTCACCGCGCGGCGCTCATGGAACTGATCGAAGCGGATGTGATGCGCCCCGACGTGGCGGAACGACGTGACCTCCATGCCCCTCGCGACGCCGCGATGGAGCCACCGTGATTGCCGCACCCAGGCGTCGAGGATCGAGCGAGCCTGGTCGAGGGTGATCGTCGAGAGTTCCATCGCGTTCCCCTGTCGCCGAGCGCGTGATGCGTGACCGCGAGCGCTCCGTACGGCCGCGTTCCGGTCGAGGTTTCCTGTGAGGGCCCTCCGACGACCTACCAGAAGTGGAGGCCCCGTTGTGACCTCCGATCTCGTCGTTCCCGATGCGTACGGGCGTGATAGCGTCGCGGCCCTCATGAGGGACCACACCCCGCACACCTGAATCGTCGCTGCGCCCGAGGTCTTCGGGCACGCGCGACACTGTTCCCGTAGCGGGTGACGCGACGCCCTGCGCGCCGCCGCACCCGCGCGGCCACGCAGAGGAGACTCACGCCGATGTCACACCATGATGTTCGCCCCGCGCTCGATGCCGTCGTCGCCGTCGCCGCCGAGCACGCAGCCTCCGTCGACCGCGAGGGGCGCTTCCCCTCCGAGAGCCTCGCCGCCATGAAGCGCGAAGGGCTCCTCGGTCTCGTCTCCGCCACGTCACACGGAGGCATGGGCCACGGACTCCGCGACGCCGCCATCGTCGTCGAAGCCCTCGGCCGCGCGTGCGGCTCGACCGCGATGGTCGTCTGCATGCACTACGCGGGCACCCTCGTCATCGAGCGCTTCGGCGACGACGCCACGCGCCGCGAGATCGCGCGCGGCGAGCACCTCTCGACCCTCGCGTTCTCCGAAGCGGCGTCGCGCAGCATGTTCTGGGCGCCCGCCTCGACGGCCACGCGCGTCGACGGCGGCGTGCGACTCGACGCGCGCAAGAGCTGGGTCACCTCGGCCAACGCGGCACACTCCTACGTGTGGTCTTCGAAGCCTGTCGAGGGCGGTGAGGCGAGCACGATCTGGCTCGTCCCGCGCGACGCGAAGGGGCTCTCGGTCGATCGTCCGTTCACGGGCCTCGGTCTCCGCGGAAACGAGTCTTCGCCCGTCACCGCAGACGACGTCGTGGTGCCCGAGTCCGCGCGCCTCGGCGACGACGGAAAGGGCTTCGCCGTGATGATGGAGGTCGTGCTCCCGGCCTTCAGCGCGATGAACTCCGCGTGCTCCGTGGGGATCATGGAAGCCGCCGTGGCGCGTAGCGCGGAGCACGCCTCGGGCGCGCGCTGGTCGCACTCGGGGCAGAACCCCGCCGACCCGCGACGGTGCGCGCGTACCTCGCGAAGGCGAAGGTCAAGACCGACATGGCCCGCAGCCTCTGGCTCGACACGCTCGACGCGCTCACGACGGGACGCGCCGACGCGATGCTGCGCGTGCTCGAATGCAAGGCCGCATGCAACGACGCGGCGATCGAGGTGACCGACCTCGCGATGCGCGTGTGCGGCGGCGCGGCCTTCCGCGGTGACGTAGGGGTCGAGCGATACTTCCGCGACGCGCGCGCGGGCGCGGTGATGGCGCCCACGAGCGACGCCCTCTACGACTTCATCGGCAAGGCGATCTGCAACATGCCCCTCTTCGGATGAAAGCGAGTCGCACCGTGAGCGAAGCCTTCGTGCTCGGCGCCGTGGCCTACGACGCAAAGGTGGTCACCATCTGGGACGGCTTTCAGCGCTGGTTCGCGCAAGCCTCCTTCGACTTCGACTACGTGCTCTTCACCAACTACGAGCGCCTCGTCGAGGCCCAGTTCCGCGGCGAGGTCGACGTCGCGTGGAACTCTCCCCTCGCGTGGCTCGAGAGCGAGCGCCTCGCCGCGCGCCTCGGACGCAGCGCCCGCGCCGTCGCCATGCGCGACTCCGACCAGGATCTCACCTCGGTCATCCTCGTGCGCGCCGACAGCGCGATCCACACGGTCGACGACCTGCGCGGACGACGCATCGCCGTGGGCGCTGACGACTCTCCGCAGGCGACGATCCTCCCGCTGCTCCACCTCGCGGAGCGCGGTCTCGAACCGCACCGCGACTTCGACGTGATCGTTCACGACGTGCTCTCGGGCAAGCACGGCGATCACGTCGGAGGCGAGCGAGACGCGGTGCGCGCGCTCATCGCGGGTGACGCCGACGCCGCGTGCGTGCTCGACGCAAACGCCCTCGGCTTCGTCCGCGACGGAACCGTCCACGAAGGCGCCCTCCGCATGGTGGCCGAGACGGCCCCCTACGATCACTGCAACTTCACGGTGCTCGACCGCACCGACGAAGCGAAGGTCGCGCGCTTCACCGAGCTCCTCCTCGGCATGCGCTACGACGATCCCGCCGTGCGCCCGCTCATGGACCTCGAAGGTCTCAAGCAGTGGCGCCCCGGACGTCTCTCGGGCTACGCCCCCCTCGCCCGCGCGCTCGACCGCTTTCACACCGTCGACGCGTGGCTCGACCGCGCCGCCGCGCGCCTCGCGTGAAGCGCTCGTGAACCTCCGCGTCGACCTCGGCGCGCTCGGACTCGACCGCGGCGCGCACCTCCTCGTCGAGCGCGCGCTGCGATCGGTCTCCGTGGGCGCCGCGATCGACGTCTACGGTTCCTCCGATGCGTTGCGACCACACCTCCGCGCGTGGGCCCGTGCGCGCGGCCACGACGTTTCTCAGCGCAGTGACATGGGCGACGGCTACGCGCTCACCGTCGTTCGCACCGACCTCGCCGCGGGCCGTTGGCGAGGCGCCGAACGCGCTGGAGAGGTCGACGCGAAGCGTGAAGGCTCCGTCGTCGATCACCCGTCACCGCGTTGGGGACTCGCCGCGCGCGGCGCCACCGTCGAAGCATCATCCCCCGCGTATCGCTTCGCCCTCTCGGACAAGGACGAGGTGTGGAGCGACGACGCCGGACGCCTCTACGCGCAAGCCGCTGCGGCGCAGTGGGATCCCGCCACGACGATCCCGTGGGACGCGCCCCTGGATCACCCCGAGGAGGTCGAGGACGCGGTCGTTCAGGTGATGACCTACCTCATCGAGAACGAGACGGCGGCGCTGGTGGTTCCCGCGCGCTTTCTCGCGAAGGTTCATCCCCACTTTCGCGAGGTGATGCAGGTGCTCGCGGTGCAGGTGGCCGACGAGGCGAGGCACATCGAGGTCTTCACGCGACGCGCCACGATGCGCCGCGACGCGCTCGGACTCTCGACCGCGGGCGGTCAACGCTCCCTCGAAACGCTGGTGGTGGAGCGTGATTTCGCCACGGCGTCGTTCCTCCTCTCGGTGCTCGGCGAGGGGACCTTCGTGTCGCTCCTGGGCTTTCTGCGAGACCACGCGCCCGACGCGATCACCCGCGAGGTCGCGCGATGGAGCGCCCTCGACGAGGGCCGCCACGTCGCCTTCGGCATGGCCCACCTCGCGCGTCACTGCGAGCGTGACCCGACGCTGCGCGGACGCCTCGCGATGGCCGTCGAACGCCGCCACGACGCGCTGCGCGAGACCGCGGGACTCAACGAAGAGGTCTTCGACGCCCTCGTGCTCCTCGCCGCAGGAAGCTGGTCCTCCGACGACATCGCGCGCGGCCACGACGCCGTGACGGCCCTTCAGCGCGAAATGGACGAGCACCGTCAGCGACGGCTCCGACGCCTCGGATGGAGCGCCGACGAGGCCGCCGCGCTGTCGTCACTGCACACGCGCAACTTCATGTAGCGAGCGTCGGGCGCGCTACGCGTGACTCCTCGCGAGGCGGTCGGCGCCGAGGGCCGCGATCTCTTCGAAGGCCGCGTCGAGGGGGATGAAGAGGTCCCAACGGTCACGCTTCACGGCGCGCGCGGCCCCTTCGATGAAGCGCTCTTCGAGGTCTGCGCGACGTACGCCCTTCCAGAGCTTGTCGGAGAGCGCGATCACGAGCTCGTCGAGCGAGGCGTCGAGCGAGGACCACTGCGCGTGCGAACGACACACGCGAGCAATGCGTGGGTCGACGCCGCGATCGAGCAGAAGGCGCTCTCCCGTGGCTTCGTGACGTGACCCCGGCCCGGAGAGTTCCTCGGGGTGAACGGTCTTTCCGACGTCGTGAAGCTCGACGCCTGCGCGCACGAAGGCTTCGTCGATCGGCACCCGCTGCTGTCGAAGCGCCGTGAGGAGGAGTTCCGCGGCCTCGCCGACGAGCTCGACATGGCGAAGGAGACGCGTCGAAGCGCCAAGCTCACGGAGCATCCGCTGCGCGTCAGCGACCGTGGGAACCGCGAGCTGCGTCATGCGATCAGGATGCCCCGCGGCGCGAGTCCGTCAACGGCAGCGCCGATGGAGGTGTGGCGCTTCGGGCGAACTGCAACCACCCATGACTATGAGAAGCGTGGGTCGTATCGCTCTCGGATCTCGGACGCCAGCCGCGCAGCCGCGGTCGCATCGCCCGTGGCGAGGGCCTTCCGGTACCTCCTCCGGAGCGCGAGCTCGTCACGCGACGGAGCACCCGCTCCGTACGCGGGGAGCTTCGGTTGAATCTGCGTGGTGTAGATCCACCACGACCACGCGTCCCACGTGTGGAGGTCGGGCGGCGCGGCGACCTCCTCATACCGGTTGACGGTTGAGCGACGCAGGTCCGCACGGAATCGCTCGTATCCGGCGCGGTCGATCTGCAGGGGCGTCCAGCGGAGGTGGATCCCGTGCTCCCCCGCTCGGTCGACGCCCGTTGCGAGCTTGTCGTTGAACACATCGAACGGCGGGATGTACCCGCGCGCCACGTCGAAGAAGCGCGCGTAGAGCTCGGCCAGCGAGCCCGTGCGGAGTTCCCCGGGGTTCGCCGGGCCCATCACGATCTGGAATGACACATCCACCGGGCACCGCGTATCACAAGTGCGGGGGATCGGTGAGCGAGCGGAGCTCGCCCGGCGTTCGCCCCGCAGGGATGTACGCGGTAGAGGCTCATACCACCGCTACACCGAACCTGGACTTCAGCGACGACCGCGGCGCCGGTGAATGAACCCGGACGATTCATGAGGATCACGGCGACGCACTCGCCGCAGGTTGAAAACCTGCGGCAACCTGCGCGCATGAAGAACGGGGTGAAGTCGGCGTTCCGCCGACTCCCAGTCACGAGCCCGCGAAGCGGGCTTTGATCGCGTCGATCCCTGCGCAGGTTGCCGCAGGTTTTCAACCTGCGGCGAGCGCGTCGCCGTGATCCTCATGAAGAATCCGGGTTCATTCACCGGCGCCGCGATCGTCGCTGAAGTCCAGGTTCGGTGTAGCGGTGGTATGAGTGTCAGCGCATCGGCAGCGTCGGGTGCGCGCAGAGCCGCTGCGCCGCGACGCTGAGCGTGGCCCGGTCGACGATGCGACACGCGCGCTCGATCATTCGCTCGGGGTGCGTGGGGAGGACGTGCACGGTGCCGTCGGCGCCCGCGGCGAGGGCGCGCGTCCCGTCGGGCGCGAAGGCCACCGCGGTGACGGCGCCGTCGAAGCCCGTGAAGGTCGCCATGAGGTCGCCCGTGTGCGCGTGAAAGAGCCGCGCGGCGCCGTCTGCGCCCGCCGTGAGCACGCGCGTCGCGTCGGGCGAGAGGGCGGCGTCGACGATGGGGCCGACGTGGCCTCGGAGCGCCGCGATGAGCCTCGCGCTCGACGTGTTCCAGAAGCGCGCGGTGCCGTCGTCGCTCGCGGTGAGGGTGCGCGTGCCGTCGGGCGCCGTGCGCAGCGCCGTGATCGCCGCGAGGTGTCCGTCGTGGTGGAGCTCGCCGAGCGTCGCGAGCGAGCGTCCGATGCGCGCGTCCCAGAAGCGGGCCGCGCCGTCGTTGCCGCCCGTCCACACGCGTCGGTTGTCGAGGTCGAAGACGATCCGCGTGACGGGGCCGCGGTGCGGTGACTCGAGCGTGCGGAGCCGGTTGCGCGCGGTCACGTCCCACACGTCGACGCGGCCGCGCTCGTCGCCCGTGACGACCAGCGACGCGTCGTTCGAGATCGCGATCGATCGCAGGGGCGCAGCCTCTCCGCGAAAGGTCGCGAGGGCGCTGCCGTCGCGCGTGTTCCACAGCCGCGCGGTGCCGTCGGCGCTCGCCGTCGCGAGGAGCCCGCCGTCGCTCGACCACGCGAGCGACGTGATGGCGCCCGTGTGCCCCGCGAGCGTTCGCTCGAGCGCGCCCGCGGCGCTCCAGATCTTCACGGCGTTGTCGGCGCCGCCCGTCGCGACGCGCGCGCCGTCGAGCGAGAGCGCCGACGACGTGAAGGTGCCCGCGAGCGACGCGGTCTCTCGCAGCGCGCCGTCGAACGAGAGGACCTTCACGGCGCCGTCCTGTGACGCCACGAGCGCGCGCGCCCCGTCGGCCGACATCGCGAGCGATGCGATCGGCGACTGCGAGACGCGGAGCACCGACTCCGCGCCGCCGTCATCGAGGCGCCAGAGGGCGAGCGAGCCGTCGCGACCCGCCGTCGCGAGCGCGCCGTTCGCGAGCCAGATCGCGTCGGTGACGGCGCCGGCGTGACCGCGGAGCACCTCGCGCAGCGTGCCGTTCGCGTTCCACACCGAGGCGACGCCGTCGGCGCTCAACACCACGACGCGCGTGTGATCGGGCGAGGGGCGGGCGCTCGCGGTCGAAGCGTCGCCCGTCGAGAGAAAGGGCGCGACCTGATCGGCGAGGGGCCGCGTGTGCCACGTCGTCGCCGCGTCGGGCGCGCCGAGGGGAGCGCCGGTGTGCGCGTCCCACACGCGGCGCGAGCCGTCGCGGCCCATCGTGAGGAGCTTCGAAGCGTCTTCGGAGAAGGCGATTTCGATCACGTCGGCGTCGCTCGCGGAGACCGTCGCGACGGGCGCGCGCATCGCGCGCGGGTTCCAGATGCGCACGGTGTGATCGTCGGAGGCCGTCGCCAGCGCGTCGCCGTCTCGCGTCGCCGCGAGCGCGCGAATGGAGCCGTCGTGCGCGCGTACGAACTCCACGCGAGAGGCCGCGGCGGTCGCGGTCGCGAGCGCTTCGACGATCGTGGGAGAGGTCTTCTGCGTGGGGCGCATCGGGATCGACGCCGCTTCGAGGGACGCCGCGACGGCGTCGCGCTCGAGCCCCGGGAGCCGCGAGAGGCGCATCGCGCGCGACGCCTGCTCGACGGCGCCGAGCTCGACGGCGAGGCCGCGCGCGCCGCGCTCGACGTCCCACGAACGCATGGCGGTGAGGGCCGCGACCATGCCGAGGGAGATGGCCGCGAGGCCGGTGACGACGACGGCTCCAGAGGTGCGAGGAGGCGCTGCGGGGCTCATTGGGATTTCGGTCACTTCTTCAATCGCGTCGACGGGTTGGATGCAGAGCGCGTGGCGTCGGGGTGTGGGGTCGATCGAGGCGGGGGTCAACCTTGATGCGTCACCCCATGAAAGCGCTCGCAACCCCTTGAGAACACGTCACTCATGGCGGAGCGCCGTGATCGGGTCGAGGGCCGCGGCGCGGCGCGCGGGGAAGAACCCGAACACCACCCCGATGCCGCTCGACGTGCCGAGGGCGATGATCGCCGCGATGGGTTGAAAGCTGACGTTCCAGTCCATCGCCTTGCCGAGCGCCATGCCCGCGCCGACGCCGAGCGCGAGCCCCGCGATGCCGCCGATGGCCGACAGCGTGACGGCCTCGACGAGAAACTGCGCGAGGATGTCGCCCGACGTCGCCCCCACCGCGAGGCGAATGCCGATCTCGCGCGTCCGCTCGGTCACCGACACGAGCATGATGTTCATCACGCCGATGCCGCCCACGAGCAGCGCGATGCACGCGATCGAGAGGAGCAGCGTCGAGAGCGTGCTGCGCGTGCGCTCGAAGGTCTCCATCATCTCCTGCAGGTTGCGCACGGAGAAGTCGTTCTCCTCGCTCTCCTGAAGGCGATGGCGCTGCCGCACGAGCGCGGTGACCTGGGCCTGGGTGCGGCGCACCTGCATGGGCGAGCGCACGCTCACCATGATCTGATCGACCTCGCGGCCCGTCGACCCGCGCAGCCTCGCGCGCACCGACGTGATCGGCATGATGATCGTGTCGTCGTAGTCCTGCCCGAAGCTCCCTTGCCCCTTGGGCGCGAGGAGCCCGATCACCTGACAGGGCAGCTTGCCGATGCGAATGGTCTGCCCCACGGGGTCGGCGCGGCCGAAGAGTGTCTGCCGCACGGTCTCGCCGATGAGGCACACCTTCGCCGCCGAGCGCAGATCGGTGTCGAGAAAGGCCCGCCCGCGCGCGACGGGCCAGTCTCTCGCGGCGAGGTAGTCGGGCGTGGTGCCCGTGATGCGCGTCGCGGCGTTGCGCGCGCCGTAGACCACCTGCGCGCTCGTGCCGAGCGTGGGCGCGACGGCGAGCACCGCGGTGACCTCTCGCGCGATGGCCCGCGCGTCGTCTTCGGTGAGCGCCGCCCGCGCGCCGGAATCACCGCGTACGCCCGACGAGACGCTCGCCCCGGGCCACACCCAGATGAGGTTCACGCCGACGGCGGTCATCTGCTTCTCGATGCTCTCCTTGGCGCCCTCGCCGATGGCGGTCATCGCCACGACGGCCGCGACGCCGATGAGAATGCCGAGCACCGTGAGCGACGCGCGGAGCTTGTTCCTCGCGAGCGAGAGCACCGCGAGGCGGAGGGCCATCCACCACATCGTCAGTGCCCTCCGTGCTGCGCGTCGACGGGCGCGACGCCGGCCTGGCGGGGGTGCGCGATGGGCGTGTCGCTCGCGATGAGCCCGTCTCGCACGATGATCTGACGGCTCGCGCAGGCGGCCACGTCGGGCTCGTGCGTGACCATCACGATGGTGAGCCCCTGCTCGCGGTGCAGGCCCTGGAGCAGCGCGAGGATCTCCTCGGTCGTGGCCGTGTCGAGGTTGCCCGTGGGCTCGTCGGCGAGGAGCACGCGCGGCGACGTGACGAGCGCGCGCGCGATGGCGACGCGCTGCTGCTGACCGCCCGAGAGCTGGTTGGGCGTGTTGTTGAGCTTCGAACCGAGGCCCACGAGGTCGAGGGCCTTCGCGGCGCGCGCGCGGCGCTCCTTCGTGGGGAGCCCGCGGTAGGCCAGGGGGAGCTCGACGTTCTCGAGCGCCGACGTGCGTGCGAGGAGGTTGAAGCCCTGAAACACGAAGCCGAGGAGCCTGTTTCGCACGTGCGATCGCGCGTCGGCGTCGAGGTTTGACACGTCGTGACCGGCGAGCAGGTAGCGCCCCGCGCTCGGTCGGTCGAGGCAGCCGATGACGTTCATCAGCGTGCTCTTGCCGCTGCCCGAGGGCCCGCCGATCGCCACGTACTCGCCGTGCTCGATGCGCAGCGACACGCCGCGGAGCGCGCGGAACACCACCTCGCCCGTGAGGTAGTTCTTCTCGATGCCCTCCATCTCGATGACGGGCCCGCTCATCGCGTCACCTCGGCCTGCGACCGCCGCCGCCGAAGGCCGCCGCGGGGGCGCGACCCGACGCGGGCGTCGTGTCGATCTCGTCGACGATGACCTGCGAGCGCTCGCTGAGGCCCTCGCCCGACACCTCGGTGAGCGCCTCGTCGACGAGGCCGATGCGCACGCGGACCCTGCGCGGCGCGCCGTTCTCAAGCACGTACACCGCGCCGCGACGCACGGGCGCCTCGGTGCCTCCGTCGCCGCGCTCCTCGTCGCGCGCGCGCCGCGGACGCACGCCCGCGTCGGCCCCCTCGGCGAGCGCGCCGGGCTCGTAGCGCAGCGCGGCGTTGGGCACGCGGAGCACGCCCTGATGGCGGTTCGAAGTGACCGTGATGGTCGCGGTCATGCCCGGGCGGAGCTTGAGCGCGGGGTTGTCGACGGTGACCACCGCGGGGTAGGTCACCACGCCCGAGGTGGTCGTCGAGCCGAAGCGCACCTCGGTGACCTCGCCGCGAAAGACCTCGCCCTGAAAGGCGTCGACGCGGGCCTCGGCCTGGAGGTGCTCGCGGAGCTTGGCGATGTCGGCCTCGTCGATGTTCGCCATGATCCGCATGCGCGTGAGGTCGCCCGCGAGGAGAAAGAGCACCGGGGCCTGAAAGCTCGCGGCCACGGTCTGCCCCTCGTCGATCGAGCGCTGGATCACCACGCCGTCGATGGGCGACACGATGCGCGTGTTGGCGAGGTTCGTCTCGACGCTCTGGAGCGACGCCCGGGCGCGCGCGATCTCGGCGGTGGCGACGGCCACGTCGGCGCGCGAGACGGCGTGGGTGCCGCGGGCCTGGTCGACGTCGCTCTGCGCGTTGAGGCCGCGCGCGCGGAGGTCTTCGGCGCGGTGGAGGTTGGTCGCCGCGAGCTGCTCGTTGGCGCGCGCACGCTGGAGCTGCGCCTCGGCGGACATCACCTGCGCGCGGGCCTGCGCGACGGAGGCCCTGAAGGGCGTGGGGTCGATCTCGGCGAGGAGCTGCCCCGCGCGGACGCGGTGGTTGAAGTCGACGAGCACGCGCGCGATGCGGCCGCTCACCTGGCTGCCGACCTGCACCTGCACGAGGGGCTGCACGGTGCCGCTGGTCTCGACGGTCTCCTGCACGTCGCCTAGGGTGGCCGCGGCGGTCACGTACTGAATGGTCTTGGGCTTCTGTCGCTGCTTGACGACGGCGTAGCCGACGAGGGCGACGACGACGAGCGCGAAGAGCACCCAGCGCCAACGTCCGCCGCGGGGTTTGCCGAGGTCTTCGAAGGGGTCTTGAGTGCTTGGGACGGTCATCTGCGTGGGGTCTCCTGCGTGCCCGAGACGGGCCGCTCTATACGCGCAAACCACGGCAGGCGGTACCCGGATTCCACGGCTTTCGTGGGGCGCGGAGCGTCGGCGCCGTTGCGCGCGCCCGGCGCTTCGTCGATGGTCGCGGCGTGGCCCCGCTCCGCATCGCCGCCGTCGAGACTCCGCACCGCTTCGGCGACCCCGACGCCGCGCTCGCCGCCATCGACCGCGCGCTCGCCGCGCTCGCGGGCCGCGTCGACGTGGCCCTCCTGCCCGAGTGCGCCCTCACCGGATACGTCTCGCCAGAAGGCGATTTCGACCTCTCGCGCTTCGCCGAGACCATCGACGGTCCCTCGGCGCGCGCCGTCGCAGGCGTTGCGAAATCCCACGGGCTCTCGGTCGCGTGCTCGCTCGTCGAGCGCGACGGCGCGGCGCGCTTCAACACGCTCGCGCTCTTCGGTCCCGACGGAGAGCTCGCGGCGCGTTGGCGCAAGCGGCACCCCTGGTATCCCGAGCGATGGGCCACGCCCGGCGACCTCGGCACGCCCGTCGTCGAGCACCGCGGCGCGCGCCTCACGGCGTGCGTGTGCTTCGACATCCACTTCATCGCCGACGACGCGCCCGAGGCGCTGCGCGAGGCCGACGTGATGCTCTTCGCGAGCGCGTGGGTCGAAGACGGCCCCGGCGATTCGCGCGGCGAGATCCTCCCGGCGCTCGCGCGGCGCTTCTCGATCCCCATCGTGAACGCCAACTGGGGCCGCGGCGATCCGCTCGTCCGGGGGCAGGGGAAGAGCCGCGTCGTGGCCGCTTCGGGCGTCGAGACGCTCGCGCGGAGAGCCTCCGGCGCGACCTTCGCGGTCGCCGAGATCGACCGCCGTTCGGCTTGAAAAATAGCGGATCGGGTGAGTTCGCGCGCATCGAGTGGCCTTCGACGCCGCAGGTCTGGCATTCTCCGCGCCCCCAACGATGCGCACCCCGCTCCTGATTCCGGCGCTGTGGCTCGTGGCCTGCGCGAGCACGCCGACGCAAAGCCCGACGACGCAACCCACGCGGTCGACCACGGCCGTCGCCGCGACGACCACGCCCGACGCGGGCACGTCGAACTGCCCGTCGACGCACGGCGGAATGTCCATCGAAGGCATGATGGGGACGCTCCCCCAGCCGCGCGTTCGCGCCGCGCTGCGCGAGGCCGAGTCGAGGCTGACCGCGTGCTTCACGCACAGGCTCGAGGCCATCCCGTGCCTCTCGGGGAGCGTCGGGTTCAAGATCCGTGTGGGCGAAGACGGCGCCATCCGCTGGGTGGTGCCCAACGCGTCGACCCTCGGCGATCGCGAGACCGAGCGCTGCATGCAGCAGGAGCTCGCGCACACGGACTTCGGTCGCCCCTGCGGCGGCGAGGCCGAGGTCACCTGGTCGATGGAGTTCGACGGCGGACCCGACGCGCGACCCGCCACGGTGTGGCCCGCGTCGCGGCTCGACGCCGTCCTTCGCCAGCGCCGCGCGGCCCTCGCGGCGTGCCGTAACGGAAGCTCCGCGCCGCTCTCGGTCACCCTCTACGCCACGCCCGGCGCGGCGGCCTCGACGGTGGCCGCCGCGGGCGTGTCGATCCCCGACGCGGCGGCCGAGGCCGTGGCCGACTGCGTGCTTCGCGAGGTGCGCGCGTGGCGCCTCCCGTCGCCCGGCTCGTGGTACGCGCGCGCCACCGTCAACATCCCCTGAGCGGACGACAGAGATCCGCGCAACACCCGAGAGATCGTGATGGATTTCGAACTCACCGAGACGCAGAGCCTGGTGCGCGACACGGCGCGCGCGTACGCCGACCGCGTGCTGTCGAAGCGCGCCGCGGGCTTCGAACGCGACGGACACATCGACCCCGCGGTGCTCCGCGAGATGGCCTCGATGGGGCTCATGGGCGTGAACATCCCCGCGTCGCTCGGCGGCGCCGAGGCGGGCGCGGTGGCGTACGCGCTCGCGATGTCCGAGATCGCGCGCGGCTGCGCGGCGACGGCCGTGACCATGGCCGTGACGAACATGGTGGGCGAGGTGATCTACGCCTTCGGCACCGCGCCGCAGCGTGAGCGCTACGTCGCGGGCCTCGCGTCGGGAGAGCTCCCCGCGGGGTCGTTCGCGCTGAGCGAGCCCGAGGCGGGCAGCGATCCGGGCTCGATGCGCACGACGGCGACGCGCGAGGGCGACCGCTGGGTGCTCCGCGGATCGAAGCAGTGGATCACCTCGGGCGACATCGCGGGCGTCTACGTCGTGTGGGCGCGCACGGGCGGACCCGGCACGGCGGGCATCTCGTGCTTTCTCGTCGAGGGCGGCGCGCAGGGCCTCAAGGTCGGGCGCCACGAAGACAAGATGGGCATCCGCGGATCGACCACGGTGCCCCTCGAGTTCGACGAGGTGGTGGTGCCCGCCGACGCGCTCCTCGGCGTCGAGGGCGGCGGCTTCAAGATCGCGATGATGGCGCTCGACGGCGGGCGCATCGGCATCGGCGCGCAGTCCGTGGGCATCGCGAGCGCGGCCCTCGACGAGGCCACGGCGTACTCGAAGGACCGCAAGCAGTTCGGCCAGGCGATCTCGAACTTCCAGGCGATCCAGTGGATGCTCGCCGACAGCCGCACGGAGCTCGACGCGGCGCGGCTCATGGTGCTCCGCGCGGCGACGCTGAAGGAGGCGAAGCGCCCCTTCTCGACGGAGGCCGCGATGGCGAAGCTCTTCGCGTCGGAGACCGCGTGGAGGGTGACCAACCGCGCGGTGCAGGTGCACGGCGGTTACGGGTACACCCGCGAGTTCCCTGCCGAGCGGCACATGCGCGACGCGCGCGTGACGATGATCTACGAGGGCACGAGCGAGGTGCAGCGCCTCGTCATCGCGCGGTCGCTGCTCCGTGGTTGATGCGATGGGAGCACCGATGCGCGTCGCACTGCACGTCAACGTCGACCACGTCGCCACGCTGCGTCAGGCGCGCGGCACGACCTATCCCGACCCCGTCGAGGCCGCGTTCGTGGCCGAGCGCGCGGGCGCCGACGGGATCACCGTCCACCTCCGCGAAGACCAGCGGCACATCCAGCCCCGCGACGTTCGCGTGCTCCGCGAGACCGTGCGCGGCACGTACAACCTCGAGATGGCGAGCGCCGAGTCGACCGTCGCCATCGCGCTCGAGGTGCTCCCGCATCACGTGACGCTCGTCCCCGAGCGCCGCGAGGAGCGCACCACCGAAGGGGGCCTCGACGTCGTCGGACAGGCGCGCACGCTCGGCCCCGTGATCGATCGGCTGCGCGCCGCGGGCATCAAGGTCTCGCTCTTCGTCGCGCCTGACACCGCGCAGCTCGAAGCCTCGAAGGCCCTCGGCGCCGATCAGGTCGAGCTGCACACGGGCGACTACGCCAACGCGAAGGGCGCAACCGTCGCGGAGGAGCTCGCGGCCCTCGCGCGAGGCGCGGCCTTCGCGCACGCGCTCGGCATGCGCGTCGCGGCGGGGCACGGGCTCACCGTGGCGAACGTCGGTCCCGTGGCCGCGATCACCGAGGTGGTCGAGCTCAACATCGGTCACGCGATCGTGGCCGACGCGGTGATCATCGGGATGGGTCCCGCGGTGCGCGCGATGCGAAAGGCCATCGCGAAGGGGCGCGCGGGGCGATGACCGGCGACGCTCCGCTGCTCACGCGCGAGGAGGTCCGCTCCGTCGATCGCGCCCTGATCAGCGCGGGCGTCGCGGGCGTGCTCCTCATGGAGAACGCGGGCCGCGGGGCCGCCGCCGAGATCCTCCGGCGCGCGCCGCAGCCGAAGCGCGTCACCGTGCTCGTGGGCCCCGGAAACAACGGCGGAGACGGCCTCGTCGTCGCGCGCCACCTCGTCACCGAGCGCCCCTCGACGGAGGTCACCGTCGCCTGCATCGTCGACCCCGCGAAGCTCACGGGAGACGCCGCGGTGATGCGCGACGCGTGGTTCGCCCTCGGCGGCGCGGTGTCGGTGCTCCGTGACGAGGACGACCCCGCGCCGCTCGTCGAGGGCCGCGACGTGGTGATCGACGCGCTCTTCGGCACGGGGCTCTCGCGCCCCCTCGAAGGCATCGCGCTCCGGTGCGTCGCCGCGATCGAGAAATCGTCGCCGGTGATGGTCGTCGCGCTCGATCTTCCGTCGGGACTCGACGCAGACACGGGCGCGCCGCTCGGGTCACGCGAGGGCGTCGTGCGCGCGCACCTCACGTGCACCTTCGCCGCGGGCAAGCCCGGTCTCTACACGGGCGATGGGCGCCTGGTGTCGGGCGAGGTCGCGGTCATCGGCCTCGGAGCTCCGATTCCCAGGGAGATCGTCGCGAAGTCGAAGATCGCGCTCTCGGGCTTCGTGCGTCCGCCCTCGCGCCCGCTCGGCGCGCACAAGGGCGCGGCCGGTCGCGTGCTCGTGGTGGGCGGCAGCCCTGGCAAGGTCGGCGCTGCGCTGCTCACCGCGCGCGGCGCGCACCGCGGCGGCGCGGGGCTCGTGACGGTCGCCTCTCGCGCGGCCTCGCACCTCGACGCGCGCGTGCTCGAGACGATGACGGCGACGCTCTCGGACGACGCCTTCGCGGCGGCCCCGTCGCTCATTCCCGCGGTGGCGGCCGCGGATGCGATCGTGGTGGGCCCGGGGCTCGGGCTCGACGAGCACGCGGAGGCCTGCCTCGACGCGGTGCTCCGTCACGCGAAGGGCCCCGTCGTGATCGACGCGGACGCCCTCACGGGGCTCGCGAAGCGCGGCGGGGCGAGGGTGACGTCGAGCGCGCCGCTGGTGCTCACGCCGCACCCGTTGGAGCTCGCCCGACTCCTCGGCGTCGAGGCGTTGAAGGGTGCCGACGCGGTGAACGCCGATCGGATCCTCCACGCGCGCGACGCGGCCTCGCGCTTCGACGCGATCGTGGTGCTCAAGGGCGCGGGCACGATCGTGGCGCGCCCTGACGGAGAGGTGCGCGTGATGCCCTACGCAGAGCCCGTGCTCGGCGTCGGCGGGAGCGGCGACGTGCTCGGCGGTGTCATCGCGGCGCGCCTCGCGGAGTGCGGTCGCGAAGGGAGCACTCCGTGGGAGGCCGTGCTCTGCGCCGTGCACGCGCACGCCAGGGCCGGGCAGCGGGTGAGGGAGGCCATCGGCGGCGTGCGGGGCGCGCTGGCCTCGGAGATCGCGGATCAGGTCCCGGCGGCGCTCGGGGGCTGAACACGGCGCGTTGCCAGAATGTCATCGCCGGTGGCGAAGGCCCTTGACGCGATGTCAATGGAGCGCCCCGCGGAGACCCTCAAAGTGCTGGAATTCAAGCGTTTCTCCGCGGGAAACCGAGCCTCGGGGGCGCTGGCCCGGGACTTGATCCAGTGGTCCGTCATGGACGCACGACGACACGTTCGCAGGGAAGTCTTCATGAAGGCGACGTCGCCGCTGATCGACGGGCTCTACGGGGCCGCGGTGCGCCTCTCGGGGTCGCGCGCCGAGGCCGATGACCTCGTGCAGGAGACGCTCCTCAGCGCGTGGCAGTCGTGGGATCGCTTCGAAGAGGGGACCAACCTCCGCGCGTGGCTCCACCGCATCATGGTCAACGGGTTCATCACGCAGTACCGCCGCCGCAAGCGCGAGCGCCGCGCGCTCGACGTCGAGAGCGATCCGGGCCGAAGGGAGCTCTTTCTCTCGTCGTCGCAGCAGTCCGTCGAGGGCGTCGACGGCGGGATTCAGTACAGCGGCCTCGGCCGCTCGCTGCGCGACGCGCTCGACGCGCTGCCCGTGGAGTTCCGCGCGGTGATCGTGATGGCCGACCTCTGCGAGATGACCTACCGCGAGATCGCCGACGAGCTCGGGTGCCCCATCGGCACGGTGATGTCACGGCTCCACCGCGCCCGTCGCGCCGTGGCCGCCCGCGTCGAGCTCGACGCGCCCGAGGCGGTGCCCGTCGCGCGCTCCGTGGCGGCGTAGCTCGCGTTCGTTCGTACGGTTCGGGCGGTGGGGAGAGACAGAGGGCGCGGCGACGGGTGAGACGTCGCCGCGCTTCGATCAGGCGACGGCGACGCGGGCGTTGAGCGGGCCGAGCGTCGAGGTGATGCCGCTCGACGTGGCCGTTCCGCCGAGGCGCGCGCCGGTCATGTTGTGCAGCTTCGCCGACGACAGGATCTCGTCGCAGAGGGTCGCGAAGTCGATGCCCGCGCCCGCGGCGATCTTCGGGAGGAGCGAGGTCGGGGTCATGCCCGGGAGCGTGTTCACTTCGAGCACGTACTCGTTCTCGCCTTCGGTCACGAGGAGGTTCACGCGCGTGGCGCCCGAGCAGCCGAGGGCGTGGTGTGCGCGCTCGGCGAGGCGCAGCACGCCCTGGTACCGCGTGGGGGCGAGGCGCGCGGGGAAGTAGTACTCGGCCATGCCCTTCTGGGTCTTGGCCTGGTAGTCGAAGAAGGGGCGGCGGGGGACGATCTCGATGGCCCCGAGCACGCGGCCGTCGACGATGCCCACGTGCACCTCCTTGCCGCGCACGAAGCGCTCGACGAGCACGCCGTCGTCGTGACGGAGCGCGCTGTCGATGGCGGTGCGCAGCTCGCCCATGTCGTTCGCGCGAGCGACGCCGATGGAGCTGCCCTCGCGGCGCGGCTTGACCATCACGGGGAAGCCGAAGGAGCCGTGGCGCTCCTCGAGCTCGGTGTTCGTGGGCGAGCCGGTGATGTCGTAGTAGGGCGGCGTCGGGACGTTGTGGAGGCGGAACAGCTCCTTGGCCTTGAGCTTGTCCATCGCGAGCGCGCTCGCCATCACGCCAGAGCCCGTGTACGGGATGCCGAGCCATTCGAGCAGGCCCTGGATGCACCCGTCCTCGCCGTAGCGCCCGTGCAGCGCGAGGAAGGCCACGTCGATGGGCGTGCGACGGAGCACGAGGTCGATGTCGCGGTCGACGGCGATGGGGATCGCGTCGTGCCCGCGGCTGCGAAGGGCCTGGACGATCGCCTCGCCCGACCGAAGCGACACCTCGCGCTCCGCCGAGATTCCTCCGAGCAGCACACCGACACGCGCCATGGTGATCCGTCTCCTTCCGATCGCTGCGGCGAACAACCACCCGTTCGTGGGGCGCCGCGGAGTCGCTGGTACGCTTCGCAGGCTGCGTACCAGCCGCGAAACTCAGTTGAAATGGTCCGTCGTCGCGGGGAGGGCGTGGCCCTGCCGCCGCAGCGACGCGTCCGGGGGCCCTCGTCGGATCACCCGTGTGGCGGTCCGGTAACAGCGATCGAGAGGAGCGGTCAAGAAATCGACCGGCGCTCTGATCGGAGCCCCGCGCACCCCGACAGCCCGCCGCGCCCGTGCGAAGAAAATGGCGCACGAAAGTGGACCGTTTTTGTCGCTTGCCGTACGCGCGGGCGCTGCGATAGCGTGCGCTCCCAACGTCGGCCGTTTCCGCTGTGAGGCCAGCGTTTTCGGCAAGAAGACGGCGTCTCCGCGGGGGCTCGCATGAAGCGTGGCGCGAGCACTGCGGCGACCCCCCAAGTCACCCCTCAGGTGCATCGGAGTACGCAAGGCGATGAGCGCAGACAAGGTCCGCAAGCTGCTCGGCTCTCTGCTCGACGATCCGGAGAACGAGAAGGCATGGATCACCCTCGAGGAGCGCGCGATCAGCGGTGAGCTCGCGGGTCTGGGACCCGAACTCCCGCAGATGCTCGCCGAAGCGCGGCGTCACCTCGCCGAGCGCGGCGAGGCGGAGGCCGTGCAACGCATGCTCGACATCGAGGAGGTCATCGCGCCCGATCGCGAGGCCAAGGTCCCGCTCCTCCGGGAGCGTGCGCGCGTGCTCGAGGAGGAGCTGCTCGATGACAAGGCCGCTCTCGCGGCCACCGAGGCGCTCCTCGCGCTCGGCCCAGATCCCGAGGTCAGCGAGTCGCGCGAGCGCCTCCTGTCGAAGAAGGCCCGGTGGAAGGAGATCGTCGCGGCGTTCAAGCGCCACGCGGAGAACGACACCACCGACCCGGCGCTCATCGCGTCGCACCTCGCGAGCGCCGCGGGGATCCTCCTTCAGTACAAGGGCAAGGGCCGCGACCGCGAGGCCGATCAGCTCTTCGAGTCCGCGCTCTCCGTCGATCCCGGCAACGTCCGCACGATCCAGCTCTTCGAGCGCGTGCTCCGTCGCCGCGGCAACCGTTGGGACGACCTCGTGGCCCACCTCGAGCGCTCGATCCCCTCGGTGGTCGATCCGCGCGCGAAGATCAACCTGCTCTTCCGCGCCGCGCGCACCCACGCCGCGCGCCGCAACGACATCGCCGCCGCCGAGCGCCTCTACCGCGCCGTGCTCGCCATCGACCCCTCCAACGCCGAGGCCACGCGCTTCGTCGTCGCGATCCTCACGGACCGCGAGCGCTGGGACGACCTCGCGATCTTCTACGAGGCGCAGCTCCGCGCGACGCCCGAGAACGCGCGCGACGTCGGCCTCCTCGTGCAGGCGGGCATGACGCACTGGCGCATGCGCAACGACCCCACGTCGGCCGCCGCTCACTTCGCGCGGCTCCGCGCGACGGTGCCCGATCACAAGGCCGCGGAGGCCTTCTTCGCGGAGTACACCGGCGTGGTTCCGCCGATCTCCGCGCCGCCCGGCGCGCACGACGACGAGGTCGAGGTCGAGGCCGGCGAGGCCGAGGTCGAGTTCGACGCGTCGGGCTTCGAAGACCTCGAAGGCGTCGGCTACGAAGACATGGGCGACGCGACCGTCGAGAGCCCCGCGGGCGTGATTCCGCCGGGCTTCTTCAAGAGCGATCCGCAGCCCACCTCGGCGCAGCACCACTCGGCGGGCGCCGTGCGCGTCGTGAAGGCCGTCGTGCTCGGCTCCGACCGCCAGCGCCACGTGCCCGAGAACGCGCCCGAGACCGCTCGCACCGATGCGACGACGCACGAGGCCCCCACCGTCGAAGCGCCCGCCGCGGTGCTCGCCGCGTTCGATCCCGCGCCGCCGCGGGGTCCCAACTCGATGCTCCCCGTCGACGACAAGACCATCATCGACCCGTCGGCCCTCGCGCCCGCGACCATCGAGGCGCCTCCGATCGCCACGTCGATCCCCGCCGATGCGCTCGCGACCGCGCCGCTCACCGCGCGCGTCGAGACCCCCGCGTCGGCCACGGCGACGGCGCGCATCTCCGTGCCCGGTGAAGACCCCTCGCAGCTTCGCGCGTCGACGCCCTCTCCGGCGCCGACCGCGACGTCGAGCGCCATCGCGACCGCGCCGCTCGTCGCGCAGGCGCCCGCGGTGACCGCGACGGCGACCGCGACGGCGACCGCGCCGATCACGGCTCCTTCGGCGACCGCGACGGCGCCCATCACGGCGCCGACGGCGACCGCGCCGCTCACCGCGCCCTCGCGGCCCTCCTCGCCTTCGACGCCGGCGGTGCACGTCGCGCCCGTGGCCGCGAGGCCCGCAGCCGCGCCCGCGAGGCCCGCCGCGACGTCGGGGACCCGACTCGCCGCCGCGATCGAGGCCGCGCAGACCGCCGAGGCCGCGGGACACGCGGACAAGGCCATCGACGCGTGGAAGATGGTGCTCCGTCAGGACGCCGCGAACACCGACGCGCGCGCCGCGCTCGTGCGGCTCTACACGGCCTCGGGTCGGTGGAACAACCTCGTCGAGCTCCAGCGCCAGGAGCTCGAAGCGCTCGGCGGCGCCCGCCCGGGCGGTGATCCCGCCCACAAGGACCGCAAGCTCGAGATCCTGCGCGAGATGGCGGACATCTACCAGAACCGGCTCGGACAGGAGCCGATGGTGGTCCAGACCTTCAACTCGATCCTCGCGCTCGAGCCGACGGATCGCTCGGCGCTCGTCGCGCTCTCGGCGAGCTACGAGAAGCTCGGGCGCTTCACCGACGTGGTGAAGGTGCTCGATCAGCAGGCCGAGCACACGACGGACCCCGACGAGAAGGTCACGCTCCTGCGCCGCGTCGCGCAGATCTGGCTCGACCGCTTCAACAACGTCAACAACGCCACGAGGCCGCTCGAGCAGATCCTCGCGATCCACCCCCACGACGCCGACGCGATCGCGCAGCTCAAGGACCTCTACGGTCGACGCCGCGCGTGGCGGCAGCTCTTCGACGTGTCGCGCCGCGAGGCCGACTCGCTCGACGGGACGCGCAAGCGTGACGCCGTCGTCGAGCTCGCCAAGATCGCCGCGGAGAAGCTCAGCGCGCCGGGTGAGGCCATCGCCCTGTGGCGCGAGGCGCTCGCGATCGACAAGAACACGCCGGGCGCCCTAGACGCGCTCGAGAAGCTCACCGAGCGCGAGAAGGACTACGCCGGCCTCGCCGACGTGCTCGAGCGCCGCGTCGAGGAGACCACCGACGCCGAGGTCTCGGTCAACCTGCTGATGAAGCTCGGGACCGTCTACGGCGAGCGCATGAGCGACCCCGCGAAGAGCATCGAGGCCTGGCGCCGCGTGCTCGCGGTCAAGCCCGGCCACCCCAAGGCGATGCGCGTGCTCCGCGACGCGTACACGAGCGCGGAGCAGTGGGACACGCTCGAGGAACTCTACGCCTCCGCGGGCGACTTCGAGGGCCTCGCCGACGTGCTCGGCGCGAGCGCAGACCGCGCCTCGTCGGACGAGACGCGCGTGGCGCTGTCGTTCCGCGCGGCGCGCATCTTCGAGGAGCGCCTCTCGCAGCCCGAGCGCGCCTTCCGCAGCTACGAGCGCGTGCTCTCCGTCGAGCCGCGCAACCTCCGCGCCGCCTCGGCCCTCGTGCCGATCTACCTCAAGGAGGAGAAGTGGCAGCGCCTCTCGCACCTCTACGAGGTGCTCCTCGACGCGGTCCCCGCGAGCGACGACAACGAGCGGCTCTCGTACCTCCAGCGCCTCCGCGAGCTCGCCGCGACGCGGCTCAACGACCGCCCCGGCGCCTTCCGCTGGGCGCTGCGCGCGTACCAGATCCGCCCCGACGACGCCGAGCTCGAATCGACCCTCGAGCGCAGCGCCGCCGACGCGGGCGCCTGGCGCGAGCTCGTCGAGACCTTCGACGCGCGTGCGAAGACCGTCTCCGACGCGACCGAGTCCGCGCGGCTCCGAGACAAGTCCGCGACCGTCGAGGCCGATCGGCTCAACCTCATCGACAGCGCCATCGCGCGCTACCAGACGGCCCTCGCGGCCTCGCCCGACGACGCGCACGTCACCGCGACGCTCGACGGATTGCTCCGCCGCGCCGGCCGCTGGAGCGACCTCCGCGCGCTCTTCGATCACCGCATCGGTCGCACCGCCGACGCCCACCAGCGCCGCGCGCTGCTCATCGACGCCGCGCGTCTCGAAGAGGCGCAGCTCTCGGACGCCGACGCCGCGAGCGCGCGCTTCCGTCGCATCCTCGACGAGAACGCCGGCGACGCGGAGGCCCTCGAGGCCCTCTCGCGCCTGTCGGAGTCGGCCTCGCGCTGGGATGAGCTCTCGGCGCTCCTCGCGACGCGTCGTGACGCAGCGACGGGTACGGAGCGGGCGGAGCTCGCGTTCCGCCTCGGTGAGCTGAAGGCTCGCAGGCTCGGCGACATGGAGGGCGCGATCACCTCGTTCCGCGAGGTGCTTTCGCTCGACGCGCACCACGCGGGCGCCCTCGGCGCGCTCGAAGCCATGCTCGGCGACGACGCGTGGAAGGTCACCGCCGCGCGCATCCTCGAGCCCGAGTTCGAAGCCGTGGGAGAGCACCGCAAGCTCGCTCAGGTGCTCCGCATCCTGCTCGACGCGACGACCGATCGCGCGGGCCGCAGCGCCCTCGGGCTCCGCCTCGCGCGGGTCTACGGCGAGCGCCTCGACGAGCCCCGCGCGGGCTTCGACCTCCTCCGCGGTCTGCTCGCCGAGCAGCCCGAGAGCGACGACTTCGCCGACACCCTCGCGGAGTTCGCCGCCGTGGGCGGGTGGAACCAGGAGCTCGCCGAGACCCTCGCGTCGATCGTGGACCGCGACGGCCTCGATCCCGCCGTGCGCGTGCAGCTCGCGCGTCGCACCGCGGCCATCTACGACGAGCGCCACGGCGACGCCGCGGCGGCCGAGCGCTTCCACAAGCTCGTGATCGCCGCCGGCGAGCTCGACCTCCACGCGTTCTCGTCGCTCAAGCGCTTCTACCAGGACCGCGAGCGCTGGAGCGACCTCCGCGCCCTCTACGCGGTGTGGGTCGAGCGCACCCCCGAGGCCTCCGCGCGCGTCGAGCTCCTCCACGAGGAGGCGCTCATGCTCGAGGAGATCCTCGATCAGCCTGCCGAGGCCGCCGAGGTCTACCGCAAGGTGCTCGCCCTCGACGACACGAACGCCGACGCCTTCCGCGCCCTCGACCGCCTCTATACGCGCCTCGCGCGCTGGCAGGACCTCGCGGACCTCTTCACGCACCGCCTCGAGCGCTCGGGCATCGACGACGCCGAGGGCATCGAGCTCCTCTTCCGTCGCGGCGAGGTGCGAGAGAAGCACCTCAATGACGCCACGTCGGCGCTGCGCGACTTCGAACAGGTCGTCGAGCGCTCGCCCTCCCACGAGGGCGCCCGCGCGGGCCTCGAGCGGCTCCTCTCGGTCTCGCCGCTGCGGCTCCGCGCGGCCGCCGTGCTCGAGCCGCTCTACCTCGCCGACGGCGACGCGAGCGCGGCGAACCTCGTCCGCATGCTCGTGGTCCGCCTCGAAGGCACCGAGTCGTCGGCCGACCGCGCCGAGCTCCACCGTCGCGTGTCCGAGCTGCGCGAGATCGTGCTCGGAGACGCCTCCGGGGCGTTCAGCGCGATGCAGCAGGCGGTGCTCGCCGAGCCCACGAGCGAGTCGCTCCGCGCCGAGCTCCTCAGGCTCTCGGTCGTCTCGAACAACGACGCCGCCGCGGCCGAGACCCTCGAGCGCGCGGTCACCGACGAGCGCGCGTCGGGCGTGCGCGTGGCCCTCCTCCAGGACCTCGCCGCCCTCTACGACGAGCGCCTCATCGACCACGAGAAGGCCGAGCGCACGTACCGTCGGCTCCTCGACGTGGCGGG
>JAXLYG010000041.1:0-118222 GCA_046351535.1 Polyangiales bacterium
TAGTCACGAGCACCGGCGCGTGAGCGCCGACGGGCGAAACGCGAAACGCCAGCAGCCACCCACCGGTGACTGCTGGCGTGCGTGTTTTTGTGGGGCGCGCACGCACCCCCGGGCGGCGCTCTTCGCCCTGCATCAGGCCGGTGATGCGGCCGTCGGGGTGCACCACCACGCGGCGCGCGGCGGGCTCCTTGGGGAGACCCGGCATCGTCATGATCTCGCCCGTGAGCGGGACGATGTAGCCCGCGCCCGCGCTGAGACGGACCTCGCGCACCGTGATGGTGAAGCCGCGGGGGCGGCCGGGCTTCGTGGGGTCGTCGGTGAGCGACAGGTGCGTCTTCGCCATGCACACGGGGAGCTCTCCGCCGCCGAGCTTCACGACGGCTTCGAGGTCCTTGCGAGCCGCGGGAGTGAACTCGACGCCGTCGGCGCCGTAGACGCCGCGCGCCACCTTGCGGATCTTCTCTTCGGGCGCGTCGCTGAGCTCGTACATGAAGCGCGCCTTCGGGGGGTCGGCGTCGGTCTTCGCGAGCGTGTCGAGCACCGCGTCGGCCAGCTCGACGGAGCCGTCTCCGCCGCGCGCGAAGCCGTCGCAGCGGGCCACCGTGACGCCGTTGCCGATGCCGTACTCGCGCAGCGCCGCGGCCTCGTCAGCCGTGTCGTTGGGAAACGCGTTGACGGCCACCACCGTGGGCAGGCCGTAGGAGCGCAGCGTCTCGAGGTGCCGCGAGAGGTGGTCGAGGCCCTTGCGGAGCGCGTCGACGTTGGGATCGCCCGCCTTCGCGACGGAGACGCCGCCGTGCATCTTGAGGGCGCGGTGCGTGGCGACGAGCACCACCATGCGCGGCCAGAGCCCCGCCACGCGGCACTTGATGTCGAGGAACTTCTCGGCCCCGAGGTCGAAGCCGAAGCCCGCCTCGGTGACCACGTCTTCGCCGTACGCGAGCGCCATGCGCGTCGCGAGGATCGAGTTGCAGCCGTGGGCGATGTTGCCGAAGGGCCCGCCGTGCACGATGGCGGGCGTGCCCTCGCGGGTCTGCACGAGGTTGGGCATCAGGGCGTCGACGAGGAGCGCGGCCATGGCCGACGCGGCGCCGAGGTCTCCCGCGGTGACGGGCTTGCCCGTGGAGGTCGTTCCCACGACGACGCGGGCGAGGCGCGCTTCGAGGTCCTTGGGGCCCGCGGCGAGGCAGAGGATCGCCATGATCTCGCTGGCGGCGGTGATGTCGAAGGCGCCCTCGCGCGCCGGTCCGTTGCCCTTGCCGAGGTTCACGACGACGTTGCGCAGGGCGCGGTCGTTCATGTCCATCGCGCGGCGCCAGCGGACGTTGCGGCGCGTCGAGGTCGACCTTGTCGCGGAAGTAGAGCGCGTTGTCGACCATCGCCGCGAGGAGCGGGTTGTGCCGCTGGTGATGGCGTGGATGTCGCCCGTGAAGTGGAGGTTGATGTCGGCCGCGGGGACGAGCGTCGCGTTGCCTCCGCCGGTGCCTCCGCCCTTCACGCCGAAGACGGGTCCGAGCGAGGGCTCACGGAGCGCCGCGATGGCCCTGCGACCGCGCTTCGCGAGGCCCATCGCGAGGGCCACGGAGGTGGTGGTCTTGCCCTCCCCCGCGGGCGTGGGGTTGATCGCCGACACGAGCACCAGGCGCCCCTGCGGAGCGCCCTCGCGCCGCGCGAGCGCGTCGAGCGAGATCTTGGCCTTGTGCCGCCCCCAGGGGATCACGTCGCCGGGGTCGAGGCCCGCGTCGCGGGCCACGTCGTAGATGGGTCGGAGGGTCTCGGTAGTCATGGCGGACGCGGAGGGTACACGACCCGCGAGACCATGAGTCAGCGCGGAATCTGCGGTCCCTTCGTCGCCAGAAGCGCACCGTTGGCCGTGAGCCGCAGGGGCTCGTGGGCGCAGACCTCGATGACGATCGCGCCGCTCACCCCGACGGGCTTCGCCGCCACGCCCTGAGGGTCCCACACGAGCGAGGCGGCCCCGTCGCCGTCGATGGTCAGCGAGGCGAGGTCGAAGGCGCTCGGGAGGGGGTGCTGGTCCTCGCGCGTCACCCTCGTGCGGATCGAGCATTGTTCGCTTGCGAACAATTCAATTCCGTTGGCGTGCGAGCGCATGAAGGGCGCTTCCCAGGCGACGGAGACTGGGTAGACCGACCCCTCGAAGCCCACGGTCGCGAAGGGATCGTACGGGACCGAACCATCGTAGGATCGCCCGTCGCGGCGGAGGGTGCAGCGCACCGGGGCGCTCACCTGATGGGGCCGTGAGAACCACCCGGGGCGGTGGAGGTCGCGGGCGCCGAAGGGTCCGTCGGGCGAGAGCTGGCCGTAGTCGTTGCGCCACGCGCGCGGCACCGAGAGCTCGCCGCGGAGCTCGACGAGGAGGGCGCGGAGGCCGAGCTTGTCGACCTTCCACCGGTGGGCGAGGCCGCGGGGGATGAGGACGTGCTCGGCGGCGTTGGCGCGGAGGGTTCCGCAGGGGGTGTCGAGGGTGGCGCCGCCTTCGAGCACGCACACGAGCTGATCGCCGTCGTGGTCGGTGAAGACCGTGGTCGGTGACGCGCTGTCGGCCGAGAGCCACGAGAGCGTGAGGTGCCGGTTGAAGAGCACCGGGAGCCTGCCCGCGACGGGGTCGGCCCCCTCGGGGACGTCTTCGAAGCGAAAGGTCCGTCGCGTGAGGGCGCCGTCGCGGGGGAGCGCCTCGACGGGGGCCGCGGGGCCGCGCTCCGACGCGGTCCACACGGGCGCGTCGGGCGGCGTCATCACGTCGCGGTGGAGGATGGTCCACGCGCCGTCGCGGCGGGTGATGCGCTCTTCGAAGTTGGTGGTGCCGAACTCGATCGGGGCGAACATGGCGCCGCGATCTTAGAGTGTCTCAGCCCTGGTGGCGCACGTACTCGAAGTCCACGGGGCGGCCCTTGATGCCCTGCTTGGGGGCGGCGATCCAGTGGGCCATCTTGCCGGGCTCGTAGATGGGCCTCGTCATGAGGCTCTTCACGTAGACGCGGTCGGCCTCGGTGGGGAGCCATTCGTTGACGTGCGCGGCCCACTCCGACTCGGAGATGGGGTTGCCCTTCGGGTCGAAGCGCTGGCCCGCGTAGAGGCCCACGTTGCGGTTGAAGCGCCGGTGCGGGAGCGTGAGCTCGACGTCGAGGCCGGCCTCCTTGATGGCGCGGTTCCACTTGTCGACGCCGCGCTGGCAGTCGATCACGTAGTCGTCGCGGAGCACCTCGTTCATCGCCATGCGCAGCGCGACGCTCTCGTCGTAGAGCTTGCCGTCTCGCACGTGGGGGATGTTCATCGACCCGGTGAGCGCGAGGTGGTCTTCGTACTGGTCCTCCTTCGCGCGGCCCTTGAGGCCCGAGGCGAAGAACGAAGCCGCGTTCGAAGAGACCTCGCCGCCGAAGAGTCCGAGCGAGCTTGAGAACCAGAAGTTCATGTACCGCTGGATGGTCCCGAGATCGATGCCGCCCTGCGCCCGCGCGTCGCCGTTGGGGTCGAGCTTCGAGAGCTCACAGGCGCGCTGCACGACGCGGAGCACGCCGGTCTCGCCCACGAACATGTGGTGGGCCTCCTCGGTGAGCATGAAGCGCGTGGTGCGCGAGAGCGGATCGAAGGCGCTCTCGGCCAGTGCGAGGAGCTGGTACTTGCCGTCGCGGTCGGTGAAGTACGTGAACATGAAGAACGACAGCCAGTCTTCGCACGGCTCGTTGAAGGTCGTGAGAATGCGAGGCTTGTCGGCGTTGCCGCTGCGGCGTTCGAGGAGCCCCTCGGCCTCTTCGCGCCCGTCGCGGCCGAAGTACGAGTGGAGGAGGTAGACCATCGCCCAGAGGTGGCGTCCCTCTTCGACGTTGACCTGAAAGAGGTTGCGGAGGTCGTAGAGCGACGGCGCCGTGAGACCGAGGAGCCGCTGCTGCTCGACGGAGGCGGGCTCGGTGTCGCCCTGCGTGACGATGAGCCTGCGGAGGGTGTTGCGGTGCTCGCCGGGCACCTGCTGCCAGGCGGGCTTGCCGAACTCGTCGCCGAAGCCGATGGTGCGGTCTTTCACGGCGTCGGCGAGAAAGATGCCCCAGCGGTAGTCGGGCATCTTCACGTAGTCGAAGTGCGCCCACCCCTCGTGGTCGACCGAGACGGCCGTGCGGAGGTAGACGTCGTCGGCCTGAAAGCCCTCGGGGCCCATCTCGAGCCACCAGTTGATGAAGTTGGGCTGCCACTCCTCGAGGGCGCGCTGGAGGCGCTTGTCCGACGAGAGGTCGACGTTGTTCGGGATCCGGGTGTCGTTGACCACGGAGGACATAGGGTAGGGCGATGCTCCCTTCGTTGGGGAACGGGCGTTGGGGTTGTCGGGGGCGGCGCCTCCCGCCACGCGGCGGGAAGGCGCTGTTTTCTAGATGCTTCGTGAGGTTGTTCGGACGCGAACGATCGATCAGGTGCGGCGCATGTCGAAGACGGCGCGCTCGGGCTTGCCGTACATCGTGAGGGCGCCTCTGGGGCCCACGGCGTTGGGGCGCTGGAAGATCCAGTTCTGCCACGCCGAGAGGCGACCGAAGATCTTGGTCTCCATGGTCTCGGGGCCCGCGAAGCGGAGGTTGGCCTCCATCCCGGTCATGGCGTCGGGCGAGAGGCTGGTGCGCTCCTCGATGGCGACGCGCACCTCGTCGTCCCAGTCGATGGGGTCGGGTGCGAAGGTGACGAGGCCGCGCTTCATGGCGTCGGCGGCGTCGAGGGGGTCGGTCACGTCGCGGAGCCTCTCGACGATCGTCGGGTCGTAGAGGAAGCGCGTCGCGAGGCGCGTGAGGCCGTTCGACATCGGGAGGGGGCCGAAATTCATGGGCGAGAGCGAGACCGTCGTGTCGTCGTCGAGCATGAAGACGCGGTCGGCGGCGAGGGCGAGTTCGAAGAGCGAGCCCGCGAAGGCGCTGCCCTTCTCGATGAGGGCGAAGACGCTCTTGGCCATGAGGTCGAGGCGCTTGAGCACGCGCTTGCGGAGGAGGAGCACCTCGCGCGCGATCCACGAGCCCGCGTCGACCATGCGGAGGAGCGCGCGGTCGGAGGCGCGCACGGCCTCGGGGTCGCCCGCGGTGCGAAGCACCACGAGGCCCACGTCGAGGTGGTTGAAGCGCAGGTCGAGGAGCGCGTCGTCGAGCTCGCGCCACGCGGCCACGGCCCACTGCGCGCACCCCGCGGCGAGGAGGGCCTCGGGCGTCTCGGGCTGCGGCCCGGCGGGGGCCTTCAGGGTGATTTCAGCGAGGTGACGCGCGTCGTCGATGGAAACCGTGACGTGGGTGTACTCGGTGCGGCCGCCGTCGCGCTTCGGGTTGAGGGGCGCGAGGTGCATCCCCTCGCCCGCGGCGGTGCGGGTCGAGCGCGCGGCCATCTTCGCGAGGCGCGCGGACACGGCGGCCTCGAAGCGGCTGCGGGAGGCGACCTCGTCGACGAGGCGCCACTCGACGGAGCGCTTGCCGCGGACGCCCTCGGCGAGGGTCGAGAAGACGTCGGCCAGGTCGCGGCGGACCTTGCGCTTGTCGACGACGCGGGTGAGGCCGCCGGTCCCCGGGAGCACGGCGAGGAGGGGCGCTTCGGGGAGGCTCACGGCGCTGTTGCCGTCGTCCTGGAGGATGGCCTCGTCGCACGCGAGGGCGAGCTCATAGCCGCCGCCCGAGGCGGTGCCGTTGAGGGCCGCGAGCACGGGGATCCCCGAGGCGTCAGAGAGCTCTTCGAGGTAGAGGCGGGTCTCGTTGGTGAACTTGCAGAAGTTGACCTTGAAGGGGTGCGTCGAGCTGCCGAGCATGTAGATGTTGGCGCCCGAGCAGAAGATGCGGTCCTTGCCCGAGGTGATGACGAGGGCGCGCACGGCGGGGTGCTCGAAGCGGACGCGCTGGATGGCGTCGGCGAGCTCGATGTCGACGCCGAGGTCGTAGGAGTTGAGCTTGAGGATGTAGCCCGGGCGGAGGCCGCCCTCTTCGACGACGTCCATCACGATGCGCGCGACGGAGCCGGGCGCGAGGCCCGCGACGGTGGGGAACTCCAGCCGCCAGTGGCGATACTGCGAAGGGGAGGTCTCGAAGTGAACGGGGGTCTCTGGCGTCGCGTGTTCCATGTGCGTCGGGGCGGGACGCTAGTGCGAACCGCGATCTCACCGCAAGCGTCGAGGGGCGCACGGCGCGCCCCGTCGGGGGCCGCGCCGGGGCGTCTGCGCCGTGGGTGCGCGAGGGGTGCTCGAAAATCGCCTCGCGGTGTCTGCGCGCGGGTGTTGATTCGCCTCGCTCCCTCGGCGCGGACCTACGGTAGACTCGCCCGACGATCGATGGAAGTCGGTCGCGCGCGCGTCGTGTTTCGGGGGAGCGGATCCCCTTCAAGATCCGATGCGCGGAGAGATCCCGCCGAGAGCATCAGGCCATGAAGATCCTAGTCGCCGACGACGACCGCACCACGCGCGTGCTCCTCTCGCGGACGCTCGCGAACTGGGGATATGAGGTCTCGGTGGTCGACAACGGCCTCGACGCGCTCGAGGTCGTGCGCGGCGGCGACCACCGCGTGGTGCTCTCCGACTGGGAGATGCCGGGCCTCCACGGCCCCGAGCTCTGCGCGAAGATCCGCGCGCTCGAAGGCCCCTACGTCTACGTGATGCTCATCACGTCGCACGGGAGCTCCTCGCACGTCGTCGAGGGCCTCGAGTCGGGGGCCGACGACTTCGTGGCCAAGCCCTTCGACCCGGCGGTGCTCCGCGCGCGGCTCACGGTGGCCCGCAGGCACCTCGCCCTTCAGGACGAGCTCGCGTCGAAGAACTTCGAACTCGCCCGCGCCAACAGCGAGCTCGCGCGCATCGCCACGACGGACCCGCTCCTCGACATCGGCAACCGCCGGAGCTTCGAAGACGCCATCGTGCACGCGCACAACACCGCGCGCCGCACGGGCCACGGCTACGGCGTGATGCTCGCCGACATCGACCACTTCAAGCGCTTCAACGACCGCCACGGGCACCCCTTCGGCGACAACGTGCTCCGCCGCGCGGCGCAGACCCTCGTCGAGACGCTCGGCACCGCGGGGCAGGTGTTCCGCTACGGCGGCGAGGAGCTCATCTGCGTGGCTCCCGACCAGACCGTGACGTCGCTCTCGGAGCTCGCCGAGCGCCTGCGCGAGTGCGTCGAGCTGATGCGCATCGAGCTGCCCGGCGGCGGCTTCGGTTCGATCACGGTGAGCGTGGGCGTGGCGCTCTTCGACCCCGAGGCGGCCATCTCGTGTCAGGTCGTGATCGACTACGCCGACGCGTCGCTCTACAAGGCCAAGGAGCTCGGTCGCAACCGCGTGGTGTGCTGGCCCTTCGAGAAGGCCAAGGCCCCGCGGACCTCGCAGTTCTGAGCCGCGGCGCGGGCGCTTCGCCTGCGCGCGGGCGCCGTGGTAGGACGCGACGCATCTCCGTGCGCACGCTCGTTCGCCCTCTCGTCGTGTCGATGTTGCTCGCGGCCGCGCCTGCGCGCGCGCAGCCGCGGCGCCCCCAGCGCGCGGTGACCGCCGCGGTGGTGGCGGAGCGCGCGCGGGCGATGCTGGCCGACGGCCGCGAGGCCGACGCGCTCGCGGCGATCGCTGCGGCGCCCGCGCGGCAACGGACGGCGCCGGAGGTGGTCGCGGTGCGCGCGATCGCGACCTTTCAGACGCTGGGCGTGCGGCCCGAGCCGTCGTCGCTGCGGTCGCTCGCGCCGTCGGTGCGGCGCGACCTCGAGGTGTGCTGCGCGTGCTCACCCCGTGGGTCGCTGCGCACGAAGGGGACGGACCCGCCGCGCTGGCGCTCGGTCGCGCGCAGCTCGTGAGGGGTGACATGGAGGCCGCGGCGAGGTCGCTCGACGCCGCGACGGAGGCGCTCCCCCAGGACCCCGTGGCGTGGAACGACGAGGCCATGGTGCTCGTGGCGCTGCGGCGCCTGCCCGAGGCCGAGCGGTGCCTCGGTGAGGCCACGCGCCTCGCGCCGAGAGACGCCGAGCCGTGGAGCAACCTCGGGGCCGTTCGGCTCGCGCGGGGCGCGGCGGACCGCGCGGCGGAGGCGTTTCGACGCGCGATCGAGGTGTCGCCCACGGAGCCGAGGCACCACTCGGATCTGGGCTCCGCGCTGCTCGCGGGGGGCGACCTCGCGGGAGCCACGGCGAGCTATCAGCGCGCGGCGGCGCTCGACCCCGACAACGGCGTGGTGCTCGCGAACCTCGGCTACGCGCTCGCCCACGGCAACCGCCTCGACGAGGCCCTCGCGGTGCTTCAGCGCGCCGTCGAGCGGGCGCCGCGCAGCGTGACCGCGTGGAACAACCTCGCCATGGTCAGCCTCCGCCGCGGTGACCGCGAGGGCGCCCGTTCCGCGCTCGAACGCGCGCGCGCCATCGACCCCGCAGACCCCCGGACGCGCGCCAGCCTGGAGGCCCTCGGCGCCGACGCGGGCGTGCGATCGGTCACAAGGTGATTCGCGACACCGCAAAGACTGCTTTGCACGACGCGGGACTTTGATAGAGTCGCCGCAGTTCTCATGCCCCTCTATCGATCGTCTGGCCACACCGACGTTGGCAGGGTCCGCAAGCACAACGAGGATGCGTTCCTCCACGACGACGCGCTCGGGCTCTATGTCGTCGCCGACGGCCTCGGCGGTCACGCCGCGGGCGAGGTCGCGAGCGAAGAGGCCGTTCACCAGGTGCGAGCCTGGGTGCGTCGCGAGCGCCCTCGCGTCGCTGCGCTCGTTGAAAACCCGTACGACACCGACCTCCAGAACGACGCGGAGCAGATCATCCGCGGCGCGATCCAGTCGGCGACGTACCTCATCCACTCGATGGCCGAGTTCGACGACACGAAGGCCGGCATGGGCACCACCATCTCGGTGCTGATGCTCCTCGGCCGCGTGGCCGTCGTCGGTCAGGTGGGCGACAGCCGCATCTACCTCACGCGCGACGAGCAGATCGCGCAGATCACCGACGACCACACGCTGATCGCCGCGCAGATCCGCGAAGGGATGATCACCGAGGAGGAGGCCCGCTACGCCCCTCACCGCAACGTCATCACCCGCGCCGTGGGCAGCCACGAGTACGTCGAGGTCGACACGCGCGTGGTCGAGACGGTGCCCGGAGACCGCTTCCTCCTGTGCACCGACGGCCTGCACGGCTACCTCGAGAGCGACGACGAGGCGATGCGCCACCTCGCGCTCCCCTCGGCCGACGGGGTCAAGCAGCTCATTCAGCTCGCCAACACCCGCGGCGGCAAGGACAACATCACGGCGATCATCGTCGAGGTGATCGAGGTCTGATCCCGGCACGCGCGGTGCTCCTCGCGCGTGGTGCTGCCATGAAGTTCCAGCCAGGTGCATGTTGGCGTGAAGGCGCGGCCCGCGTCGCGGTGCTCGTGGTGTGCGCCTCCGTCACGCTCCCCGCGTGCGGCGCGCGCACGGGCCTCGGTGACGACCCCTACGTGATCGACGCGCTCATGTGCCAGGAGACGCCGTTCCGCGCGCGCCCCGGCATCGCGACGACGCTCTACGTGACGCTCCCCCGCGCCGCGATCGGACGCGCTCAGTGGGAGGTCACCGCGCGGCCCGCGGGCGCCGCGCCGCCGACGCTCGTGCATCACGGCGGCACCACGGCGTCGTTCCTCGCGAGCACCGAAGGGACCTACGAGATCAGGGTCACCGTGCCCGGCGAAGACGGCGGCGCGGCCAGCTCGTGCGTCACGCGCGTCATCGTCCGCGCGATGGGCCCCGTCGCGCTGTGCCCCGCCGAGGTCACCACCACGCCGCTCCGCGCCGTGGGCGTCGTCGCGCGGGCGCAGGGCGACCGCCCCATCACCACGTACCGCTGGACCCTCGAAGGAGCTCCGGCCACGAGCGGTCGCCCGTCGCCGCGCCCCGCAGACTCCGCCGTCACCTCGTACACGCCCGACGTCGCGGGCGATTACACCCTTCGCCTCCAGGTCACCGACGCGGCCAACATGGTCGACGCCTGCGCGACGATCGTCCACGCCGTGCCGCGCGAGGGCCTGCGCGTCGAGCTCGTATGGGACCCGCCGGGCCGCACCTGTCCGCGCTCCGAGGGCGCGGCGTGCGACGGCAGCGACGTCGACCTTCACCTCCTGCGCGAGTCGGGCGCCGCGATGCCCTGGCGCTCCGACGACGACTGCCACTGGTTCAACTGCAACGCCTCCGCGGGCAGGAGCCTCCAGTGGGGCCTCACGGGCGTGACCGACAACCCCCGCCTCGACATCGACGACGTGACGGGCCACGGCCCCGAGAACATCAACATCGACCGCCCCTCGGCGCGCGCCTACCGCGTCGGGGTCCACTACTTCGACGCGCACGGCGCGGGCCCCGAGGCGGCCACGGTGGTGATCTACTGCGGCTCGCCCGTTCCCGTCGCGCGCATCGGACCCGTGACGCTCTCGTACCGCGGCGCCGCCGACACGAGCGACTTCTGGCTCGTCGCCGACGTGGTGCCCGCGAGCCCCGGCGGCTGCGAGGTTCGCCCCATCCGACGCGGCTCGGACCCGTGGATCATGAGCTACTTCGAAGCGCAGCGGGGCGCCGGGCCGCCCGCGCCGTAGCGCGTGTCGTGGCGCGTCGCCGTGTTGTGTATGCTCCGCGGATGCGCGCGCTCGCCGTGATGTTCGTCCTCGCCGCAGCGTCGGGCTGCTCCGATCCCCAGAGCGGCGGGGGAACGGTCCCCTTCGACGCGACGGTGGACCTCTCGGAGACCGCCGCCGAGCCCCCGCGTGACGCCACGCTCGACGCCGCGCGCGACGCGACCCTCGATCGCCCGCGCGACGTTCCCCGCGACGCTGTGGCGACGCAGGCCGACGCCGAGGACGCCGCCGTCGAAGACGTGGTGATCGACCCGGGGATGTGCGGCCCGTCGGTGCGCGCCTGCCTCTGCGGCTGCGGTGGAACGGGCGCCTGTCAGAACACCTGCATCGCGCGCAGCGACGATTGCAGCGGGTGCATCTACCTCGCGGCCACGCGCTGCTGCCGCGACGAGTCGACGGTCTTCGAAGACTGCATCGACCGGAACATGTGCGCCGACGACGGCTGCGTGCGACTGCGCTGCGCCGACGAGCAGCGCCGCTTCGAAACCTGCTTCGCCGCCATGCAGATGAGCGACGACGCCTGCCGCGCCGAGATGCGCACCTGCCTCGGGTCGGACTACCCCATGATCCGCTGCGTCCAGCCGTGATCGGTGCGGCTACGAACGACCCTTCGTCGCAGGTATTTTTCAAGCACCTGATGGGATGTGCCGACGCGTTCGTTCGGAGTCGAACGATCGGTGAGATGAGACGGTCTGCGAAGGCGCCGTCGCTTCGAGGGTTTCGTGGCGGGCCTCGACGCGCGTAGAGTGCGGGCCCTCCGATGCGCACCTTCGATCGCCCCTACGCCCTCACCGTCTTCGGCGCCACCGGCTTCACCGGCCGACTCACCGCGGAGTACCTCGCTCGCACGATCGGCCACGAGGTCCCGTGGGCCATCGCGGGACGCAGCCGCTCGAAGCTCGACGCGGTGCGCGCGGAGCTCGCCGCGATCAACCCCGCGTGCGAGGCCGTGGGCGTCGTCGAGGCGTCCGTCGATGACCCCGCCTCGCTCGCCCGCATGGCCGAGAACACCGTGTCGCTCGTCACGACGGTGGGCCCCTACGCGCTCCACGGGATGCCCGTGGTCGAGGCCTGCGTCGATCGCGGGGCGCACTACGCGGACATCACCGGCGAGCCTCAGTTCGTCGCCGAGGTGATCTCGCGCTTCGACGCGCGCGCGAAGGACAAGGGCCTGCGCCTCGTGAACACCTGCGGCTTCGACAGCGTGCCGCACGACCTCGGGGTGCTCTACACGGTGGCGCTGCTGCCGCGCGGAGAGCCCATCTCGATCGAGGGCTTCGTGCGCTCGACGGGGACCTTCTCGGGCGGCACCTGGCAGTCTGCGATCGAGGCGTTCTCGAAGATGCGCCAGTCGCTGCGCTCGATGCGTCCGCCGCGGCCCGAAGGGGGGCGCGTGGTGCGCGGCGGGAGCCCGTCGTTCCGCTACGACGCCGACCTCGGGGCGTGGGTGGTTC
The DNA here is from genome assembly GCA_046351535.1 of Polyangiales bacterium. GTDB lineage: Bacteria > Myxococcota_A > Polyangia > Polyangiales > CAISKJ01. Next base: position 12,054 of record JAXLYG010000041.1, read on the forward strand.
CGCTGCCGACGATCGACCCGCTCGTGGTGCTTCGAAGCGCCGCGGCGCTCGACGAGTACGGCCCCGACTTTCGCTATGCGCACCACGCCGAGGTTCACTCCGCGCTCACCGTCGCGGGCGGCGTCGTGGGCGTCGCGGCCCTCGTGGGCATCGCGCAGATTCCCCCCGCGAAGCGGTGGCTGCTCTCGCTCAAGCGCTCGGGCGAAGGGCCGAGCGAGTCGGCGCGCGCGTGGGCGACGTTCTCCGCGACCTTCCGCGGCAAGGCGGGGGCGCGCACCGTCGTGACGCGCGTTCGCGGCGGCGATCCGGGCTACACCGAGACGGCGAAGATGCTCGCGGAGTCGGGGCTGTGTCTCTCGCTCGACGCCGACGCGCTGCCCGCGCGCTCGGGCGTGCTCACGCCCGCGGTGGCGATGGGCGCGCGCCTCACGGAGCGGCTCCAGCGCGCGGGGATCGTGTTCGAAGTGCTGCGCGGCTGAAGGGCGATCAGCGCATCCTGAAGCCGACGCCGGGCGCGAAGGTCGTGGGGGGACGCATCCCGAACGACGGCGCGCGCGGCGCGAACACGGGCGCCTGCGTGATCGGAGGCGCGGTGTACGCGGGCGCAGAGGGCGCCGCGTAGACCGGCGCGGAGGGCGCGGCGAAGACCGTGGGCTGCGACGGGGCGTAGGAGGGCGCCGCGTAGACGCGCCCATACGTTCCAGCGACGGCGGCGGAGGGCGTGGTGGGGAGCGAGGGCATCGGCGCGGCGTAGCCGTTGAACACGGGCGCGCCATAGCTCGAAGGCGCGCGCCACGCCGAGGGCGCTTGCGGCGCGAACGACGGCGCGCCGATGGGCGGCGGCATCGCGACGGGCGCGGCGGGGGGCATCACGATGCGCTGCGGGCCGTCGAAGCGCTGCGCCATCATCGGTCGCGGCGCGACCTCGGGCATCGCCGCGGGGATCGACGAGGCCCAGGTCATGCGACGCGCGGGGATCACCGAGTAGCCCGAAGATCCCGCGGTGATCGAGGTGCCGCCCGTGGGGCGGATCACGGGCGCGCCCGCGGAGGTGATCGTGAGGCGCGGACCGCTGTCACCCGAGGTGCCCGCGGGCTCGACGTCGGTGCTCGGACCGCCCTCTGCGATCGAGGGAGGGTTGGTGTGAATCGGGAGCGCGTCGGCAGGGCGCAGCGTGCCCGTGGCGACGTTCAGCACGCGGGGGACGTTGGGCACGTCGGGGATGCGCGCGGGGGGATCGACGGGCGTGCCCACGGGGTTGATGACGATGCCCGCGGAGGGCGGGAGCGCGCCCTCACGCGCGGTCGCGCGCGCCGTGGCCCAGAGCGACGAGACGTCGGTCGCGACGGCCGTGGGAACGGGCGGTCCCGGCGCGTAGCAGCTCGCGCCCTGCGAGCACGAGACGGGCACGGGCGTGGTGTACGCGTAGAGCGAGGCCGCGGCGGCGCCGAGCACGGTGCGCGCGCGGAGGCCGGGGCCGCGGAGGCGTCCCCAGGCGCAGTACATGTGTGAGGCCGCGAAGGCCGCGCCGCCGGGCGCGAGGGGCGCCCACGCGACCCAGCCGTTGCCGATGCGCCAGTCGACCCAGGCGGGCGCGAAGGCGCTCCCGGGGACCCAGGCCCACACGCCGCTGAGGTTCACCCAACGGCCGTAGTGAAAGGGGATCGCGCCCCACGCGAAATCGCTCTGCCAGTACCAGCCCGTGCGCGTGGGGAGCCACTGGCCGTTGCTGAGGTACGGGACGAAATCCTCGCCGCGCACGCGCTCGTCGGGGATCCACACGGTGCCGTACGCGGGCGCGTCGATCCACGATCCGAAGCCGTCGAGCGTGGCGCGCATCGTGGCGGGGTCGAGGCGACCGGGCGTGGCGGGCAGCAGGGTCATGTCGGCGGGCGCGGCCACGGAGGGGTCGACGGGCGCGGGCTGCGCGGCGGTGGTGTTCTGGGTCACCTCGAAGTGCTGCGTGACCACCACGATGCGATCGCGGTAGGTCACGCATCCGAGCGACCACGCGGCGAGCGGTAACATCCAGCGGAGCGCGGATCTCATGGGAGCCTCATCTCTCGTCGGCGGCGGGAGCGCGTCCCAGGCCGACGTCACGCACGAGCGCCTCCGTCACGCATACCACCGTCACGAGGAGCGCGCGACCGAAGGGAAATTCATCGGTGAACGCGCCTCCGAGCGGCTTGATCCGCGACGGGGCTTCGTGCTTCGTTCTGCCGCCCCGATGAGCAACTCGGACCCGCCCACGAACGCGTCGCCCGGCGATGTGACCACGACCATTCACGCGAGGGGGACGGAGCGCCTCGACGCCGTCGTCGACCTCGTTCACACGCTCGCGCGGCAGCGCCCGCTGACGGACCTCCTCGACGAGGTGCCGCGGCGCGTGGCGGCGGTGTTTCGAAGCGAGGTGTGCTCGCTCTACCTCCGCGAGGGCGACGGGCTCGTGATGCGCGGCAACGTGGGGTTCACCACGAGCGCGCTCGGCGAGGTGCGCCTCGGCGTCGGCGAGGGGCTCGTGGGCATGGCCGTGGAGTGCATGCGCCCGATCTCGGCGGACCGCGCGCAGAGCCACGAGCGCTTCCGCGCGTTCACGATGCTGGGGGAGGAGCGCTTCCCGGCGTTTCTCACGGTGCCGGTGCCGGGGCCCAACGGGCCGTCGGGCGCGCTCGTCGTGCAACGCGCGGCGGGGGCCTACACCGACCGCGACGTCGAGCTGCTCATGGCGCTCGCGGGCGCGGTGTCTCCGCTCCTCGACCGCGCGCGCATCGTGGCGAACACGACCATGCGCCCTCCGGCGCCGGGCTCGCCGAGCGCGCGGCGCGTGACCATCCCGGGGCGTCCGCTCGTGGGAGGGCGCGCCCTCGGGGTGCTCACCGCGGTCAACCGTCCTTCGGCGCGCGCGAGCAGCGACGACGCGAAGGGCTCGTCGCGCGACCACGCCAGGGCCCTCGAGCGCGCCATCATGGCCTGCGACGCGACGCTCGACTCGTACATCCGGGCGGCGGCGCGGCGCGGCCTCGATGCGAGCTTTCTCTCGCTCTACAAGACCATGCTCGACGACGGGCGCCTCCGCGAGCGGGCCCTCGAGCTCTCGAAGGGCAAGGGCCTCGCCTACGCCCTCGCGCAGGTCGCCCGCGAGGCCACGCGCGTCGCGCGCATCTCCGAAGCGCCGCTCCTCACCGAGCGCGCGATGGAGATGTCCGAGGTCTGCGACGTGCTCCGCTCGCTGCTGCTGCAGGAGGTCACGGCGATCCCCCGGGGCGGCGTGTGGGTGGCCGAGTCGGTGACCGTGTTCGAGCTCCTCATCGCGGCGCGCGCGAAGCCCTCGGGGATGGTGCTCTCGGGCGCGGTCGCGGCCGGTCGCGCGCGCACGCTCGTGGACCTCATCGCCGTGCCCACGGTGTGCGAGGTCGCGGGGATCTACAACTGGGCGAGCGACGGCGACGTGGCCCTCGTCGACGGCGACCACGGCCTCGTGCGCGTGAACCCCTCACGCCGCGAGCGCGACGAGGCCCGCGTCGAGCGCGGCGACACGCAAGACGAGCCTCAAGACGGCTGAGCGGCGAGCCTCGCGCGCTTCGCCCCGTGGCGCAGAAAGGCCGCCGCGAGCGCGAGCGAACGGAGCATCGGCCACCACTGCCCCCACGGCACCAGCGCGGCCACGACGAGCCACAGCGCGCCCGTCGCGAGCAGCGCCGACGCGCGCGCGGCGCCACCTGTCGCGCCGACGGAAGAGGGTCACCGCGAGGAGTCCGTAGGTCACCCCCGCGACGATCGCGAGCACCGCGCAGACGCGTTGGACGCGCGCTCCAGCGCTGCCGAGGGGTCTGCCACGCGGTCCTCCGCGGCACGACGCGACACCTCGCGAAAGACGGCGCGCGCTTCGGGCTCGCGCGACGCGGGCGAGAGCACCACGACCATCACGCTGTCGTCGACGAGCGGAACGGCCGTCGAGAGCCCCAGCGCGGCGTGGCCGTTGACGGTGGCGCGTCCGACGAGCGCGTCGAGGTCGAAGCCGAGGGCGCGGGCGCGCCTCGCGCGTGTCGACGAAGGGTAGGGGTCGCTGCTTCGAAGCTCGGCGAGCTCGCGCGCGTCGAGCGGTCGCTGCGGGACGATCGCGCCGAGGTGAACGAGCTGGAGGAGGATCGGTCCGTCGGCGCGCGGGCCTTCGCGTCGCCAGGTGCCGAGGAGGTTCGCGGTGGGGTTGCGCGCGGGGAGCTCGTCGGCCCGCGGGGACGGTGACCGAAGGCCGACCTCGGGCCACGCGCGAGGCCGCGGACGCGGGTCTGCGAGGGCGACCGCGGTGACGAGGACCGCTGCGAGACACGGAGAAGCGCGCACGGTCAGTCCTCCGCGGGCATCGCGTAGCCGCGGTCGTGATCCCAGCGGATCGGGTAGGGCCTCGCCTGCACGAACACGAGCCGACGCTCGCGGCCCGCGAGGAGGAACTCCACGTCCATCGGGGTCTCTGCGCCGACGCCGCGGTTGAAGCGCGCCTGGATGGTCCGCAGCGCCTCGGAGACGCGCACCACCTCGTCGTCGGTCAGCACGCGGCGCGCCCTGCGTCCGCGAGCTGCGCGAGAGGCGTTCAGAACTTCGCTCCTCGCCGTAGGTGTAATAGAGCACCTGCTCGGGCACGTCGTCGCCGCGCGCGGCGGTCACCGCGCCGCCCTCGGCGCCGGCCACCTGCGCGTTGATGAACATCGCCGGACGCCCTTCGTTGAAGGGGTTCGCGGTGATCGCCACGCCGTCGACCACGTCGTCGTCGATGGACTCCTGCGTGAGCACGGCCATCGCGACGCGCGCGTGGTCGACGCGAAAGAACTCGCGCTCCTCGTAGGCCTGGAGCGACCAGGTGCTCGCCCACACGTCGCGCAGCGCGTCGGCCAGTACGGCGGCAGACGGATCGGCCGCGACCACCACGGAGCGGCAGAGCCCCGCGCCGTTGAAGCCCGCGCAGGTCCTCGGCGTTGGTGCTCGACCGGAGCCGCACGCGTCGCCCGGGGAACATCGCCGATGCGCGCCCGCATGCGCTCGATCACCGCGGGGTCGACGGGCGCAGCACGGATGCGCTGCCGCACTTCGGCGAGCGTGCGGTCTCGCACCTGCGGGTCGTCGCGAAAGTCCTGTCGTGCGCGCGCGTCGCGGATCATCGCGTCGACGCCCGAGGCGCGGAGGTGGTCGAGGTACGCGCGAAAGGGCAGCGCGAAGGCGCGCGGCACCACCACGGCGCCGCCGATCGCGGCGAGCTCGCCGAGCTGCGCGGCCTTGGCGCCCGCCGTCGCGACGTCGCCGTAGCGGAGCGTGTTCACGTCGGGCAGCCCCGTGTCGCGATCGGAGAGCGGCGGGATCATCGCGGCGCGCGGGCGCAGGCGCTCCCACGCGCGCTCGGCGTCGGCCTGCGAGGCGGCCTCGACGGACCACTCCTGCGGCGTCACGCGGAGGCGTACGAGGTGACCTTCGAGCGCGCGGAGGCGCGGGTCGGTGAAGGCGCCGCGGAGGGCCATGTCGGGCGTTCCGCGGTTGGTGGCGAGCACCGCGACGTGGCTGAGCGGCGCTTGAAGCTCACCGGTGATGATCCCCGCGCAGACGGGGAGATCGAGGGGCACATGGTCGAGCACGACGACGTCGGTGCGGCGCACGCGCGAGGGGTCGGGGTCGCCCTCGACGAAGCGCAGCCAGCCCCACGCGTCGCCGGGGTTGAGGGGCTGAAAGCGCGTGGCGCCGAAGAGCTCCTGCGTGGTCACGAGGGGGACGTGGGCCGCGGTGAACTCCGCGACGGCGGCCTCGTGCGCGGGGGGAACGGGGCGGTATCGCAGCGCGTCGCCGAAGTACACCCGCGCGCGCACGGCCTCGAACGCGCGGACCGTGCGGGCGACGTCGAGCGTGTCGCCCGCGATGAGGTCGTAGGCCCAGACGTTCTGGTCCTGGTAGCGCGTGAGGGTGCCGAGGATGAAGCGGCGGTCGTCGCGGCGGTACTCGCGGACGTTGAAGGCCCCGTGGTCTTCGACGGGGTGCGCGAACGACGAGAGGAAGCGCGACGCGAAGAAGTAGTGGATCTCCCAGCGGCGGCTCTGGAGGAAGTAGACCTTCCACCCGTCTTCGAGGTCGATGATGACCTTGACCACCTCGGTGTGGGCCGAGACCTGCCGACCGGGCGACGCCGCGAGGGCGCGCCACTTGGCCTCGTCGCGCACGTCGGGGCTGTAGTCGCCTGCGATCACCGTGGCGGTGTCGGGTCCGCCCACCACGCGGGGTCTCGTCGCGGCGCAGCCCGCGGTGAGCGCCAGCACCAACACGCTTCGCAGCAGCATGGGGAGGGACTCTGGCACGAACGCGGGGCCGTGGGGCATCTCCGCGCTCCACGAGCGGGGGCGAAGTCTTGTATGGTCGCGCGCGATGCTACGCCACGCCCTCGCGATCGCCGCGAAAGACCTCAGAATCGAGCTCCGCGCGAAGGAGGTCATCCCCACGATGACCCTCTTCGGCGCCCTCGTCGCCGTGCTCTCGTCGATCTCGCTCTTCGTCGACGAAGAGACGGGCCGCAAGGTCGCCCCCGGCGTGCTCTGGATCGCCATCGCGTTCTCGGGGACGCTCGGCCTCTCGCGCACCTGGGGCCGTGAGCGCGAGGAGGGCGCCCTGCGCGCGGTGCTCCTCTCGCACGCGACGCCCGCGGCGATCTTCTTCGGCAAGGGCATCGGGGCGATGGTCTTCGTGCTCATCACGGAGCTCGTCGTGGCGCCCATCGTGGCGGTGCTCCTCCACGCGCCGGTGCTCGAGCACCTGTGGCCCTTCGTGGCCCTGGTGCTCCTCGGCACCTTCGGCTTCGTCGCCGCGGGGACGCTCTTCGGCGCGCTCGTGGCGCGGACGAGGGCGCGCGACCTGCTCCTCGCGGTGGTGCTCTATCCGCTCGTCTCCCCTGCCCTGCTCTGCGGCGCTGTGGCGACGCGCGACCTCCTCGGAGGCACGCCCGTCGACCAGCTCTACGACTGGTTCCGCATGCTCGCGATCTTCGACCTGGTGTTCCTCGGCGGGGGGATCACCCTGCTCGGCGTGCTGCTCAGCGAGTGAGCGCTCAGCCCTTCCACTCGGTCGCGAGCACGCCGTAGACCGCGTGGTCGACGAAGCGATCGTGGAGCCACTCGGCGCCGCGGCACGTCCCCTCGAACTTGTACCCCGACCGCTCTGCCACTCCGCGAGACCGCTTGTTGTCAAGCGCCGCGCGGATCTCCATGCGGTGTAGCGAGAGCGCCCCGAAGGCGTGAGAGGTCATCGCGCGTACGGCTCGCGTCATGATCCCGTGGCCCTGGTACGCCGACGAGAGCCAGTAGCCGAGGGCCGTGCGGCGGTTGGCCCAGTCGATGGTGTGGTACCCGATGACCCCCGCGAGGGCGCCGTGAAAGAAGATCCCCGTGCTCAGTGACTGGGAGCGCGCGAACTGCTCCAGCGTGGCCTGGATGAAGCCCACGGAGTCGTTCACGGTGCGCGTGTTGTCGACCCAGGGGAGGTAGCGGCGGAGGTGGTCGCGGTTCTCGTCGACGACGGAGAAGAGCATCGACGCGTGGCGATGCTCCAGGAGCGCCAGGTCAAGGTTCTTGTCGATCGGGATACGGAACATGGAGCGCACCGCTGGGCCACGACGCTACCACCGCGCCGCGCCGCGGAACCCTCGAAGCGCGCGGCGAGAAAACACTCCCTTGCCCCGGGGCAAATCCCGTTAGACTCCGCGAGCGTTTGATGGCCGCCTCTCCTCAACCCTCCCCCACGCGGCTCGGTCGTTACAGCGTTCTGCGACGCCTCGGCATCGGCGGGATGGCCGAGGTCTTTCTCGCCCGCTCCCGCGGCGCCGAGGGCGTCGACAAGCTCCTCGTCGCCAAGCGCATCCTCCCCGACTACGCCGAGAACCCGCACTTTCGCGCGATGTTCGTCGACGAGGCGCGCGTCGCGCTGCGCCTCAACCACCCGAACATCGTCCAGGTCTACGGCTTCGAATCCGACGGCCCGACGCTGCTGCTCATCATGGAGCACGTCGACGGCCCCGACCTGGGCCTCCTCGTGAACACCCTCGCCCACGCGGGCGAGACCGTGCCTCCGCCCCTCGTCGCGTACATCCTCCGCGAGGTCGCCCGCGGGATGCACTACGCCCACGAGCGCCTCGACGAGCAGGGGCGTCCGCTCGAGATCGTCCACCGCGACGTGTCGCCCAACAACGTGCTGCTCTCCTACGAGGGCGCCGTGAAGCTCGGCGATTTCGGCATCGCGCGCGTGCGCTCGGCGTCGTTCGAGAACCCCGGCACGGTGCGCGGCAAGTACGGGTACATGGCCCCCGAGCAGGCGCGCGGCGAGGCCGTCGACCGCCGCGCCGACATCTACTCGCTCGGCGTGCTCCTCACGGAGCTCCTCGCGGGCAGGACGCTCTTTCACGACGTCGCGCACGGCCCCGAGGTGCTCGACCGCGTGCGCGAGGGGCGCGTGCCCGACCCCGCGACGATGCTCGACGGCGCGCCCGAGGCGCTGCGCGCCATCGCCGTGCGCGCGATGAAGGTCGACCGCGACGAGCGCTTCCCGACGGCGCGCGACGTGGTGCACGCGCTGTCGCACTACCTCCACGGCCTCGACGCGCCGGCCGACGCGGGCGCGCTCGAGCACTTCCTCGTGCGGGTGATGCCGCCGAAGCACGCGTCGGTGCCGCCGCCCTCGGGGCGACCGCCGCCGATGCCCTCGCTCGCGGGCGCGCCGCAGGTCACCGTGCCCGGCAAGGCCCGCACGCCGCCCCGGCCGCTGCCCAACCTCGTCACGCTCCCCGCGATGCTCATGCCGAGCGTGCCCGCGCCGCGCGTGCCCCTCGTCGACACGGCCGCGGTGCTGCGAGAGCGCGTCCACGTCGCGGTGGTCGCGGGGCGCCTCACGCTGCCGATGACCGCGGCCGCGTCGCGCGCGCTCGTGCACCTCATCGGCGAGCTCGCGTTCAAGGCCGACGCGACGCTCGAGTGGACCCGCGACGACGCCTTCGTGCTCGTGCTCGGCGTGCTCCGTCCGCACGTCGACGACGCCCTCCGCGCGGCGCGCCTCGCGCTCGAGATCCTCGACGCGGCGCGCTCCCTCGCGACGGACCTCGTCGACACCGACGAGGAGGTCGCGGGCGTGATGCTCGGCATGGCGCGCGGCGTCGCCGGCTGCGCGCGCGACGCCGAAGGGACGATGCTGAGCTACGAGCTCGTCGACGACGCGGCGCCCCTCGCGAGCTCCCTGGCCGCGTCGGCGCGCGCGGGCGAGGCCCTCGTGGCGGGCGGGCTCTACCGCATCGTCCGCCGCGCGTTCGTGCTGAAGGAGCACGTTTCGAAGGGCGGCCCCTCGGGGATTCGCGCCTTCGCCCTCGAGCGCGCGCGCTCGCGCACCGAGCGAGACCGCACGTCGGAGTCGCAGGGCTGGCGCCTCCTCGGGCGAGAGACGCCGCTCCGAGAGCTCCGCAACGCGCTCGTGGGCGCGTCGGTCACGCGTCAGGGCCGCGCGGCGCTGGTGACCGGCGAGCTCGGCATCGGCAAGACCACGCTGCTCGGGGCCTTCGCCGCGGCGGTCGCGACGACGCAGGGGATCCTCGGTGAATCCAAGGTGATCCGCGTCGACGGGACCATCTCGGCGCACGGGGTACGGTACGGCTTCGCGGGGCAGCTCGTGCGGCACCTCCTCGCGCTCCGCCACGCCGCGAAGGGCTCGCCGCCCGCGTCACCCGCGGCGCCCGTCAACGAGCGCCCCAAGGGCCCGCCGCCGCTGCCTCGACGACGCGGCTCCGGCGAGGTCGCGGTGCCGATGGACAGCCTCCCGCAGCTCCTCGATCAGGTGAGCGAGCGGTACGGCCAGGGCCCCGCGGGGCGGCGCGCGGCGCTTCGCGTGCTGCGCGTGTGCCTCGGGATGGAGCTCGAAGAGGTCGGCGCCGAGGCCGCCACGACGCGAGAGCTCGGCCTCGTGCTGCGCCCGATGCTCGCCGACGCGGCGCGGGAGCGGCCCATCGTGCTGCTCCTCGACGCGCTGGAGCAGGCCGACGCGCCGAGCCGCGCGGTGGTCTCGGAGCTCCTACGGAAGCCGCCCGCGGGGCTGGTGCTCCTCGTGGCGGCGCTCCGTGACGACGACCCCCTCTCGCGCGAGCTGGCGGGGCTTCAGACCATCGCGCTCGGGGCCCTCGACTCTGAATCCCGGCGACGCCTCATCGCCACCGCGCTCGGCACCGACGACCCCTCCGACGAGGTGGTGCGCGAGGTCTCGTCGGTGGCGGGCGGCAACCCCCTCACGATCCTCGAGGTGACCGAGGCCCTCGCCGAGCGGGCGCGCGATCGCCGCGGCGGCACCGACCCCGGCGACGACCGCTACGGCGACGCGAGCGCGATCCTCCGCGACGACGACGCGCCGCTGCCTCCCTCGCTCGAAGAGGTGCTCACCGCGCGCCTCGAAGCGCTCTCGCCCGAGGCGAGGAACCTCCTCCGCTGGAGCTCGCTCTGCGAGGCCGAGCTCACCGTCGACCTCGTCGATCAGCTCGGCGGCGACGAGGGGCCGCGCGTGCGGGCGAGGCTTATTTCCGACGGGATCCTGGTGGTCTCGGGGCAGGAGTCGACGGCGCGCGCGACGCTCGCCTTCGCGCATCCGATGCTCGCGCGCGTGGCGCGCAACTCCATCGAACCCACGGTGGTGCCCGCGATGCACGCGCGCGTGGCCGAGCTCCTCGAGCGGCGAAAGAACCTCCCCGGCGCGCGCTCGGTGCTGGTCACGGCCCTCGCGCGACACCGCGAGGCCGCGGGCGCCGAACGCCCCGCCGCGAGGAGCTGGCTCGAGGCCGCGGCGATGTGCGTGGCCAACGCGGCGGACCCCCGCGAGGCGATGCACGCCTACGGCCGCGTGCTCGTGCTGTGTCGCGGCGCCACCGACGTCGAGGGCTACGCGCTGCGGGCCGCCGCGCGCGAAGGCCGCGAAGACCTCGCGCGCGCCTCGGGCGCATCGAGGCCGCGCCGCACGGAGCTCATCGCGCTGCGTGAGATCGCCGTCGAGGCCCGTGACCCGCGGCTCGTCGCGCGCGCCCTCACGCGTCAGGCGCGCTACAAGCTCGAGACCTACGCGGCCGACGCGGACCGCGACACCGTGGCCGCCGTTCGCGCGGCGCGGCGCGCCGGGGAGCCTCGCACCGAGGCCGAAGCCCGCTGGGTGCTCGCGGTCTATCGCGGTCGCCGCGGGATGTACCGCGAGGCGCTCTCGGAGCTCGAAGCGGCGCTGCGCGCGCTCGGCGCGAGGGAGTTCACCAACCCGGGCGCGCCCGATGACGGCGCCCGCGCGGCGCGCTCGCTGCGCGTCGAGGTGCTGCTCTCGAAGGCCGCGCTCCTCCGCACGACGGGCGTCATGGCCGAGTGCATGGCGGCTGCGTCAGAGGCCCACGCGCTCGCGCACACGTACGGCCCGCGGCGGCTCCTCGCGCCCGCCTACGAGGAGCTCGGGATGGCCTGCCTCGCGCAGGGCGGCTACGCCGACGCGCTGCGGTTCTTTCGCGCGAGCGTGACGCTCGACCGCGAGCTCGGGAGCCGCGAGCGCATCGTGGCGGCGCTCGCGCAGGCCGGTCAGGCGTGGGCGGCGCTCGGTCAGCCCGAGCGCGCGATCTCGTGGCTCCAGCGCGCGCGCGACCTGCTCGCGTCGCTCGGCGCGGGCGCGGTGCCCGCGGTGGCCGTCGAGGTGCACGTCTCGCTCGCGGAGCTGATGCTCGAGCGCGGCGACATCGAGGGCGCGGCGGAGGCCATCGAGCACGCGCGATCGGGCATCGGCGCGCTGGAGTCTCGTCACGCGCTCTACCGCGTCTCGCTCGGAGACGCGCGGCTGCACCTCGCGCGGCGGCAGTACCGTCAGGCGCGCGCGGCGGCGGAGGTGGCGGAGCGCGTGGCGCGCGAGTCGGGGATGGTCGTCGAGGCGCTGCACGGCAGGGCCTACGCCGCGGAGGCTTCGGCGGGCCTCGGTGACCGCGCGTCGGCGCGCGCGTGGCTCGACTCGGTGCTCGGCGATCCGCACTTCGCGGACCCGGTGCGCGTGTTCCGCGGCGATCGGGTGGTGGCGGCGTGCGTGCGCGCGCTGCGGTACATGGGCGACGGAGCGAGCGCAGAGGTCCTCGAAGCGCGCCTCGCGGTGATGCGTCAGCGCGTCGCCGCCACGGCGCCTTCGAACGCGGAGGGATGAATGGGTGGCGTCGTGAGCGGAGCGGGGTCGGTTGCGCTGGTGCTCTCGGGCGGCGGCGCGCGCGGCGCGTACGAGGTCGGCGTGCTGTCGTACCTGTACGGCGAGCTCGCGAGGCAGCGCGGCGGGGTGATCCCGCGCGTCGACATCGTGTCGGGCACGAGCGTGGGCGCGATCAACGCGTGCTACCTCGCGGCGCACATGGCCGACCCGGTGTCGGGGGTCAAGCGCCTCGTCGACCTGTGGACGGCGATCCAGTTCGAGAGCGTGCTGCGCTTCAACGTGCGGCAGGCGATGAAGCTCCCGCAGGTGCTCCGCGGCGGCGGCGACGTCGACACGGGGCTCTTCGACGTGCGCCCGATGGTCGAGCTCGTCACGCGCGAGGTCTCGTGGAAGATGCTCGCGCGCGCCGTGAGGCGCGGGCTGCTCCGCGCGGTGAGCGTGAGCGCGACGGAGATCGCGACGGGGCGCACGACGCTCTTCGTCGACACGGCGCCTGACGTGCCGCTGCCCGACGCGATCAACCCCCGCGTCGTCGTGCGGAGCGGGATCGTCGGGCCGCAGCACGCCCTCGCCAGCGCGGCGATCCCGCTGGTGTTTCCGCCGGTGCGCATCGGGTCGCATCTCTACTGCGACGGGGGGCTGCGGCAGAACACGCCGATCTCGCCCGCGATCCGCATGGGCGCGAGCAAGATCCTCGTGGTGGGGCTCTCGAAGGAGGTGCGCGGCATGGCCGTGCCCGAGGCCCTCGGCGACGCGTCGCACACGCCCGCGGGGGCGACCTTTCTGCTCGGCAAGGTGCTCAACGCGTTCCTGCTCGACCACGTGCAGGCCGACGTCGAGCTCTTGAAGCGCATCAACCAGCTCCTCACGGACGGCGAGGCGGTGTTCGGCCCTGAGTTCCTCGAGCGGATGAGCCAGCACGCGCTCGACCGCGGGGGCACGCCGTACCGCAAGATCGAGACGCTCGTCGTACGCCCCAGCCAGGACATCGGACGCCTCGCGGGCCAGCACGTCCGCCGCGGAAAGTTCTCGGGCTCCCTCGTCGCGCGCGGGATCATGGCGCTCCTCGACTCGGGCCTCACCGACGAGAGCGACCTCGCGAGCTACCTCCTCTTCGACGGCGCCTTCGCGCGCAAGCTCATCGACCTCGGGCGCGCCGACGCCGAGGCCATGCGCGACCGCCTCCTGGCCTTCTTCAACCCCGCCCCGAAGAGCTGACCGCGACGGTCACCAGCGGTCGTGACGGACGGGCTGCCACCGCAGCAGGAGGTACTCCTCGCTGACGGCGAAGCGCGCGAGCGCGCGCAGCGGGGGGTAGCTCGCCAACGCCGCGGCGGGGTCGCGCGGAACGCCCGAGGGCGCGCCGAGGAGGATGTTCTCCGCCGCCGTGCGGAAGTCGCCGCACACGAGCATCCCCGCGTGCATCTGCGCGTGCGCGACGGCCTCGCGCCACGACTGCCACGAGAGCTTGTCGCCGAGCTGCGCGACGAGCTCCTGCGCGTGCCGCTGCGTGCGCGGGGGGAGCGCTTCGAACACCCGCGTCGCGAGGCGAGCGACCGTGGGGTCGAGACGCGAGACCACCGCGGGACCGAAGGCGGCGCGCACGGCCGCGACGAGGCGCTCTCCGTCCGCGGGTCCGAGGGCGGTCACGGGGAGGTGACCCACGCGCGTCGACTCCAGCGTCACGCCGATGAGAAAGCGCGAGCGCGGCGTGTCGTGCGCGAGCGTGAGCGCGACGAGCACCGTCGGAGGCACGCTCCCCGCGGCCATCTCCGCGCCGTCGGCGAGGTCCGTTCGAACGACCATGGGCGTCGCCTTCGGGAGCTGCAGGAGCCGCACGGCGCCCGAGAACATCCGACCGAACTCGTTGGCGGGCGAGACGAAGGTGCGCTCGGCCCCGCCCGCGCCCTGGCTCCGCGTGGCGTCGCGGCGCCCGCCGTTGAGGGCCTCCCACACGATCGTCCCGAGCTCGGGAAAGGGCCCGTAGTGCGGCGGAAACAGCACCCGCGCGACGCCTTCGAGCGGCTCCGACAGCTCGTTGACCGGCGGCGGGTCGGGCCACACCGGCAGCGGCTTGCCCGTGAGCACCGCGTGAACCGACGCGATCGCCGCGCTCTCGAGCCGCATGCGCAGCGAGGCGTAGAGCTCGATGAGCGACTCGAGCGCGTCGAGGCGCGTGGGGTCCTGCTCGAAGCGTCTGCGCTGGATGAGCAGCGCCTCGTCGCGCATGTCGCTGAACTGCGAGAGGTGCCTCGCGAGCATCGACGCGGCCTGGTCGTCGCCCGAGTCGGCGGCCTCACGCAGCGCCGACACGGTCATCTTCACGCGCGGCGGGCGCACGGCCCGCGGAGGCAGCGGCGGCGGCACGGCGGGTGACGGCGGCGCGACGGGAGGCTGCGTCACCGCCTGAGACGCGGGCGGCGGCGCGGTGGCCGGCGGCGGGTCCTCGTTGGGCGGCGGCGGAATCGAGGCCGGCGCAGCGTCGTACGTGATCTCCGGCGGCGACGACGACGGCGGCTTCGGCCCCCGCTCGACGGCGACGTGGGGGACCTCGATCACGGGCTCACGCAGCGGCTCGACGGCGACGCTCGGCGGCGACGACTGCGCGGCGGGCGGGCGCGTCGAGGGCCTGCGCGGCGCGACCGAGCCCGACGGCGTGAAGAGCGGCGTGGCGCTGCGAATGGGGTAGCCCGCCTGCATCGCGGCGCGAGGGTTGAAGGGCTGCTTGGGCGGCCGCTGCGAGGCGCGCCCCACGCGCGGAGGCATCTGCGACGGTCGCTCCGACGGCCTCGGCGCGATGGGGCGCATCGAGGGCTGCGTGGGCGGGCGGAAGGTGTCTCGCACCACCGAGGGGCGCGGCGGCGCGACGGGGGGCGCGGCGGGCGGCGCGGCGGGCGGCGGGCGCTCGGGCTCGTGCACCGACGCGAAGATGTCGCCCTCCTCGGCGGGCTTGCGCGCGACCGCCACGGCGGAGTCCTCGGGGAGCAGCGCCGTCACCGCGCTCCGCACTCGATCGGAGGGCGTGTTGCCGTCGAGGAGCTCGATCACCGCGCGTCGCGCGGCGGGCGGGTCGTCGTGCTGCTTGAGGAACAGCGACGCGGCCTCCGACGCGCGCTCGACGTCGTCGAGGTCGCTGAGCGTGAGCTCGAGGGCGTGGAGGGCGTGCGTGCGACGGGCGTTGTCGTCCCAGGTCTGGTTGGCGGCCGAGAGCGCCTCGTCGACGAGCTGCTCGAGCGCGATGCGCGCCGCGTCGGGCGCGAGCGGTCGGAGCTCCCTCGCGTGTCGACGCAGGAGCGCCTCCGTCGCGGCGTCACGGCTGCTCTGGAACGACAGCAGCTCGAGCATCAGCGAGAGGGAGGTGTCCTGCGAGCGGGTGCGGGCCACCTCGGCGGTCTGGAGGTAGTACCTCGCCCTCACCTCGGGCGCGCTCGCGTGCGTCGCCAGCAGACCCAGCGCGCGCACGAGCACGTCGTAGCGCCCGGTTCGCTCCGCGAGGCGCTCCACGGCGGAGAACGACGCGCCGAGCGCGGGGGCCTTCATGAACAGCACGAACTGCTCGTCGAGCGCGACGCCCACGCGCCCCGCGCGCTCGAGGAGGCACGCGCGCTGATAGGCGATGGCGTGACGCGCGTGCTCGCCCGCGGCGATCGATGACAGGTCGTTGTAGATCGCGAAGATCGTGTCGAACGACGCGCTCTCGATCGCGAGCTCCTCGGCGACGAGCAGCGACTCGTGGTCGCCGGGCATGCGACGGAGCAGCGTGCGCAGCGTGAGGAGCGCCCTCGCAGGCGCGCGCATCACGTCGCGCGCGACGCGGGTGGCGCAGCGCATCCTCGCGACGGCCTCGGCGTCGCCGCACTCGGTCGACCAGCGCAGCAGACGCCCCACGGCGGCCTCGGGCTGGCCGAGCGCGATGAGCGCGCGCACCGCGAGGCCCTGCACCTCGGCGGTGGGCTGCTCCTGCGCGATGCGGTCGATGCACTCGATCGCGTCGGTGGGCAGCGGCGGGTCGGCGGCGGCGTACTCCGAGGCGATGGCGAGCAGGCGCTGTCGTCGCTCGACGGGGTCGCGCACCGCGTCGAGCTGCTCGCTGAGGAGCTGCGCCATGCGCGCGTGGTCGCCCACGCGAGGGAGCAGCACGAGGAGGCGCTCGGTGGTGTGGTCCTTCGCGTGCGCGCGGAGGCGCCAGAGCGCCGACACCTCGAGCGTCGCGGCGCCCTTGCGGCGGTACCCGTCGACGAGCGAGCGGAGCGAGGCGACCTGCTCCTCGACGGCGCCCGCGCACGCCGCGAGGTGCTCGACGAGCGGGAGCACCTCGGGCGCGTCCTTCGAACGCCGGAGGAGCTCCAGCACGGCCGTGCGCAGGGCGCGGTCGGCGAGGCCCACGGCCCCGACGGCCTCGACGGCGAGCTGACGCGCGCGCTCCGGCGCGCCGAGCGTCTCGAGGCGGGCCATCGCGGTGCGCGTGATGGCGCTCACGTCGCGCACCGAGGCCAGCGAGCGCACCGCGGCGACGGCGGCGTCGGCGACCTGATCGATGTCCCCCGCGACGTTGGCCGCGCCGAACCACGCGATCGTGGCCTCGGGCGAGAGCGGCGCGAAGGCGGCGAAGCGGCGAGAGACCTCGAGCGCCTGCGAGATGGAGCCCGACTGCGCCATGAGCGCGCGCGTGCGGAGCGCGAGGAGCGCGGCGCTGTCGCCCACGAGGTCGTGGAGCTGCGCGAGCTCGTCGCAGCGCTGCTTCGTCGCGGCGGGCTCCGAGAGGCACGAGGCGAAGACCGCGAAGATCCCGTCGGAGCGGCCGTCGAAGCGTCGGAGGAAGTCGCGCTCCCACGCGTCCGTCGAGGCGTTGGCGACGGCCCGCAGCGCGTCGGCCGAGAGCGCCGTCGCCGCGGAGTGCTCGGCGAGGCCCGCGAGGGCGGCGGCCACGGCGGGCTCCGACGGCGCCTCGTCGAGCAGCAGCGCGAGCCCTCGGCGGCCTCCGCGCTCTGCCCCGCGGCGTCGAGGGAGCTCCGCGCGCTCGAGCGTGGCGCGCACGCGCAGCGGCAGCGGCTCCGCCCGCGTCGCGACGCGGTAGAGCGCCGTCGTCAGCTGCGACAGGTCATCGAGGCGACGCGCGACGCGGAACCACAGCGTCGCCGCGCGCTCGTCGCGGAGCGCCCACGGCCCGAGCACCTTCGCCACACGGCGCCCGTCGCGGAACGCCCCCGGCACCGCGAAGAACTCCGACAGGAAGGCGTCGAGCGCGGCGCCGTCCTCGTGCGACGCGACCTCCAACGCGGCGAGCGCCTGCTCCGCCCGCGCGACCACCTGCTCGGCGCGCTCGTGGAGCCTCGCGAGCCCCTCGAAGGCCTCGCGCGCGGGGTCGTCGATCGCGGCGAGCGCCGTCTCGCCCGAGACCGGGTCCCCCGACTGCTCCTCGAGCTGCGCCAGCCACAGGAGGAGCCTCGTCCGCGCGGCGCGGTCGATCGTCGCGTCGCGCACGACGCCCCAGAGCGCGTCACGCACCGCGGCCGAGACCGTGATGTCCTCCGCGAGCGCCTCGAGGAGCTCCAGCGCCTCGGAGTCATCGGGCTGGCTGCGGATCGCCTCGGCCAGCGCGTGCGCGGCCTGCGACGGCTGCACGCCGATCTCGATGGCCGCGACCCCCTTCCACGCCGCCGAGCGCGCCGCCGGGGGCGCGCGTCGCGCGTCGGCGCGCAGGCGGGCCGCGAGCTCGATCGATCGCCCCTGCTCCGCGAGCACGTCACGCAGCGACTCGCGCGCGTCCCTCGAGATGTTCGCGGGCAGCAGCGCGTGAACCGTCCACGCCGACGCCGCCTCGCCCGGCAGCCCCGCGCTCTCCGCGAGCCGCGCGCATCGCACGAGGAGCTTCGACGCGGCCGCGAGGTCCGGCGGCGCGCCGAGCAGCGCGCGCGCGGCGGCCTCCGCGGCGACGTAGACCGCGGCGCGGGGCCTCCCCGTCGACGCGAGCGCCTCGGCGAGCAGCTCGCCTCCGTCGGCCCCCTTCGACTCGATCCACGCGTTGAGCGCGTGCTCCCGCCAGCGCTCGCGGTCCTCGCGCTTGCGCGCGTGGGCGGCGCAATCGAGCAGCGTCGCCACGAGCATCGGCACGCTCGACGGCCCGCCGCGCAGCCGCGCGAAGGTCACGAGCAGCGACGCCGTGCGCGGGTCCTCGGGCGCCGCGCGCGAGAGCTCGTCGAGCGCGGCCTGCGCCGCCGCGTGGTCGTCGGTGCGGAGCCACGCGCAGGCCGACGCGTGCAGCGTCGCGGGCGTCGGACGGAGCCGCGCGATCTCGCGCCGCGCGACGGCGGCCTCCTTCATCATCGAGGCGCGGGGCAGCACGCGCGCGAGGCGATCGAGCACGTCGAGGTTCTCGGGGTCGAGCTTCTCCGCGGCGCGGAGCGCGTCGAGGGCCGGGCCCACGAGGTGCTGCGCGACCGCCGCGTCGGCGAAGGCCACGCGAGAGCGCACGCGCTCGTCGCGGTCGGCGCCGCGGTCGGCGCGCGCGACCGATCGCTCCGCCACGATGAGGTCGTCGTCGGCCTCCGCGCTCGCGGGCAGCGGCCGCGGGAGCGGCGAGGGCTGCGTGAGGTCGAAGGGGTCAGGCTCTCCTGCGACACCGGCCCCGACGGCGGACGCGCGCGACATCGGTCAGTTCCCCGGGGCTCCGGAGTCTGCCCCGGTCGCGTGGTCCTGAGCGTGGAGGCGATCCTGAAGAGACTCCACCTGACGGCGCGCCATGTGTGCCTGCGGCCCGCCGGGGTTGCTCAAGAGGTAGCGGTTGTAGGCCGCGAGGGCCTGCTCGTAGCTGCCTTGCGCGGAGTACGCCTCGCCGAGCCCGATGAGCGCCTCGCCGTACGACGGGTTCGCGCTCAGCGCCCTGCGGAAGTTCGACACCGCCGACGAGAGTTCTCGATCCTCGAGGTCGACGAAGCCCATCCCCGCGAGGGCCTCACAGCCCGACGGCCGCATCTGAAGCGCCATGCGATACCGCTCCCTGGCCTGCGAGGAGCGCCCCTCATCTTGAAAGCGGTCTCCGTCGTCGACGAGCTGATCGTACGAGCGCCCCGCGCCCGGCGTCGCGTTCGTCGTCGGCGTGGGATTGATCACCGCGGCCACGGCCGCGTCCGCGATCACCGCGGCGTCCCGGTCCGCGCCCGGCGCAGCGAGCGCGATCATCGGCGCCTCGCCGCGCGTGAGCGCCTGCGCGAGCCACCGGGCGTCGTCGTGATCGGGGATCGTGCGGGTCACCGCGTCGAGCTCGCGGCGCGCGCCGTCGGCGTCGCCCTGCGCGGCGAGCATCCTCGCGAGCGCGAGGCGGGCCCGCACGTGATCGTCGGCGTGCGAGACGGTGTTTCGCAGCCCGTCGATCGCCTGCGTCGAGAGGCCCGTGTCGCGCGCGAGCAGGGCCGACACGAGGTCGACATCGGGCGTCGAGGGCCCCTCTGCGAGGGCCGCGTCGAGGCGCCGACGCGCCGTCGCCACGTCGCCTCCGATGCGCGCGACGTCGGCGAGCGCCGCTTCGATCGCGGCGCGCTCGGGCCCGTGAACGCTCGCGGCGCCAGGCTCCGCGCGCTGCACGTCGGCGCGCGCGCGGTCGAGTCGCTCCGCGGCGTCGCGGCGCAACACCGTCGCCTCGGCGCGCATCGCGGCGGCGTCGACGCCGGGCGCCCTCGCCCTCACGTCGAGGTCATCGGCGCGCTGCTTCAGCAGCTCGCTCCACACGGCCATGACGTGCGCGCGGGCGGCGTGCACCGAGGGGCTGTCGGGCGTGGCGGCGCGCGCGAGCTCCTCGCGGGCGTGTGCGACTGCCGGCCGGGTGTAGCGACGCGCGAGGCGTCGCGCGGCGTCGAGCTGGGGCGGCGCCGCGGCGGGGCGCGCGGGCGGCGCGTTCTCGACGCGAGGCCCGGCGGAGAGGTAGCCGAGCTTCCACGCGGCGGTGCCGACGCCACCCGCGAGGAGCACGCCCACCGCGAGCGCCCACACGACGCCCTTCGAGCCCGACGGCTTGGGCGCGGTGAACTCTTCGACGTCATCGTCGTCGACGCGCTCGGGCTCACGACGAAACGGCGTGGTCGGAGGCTCGGGAGGCGCGGGACGCGGAGGCGGCGGAGGCGCGCCGATCGCAGCGCCCGAGCCTGCGCCGAGCGCATAGCCCGACGCGGTGTTCAGCGCCTCGGGCGGCGGAGAGTCGTCGTGAACGGGGACCTTGGGCGGCAGAACCGGCGTGCCGATGGGGGCCGTGCGGCCGTGGTCCACGGGCGGAGGACGGTTCGACGGCGACGGCGGAGGCGGCGGCGCGGGATAGCCATGCGCCGTGTTCACCGGAGGAAGTCCCCCGGGGCGGAGCGTGCTGCCGGCCGGCGCGGCGCCTCCTCGCGCAGCGCCCGAGGGCGACGGCGGCGTCCCCTCTCTCGCGCCGGGGCGCGCGCTGGCGGTCGGCACCGGGCGGCTCGTCGGTCGCGGCGGCACGGCGGGGACGTTCGACGCGCGGATCTCCGCGGTGGAGAAGAAGCTCTCGAGTTCGGCGATGGCGCCGAGGGGCTTCCACGGCTCGTTGCCGCGGCAGATCTCGTCCATCTTGCTGACGCGCCCCTCGAGGATCCACTTCTGGAGCACCGCGAGGGAGTCGAACGGGATCACCGTCCCGTCAGGTCGCCGGAGGTTCCACGACCGCACCGCGTCGGGGTGCGACGACATCCGGTAGATCTTGAACTGATGACCGCAGCTCGTGCATTTGACGGTCGTGCCGCGCTCCGAGACGAGCGCGTCATCGAACTCATACTCGGCCCGGCAACGATCGCAGACGACATCCATCGAGTACCCGTTACCCGTTTAGCCGAAATCCCGGCGGAACATAACAGAAACGATTTCGTTCTGTCGACGACGGCACGCTCGGCCGCACACATCGGATGGCGCGGACGGCAGCGGATTCGGGCTGCGTAGCGTCAGGCGGGATCGGGCGCGGGCTCCGCGGGCTCCGCGGGCTTCGCGGCTGTCGGCGACGCTGAGATGGGGCACCGCGGCGTTGCGCTCGCCCTCGCACCCGAGGAGAAACAGCACGCCTTCGAGCACCCGCGAGACGCCGCGAGAGGTGCGCAGCCGGTTGCGCTTCTCGTGCGAGATGTCTGAGAGTGCCGCAGACGCGTCAAAGCGCGCGAGAGAGACACCTGAGACTCGCCGCGCGGCGTCTGAGAGTGCGCGCGAGATGCCAGAGAGTGCCCGCGAGGTGTCAGAGGTGGGGCTCGACGCGTCTGGGAGTCGCCGCCGAGGTTCAGATGTCGTCCGGCGAGCTCCAGATGCGCACCAGAGCGCTTCAGATGTTGTGCAGAGCGCGCCAGATGTCGTGCAGAGCGCGCCAGATGTCATGCAGAGCGCGTCAGATGTCACGCTCAACGTGCCAGAGGCATGACAGAGCGGGCTGGTTCCACGACTGAGTAGGCCGAGATATGCGTTTGAACGCGTCTGGCACACGCGTTCGGGCGCCTGAAGGGTGCGCGCGGCAGCGCGGAGGCGCGTCGCGCGACGCCTGGACCTGCCGCGCCACGCGATGACAGACTGCGCGCATGGGCTACGCGGATCTGAAGAACGACGTGGTGTTTCGCAAGGTGTTCGGCAAGCACCCACGGGTGCTGGCGGGCTTGCTCAACGACCTGCTCGACCGGAGCGGTGATCGCGCCATCGTCGAGATCGAGTACCTGCCCGGCGAGCAGGTGCCGCTGGTGCTCGGGCTCAAGCTGTCGATCCTCGACGTGCGGTGCCGCGAGGCGGGCGGCGCGACCTTCATCGTCGAGATGCAGGTGCTCCACGTCACGGGCTTTCTCAACCGCGTGGTCTACAACGCGTGCAAGGCCTACGTGGGCGCGCTCAAGCGCGGGGCCGGGTACGGTGACCTCGTCGACGTGATGGCCGTCTCGATCTGCGACTTCACGCTCTGGCCCGACGCCGAGCGCGACGCCGCGAAGCAGTCGCGCGTTCCGCTCGTGAGCCGCTGGAGCATGTCGGAGCACGCGAGCGGCGCGCGCTCGATGGGCCAGGTGCAGTACGTGTTCATGGAGCTCCCCAAGCTCGGGGATCACGTCCCCGATTCTGCGAACGAGCGGTGGGCCGCGCTGTTCTCGCACGCGCAGGATCTGGAGCCGGGCGACGTCGCGGGTGTGCCGTTGACGGAGGCGCAGCGTGAGGCCCTCGACCTCGCGCGCGAGGAGACCTTCACTCCGCTCGAGCGCGACGCCATCGAGCGCGCCCACGAGGAGGTCGATCAGGTGCGCCGCACGCTCGAAGAGAAGGAGCGTGCGCGTGTCGACGCCGTGGCGAGGGCCGCCGATGCGGAGGCGAAGGCCGCTGCCGCCGAGGCGAGGGCCGCGAGCGCCGAAGCGAAGGCCGCCGAGATCGAAGCCCGACTCCGCGCGCTCGAAGCGATGTTCAACGCGAAGCGTGACGCGCGCTGACGTCGCATCACGGTGCACGAAACACTGCAAACCAAGACAGATCAAGCAATCGGCAAGGAATCGTTCGACGACGATTGACAGAGCTTGTTTGGGGGGGGGCAGAATCGCTCTCGAAGACTCGATCGCTCGTCGGTGGGTTGTGGGGCAATGGGTGAAGCTTCGGGGGTTGCGCGTCGCGCGCGAGCCCCGCGGGCGCCGGGGGGTGACAGGCGAGCGGTCGGGCGGCATGTGGGGCGCCCCGAGAGCGCGTCCGCTGGGGAACGTGGCCTGTGGGTCACATCAAGGAGATTGCACATGGGAGACATCATCGTCCTGGCCAAGACCGTCGTCGCGAAGCCCGACGCCAACAACATCGCCGTGCAGAACATCCTGGAGGCGGTCGATGTGAGCTCGTACGACTCCATCGACTTCCAGGTGGCGCTGCTGGCGACGACGGGCAGCCCCAACGCCATCACGGTCTCGATCATCACCTCGATGCAGGTGGACACCGACGATCCCACCTCCACCCCCGCCGCGTGGCCGTTGCTCGCCTCGACGTCGAACCTGACCACGTCGCCGGTCTGGACGCCACTCATCGTCCCCGCCTCGGCCACGATCCCCATGCTCCGCTACATCCGTTGGAAGCTCACGTTCGTCGGCGGAACGAGCCCCACCGCGATCTTCTCGATCACCGGCGTGGGGCGACGAGGCGTGCGGTAGTCGCGACGCGGACGGCGATCGCCGCACCAGAGCGGCGCTACTTCTGATTCGAGGCGAACGCTTGTGATCGGGGTGGCAACAGAGCAGAAACGGGTGCGATGCGCGTCGAGAGACTCATGATCGTCGGCCTCGTGACCGCGTCGGTGGCGTGCTCCGAAGACGCCACCGGCAACGTCGCGGGGGATGCCGCGAGAGACGTCACGAGAGACGTCGTGACGTACGACCGTACGGTCTCTGATGCGCCCCCAATCGACGCGACCGTGTGGGACGCGCGCGTCGATGCAACCCGCGATGTTCAGTACGGAGACTGGTGGCCTGACGCCTATCAGATCCCAGACCCGCCGACCACGCGTCCCGATGTGTTCGTCGACTTCCCATCCTGCGAGCCATCGAGCTACGTTGATTGCGCCTGCGGTGACGGCGGAGCGGGCTATCAGGTCTGCTCCGACCGTCGCGTCTGGATGCGGTGCATCTGTGACGGCGCGGTCGCCCCGGCGACGGGCCTGCCGCCGCGGTTGATCGCGCCGCTCTCCAACCTCCGTGTCACCTCGCAACGTCCCACGCTGCGGTGGGAGCTTCCTTCGGGCATCACGCGCGCTCGGGTGGAGCTGTGTGAAGACGTCATGTGCGCTCGTGGGATCGCGCATGCCGAGGTGACGGGCGCTTCGTGGCGCTCGCCGACGCCGCTGCGCCCCGGCGTGGTGTTCTGGCGCGTGCTGGGGCTTCGCGACGACGGGTCGACGGCGTGGACCAGCGCGACCTGGGAGTTCGGCGTCAGGCACCGCGACACGCCCGTTGACACGGCCTGGGGATCGTTCAAGGACTTCGACGGCGACGGCTACGATGACGTGCTCGTGCGAGTCGCGTGGAGAGACAGTGGGACGGGATACCAGGGCTGGGCGTTGTACCGAGGACGCCCCGACGGGTTGGAATTGGCCCATGCGGGCTGGACCGACGACCCCGCGGGAGCCGTGATTCTGACATGCACCGACGCTTCTTTCAATATGAACTCTGTGGCGATCAGCGACGTCAACAGAGACGGCCTCGCAGACGCCGTGATCGAGTGCGACTCGGGTGCCCGCGTCTATCTCGGCACCCGGAGCGGCGAGGTGCTCCGATTCGCGGGTACTGGTGACATGGAAATATCCGACGGGTTCGAACTCGTGGATCTCGACGGGGACGGCGACGACGACATTTTTACGATTGGACCCTACCCGTATCAAGCTTCCTATCTCGTCAATGAAGCCGGGCGCTTCAATACCCCGATAGAGGTCCGTACCGATCGCAGCCTCGGTGCGCGGGATGTGCCTCCTTCCTTAGGAGATATCGACGGCGACGGGTACGGCGATGGCATCATCTATCGTACCAGTCCAGAGGTCTTCTACGGATCTCCTTCTCTCAACTTCACTCGACGGTCTCTCGGCCCGACAGTCATCGGAACGGTATGGTCGGATGTACAGGTCGCATTTTTCGGTGCGGATCTCAACGCCGACGGTCGAATGGACCTGGTCTCCAACGTGCTAATGGAGCATCGTGCCTTCAATCGACAACTCGTTCTGACTCGCGCAGAGCGCATGGTAGCTGCGGATTGCGAGTTCGACACCGAGAGGATGCTCTCCCGCCCCGGAGACCTCGACGGCGACGGGTGGCCCGAGTTCGCAACTTCAGTATACTGTCGCAGGCCCGCAACCTCGGCCGCCGGGGGCACGCTCGTTCGGCTCTTCAGCGCGGGCTCGTCGAGTGCCTCCCTGGCGTCGACGTGGATGCGCACCACGGAGGAACCCGCCCAGGCAGGAATCCCCGGAGACCTGAACGGTGATGGCTTCGACGACCTGGTCATCGCGAGCGGCACTCATCTTCGCATCGTCTATGGCGCAGAACGAACTCTGATGGACGGCCAGGAGTACACGCTCCCCAGAGCCGCCGCACTCGAAGCTGTCAGGCATACGACCTTCTAGTCTGTTGGAGGAGATTCCTCATGTTTACGGACTTCGATTTCGGCGACGAGTTCATCAACGTGAGCCCCGTGGGAGGTGGCGTGGGCGTACAGTCGGCGATGACACCAGTTGCCGCCGGTGACCTTCCGCCAGAGAGACAGCGCAAGGCACGTGAGAATGCCGCCGGACTTCGGCGTGCCATCGAGCGTGCTCGATCATACTACCTCGTCACGCCCGGCATCGGAGCGACGCGGGTGCTCCGTCCTGGTGGCATTGTGTACTTCCCGCCGGGGCGATACCTCATCGCACGCCCTTCGACGCCTCCTCCCTCGGACATTCCGGGAGATGTCCGCAGCGATATCGTGGTGCCGCCAGAGGTGACGCTGTGGTTCGCCCCGGGTGCGGTGCTCGTCCCGCTCGGTGACGAGGAGCCGAGGCTCGATGGACTTCCCCCCGCGGAGCGGCGCAAGGTGTACATCGAGATCCAGGGCGACATCATCGCTGGGATCCAGCAGATCTTCGATGTGGCGGTCAACGCGGCAGACACCGCGCACACGGCTGGGGAGATCATCCTCACGAGCCTCCGCGTTCGCGAATTGTATCCCGAGTGGTGGGGGGCCTCCTCCCTGCCTGCAGACTTGAGCCCTACGTCTCCCGTAATGTGGCGCACGACGATGGCCATGCAGGCTGCGTTCGACGCGGCCTACAACCACCGAAGCGTGAGGGGGCGGCGGTCAAATGGGGCGTTCCTCGACGGCCCAGCTGTGTACGACCGGAGATTGCCGTCGATCCCCGTGGTCTTGAAGGGCGTGTACGACATCAACGGAGAGCTCTTCATCGGCGTGCCGAACTCGGAGCTGGACGCGGCGGGCGCCGTACCTTCCGTTACCCCCGTTCCGCTCGGCGGATTCGAACTCCGTGGAGAGAACGCGATCTATGCGCCCTCGATCCGCGCGGGCAAGGCGATCGTCAGGCACTCCGTCTCTTCTCCGAGCGAACCGATCGCCCGCGAGAACAGCGGGACAATGCTCACGATCCGCGGCCCTGTGTCGTTCGCAATTCGAAATGTCAACTTCGACGGGAACTACCGGGCAGCCACATGCGTCGCGGTCGAACCCGTCGTCGGTGATTGGGGGTACTCGACCTTCGAGGGTTGCAACTTCAACGCGTGTCGCCACACGGTCGTGCGCCTCGACGCGGAGAGGCGCAGGCGGAGCGCCTCCGCGCAGTCGAAGCGAGATTTCTGGAACATCACGTTCTCGCGCTGCCATTTCTTCGTCATCGATACCCAGGCCGCCGAGCGTACCGTTCACGCTGAAGGAGGGGCTCCGTCTACGACGGATGCGATCACGCAAGACATCAGCGTCACGCTCGCGCCCTACTCCTTCGACGAAGGGACGATCATCGCGGTCGATGTGGACCTCAAGGAGAACGAGGGGCTCGAATTTCGCAACTGCTTCTTCCTGCATGTGGCGAGCCCTGCGATCCGCGCCGTCAGCGGTCGCTTCGCGCTCAACGAGACCTTGTTCCATGTCATCAGACCTCCCGTTCCATTCGAGGTGAGGGACCCCACGTACGGTCGAAATGACTCTCGTCATGGGACGGACATCTCCATCGAAGCCAGGGAGGCGGGAGGCACTTCGACCGCGCCCGATCGCCTCGTCCCCGCAACGTTCACGGCGCTTGAGTGTGAGACTCACAGCGTGCAGTTCGTGGCGACGCACGACACGCCACCGGGTTTCAGCCCACAGGGGCAGACGCGCTCGGCGACCGTGTTGATGAACGTCGTCAGCTCTCATGAGGTCGTATCGGAGTTCCACAGAGCCGGTGAATCGGCGAGCTATGACAACTGGTACGTCAACCACGGTGCAGAGCCTCCCGCGATCTACTGGTCGCATCCGGGGACCGTGGGTTGTGCCTTGATCATGGTGGGGTGCGCGTTCACGGGTCCTCGCAACAAAGGGGGGAAGACCGCCGTCAGCAGAAGCAACCAGGACTGGAGCAACAAGAACCGTCGCGTGGTCTACCTGGGACCCATTTCCGGCGGCTATGTGTACGATCTCGCCAGCAATCTCATCGAGGTCGCGCCAGGCGATCCGCCGTCGTGGAACGACGTGATCTTCAACGGCAACACCTCCGTGATGTCAGGGGATTTCACCCTCGCACTGAGACCAAATCCAGGCTTGATCCGCAGGTTCTCCCCGTTGCGGTTCGACGAGTTCCTGTGATGCGCATGAAGGCCCTCACCCGCTTCTGGCTCCTTGCCTGTCTCACTCTCGGGGCGTGCGTGCTGGCCGGGTGCGACGGTGGCGCGCCTCCAGCGGACGCAGGCGAAGCGCCGCGAGATGCCGCCGTCGAGGTAGCGTCAGACGACGTGAGCGACGAAGCGCTCGATGCGTCACGCAAAGACACCGCCACCGACGCCGCGGACGAGCGCCTCCCCGACATCGCAGAGGAGGGCCTCCCCGACGCCGCCGCTGCCGTCGACGCGCGGGCTGAGGTCGCAGTCGAGGATGACGATGTGCCCTGCGGCGAGATCCTCGTCTCACCCGAGACCTCGTTCGATGCAGGGCCCGGCGCGACGCCCTGCACGCCGGGTCGCGCGCTGCGCTGCCGTTGCGATACGGGCGGTGCGGGCATCCAGGCATGTGACTGGTACGGCCGCATGGGACCTTGCATGTGCGTCGACCGTCCCGTGATCGCGCAGACGGACCCGGACGCCGGGATCGTGGTGTATCCAGACGCCTCGACGGAGCTTCCTCCGCGGTTGATCGCGCCGCTCTCGGGTCGGCGCGTGATGTCGCAACGGCCGACGTTGCGATGGGCGCTGCCCGCAGGGGTGAGGCGGGCGCAGGTGAAGTTGTGTGAAGACCGCGTCTGCGCTCGTCCGATCGCGCGCGTGGAGGTGACGGGGTCGTCGTGGCGGCCTCCGACACCGCTGCGCCCCGGCGTCGTATTCTGGCGCGTCATCGGGTTGCGCGACGACGGCGCGTCGGTCTGGACCAGCGCCACATGGGAGTTCGGCGTCAGGCACCGCGACACGCCCACGGACACCATCGGCGGACCGCTCAAGGACTTCAATGGCGATGGCTATGACGATGCCGTGTTAGGCGAAATCCTGCACGGCGTTCGGTTCATCCGTGGGGGACCGGGAGGCGCTCATCGCCAACCGTCGCCGATCCTCTACAACCCAGGAACCACGTTTGGCCTGGGAGCAGCAGTCGGCGAGTTCAACGGAGACGGTCTCGCGGATCTGGTCATACTGGACGACGATCCCGGACGCATTCCCCTGGAGATGCTCGAAGACAGGTACGTGCGCATCTTTCATGGGAACGCAGGCTGCCCGATCGTCGAGGCTGGGACGATTCGGTCTCCCCTCTTCGGTGTTAACAGCATCGGGAGCGGGATCGCTGCTGGAGACTTCAACGGAGACGGGTTCGGCGACCTCGTGACGTCGGGATACTACTCCCTGACTCTCTATCTCGGAAGCGACCGCGGACTGTCGCGCGTTCCAGCCAGTCACATTACCGTTGACGGCCTGTCTCAGGTACCAAATCTGAGCAATTCGTATATGGTGGGTGATGTGGACGGTGACGGGTATGGTGACTTCGTCCTCGGTAATTATGGCGCGTCGGATGGCGATGGCGAGGTGCTCGTCTTCTACGGGAATCCAATGGGGCATCTGGAGGCGCGCGTGCAGAGGATCTCGAGCCCCGATGGGCAACTGTTCGGGTTGGGGGTGATCGGCGGTGACTTCAGCGGAGATGGTCTTGCTGACCTCATTGTGACTACACAGGCGTCCTGGGTGTACTACTATCACGGCTCATCTCGGGGGCTGCGCTTCGCTCAACGGATCGTGCCGGAGAATGGCCGCGGGTCGGCCGTAGGCGCTCCAGGGGATTTCAATGGCGATGGGTTGGTTGATCTGGTCCTGGCTAACAGCGGATATATCTATCGCTCCCACGGCACGATGGACTTCACGGAGCAACCTGACATTTTGATCCCTGCATCCTGGATCGCTCCTGGTTGGCGCCTGCATGCGACGGCGCTAGCCTCTCCAGGGGACGTCGATAGTGACGGTGACGATGACCTGCTGTGTTTCTCGGATTACGGGAGTCCGCTGATGTCCTGGGACGCCGTTTATCTTTTCCGAGGAGGACGTGTTGAGAGCGAACCGCCCGCGAACACATGGTTGATCCGTGATGTGTCGTATATCAGGTAGGATTTTCGGAGGCCCTCATGAAGTTCTCGAACGAAGTCTGGAACGTCGCAGAATCTTCGAATGGTTCGGATCACCAACTCTGGCTCGTGTCCCCCGAGCACCCTTCTTCTCTGGCCAATGCCAATAACAACGCGGATGCGCTTTTCAACCTCCTGTCGGATCTCTATTCAACCCCGGCAAAGTCTGGCGTCCTCTACTTTCCACCAGGGAGGTACTACGTCGGTCGGCCACGAACCATTCGGCACTGGGAAGCGTCCAGGTTGCCGTTCGACGCGGACATTCAGATCCCGCCGGGTGTAACCCTGCGGTTCGCGCCTGGGGCGACCCTCGTGCCTTTCAACTATGGCGTTGACAACGAGGGGGATTCCAGGGCGAGGGCTCCCGCTGGTCGTTTCGATCTAAGACCCGAGGAATCGTTCAAGGTCCAGATCGAGATTCAGGGCACGATCGAGGCGGGGATTCACGCGATCTTCGACGCGGTGCTCCAGAGTCGGGCGGAGTCTGCTTCGCTCGGCGTCAGTCAGCTCCTCTCCGCCGGTATCATTCATCTCACGAGAAACAACATGCGGGAGGTCCATCCCGAGTGGTGGGGCGCAGCGCCGTCGGGGCGGCCCGCGCGAGTTGAGGACCTGCTGGCGACGGACGTCCGTCGAACGACGATGGCGCTTCAGGAGACCATCGAGGTCGCGCACACCCGTCGGAGCTTCCCGTACGTCCGTGAGGCCCCGAATCTTGTGGCGATCCCGATCGTGTTGACGGGCAGGTACGTCATCGATCAGGAGCTTCAGATCGGTGAGCGCTGGAAGAACGCGGAGCTGCGGCGAGGCGCGGTGGTCGACCGCGAGTTCGTCGCTGCCGGCCCGAACCCGGACCCGACACGACCATACTACCGAGGCGGCTTCGTCCTTCGCGGCGCGCGCCCTCCGGGGCGGACGGGCGCTGGCTCCGCGACGATCGCGGCCCACCCGACGTTGTTCGATGAGAACTCCGATCTCTCGCCTGGACAGTCGTTCCGTCGCGTCACCCCCAACTCGGGGGCCCTCCTCGGGGTGAGAGACATCGCAGGGTGGCGCATCGAGAACGTCACCTTCGACGCGAGCTTCAGCGCGTCTCGCTGCCTGACGGTGCACAACCCTGACCATGAAGCGATTCAGATGATCGGCGTCGAGGGGTGCGAGTTCAAGCACGCGCGTCATCTGCTGGTCATGCTCGGCGGGGAGGAGCTGCCTCCGGGAGACAAGCGCTTCACCGTTTCTGGCAAGCCGTTCGAGGGCGCGCCGTCGATCCAGTATTCGAGCAATACGGACATGCTCGGGTTTCGCATGGTGCGCTGTCGCTTCGACACGGGCGATGTCGACACCTGGCGCGTCCCGACGATCGGGCTGTTGACGGGGGGAGAGACCCTTCCGAGGGGGGTGGCGTGCCGTGCGGGCAACGCCCTGATCTTCGCCTTCAGGCAGTGCGTGTTCACCGGCGTCGCGGCGCCGATGGTGCATGACGTCGAGGGCGGGACGAGCTTCGTCGGTTGTTTCTTCGACACGAAGTGGGTGACGCCTCCCACGCTGCCCATCGAACCGATCGTTCGCCCCGACGCCGCGCCGACCGTGGATACGCTCAGGGCCGGCGTGGACATCCTTCTCGACGCCTCCGTCCTTCAGTACATCCCTCCCGAGGGCACTCCCCCGAGTTCTGGGACGGTGAGCGGCTGGCAGTCTCCGCCCGCCTGCTTCATCAAGGACTGTGTGTCGCGGAGCCCGATGCTGGTGTCGAACCTCCGACGCTTCACGAGCGGCAATCCGACGTGGCCTTCGGTCCAGTTGATCAACGTGGAGCACATCCCGACCATCCCTCCTGGCGATCCGCTGCCGCCTGCGATCCTGTGGGCGGGGGCTACGGCCGCGATGGGGCGGCTCGTTCTGATGGGGTGCCGCTTCGTCAGGCCGCCGACGCAGCGCGCGCCTGGCAGCGACGACACGTCGCCTCTGCCGTTCCGCCAGGGCGAGCCGGTGCTCTTCGACCTGTGGGCGTTCGCGACCGACCTCGACTTCGCCCGCGGTCACTTCGGCACGTGGGCCACAACGATCGGCGGCAGCGCAGCGGCGGACCACGCGGCGGTTCAATCCTCTCGGGGGCATGTGATCGACATGGGCAATTTCGTGGAGGGTGCGTGGAAGCTTGTCAGCACGGCGCTCGTCGAGGCCCGGCTCACGGCGTTGGGAGCGACCGACCCCGATCGTGCGAAGGTGCACACACTGTATGTGGCTGAGCGGCATCACACGATCGTCCTCAGCGGCTTCGGGCCGCCGTCTTGGGACATCTGAGCGGAGGATTCAATGGGTACGTGGTCGGTAGAGTTCAACAACATCCCTCACGCCGCTTCGGATGCTCGTCAGGACATCGACGAGTTCATCCGGGGGCGCGTCGCGGCGTACTCGACCGGGTTGCCGCCCGCGGGCGAGGTCTTCTACTTTCCTCCCGGCGACCATGTGTTCGTTCTGGGAACGGACGAGGTGTTCGACATTCCCGAGCAGATCGAACTCAGGTTCGCCCCGGGCGCCCGGCTGATTGCGGTGGGAGACGGAGCCTCGCTGGTACTTCACGGGGCGCTGGTGGCGCCCATCGCGCCTATTTTCGCGACAGCGGCTACGGTAGACGTCCATTCCCTGCCAGGACCACTCGCCGCGGCCATTCCGTTCGGTCCGAAGATCGAGCAGATTCATCCTGAGTGGTGGGGCGCGGGCACACTTGCGGGTAGATCGCCCGAGTCGCTTCGCTCTGAGGAGGTCAATCTGATCGCGGAGGCAGACTCCGCCGCGCTTCAGAGTGCCTTTCACGCCGCCATCTATGGCGAGGCGCTCTCGTCAGAGTCAGGAGCGATCTCTCCGCGGGGGCCTGTCGTCGATCTGGTCGGGACCTACGTCGTCAGGCGTCCCATCTACCTCGGTCCGGCCACGATCGACGTTTCGAAACAGGCTTTGCCCCCGTTGTCTCCTTCGCCACTGGAAGTGCGCGGACGCTTCTGCGACCCCGTTCAGGTGACCTTCTGGTGCGCTCCCGACTTCGATGCCAGCACGGGAGCGTCGATGTTCGTCGTGTACGACCTTCCCGGGCTGCTTCTGCACTGCGTCAGTTTCGAGTCTTCGGATCATGAGGTCTCTTGCGTTGGGGCCGCTGCGATCGTTACACCTCCGGCGAAGTCGACGCGCCTTCCCTACGTGTTCCGGCATTGTCGGTTTCGTTCGCGTGGTGACGTGACGCGTCACCGCGTGGCGCTCGTGCGGATCGATGTCCTCGGGGTTTCCTTGGATGTCGGAATGCCCGTGGTGGAGTTCGAGGGATGTGTCTTCGAGCCTTCGAAGACGCTTGGCGCGGCCGTGCGGCTGAGCAGCATGAACCGTCTCTCGGGGGCGACGTTTCGAGGATGCACCTTCGCCGGGCACGCCATGGCGATGGTCGACGCGCTTGGCTTCAGCCTCTCGACGACAGGGTGCCGATTCGAGAATCAGGCGATTCCGCCGCGGATCGACATGGCGAGCCGTCGACTGAGCGACAAGGAGCTCGCGAGCATGCACGAGGTGGCGCCCGAAGGCGGGGTCGACGTCTACCTCAGGCAGAACCCGGTGGACATGGATCCGAGCACTGACGAAAGGCCGAAGGCGAGTTTTCCGCCTGTTGTCGTACCCGGAGAGCTGTCGGCCATTTCATTCTCAGCACAAGATTGCCGATCCACGAGTCCGCAGTTTCTCGTCGCCCCGTCGCCCTCGGCTCGGCCCGACTGATGCGGCCGTCGACGATCATCGGCCTTCATCACCGTTTCGAGTTTTCCTCCTCGGCTGTCAGGCCGCCCGCGATCTCGTGGAGGGCCCTGTGGGATGTGCGATCGATCCCGCTGCACCTTGTCGGCTGCCGATTCGATGGGGTCGATCCCGGGGCAGCACCCCGAATCATGTGCGCACAGAGTTGGTGGCCCGGCATCTTCGACTACGGAATCATCGCTGGTGATGGCCCGTCGGTCACCCTGACCGACGACATCGACGGGCGCACCTTCGGCCCGGGACTGCTCCCGCAGGGCCTGATTGTCGGGTGCGCCCCGAGGGAGAGCCGTCGAACGACCTGATCCGCCGGGGCTCAACCGCGCGTCGCGATGCCTGACGTCGCCCTTCGGCTCAAGTCCGCGAGTGGCTCCGCCGTACAGAAGAAATGAGCGCCAACGCCTCGCCCTCCCCGGGCGCTCGCACTTCCCACACACGACGGAGTCACGACCGATGAACAACGCGTCTCGTTCTGGTGAAACTGCGGTCTCGCAAACGACCTCGACCTCGCTCGCGCCAACGGCCCTGCACACGCCCGGCTCCCTCGTCGCGAAGCACGGAACCGCCGAGCGCGTGGCGATCGTGTGCTTTCTGCTCGGCTTCGACGACGCCGGGGTCGTGGCCCTGGGCGAGGGCATCGCCGCGTCGCGCATCGTGACCGACGGCACGCGCATCCTCGGCGAGGCGACGGACTTTCTCAGCGTCGCGAGCGAAGACCAGCGCACGCTCCTCACGCCGCCCGTGAACGACGAGTTCCTGTCGTCGGCGGCGACCTGCGTGGCGACGATCGACACGCTGGAGCGCGGCATCACACGGCGCAAGACGCGCCGCTCTGCCACGCAGAAGGCGGGGACGAGCGAGTTCGACCGCGTGATGACCGGCGCCCGCGCGCGGCGAAAGCTCTTCCAGAAGAAGATCATCGCGATGGCGGGCGGCGACGACGGGTGGAAGCAGCGCATCAACGCGGTCTGCGGCGCCGCCTCGACGCTCTCGGGCATGGCCGACACGGTCGACGCGCTCGTCGCGGAGGGCCGCCAGCTCGCGAAGGAGGCCACGACGAAGGGCGCGAAGGCGGTGGTTCCCGCGGCGTCGTTCGCGGCGATGACGGCCTTTGCGAAGCAGCTCCGCGAGACGTCGAAGTCGATCGAGGGCGTCGCCTCGAAGCTCGGTATGCGCAAGGGCGAGCTCGGCTGGTGGTGCGGCGCGGGCGTGTGGTTCCTCCAGACGCTCGTCGAGATGTTCAACGCGGCGCACGCCGTCGACCCGATGATCCCGAAGCTCTCGTTCAGCGCGCTCCGCACCGCGCTCGCGCCGACGAACGCGAAGCGGAAGACCGCGAAGACCCCGAAGACGCCGAAGGCGCCCACGGCCTGAGCGCTGCGGTCCTTCACGCGCCGCTGGTCGTTCCGCTCCTCTCGCAACAAGCACTTGAGTTCAGGGCAGGTCGCGCCCCCGACGGGGGTACCGGCGCGCGGGGAACTCGTCGGGCCGGAGGCGTTGGTGACGCCGACCTCACCGCGACGTCGCGCGCTGACGCCGCGTCACCGCGCACGCCCACAACGCCGACCGCGTTGCGGCCGTGGACATGCTCCCGTTTTGGTCTCCTCTGTACCGCGCGGGGAGTACATTTCGTCGACTCATGACAGCCTCTGCACCATGCAGAGAGCCCCCGGCACCGAGGGATCGAGGGTCTCCCTCCGGCGGATTTCACACACACACCGTCAACCGCGCTTCACAGGGTCCCGCACGGAAACCCCGAGACCCTGATTCTGGACGTGAGTCGCACCGGCACGAACACTGCTATACATCCCACAGACGCTCGCAGGAACCCGCGTGGCGTTTCAACACCTGGTTCCACGACGGAGGCATCGCAATGCGCACGCTCGGACATTCCCTCTCCGGTCTCACCTTCGCCGGTTTGTTCTGCATGGCCCTCACGACCGGCTGTCCCGTCTGGGGCGGCGAGGAACGAACGGGCGTGCCCACCCCGGTCGTCGACTCTGGCGTCCCCGGCGCGTGCTCGGCCAACAGCGAGTGCCCCGGCGGCTACTGCGACAGCGCCTCGGGGCGTTGCCGGAGCGGCGTGCAGTGCACCACCGCGGCCCAGTGCCCGGCGTCGTACCTCTGCGACGGCCGCGGCATCTGCGTCCCCGGCGGCTGCGGCGCCAACGCCGACTGCGCCTCGCTCGGCGCGGGCCTCGTGTGCAGCACCACGACGCACGCCTGCGTCCCCGGCGGATCGTGCACCAGCGACGCCCAGTGCGCCGCGACGCCGACGACCCCCGTGTGCCTCGGCGGGAGCTGCCAGCCCCGCACGAGCCAGTGCCAGTTCGACTACCAGTGCACGGGCGCCGGTCAGGCCTGCGTCGACGGCCGCTGCGTCGTCGGCTGCAACACCGCCGCGACCTGCGCCACCGGCCAGACCTGCACCGCCGGCCGCTGCACCTATCCCTCCACGGGGACCTGCTCGACGCCCTGCCCCTCGGGTCAGGTCTGCGCGAGCGGCGTGTGCCTCGCGACGTGCTCCACCGACGCGGCGTGCGGTTCGGGCTTCATGTGCGACCACGGCGTCTGCCGCGTCGACACGCGCCCCCGCCCGTTCTGCACGATGGACTCGCAGTGCAACACGGACTCGATCTGTTACAACGGCGCCTGCCGTCGCCTCTGCCCGATGCCCACGGTGATGCCCGACGGCGACTGCATGCGCGTCGACGTGCAGTTCAACCTCTGCCGCGCCGACGGCATGGGCCGCTCGCTCTGCACGAACACCAACGAGCAGATGCCCCAGTGCGCGCGCAGCGCCGACTGCACCGCCGGCCGCATGTGCGTCAACGCGCGCTGCCAGTGACCCGCGCGGTCTTCACCGCCACGCGACCGCAGCTCGCCCCGCCGCCGCCCCGCCCCGCAGATCCCTCAACACGAACGCGATCCTGACCCCGGCGGCGCCGTCGCGCACCGTCCACTGCGCGGTGAGCGGGCGCACGACGCCGGGGTCGGCGCCATCGCGCGCCCGATCGAACTCCCCATCGGTCGCATGGAACGACGCCACCAGAGACTCGCGCCCCTCGGGGGTCACCTCCGAGGCGTTGATCGCGGGACGAACACGCACTGTCCACGCGCCGCAGGCGCTCGACGCGCAGCGGGGGAGCGTCACCACGTCGCCCTCGACGGCGACGGTCTCGGCGCCGCGCGCGAGCTCCCACGCATCGACGCCCGGGTTGTGGTTGCGGTCGGGGTCGTCGCGGACGATCACCCGACGAAACGCCTCCGCGGCGACGGCTCCGTTCGCGCAGATCGCCCGCCCGCTCGCGGGGTCGAGGGAGGGCGCCACGCCCGCGCAGGCGGTCGCGAGCACGAGGTACCCGGTCACGCCGCCGCGCGCGACGAGCGGCGGGAGATCGACCGCGGGCGCGACGCCGAGGTCGGTGCCGAGCGGCGAGGCAGGACAGTCTCTGGGGTCGGCGACGTCGGGCTCCGCGCAGATGCGCCAGCGCACGAAGTCGGGGGCCGTTCCACCCGGCGCGAGGGTGACGGCGGTGACCCGCGGCGCCGAGCCTCCGGGGACCTCGGGCGTCGCCGTGAGGATCGCGAGCACGCGGAGGTCGCTCACCAACGACGGAGAAGAGAGCGCGCCGACCTCGCAGCCGCAGACGAGGCTCAGGGTCCCGATGAAGGCACGCGCGCGCATCGCTCGGACGCTATCCCCAAACGTGGTCGAGTGGTGTACGAACGCGCCCATGACGGTCACCGCGCGGGTCGGCTCTCCCATCACCCTCGAACAGCTCGTGCGCGTCGCCCGAGAGGGGGGGCGCGTCGAGCTCGACCCCGACGCGAGGGCGCGCATGGTCGAGGCGCGCAAGGCCATCGAGGTGATCACCGGCGGCGGCGACGGATCTCCGCGCGTCTACGGCGTGAACACGGGCTTCGGCGCGCTCGCCGAGACGCGCATCTCACCCAGCGACGTGCAGACGCTCCAGCACAACCTCCTCCGGAGCCACTCGTGCGGCGTGGGCGCGCCGCTGCCGACCGACGCCGTGCGCGCGATGATGCTCCTGCGGGCGAACGTGCTCGCGCTCGGTCACTCGGGCGTGCGTCCGCTCGTGGTCGACACGCTCCTCGCGATGCTCGACCGCGGGGTTCACCCGGTGATTCCGTCGCAGGGCTCGGTGGGCGCGTCGGGCGACCTCGCGCCGCTCGCGCACCTCGCCTCGGTGCTCATCGGAGAGGGCGAGGCCGAGCACCTCGGGGAGGTCCTCCCCGGCGGCGAAGCGATGCGCCGCGCGGGCCTCACGCCGATCGCGCTCGAAGCGAAGGAGGGCCTCTCGCTCATCAACGGGACGCAGTTCATCCTCGCGGTGGGCGGCCTCGCGCTCCACGACGCGCTCGCGCTCGCGCCGCACGCCGACGTGGCGGGCGCGATGTCGCTCGAGGCGCTCAAGGGCACGAGCCGTCCCTTCGAGGAGCGCGTCATCGCGGCGCGTCCGCACCCCGGCGCGCTCACGGCGGCGCAGAACCTCAGGGCGCTCCTCTCGCGCAGCGAGATCGCCGAGAGCCACCGCGACTGCGGCAAGGTGCAGGACCCCTACTCGCTGCGCTGCATGCCGCAGGTGCACGGCGCCTCGCGCGACGCCTTCGCGTGGGCGCGCGAGGTCTTCGCGCGTGAGATCAACTCGGTGACGGACAACCCCCTGGTGTTCACGTCCGACGCCGGGGCCGAGGTGGTATCGGGCGGCAACTTTCACGGTCAGCCCCTCGCCCTCGCGCTCGACCTCGTGGCGATGGCCGCCGCGGAGCTCGCGAACATCTCCGAGCGGCGCGTCGAGCAGCTCGTGAACCCCGCGCTCTCGTCGGGGCTGCCGCCCTTCCTCGCGCCGCACACGGGGCTCGACTCGGGCTTCATGATCGCGCAGGTCACCGCGGCCTCGCTCGTGAGCGAGAACAAGGTGCTGTGTCACCCCGCGAGCGTCGACTCGATCCCCTCGTCGGCGGGCCGCGAGGATCACGTCTCGATGGGCGCGACCTCGGCCACCAAGGCCGCGCGCGTGATCACCAACGCGCGCGTGGGCATCGCCATCGAGATGATGGTCGCCGCGCAGGGCCTCGACGTGCGGCTCCCGCTGCGACCGGGCGCGGGCGTCGCCGCGGCGCACGACGCGATCCGCGCGGCGGTCCCGTCGCTCACGGCCGACCGCGCGCTGGCGCCGCGACATGCGCGCCATCACGGCGATGATCGTCGACGGGACGATCCGACGCGCCGTCGAGTCCGCCGTCGGCGCGCTGAGCTGAGACGTGACCCCGGGGATCACCGCGCTCCTCTGCGCGGCAGCCTTCACGGCGGGGACCATCGACGCCATCGCGGGCGGCGGCGGGCTCATCACGGTGCCCGCGCTGCTCGCGGCGGGGCTGCCCGCCCACGCGGTGCTCGGGACCAACAAGGGCCAGTCGACGTGGGGCTCGCTGAGCGCGCTCGTGAGCTACTGGCGCGGCGGCGCCATCGACCGCGAGCGCGTCGTGCGCTCGTTCCTGGCGGGCTTCGTCGGCTCGCTCGGCGGCGCCGCGCTCGTGCTCGTGGTGCCGCCCGCCACGCTGCGCCCGGTGGTGCTCGCGCTCCTCGTCGCCGTCGCGGGCGCGCTGGCGTTTCGGCCCCACCTCGGCGAGCGCTCGGGGCCTCCGCTCGAAGCCTCGCAGGCCGCCGTGAGCTCGGTGCTCATCGCGGGGACCATCGGCGCGTACGACGGCTTCTTCGGCCCCGGCACCGGGACCTTTCTCATCATGGCCTACGTGGCGTGGATGCGTGACGCGATGACGCGCGCCAGCGCGAACGCGAAGGTCGTCAACTTCGCGTCGAACCTCGCGGCGCTCAGCCTCTTCACGTACCGCGGCATCGTGCGGTGGGAGGTCGCGCTCCCGATGGCCCTCGCGCAGTTTCTGGGTGGAGCTCTCGGCGCGCGCCTCACGCTTCGCTCGGGGCCCCGTCTGGTGCGGGTCGTGGTGTTCGGCGTCGTCGTCGCGCTCGTGGTCAAGCTCGCCTCCGACCTGCTCCGCGGCTGACGGAACGTTGCGACGCTTCGGCGCGCGACGGTAGAACGCGACACCGGATGCTCCTCCCGTCGCGACTCCGTGAGACCACCCTCGGCGACCTCCTCGCGTCGCTGCACCGCGCGTACGCCTCGGGCGTGCTCGAGCTGGTCGAGCCCGAGCGGCGACACGCGATCCACCTGCGCCGCGGTCTCGTGCAGGCCGTCGAGTGCTCGGAGCGCGCGCACCGCTTCGGAGACCTCGCCGCCGACACGGGCCTCTGCCCGCGCGCCGACGTCGAGCGCGCGTCGCGCGAGGCCCGCGCGCGGGGATGGCGCATCGGTCACCACCTCGTCACCACGGGGTCGCTCTCGCCGCAGGCGAGAGACCGCGTGCTCGACGCGCAGCGCGCGCGGCGCCTCGACGCCCTCTACGCGCTCGCCGACGCCGACCTGCGCTTTCACGCCGCGAGGCCGCTGCCGCCGGGCACCTCGGAGTACGCCCCCATGGAGGCCCGCGAGACCTTTCACGGTCGCGCGCGCAGGCGAGACCGCGGCCGTGCGGGTGCGGCGCCGTCGGCGTCACGCGTCGCGGCGCTCGCCGTGTTGGGCCTCGCGCCCGAGAGCACCGACGCGCAGGTGAGAGCGCGCTACCGGGAGCGCGTGCGCGCGCTGCACCCCGACCACGCGGGCCCCGCGACGGAGCGTGAACGACACGCGCAGGTCGCGGAGCTGCGCGCCGTGATCGACGCGTACCGGACGCTCAGCCGTCAGTCCTGATCGGTGGAGTTCGCGAGCGACGCGAGGCCCTGGGCGCGCTCGCGGGCGAAGAGGCGGGAGAGCGTCCTGCGGTCGATGCCGAGCACCTCGGCGGCGCGCGTCTTGTTGCCGCCCGTGTGCTGCAGCACGCGGTCGATGTAGCGCCGCTCGACGACGGCGAGCTCGGGCCAGTCGGTGTCGAGGCCCGCGCCCGAGCCGTCGGTGCTGCGATGCTGGCGCACCGAGGCGGGGAGGTCGTCCTTGAGGATCGCGCGGCCCCTCGCGAGCACGAGGGCGCGCTCGACGGACTGCGCGAGCTCGCGCACGTTGCCGGGCCAGTCGTAGTCCATGAGCGCGCGGCGCGCGTCGGGGGCGAGCGTGGGCACGGGGCGCCCGAGCACGGCGGCGTAGTGCCCGAGAAAGTGGTCGACGAGCACGGGGATGTCCTCGCGGCGCGCCGTGAGC
Organism: Polyangiales bacterium; assembly: GCA_046351535.1. Lineage (GTDB taxonomy): Bacteria > Myxococcota_A > Polyangia > Polyangiales > CAISKJ01. The sequence continues at coordinate 52,629 of JAXLYG010000041.1, forward strand.
GGCGGGACCGTGAGCGTCACGACCTGGAGCCTGAAGAGCAGGTCGCTCCTGAAGCGCCCGGAGGCGCTCTCCTCTTCGAGGTCGCGCGACGAGGCCACGACGAGGCGCACGTCGAGGGGCACCGCGGCGGTCCCGCCCTCGCGCGTGATCGCGCGCTCCTCGATGAAGCGGAGGAGCCTCGCCTGCACGGCCGGACCGAGCGTCTCGATCTCGTCGATGTAGAGCGTCCCCCCGGTGGCCTCTTCGAACATCCCCTTGCGCGTCCCGGCGGCGTCTTCGCGACCGAAGAGCTCGGCGGCGAGGGCCCCCTCGGGCAGCGCCGACGCGGCCACCGCGACGAAGGGACCGCCGCGACCGGAGCGACGGTGGATCGTCCTGGCGACGAGCTCCTTGCCCGTGCCCGACTCGCCGACGATGAGCACGCAGGCGCTCGTGGGCGCGACCTGCGCGATGACCTTGTAGACCTCGAGCATCGCGGGCGACGTCCCGACGAGGCTCTGCTCGCGCGCGGCCGACGACGGCGTGCCCTCGCGCAGGGAGCTGTTCTCCCGCACCAGCGCGCGCCACTCGAGGGCGCGCTGGACGAGGTGCTTGAGGCGCGTGAGGTCGACGGGGCGCGGGAGGTAGTCGTAGGCGCCCGCGGCCATGAGATCGAGCGCGTTCTCGGCGTTCGCGTAGGCGGTGAACGCGATCACGGGCGTGTCGGGCGACGCCGCGCGCACGGCGGCGAGAACCTCCTGGCCGCTCACGCGCGGCATCTGGAGGTCGGTCAGCACGACGTCGAAGGCCGTGAGATCGAAGGTCTTCGCCTCGGAGCCGTCTTCGGCTTCGACGACCTGGTGACCGACCTGTCGGAGTGCCCGCGCCATCATCGAGCGCGAGTCGTCGTCGTCATCGACGAGGAGCAGCCTTGCAGAGGGAGAACGGTTCATGGTGGCGACGCCCCGGTGCAGTCAGCATGCCGTTGGGGGCCGATGCGTCTCGCGCGTGAGATCGGGCGAGGCCGCGCCGGGGGCCGCAAGGCGCCGAGGCGAAACAGGCCGCGTGCGAGGGGCGAAAAGCCTCAGCGAGGAGTTCCGCTCATCGGCATGAGCCCGCCGCCGGGCGACGGGGTGGGCGCGCCGATCGCGGTGGGGGTCCCGACGACCGCGCCGGGGATGAGCGCGCCAGAGGGGAGCCCGGGGCCCGTCGGCGCAGCGCCGGGGACCGCGCCCTCGGACTGCGAGAGCGCGATGTCGACGGACACCACCGCGCCGCCGCCCGACGAGTGGAACTGGAGCCTTCGTCCGAGCACGATCACACACTCTCGCAGCGGGCCCGCGAGGGAGTTCTGGTCCTGCACCTCGACGCGCGAGACGTTGCCCGAGGGCTCCACCGCGATGCGCAGCCCGAACTGCCCCGAGATGTCAGGGACCATCACCATCGCGGCCGAGTAGCAGGTGTCGACGAGCGAGGTGATGTCGGGCCTCGCCTCGGCGGCCATGTCGCGCGTGAGCGTGCGGACGGGGTTGGTGTTGGGCACCAGCGTCGGGCGCCAGGGGCGCACGGTGATGGGTTCGAGGTTGGGCACCGCGATCTCGCCCGGCCGCGGACGCACCACGTCGACGGGGAGGTTCGCCGTGGGGCCTCCGACCTCGCCGCTGCGGAGGGTGAACGGGTACGACAGCAGCGAGGAGCCCCGCGTGGGCGGAAAGCGCCGCGTGCGCACCGCGTTGAGCACGCAGGGCATGATGAGCAGCAGCGAGGGGTCGGTGTTGCCGATGGGCTCCACGTCGCTGACGGAGCCGTCGGGGCTCACGCGCATGAGGGTGTTGATGCTCCCGCCGGCCTGGGGGCTGAGCGCGAGGAGGCCCTTGTAGCAGGCGCGAACGGCCTCGTTGGCGCCCTGGAGGATGGGCTGCGCGAGCTCGGCGCTCATGGGCGGTCCGCCGGTGGCGCGGCGGCCGCGGCCCGTGGGGGGCGGCGTGGGCGCGGCGGGCGTCGAGGCGGTGGCCGACCACGAGGCGCGGGTCACGCGGATGGGCTGGAGCGTGAGCTGCGCGGGGTCCGGGGGGCGCGGAGGAGGCGCGAGGTTGTTCGTTTGAGACGAGGAGCAGGCGTCGAGCGACAGCGCCGCCGTCGCGACCAGTCCACCTGCGAGAACGATGTAGAGGGAGCGACGCACGCGCATGTGTGCCCTTCGTGAGTGCTGTGACGACAGAGGCGGCGAAGCTACCGCAGGCTCGCGCGACGACGCCAGCGCGCCGCGCCTCGGGGCACCGAGAATCGCGAGGGCGTCAGCGCCCGCTCTGCCGCGCGGGCGCGATGCGACGGCGGAGGAGTAGGCGCCGCGCGGGGGTGGGCGCTACACTCGCGCGCCTCAACCCGATGCGTTCCGAAGAGCTCCAGGCGCGCCTCGAGACCCTGCCCACGGGTCCGGGGTGTTATGTCTTCAAGGGCACCAAGGGGCAGGTGCTCTACGTGGGCAAGGCGCGCTCGCTCCGGTCGCGCGTGCGCCAGTATTTTCAGTCTGGGAGCTCCGACAACCGGTACTTCATCCCGCTGCTCGAGCGCACCCTCGCCGACATCGAGACCGTGGTCACCGCGAGCGAGAAGGAGGCCGTGCTCCTCGAGAACTCGCTCATCAAGCAGCACAAGCCCCGCTACAACGTGCGGCTGCGCGACGACAAGGACTACCTCTCGGTGCGCCTCGACAAGTCCGCCGCGTGGCCCCGGTTGGAGGTCGTGCGCCGCCCGCGCGCCGACGGCGCGGAGTACTTCGGCCCCTATCCCAGCGCCACCGACGCGCGCCGCACGCTCCAGCTCGTGAACCGGCACTTTCAGCTCCGCACGTGCAGCGACGACGAGATGGCCTCGCGCACGCGGCCGTGCCTGGAGCACCAGATCAAGCGCTGCCCGGGGCCCTGCGTGCTGCCCGTCGACAAGGCCGAGTACGACGGCCAGGTGCGCTACGTCGAACTCTTTCTCCGCGGCAAGAACACCGAGCTCGTCGAGGGGATCGAGCGCGAGATGAAGGCCGCCGCGCGCGCCCTGGAGTTCGAACGCGCGGGTCGCCTGCGGGACCAGATCACGGCGGTGCAGCGCGTGACCGAGACGCAGCGCGTGGCCGAGGTGAGCGACCGCGACCGCGACGTGTTCGGGCTCTACCGCGAGGGCGACTGCGCCGTGGTGGCGCTCCTGCTCGTGCGCGACGGCTTCGTGCGCGACACGCAGACGACGACGCTCGCGAAGGTCGAGATCCCCGACGACGAGCTCATCGCGCAGGTGCTCCAGTCGCGGTATTCGAGCGAGGCCGTGACGATCCCCGACGAGGTGGTGATCCCGCTGGAGCCCGAAGGCGTCGACGGCATCCGCGAGTGGCTCACCGAGGCGCGCGGGCGCGCCGTCGCCGTGGCGGTGCCGCAGCGCGGGTCGAAGAGCCAGCTCCTCGCGATGGCGACTGAGAACGCGCAGCACGCGTTCCGAGAGAAGCGCGTCGCGGTCAAGCAGGCCGAGGGGCACGCCGAGGCGCTCGCCAAGGCGCTCGGGCTCGAGAAGCCGCCGGTCACCATCGAGTGCGTCGACATCTCGCACCACGCGGGCGACGAGACCGTCGGCGGGCTCGTGTGCCTGCGCGACGGCGTGCCGTACAAGGCCCGCTACCGCGGGTATCACGTGCGCACGGAGGACACGGGCAACGACTACCGCGCGATGCACGAGGTCCTCTCGCGGCGCTTCCGCAGGGCCATGAACGGCGACGAGGGGTGGGAGTTCCCGGACCTCTTCGTGGTCGACGGGGGCCGCGGTCAGCTCGGCATCGCCCAGACCGTGCTGCAGGAGCTCGGCATCAAGACCCTCGCGATCTGCGCGCTCGCCAAGGAGCGCGAGAACGTCATGGGCGAGAAGGTCGTCGACCGCGTGTACCAGCCCGGCCGCAAGAACCCCGTGACCATCCGCGAGAACGGCGCCGCGCTGGTGCTCCTCGCGAGGGCGCGCGACGAGGCGCACCGATTCGCGAACAAGACCCGCGAAGACCTGCTCAAGCGCAAGCAGTTGCGCAGCGAGCTCGACGGGCTGCCGGGCATCGGCACCAAGCTCAAGGTGGTGCTCCTCCGGCACTTCGGCTCCGTGTCGAAGGTCGCCGACGCCACGCTGGCGGAGCTTACGACCGTGGTGGGCGCGCAGCGCGCGCGAGGCGTGTACGAGCACTTTCACCCGGGCGTGATCCAGCTCCCCGAGCACGAGTCGTAGCGTCGCGCGCGCGCTCTGTTACCGCCGCGTGAACGCGAGAAGCGTTGCGTTGCGCGCGCCCGCCTCGCTACGATGCCCGCTGGCCGAAGGGAGCACGGTGAGGCATGTCGCGGGAGTTCACGCTTGGCGTCGAAGAGGAGTACCAGATCATCGATCCGGTCACGCGCGAGCTGAAGAGCTTCATCTCGCAGATGGTCGAGGCTTCGACCCCGCTCGATGAGATCGAGATCCAGGCGGAGCTGCACCAGTCGGTGGTCGAGGTGGCGACGGGGATCTGCGAGGACATCGCCGCGGTGCGGCGCGACGTGATCAAGAACCGCAGGGCCGCCGCGCGCATCGCCGAGCGCGTGGGGGTGAAGATCGCCGCCGCGTCGACGCACCCGTTCTCGCAGTGGGAGGCGCAGCCCATCTCGCCCAAGGACCGCTACGTCCAGTCGGTGGAGGAGATGCAGGACGCCGCGCGGATGAACCTCATCTTCGGGCTCCACGTGCACGTGGGCATCCCCGACCGCGAGCTGGCGATCCAGGTGTTCAACCAGGCGCGGTACTTCCTCCCGCACCTGCTCGCGCTGTCGGCGAGCTCGCCCTTCTTCAACGGGCGCCGCACGGGGCTCCAGTCGGTGCGCGCGCTTATTTTCAAGCGCCTCCCGCGCACGGGCATCCCCGACCGCTTCGAGTCGTACCACGAGTTCGAGTCGTTCCTCGAGACGCTGGTGAAGACGGGCTGCATCGACAACGGCCGGCGCGTCTGGTGGGACCTGCGCCCGCACCCGATGTACCCCACGCTGGAGTTCCGCGTGTGCGACCTGCCCGCGCGCCTCGACGACGTGATCGCCATCGCCGCGATGGTGCAGGCCATCGCCGCCAAGCTCGCCTGGCTCAAGCGCAGGAACCTCTCGTTCAACATCTACCGCTCCGCCGTGATCGACGAGAACAAGTGGCGCGCCGCCCGCTACGGCGTGCGCGGCAAGCTCATCGACTGGGGCAAGCAGGAGGAGGTCCCCTTCGCCACGCTCGCGCAGGAGCTCGTCGAGTTCGTGTGGGACGTCGCGGGCGACCTCGGCTCGCGCCGCGAGGTCGAAGACGTGCTCCGCATCGTGCGCGAGGGCACCTCGGCGGACCGTCAGCTCGCCGTGTTCGAACGCACCGGCGACCTCAAGGCCGTCGTCGACCACCTCCTCGAAGAGACCATGCGCGGCGTCGACTGACGCCTGCGAAATCCCCCGTCATGTCGCTCGTACGAAAGCCCGGCGCGCGCATCATCATCGGCGCCGGGGGCCACGCGAAGGTCCTCATCGCCGCGATGGAGGCGATGGGCGAGCCCGCCGACGCGCTCCTCGACGACAACGCCTCGCGCTGGGGCGGCGACCTCCTCGGCGTGCCCATCGTCGGCGGCCTCGCGGAGCTCGCCGCGTGGCCCGAGGCGCGCGCGGTGATCTCCATCGGCAACAACGCGCGCCGCAAGCAGATCGCCGAGGCGCACCCGCGGGTCTCGTGGATGACCGTGATCCACCCCAACGCGATCGTTCACCGCAGCGCCTCCGTGGGCGCGGGCGCGATGATCATCTGGCGCGCGGTCATCGAGCCCGACGTGACCGTGGGCGCGCACGCGATCGTGAACTCCGGCGCGATCGTGTGTCACGACGCGGTGGTCGGCGACTACGCGCACGTCTCGGTGACGTCGGTGCTGGCGGGCAACGCGCGCGTCGACGAGGGCGTGTTCCTCGGCATGAACGCGAGCGTCATCGGGGCCGTGACCGTGGGCGCGTGGAGCACCGTCGGCGCGGGCGCGTCGGTGGTGCGAGACATCCCCCCGCGCTCGGTGGCGGTGGGCGTTCCTGCGAGGGTGATCCGCTCGATCGACGGGTGAGCGAGGGCGCGGTCAGCCCGCGTCGGAGCGCGGCGCGGCGGCCTCGATGAGCTTCGGCGTCGCCGCGAGGAAGCGCTCGCGCTGGTCGTCCATGAGGAGCTCGGCGGCGGGCCTGCCGTGGATGGTCGTCGCGACGATCATGAGCGATCGCTCGACCTTCTCGATGGGGTTGACGTTGTCGCAGATCACGGTGTCGACGAGGGTCCTGTCGAAGCAGTGCGTCGCGGCGATCACGACGTGGAGGCTGGCCTCTTCGACCGTGAGCGCGCCGGAGCGCGAGAGCGCGTCGAGGAGGTCGAAGGCCTTGTCTCGCTCGCCTCGCTGCTCGTCGTCGAGGAGCGTCTCGTCGGTCGCGCCCGAGAGGAGCCCCTTCTGCGACGCTCTCGACCACACGTCGCCGGGGTTGATGATCGTGGGGCGGAGCGCGCCGTCTTCGTCGATGGCTTCGAACTTCTGGTCGAGCTCGACGGGGATGCGCGTGTAGTCGACGCCCTCGCCCGCGGGCGGCGTCGCGTCGGGCGCGCGGCCCTCGCCCGCGGGTCGATCGGGGCGCGGCGAGGCGACGTTGGCGGTGGAGGCCGACGCGGTCGACGCGGCGGGGCGCGGCGCGGCCTGAGGCACCGGCGGTGCCGCGGGAGGCGGCGCGGCGGCCATCACGGGCGCAGACATGACCGGCGCCATCGCGGGCGCCGCGGCGGGGCGCGGGGGAGGCATCCCGCCGCCGCCGGGGATCCCGGGAGGTCCGCCGAGCGAGGGCGGAGGGATCGCCCCGAAGGAGGCCATCGGCATGGGCTGCGGCGCGTACGGCGGCGGCCCGTAGGGCGACGGGACGACGGGGGGCGTGCGGTTCATCTCCGCGAGGCGCATGGCCTCTCGCTCGCGCGCCTCGTCGAGCTCGCGCTTCTTCGAGAGGTCGATCATCTCGCGCATCTTCGCGACGTGGTCCTTCACGCGCGCGAGCTTGTCTTGCGGCGCCGCGTCGCTCGCGCCGTCGTACGAGAGCAGGTCGCTCGGGATCTGGTACTCGATGAAGAGGGAGAGGAGCTCCTGCGTGAGCTTGATCTCCTTGGTGAGGCTGTCGGGCGCGAGCTTGAGGAGCCGCTCGAGCTGCGGCTTGATCTGGATCACGCACACGCCGAAGAGCGTGCTCTCGAGCTGCATCGCGCGGAAGGCCTTCGCAAAGCGCTGCTGCTCGGGCGAGAGCGACTCGATCGCGTCGCGGAACTCCTTGGGCGTCGGGATCTGCTCGAGCATGAGCGGGATCGAGAGGAGGTCCTTGTTCTGGACGATGATCCCGAAGCGAGGCTCGAAGGTGTCGGCCGACGCGATGCGCCCGACGAGGAGGATGAAGCTGCTGAACTGCCGCGCCCGCGCGACGAGGTTCAGCGAGAGCTCGGAGCGCCCGCTGAACTGGTGCGACACCCACGCGTGCAGGTAGCGATCGCCGAGGAACGACACGCGCGTCGACGCGTCGAGGGCGAAGCTCATGGGCCGACGGGCCTCGCTCCACGACACCGTGGTCGAGATGGGCGTCGGGAGCTCCGCGCCGGCGTCGGCCTCGATGCTCACGACGCCTTCGGGCGAGTGCTCGGGGCGACGGACCGCGTGCGAGAACGGCCGCGGGCGGAACTCGGGCTTGAAGAGCTTGCGGCTGTGAAAGTCCATGTAGGCCGAGAAATCCGCGGGGGTGACCTCCTCGCCGATCGCGGCCACGAGCTGCTTGCGGAGCATGTCCTCGATGTAGTTCACGCCGTCGGCGTAGCGCTGGCACACGTCGTTCGCGTGGAGGAGCGTCACGAGCAGCGTGGCCTCGACGACGGAGATCACCGAGGCGTCGCGCGGAAACACCTGCGCCAGCTCCGCGCAGCGCTCCGCGAGGCTCCGCCGCTGCTCCGCGAGGAAGGCGTTGGCGAACGACGCGGGCAGCACGTCGCGCGCGTCGGCGCGCTGCGCGCCCGAGTACGCGGGGTCTTCGAAGAGCGGCACCACGGGGACGAACACGTCCCTCGCGTTGATGGCCGAGAGGTCGCGGCCGTGATCGGGCTGCGCGGTGAAGAGGTCGCGCGCGAAGTAGCCGTAGACGCGGGCGCACCACGCGGCGAGCTCGTCGAGGGCCGCGAGCGCCGACTCGATCTGCGCGTTGCGGCGCGGCGTGTGGCAGCCGCGCTCGGTGCGATCGATCGAGAACCACACGCGCGATTGCGCGTCGAGGTGCGCGAAGAGCCAGGTGACGTTGGCGTCGATGGCCGGTCGCACCACGGACTCGGGGCGCGGCGTGGCCTTCGCGGCGGTCTTGATCTCGACGCGTCCGCTGCGCGCGTGGAGCGTCACGCCCTGGTCGGCGACGTTGCCCTGAAAGGCCACGAGCTCGTAGCGGAACTCGAAGGCCCAGAAGTACTCCTGCACCGTGGTGACGATCTTGTCGGTGCGGCTGCTCACGGCGCCCGCGGGGTTGCGCCACTCGGTGACCTGCTGCTGCGGCGCCTCTACGCGGCGCGTCTCCTCGCGGAGGAAGGTGCAGGTCTCCTGCGCGCGGAGGCGCAGCGTGACCGAGCGCGTGCGGGCCCACTCGCTGAGCGACGCGACGGCCTCGGTGGTGAGCCCCACGCCCCCGAGGCACTGCAGAATCGCCGCCGTCGCCGTGCGCGTGAGGAACTCCGCGAGGAGGTACTTATCCTCGTAGCGGTGCGCGACGTCGGCGGGGAGCTGCGGGTTGCGCGTGTTGTCGAGGATGGTCCGGATGCGGCGCAGCGCGGCGTCGACGCTGCCGTGAAAACGCGCCTCGTTGAAGCTGTCCATGATGTACCGCGGTGTCGTTGGGAGGGGATGTGGAGCGCGCGGTCGCGGCTACGCGGCGCGCGTGCGGCGGTGCGTGTCGGTCACGCGCGCGGGGAAGAGCGAGCGCAGCGCGTCGATGGTCGTGGGCGCGGGGATGATCCCTCGCGCCACGATGTCGTGGATGGGGCACAGCCACGCGACGTCGCGCAGCGGCGCGCGGACGACGAGGTCCTTCTGGTTGCAGACCGCACAGCGTCGCGTCTCTCTCTGCTTGCGCATGGCAGGGATCTCCTTCTCGGGGTGTGCGTTGGGATCGCGATGTGAAGCGAAGTGAGCCGAGGCGTGCGACCGGAGGTCGCGAGCGATGACGCGCCGAGGACCCAACGCCACCACGAACGCGCGCGGGTGACAAGCGCGGGCTTGCGATGACTCGCCGTCGTCAGTCGATGACGGCGCGCGTCCGTTCGCGCGACGCGTACCGCAGCGCGAGCACGAACATCAGCGCGAGGAGCCCCGTGGCCCACACCGACATCTGCGACCCGCGACGAAAGACCTCTTGAAGGGTGACCCCCTTCGCGGGCGACGGCAGCGCGGGCGACACCATCGCGACGGCGCGCCCGAAGGCCGCGTTCCAATCGCCGAGGATCGCGCGCTCGTGCCACGCGGCGACGAGGGTGACGGCGACGTTGCCCCAGAGCGCCTGGCGCCACAGCCACCCCGAGCCCCGCGACCGCACGAGCACCCGCACGCCCGCCAGAAAGAGGAAACCCGCGAGGATGAGCCGCGCCACCTCGAGCGCGACGAAGCCCCGGCGGTGCTCCTGCGCGCAGGCCCAGAACGCATACTGCACGGCGGTTTCGAAGCTCACCGGGCTCTGCGGCGCGGCCCCTCGCACGAGGGTGAGGGTGTCTTCCGCGACGCGCGCTTCGATGAGTCCGAGGCCCGTCGTCGCGAGCGCGGCCACGGTCAACGACCAGGGCCGCGGCGCGTTCGATTCGTCGTCGGTGTTCGTGGGCTGGGCGTCCAACGGAGGCTTTGGTACTTAGCGCCGCGCGGAGGCGACGTCTACACCCGCGGACGCGCGAGCAGCGATCGTGCGGCGGAGATCAGCCGAGGGCGTTGCGCAGCTCGGCGGCGCGGTCGGTGCGCTCCCACGTGAACTCGGGGCGGCCGAAGTGACCGTACGCGGCCGTGGGGCGGTACACCGGGCGGAGCAGGTCGAGCTGCTCGATGATCGCCTTGGGGCGCATGTCGAAGTTCTTGAGCACGTACTCCGAGATCTTCTCCTCGGAGACGGCGCTCGTGCCGAAGGTGCTCACGTACACGCCGACGGGCTGCGCGACGCCGATGGCGTACGCGATCTGCACCTCGCAGCGCTTCGCGAGGCCCGAGGCCACGACGTTCTTGGCCACGTAGCGGGCGTAGTAGGCCGCGCTGCGGTCGACCTTCGTCGGGTCCTTGCCCGAGAAGGCGCCGCCGCCGTGACGGCCCATGCCGCCGTAGGTGTCGACGATGATCTTGCGGCCCGTGAGGCCCGAGTCGCCCATCGGTCCGCCGATGACGAAGCGCCCCGTGGGGTTGATGAAGTAGCGCGTGTCGCCGTCGAGGAGGTTCGCCGGGAGGTTCTTCTTGATGATCTCCTCGCGGACGAACTCCTTGATGGTCGACTGCTCGACGGAGGGCGAGTGCTGCGTGGAGATGACCACGGTGTTGATGCGCACCACGCGGCCGTTCTCGTAGTCGACGGTCACCTGGCTCTTGGCGTCGGGGCGGAGCCAGTCGACGGCGCCGGCCTTGCGGGCCTCGGCGAGCTTGCGGGTGAGGAGGTGCGAGTAGTGAATCGGCGCGGGCATGAGCTCGGGGGTCTCGTCGACGGCGAAGCCGAACATCATCCCCTGGTCGCCGGCGCCCTGCTCCTTGTGCTCGCCTTCGCCCTCGTTCACGCCCTGCGCGATGTCGGGGCTCTGGCGCTCGACGGCGGTGAGAATCGCGCACGTCGTCGCGTCGAAGCCCATGTCCGAGCTCGTGTAGCCGATGTCCGCGACCGCGCGGACCACGTCGGGGAACTCGATCCTCGCCGTCGTCGTGATCTCGCCAGCCAGCACCACGAAGCCCGTCTTGACGAGGGTCTCGCACGCCACGCGGGCGCGCGGATCCTCCTTCAAGGCGATGGCGTCGAGGACGGCATCCGAGATCTGGTCGCACATCTTGTCCGGATGTCCCTCGCTGACCGACTCGGAAGTGAACTGGGTGCGTGCCATGGATCGAAGTTCCTTTTCGCTGGATTGAGGTTCGACGCGCGTGTGACCGCGGTCGCTGTTGATCTTGAACCGCGAAGCCTCGGTGGTCTTCTCGATGATCGTCTCGTCGAGGGCGACGCCGATGATGTTGTGGGAGCGCATAGCGCCACCGCGGCGGGAGTGTCAATGCGCGCCTCCACCCCGTTGCCCGCGCAACCGCTGGCGTTCACCGAACTCGCACGGGTGTCTACCCGCGGTCGGTTTCGTCCATCCCGGTGACGGCCCCCGCGCAGACTCATTGCCTTGACATGCCTGGGTCAAAGTGTTTGGCTCCCGTCGGCATCGTGCCGATCCGCGTCATTGCAGCAGGACGAAGCGACGTGGGGCTCCACCGCGAGCACAACGAGGACAGCTTCGCGCTGCTTGACCAGCACGGGCTCTACCTCGTGGCAGACGGGATGGGAGGCCACAAAGCTGGCGACGTCGCCTCGAAGATGGCGACGGAGACGCTTCGCGCGTTCTTCGACAGCACCGCGCGCGAAGACGCGACGTGGCCCTTTCACTACGACCCCTCGCTCTCGGCCGAAGAGAACCGGCTCATGGCGGGCATCAAGGTCGCCAACAAATCGATCTACGAGCGCAGCGCCACGAGCGACGAGCACCGGGGCATGGGCACCACCCTCGTCGGCGTGCTCATCGCCACGGGGAGCGCGAAGGCCTACATCGGCCACGTGGGCGACAGCCGCTGCTACCGCGTGCGGGGCCGCTCCATCGCGCAGCTCACGCAGGATCACTCGCTCGTGAACGAGTACATGCGCGCGATGCCGCACCTCTCGGCGGCGCAGCGCGACGAGCTCCCGCGCAACGTCATCACGCGCGCCCTCGGCATGAACGAGCGCGTCGTCGTCGATGTCGCCAGCGAGGAGCTCATGGCGGGCGACCGCTACGTGCTCTGCTCCGACGGCCTCTCGGGGATGATCTCCGACGAGGAGATCCTGCGGACCCTCCTCGCCCACGAGGACGACAACGCGGCCTGCGAGGCCCTCATCGCCCTCGCGAACCACCACGGCGGCGAGGACAACATCACCGCCGTCATCGTGCGCATCGTCGACCCCGACGGCCAGCAGCAGAAGCGCGCCTCCGAGGTCGACTCGACGCGCGAGACCGTGCCCCCCGACGCCCCCGAGGCCCCGCCGACCGACGCGCCCATGCCCCCCGTCGCCGCGGTGCCCTCCGAGGCGACCGCGAAGCCCGACGAGCCCGAGACCTGACCGCCCCGCGCGCCTCACGAGGCCGCGATGAAGTCCTCGCCCTCGACGGCTCCCTTCGCCTCGAGGTGGGCTCGCACGAGGGATCTCGCGCCGCGCGCACCCACCGCCACGAGCACGACCTCGCGCGCGTGATCGAGCGCGTCGGCGCCGACGATGGGCGCACCCCGCGCGACGCGTCCGATCTTGCGCGGGTCGATGTCGACGAAGCGCGACGCGCGAATTCCCTTGGATTCAAGCGCTCTGGCGAGGCGACGCCCCGTCGGCCCCGCGCCCCACACCGCGAGCGCCCGTCCGCGCGCCACGCGCGACAGCCTCGCGGGGAGGTACTCCGCGCGCGCCTCGATGAGCCGATCGAGCGCGTAGCGCGGGTGCGAGAAGGTCAGCCTCCCGGGCACGTGCCGCCAGCGGAAGAGCACCTCGCGAGCCTTCGCCATGCGCCATCCCCGCGCGTCGAGGCGCAGCCAGAGGTCCCAGTCTTCGGGCCACGCGGTCTCGCGGTAGGCGCCCACCCCGGCCACGGCCTCGCGGCGCAGCACCGCCGAGGGGTGACAGAGCGGCGCCTCGACGAAGAGCTCGCGCGCGTGGTCCTCGGGCGTGACGAGCGCGTTCTGCCACGCGATGTACGCGGCCATCCCCTCGCCCGCGCCCTCGGCCTCGACGCGCGTCCCCGCGGCGCCGAGCGACGCGTCGCGTGCGAGCAGCGACGCCGCCTCGCGGATGCGCCCCGGCAGGGAGACGTCGTCGGCGTCCATGCGCGCGAGGAGCTCGCCGCGCGCGTGCTCGATCGCGCCGTTGAGCGCCCCGACGATGCCCCGCGCGGGCCCGCGGACGAGCCGCACGCGCGGGTCTCTCGACGCGATCGAGGCGACCACCTCGGCGCTCGCGTCGAGCGATCCGTCGTCGACGGCGATGACCTCTCCGACCTCGGGCTCCACGAGCACCGACGCGAGCGCCTCGCCCACCGTCGACGACGCGTCGCGAAAGGGCAGGAGCACCGAGATCACGGCGCGAGCCGCACGTAGGCTCCGTCGCGCGCGACCACCTCGCCGATCACCGAGGCGTCGACGCCCTCTGCGCGGAGCGCCTCCGCGAGCTTCGAAGCGTCGTCGGGCGGACACGCGATGAGCAGCCCCCCGGAGGTCTGCGCGTCACACGCGAGCCACGCGATCGAATCGTCGACGCCCTCGGCCACTTCGAAGCGATCGCCCGCGTGCGTGCGGTTGGCCTTCGTGCCGCCCGCGAGCACGCCGTCACGCGCCAGCGACTGCGCGCCGGCGAGCAGCGGCAACGACGACGCCCTCAGTTCCCCGCTCACCGACTCGCTCGCGCGGAGCATCTCGCCGAGGTGCCCCACGAGCCCGTAGCCCGTGATGTCCGTCGCCGCGTGGACCTCGACGTCGAGCGCCTTCGCGAGCTCCGCGGCGCGCGCGTTGAGGCGCGTCATCGAGCGCACGGCGGCCTGCATCTCGTCGCTGTCTTCGGTGATCTTCGAACGCTTGAGGGCCGTCGCGAGCACGCCCGTGCCGAGGGCCTTGGTGAGCACGAGGTGATCGCCCGCGCGCGCGCCGCCCTTGCGCCACACGGCCTTCGGACTCACCGTGCCGATCACCGCGAGGCCGTACTTGGGCTCCTGGTCTTCGACGGAGTGACCGCCCGCGATCGAGATGTTGGCCTCGCGCGCGATGTCGTTGCCGCCCGCGAGGATCGCCCCGAGCACCTCGGCCCCGAGCGTCTTCGTGGGGAAGCACACGATGTTCAGCGCCACGAGCGGGCGCGCGCCCATCGCGTAGACGTCGGAGAGCGCGTTGGCCGCGGCGATGCGACCGAAGGTGCGCGGGTCGTCGACGAGGGGCGTGAAGAAATCGGTGGTGAACACCAGCGCGAGGTCGTCGGACAGACGGATGACGGCCGCGTCGTCGGCGGGCGCGAGGCCCACGATCACGTTGGGGTCGATCACCAGAGGCAGCGCGCGCAGGACCTGCGCGAGATCCGCAGCGCGGACCTTGCTCGCTCACCCGGCGCCGTGTGCGAGCTGCGTCAGTCGAACCTGGTCGGTGCCTGTCATGGGCCTCGTCGTGGCGCGTACCACCGCTCGCCCCGACGACGCAACACGCAGCGCCTTCGCTCCCCACGCGCGGCGATGGGCGCTACGATGCGCGCACCCGCGACTCGCGCGGCTCGAACGGAGCGACACCCGACATGACCCGCAGCATCCCGATCTTTCTCGCGGCCTCGCTGCTCGCGTCTGGCGCACTCGCGCAGCCGCGCCGCCCGCGGAGGCCGCGCGCTCAGCACGCGCCCGCCGTCGACGCCGGCGCGCCGGTGCAGAACCTCGGCCCCGAGCTCATCTCGGTCCCCGTGGCCGACATCGACCGGATGATGCGGCAGATGCGCGTGTGGCTCTTCAATCCCCCGGCGGGGGCGTCGGGCTTCGGGCTCTCGCAGATGGGCGCCGGACGACGGCTCTGGGTGCTCCTGCCGAGCTGTCGGCAGCCCAACCCCGACGACCCTCGCGACCCCTGCCCCGTCGATCGCGTGATCGTCGAGGCCGTGGGCGCCGAAGGCGGCGCGTCGGTGAACACCATGGACCCCGTGGGCGTGGCGCCGGGCTCCGAGTCGCGGCGCGTGCAGTCCTTCGTCGTGCCCGCGGGCATCCCGCGCGTGCGCGTGCGGCTCATGGCGCTGCGCGCGCAGGTCCGCTACGAGGCCGTGGTCGACGTCGACCGCCTCGGCGAGCTCCCCGCGCCCGTGGGCACCAACGGCCCCGGCGGCTTCGCGTTCGACCTCTCGCAGTACCCCGCGCGATAGCCCTTCGCGGGTCTCTCAGACCAGCATCTGATCGTCGAGGCCCTGGAGCGAGAGCCACTGGCCCACGCGCTCGGCGTCGGCGTGCGAGAAGTACACGGCGAAGCCCGCGCGATCGCGGACGTTGCGCTCCGCGACCCACACCGTCGCCTCGGCCACGCGACCGCTCCCCACCTGCGGCGCGAGCCTCGGAAAGGGCTGCGCGAGCTCGATCGGAGGGCGCGTCACGAGGAGCACCCGCACGAGCTCGGACCACAGGCCCTTGAGCACGCCCGAGACGAGGTACCGCAGCGCGCTCGACGCGTGGGTTTCGAAGTCCGGTCCCTCGGCCGCGCCCGTCGGGCCTCGGAGCACGACGAGGGGCGGGTCCTGCTCCTGACGCGCGAGGCCGAGGTCGAGGAGCACCAGCTCGTCGTCGTCGAAGGCCACGACGTGGTACGCGTCGGCCACGAGCGCCGCGAAGGACTCGTAGCGAACGTCCTCGTCGCACCACTCGCGCAGCACGCCGATCGCCGACGCGCGCGAGGCGGGGTCGTCGGGGGGACAGTACCGCTGCGAGAGCGCGCTGTGCCCGAAGACCTCCCAGAACCACTGGAGCGAGAGCGGGAGCTGCCGCGGGACGCTCACCTCGCGGCGGCTCATCCGGTACGGCGGACACGCCTGGGACACCTCGCGCGCGAGCCCTTCGAGCTCCGCGCGGAGCGCGTCATCCAACAACCCCGGAGGCCTCGATGTCACGGCGCGGGATGATGCACCAACACCGGCCGCGCGTGGGGCACTTCCTTCGCGACCGCCGCGGGCGATACTCCGCCGCGTGGAGCACCCCCCGCTCGAAGCCGTCGAGTCCGCGATCCATCGTCTGTTCATCCGCGTCGAGGGCGTCACGCTCCGCGCCGAGGACCGCAAGAAGGCGAAGGAGCTCCACGGCCTGCTGCCGCACCTCTCGCCCGTGTCTCGTCGGCACGTCGTCGTCGACGCCGCCGCGGGTCGCGCGAGCGTCGGCCTCGTCGCCTCGGAGCTCTTGTCGCCCTGCGACCTCGTGGTGATCGAGCGCGCCCCCGACCGCGCCCGCGCCTGCCGCGACGCCGCCGCGCATCTCACGCGCGGAGGCGCCGTCGACGTGCGCGAGTCCGACGTGGCGGAGCTCTCCGCGTGGCCCGAGGAGCCCGAGCTCGTGGTGGCCCTCCACGCGTGCGGCCCCGCGTCGGATCACGTCATCGACCGCGCGGCGGCGCGAGGCGCGAGGCGCATCCTGCTCGTGCCCTGCTGCGTGGGCGCGGGCGTGTCGTTCGCGGCGACGGCGCGCGAGGCCGTCTCGCGGTGGCCTGTTCCGCGGCAGTCCGCGGTGCGTCAGCGGCTCGAGCACGGGCTCATCGACGCGTGGCGCACGCTGCGCCTCGAGGCCGCCGGGTACGAGGTCACGGTGCTGCCCTTCGTGCCCCCCACGGTGACGCCATACAACCTCCTCTGGCGGTGTCGCCGCGTCGGACAGCGCGCGTCGATGGAGCGGGCGGCCAGGCGGCTCGAAGAGATTCTGTCGCTCGGAGGCGGAACTCCTCGCTGAAGCTTCTCTCGCGCGACGGCGCGGCATACACTCCCCTCAGGTCCCCGTGATGCGCAGTCGATGGCTCCTCTCAAGCTCGATGCTCTGCGCGCTGCTCTTCGGCACCGCGGCGGAGGCGCAGACCCGCAGGCACCACCGGCACCGCCACCGGGGCGCCGCAGACGCCGCCGCGCCGCGCCGCGAGGCCGACGCCGGACCGCGCAGGGCCGCGACGCCCGCGACGCCTTCGACCGCGCCGAGCACGCCGCGACCGCCGCAGCCCGAGGACCCGCCGCTCTTCTACGCCGCGCCCGGGTATGTGCCCGCGAACCCCTATCGCGCAGGCGGTTCCGAGGGGCGTCACTTCGGCAGCGTGGCCGAGAACGACATCCTCGCGACGATGCGAACGGCCCCCGTGCGCGGCAACCTGAGGAATTACGGCAACACGTCGGTGAACATCCGGGTCGACTTTCCCGGTCCATCGACGGAGTCGTGCAAGCCCTCGGAGCAGCGCCACGAGGAGCACTGGCGCGCGAGATCGCGGCGTTCCGGTTGGACCAGCTCCTCGGGCTCGAGCGCGTGCCGCCGCGGTGTTCGTCAGGTGCTCGGGCGACCTGCCGACCGGTGAGCGCTACGGCGTGACCTTCACCGTCTGGCGTCTCGCTGACGCGATGATCTACTGGTCCCCGTGCTGCGCCGTCAGGCGTCGAGGCCGAGTCGATGGACTTCCTGGTCGCAGCGACTCACCGCGGGCGCTCCCTCGCGAACGGCGAGCGGGCCGCGCGCAGGAGAATCTCGGACCTCATCGTGTTCGACTTTCATCGCCAACTGGGGACCGCTGGAACGGGCTCAACACCCTCGAAGACGGCCACGGTCACCTCGTGTTCCGCGACAACAACGCGGGCTTTCGGGTGCCGAGCAACTCGTCTCGCTACCAGCGATGCTGGGGTGGCTCCACCGCTCGCGGCGCTTCTCCTGCTCGCTCATCGCGCGGGCCGCGCGCTCGACCTCGACACCCTGCGCGACGCCATGGCCGACGACGCCGACGGCAACGGCGCGGTGCTCCTCTCCGACGCGCAGCTCTCCGCGACGTGCTGCGGCGCCGCGACACGCTCGTGGCCTACGTCGACGCGCTCGTGCGGCGCTACGGCGAGGCCAACGTGATGGCCTTCCCGTAGCGGGGGGCGATCTCTCCAAGACCACGAGCCCCGGCCGCTCGGACTGGTAGCGCTCGGCGTAGACCGACAGCACGTCGAGCGAGTCCTTGATCTCGCTCGCGTCGAGGTCAGAGGGGCAACTCCACCGAGAGGATCACGTCGCCGTCTTCGTCGAGCGAGAAGCGCGCGAGGAGCAGCTCGCCGTTGAGCTTGAGGAGCCGGAGGTAGAGCTTCTCGGCCTTGTCGACGTCGCCAGGCAGCCTGACGATCGGCAGGACCAGGAGCTTGCACCACCCGTCATCGACCTGGATCACCAGGGGGAACACCCCCGAGTTGCCCCGAAAGCTCGATCGCCAGGTGCCCGGACTCAGCGAGATGACGGGCCAGCCGAGCTTCTGGAGGTGCCCCTCGACCTTGGAGACATCTTCTCGGGTGGTTGCGCGCACGGAGAGGACGGTATCCCGAAGCGCGACGCGCACTCAAGCAATCTCAGGGTGGTCGCGCGCAGGCGCCGCGTCGTATGCGCAACCGCATGGGCCCGGCGGTGCTCCCACTGGGCGACGGCGCGGCGCGCGTGGTTCGCAAGGACCTCCCCATGCCGAAGTCGCTCCTCGCGGACAACACCCACCTCTACCAGGGATCCGGGGATTCGGCTGGATACCGTCATGCGGCCTTTCCCACGGCCCTGTCCCGCAAGTGGATCACCACGGCGCTCCCACGGCACCACAGCCCGAGCTTGTTGAAGACCTCGACGAGCGCAGCTTGACGACGACGATCTTCCGCGGAGTCGAGAGCCTCGACCCACATCGTGAGCCGCCCGGCCTCAACGCACGTGAGCGCAGAGCGCCCCAGCAACAGGTCGAAGACCGTCGTCGGCTCCATCACGCGCACCTCCGCGTCAGGGCTCGCCGCAAGCGCTAGAGCCAGGGCGTTGTGCACCAGCAGGTGCAGCCACTTGCCCAGCCGCTCCGTCCCGCCTTCGACGCGCGCATGTTTGAGCGGCGCCGCCTCCGCGACGGCCGCCTGCTCGTCCCGCACCTCGCGGACCTTGCGACTCGCCGCCACGAGGCGCTCGAAGCTCCGACCCGAGACAGGCCGCTCGCCCAGCTCCTGGACCTTCGCCACCCGCGCCTCCTCGCGCTCCCGCAGACGCACCAGCTCACCGTCGGTGCCGCGACTCACGGTGAGCTCCAGGCGCCGGGTGCGGTTGCGTCCGAAGCCCCGCGATTGCAGCGCCTTGAGCTCGTTCTCCATCGACGGCCAGCGCGACTTGTACAGCGCGTTGAGCCCGAGCACCTCCGCCTCGGTGAGCGCCACCGCGGAGCGGAAGCGGATCGCTCGCGTCGCGTTCGGGGCGTCCGGGTGGGCGGGCACGATCAGCTCCCAGGGGCCGTCCTCGGCGTCGCCGTCCAGGCGCGCGTCGGGGCGCACCACGAAGGGCAACGCGTGCTCGTTGCGCAGCGTCGGCGCGCGGAAGCGCCACAGCTCGGCGCCCTTGTGCCCGATCGTCAGGTACGGCACCTCCCACGCCCCCATCCATCGCAACACGGCGTCGCCGTTGGCGCCGCGATCGACGATGTGGAGCCGCACATGGTCGTGCCACCACGCCATGCGCGCCTCGTCGTCGAACAGGTCCTCCAGGGCGTCGCGCAGCGGCGACGCGGGCTTGTGCCACGAGAGGTGCGCCAACAGCGTCGGCCCCTCGGGCAGCGCCACCGTCGTCAGCCCGAAGTACGCGCACGCGAGCAGACGATTGCCCAGCCGCCCGATGGGCGCCGCGTGCGCGAGCTTCTTGGTGTAGTAGGCCTGATCGAACATGTCGGTGTGCGCGATCACCTCGTCGTCGACCGCCGCCACCGCGCCCTCGACCTGCTTCCAGACGGCGCGAGCGACGTGCGTCCAGGCGCCCCCGGCGTCCAGTCGGCCCGTGGCCTGCCGCAGCGTGCTCTCGTCGTAGGCGCGGCGGCGCCCGGTCCACAACGGCTCCGCGCCTGCGTAACGCGCCGCCGCCGCGAGGCTGCCGGGGAACATCACGCGTGGGATGAAGGCGCCCATCCACGCCACGATGCGCGCCACGGGCGCGCCCTCGGGGTGAATGCGGTGATGGGCGCGCGCGACCTCGCGCAGTTCGCTCTCGACGAGCGCGGGCAGCAAGACGGTGGCTACCTGCGCGGCGGTTTGCGGGAGCGGGGGATCTGCTTGCGCACGAGGGTCAAAGGGGGGGCGGCCGTGGCGACCGCGCGACTCTCGTTGGAAGGGCGCCCGCCGCCGCGTCGCGGAACGTCGACCGCGGCGAGCACCGTGCGGATGAGCGACTCGGAGGGCGGGTTGCGACCGCGCTCGCGGAACCACTGCACGATCTCGCCGGAGCCGATCGTCGTCGGCTCCTGCTCGCGAAACAGCGCGAAGTACGCCTCCAGAATCGCAGCGTGGTCATTCGTCAGGTTCGACCAATCGAAGGCAGAGGACTTCCCGGGCGACCATCGCGGCGCCGACTCCTACCGCCCCCGGAAACCGAGCCTACGCTGCTCCGACGCGACATTATTCGCCCTAGGTGCAGGCTCTTGTGAGCGATCCCCGGATCCTGCTCAGGTAAGCGAAACGCAGATGTCGACGAGCCTCCGCCCGATCACCCAACGGTCGCGCATCCTCGTGGTCGACGACGATCGCTCGATCCGTCGCTCCCTCGGGGATTTCTCGGCGACCTCGAGGTGCGCGGTCTCGACCGCAGAGGATAGACCCTCGGGGGCTCGCGGCGATCGAGCAGGGCGGCTTCGACCTCGTGCTCCTCGACCACCTGGGAGCTCCCGGGCCTCGACGAGGCTCCGGGTGCTCGCGCCTCCAGGGCCGCGAGAACGTCCGCCCATCATGGTGATCCGCCCGCGACGACATGCGCTCGACGGTGACGGCCGCGCAGCGCGGCGCGTGGGACTACGTGGTCAAGCCCCTCGACATCCAGCCTCAAGATCTCGGTGCGGCGCGCGCTCGAGTCGAGGCGAGCTCGCGGCGCCTCGACAACCTCGTCGAGACGATGTCGCGAGAGTTTCAAGGTCGACAACATCGTGGGCCGCACGCCGGCGATGCGCGACGTGTTCAAGACCATCGGGCGCGTCTCGACGAACGCCACGGTGCTCATCGGGCGAGTCGGGCACCGGCAAAGAGCTCGTCGCGCGGGCGATCCACTACTCCAGCAGGCCGCGATCAGCCCTTCGTCGCGGTGAACTGCGCAGCCTTCGCGAGAGATCTGCTGGAGAGCGAGCTCTTCGGCCATCCGCGGGGGCGTTCACGAGCGCCGTGGCCGACAAGGTCGAGCGCTTTCAGCTCGCGGGCGCCAGGTCGCTCTTTCTCGACGAGATCGGCGAGGTGCCGCTAAGGCTTCAAGAAGGCAAGCTCCGCGGCGCGTGCTGGGCGCACCTTCGAGCGCGTGGGCGACGCCAAGCCCATGCCCCCTGCGCGCGGATCATCACCGCCACCAACCGCGACCTCACCCAGATGGTGCGCGACGGCAACCCCGCGAGGACCTCTTCTATCGCCTCCGCGTCGTCGAGATTCCTCCCGCCGCTGCGCGGCGCCGCGAGGACCTCCCTCGCTCGTCGAGCACCTGCTCGAAGATCACGCGCGACCAGCACAGGCGCATCCGCTACGTCGCGCGCGACGCGCTCGACCTCATCGCGCGCTATCCCTGGCCGGGCAACGTGCGCGAGCTCGAGAACGCGCTCACGCGCGCGGCGGTGCACACCAAGGGCAGTGCTCGGGCGAGCGAGCTCGGCATTCACCTCGACGACGAGAACGACGAGGCCGACGCGGCCCCCGAGGTCGACGCGGCCCCCGAAGGGGCCGACACGGCGACAGAGCCGGAGTTCCTCGCTGCGCGAGGTCGAGCAGCAGCACATCGCGGCGGTGCTCGCGGCGACGGGGTGGAACAAGCGTCGGAGCGGCGTGATCCTCGGCATCCGCGCGAGCAGACGCTCGACCGCAAGATCAAGGAGTACCGCATCGAGCGTCCGCGGCCCCGCCGCCCCGACCTGGAGAGGTTGATCCGAGGCGTCACCGTGGAGCGCTACCTCGTCCACGCTGGCCTTCTTCACCGTCCGCGATGCTCGCGATGCTCGTGCACCGGATCCGCCGCGACACGGGGGCCGCGTCGACGTGGTACTTCCGCCTCGCCGCGTACGCCGCGGCGCTGTGCTGGTGCTCGCCCTCGGCGTGCTCGCGGGGCTCGAGATCAGCGCACCCCGTCCTCGCCTTCGCGAGCGCCGCCACGGGGCTCGTCTCCGTTCACTGCCTGGTGCTCTTCGCGTACAGCTTTCCGCTGAATCACCCGGCGCCGGCGCGCCTCCGCTGGCCGCTCAACGTCGCCACGGCGGGCATCATCATCGCGTCGCAGCACCGCTCGTTCGTGAGCGCCGAGGGGCCCTTCGTCCTGATGCTCGGGCTGATGCCCTCGTACTTCCTCCTCGCGCTGTTCTTTCTGCACCGGAACTGGCGCGCCTCCATCGCGCCGGGCGAGCGTCGACCGAGCACCCCCGTGACGCTCGTGCAGGCGAGCCTCGTGGCGCCGTGGGCGCTCTCGATCGCGCTCTTCATCGCGTTCCACTCGTTCTTCAAGGGCGCCTCGCCGACGTGGGTCTTCCTCGCGCAGGCCGTGGGCATGGCGCTCGTCGTCGTGGGCGGCGCGGGCGTGGCCGTGCTGCGCTACCACCTCTTCGAGATCCGCGTGCTGATGACCGAGGTCGTCGTCGCGCTCTGCGCCGTGGGCGTGCTCGCGGGCTACGTGGGCCTCGGCGCGCTGCCGCTGCACCGCTGGCTCGACGCGCGCGGCGGCCCCTCGCTCGCGGCGGCCGTCGTGGCGGGCCTCCCGCTGCTCCTCATCGACGTGATCCGCGCGGGCGTCGACGGGATCCTGCAGCGCGTCGGGAGCGCCGTCACCACCGAGGCCCCCGCGCGCACGATCGTCGAGAAGACGCTCGCGGTGACGGCGCGCATGGTCGACCCCGACGCGGTGCTCGCGATGGCGACCGCGGCGCTCACGGAGGCCACGGGCTGCGAGGTGCGCTTTCTCCGCGCGGGCGCGCTCCCGCCGGGCGTTCGCGCCGAGGCGCCCGCGGAGTTCGTCGCGCTCGCGCGGCAGCACCCGCGGACCTTCTACTCGCCCGAGCACGCCCCCGAGCTCCCGCCGGGCATCGTCGCCGAGATGGACCGCCTCGGCGCGCAGCTCGTGATCCCCGTGCAGCGCAACGAGGCCCTCTACGGCTTCTTCGTCGTCTCGACGACGCAGCGATGCGCGCGCGCGGAGACCCTCGTCTGCGCCGCGGTGGCCGACCACCTCGCGCTCAAGTTCGAGAACTACGCGCTCTACGCCGAGGCCGCGCAGGCGAGCCGCGACCTCGCGGACACGCGGGCCTTCCTCGAAGACCTCGTCGAGAGCCTCCCCGTGGGCGTCGCCGTCGTCGACGCGGAGCTCCGCGTGAAGGCGTGGAACCGCTGCCTCGCGGCGCAGTCGGGCATCTCTCGCGAGGCCGCCCTCGGCGCGCGCTACTTCGACGACCTCTACCCCGACCTGCGCGACGGCGACGGCGCGGCCGTGATGGAGGAGCTCCACCGAAACCCCGACCAGGTGGTCTCTCGCCCCGCGTCGCGCTTCGACACGGCCGAGGGCGAGCGCTACCGCGACCTCTCGGTGGCGCCCTTCAAGAACCGCCTCGGGCAGCCCCGCGGCGTCGTGGTCATCACGGGCGACGCCACCGAGCGCGTGCGCCTCTCGCGCGAGCTCGAAGAGTCTCGTCGCCTCGCGGCCCTCGGATCCTTCGCGGCCGCGGTCGCGCACGACATCCGAACGCCGCTCACCTCGATCCAGATGAACGTGCAGATCCTCCGCTCGCGGGCCGAGATCCCCGAGAGCGACCGCGAGTACCTCGACATCACGCTCACCGAGATCGACCGGCTCAACCGCTCCGTGAGCGAGATCCTCGAGTACGCGAGGCCCGTCTCGCTCGCGACGGAGCCCGTCGACGTGCGCGAGCTCGCGGCCGACGTGGTGCGCACGCTGCAGCCCGTGTGCGCCGAGCGCGGCGTGTCGGTCTCGCTCGCGGCGGGCGGCGACGGCGCGACGGCCCCGATGGATCAGCGCCTCGTGCGCAAGGTGCTCGTGAACCTCATCGACAACGCCGTCGACGCGTCGCCGCGCGGCGCGGTGGTCGAGCTGTCGGCGGGCGTGTCGGGCGGACACGCCACCTTCGCCGTGAAGGACCACGGACGCGGAATCGACGCGGCGCAGGTCGAGCGGATCTTCGAACCGTTCTTCACCACGCGCCCCGACGGCACGGGCCTCGGCCTCGCGATCGCGCGAAAGATCGCGCGCGCCCACGGCGGCGAGGTGCGCGTCGAGAGCGCCCCGGGAGAGGGCTCGACCTTCTCGCTCCTCCTGCCGAGCGGCGCGCCTACTTCGTGACCGTGCGCGCGAGGATGACGGTGATGTTGTCGACGCCGCCGGCCTCGTTGGCGGCCTGAACGAGCGCGCGGCACGCGTCGTTGAGCACCGGCGTCGAGCGGATGATCCGCGCCATGCGGTCGTCGGGGACCATGCCCGTGAGGCCGTCGCAGCAGAGGATGATGACGTCGCCGTCGTGCATCTCGTGGCGGTGCATCTCGACGCTGACGTCGGTCTTCATCCCGAGCGCGCGGGTGATGACGTTCTTGTAGGGGAAGCGCCGCACCTGCTCCTCCGTGAGGTCGGGCCGCGTGCGGCGGTACTCCTCGAGGAGCGAGTGGTCGGTGGTGAGGGGCTCGATGGGCCCCGTGTTGCGGAGCACGTAGCCGCGCGAGTCGCCCACGTGGGCCACCCAGGCCGCGTTGCCGCGCACGAGCGCGCCGACGAAGGTCGTGCCCATTCCGCGGCGGTCGGCGTTCTCGCGCGCCGACTCGAAGATGCGCAGGTTGGCGTACTGGACCGCGATCGAGAGCGTCTCGCTGTCGTAGATCTCGTCGCGGTTCTGCTTGTAGGGCCACGTGACGGGCGGGTCTTTGCGGGCGTCGCGAAAGAACTGCCCCACGATGTCGACCGCCATCGCGCTGGCCACCTCGCCCGCGTTGTGACCGCCCATGCCATCGGCCACCAGGAAGAGCTGCTCCTCGGGCATGAGCCGGAACGCGTCCTCATTGTGGGCGCGCTTTCGGCCCACGTCTGTGAGCGCTGCGTATTCGACGGCGAGTCGGTCGGTCATTGAAGGTCGGGCGATTCTCTTCGCCACGCCACCGCGCGGTCAATACCGCGAAGAGGGCGCCCCGCACGATCGCGTCAGACTGTGGTATTGCAACCGGCCGTGGACACGCCCAACCTGCTCCTCGTCCTCGCCGTGATCGCCGCGTTCGGCATCGCGGCCGCCCTGGTGATCCGAGCGATCGAACACCGCGCCCGCAAGGCCCTCGACGGCCACATCCTCGCGCTGTGGGAGTCGCTCGCGCTCGCCCGCCAGGACCTCCGCCTCGAGGTGAACGAGCGCGGCGAGCGCTTTCTACACGGCACCGTGCGCAACCAGCGCTACACGCTGAGCACCTCCTCGCCGGGCCGCACCGCTAGCGGCGCCGTGGGCATTCAGGCGCGCATCCAGCGCGAGCCCCGGCCGCGCATCGTCGTGTGGCCCACGAACGACCTCCCCGCGTGGGCGCCGCGGCTGCCCCGCAGGGTCGCGACGGGCCACGACGAGTTCGACCAGATCTTCGCGGTGCACACCGACGACGAGGCCCTCGCGCTCTCGACCCTCGACGTGAGCGTCCGCGAGGCGCTCCTGGGCATCCCCGGGGCGGGGCTCGTGTGTGACGACGCGAAGCTCACGCTCGTCACCTCGCTCGAAGAGCGCCAGGTCGACGCGGAGTTCGTCGACCAGGTGCGGGCCGTCGTCGCGGGCGTCTGCGCCCCCGGCGAGGTCTCGATGCTGGGGAATTGACGGCCCCGCGAGAAGTCACCGAAGGGGTGTGACAAGCCGCAAAGGCCGCGCGTATACTCGCCCGCACATCGAAGGGTGTAGGGGTGTGCGCCACACCGATCACACACCAAGAAGCACTCATCAATCACACGAGGGATCCACGATGCCGTCGAACCAGAAGAAGTTCTACAAGGTGCAGCAGAAGGATTTCGCCCGTCTCCAGAGCCAGGGCCGCGCCAAGGGCTGGATCTTCGGACCGGGCAACCTGATCCGCAACGACGCCGGCCTCGTGGTGCGGCTCAACTACGACGTGTCGGTCGAGCAGCTCAGCGTCGAGGTCCGTCAGGCCGCGAAGGAGAGCACCCCCGCTGCGTTCATCGATGCCTTCTGGGACACCCTCCAGAGGGTCTCCGAGAACGCCTCGACCTCGCCCTGATCAGGTCTCTCGCCTCGCCCCCATCCTCCTCGCACTCCCGCTCCCTCCCCCACAACAACGCGCTGGAATGATCCGTGCGAACCGGCATCGCGGATCACTCCATGCGCGCGCTCACCCCGTTCATCCTCTCGCTGCTCTGCGCCTGCGCCTCGCCCCCGAAGGTCGACACCGACGCGCTGACGGGTGACGCCTCCGAGGCCGACGTCGCGCGAGACGAGCCCGGCGGCGCATCGGATTCGGGCGACGCGTTCGCGGACGCACCGCAGGCGCTCATCGACGATCGCTTCACGCCGCATCAGTGGGAGGTGCTCCGCCGCTTCTCGCCGGTGCCCGCGGCGCCGCCGAACCCGACCAACCGCTGGGCCGACGACCCGCGCGCCGCGGAGCTCGGTCGGGCGCTCTTCGAAGACCGCGGCTTCTCGCGCGGCGGCGACGTGGCGTGCGCGACCTGCCACCAGCGGGCGCTGGCCTTCACCGACGGGCGCGTGATCGCCGAGGCGCAGACCCCGCCGCAGCGAGGTCGACGCAACACGCCGTCGATCCTCTACGCCGCGTGGGGGCGGTGGAAGCTCTGGGACGGCGGCGCCGACACGCTCTGGGCGCAGCCGCTCCTCGCGATGGAGAACCCACGCGAGCACGACTTCACGCGCGTCGAGATCGCGCGGCGCGTGGCGTCGACGCACCGGGCGCCCTACGAGATGATCTTCGGCGCGCTCCCCGCGCTCGATGACGCGACGCGCTTCCCGATGCGCGCGAGGCCCGGAGACGCGGCGTGGGAGGCGATGCGCGCCGACGATCAGGTGGCGGTCAACCGCGTCGTCGCGAACGTCGGCAAGGCCATCGAGGCGTACGAGCGGACCCTCGTCCCGGGGCGCTCGGCCTTCGACCGGTACATGGCGGGCGAGCGCGACGCGATGACCCCTCAGCAGCGCGACGGCCTCCGCGCGTTCATCACCCTCAGCTGCGTGAACTGCCACTTCGGGCCGCTCTTCAGCGACGACGATTTTCACGCGATCCGCATGCCCGATGACCCGCTCGCTGGCCCCGA
Organism: Polyangiales bacterium; assembly: GCA_046351535.1. Classification (GTDB taxonomy): domain Bacteria; phylum Myxococcota_A; class Polyangia; order Polyangiales; genus CAISKJ01. Next base: position 79,932 of record JAXLYG010000041.1, read on the forward strand.
CCGCGGGCGCGCCGAGGGCCTCGAGACCGTCGCGCGCAACGCGCTCGGGGCTCGGTCGATCTACAGCGACGATCGTGAGGCGTTCCCCGCGGCGGAGCCCGTCACGCGCGGCGCGCTCGGGCGGTTTCGCACGCCGTCGCTGCGGGGCGTCGCGCGCACGGCGCCGTACGGTCACGCGGGAGGCATCGCCACGCTCGAAGCGGTCATCGCCCACGACGCCGCGGGGGGGCTCCCGGCCGACGATCCGCGCGCGCTCGGCGAGCGTGACCCGGCGCTCATTCCGTTCACGCCGCTTCCCTCGGAAGTGGCTTCGATCACGGCGTTCTTGCGAGCGCTCACGCCCGACGAGCTCGCGCGCTGAGCGCGGGGTCTACTCGACGCGGATCGGGTTCGCGTAGATCCACGGAACGTCGTGGATGAGCCGCTCCATCCCGGGCAGGTAGGCGCGCGCGTGCTCGGGCACCGTGCGCACCTCGACGCGATACACGCCCGCAGACGGAACGGGCCAGCGGAGCTCGCCCATCGCCGCGGGGTCTTCCCAGCGCTGCACCATCATCCACTGGGCGCCCTGCGCGCGGTACACGCGCATCTCGACGCGGGGTGAGGCCGCGCCCGCGAGGGGCTGGTGGAGCGTCGGCGCGCGGAGCACGAGCGCGGGCTCGTCGGCCATGCGCACCGTGGAGCCCATCTCGTGATCGGCGCCGTCGCGGGTGCGCGCGGAGCACGAGAAGCCCACGGGCGTCCCGAAGGCTTCGAAGCCCACGTAGGCCCTGCCCGCGGCCAGCGCTTCGAGCACGCTCGCGCGCGTGAGCGCTCCGCGCACGAGCACCTCGTTCGAGAAGAACCTGAAGATCCTGCGGTAGCTGTCTCCGCGCTCGCCGTCGGCCATGATGGCCATGAAGGTGTTCTCGTGGGCGTCGCTCGCGGCCACGCCGGGGACGTTGCGCCCGTCGCCCCAGAGCTGCGCCCACTTGCCGAGGTCGCTGGTGTTCTCCGCGAAGAACGCGAGGAACGCGAGGTCGGGTTCGAGCGGGTTCTCGGCGCCCTGAAAGCGCAGCGTGTCGACGAGCTGCTGGCCGTTGTTGGCCTCGGGGTTGGCCTCGATCGCGATGTTGGGCGCGAGGTTCGCGTGGACGTTGTAGACCTCGACGATGTCGGGCTGGAGTTCCCGCAGGTGCTCGATGGTCCGCTGCTCGACGTGGGCCACGGCGACGAGCGCGCCGGCCTCGCGGAAGCGTCGAACGCCCGCCGCGTCGTCGGCGTGGTAGGCCGCGCCGAGGTTGCCCGCGATGGCGTCGGGGTGACGCCGCAGCGCGAGGGGCATGAGCTCGTTCTCCGCGCCGGGGAGCCACAGCGTGCGGTGTCCGTCGTCGCAGCGCGACGTGTAGCCCACGAGCGATCCGCCCTCCATCACGGGCTCGTCGCCGGGCCTCAGCTGGAGCACGCGTTCGAACGACCCCTCGGCCATCAGCCCCGCGTGCTCGGTGAGGAACACCACGTCGATGCGCGCGCGGCACATCGCCCGGCGAAAGCTCTGGAGGCACGGCTCGTTCACGCCGCCGTCGACGTAGGGGCGCCCGTCGCACGCGTCGTGCGAGTGGACCGAGTGCGAGTGCACGATCACGCGGCGCGTGGTGAACCCTCGCGGCGCGCCCATCTCCGACGCGGCGGGGAGCTCGTGCGGCCACGGCGGGAGGCGCGCGGCGTCGACGGTGACGTCGGCCGCGACGGTCGCGTCGGTGACGGCCGCGTCGGGCGTCGACGTGGAGTCGGTGCACCCGAGGAGGAGCGGGAGCGCGAGGCCGAAGAGTCGTGCGCGCATTGGAGGGCGGCGATTGTCGTCCCGAAACAGCGCGCGCGGCAACCCCGAGAAATGCACGCGCTGCGAGGGCGATTCGGGCCATCATCGCCGCGATGAACACGACGCCGACGGGCGTGGCCGAGGTGCTGCGCGAGTCGTTTCGGAGCTGGTCGCAGGCGGGCGCGAGGCTCCTGAGCGGAGCCGTGGCGTTCTACGCGCTGCTCTCGGTGGTGCCCGTGTTCATGATCGCGATCCGCATCGCGGGCATCGCGACCGACGAGGACGCCGCGCGCTTCGCGCTGCTCCAGAACCTCTCGCGGTGGATCGGCTACAGCGGCGCGAGCACCGTGGGCGCGATGCTGAGCTCGGCCACGCGCGCGGCGTCGAGGGGCCACTGGTCGCTGGAGGCCCTCATCCTCGCGTACGCGGCGTCGCGGCTCTTCGCCGTGCTCCAGAGCGCGCTGCACCTGCTGTGGGACGTGCCCCTCCACTCGCCCGAGCGCCTCAAGGACAAGGTGCTCACGCAGGTGCGCCGTCGCGCGCTCGCGCTCGCGATCATCGGCATCGTGGGGCTGATCCTCGGCGCCCTGGTGCTCTGGAACGGCTTCGTCGCCTACGCCCACCACCTCCTCGGCTCGCACCCCGGGGCGTGGCGCGCGGCGAGCGCGGGCTTCTCGTTCCTGCTCACGGTGCTGCTGTTCTCGGCGATCTTCAAGGTGCTGCCCGAGGCGACGGTGTCGGTGCGCGACGCGATCGTGGGCGGCGCCGTGACGGCCGCGCTCTTCTCCGCGGGCGCTGCGCTCGTCGGGATCTACATCGGCCACAAGGCCACGCAGAGCTTCTTCGGCGCGGCCTCGTCGGTGGTGATGCTGCTGCTCTGGGTGAACTACTCGGCGCAGGTGTTCTTCCTCGGCGCGGCCTTCACGGGGGCGCACGCGCGGCTGAGGGGCCACGGCATCCAACCGCGGGCGTGAAGCGAGTACACTCGCCGCGTGGCAACGCACCTCCTCGTCGGCAACCCCACCGCGCAGAGCGGCAAGAACGCGCAGCGCATCCAGACCGCGATCGACCTGCTCCGCACGCGCGGCGTCGACTGCGACCTCTTCTCGACGCTCCCCGCGGGTCGCACCATCGACGCGCTGCGAGAGACGCTCGACCGTTCGAACTACACCTGCGTGATCTCGATGGGCGGCGACGGCACCTTCCGCGAGGTCGCCTCGGCGCTCTACGCGAGCCGTCGGCGCGAAGAGATCGCGATGGGGATGCTCCCCACGGGCACGGCCAACGACCAGGGTCGGAGCTTCAACCTCGAGGCGCGCGAAGACGCGCTCCCGCGCAACGCCGACATCATCGCGCGAGGGCGCGAGACGCGCATCGACGCGGGGCTCATCTCGACGCGCAGCCACGACGGGAGCCACTCGGCCTCGGGGGCCTTCTTCGACTCCGCGGGCTGGGGCCTCAGCGCCCGCACGCTCGCCACGCGCAACCGCGACCGGCGCCTCGTCGACGCGATGGGCCCGCTCAAGGAGATCTACCGCGACCAGCTCGTGTACGCGGGCGCGCTGATGAAGAACTTTCTCGAGTCGTATGTGGTGCGCGACAAGTTCAGGGCGCGCGTGGTGGCCGACGGCGAGGCGCGCGAGCTCGACGGGCTCACGGACCTCATCGTGAAGAACACGCGCTACTACGGCGGCGCGTGGGTCTTCGACCGCACGTCGCGCCACGACGACGGGCTCTTCGAGATCATCCCCTTCCGCGGCAAGCGCGACTGGACCTCGAAGGCCATCGTCGATTTCGACGGCAACCCCATCACCGAAGAGATCCTGAATCGCGTGGGCATCGAGCATTCGAAGCCCTTCCGCGGTCACCACATCGTGATGACGCTCATCGCGCCGTCGGGCGGAGCGCCCCTCGCCGCGCAGATCGACGGCGAGGAGTTCCCCGCGTACGAGCGCGTCGAGATCGAGGTGGCGACGAAGGCCATCCGGCTCATCGTGCCGTAGGCGTGATTGCGGGGGGCTGAGAGAGATTTCTCGCGAGGTACAAACGGAAAGGGCCGCGGTTTGATCCGCGGCCCTTCGTCGTTCAGCGCGTCGTGATGAAGATCACGACGAGGGCGGTGCCCCGGTCTACCTGCTCGCGATGAGCGGGGCGATGAGGAGCGAGACGACGCCCATCACCTTGATGAGGATCGAGATGCCGGGGCCCGAGGTGTCCTTGAAGGGGTCGCCCACGGTGTCGCCGACGACGGCGGCCTTGTGCGCTTCAGAGCCCTTCTTGTGGCCCTCGAGGCCGCCCTTCTCGATGTGCTTCTTGGCGTTGTCCCAGGCGCCGCCCGCGTTCGCCATGACGAGCGAGAGCGTGGCGCCCACGGCGAGCGAGCCCGCGAGCGTGCCGGCGAGCACCTCGGCGCCCATCACGTAGCCCACCACCACCGGCGCGAAGACCGCGACGGCGCCGGGGAAGATCATCTCCCGAATGGCCGCCTTGGTGGCGATGTCGACGATCTTCTTGGGCTCGGGATCGACGCCGGCTTTGCCCTCGAGGAGGCCCGGGATCTCGCGGAACTGACGGCGGATCTCTTCGACGATCGCGCCCGCGGCGCGGCCCACGGCGGTCATCGTCGTGGCGCCCACGATGCAGGGCAGGATCGACCCGAAGAGGATGCCCATGAGCACCTTCGCGTCGGTGAGGCGCAGCACCATCTCGACGCCGCCGGCCTGGATGCGCGCGTGGTTGATCTCCATGTTGAAGGCCGCGAAGAGGGCCACCACGGTGAGCACCGCGGAGCCGATCGCGAAGCCCTTGCCCACGGCCGCCGTCGTGTTGCCCACGGCGTCGAGCTCGTCGGTGATCGCGCGCACCTCCTTGCCGAGGCCCGCCATCTCGGCGATGCCGCCGCCGTTGTCGGCCACGGGGCCGTAGGCATCGACGGTCATCACGATGGCGGTGCCCGCGAGCATGCCCACGGCCGCGAGGGCGATGCCGTAGAGGCCGAGCTGCGCGTTCGAGACCCAGCCCACGGCGCAGAGGGTGAAGAGCGGGATCGCGACGCTCTCGAGGCCCACGGCCATGCCGCGGATCACGTTGGTGCCGGGGCCCGTCTGCGCGCTCTGGGCGATCTTGTGGATCGGTCCCATCGACGTGTAGTAGTCGGTGATGAGGCCCACGATGCCGCCGCCGAGGGCGCCGGCGATGAGGGTCCACACGGCGCCGAGGCCGTAGCCGAGCGCGGGGAGCACCACGAAGGCCGCGCCCGCGACGAGGATCGGGGGCACCACGAGGGCGATGCGGAGCACGCGCGCGGGCGGCATGTTCTTGAGCGCGCGGGTGATGAAGATGCCCACGATCGAGACGAGCAGTCCGAGGGTCGCGAGGAGCAGCGGGAGCGCGATCGCGAGCGTGCGGAGCTTGGCCTCGTCGGAGCTCGGAGAGAGCGGCTGGAGCTCCGTCGCGGGCATCGTGAGGCCGAGGGCCATGGTCGCCACGACGGCGGCCACGTAGCTCTCGAAGATGTCCGCGCCCATGCCCGCGATGTCGCCGACGTTGTCGCCCACGTTGTCGGCGATGACGCCGGGGTTGCGGGGGTCGTCTTCGGGGATGTTCGCCTCGACCTTGCCGACGATGTCGGCGCCGACGTCGGCGGCCTTGGTGTAGATGCCGCCGCCGATGCGCGCGAAGAGCGCGATGGAGCTCGCGCCCACGGCGAAGGCGTGGATGATGGTGCCGAAGTCTTCCTTGCCCTTGTAGAGGTGGTAGACGCCGCCGAGGCCGACGAGGCCGAGGCCCGCGACGCAGAGGCCCATCACGGCGCCGCCGTCGAGGGCCATCACGAGCGCCTCGGCCTTGCCCTTGGAGCGGGCGGCCTCGGCGGTGCGAACGTTGGCGAAGGTCGCGGCCTTCATCCCGATGAAGCCCGCGAGCAGCGAGAGGAACGCGCCCGCGAGGAAGGCCACGCCCGCCTGCCACTTGAGGGCGACGGAGAGAAGCCCGAACACGACCACGGCGTAGGCCGCGAGCACGCGATACTCGGTCGCGAGGAAGGCCATCGCGCCTTCGCGGATGTACCTCGCGATGCGGGCCATCGCCTCGTTGCCCTCGGGCGCGGCCTTCACTCTCGCGTAGAAGAAGAACGCCACCGCGAGGGCGAGCACCCCCACGCCGATTGATTGGATCGACAGATTGTCCACCGGGAACTCCTATGGCCTCCGTGCACTTTCGGGCGTTGCGCCACCGTTGGTCGCGGGTCGCCCGGTGCCGGGAGCGCCTTTACCGCACCCGGGCGCAGGTTTGTAGTCTTTCACGCGAATCGGAGCCGAGTTCGGCGCACGCGAGTGCCGCGGCGGCACACTGGCGCGCCCAGGCACAGGGTCTCAAAGCCCTGTTTCGCAGCCTTTTCGCGTAGAGATGGGGCTTCCCCGCGCGGCACGTTGCTCGCAGAATAGATCCCCCGGAGGCGATGACACCGATGTTCCGACGTGCTGCCCTTGGACTGATGCTCTTCACCGGCGCGCTCGCGGCGCCTCTCGCGGCCGATGCCTGCGGCGGATGCTTCAACCCCCCGTCGGCCGTGCAGGTGGTCACCGATCACCGCATGGTGCTCTCGCTCTCCCGCGATCAGACGGTGCTCTGGGACCAGTTCCGCTACTCGGGCAACCCCGCCGACTTCTCGTGGATCCTGCCCATCCGCAGCGGCCCCGACGTCATCGTCGAGGAGGCCGACAACCTCTTCCTCTCGGCGATGGACAACCTCACGGCGCCCCTCGTCACGCGCCCCCTCGGCCCGAGCACCTTCTGCCCCTCGGGCAGCTTCGGCTTCGGCGCCGCAGACACCGCGGCGCCGAGCGCGCGCGAAGGCAACCAGGTCACCGTCTACAACGAGCGCGTCGTGGGTCCGTACTCCGTCGTCACGCTCGGATCGACGGACCCCATGGCCCTGCGCAACTGGCTCACGAGCAACGGCTACGCGGTGCCGCCCGCGGTGATCCCCGTCATCGACCACTACGTCTCGCTCAGCATGGACTTCGTCGCCGTGCGCCTGCGCCCCAACGCGACGGTCTCGCAGATGAAGCCGCTGCGGGTCATCACGCCGGGCTACAACCCCACGCTGCCCCTGCGCATGATCGCCGCGGGCGTGGCCGACAAGGTGGGCATCGAGCTCGTGGTGATCGCCGACGCGCGTGTCGAGGCGATGAACTTTCCCAACGGCGAGGTGCGCGAGCAGGACCTCCGCTACGACTTCGACAACCCCACGGACCCGGCGCGCGACTTCCTCAACGCCTTCAACCGCATCAACGCCGCGCAGGGCGGGCGCGTGTGGCTCACCGAGAGCACGCAGACCGTCTACCTCTCGCAGATCGAGCAGCAGATGCAGACCTGCGCCGACCCGGCGACGATGTTCCCGCAGCCCTGCGAGGCCGACCCCCGCGTGAGCCCCCTCGACACGCGCGTGGCCTTCCGCAACTTCGGCGACACCGCGTACGTGACGCGCCTCCGCGCCGACCTCGCGTCGACGGCCCTCGACCGCGACCTCGTGCTCGCCGCGAGCGACCGCGGCGCGCGCTCGCGCAACTACACCTACGGCGTCATCGTCAACACCCCGACGGACCCCTGCGCGTCGCCGCACTCGAACTTCGAAGGCTGCTCCGCCCGCGGCGACAACGCGTCGACCGCAGGCGCCGTCTGCGCCGCCCTCGCGCTCATCGCCGCCCGCGCGCGTCGCCGCCGCCGCGACTGAGTCGCCCACCGCCTCGCCGCGTGTCCCCTGCCCCACGACGACGCGTAACGCCCGCCACGCCGCGAAGTCCGCATGCATCGACGGCAGCGAATTCGCGCGCCGCGCACGAGCCGTGCTACCCGCGGAGACCGTGCCTGGAGCTCCCCGCATCGCCCTCGTCTCGCTGTCGCTCATGCTCACCACCTGCGTGCGCGACACGCCGCGTCCGCGGCAGATCCATGGCATCGACGCGCACAGCGCCCGTCGCCCCGACGCGGCCGTCGACGCGGCGAGCGACGCCCTCGACGCGCCCGCGGTGCCGACCTCGCTCGACGAGGCCGTCGCCGCCGTGCGACGCGGCGATTTTCGCGCGGTGAAGGCCGCGCTCCAGCGGCTCCCCGAGCGCGTGCAGCGGTCGCGGGAGGGGCGCTACCTCGCGGCACGGACCGCGTTCGAACTCGACGAGCACGACGCCGCCGCGGCGCTCCTCCACGGCCTCGACGCCGAGATCCCCGCGCTCCGCGTCGAGATCCTGCGCATGGAGGCGCAGTCGCTCGCGCGCGGAAACCACCACGCCGAAGCCCGCGCGGCCTTCGACGCGCTCGTCGCGAACGGCGGCGGCGAGCGCGACCGCGCGATGTCCGCCATCGAGTCGCTCGCGGCGGGAGACGCCGAGCGCGCCGCACGGGCGATGCGAGGATGGGCGAGCGATCCCCCCTCGGGCGTCGACCGCGCGCGCGCCTGGCGGCAGTGCGCGCAGGCATTCGAAGCGCTCCACGACGACGCGGCGTCTTCGGCGTGCTGGCGACGCATCGCGATCGACGAGCCTGACAGCGGCCACGCCGACGACGCCCTCGCCGCGCTCCGACGCCTCAACGCCGCGCTCACGCCCGCGCAGACCCTCGAGCGCGCGGCCAACCTCATCGAGCGCGCGCGCTACGCCGAAGCCCTCACCGCGCTCAACGCGCTCGCCGCCGGTCGCGGCGCGTTCGAAGCGAGGCGCGCGCACCTCATCGGACGCGCGTACTACGGCATGCGCGGCCACTACGCCGAGGCCTCGCAGAGCCTCACCGCGGCGGGCGCCAACCCCGACAACCCCGACCGCGACGAGGACGCGTTCATGGCCGCGCGCGCCCTCTCGCGCGCCGATCACGACGACGAGGCCGTGCGCGCCTACGACGAGCTCGCGCGCACGCGCACCGGGCGCTGGGCCGACGAGTCGGCGTTTCGCGCGGCGTGGCTCGCGGCCCACCACGAGCGCGTCGACGACGCCGTGGCGCGCTTTCGGGCGTACCTCGAGAGCCGCCCCAACGCGCCCGAACGGCAGCGCATCGAGGCCTGGTGGCACTGGGGCTGGACGCTCTACCGCGCGGGCCGCTACACCGAGGCGATCGAGCCGCTCCAGCGCTCGGGCCAGGCCGCGACGCACCACCTCGAGCGCGGCCGCGGGCAGTACTGGTCGGCCCTCGCGAGGGCGCGCTCGGGCGACGAGGCGGGGGCGACGGCCGCGTGGCAGCGGCTCATCGTCGAGCGTCCGCTCACCTGGTACGCGATGCTCTCGGAGTCGCGTCTCCGAGAGCGAAACGTCGAGGTCGCCGCGCTGCCCGAGCCCCCCGCGGCGAGGCCCGCGCCCGAGGTCGCGCTGCCCGCGAAGGTGCGCTGGCTCGCGGCGCTCGGCTTCGATCACGAGGCGGGGACGGCGCTCAACGCCTCGGAGGACCGGCTGCGTCGCACGGTGCCGTCGGACCGCGCGGACGAGTCGCTCGCGCTCGCATACCTCTCGATCGGCGAGGCGCGCAGGGCCTTCATCATGTCGTCGCGCCACGCCGACGCGCTCGACCCGCTGCCCACCGCCGAGACGCGATGGGTGTGGGACACGGGCTTTCCCCGGCCCCACGCGCCGCTCATCGAGGCCGCCGAAGACGCCTCGGGGATGCCGCGGCACTACCTCTTCGCGATCATGCGACAGGAGAGCGGCTTCAACGGCCGCGACGTGTCGAACGCGCGCGCGATCGGCCTCCTGCAGATGATCCCGCCGACCACGCGTCGCGTCGCGCAGACGCTCCACATCGAGTACCGCGAGGAGCTGCTCTTCGACCCCGCGTACAACATCCGCGTGGGCGGCTGGTACATCGGCAAGCTCTACCAGCAGTACCACGGGGTGCTGCCCCGCGCGGTGGGCAGCTTCAACGCGGGCCCCGGCGCGATGAACCGATGGATCCAGGGCTTCGGCGGCGAAGACCTCGACGTGTTCGTCGAGCGGATCCCCTTCGACGAGACGCGCAACTACGTGCGACGCGTCGTGCAGAACCTCGCGCGGTACCGCTACCTCTACGGGCCCCGCGACGCGTCGTATCCGGTGCGCCTCCCGCTGCGCGCCGAAGAGACCGTCGACACCCTCGTGGATTACTGAAACGAGCGGTCAGGCCGCGCTGTTGCGGCGGCCGGTGACGGGGCGAACGCCCGTCTGCGACGAGGTCTTCTGCGGCAGGGGGAGCTCGCACCACGCGATCGCGTCGTCGCGCGAGGTGAACACCCTGACCTCGATCCACGGGACCATCACCTTCACGATGTTGCCGAGGTTCGCGAGGCTCTGGCTCCGCGTGACGAAGGCCACGCGGCGGAGCTGGTCTCGAAACTCCGCAGACCAGCGGACGCCGAGCGCGGTGTTGCCGGGGTCGTGCCCCGTCGCGTCGAGCAGGCCCAGAACGAGCGCGTTCGACTGCGGGTTCTGGCGGAGGAGCTCGCCGGCGCGCTCGAAGCCGCGCATCGCCGTCGCGCGTGACGTGTAGCGCTCGTAGCGGATCTCGAGCACGTTCTCGCGCGCCATCGCGACCCCGACATTGCCCAACGCGTCGCCCGTGAAGATGCCCGAAGACTTGTTGCTCGATGGCTTCATGGTCTCTCCCGGCGCCCCCCACAAGTCGGGCGCAGCGAGTCCGTCCGAGTGATACATGGGACACTTGCCGCTTCGGTGTCAACCGATGCTGCGCGCGCCCACCGCGCCTCGGGGCGGGTGAACGTCCATTCATCCGAAAGTTCGACGAGGTCGAGCGGGGGGACGACCGCGCGGGGTCCCGAAGGCCGTCGTTCACAGCGCGCGGGCGACGGGGGTATCGTCGCGCCCCGATGCGTACCGCGCTGACCCGACGAGTGACGGTCTCTCTCTGCGCCGCCGCCCTCGCCGCGACGGTGTGGCCTCGCGCGAGGGAGAGCGCCGCGCAGACCGTTTCGAGCGACGCCGCCGCGCCGCGCGACGCCGCCGTCGACGCCCCGTCGAGCGCCCGCGTCGACGCGGGGATGCGCTGCGTCCCCATCGAGCCCGACAGCGACGAGGACGACGGCCGCCCCGCGGCGCGTGACGCGGGCGCCGGGCGCGACGCGTCGGACGGCGCAGACGCGTGCGCCGCGCCTCGGACGGTGGTCGATCGCGAGGGTCACTGCTGCCTCCCCGGGCAGTCGTGGCGCCTCGGCGCGTGCGCGGGCCTCGCGGCCACCTGCGCGCCCGGCGAGACCCGCGGAGAGGGCGACGAGTGCACGCGCCGCAACGCCTCCGACGCGGGCGCGAGCGCGCGGCTCTCGGAGCCTCCGCCGGTGCGTGTTCCTGCGAGCATGGCGCTCATTCCTGGGGGTGTGATGCGCTTCGGCGGGGCGTGGGCTTCGATCGGCCCCTTCGCGATCGATCGCACCGAGGTGACCGCGGCCGCGTATGCGCGGTGCGTGAGCGCGGGGGTGTGCCTCGCGGCGCCCGATCCGTACGGCGCCTCGGCGCAGCGGCCGACGGCCCCCGCCGTCAACGTCTCGTGGGAAATGGCGCGGAGATACTGCGGCTGGAGCGGCCAGCGCCTGCCCACCGAGGCCGAGTGGGAGCTCGCCGCGCGCGGCATCGACGGTCGACGCTACCCGTGGGGTGAGCGTGCTCCCGACTGCGCCCTCGCGCGCCACGCGGGTTGCGGAGATGCGCCGCTCGTCGTGGGCGCATTGTCCGCGGGTCGGAGCCCCTTCGGTCTGTCTGACATGGCCGGCAACGTGGCCGAGTGGGTGGCCGACGTGTTCGCCGCGCGCGCCTCTCGTGACGAGGGGCGCGTCGCGATGGATCCCACGGGCCCTGCGTCGGGCGCGCAGCGCGTCGTGCGCGGCGGGTCGTTCAACGCGACCGCGTCGGAGCTCACGTGCGAGGCGCGGCGCGGCGTCGATGCGCGAGAGCAGCGCGTCGACGTGGGCTTTCGCTGCGTGCGCGGGCTCTGACTACGCGGCGTCGGCTTCGAGCGCGGCGAAGAGGTCGTCGAGATCGCGGCGACCGCGGAGCGCGGCGGAGAGCTCGCTCGCGGCCTTCACGAGCTCGACCTCCATCGCAGAGAGCTGCGTCGCGGCGATCTCGAGGCGGCGCTGTACGCCCTGCATCTCGTCTTCGCCGGCCTGCGACACGCGCTCGAGCTGAACGCGCAGCGACTCGATCTGAAACTCGAGGTCCTTCACGTCGCCCTCGCGGCGCGCGCGCTCGGCCTGGGCCTCACGGAGCCCGTCGGCGTAGGGGGCCGCGGCTTCGAGGGCCGTGAGGGCCGCGCGGTAGCGCGTGAGCACCTCCTGCATCGGGCGCGAGGGTGACGGACCGAGCGCGAGCACGTCGGCGTGCGCTTCGAGAAAGGGTCCGAGCACGGGCCCCGCCTGCACCTCGCTCGCGGCGGCCTCGCGCGTCGCCGCGGTGACGGCCTCACGCGATTCGAAGAGGTCCGTGGCGAGGGAGTCCATCGCGCGTCCGAAGCGGAGCTGCGCGTCGCGCGTGCGGTCGGCGATGGCGTCGGCGCGGGTCTGGTCGGTGAGCCACTGCGCGTGCACCTCGGCCATCGCGGTGACCGTCGCGCGGAGCCTCCCGAGCGCGGCGTAGAGGCGAGGATCGGCGCCCGTGGGGAAGGCCCTTCGAACCATCTCGCCGAAGAGCTCCGTGCGACGGCCCCAGCGCTCGATGGAGATCGACGAGAACATGCCGCCCGCGGAGGTGGCCTTCATGTCGTGGGCGACGCGCGCGGGCGGCGTGCGCGCGACGAAGGCCCCCGAGAGCTTTCGCGGACGAGGGAATCGCTGCACGAGCGCGGTGAGCGCGCGCTCGACGGTGCGCGCGTCGGCGGGGCGATGCTCGGGCTTCTTCTCGAGGCACTGGAGGATCAGCGCGTCGAGCTCGGGCGGCACCTCGGGGTTGATGAGCCGCGGCGACGGCGGCGCCTCTCGCAGGTGCGCGATGAGAAACGCGGTCACATCGCCGGCCTGGAACGGCAGCCTCCCCGTGGCGCAGCGGAACATGATGCAGCCGAGGGCGTAGAGGTCCGCCGAGGGTCCGGCCTCGATGCTCGTGATGCGCTCGGGGGCCATGTACTGCGGCGTCCCGAAGATCTCGCCGGTGCCCGTGAGGCGCGAGTCGAGGAGGCAGCGCGCGATGCCGAAGTCGAGGATCTTCATGCGCTCGGCGCCGTCGGGCATCGAGACGATGTAGAGGTTGTCGGGCTTGAGGTCGCGGTGAATGACCTGAAAGTCATGCGCGCGCGCGAGCCCCGCCACCACCTGCGACATGAGGTCGAGCACCTGCGGGACGGCCATCGGCCCCGGGTTCTTCTTCAAGAACGCCTCGAGCGTCTGACCTTCGAGGTACTCCATCACCATGAACGGCGTCCCGTCGTCCATGTCGCCCTGATCGAGGATCTCGATGATGTTCGGGTGCGCGAGGCGGCGCGTGCTCGTCGACTCGCGGCGGAAGCGCTCCCTGAGCTTCAGGTCGTTCGAGAGGTCTTTTCGAAAGACCTTCACGGCCACGGCGCGGTCGAGGCGGGCCGTGCGCGCGAGGTACACCGTCGCCATGCCGCCGACGCCGAGGATGCTCTCGACCCTGTATTTCCCCGCGATCAGCGCGCCGAGGAGGGGGTCAGGCACGAGGACGAGCGGCGTCCGATCGACGATGCAGGTCACTGCCTCGACGGGATATCGGAGGTTGCACGTCGGGCAATGTTTGAGTCCCGTCGCCACGCGGCGCGGAGTGTACCATCGCGCTCCCTTCAGGAGGCGCCTTTTGCCCGGACCTTCAGCGCACACCTTCTCCGTCGATCGCAGCCGCGACGACTCGGCCCTCAGCGCGCTCGTACGCGAGGCGCTCAACGTCCCGTGGACGCAGGCCAAGCGCCTCTGTCAGCGCGGCAAGGTCCGCGTCGACGGAGAGCCCGTGACCGACCCCGGCGCCCGCGTGCGCGAGGGCAGCATCGTCGCCATCGACCCCGGCGCGCCCGTGGTGATTCCGACGGGCGTCCCTGGCGGACCGAACGGGCCCGCCGTGGCCCTCTCGCGCGACCGCGTGGTCTACATCGACCAGCACGTGCTCGTGTTCGACAAGCCGCCGGGGATCAACACCGTTCCCTACGCCGAAGGCGAGCGCGGGGCCCTCGTCGACCGCCTTGGCGTGGCGCTCCACAAGTGGAAGCTTGCGCCCGCCAACGCGCCGCTCTTCGTCGTGCACCGCATCGACCGCGAGACCTCGGGGCTGCTCGTCTTCGGTCGCACGTGGCTCGCGCAGCGCCACCTCGCGCACCTCTTTCGAAAGCACCTCGCCGAGCGCGCCTACGTCGCCATCGCGCACGGTCGCTTCACGGGCGAGCGCACCTTCGAATCCGTCTTCGTCGACGACCGCGGCGACGGGCTCCGCGGCTCCGCGCGAACGAAGTCCGCCGAGGGGACGGGCCGCCGCGCGGTGACGCACGTGAAGGCCCTCGCGGCGCTCCCCGGCGAGGGTGGCGCGACGCTCGTCGAGTGCAGGCTCGAGACGGGGCGGCAGCATCAGATCCGCATCCACCTCTCGGAGGCGGGTCATCCCCTCGTGGGGGAGCGCGTGTACATCCGCGGCGTCGATCGCGCGCTCATCGACGCGCCTCGCGTGATGCTCCACGCGCGCACGCTCGGGTTCACGCACCCCGCGAGGCCCGACGACGACCCCGTACGCTTCGAGGCGGCGATCCCTGACGACTTCATCGCCACGGCGCGCCGCCTCGGTTGGAAGGGCTGACTTCGAAGCGCTTCGTCAGCAGGAGTTCGCGCCGCTCGACACGGTCTGGTTCGCGCTCGTGCCGCCCGCGTTCTGGATGCACTCGACGACGACCGTGGCGTTGTTGAGCGGCTCCGCGCCGGTGGTGAAGCGCACGCGCTGACCGCAGCTCGGCGCCTGCGGATCGGGCCGCGTGTCGTACCAGAACCCGCGCGCATCACCCGACGGCGCAGTGCCGAGCGGGACCTCGATCTGATCGACGAGGCAGGTGTCGCGCATGAGGTTGGGGTCGCGGTCTCCGACGGTGCGTCCGCGGGCGCGCGTGCAGGCCCGCGCAGCGGTCTCTCCGGCCGGGAGGATCTCGCGCAGCACGCAGGTCACGTGGATGGGCGTCGTGGGCCCTGCGCAGCCGTTGCGAGCGGGCGTCTGACCCGCGGCGCAGACGGGCGGCGTGGTCTCGAGCGGACGCGGGAGGCAGGGCAGCGTGAGCCTCGACTGGATGCGCTCGACGACCTGCGCGAGCGCGGGGGTGTAGTCGTTCGCGCAGATCGAGCTGAGCGTGCCGTTGTTGTATCGCTCCGAGAAGCGTCGGGCGACCTGCGCGATGCGGCGCGAGGGCCACGCGAAGTACTGCGAGCCCGCGTCGCACGAGGTGCTCGCGGGCGATCCCTCACGTCGACACGCGGGCACCACACGCTGCGTGCACATGGGGTCCATGTTGCGCTGGCGCATCGAGACGGGGCCGCTGCCGGTCTGCTCGCCCGTGTACCCGTCGGAGCCGTCGGGCATGCGGCCGAGGAGGGCGTCGTAGTCGATCTCGGTGCCCGTCCCGGTCGACGACGCGCGGGTCGGAGGGTTGAGCGGAATGCCCGCGATGGCCGAGAAGATGACGAGGTCGGGGCGGCCGGGCTTGAGCGACGTGAAGCCGCGCGTCGGACGCGCCGGATCGATGTAGCGGTCGATGGGCCAGGTGGGGTCCTGCCGCGAGCCGGGGGTGTACATGTAGAAGCGGAGGTTGAGATCGCTCGACGACCAGTCGGGCGACATGATGTCGAAGACGCCCACCGCGTCGGTGCAGGGCACGCCCGCTTCGGCGAAGCGGCAGTCGCGCGTCGAGCCGTCTTCTTCGTCGGTCACCATCACGATCGCGAGCACGGCGTCGTTGCGCACGAAGCCCGCGTTCGGATCGGTGTTGCCGGGCTGCTCACGCGGGTTGCGGATCACGAGCGCGCGGTACGCAGACTCGAGCTGCTGCTCGAGGCCGCAGCCGCCGATCGAGAGGTACGCGTTGCAGATGAAGTCGTCGCGGAACTCCGTCGCGTTGGTCGCGTCGGCCGTGAACGTGAGGAACGACGGGTACTGGTTCGGGTCGTTGGTGCAGCGTGCGGGACGACGACCGGGCGGCGCGCTCCCTCCCCACGGCTGGTGCGTGCGGAGTGCGAGGCCGTTCCTGATCGGGTTGAGCAGGCCGTCGTCGCCCGTGTCGCTGTTCGCGCACGACGGAACGACAGAGCCCGGCGTGCCGAGGTCCGACGAGATCACGCCGACGTGGAGGCTCCTGGCCGGAGGGTGATCGGGGCGCCCCGTCATGGGGTTCACCGGCGGGCTCACGAGCTGATCGATCAGCGTCTGGAAGTTGCGCGCCAGGTTGGCCTGGTTCTCTGACATGGAGTTCGAGTTGTCGATCTCGAAGAGGATGTCGACCTTCTCGATCGCGTTGTTCACGATGGGGATTCGCACGCCCGACGAGAGCCTCGGCTGCGGCGCGGACACGCAGCGCTCGAGACACCCCGCGTTCGTCATCGCCATCAGACACAGCGCGCCCACCATCATCACGTTCGCGTCTCGTCGCATGGGAACCTCCCTCGCGACGATGTAGAGCACGGGCGATGCCCACGCGAATCAGCCTGTAAATAAGCCACTTCAGAGAGATGCGACTGCCAACACCGCAACGCGCGTTGGCGCCTCTCGCGTTGTCTGCGCGGCGCGTCTCGCGTCTCGCGTCTGTGCGCTGTGATCGTTCGCGCGGGATTCGAAATGACCACCGCCCCTCGTCGCGCGTTGCGAGGAGGGGCGGTGCGTCTGTGAGGCGTCGAGCGTGTCGCGCTACGCGATCACATCGAGGTGGTGGTCGTCGCGGCGGCCTGCACGCACTCGATCACCGCGGTGGCGCCAGAGACGAGGCCGGCGTTGCCGGTGAACTCGATGTGCTGGCGGCAGTCGGGCGCCGTGGGGTCGGGGCGCGTGTCGTAGAAGAAGCCTTCCTGACCCGCGGGCGGCGCGTCGCCGAGGCCGACGACGACCTGGTTGACGATGCAGGTGTTGCGGTTCGTCGAGACGTCGCGGTCACCCGCGGTGCGTCCGCGCGCGGCCGAGCAGACGCCCGTCGACATGCCCGCCGGGAGGATCTCGCGCACGATGCAGTTCACGCGCACCGGCTGATGCGCCGCGGCGCAGGGGCGCGCGGTGGTCGAGGTCTGCCCCATCGCGCAGATCGGGGGGTTGGTCTCGAGGGGGCGCGGGAGGCAGCGGCCCGTCAGGCGCGACTGGATGCGCTCGACGATCGCGGCGAGCGCGGGGGTGTAGTCGTTCGCGCAGATCGAGCTGAGCGTGCCGTTGTTGTAACGCTCCGAGAAGCGGCGGGCGACCTGCACCACGCGGCGCGAGGGCCACGCGAAGTACTGCGAGCCGGCATCACAGGTGGTGACGGCGGGCGCGCCTTCGCGACGGCACGCGGGCACCACGCGCGTCGAGCACATGGGGTCCATGTTGCGCTGACGCATCGAGATGGGACCGCTGCCGGTCTGCTCACCCGTGTACCCGTCGGAGCCGTCGGGCATACGGCCGAGGAGGGCGTCGTAGTCGACCTCCATGCCCGTTCCGCTCGACGCGGCGCGCATCGGGGGGTTGAGGGGAACGCCCGCGATGGCCGAGAAGATGACGAGGTCGGGGCGGCCGGGCTTGAGCGACGTGAAGCCGCGCGTCGGACGCGCCGGGTCCATGTATCGGTCGATGGGCCAGGTGGGGTCCTGCCGCGAGCCGGGGGTGTACATGTAGAAGCGGAGGTTGAGGTCGCTCGACGACCAGTCGGGCGACATGATGTCGAAGACGCCCACCGCGTCGGTGCAGGGCACGCCCGCTTCGGCGAAGCGGCAGTCGCGCGTCGAGCCGTCTTCTTCGTCGGTCACCATCACGATCGCGAGCACGGCGTCGTTGCGCACGAAGCCCGCGTTCGGATCGGTGTTGCCGGGCTGCTCACGCGGGTTGCGGATCACGAGCGCGCGGTACGCAGACTCGAGCTGCTGCTCGAGACCGCAGCCGCCCGTCGACAGGTACGCGTTGCAGATGAAGTCGTCGCGGAACTCCGTCGCGTTCGTCATGTTCGCGGTGAACGTGAGGAACGACGGGTACTGGTTCGGATCGTTGGTGCAGCGCGCCGGGCGACGACCCGCGGGGGCCGAGGTCCACGGCTGGTGCGTGCGGATCGCCGAGACCGTTCTCGATCGGGTTGAGCAGGCCGTCGTCGCCCGTGTCGCTGTTCGCGCACGACGGAACGACAGAGCCCGGCGTGCCGAGGTCCGACGAGATCACGCCGACGTGGAGGCTCTTCACCGGGGGGTGATCGGGCCGCATCGTCATCGGATTGAGCGGGGGGTTGACGAGCTGATCGATCAGGGTCTGGAAGTTGCGCGCCAGGTTGGCCTGGTTCTCCGACATGGAGTTCGAGTTATCGATCTCGAACAGCACGTCGACGTTCTCGATGGCGTTGTTCACCACCGGGATCCGCACGCCCGACTGGAGGTTCGTGTTGGGCTTCGCGACCGGGCGGTCGAGGCAGCCGAACATCCCCGCGCCGAGGCCCACCACGGCCGCCACGCACACAACCCTATTGCGGAAGGTCTGATTCCGCTGATGCATACACACAGCTCCTTGGGTACGGATCCTGAAGATCAGCGGCGCGACCATAACCTCTTTGCGTTTTGCAGGGCAACGGCCGAATCGCTGAGGGCTCCGAGTCTTTCTGCAACCATGACGCCAGACGGAATCTCTCGTAGATTACAGCCCGATGCGCGGAGTCCGGGTGAAAACCCCGGGGCTCAACGCTGACAACGAGAGTTGGCAGGATTCGTCCCGAGGCTCTCTTCACCTCCCACAGATTTCGAGACCCACGATGACGCCGACCGCGCCTCGCGACAGGCCCACGACACGGGTGCTCCTCGTCGACGACGAGGAGAACCTCCGCCTCGCGTTGAAGACGCACCTCCGCAACGGGGGTGGGACGTGATCGCGGCGGCCAGCGTCGACGAGGCCCTCGCCCTGATGGAGCGCGACGCGGCGGAGTACGTGGTCACCGACGTCCGCATGCCCGGCGGGCGCTCGGGGATGGACCTGCTCGCGGAGGTTCGCAAGCGCTGGCCCGCGTCGGTGGTGCTGGTGATGAGCGCGTACGGCTCGCACGACGACGCGCTCGCGGCGATCAAGGCCGGCGCGCAGGACTACCTCACGAAGCCCTTCGCCCCCGCGGACCTCGCCTTCACGCTGCGCAAGGCGCAGGAGCGCGAGGCGCTCCGTCGAGAGAACAAGGAGCTCCGCGCGGCGCTCGCGCGGGAGAACCGCTTCGACTCGCTGGTGGCGCGGGCCGACTCGATGAAGGGGCTCTTCGCCACCGTGGCGCGCGTGGCGAGCTTCAAGACCACGGTGCTCATCAACGGCGAGACGGGCGTCGGCAAGGAGCTCGTGGCGCGGTCGATCCACACGCGCTCACCGCGCGCGGCGAAGCCCTTCGTGGCGATCAACTGCGGGGCGATTCCCGAGAACCTCATCGAGAGCGAGCTCTTCGGGCACAAGAAGGGCGCCTTCACCGACGCGAGCGCCGACAAGCGCGGGCTCTTCGAAGAGGCCGAAGGGGGCACGCTCTTTCTCGACGAGATCGCCGACCTCCCGCTGCCCCTCCAAGTGAAGCTCCTGCGGGTGCTTCAAGAGGGGACCTTCCGTCGTCGGGCGAGACGCACGATCGCAAGGCCGACGTGCGCGTCGTGGCCGCGAGCGCGAAGGACATCGCCAAGGAGGTCAAATCGGGTCGCTTCCGCGAGGACCTCTTCTTCAGGCTCAACGTGCTGTCGGTGACGATTCCCCCGTTGAGACAGCGTCGCGACGACATCCCGCTGCTGGTCGACCGCTTCATCGCGCGCTTCAACGAGCGCCTCGGCACGTCGATCCAGGCCGTCGACCCCAAGGCCATGCGGGTGCTCACCGACTACGCGTGGCCGGGCAACGTGCGCGAGCTCGAGCACGCCATCGAGCGCGCGATGGTGCTCTGCGGGAACACCGTGCTCACATGGCCGACCTCGACCCGCGCATTCAAGGACCGCAGACCCCGCTGGCGCCGAGCTCGAGAAGGGCAACCACTCGATCAAGAAGACCACGCGGATCATCGAGGAGATCCTCATCCGTAGGGCCCTCGAGCGCACCAAGGGCAACCGCACCCGCGCGGCGGAGCTCCTCGAGATCTCGCACCGCGCGCTGCTCTACAAGATCAAGGAGTTCGGCATCGCCTGAGGGCCACGTCGTCGGGCGTGTCCCAGTCGATCACCGACGACGGATCGACCGCGATCGCGCGCGGATCGAGGGCCTCGACGAGGCGCTGCAGCGAGCGCTCCCCTCGCCCGACCATCGCCGTCGCGACGGGCGCCGCGAGGGCCGCGTCGTAGCGGGCGAAGAAGGGCTCCCAGTGGACGCCGTCAGAGCTCCGCGCGGCGACGCACCCCGCGGGCGGCGCTTCGACGAGCGCGCGCAGCGACGCGGACGACACGAAGGGCATGTCGCACGCGAGCGCGATCAGGGCTCTCCCCTTCGCCGCGAGAAAGAGCGCGCGGAGACCTCCGAGGGGGCCGATTCCCGCGGGGTCGTCGGCGATCACAGGGACGTCGGGCGCGACGTCGGCGTACGCGCGGGCCTCGCCTACGAGCGCCACGTCGAGCGAGAGTTCTCGCGCGATGCGAAGCGCTCTACCGACGAGGGTCTCACCCGTGTCGGGCGCCGTGAGGAGGCCCTTCGGTGAGCCTCCCATGCGCGAGCTCCGCCCGCCGACGAAGACGCCGACGAGCGCGGTCACGCGAGCCCGAGCTCGGTCAGCGCCGCGCGGAGCCGCTCGTCACGTTTGCCCTTGCCAGAAGCCTTCGCGAGCACGTAGCGCTGCTCGTCATCGAGGGCGCTCCAGCGCTCCGCGCGCACGGTGATCCCGAGCTCCGAGGCGCGGGCGATGAGGGCCGTGAGGGCGTCGTCGCCAGCCCATGGGTGCGGCGTCGGCGCGGGCTCGATGCGAGGCGCGGACTGGCCCACGGCGGTCACGGCCTCGTCGACGCGCGCCGCGAAGGCCGCGATGTCTTCGCGCGAGGCGATGGGGTGCTCGCAGAGCGACACGCGCGTAGCGAAGGGCAGCGCCTGCCACGCGACGAGCGAGAGCTTGATGCCCGCGAGGTCGAGGCGATACCGCGCGTCGAAGGGCATGAGCGCGAGGTCTTCGCCGACGGTCTCTCGATCGAATCGGAATCGGGGTGCTGACATGGTGTGTTGGCTCTCTTCAGCCGTGGCCGCGGAGGGTGAGTCGGTGGGTGACGGGGCGGCCCTTCCACGCGACGGTGACCTCGAGGGTCTCGTCGTTGAGGGCGCGCGCGAAGTGGGGGACCTGACCGTCGCACGGGACCACGTCGGCGTGGTCGTAGCCCTGCGGCGTGATCCACATGATCTCGACGGTGGAGGGGCCCTCGCCCTCGGCGGGGACCATTCCGTGGAGCGCGAGCACGCGGCCGCCGTGGAGCGGTTCGAAGCCGAGCGAGGGGTAGCGCTTCGCCGTGAACTCCGCGGGCGTGGGGAAGCCCTCGCCCACGTCGCGCAGCGTCGGGACGTGCTGGCGCAGGTACTTCACCAGCACGTCGTAGGCGGGGGTCTTGAGCGAAGGCAGGCGCTTCGCCTCGGTGAGCGCGGGCCACGAAGACGGGTCGACGCCGGCCATCACCACGTGAACGCGCCATCGATACGCGAGCGGCGCGTCGTCGACCGCGTCGTCGGCGAGGCCCTTCAAGATCCAGTGAAAGGGCGCGATGGCGCCGCGCGTGCTGCGTCGAACGATGGACTCCCAGAGGGGCCGACGGAGCTCCCAGGCGCCGCCGTGGTGGCGCGCGATCACCTCGCCGACGAAGGCGCTCGCGTGCACGACGGCGTGAAAGAAGGGCCCCGGCTTACCGGGTTCCGTGGCGGCGATCCACGCGTCGCGGCGGGCGCGGTCGAGGGCGCGCGCGAGCGTGGCGACGCCGTCGTCGTCGAGGGTGAGCGTCGTGCCGAGGAGCTGCGGGGCGTTGTCGATGAAGAGCTGCGCGGCCTCGGAGAGCGTCGCCGTGAGCGCGGGATTCTTCGCGGGGTTCACGTCGAGGTCGCGAAAGCGCGTGGGGTCGGCGCGCACGTCGTCGGGGTAGAGCGGCCAGAAGAAGGTCGCGTAGAGCGACTCGGCGGTGTGCGCGGGGGAGGTCATCGGGCGCGCGACTTTAGAGCGCCGACCGGAAAAGCGCCTCACCGCTCTGCTTCCGATCTGCATCGCCCTGCGTCGTTGCGTCTTCCCGCAAGGCCAACAGCCTTGCTTCGAAGCCGCGCCTTGCAGTGCTCGCGGCTCCTTGCGGCGCGGCGGGCGTTTTCCGATCGGCGCTCCAGTTCATCCCGCGGGAGTTTCCATGAGGCTTGCGAGGGCGCGCGGGAGGGTGCTCTGATCGCGGGGCTCACGAGCCCTTCGATGCTCCCATCGGTGCCCTTCGGCGACACGGCGAGGCTCCAGCTTCGCCCCCTGGTGATGAACGAGGCGCGCGAGCTGCTCGCCCTCGTGAGCTCGTCACGCGCGGAGCTCGGGCGCTTCATGTCGTGGCCCCGCGAGATGTTCGAGATGGACCAGGCGCGGAACTTCGTGCGCATCGGCCGCGAGGCGTGGCTCCAGGGGCGCACGGTGCGGCTCGGCGTCTTCGAACGCGAGACCGGCGCGCTCGCGGGGAGCGTCGAGCTCGACTCCATCGACACGCGGCGCTCGCAGGCCGAGCTCGGGTACTGGGTGCGCGCGGACCGCTGCCGCAAGGGCTACGCGACGGAGGCCGCGCTCCCGATGCTGCGCTACGCGTTCGAGACGCTGCGGCTCCACAAGGTGCGAGCCGACGTGGCGGTGGGCAACCACGGCAGCGCGCGCGTGCTTGAAAAACTGGGGTTTTCGCGCGAAGGGACGCTCCGCGAGGACCGCCCCATCGGCGGCGTCTACACCGACCACTGGCGCTTCGGGCTGCTCTCGACGGAGTTTCTCCGTTGGCGAACGGGGCGATGAGCGCGTGCGCGACGAGGAGGGTCGTCATCCGCGCCGCTCCGTGGCAACGTCGCGTCCCCCTATGTCGTCTGATGTCGAGTGCCCGCGCTGCGGCGCGATGAT
Organism: Polyangiales bacterium; assembly: GCA_046351535.1. Taxonomy (GTDB): domain Bacteria; phylum Myxococcota_A; class Polyangia; order Polyangiales; genus CAISKJ01. Next base: position 102,934 of record JAXLYG010000041.1, read on the forward strand.
GCCCACCGGCGGCGTGTGCCCGGTCTGCGAGACGCCGCACGCGGTCTCGATGGCCTCGCGCGCGACGGGTCACGAGCTCGCGCCGAGCTCTCCGGTGGCGCGGTGGTGGCGCGGCGGGCAGCTCCCCGCGCTCGCGGCGGCGGGCTGCTACCTCGCGGCGATGATGCTCCCGCTCATGTCGAGCGTGCCGCTGCGAAACGGCGCGCAGGTGCGCCTCGACGTGGCGCTGCGTCCCCTCGACCTCGCGCTCGGGACGTACCCCGCGATGCGCGGGCAGATGACCGCGTGGCTCGTCCCCGGGGCGGCGCTGTTCCTCCTTCAGATCCTTCGGACGCGTCGGACGGGGAGCGCGATGACGGCGTCGCGCCCGCTCCTCGGCGTGCTCGCGCTCGGGCCCCTCGTGTCGGTGGCGATGCCCTTTCTGCGGCTGAAGAAGCTCGGACTGTCGCCCTCTCCGGGCGCGGCGCTCGCGCTCGTGGTGCTCGGCTCGGCGCTGTGCGTCGTGGCGGCGCTGCGCTTCGGCGACGGCGTGCCCGAGGCGATGTCGGCGCGAGAGCGGCGCGAGAAGGCCCTGCGCGAAGACGACGAGTGACCCACGGAAACAAGCAGCACAGAGGCGATGATGCTCAACGCGCTCACGGTCGACGTCGAGGAGTACTTTCAGGTCGAGGCCCTCGCCCACACGGTCTCGCGTGACGAGTGGGACCGCCTCGAGACGCGCGTCGAGTGGCAGACCGGCCGCCTCCTCGACCTCTTCGCGCGGGAGGGCGTTCACGCGACCTTCTTCACGCTCGGGTGGGTCGCGCGGCGACACCCCGCGCTCGTGCGGAGGATCGTCGAGGGCGGTCACGAGCTCGCGTGCCACGGCGACGCGCACCGGATGATCACGCAGATGTCGCGGGCGGAGTTTCGCGACGACGTGACGGCCGCGAAGAAGACCCTCGAAGACATCGCGGGCGTGCGGGTCGACGGGTATCGCGCGCCGACCTTCTCGGTGGTGAAGGCGACGCTGTGGGCGCTCGACGAGCTGCGCGACGCGGGCTTTCGCTACGACGCGAGCGTCTTTCCGATCCGCCATGACCGCTACGGGATTCCCGATGCGCCGAGGATGCCGCATCGCATCGACGAGGGGCCCGGCGCGGGCCTCGCGGAGTTTCCGAGCAGCACGGTGCGCGTGCTCGGGCGCAACCTCCCGGCGGGCGGCGGCGGGTATCTGCGCCTCCTGCCGATGGAGTACACGCGCGCGGCGCTGCGCCGCGTGACGCGCGAGGGGCCGGCGATGGTGTACCTGCACCCATGGGAGATCGACGCGGAGCAGCCGCGCTTCGGCCTCGGTCGCCTCGCGACGCTGCGCGGGTATCACAACCTCGGCGAGACCGAGTCGCGGCTCACGGCGCTGCTCCGAGAGTTTCCGTTCGGCCCCGCGCGCGAAGTGCTCATCGAGCGGGCGGTGCTCGCGCGCGCCGCGTAGCGCCTCAGCGCGCCGTGCAGAGCCTGCGGCGCAGCGCCTCCCAGATGCGGTCGGCGCCCACGAAGTTCAGCGAGAGCTCCGCCGGGTCGTCGCCCGTGCGCACGTAGCCGAAGATCGTCAGGTGCGGCCGCGTGTACCCGCGGAGCTCCGCGAGCTGCTTCACCGCGCGCAGGAGGGCCTCCGCGTCGTGGGACGGCACCATCCCCGCGGAGGTCTCGTTCTCGCCGTTGAAGCACGTGAAGCGTCCGCGCGCGTCGAGCTCCACGCCGTAGCCCGCCGCGGACGACCCGGCGTCGAGCGCGTCGCGCCAGCCGAGCGAACACCACCGCCCGGGGAGGCACACCGCGCGCCCCGTCGCGACGGGGGCCTCCTCGCGCGGCGACGCGCGCAGCGAGTGGATCGCCTGACGCGCGACCATCAGCGACGGGCGCGGGTGATCGAGCCACACGGACGCCACGCCCGGCGACACGCAGCGCTCCGCGAACCAGTGCCGCCTCGGCGAGCGCGCGGCGCCCGAGGCGCGCGGCGATTCGTGCGAGAGGAGCAGCCTCCCCGACGACCAGATCTCCGCGCGCCCGTCGGCGTCGAACTCGAACACGCGATGCCGCAGCGACGCGGCGCCACGCTCCCTCAGCGCGCACGGAGACGGCGCCGCGACGAGCCCCGTCGTGAGCAGCCGCATCGCCTCGCGCTCGGGGTCGCTCGACGGCGGCGGGAGCGCGCTCGTGATGTGCAGCAGCGCCGCGGCGCCCATCAGCATCAGCGCCCCGACCCACGCCGCGGAGGCCACGTGAAGACCGCGACGGATCCACCACGCGCGCGCGTCTCGCGGTCCCATCTTCGCGACGGGAACCGCTCCGTCCGCGGCGTCGCGGTAGTGGGCCTCGGGCGCGCGGCGCGCGAGGCGCAGCGTGAGCGATCCCTCGGTCTCGGCGTGCGTCCACGGCGGCGCGGAGGCGGGCTCCCCGGCGGCGATCACCTGCCACGCGGGGTCACGCTCCGCGAGCACGCGACGCATCCACGCGCGACGCATGCGCTGCGACACCCACGACCACGAGAGCGCGATCACGCCGAGCGCGGCGCAGGCGCCCGTGCTCCACGCCGTGCCGAGTTCGAACGACCAGGCCCACGCGCGGTTGAGCGCCGTGAGCGCGACGGCCGTGGCGACGAGCGACCAGCCCGCGGGCTCGGCCAGCTCGAGCGCCGCGTCTTGCGAGGGATGCGCGCGCACCCACCAGCGCGACATCATCAGCGGCGCCTGCGCGGCGAAGAGCGCGAAGGCCGCGGCGAGCGCGTTGGCCGCGGGCTCGGCGCGCGGATAGAGCGACGGCGCGTGGAGCAGCGCACCCACGGCCGAGAGCGCCGCGCCGTAGGCCACGCAACGGAGGAGCAGCGAGAGGCCCACGGTGCGCGTCTGGAGGGGATGCGCGGCGGCGAGGGCGACGGCGAGCGAGGCCGCGACGCTCCATCGCAGCGGGAGCCACGGGGAGGCGTGCGCGACGGCGAAGACCTGCGTCGCGACGACGAGCGAGAGGGCCGCGTCGTGCCACGGTCTCAGCGGGTGGGTGTGCGGCGCCGCGGCGGCCATCGCGGCGATCGTACCAGCAACGGCCGCGCAAACCTCTCGCTCCCCCGCGTCGGAAGCGCGCCGCGCATCGCACCGACGCGAAGCGCCGCGGCGGCTCTGTCAATCGTTGTAAATGACCGGAAGCCATGTTGTAAACACGTTGACAGACGGAGGTTCCCGGTGGCCGCTCGCAAGCCCGTGAAGGAGGCAGTCAAGCTCGGAGGCAAGGTGCGCGCGCTCCGGCGTCGCGAGTCGCTCTCGCAGGCCGAGCTGGCCTCGCGGCTCGACGTGTCGACGAGCTACCTGAACCTCATCGAGAACGACCGGCGACCGCTGCCCGCGTCGATGCTCTTCAAGCTCGCGCGGGAGTTCGGCGTCGAGCTTCAGGAGTTCGTCGCCGACGACGACGCGCGGCTCGTGAGCGACCTGCTCGAGGCGTTCTCGGATCCGCTCTTCGAAGCGACGGTGCTCAAGGACGCCGACGTGCGCGAGTTCGTCACGACGTCGCCCGCGGTCGCGCGTGAGGCGCTGCGGCTCTACAACGCGTACGCGCAGGCCAGGGACAACGCCGAGACCCTCGCGCAGCGGCTCGCCGAGGCGGGGCAGGAGAACGCGGGCATCGCCTCGCTGCGCTCGCCCTCGGAGGACGTCAACGACCTCATCCAGCGGCACATGAACCACTTCCCCGAGCTCGAGGAGTCGGCGGAGCGGGTGTGGCGCGACGCGCGGCTCGAGACCGACGACATCCAGCGCGGGCTCGCGCGGCACCTCGAGCGGGCCCACGGCGTCGAGGTCGCCATCGTGCGATCGACGGAGGGCCGAGGGACGCTCCGACGCTACGACCCCGAGCGCAAGGTGCTGCACCTCTCGGAGCTGCTCCCGACGCGGAGCCGCACGTTTCAGATGGCGCACCAGGTGGGGCTGCTCGAGGCGCGCGGCGCGATCGATCGGCTCCTCGATGACCCCGCGGTGGTCACGCACGAGTCTCGGGCCCTCGCCCGCGCGGCGCTCGCGAACTACTTCGCGGGGGCGGTGCTCATGCCCTACGAGGCCATTCTTCACGCGGCGAGGAGCGAGCGCTACGACGTCGACGTGGTGGGGCGGCGCTTCAGGGTGGGCTTCGAACAGGTGTGTCACCGGCTCACGACGCTGCGTCGGCGCGGCAGCGAGGGCGTGGCCTTTCACATGATCCGCATCGACGTCGCGGGGAACATCTCGAAGCGCTTCTCGGCCTCGGGCATTCGCATCGCGCGCTTCGCCGGCGCCTGCCCGCGGTGGAACGTCTTCGCCGCCTTTCTCACCCCCGGGATGATCCGCCTCCAGGTGTCGCGCATGCCCGACGGCGGCACCTTCTTCTGCCTCGCGCGCACGATCCAGAAGGACTCGCTCGGGTACCACGATCAGCAGCCCGTGCAGGCCATCGGGCTCGGGTGTCGCCTCGAGCACGCGCGCGAGCTCGTCTACTCCGACGGCATGGACCTCTCGAGCCCCGAGGCCGCCACGCCCGTCGGCGTCACGTGCCGCATGTGCGAGCGTCCCGACTGCGCGCAGCGGGCCTTCCCCTCGCTGCGACAACCCCTGCACATCGACGAGAACGTTCGACGACTCTCGCTCTACTCGGGCACCGGCCGCGAGTGATCACCGCCGCCGTTGCGCGGATACCCCGGTGACACCGCGGCGCGCGGCACGCACACTCGCCCGACACCGTGAGCAGAGCCCCCTCCGAACGAACGATCGTCTTTCTCGTCGGCGCCGTTCAGTTCGTCAACATCCTCGATTTCATGATGGTCATGCCCATGGGGCCTGACTTCGCCGCGGCGCTGCACATCCCCGTGTCGCGCCTCGGCCTCATCGGCGGGAGCTACACCGCCGCGGCGTGCGTCACGGGCCTCGCGGGCTCGCTGGTGCTCGACCGCTTCGACCGACGCAGCGCCCTCGCCGTCGCCATGTTCGGCCTCGTCGTGGGCACCGTGCTCGGCGGCGCCGCGACGGGCCTCGCGACGCTCCTCATCGCGCGCGTGATCGCGGGCGCCTTCGGCGGACCGGCCACGTCGATCGCGCTCTCGATCGTCTCCGACGCCGTGCCCGCGGAGCGCAGGGGCAAGGCCATGGGCGCGGTGATGGGCGCGTTCTCGATCGCCTCGGTGCTCGGCGTCCCCGCGGGGCTCAAGCTCGCGCGCATGGGCGGCTGGCGCACGCCCTTCTTCGCGGTCGGCGCGATGGGCCTCGTGATCGCGTCGCTCGCCGTGTGGCTGCTCCCGAGCATGCGCGCGCACCTCGACGCGCGGAAGGGTGACGTGGCGAGCGCGACGACCTTCGCGGACATGTTCCGCCGCCCCGTGGTGCTGCTCTCGTACGCGATGACGGTGACCGCGACGATGGGGATGTTCGCGCTGATCCCGAACATCTCGGGGCACCTCCAGCGCAACCTCGGCTATCCGCGCGCCGAGATCGAGACGCTCTATTTCATCGGAGGCATCGTGAGCTTCGGCGTGCTGCGCCTCGCGGGGCGCCTCGTCGATCGCTTCGGCTCCTCCGCGGTGGCGACCTTCGGCACGATCGCGACGATCGCGGTGCTCTGGAGCGGCTTCGTGCGCGAGGTGCCGCCGGTGCCCGTGCTCCTCGTGTTCGTGGGCTTCATGGGCGCGACGGGCTTTCGCAACGTGGCCTACAACACGCTCACCTCGCGCGTGCCGAGGGCTGCGGAGCGCGCGCGCTTCATGTCGATCCAGAGCGCGGCGGGTCACGCGGCGTCGGCCGTCGGCGCGGTGCTCTCGTCGCAGGTGCTCTACGAGTCGCCGTCGGGGAGGCTCGAGAACGTCCCGACGCTCGCGTGGTTCTCGATCGCGATGGTGTCGGTGCTCCCGGTGCTGATGTTCGCGGTGGAGCGCAGGGTCGTCGCAGAGACGCCCGCGGTCGCGCCCGCCATCGCGCGGTGAGCGTTTTCCGGGCGGAATCGCCGTCGAGTGACAGGCAACGTCCGACCTGAACACACGTTCGTCTATCGACTCTCGACGTGAGTCCGTAGCGTCCGACTCGACGCGAAGGAAGACCGCGAGACATCGTCGCGGCGCAGGGATTCGTGTCGTTCGCCGACATTCGTCGACGAAGCGCGGGACACGCTTGTTCGAATTGGGGGGCGCATGCAGCCACAGCCGAAGCACACGACCACGGAGCCCATCGCGCATCTTCGCGAGGACGGCACGGCGCATTTGCTCGACGAGCACCTCCGCGACGTCGGCGAGCTCGCCGCGCGATTCGCCGACGCGTTTGGAGCGTCAGACTGGGCGCGCCTCGCGGGTCTGTGGCACGACCTCGGGAAGTACTCCGCGGCGTTTCAACGACGCATCCGAGAGGAGAACGGTTTCGAAGCGCACGTCGAGTCGCTCGATCTCGACGCGGTGATCCGCGATCACTCGACCGCGGGGGCGGCGCTGGCGAGAAGACTTCCCGGGGGTCTGGGCATTCCGCTCTCGTTCATGATCGCCGGCCACCACGCGGGCCTCGCGGACCGGGCGGCGCTCGACGAGCGGCTCACGAAGCGTCGCGCGCTCCTCGACGACGCGGTGCGAGGCGGCGCCACGGAGGAGCTGCTCACGCTCCCCTCGCCCGCCGCCCTCGACGTTCATCGCGTGCGCGACGAGGCGGGCGCGAGGCGGCTCGAACTCTGGATACGCATGGTGTTCTCTGCGCTCTGCGACGCAGACTTTCTCGACACGGAGCGTTTCTATGACCCCGCGAGGTCTTCGGCCCGCATCCGCGCCGTCTCGCTCGCCGAGGTTCGCACAGCACTCGACGCCCACGTCGATGGGCTGGAGCGGTCTGCGCTCGACCGCAGCGTGAGCGAGGTTGACCGCGTGCGCGCAGAGGTGCGTCGCGCGTGCGTCGACGCGGCCCGACAACTTCCGGGCTTCTTCAGTCTCACCGTGCCCACGGGCGGCGGAAAGACCCTCGCGTCGATGAGCTTCGCGCTCGCTCACACGGAGGCCCACGGCCTCTCGCGCGTCATCGTGGCCGTGCCCTACACGGCGATCATCGAGCAGAACTCCGACGCATACCGCGCGGCCTTCGGAGCGCTCGCCGACGCGGCGATGATCGAGCACTACAGCGCGCTCGACCCGCGCCGTGAGACGTGGCGCAACCGCCTCGCGAGCGAGAACTGGGACGCTCCGGTGGTCATCACCACCACCGTGCAGCTCTTCGAGAGCCTCTTCGGTCATCGGACCAGCCGTTGCCGCAAGCTGCACAACCTCGCGCGCGCCGTGATCGTCCTCGACGAGGCGCAGACCCTGCCCGTCGCGCTGCTCGACACCGTGATCGATGGGCTCCGCGCGCTCGTGCGCGACTACGGCGCGACGGTGGTCTTCTGCACCGCGACGCAGCCCGCGTTTCGTCTCGAAGACGCCCGCGCCGCGAAGCCCGAGCCGTGGCGCGTCGCGGGGATGCGCGAGATCGTCGCCCCGGAGTTGCGCGCCTTTGAGCGTCTCAAGCGGGTCGCGGTGCGGTGGCCTTCGCGCGGCCTGGTGACGCCCTACGAGGAGCTCGCGACGGAGCTGGCTGCGCTCTCCGACGTCATGGCCATCGTGCATCTGCGACGCGATGCGCGGACGCTCACCGAGCTGCTCGACGCACGCCTCGGTGATGCGAGCACGCCCACCTGTCGGCGTTGATGACCCCATCGCACCGCGCGCGGATCATGGCCGACCTCGTCGCGCGACGTCGCCGCGGGGAGCGCGTGCGCCTCGTCGCGACGCAGCTCGTCGAGGCAGGCGTGAACCTCGACTTTCCGGTGGTGTACCGCGCGATGGCGGGCGTCGACGCGATGGCGCAGGCGGCGGGGCGCTGCAACCGCGAGGGCCGCATGGCGACGCTCGGAGAGCTTCGCGTGTTTCTCGCGGAGACGCCTCCGCCGAAGGGCGTCGCGCGCAAGGCCCTCGAGGTCACGCGCGGACTGCTCGGCGCCGACGGAACCCTCGACCTCTTCGCGCCAGAGACCTACCGCCGCTTCTTCACGACGCTCTATCGTGTGTCAGAAACCGACCGCGCAGGCGTCCAGGGAGAGCGGGCGAAGTTCAACTACCGCACCGTGAGCGATCGGTTCCAGATGATCGAAGACGACTGGTCTGCGCCCGTGGTGATCCCTGCACCCGAGGCGCGCGACGCGATCGACGCGCTCCGTCGCGACGGTCCTTCGCGTGGCGTGTTTCGACGGCTCCAACGTCACACCGTCAACGCGCCGCGACAGGCCGTGGAGTCGTGGGTGCGAGGGGGTCAATGCGAACTCCTCGGCGAGTCCGTCGTGGTGCTCAACGAAGCGCATCTTCACACGGGGTACAGCGAGCGATTCGGGCTCGACATCGAGGCGGTGGGGGTTGGTACGATGGACCCTGCATCGCTCATTGCATAGGTCACGACGAGGGAGGGACCGCCATGGCACATCAAGGCAGCAGGGCGTTTCGTGTGAGGGTGAAGGGGCCGCTCGCGTGCTTCACGCGGCCGGAGCTCAAGGTCGAGCGCGTGAGCTACGAGGTGATGACCCGCTCCGCGGCGCGAGGGATTCTGCAAGCGATCTGCTGGAAGCCAGCGATCGAATGGAGCGTGCGCTCCGTGTCGGTGTTGCGCCCCGTGCAGTGGGCGAGCGTGCGTCGCAACGAGGTGCAGTCGAAGGCGACGACGCCCGATCGTCCCCTCGTCATCGAAGACGAGAGGACGCAGCGCAACACCGTGTGCCTCCGCGACGTGGAGTATGTGATCGAGGCGTCGTTCGTGATGACCGACGTCGCGGGTCCCGACGACAACGTGCGCAAGTTCGAGGAGATGTTCGCGCGACGCGTCGAGCGCGGGCAGCACCACCAGCCGCCCTGCCTCGGGTGCAGGGAGTTCGACGCCGAGGTCTCGCTCGTCACCGACGACGCGCCCCTCGCACCCATCGACCCGACCGTGCGCAGACCGCTCGGATGGATGTTCTGGGACTTTCTCTGGACGCGCCCCGACGAGAAGCGCCGCGATCGGGAGGGCGGCGGAAAGGTCAGCCCGCGCCCGCTCTTCTTCGACGCGTGGCTCGACGGCGGCGTCGTGAAGATGCCCACGCTCGACGAGGTGCTCGCGATGGAGGGCAGGCGCGCATGATGCTCCAGGCCCTGCACGCGCTCGCGCTGCGACAGAACCTCCGCGAAGACCCCGACTTCGACCAGCGCAGGCTCCACTTCGTCCTCGTCATCGACGCCGCGGGGACGTTCCGGTCGCTCATTCCGATGCTCGATGAGCGCGGCCGACCCACGATGCGCCGCGGTCCGAAGGAGCCCATCCGAACGCGCGCCGTCGTGCCCGGGTATTTCTTCGACAAGCCGTCCTATGTGCTCGGGCTCGCCTCGTCCGATGAGAAGGACCCCGTGCGCGCGGCTGCCAAGGCGCGCTCCAACGTCGATGCGTTCATCGAGGAGGTCTCGCGCGCCGCCGACGCGACGGGTGACGCGGGCGCGCTCGCGGTGAAGCGCTTTCTCGCGCGCCTCGATGAGCAGCGACAGCGCGTGCTCGACGCGGCTCCCCTGAAGACCGCCGCGAAGGGCAAGACGACGTCGCCCTGGGCGTGGGACGGCACCGAGTACCTCACCTTCTCGCTCGACACCGACGACGGCCTCCCGGTGTACGACCGACCCGCGCTCGCTGATCGCTGGCGAGCGCTCCGCGGTGGCTCCTCCCCTGCCGATGAGCTCGCGCAGGAGGCCGATCCGAAGCGCGCCCCCGACGTCGAGGGTCGCTGCCTCGTGACGGGCGAGTGGACCCGGCTCGCGCGGCTCCACGCACCGCTCCAGCGCGTGCCCGAGGCGCAGGCCCGCTCGCGGCTGGTGTCGTTCAACGCGACGGCCTTCGAGTCGTATGGGCTCTCCGAGGCGCAGATGGCGCCGGTCTCGCGCGACGGCAGCGAGAGCTACGCCGCGGCGCTCAACTGGCTGCTCGCCGAGGTGCCGGGGCGACGCTTTCGCGCCGGTGTCTCGCTCGCCGACGACACCGTCGCGGTCTTCTGGACGGGCGCCGAGAGCACCGTCGCCGAAGACCTGTCGGCGTGGTTCGCGCCCAACGAAGACGACGCCCTCCGACTCGCGGAGTCGCCGTGGCGCGGGAGCCCCCCCTCGGAGGCCGAGGTGCCCTTCTACGCCCTCACGCTCGCGGGCAACTCGGCGCGCGTGGTCGTGCGCGACTGGTATCAGACCACCGCCGCCCGCATTCGCGAGAACGTGCGCGCGTGGTTCGACGACCTCGCGCTCGTCGGCGCGGGCGAGAGGCCCCTCGCGATCCGCGCGCTCCTCGGGGCGCTCGAAGCGACGCCCGACGCGGCGAGCAACAAGAACGGCGCGTCGGCGGCGCTCGCGTCGAGGATGTTCCGCGCGGCCGTGATGGGGGCCGCGTTTCCGCGCGAGCTCCTGGGCATGGCGCTGCGACGGATGCGCGTCGCGCCGAAGCGAGACGACAAGCTCGACCGCTACCGCGTGCACGCGAGGGCGGCGCTCATCAAGACGGCGCTCCTGCGGCTCAACCGCGAGCGCCACGAGAGGGATCTGGAGGTGACCGTGGCGCTCAACGATGATGACAACCGGAACGCGTACCTGCTCGGCAGGCTCTTCGCCACGCTGGAGAAGCTCCAGCAGATGGCGGTCAACCCCAACGCCACGCTGCGCGACCGGTTCTATGGCGCGGCGTCGAGCACGCCCGCGGTGGTGTTTCCGAGGCTGTTGCGGCTCTCGATGCACCACGCGGCCAGGCTCGACGGGGGTTGGCCCGAGTCGATCAAGGCGCGGCTGATGGCGAGGATCGACGCGTTTCCGCGCGTGCTCGGCCTCGAAGAGCAGGGGCTCTTCGCCATCGGTTACTACCACCAGCAGCAGGACTTCTTCACGAAGCGCGTGAAGGAGCCTGTCGCCAGTAACGCCCCCGGCGGGGCAGAGGAGACGACGACGTGAGCAAGGCGAAGAAGACCACAACGAAGCGCAGCGCGAAGGCGACCAAGAAGGTCCGCGCGAAAGCTGTGACCGCGGCGAAGAAGACCGCGAAGTCTGTGACCGCGACGAAGAAGAACGTGAAGGCCGTGACCACGGCGGTGAAGGCCGACGCGGCGGAGGTCGCGGATGTGACGGAGGCGACGGGCGTCTCGCGTGAGACCCTCAACGGCACCGTCGGTCGCGCCGTGACCCTCCTCCGCGCCATTGGAACGGGCAAGGAGATCAACGCTGCGATGGCCTCGGTGGGCTACGACGCGGCGGAGCACCAGCAGGGCTGGAACCTCGTTCACGCAGCCTCGGGTTTCGCGCCCGAAGGGTCACCGTCCGCGCAGGACGCGGGCGCCACCGCGGCTGCCATCGCGCGCATCGACGCGAGCGACGAGGACGCGTTTCGCATCGTGCGCGCCACGCTCGCGCGACGCTTTCCGGCGCAGGCGAAGTTCGTACTGACAGGCATCGGACCGTCGAAGGGCGCGGAGTCGGTCGTGGGGATGCGCAAGCTCCTCGAACGCCTCGACGCGCTCGAAGGCGCCGAGGACCGCGCCGCCACCCGCACCGAAGACCACGCGGCGCTGGCGCTCCTCGCGAAGCGCGGGATCTCGGCGGCGTGGCGCACCGCGATGCGCGGCGACGTGCGCGATGCCGAGAAGCTCACGCCCACCGCGCCCGCCCCGGTCACCACCACGAGCCCCGCGAAGCCCGACGATGACCACGTCGCCGACCTCGAAGCGCTGCGCGTCTGGTTCGAGGAGTGGTCGGACCTCGCGCACGTCGCGATCAAGCGCCGCGACATGCTGATCCGCATGGGCCTCGCGAAGCGAAAGGCGCCGAAGAAGGGCGATCCGAAGGGCGGCGACCCGAAGAAGGGCGGCGGCACCGCGTAGCGAGCAACGACGCGCGTGCTCGGGGCGGTCGACGCGTCGGTGGCACCCATCGACGCGTCGGCGTCACCGATCGACGCGCGGTCAATGGCCCCGGACTCCGCAAGCCAGGGCCTGATTTCATGGCGTTTCGCGCGACGAACGCCCGACGGGCGCGCGACGGGGCGCGGCTGGGGGGTGCGTGTTTGCCTGCCGGATGGGCCTCGCCGCGACGTCGATCGGTGTCGCCGACGCGTCGATGGCCCCGAGCGACTGCGATTGAGACCGCTTCGAGACTGCAACGAGGAGAGAGACCGATGAGTGACGACCGACTGAAGCGATACGACTTCGTGCTGCTGTTCGACGTGACCGATGGAAACCCCAACGGAGACCCCGACGCAGGCAACGCCCCGCGCGTCGACCCCGAGACGGGCCACGGCCTCGTGACCGACGTGTGCCTCAAGCGCAAGGTGCGCAACTACGTGGCGCTCACGAAGGGCGCCGCCGCGGGTTACGACATCTTCGTGCGCGAGAAGGCCGTGCTCAACAGCGCGATCCAGGGCGCCTACGACGGGCTCGCGATCGACCTCGCCGCCGCGCCCAGGGACAAGCGCGACGGCGCGAAGCGCAACAACAAGGGCAAGGGCCAGGGCGGCGAGGTCGAGCTCGCGCGCGGCGCGATGTGCAAGCGCTACTTCGACGTGCGCGCCTTCGGCGCGGTGATGTCGACGGGCGCCGACGCAGGACAGGTGCGCGGTCCCGTGCAGCTCACCTTCGCGCGCTCCATCGAGCCCATCGTGGCGATCGAGCACTCGATCACGCGCGTCGCCGTGGCGACGGAGGAGGAGGCCGAGAAGCAGGGCGGTGACAACCGCACGATGGGGCGCAAGGCGACGGTCCCCTACGGGCTCTACCGCGCGCATGGATTCTTCTCGCCCGCGCTCGCGGAGAAGACGGGCTTCAGCGGCGACGACCTCGCGCTGCTCTGGAACTCGCTGGTGAACATGTTCGAGCACGACCGCAGCGCCGCGCGCGGTCTCATGGCGACGCGCGCGCTCGTGGTCTTCGAACACGACGCCCCCCTCGGGAGCGCGCCCGCGCACGTGCTCTTCGACCGCGTGACCGTCGCCCGCCGCGGCGGAGACGCGGGTCCCGCGCGGAGCTTCAAGGACTACGAGGTCAGGGTCGGCGACGTGGCGCTCTCGCCCGAGGCGCTCCCCGCGGTGTTCACGGCGCGATCGAAGGACGGCGCCCTGATCGTGGAGCCGAAGAAGCCCACGACGTGACGGAGCAGGAGGTGTGACCGTGGAGGATGACGACCTCTTGCCGATGTCGGCGCTGGAGCACATCGCATACTGCCCGAGGCAGTGCGCGCTGATCCACGTCGACGGACTGTGGGCCGAAAATGCTCACACGACGGCGGGTCGCATCCTCCACGAGCGCCCTGACAGCGCGGAGCGCACGACCCGCCCGAGCGTCAGGGTCACGCGCAGCCTGGTGCTGCGATGCGAACGCCTCGGGCTCCGCGGGGTCGCGGACGTGGTCGAGTTCCACCCGACGCCCGGCGGAGGGGAGCGGCCCTACCCGGTGGAGTACAAGCGCGGTCGTCGAGCCCGCTGGCTCGGCAACGAGGCGCAGCTCTGCGCGCAGGCGATGGCGCTCGAAGAGATGCTCGGCGTCCCGGTTCCCGAGGGCGCGATCTACCACGGGGCGTCGAAGCGACGGAGCGCGGTCCCCATCGACGCGAGGCTCCGCGACGAGACCCGCCGTCTCGCCGACGCCTTGCGGACGATGGTGCGCGCCCGCGCGATGCCTCCGCCCACGCTCGACGCGCGTTGCATCGACTGCTCCCTCCGAGGGCGCTGCGTCCCGGAGGTCGATGTGCGCGCGAGCTCGCTGCGACGCGCGCTCGATGAGGCCCTGCGATGACCAACGTGCACAACACCCTCTACGTCACCACGCCCGAAGCCTACGTGGGCCTCGAAGGCGATTCGCTGAGGGTGCGCGTCGAGCGACAGACCCGGATGCAGGTGCCCCTGCACCACCTCGTGAGCGTGGTGTGCGTGGGTCCCGCGCTGGTCTCGGCCGACGCGATGGCCGCATGCGCGGAGTCGGGCGTGGCCGTGGTGTTCCTGCGGTCGAACGGGCGCTTTCTCGCGCGCGTCGAGCCGCGGGGGAACAACACCGCGACCCTTCGCCGGGCACAGTACCGCGCCGCCGACGACCCTGCTCGGACGCTCTCGATCGCGAGGTCTTTCGTGGTCGCCAAGATCGCCAACACCCGCGTGCTCCTTCGTCGTGGCGGGCGCACGCGCGACGAGGGCGTCGACGAGATCTCCGCCGCCGCCGATCGGCTGCGCTCCCTCGCGGAGCGCGCGGCGACCGACGAAGACCTCGACACGCTCAGGGGGCACGAGGGCGAGGCGGCGGCGCGGTACTTCGAGGTCTTCGACGCGCTGATGGCGTCGGAGCACTTCCGCTTCGAACGTCGAACCCGGCGTCCTCCCGAGAACGCGGTGAACGCAATGCTCTCGTTCGGGTACGCGATGCTCTCGGTCGACTGCACGGCCGCGCTTCAGGGCGCGGGCCTCGATCCGGCCGTCGGGTATCTGCACGGAGAGCGCAGCGGACGCCCGGCCCTCGCCCTCGATCTGATGGAGGAGTTCCGCGCCCTCATCGTCGATCGGCTCGTGCTGGCGTTGGTCCGTTTGAAGCAGGTGGCGCCCGATGACTTTGAGCGCCTACCGACGGGAGAGGTGCGGCTGAGCGACGCCATTCGCAAGACGTTTCTCATCGAGTACCAGCGCAGGAAGCAGGAGGAGGTCTCCCACCCCTCGACGGGCCAGACCGGCGCGTGGGCGATCATGCCGCACATCCAGGCGCGCCTCCTCGCGCGGGCAATTCGGGAGGGGGCGGAGTACGTACCCTTCTTCGGGCGGTGAGACGCGCGTTCGCACGCAGGAGGGACGGATGAAGGTCATCGTGAGCTACGACGTCGCCACCACGACCCCCGCGGGCCGCGCCCGATGGCGAAAGGTCTGCCGCGCCTGCAAGAGCTTCGGCGTGCGGGTGCAGTTCTCGGTGTTCGAATGCTCCGTCGAGGAGCGCGAGTGGGTGCTCCTACGAAAGCGCCTCCTCGACGTCATCAAGGAGGACGAAGACAGCTTGCGGGTCTACCACCTCTGCGAAGAAGATGCGGCCCGCACCGAGCATCACGGCATACGCGAGCCCATCGACCCCGATGGCCCGCTGATCGCCTGACCCGCTCCCCACCCCGGATCGACGCGTTGCGCGCCAACCAGGAGCGAGCATCCAAAGCCGGGAGGTCGGCGTTGAAGCACCCACCGCAGATTTTCGACGAGTCTGGTCTTCGCGGACGGGTGCGGACGAT
>JAXLYG010000042.1:0-115816 GCA_046351535.1 Polyangiales bacterium
GCCCGCGTGGGCGCTGAGCTCGAACGCGTGCGTGAGCACGCCCTCGGTCGAGACGTGCCACGCGCGCAGCACGCCGTCAGAGCAGGCCGCGAGGAGCAGGTCGTTGGCGAACGCGAGCGCGTTGACGTGGGCGCTGAGGTCGGCCGCGGAGAGCGTCTTGTTCGCGACGTGGTCGTAGACGGTGACGCGGCTCGAGGCCGAGGGGCGCGCGCCTCCGAGCGCGACGAAGCGGCCCTGCGCCGCGAGCGCGTGGACCTTCTCGAAGTGACCGGCGACAGGGGGAGCCATCAGACGAGTCCTCCGAGCTCGAGGCCGGGGTGCGCGCCGCGGAGCTGAACGAGCGCGGCGAGGCACGCCTGCCACTCGCCGCGCGCGAGCGAGCCCGTGAACTCACCGAGCACGGGCGCGACGAGCTGCGCGAACGCGGCCTCTTCGACGCCCATGTCACGCAGCACCGCGATGACGTTGCGCTTCGCCTCGCTCGCGGGAATGTGCCGCGACGGACCGTCTCCATCGCGCCGCTCCATGCGACCGGGCGGGAGCCCGAAGAGCACGCGACGGAGAAAGTCTCGCAGCGCGTCGACGTCTTCGAAGCGCGCGGTCTCGGGCACGCTCGCGGCGTTCTTTCCGGTGGGCTTCCATCCTCGCGGGAGGTGCGTCGGGCGGTGACGCTCCCAGAGGAGGCGCACGGAGAAGAGGCGCACTTCGCGGTCGGGCGACTCCATGAGCCACGCGAGCCGCTCGGCGCCGCCGAGGCGCTGGTAGTGCTTGCGGATGACCTCCATCCCGACCTCGCGCGTCGACTTCTTGCGGCTCTCGGTGAGCGCGAAGATCTTCGCGGCGTCGAGCTCGGCGACCTTGAGCGTCGCGGCCTGGTCCGCGCCCGACTCGCCCGCCTTGAGGAGCGCGTCGTAGGCCACGTTGCGCACCTCCTTGTGCTCGCTCTCGGCGAGCTCGTAGACGCGCGTGTGGAGCGCCCACTCGCGGAGTTCAGCGCGGGTGATCGTGACGGCGAAGCGCCGCGCGTCGGGGCGGTGATCCCAGAGCGCGTTCCAGAGGCGCGCGGCGGTGTAGGCGGCGCGCGTGAGGGCGGGTTTGAGGCTGTACGACTTCGACTCGGGCTGCTCGGGGCCCACGACGGGGTGGTGGCAGCGGAGGTAGGTCTGCGCGAACTGACGCACGGGCTCGGGCTCGCGCTCACCGAGGGCGAGCGAGAAGAGCCGGTCGATGCCCGCTTCGAGGGCCGAGGTCGCCTGCGGAGAGTTCTCCGAGAAGTCCTCGGGGCGCATGTGTTCGAGGAGGTAGCGATGCGCGAAGGTGTGCAGCGACGGATCGGCGCGACGCGCGAGCGCGAGGAGCCATCCGAGGCCGAGCTCGCGGGGCTTGACGAGCTTCGTGTTGCCGAGCACGGCGAGGGCGACGGGACGCTGCGCGGCGTTGAAGACGAAGCCCTTGAGTCGCTCGACGTCGAGGCCCGGGAGCGCGTCGGCCCCCTGGAGCCACTGCCCCACGCTCGCGCCGAAGGGCTTCACCAGCGAGTCGAGCAGCCACCCCACGGGCAGCGTGCTCATGGGGAACTTGCCGAGCGCCGCGACGGCGACCTGCGTGGCCGAGTAGTTGTCGCGCTGGCGGGGATCATCGAGCACGCGGACCCAGAACGTGGCCGCGAGCTCGCCCTGCTTCCAGTTGCGAGAGATGTACTGCTTCGCCCAGTTGTGCTGGGGGTTGGTGCCGTAGAGCATCGCCACGAGAAAGTCCTCGGGCAGCTCGGCGCGGTCGAAGCTCTCGGCGAGGTGCTTCGAAGCCCAGTTCGAAACCTCGCCCGAGTAGTTGAGCGCGCGGCCGAGAAAGCTCACCCCGAGCGTGCGCGGCGCCATCGCCTGGAGGGCGCCCGCCGCGAACTTCTTCACGTCGGCGAAGTACACGTCGAGGAGGTCCGCGAGGCGATCGGCGGAGAGGTCCTGCGCGTGGGCGCGGGCGTACTCGATGGCCCAGGTGCGGGCCTTCGCGCTCGGCGACGTGAGCAGCGCGAGCGCCGCTTCGTGGAGCCCGAGTCCGCGGAGCTTCGACGCGTGAAACTCGGGCGAGCCGTCGAGGGTCTCGATGAGAAACTCGTGGACGCCTTCGAGCGGACGCGACGCGAGCCGCGCGAGCCACGCGGGCGTGACGCTGCGCAGGGCCTCGGGAAAGTCCTTCTTGAGACCCTGGATGGCGAAGCGCGCGGGGAGGTCCGCGCGGCAGCCTTCGAGCAGGCCCATGAGCGCGTCGGGCGAGCGCTTCCACGCGTCGTCGAAGGCGCGGTGCTTCGTGAGGTCGCTCGGAGGGTTGGCGGTGAAGCTCTGGCGGTTGTACTTGCCCGCGCCGTGGGCCCAGACGTGGTTGGCGATCCACGTCGCGATGAAGCGCGTATCGGGCAGGTAGTGACGGAGCACCTGCGCGGCGAACTGGGGGTAGAGCGCGGGCACCGAGCGACCGAGCTCCGCGAGGAACCTCCACGCGCGGCGACGGAGGTAGAGCGTCGTGCCGGCGGAGACCTCGCCGTTCGCGCCCGTGGCCTTCGCGTGGTCGAAGCGCCACGCGAGCACGCCGAAGATCTCGGCGTCCATGCGCTTCTCGGCGAGCTTGTAGACGCGCTTGAGACCGGCCCAGAGGCCCCAGCGGAGCTCGGCCTCGCGGGCGATCTCGACGAGGGCGGCGCGGCCCGCGTCGGTGTCGCGCTCGTACACGTCGACGAGCAGCGCGGCGAGCGCGAAGCGCGGCGGAACGGGCGGATCGGTCTGCGTGAGAAAGGTCTTCCACGCGGCCACGATGCGCTGTCGCTTCTCGGGCTTGGCCACCCAGCGGAGCGTCGCGTAGCTCACCGAGCCGAGCATCTGCGCGAGCGTCACGGAGCCCGGCGGCGGCGCCTTCTCGTAGGTCGGATCGGGCTGCTTGAGGAACGCGATCACAGCCTGCGCGAGGTCCGGCGAGTCACTCCTCGCGAGGCGCTCGAGGTCGGCGATCTCGATCTCGTTGGCTGCCATGAACGCCGTCGTCTCCCTCCGCGCTGGTTCTCGCGGGAGGCGAATGGCACCACCGTGTCCGCGTGAGGGTCAAGACCATTCTGGCGCGCCGCGCACCGTGGCGACGACACGCGCCACTGACCCGTCGCCTCGCCACTCACGTCGCGCGAAAACACGAACCTTCGTAGCGGCATGGGCCGTGAATCGGGCGTTCGACATGAGCAAGCGCATCACCCGACGTACGACCCTCGCGGCGCTGACCGCGTGCGTCTTCGCAGCGTTCACGAGCCGCTCCGAGGCCAACGATCCGACCGACGTCGAGCTCTCGGCCACGCCCTACGGAGGAACCACCAGCGGACGCCTCCCCGCCCGCGCCGGATGCGCCTTCGCGCCGTCGATGGGCACGACCTTCGGCGGCCTCGGCGGCGCCGCACGCGTGCGCGTCCATCCGCAGGGAGACCGCACGACGGGCCTCACGATCGCGGCGCAGGGCGCGGTCGAGCACCAGACCAACACGCTCCGCGGCGAAGGGAGCGACCACCAGACCGCGATTCCCGCGGACCAGCCGATGGCCGCGGGCTCGGTGACGGTGGGCTACGACTGGCGCTACTTCGGCGTGCGCTCCGGCGTGATCGCGCGCGAGGTCTACGACGGTCCGCAGCTTCCGTCGGGCTGCGAGCCCTACTCGAGCGACGCGGACTATCAGCGCTGCCTGCGCGACGCGACGTATCCCCGCACGCGCGTGTCGATGTTCCCCGAAGTGGTGCTGCGCGGAGGCCCTTCGGATGGACTGCACGGCGAGGTGGGCGTCGGCGCGTACACGCCCGCGCTGCTGCTGCGACCGGGCGCGCACGTCGGCGTCGGCTACTCGACGCGAGCAGGCCACGACATCACCGCGCGCTGCGGGATGCAGAACACCGTGGGTGACAACGGCGCGTTCCGCTGCGACGTGTCGGGGGCGATGCCCGTGAGCGACCGCGTGACGCTCGGCGTGGGCGGCGCGGTGGTCAACAGCGACTCGCGGACGGACTTCGACGCGCGCGGCACGGTCACGGTGCGACTCGGTCCGTGAGTGGGTGCGAGCGGAGCGCGGAGTGGCGCGGACGGAGTACGGAGTGCGCGCGGACGGAGGACGGAGTGGCGGGTACGGCGGGCGGAGTGGCGGGTGCGGAGGGCGGAGTGACGGGGTGCAGAGGGCGGAGTGTCTGATTCGCGGAGCGGAGTGGCGCGGGCGCGGAGCGGAGTGTCCGATGCGCGGAGCGGAGTGAGCGCATCGTCGGGTGGCGACGACTTCGCGGTCTGAGCGATCTGTCCACTCCTGCTGGACGACGAGCTGGCCTAGTGTCGGCGCTCGCGCGGCGCGAGGTGACGACGAGGTAGAGCCCGAGCGCGAACGCTGCCGCCTCGGGCGACGCCGACGCCATCGCCCACAGCGTGTCTGCGCGCGACGAGCGATTGCCTCCCGTCGCGTTGATGAGAAGCAACACGCCAGCGAGCAGAGGGAGCGTCCCGGAGACAGCGCCGAGCGCGGTCGCTCCCCAGCTCGTCGCGACAGGTGGCGGGTTCATGGGCGTTTCGCAGACGGTACCACCCGCCCTTCAGGTGAGGTGCGGATCGTCTGCGCGAAACGCCCGCGCGACCGCCTCACGGGTGCTCGGATGAGCCCACCGCGTCGGAGTACGCGCGGAGCTGCTCGCCGAGGCGCATCCGACGCCAGAACCCGATCGCGCTCTCTCGGCGGAAGCGATCGTCGACCCGCGCGCGGAGCGACTCGTCGTTCGAGACCAGCAACCACGCGCGCTCGTCGTCCGCGAGGTAGTGCTCGGGCGGGCGCTCGGTGGGGCCGACGTTCCACGCCCACGGGAGCGTCCAGGAGTAGCCGAGGGGGTGAAGCAGGCAGAGGCGCCCGGTGAGCGTGTCGGCGAAGGGCTCGTACGCCCAGGTGATCTCCTCGCGGAGCGCCGCGGTGAGCCCGTCGGGCGGCACCTGTTCGAAGCGGCTCACGGCCTCGTTCCACGCGAGCGAGCGCGCTTGAAACAGAGGCCCGGGCGAGAGCAATCCGGGCACCGAGAAATGGCGGCCCCAACGCTCCGACGAGCGTCCCTCGTGGGGGTTGCCCGACGCCGCGACCATGTGGATCTCGCCCGCGACGCAGGGGATGTGCGCGTCGTCGAGCGACACCGCGACGCCGGGCGCGAAGCCCATCAGCGCGTTGAGGTCCGCGCCGGCCGCGCTCGCCGCGAAGGCGCGCACCTCCGAGGCCATCGGCCAGAGGCGCCAGCCGCAGAGCGTGGTCCAGGGGCGCAGCTCCGTGAAGAGCGCGCGCTCGCCAGCGCGCGCAAACCCCGGTCGAAACAGCTTGTCGCGCGAGGTCTCGGGCGCCACCAGCACCGTCGGCGCCTCGTCGTCGTGCATCGACATGTACGGGTGAAACTGGAGCACGTCTTCGACCGCCACGGGGCCCGCCACCTCGGGGTGGCGGTGCAGCCACGAGCGCGCGATCAGCGACTGTTGCAGGCCCGTCGGCCCGTCCCAGCGGAGCCATCCCACGGTGGTGCGAAAGGGCCTCCGCACCCGCGCTCGCACGGAGCCCGCTTCAGGGAGTGCCACCTGCGCGCCCCGATGCAGCAGGATCATCTCGCTCACGAAGCGGTAGAGCGCGCGCGTGAGGCGCGGCATCCCGACGTGTCCGCGCTCGTCGGTCTGGTCGCGAGACACGCTCCCGAGCATCAGCGTGTCGAGCTCGTTGCCCACCTCCCAGTAGAGCACCTGATCGCGAAGCCCCTCGTCGGCCGCGACGGCCTCCAGGGTCGGGATCACCACGCGGGCGTAGATCGCACGGCGAAGCCTCGCGTCGAGGAGCACGTCGAGGCGCCCTCCAGGCACGTGCCAAAGCGTGTCGAACATGCGGTCGACGAACCAGACCTCCTGCTCGACGAGGTCGTCGAGGTCGTAGTTCGCGCGGTCGTTCTGCGAGGGCGTGAACCACTCGCGGCAGAGCTGCCCCGGCGCGAGGAAGAAGCGGAAGTCGAACCACGACGGAAGGACGCGCAGCGGGTCCCTCGCTCGCTCGGGCGTCTCGGCGTTGAAGCGCTGCACGAGGCGCAGCATCCGCACGACGTCGTCGACGATCGAGCGACAGGCGCCCACGTCTGGCGCCGTGAATCCCCAGGCGCCCGAGGCATAGAACCGCTCACCGCCGGTCGCGGCCAGGAGTCGACGATCGAGGCCGTCGGGTGTGCCGAGGCGGTTGCTCGCGCCCAGGTGATGCGGCCGTCCCAGCGTCGCGCCGCCCGCGAGGATCCACCACCGCACCGCGCGAACGCCCACGGCGTACATGGCGGCGAGCTCGTCGAGGAGTGCCTGTCCGTCGCGGGCCTTCCACGGCGCGACGGCGACGCGGCCCTGGAGGTCGCGCGCGAGGCCGAAATCGTACGCTGCGCACATCGAGCGATCGGGCGAACTGGACGGGAGGTTCATCCCCAGCTTCATGGCGCCACGCGAGTTCGAGTGTTGCGTCGGCAGCCTCGGCGTTGTCAACGTCGCGGGCGCGCGTCGAATCGCCGCTGACGTGTCGAGCCTCGAGGCGATGGTCGCGCCGTCGACGGGCGCTCGCCTCGCGTCGAGCAGTTGATCGAGGGGAGGCGCCGCGAGGTCGTGGCTCCTGCGCGCACGCTCGGGCCTTCGTCCGCGGCACGGGTCGTCCAGCGTGACGGCCCTCATCGGACGCAGAGGCGCGTCCGCGCGGCACGTCTGCTGCTCACGCGGCGTCATGCGAAGCGCGCTCCTCGCCTCGTTGCTCCTCGCGTCACCGCTCGCCGCAGGCCAGGGCGTGCGCGACGTCGACTTCGGCAACCGCGTCTGGCGGAACACATGCCTCGGGTCGGTTCAGACACGCGGCGGCGAGTACGAACGGCGCTTCGAAGACTACGGGCGCGCGTCGTTCGGCGTGGGCGCCCCCCTCTTCGGCGACCTCGACGGAGACGGCGTCGAGGAGGCGATCGTCCCCACCGAGTGCAACGGCGGAGGGAGCGGGCGCTTCAGCGACGCGACGATCTTCACCTGGAGCCACGGGAGGCTCCGCGAGGTCACGCGCCTGGGCGAGGGCGACCGCGCCGACGGCGGGCTCGGCGAGGTTCGCATCGAGGGCGACGCCATCGTCGAGGAGCGCTACGCGACCGAGCACGGCGCGCTCGATTTCGAGTACATCGTCACGCACCGACGCGCGCTGCGCGGTGGGCGCCTCGTCGAAATCGCGGCGGCCACGGTCGCGTGTGACCCCGAGCGCAACCCCGGCTGCACGCTACCGTCGACGCGGCCGTCGGGCGTGCGCTTCGAAGCGGGACGCGTCGACGGGCTTCGCATGCTCCCGCTCGGCCCCGACGGTCAGCCCCCGGCGTTGACGCTGCACCTCCGCGCAGGGCAGGAGTTCTCGGTGAGTGCGTGGTGCGAGGGGACGACGCCTGCGTCCCTCCGCGTCGAGCCGCCCACGGGCCCTGCCGTCGAGGCCCGTGACGTCGAGGAGGGGCTGCGTCTGTGGACAACGAGCGCGGGCCGCCACCGCGTCGTGTTGCGCGTTCGGCGCCCCGTGGGGCTGTGCTGGGCCCTGCTCGGCGCGCGCTGAAGCGAACCTCCGAACTGGAACGATGTCGGAAGAGGGAGATTTGGCGACAGCGCTCTGGTGGGACATCCCCTTGATCGAGACCTCGTCTCGGCGTGAGCGACCGGACGCTCGCCGCGGACGTCACGGCGAGCACGCTCGCGTACACGCACAACGTTGAAGCCGCCGACTCTGTGCCGTGATATCTAGACGGGCCATGTCGGGCCCCCGAGTCGCGCCGTGCAAGGCGCGCGCACAATGGGCATTCGAACTGGGAGCGGCCGCGCTCGACGCGCTCTGGTCGGTTGAGGGCGACCAGGCGCCTGCTGTTCGGGAGGTCAGGCGCCCCGTCGCGACTCTACGTGATCGCGCGGACCTCTCCGCGGACGTCGAGCGCCTCTTCGACGCGAGCGGCCAATTGCGGGCACAGGCCGCGACCGAGGCCGCTCGACTCGCCGCGCACGCGCTGACGGCGCGCTTTGATCTCGACGAGACGCTCCTGAGGGACTTCGTCTGGCACGTCGTGGATCAGGTGGCGCCCGACGCGGCGTTGACCCGGCGCGTGTGGCCGGTGGGGCTGTACGTCTGGACGCTCCGAAGAGACGCGCGAGAGATCGCCGCGCTGCGATGCCAGGAGCACGCCGCGGTCATCTCTCCACGCGACGACACCGGCAACCATCGTCGGCTGCTCCTGATGGACGTCCTCGCGAGGTCTTCGCCGCTCACGTGCGAGGACGCGAGGAGCTCGCGCGCGATCTGGTTTCTCATCGAGAGGCACTTGGAGGCGTGGCTCGAGTCGGCGCTGGCCGTCCTGTTCCCGCGCTTCGATTCGGTCCCGGAGCTGGGGCAGATCCTGGGGCGCGTGTCGACCCTCGAGGGCGCGTGGACCGTCGTCCGGCGCCTGCGCCGCGCCGCGGTGCTCGACCGCTCGGGGCGCGTCGCGAGGCACTGCGTCGACGTCACGACCGCGCGCGCGGTGAGGGGCATCGACCTCCGCGCCCTCGTCGAGGCGACGCTGCCCGACGCCACCGACGCGGCGGTGCGCGCGCTCCCTGCGACGGTGGACGGCGATCGCGCGTTCGCCGAGGTCATGCGCTTCGAGCGCGATCACCTCGCCGCGCCGCAGGAGCGACGGCTCCTGGCGATGATCAAGCGACACGAAGGGCGCCGCACAGAGGGTCGACGGGCCATCGTCAGGGCAGCGCGCGCAGCAATTCGCCGTGACACGTGAGGAGAGACAGCGATGATACAGTGGAAGCAGTACCTCAAGGACCTCCTGGGTGGGGACGACGCCGGTTGGGAGCAGGCGCGTCACCTCGTGATCTTCCGCGACGCGCTGGCCGATGATCGACTCGGTCCCGTCGATCGGATCCGCCTCATCGACGAGATCGAGAACATCGCCCCCGTGTGTCAGGTGCACCTCATGCCCTGGGCGCTCGAGCTGCTTCGGAGCCCCGCTGATCAGGTGCGACGGCGCGTGCTCCGATGGTTCGAAGGGGTGGGCGAGCAGCTCGACGCCGACCTCCTGCATGTGTTGGTCTTCGATGCGTCCGCGCTCCAGAGCGCGGACGGTCCGACGGTGAGCGACGCGATCTCGGGGCTGTTCGCGCGTCTCATCGTCCACGCAGAGCGGTGGTCGAACGAGGGAGGGCACGACCTGCGCAACCTGCTCGCCCTGCGCGGTCCGATGGCGACGTTGAGCGCGCTACTCGGCGCGACGAAGGTGCACCGCGACGCGCTTCGGTTCGAACTCACGAGCCTCTCGGGCCGCGCCGCCGTCGGGGCGCTGACCGCGTTGGCGCGCGGGGCGCCGCTGATGCTGCGCTGGTGCGCGGTCCGCCTGATCGCTGCGCTCGACGTCCCCCCCGACGCGCATCGCGACGCGGTGTCGTTTCTGCTCGACCGCTACGCGCTCGACGCCGAGCCGCTGATCGCGGTCGCGGCCCTCGAGGGGGCCGCCTCGTGCGTCGACCCGGCTTCGAAGGCGGAGATCGATCGCGTCCTCGCGTTCATCCGCTGCGAGGCGCAGCAGTTGACCCGACGCACCGCGGAGCACCCCGTCACCTCGGTCGAGTCGGGCGACGCGATCCGACGGATCAGCGCGGGGGTGCTCCGCGCGCTCGCGGTGCTGGCCTCCCGCACGATTCACCAGGCTGAGGAGCCGCTCGCCGCGCTGGTCGAGACCCTCCGCGTCATCCCCGCAGACCCGGTGATCAACCTCTGGACCCCCGACCTCACGCTCGAAGAGAAGACGCACCTGTTCCAGATCATCGCGCGCGCCCACGGGGACGACGTCTGGATGCGCGTGCAGGCGTGGCGCCTCGGGCGAGGCGTCGTCGGCGTCGCCACGGTCAACCTCCCGATCGCGGTGACCGACCCGCACGGGCTCGTGGGCGCGGGCAGACATTACTTCTGGGCGCGCGCGTGCCCGGGTTCGAGCCCCGACCCCGCGCTCTGGCTGTGGCAGATCGTCGATGTCTTCCACGAGAAGAACTCCGTGCCCTACACGTTCGACCTTCGGCGCGCGATGGGTGCGGGCTTCACGCTCACTCCCCCCGAGCGACCCTGGCCGAACCGACACGCCGCGCAGATCGAGCAGCGCGGCGAGTGGATGGTGTACGCCCTCCACGCGATCGTCGAGACCCTCACGGAGGGGTTGGCGCGGCGGCCGGAGCACGGCGGCGACTCGCTCGACACCCTGGTGAAATGGTTTCGAGGTCTGTGCGCCGTCGCGATCAGCCAGCGCATCAACGCGGAGCGCGAGCGCGAGATGACCTTGGAGGGCGGGCCGTGGGGCTGGGCGCCCGGTCGCCGCCTGCGTGACTCGATCATCGCGCACGCCCTCAACCGGCTCGACACCGACGAGTTCTTCGCCGCGCTCTTCCCCGAGGGGCAGCTCGTCGAGCGGTGGGACGCCCAGTTCGTGAGCGAGGTGGCGCTCGCGGCGCTGCGCACGCGCCCCGGCGTCCGCTCCGACTGGCTGCGCCGCCACGCAGAGATCCTGCGCCGGATCGCCTTCGGGGCCCCGCTCCCCGGCGAGGCCGCCCCCAAGGAGGGCAGCGATCGAGTCCGCGGCATCGCGGCGGCCGTGCTCGCGCTTCAGGAGCCCGAGAAGGTGGTCGGACTGACGGTGTCCGCCGCCATGGCGCAGAGCTTTCCGCCGGCCGCGCGGTTCCTCACCGACGACGGGCTGATCCAGCAGCGCGAGGCGATCCGAGGCAACACCGCGCCCTCGCGGGCGGTAGCGATCCACGTCGAGACGCTCGCTCGCGCGCTCGAGGCCGACGCGCCGCTCGGTGAGCACGCCATCAAGGCCGCGAGGGCGTGGCTGGCCTGGGCCGACGCGCGCAGGGCCGCGGGCATCCCCGCGATGCTTCGTCGGCGACTCTGGATGGCGTTCGCGCGGCGTGAGGGGCCGCTCCCGCCGACGGTCATGCGCGTGCGAGACCTGCTGATGGTCGACCTCTCCTCGGAGGAGCTTCAGCGCGGGTTCGAGATCCTCCGCGACCAGGCCTCGCCGTGGATCGACCTCCGCACGCTCCGTCGACTCGTTCGGATGCTCCTCGCTCCGCCGACGCGCGGTCAGCGCGCGGTGGATCGCCAGGCCGCGCTGGATCGCATCCTCCGCCCCTCCGTGGTGCTGTCGCACATCGCGGAGGTGGTCGCCGCCGACGACGCGGAAGACGCCTCGCTCCTCCGTGCCTACCTCGACGCGCGCAGGGAGGTTGTGGCGCGCGTCTCGACACGAGCGGCGATCGCAGAGGGGCGTGTGCTGGACACGGCGTCGCGCCACGACGACGCCCTGCCGCTCGAGTTGCGCGTCGACGGCGACGAGGACGCGCTCCGAGACGCGAGCGTCGAGGTCGCCTTCGTGCGGCACCTGCGCGCGGAGGACGAGGTCCGCTGCGTCGTTCGCGCGCGCGCAGACTCGCTCGGCGCGGTGGACCCCGCGCCGGGACAGGTGGTGATGGGGTCGCTGCGCGCGGACTTCTCCGACGGGATGCGTGCCCATTGGACCGCGACAGTCGAAGGGAAGACGTTCGAAGTCGATCGGGCGGAGTTGACCGCGGACTACCGTACGCTCTTTCGCCTCGACGAGGCGGGCTCCGAGGCGGCGCGAGCGACGCTCTCGCGCGAGCTGCGCCCGCTCAGGGTGATCGCGAAGGACAAGGCGAGCGTGCTCCGCGCGCCCCCGGCGCGGAGGTGGGAGGACCTCGTGCTCGACATCCTCGCGCGGCGCGCGCCGCTCAGCCTCGTGTTCGCGCGTCGCACCGAGCGCCCCGCGAGGTTGATCTTCGAGGAGCTCGACTCGGACTCCGGCGGCCTCGGCGCGCTCGTCGAGGTGCCCGAGGGGGTGCTCTTCGACACGGTCAACAAGCCGCTGTGGAGCGAGCTCGGCGAGGGTGACCGCGTCACGCTCTCCGTGGAGCGCGGCGTCGTCGCGGACGACGGTCGGCTGGTTCCGTCTGACGACGCGATCGGGTGGTTCCTCGTCGAGCGCGCGCCGAGGAACAGCGACAACGGCGTCTACCGTTCGCTATACGTGGGCGCGGGCGTCGGGCTGCAGGTCGAGATTCGCGCGGACGACACGCGGCGCACCGCGACGATCATCGCACCTCGTCCGCCGGACGGGATGCCGTCCCCCAGCGTGACGTTCCACGGCGTGGCCGCCGCGGGGCGTCACGACGCCGTGGTGATCGGCAGGTGGGCGCCCGACGCGCGCGAGCTTCGCCTGGAGATCAAGGTCGCGACGGGGCTTCACCTCCAGCGAGGCACGGATCCGAAGTACATCGCAAGCCTGCTCGACCTGTGCGCAGGCCACGATCTCAGCGGGTACCTTCTGGTGCGTCGCTCTGGTGGGATCGTGCAGAGCTATCTGAGCGCGCTGCCGGTGAAGGTCGACCCGCTGAGCTGGCACCTCTGCCCCGACCTCCACGGCGCCGCCGGCGTGGAGTGTCCCGTGTTCGTGCGCTCCGTCGTCGAGCGCGAGCGCCGCGTTCTGCGCAGGGTGCCCCTGCCGTTTCTGCTCGGCGTTGGGAGCGAGGCGGCGGGCGTCGTGATCGAGGTGCCGTACGAAGGTCGGCGAGATCGGGTGCATGTGAAGTGGCGCGTGCGCGGTCCCAACGGCATCTTCTCGTTCAGTGAGGGTGAGCTCGTGGTCGGCGGCGACGTGTCGCTCGGCGATGTGCTCCATGCTGACGAGGGGGGCGACGTCCGCGTGTGCGCGCGCGAAGTGGTCGTCGCGCTCGCCCGCAAGGGCTTCACCGTCGCGCAATGGCGCACGACGAACCAACTCCAACCGCAGAACCTCCCCGCCGTCCTGGCGCAGCGCGGAGACGCCGAGACGCGCTGGCTCTTCGTGATTCCTCGGGGGTTCGTGCTCGAGGTCGCCCACGAGAGCGTGATCGTGGAAGCCGCGGCGGGCGGCGCGAAGCCGCTCGATCGGGTGTGGGTCAGCCTCGTGGACGGTGGCCGCCGCGTGAAGGTCTCGCGCTCGGAGCCAGGCGTCATCCGCCGCGCGCACGAGGAAGGGCTCACGCTGCGGCGCGCGAGCCCGCAGGGCGACCTGCTCGTCATCGAAGGTATCGAGGCCCCGCTGATCCCGATCGAGCGGCGGCAACTCGGCGCCGGGTGGGCGTGGGTGATCGGTTCCCACGACCTCATCGCCACGGCGGTCGACGGAGGGTACGAGTTCGCGCTGTCGCTCGGCTTGCAATATCTCCCCGACGGGGTGACCCGCGCAGACCTCGACGCGCGCGAGCCGCTCGTCGAGAAGGTGCCGACCGACGCTGACGGGCGACCGCGACGCGACGGTGACGACTGGTGCGTCGACCCGGTGGGCTTCACCCACCCGACGCCGATCAAGCTTCGGGAGCACGAGATCGGCTGGCTGAGGCCGACGGCTGACGACGTGCGGGTCGTGGGCAGGCGTCGCCGCTTTCATTTCTTCAAGCACCAGGGCGAGGTCTTCGCGTCGCTTCGAAGGCTGCGCCCCGTCGACCTCGACGCGTGGTTCGAACGCGCGCGGCAGAGCCCGCTCACCTACCACGGCGTGCTCCGCGGGGAGGAGGTCGGCCTGTTCGGCCTCGACCCCGAAGATCCCGAAGATCGCGAGCTGATCGAGAAGACGTGCGTGCTGCTCGAGGCCGCGCCGGGCGAGCACCTCGTGGTGCCGCTCGAGCGTGTGACCTACCAGGGGCGCCCGTTCTCGCCGGGGCGGTTGGAACCCGGAGACACGGTGACGCGCTACGCGCCGCGAAGGGTCTCGGAGGGCGCGCCCGTCGGGATCGATCTCCGTGACATCGAGCTCGAGATCTCGCGGGCGATCGAGCGCGACGCGGGAGACGGTCACTCGTTCCTCGCGACGATCGAGCGCGCGGGGAACGGGTGGGCGATCCGGAGGCTGCACGGGGTCGGCGGCTTCGACGAGCGAGGGGCGCCCCGCGAGGTGTCCGCGGACCGCTGGCGTCATCGGCAGCCGATCCTCGAGGATGTGGCGCAAGAGGACTCCGCCTGGCTCGAGCGCGTCGCGAAGCACACGCAGGTGCACGTGCTCTTCGTGCGATGCGAGGGCGATCGCGTGCTGTTCAAGGTGCTCGCCTACGGCGAGGAGTTCGAACCCGGCCAGCTCGTGTACGTCGAGGCTCAAGGCGAGCCGGAGTGGCACGGCGTCTCGCGCCGCCTCCCGGTCTCGCTCGTCGAGCAGGGCGACCGCGCGGACGAGTCACCCGCGCGACTCAAGCGGAAGTACTTCATCACCGACAGCCTCTTCTCGGTCCGTCGCGGCGCCCTGTCGGGCCCCGGTCGCGCGAGAGAGGGGGTGTTCATGGCGCGCGTGTACGCGCGGCCCGCGGGCGAGTCCGAGGGGTACGAGCTCTCGCTGCTGCACGTGCCGCCGCGGGCCGAGACGTTCTTCCAACGTCGAGACGCGTGGTGCGTCGTGGCGCACGGCCCGCCCGGTCAGCGGCCCGCCGTCGTCGAGGTCTCTCCGGGCGCACACGCCGAGCTCCCGTTCATCCGAGGGCTCAAGCCCCAGGAGCTCGACGCGGGCGCCGTGCTCTCGTTCGTGCGCACGGGCGAAGGGCGCTACGCGCTCACAGGTTTCGAGCCCGCGCCGCTTCGGGAGTTCGAATCCCAGGCGGGACGCGTCGTGATGCTCCGTCGTTGGGGCGCGCGCGACTCGTTGGGCGAGGTGTGCGACGCCGTGGGGTTCCCGCAAGTGCGAGCGCGCGTCACGTCCGACGGAGATCCCGCGTCGCTGACGGGGGTCATCACCGGCAAGCAGGCCACGTGGGGGACGCTGCGCGGAGGCTCTGAGAGGGGCGTGATCGTCGGGCGCCTCACGCTGCAGGACGGCCTCCCGTGGCTCATCCGCTCGCACGGTCAGCGCGTGCGGTTGCGGTGGTCTGACGTGACCGTGCGGGCCAGGACACCCGCAGGGTTGGAGCGGCTCCTCCACGAGTGGCGCTGGCGCGACGTGGCGACCGATCGGAGTGAGCTGTCGTTCCACGAGGCGCAGGTGATCGCGCGCGACACCGGGCGTCCCTCGCTCACGGCGTGGGTCACCGAGCCGTACCCGTTCGATCACCTCCTGGTTCAGTGGGAGAGCCGCCACGATGGCGCGGCGCGTCCGCGATCGTTCGCGGTCGCCCTGGTCGAAGGCGACGCGTGGACCCTCGAGGTCGCGCCCGGACGGTACGTCCGCGTCCCGGTCTCGCGCCTCACGTCGACCGAGGACGGACCTGAGCTCAACCGCGACCGCCACACCGAGTCGTGGAGGGCGTTGGCGCCAGGGGATACGGTCAAGCTCGTCCCCGCGCGCGAGTCGTCGGATGAGCGTATTCGCGTGCCTCGCCTCGCCGTGATCTCGGTGCGCTTCAACGCGTCACCGCGGCGTTGGGCGCCCTGCGTTGCGCGACGCTATCGGGACGAGGGCGGCGTGGCGGATCTCTCGCCTCAGGGCGAGGGGGGCTCGATGCCGTGCGCGCTCGTGGACGAGGTGTTCGACTTCTTCGGACGTCATCCCCGCGAGGCGATCGGACGATTCTGGAAGGAGTTCGGTCGCTGGGGCGATCGTCTGGTGGCCCGGGCGAGGGTGAACGAGGTGTTCGAAGTCGAAGACGGACTGCGGGCGGACGTCGACCTCGTCGACTCGCCCGGGGCGCTGCGCGCCTACAAGGTGGAGGTTGCGCCGCACCTGCCGCGACCGAAAAAACTCGACTGGTGCTTGCTCCGCGTGGTCGAGGCCGAGAACGGCCGGATCCTCGAGTCGGTCTGGCTCGGCCGCGACGGTGACGTCGTGGAGGTCACCCACAACGCGTGTCGTCGCTTCAGCGGCAGGGTGCTCACGGGCGACACGGTGATCCTCCGCGGCTGGCCTGCGCGCTGCGAGGGGCTGCATCGGGTGGCGCCGCGGTGGACTGACCTGGAAGACGACGTGTTGCGCAAGGACGGGGAGGGGGCCTCGCTCGAAGAGAAGGTCCTGCGCGGCGGTGGAGTCCTGTGGGTTACGGCGGAGAGCGCGGTGTGTCAGGACGCGTTGCAGCCCTCGGCCTGGGTGCTCCTGATCAGCCGCAGACGACAGCTCGATCGCGCGCGTCCGCGGGCGGGAGAGGTGATGCGAGCGCGCGTGCGCGGCGCCTTCGGCGATCGCCACGCGCACGTCTCGATCGCGGGCGTCGACCTCCTCATGGAGCTCGACGAGCTTGTGCACGGCGACGGGTTCCCCCGCGGGGCGCTCGAGGCGATGGCGGAGATGGAGGGCGGGCACGGCGCGGAGCTCCTCGTGTGTCTCGGCGCGAGCGGCGAGCTCTCGGCGCGCGCGTGGTGGTCCGCGCCGGAGGCGCCGTTCGCCGCGATCGTCGAGTGGGTGAGCGACGAGGGGCTGCTCGCGCGCGCCGGCCACCGCTGGTACTGGGTGCGGCGCGAGCGGTTGCTGTGGTGTGAGCCCGCGCCCGGCGTGACGGCCGCCATGTTCCCCGTCGGGAGCTCGGTCGTGCTCGGCGACGAGGACGTCGTCGGACGCTACGGCATCGTCGAGACGAGGGCGCAGATGAACAAGGCGAACCGGCTCCGGCGCACGTCCGCGGAGCTGGTGCTCGTCCTCGGGATGGACCCTACCTTCGCCACCTCGTCGGGCGGCGCGATCGTCGAGACGAGCGACGGGTTGCGCGTCGAGCTCACGGCGCCGCAGAGGCTCCACGAGGGCGAGCGCCGCTGGGTCTACGTGCGTCGCGTCGATGTGGGCCTCCGCCGCATCACGCTCTCTCCCGAGCCGATCCCGGAGGGCTGGGACCTCCCCGGACGAGAGGCTGGCGGAGCGCTCGGAGACCTCACCGACCTCGCGCTCACCTCCGCGCTGGCCGATCTTCGAAGGTCGACCGACGAGCCCCTCGAAGCTGCGCTCGCGGCCTGGGCAGATCGACAGACCGCACTCGACGGCTGCGCGCGCGACCTCCGCTGCGTGATGATGATCGTGAGCAAACACCCGTCCGGCGCGCCCGACTGGGGTCGCGTCGCGGGTCTCGTCTCGGCGACGCACCCGTTCGCGCAGGCGCTCCGCGCGTCGGCCGCGCAGCTCGCGGGGGGACCGCCGTCGCATCCGACGGGCTCCTACGGCGCCGCGTGCTGGCGCCTGCTCACGGCCGACGTCGAAGGGCGCGCGGTGGCGGAGCTCGACTTCGCGCTGAACACGCCGGAACTCAAGAACGACTTCGAGGTCCGGGTCGCGCTCGTGGTGGCGCTGCATCGCGCCGGGCAGCGTGCGCGCGCCTTCGCCGCGACGCGGACGCTGGCGACCGGCGTGTGGGCCAACGCCGCGCGCACGCTCACGCCTCCGATCCCGTGGCCGACCCTGCGCGACCCCCTCGACGCTGACCTGGTCGATGAGCTGGCCGCGGCGATCCGGCGGGGCGACGCCGACATGGTCGAGCGCGCGGTTCGCAACGTCCGCGCGGGGCGCCTCGCGAACGAGACGGCCCCGCTCTCGATCTGGGCGGCGCTCGCCGCGGGACGCCGTGACGAGGAGGTGGCGTCGGACATCGACTCGTTCCTCGACCTCCTCGGTGAGGACCTGCTCGACGGCGACGCCGTGGACCCCCGGCTTCTCGCGGTCGCGTCGTGGTTCGCGCTGGCGAGGGGGCGTCTGTTCGAAGCGCTTGGGCTCTTGCTCAGGCTGCCCGACGACGTCCCGTCGGAGTTCTCACCGTGGTCCTTCTGGCGGCGATGGCTCCTCGGGACGGAGCGCGTCGGCGCGCCCTCCGACGATGTCCTCGCTTCCCTCGGGTGGCTCGCAGCTCTCGCGCAGAAGAACCTCGTCGACACCGATCGCATCGAGAAGATGTGGACCGCGTGGATCGGCCGCACCGCGCGCTGGACGCTCGTTCAACCGTCGTGCATCGCCGCGCTGCCCCGATCGTCGAGGCGGCCTTCGTGATCGTCGGCGCGGGGTCACGCGCGCGAACCGGCTACGCCCGAGGTGCATCGCTGGGGTAATACCTTCGGTACGGCGATGGCTTCGATCGGGTGGCTCCACCTCAGCGATCTGCACCAGGGACTCGCGGACGACGCGCATCGCTGGCCGTCCGTCCGACACGCGTTCTTCGATGACCTCTCACGGCTCCACGATAGGACGGGGCCGTGGGACATCGTGCTGTTCAGCGGCGACCTGACGCAGCGCGGAACCCACGAGGAGTTCGCGCGCGTCGACGAGACCCTGAACCGGTTGTGGGGCCGCTTCGCGAAGCTGGGTTCGACGCCCGCTCTGATGGCAGTCCCCGGGAACCACGACGTCGCGAGGCCCAGACGCGCGACTGCCGTGGTGAAGGTGATGCAGCAATGGTTCAAGGACACGGAAATCTCAGGGGAATTCTGGTCTTCGGCTGAAAGCGAGTACCGAAGGGCCGTGGACGAGGCGTTCGCTCCGTACCGCGCGTTCATCGAGCGTCGCCCTCGACCGCGAGGGTTCACATTCCACGCGGGGGGCCTGCCTGGCGACGGCTCGGTCTCCTTCCAGCGCGATGGGATGTCGGTCGCCGTGGTCGGGCTCAACTCCGCGTTCCTCCAGCTCGAGGGCGGTGAATACCGCGGGAAGCTCGAGGTCTCCCCGAATCAGCTCCGCGCGGCCTGCCCCGGCGATGACCCCCACGCGTGGCTCGCGGGTCACGACATCACGCTGCTGCTGACGCACCACCCCATCGAGTGGCTGCACCGCGACGCGCGTGAAACATTTCTCTCCGACGTGGCGCCTCCGGGGCGCTTCTTCATGCACCTGTTCGGACACGCGCACGAGACGCTCGCGCGGAAGCGGATCTCCGACGGGGGCGCGCCCACGCAGCGCTTCGAACAAGCTCCCTCCCTCTTCGGCCTGGAGACCTGGGGCGCCTGCGCGGGCGAGAGGGTGCACGGATACGCGGCCGCGCGCGTCACCATCGAGGGCGACGTGGGTGAGCTCCGCGTGTGGCCGCGCATGCTGTCGAAGAACACGGCGCGCGCGTATCAGATCGTGCCTGACCGCACCTCAGCGCTGGAGGACGAATCACACACCGAGACGTTCAAGTCGACGCGCCCTGTCACGAGTTCACCGGCCGCGCTCGAGGCTCTCGACTTCATCGACACGGGTCACTTCGGGGGAGACCCGCTCCTCGCACGCGACCTCCGCGCGGTGTTCGAGTCGCTCTACCCTTCGGCACAAGACGCGCTACGCCTCGCCCGCGTCGCGCGGTGTGATCTCGAGCGCATCCGCCCGGAAGCGTCAGCGCAGGCGGCCTGGTTTGAGCTCCTCGAAGCGGCGCGAGCGAGCGGCCAGACCGAAGCGCTCTTGCGAGGCGCGCTCATGGACTTCCCCGGACACGCCGGTCTGTCGCATTGCCTCGGCGCGCTCGGGGCGCATCCGCTCGATGGTTCCGTGATAACCGAGGATGCCGCCGAACTACGCGGCGCTCTCTCGCGGCTCTCTGACGCGCAATTCGAAGACGTTGTGTCATCGCTATCGTCGGTGACGCAGCTCGCGCCGACGTCGATGATGTCCTCGCCCGAGCGAGTCATCGCGCTGGTGCGAGCGTGCAGCGAACGAGGAAGCCTTCCCGATCTCGCGACCGCCATCGAGCGCGTGCGGGGGCGCGCGTAACGAGCGCGGCCCTCGCGACGTGTCGGCCGTACGCGCGAGCCTCGAAAGGCGGATAGGTAGTCCAACGGCACACAACGGCGAGCGCCACGCAGGAGGATCGCCGAGACGGGTTCGCAGTCTGGGCGATCTGTCCCCTCCTGCTGCACGACGAGCACGCACACTGTCGTGAGCGAATACAACGCCCCTCTGCCTCCCGTTCGCCGGGCATGGCGCTGCCCGCGGCGCCCGTCTGAGATCGCCGTCATTCCCTGCGCGCACGTCACCGCGCCTCGTGTCAGCTTGTGTCGTCCCACCGTCGCGCTGGCGCTGCGACGACGCGCGCCGCGGGCAACCCCACGTGCGTGAGAATGCGCACGATGACGTCGCGATCCTTGATGACGGCGATGAACATCATCCGCCCCTCGCATCGCGGGCAGGCGAGCACGTCCCCCCCACACCCGGTGCATCAGCGTCGCTCAATCGATGCGCCCCGCGGTGCTCGAAGCGCATTCACGCGGCTCCGCCAGCGCCACGTCGGCGAGCGCACCATTCTTCCGCGACGCGATCGCTGGCAATCGCACCGCTGCTCAACGTCAACTACATTCCCGCGCTGATGACAATTACGTCTCCCCGAGTTGATCCTCGTCCGCCGCAGTAGTTGTCGTCGCCGTAGTTGTCGTCGCTCTCGCCTCCTTGATGTTCTCCTCGGCCCGCTCCGCGCGGACGCTGCCTCCGGTCATCTCGAGGATGACGGCGTGGTGGATCAGCCGATCGATCGCCGCCGCTGTCGTCATCGGATCTTTGAAGATCCGGTTCCACTCGCTGAAGACCAGGTTCGACGTGATCAGCACGCTCTTGCGCTCGTAGCGCTCTGCCAGAAACGTAAACAGCACCTCCATCTCGTCGCGGCTCTGCTGCACGTACCCGATGTCGTCCAGGATCACCGCGTCGAAGCCGTCCAGCTCCACGAGGTCCTTCTCCAGACGCAGCTCGCGCTTCGCACCCAGCAGCCGCTGCACCAGCGCATAGGTCGCCGTGAAGAGCACCCGACGACCGCGGCGCACCAGCTCATGACCGATCGCGCAGGCCACGTGCGTCTTGCCGCGACCGGGCAGACCGAAGAGCAGCACGTTTTCACCGCGCTCCACGAAGCCGCCCTCGCATAGCGTCGCGAGCTGCTTCGCCACCGGCGCAGGCAGCCGCTTTCGATTCAGCGTCGCCAGCGTCTTCTCGCCCGGCAGGTTCGACTCGCGCTGGTGACGCTCGATGCGACGACGGCGTCGCTCCTCGACCTCCAGCGACACGTGGTGTCGCAGGTATTGCCCGAAGGTCCAGCCCTCGCGCTCGGCCTTGTGGGCCACCTCTTCGGCGTGTCGGCCGATGGTGGGCATCTTGAGCACGCGGAGCATCATCGCGAGCGACTCCTGCGGCGTCGGCGCGGTCGTGGCGCTCATGTGCCCACCGCCGCGAGCAGCGCGTCGTAGTCGCTCAGGTTGACGCTCATGGGCGCGATCGAAGGCACCGACGGGCGCGCCTCGCTCGACACCAAGCCCTTGACCGCCTCGCAGGTGATCGTGTGGCCTTCGTCGAGCAGGAGCGTCAGCGCCGTCGCGACCTGCGACTCCATCGTCGTCGCACCCAGCAGCAGGATGCGCAGGTACTCCAGGTCGCCGGAGACGCCGCGGTGAGGCGTCTGGATGGCGTCGTAGGCGCGTCGGAAGACCAGCGAGGGGAACATCTCCTCGCGGTAGACATAGCGCGCGAAGCCGCCGGGCTTGCGCACCAGCGACCAGATCACGTGGCGGTAGTTGATGCGGTGCTGGTTGCGCCCCAGCAGCCGCTCGCACGCGAGCTCCGTGACGCCGCGATAGCTCACCTCGATGCGCTCCTCGTAGACCCTCACGGTGACCTTCTCGCCGATGAGCCGCGAGGGCACCGAGTACGCGCAGTGACGCACGCGGATGGTGCTCCACTCGCTCACCCACGCCTCCTCCTCGACGTACTCGGGGAGCTTGTCGGCGTCGAGCGCGCGCATCACCGCGAGCTCCTCGGCGACGCGCGCGCCGCGGCCCGCGTTGAGCTTGCGAGCGACGTCGTCGACGAAGCGTTGCCACGCCTCGACGCTCTCGAAGTCGCGGCTGCCACGCTTGAGAAGCTCCTGCTCGAGGCGGCGCTTGAGCGCGCCCTGCAACGATTCGACGTCGCCGTTCTGCTCCTTCTCGCCGACCTCCGTGGTGCGCGGCACCATGCCGAAGTGGCGCATCAGGGCGAGGTACTCGGCGTTGAAGGGACGACGCCCGCGCGCGTCACGCACGACGTCGCCGACGGGGATGCGATGCGTGGCCGCGGTGGAGTTGTCGGTCTGATGCCACTGCGGCACACGGCCGAGCTGGAAGCGCGCGCGCTGCACGCCCTTGCGGATCGCGGCCATCGACTCCGAGACGCTGATCGTTGCCCAGAGCCAGTTGGAGTAGGGCAGTACGAGCACGCAGAGCAGATGCGCGAAGAGCACGCCCGCGACGGTGACGGCGAGCTCGGAGGTGCTGGTGAAGTCGGTCTGCGCGGCCTCGCCGGGGCGATGCCGCTGCGCGAGCTTGATGTCTTTGTCGGGCCCCTGCGAGGCGCGCCACGCGTGGACGAGGCGCTGCAAGGTGCGGAGCTGACCGCTCTCGTAGCGCCCCGGGTGCCGCTCGCAGAGGATCTCGAAGAGGGTCTTGGCTTCGAGCGTGGGCGACTCGCGGAGGGCCTCTTCGATCTCGTTGCGGTGCTCCGCGAAGGGATCCTCGCGAGTGCGCCAGTCCCTCGGCGTACGCATCTCCGAGGGGAGCTTTCCCGCAGCGACGTACTTGCGTGCCGTCTTGCGGTCCATGTCGGCCTTCATGGCCGCGCGACCGATCTCGCCGTGTTTCGTCATCTCTTCCATCAGCTTCCTCACCTGGTGGTCGGAAACGGGGCGCATCTTCCGGCTCTCGCTCCGCGAGACCCGGTCGCGCCACCCCGATCCGACGCACCCTCATTGGGGAGGTGTAGTTGTCGCCGTTGAGGAGATGAAGTTGTCGCTCAGCACACCGCGCTCCCCGCGCGGCCCCGCACCGCGGGCGGCGCGCCGAGCACGACCGCCCTCCACGGCGGGTTGGGCGCGAACACATCACGCTCCATCCTCCACGCAGGTGGCGGTCCGCCACCCCCTCGCCACCCCGTCCGCCACCCTTTCCGCCACCCCCTCTCGACGCATCTATCGATTTCCGGCTCATGTTCCCTTCGAGGTGACAGACCCGGGCAGACGCCCGAGGAACCCGAGGACGTCATGCCGGAAGTTGTGCATGCCCTGGTAGAACGC
Organism: Polyangiales bacterium; assembly: GCA_046351535.1. GTDB lineage: Bacteria > Myxococcota_A > Polyangia > Polyangiales > CAISKJ01. The sequence goes on from JAXLYG010000042.1 coordinate 23,049, forward strand.
GAGGTAGAGGTCGAGGCACCACTTGCTGAGTCCACGAGGGGCGAGGTAGTTGCGGGCCGAGCCAGAAGCCCTCGATGGTGTTGGGTGGACCTCTCGCGCCGTCTCCGTCGTCGTCGCGCGCCCCCCTTGCGTTTGTGATTGACCGAAGCGTGTGCGACCCGATCGTCCAGGTCGTCGGCGTGCCATTCGTCGGTGTGAACCTCGGCGCCTGGCGCGGTCACGCGCAGCACCACGGGCTCGATCGCCTTCGCGTGCTCCGGTAGGTCTGTCGCAGGAACACCAGACCTGACTCACGACCGATGACGCCGAGGATGGAGGACGATCGTTGTCGAAGGTGCCGTGCCCGTTGAAGTGATGACCCCGGCGACGGGGCGGGTCCGCGGGGTCGGGGTGGCGCCGCCCCTTCTCCCCTGCGTTCTGGTACATCTCATCGGCCTCGACGACGCGGTCGGGAAGCGCGCAGGGGGAAAAGCGTTCGAGGGCCATGCCCTGAACGCGGTGTCGGAGCTTGAGCAGGTTGCGTCTGCCGACACCGAGCTCCTGCGAGAGGTGGAGCGTCGTGACGCCCTGGCAGAAGCCACGCAAGATCATGGATCAGGCGCGCGGGCGAGAAGCGCACGCCCTGGAGCGGCGTGTTGGTGAACACATTGAACACCCTACCGCAAAGCGCGACAGCGGTAGTCCACCACGGGCTCGCGGTGGCGGTCGTGGGGTTGATCGTCAAGCTCGCGCAGGCCCTCGTGAAGCGCTTGGGCAACGGTAGCGGCCTCGTCCACGTCGATCTCGATTAGATTCACCCGACGATTTCGCGCCGCTCGAAAGCGCGGCGCCGATCTCTCGGAGGCACTCATGGTCGATCTCACCGAAGCCTACGAATACATGCGAACCCAGCATGAGGCGGGGCTCCAACAGGGGCTCCAACAGGGACGCCTCGAAGGACGCCTCGAAGGCACCCTGGCGCCGCTCGCGCACCAGTGCGAACGCAAGCTCGCGCGCGCACTCACGGAGACCGAGCGCGACGGACTCCTGCGACGCGTCGAACGCGACGGCGCGAACCCCGCGAGCGACGCCGTCCTCGACCTCGGCCCCGTCGAGCTTTCCGCGTGGCTCCGCGACGAGTGAGCCTCACCGACGGCACGACGGACGCGCGACAGCCGGAGACCACACTGAAACGCTGATCGTCGGCGCGACTGCGACGTCCCCGACCTTGCGCTCGCCTTCGCGCACGACGCGGCGAGCTTCGGATCGCAAGCCCCCTGTGGCATGCTCGACGGCGATGACAGAGCAAGCGACCGAGGCGCGCGAGGTCAGCTACGCCGAGTACCTCGCGATGGAGGAGCGCTCGGAGATCAAACACGAGTGGATCGACGGCGTCGTGTACGCGATGTCGGGCGGTACGCTCGCGCACAATCAGCTCAGCGCGCAGATGATCGGCGAGCTGCTGCGACTCATCGGCGAGCGACCGTGCCGCGTGTTCACGTCGGACCAGCGCGCGCGGCCTCGCACGGTGCGCCTCGCGGCCTACCCCGACGTGACGGTGGTGTGCGGAGAGCCCATCGTGCACGAAGAGGATCACAACGCGGTGGTCAACCCGCTCGTGCTCGTCGAGGTGCTCTCCGACAGCACCGAGTCGTGGGACCGCGCGGGCAAGTTTCGTCGCTATCGCAAGATCGAGTCGCTCAAGCACTACGTGCTGGTGTCGCAGCACGAGCGCTGCATCGAGGTGTACTCGCGCGACGCCGAAGGGGGATGGGTGCTCCGCGAAGGGGCTGAGGGGGAGTGGGTGGCGCTCGACGCACTCGGCGGCGCGCTGGAGGTTGATCGCGTGTACCGCAACGTCACGCTCACGCCCGACGCGCGCGCTTCCGAGTAGCGGCGGCTCTGTCCGAGCGCAGCGAGGGCCGTCGGCCTGTGACGCATCGCGCGGGCCACACGCGCGGCCTCGACGGATCAGACGCGTCACCCGCGATCAACGAACATCACAAATTCGCTACGGCGCAGCTTCAGCCCGTCCTCGCGCGATCCGTACCCAATCATCGAGCGCGGCGATCTTCTCGACCGCTTCCCCTCCTCCACCGCCGCCGCCGCTCGGAGTTCACGCATGAACGAGGTCACCTCACGGCCTTCTCGGGCGCCCGAGGCTCCGCAGAAGAAGAACGCCTCGCGTCAGGTCACGCGCGCAGCGCTCCGTCGCGGGTCGTCGCAGTCGACGTGCTGCGCGCAGCTCGTCTCGCGCTGCACCGTCAAGGTCGATGCCGAGTCGAGGGCCTTCTACGCCGCCTCGCTCACCGACGAAGCCGCCGCTGTGACAGGCAAGCGCGTCGCCGCGCGCAGCGCCGTCACCGAGTGGATCACCGTCGCCAACAAGCTCGTCCGCTGGGTCCTCGCGGGCAGGGTCGCGGGCTATGGGGCGGTGCGCTTCCACTACGCGGCGGAGCTCGCGCTGACCATCGCCAACGAGCGCCCCGAGGCGAACCTCACCGCGAAGCCCGACGCGGAGGCCTCGACCGCGCCGACGCCGAAGAGCGAGTCCGCAAAGGTCGGCCCGCTCAAGCGCAAGGTCGCGCAGGGGCTCCGCAACCTCGGCGCCGAGGTCTCCGTGGGCACCCGCGAGAACGCTTCGGCCAGCAGGGTCTCGCACTCGCTCGAAGCGCTCGCCGCGGCGGTGCTGCGCGCGCAGTCGACGATTCCCGCCGCGGTGATGGCCGATGCGGGGCTCACGCCGACGGTCATCGACGCGCTCAACACCGCGGCCGAGAACGCCATGAGCGCGCACGCGGTCCACGTCGAGGCGCGCACCACCGAGCTCTCCGCCGCGCGCAGAGAGGACGTGCTCCTCGGGCGACTCATCCGAGAGATCCGCGTGCTCGCCGCGTCGTCGCGCACCACACATCGCGATGATCCCGAGGTGCCCGCCGTCCGCTCGCCGCTGCTCGCGTCGACGAAGAGGGCGACGAAGGCAGCGCCCGCGCGTCCCGTGACACCGCCCGCCGATCCGCCCGCCCCTCGCTGAACCTCCGCGTCACTCAAGCTGCGCATCATCGCCGCGGACTCGCTGGAGACGTGGTCCAACGGCACACAACGGCGAGCGCCGTGCAGGGGAATCGCCGCGACGACTTCGCGGGCTGGGCGATCTGTCCACTCCTGCTGCACGACGAGCGGGTACACTGTCGTGGCGTCGAAGCCCCGCTGGTCGATGGGTGCGTGGGATGGATGGCCGCGCGCATCGTGGACGAGCCCGAGCTCGCGTCGAAGTACGACCTCTTCATCGCAGAGGGCTTCGCCGCGTGGGCAGACGACGCGGTGTACGACGGCGCCAGGCTGCGCGATGACGTCGCTCCGTCGCTCCGCACGGTGCACCACGTCGCGGGCGGTGTGTACGTGGTCGACGGCGTGGTCGTGCGAGCGCGCTGACGCTCAGCCTGGGAGCTTGAGCTTCGCCACCACCGCAGGGTCGGTGCTCGCCGCCAGCCGCGCGAGCAAGGCGCGCTGCGCGTCGTCGAGAGGGAGCACGCGCCGCCCCTTGCGAGGCAGCGCTTCGAACGCGAGCTCGTAGGGGGTCTTGCCCGCGTGGTCGCGCGCGTTGGCGTCGAGGCCCGCATCGAGCAGCATCTCGACGACGCCCGCCGAGGCTCGTGTCGGGTGCACCGTCGATCGCGCGGCGATGTGCAGCGCGGTCATTCCTGAGGCGTCGAGGGCGAAGCGGTCGGCGCCGAGCTCGAGGGCCGCGCGCAGCGACTCGACCTTGCCCGAGGCCGTGCCCTCCAAGAGCGGGGTGCGGCTCGTGCGATCGGTGCGAGCTTCGAGCTTCGCGCCGCGAGAGACGAGCGCGCGAACTGCCGCCGCATCGCCCCGCCCCACGGCCCAGTGGAGCGCCGTTCCCCAGTCGCCGGGGCGCTGGTGTTCGAGCGGAGCGCCGCGGTCGAGGAGCGTGTGAATGAACCACGCGGTGTCTTTGCGCTCGTAGTCGAGAACCCCGTATTTCACCGTGGCGTAGTGGAGCGCCGTGCTGCCGTGCCGGTCGATCTCGTCGGCGCGGCATCCCTCTTCGAAAGCGCGTTCGACGAGCCAGCGGAGGCCGCTGGTGCAACCGAGCGAGAGCAGCGTCGAGCCGTCGCTGTTCCGCGCCGGCGCGCCCGACTCGTCACGAGGAAAGCCTCCGCGGTCGAGCAGCATGCGCACGACAGCGTCGTAGCCGCAGTGGGCGGCGTAGAAGATCGGGCGGTTGTCGAAGCCGTAGGGGCCGCGATCGTTGGGGTTCGCCCCTCGCTCGAGGAGCAAGGCGGTGAGCGCGTCGCGCGCCTCGGCGTTGCGAGCGATCGACGTGGCCGTGCCGAGCGGTGTGGCGTTGAAGCCCCCGACGCCGCTCGGGTCGGCCCCCTCGTCGAGCGCCGCGCGCGCGGCCTCGACGTCGTGCGCGTGAATCGCACGAATGAGCTTCGGAACGAGCCTCTGCGCCTTCGTCGTCATGCGTGAACCTCCGCGTCGAGCGCGGTCACCCTGCCACACGCTCGCTCGCGCGCGGCGAGTTTTTCTCGCGCCGCCTCGCGGTACCCTCGCGCCGAGAACCGCCCATCTACCGCGCTCGTCGAGTCGCGCGTCACGTCAGAGCCTTTGATCTTCGAAGGCACGCTCCGCCCCTCCGACGAGCGCGAGCTGCGCACCTCACTCTCGGTCGCAGCGTACTCGTTCGTGTTCGACTCGTACGCCGTCGCATGCGGAGACCGCGTTCGCAGGGGAGACCTCGGATGCGGCGCCGACTTCGCCGAGATGGTGCTCGCGGTGACGGGGCCAGGGAGCGCGTCGCGCACGTTCAACAGCTCGTTCTATGGGCGTTGCCCCGAGCGGATGATCGCGGCGACCTTCATCGCGTACACGGCGCTCGCGAGGCTCGACGCCGTCCTCGCGACGACGATCTCGACCTGCGCGGGTGACGGGGGGCTGCATTGCACGTCGTACGACGCGGGCGTCGACGGAGGCTGAGGTCAAACCTCGGACGACGAGCGCCGCGTCGGCGCGCGAGCGGCGATCGATCGCGCGCGCTCGCCCTCGTAGAGGCGCGCGAGCTGATCGTAGAGCACGAGTTCCTGCGCCCGCTGCTCCGAGCGGAGCCAGCGGTTCGCGACCATGTGCACGTGGCTCACGGCCAGGTCGGACAGCGAGCGCGACGCCTGCCCCGAGGCAACGGCGCCCCGCAGGGCCGCGCACGCCGGGGCGAGGGCTGCGGCGCGCGCGTCGAAGACCGGCCTCGCGCCCCGCAGCGCCTCCCGATCGCCAGAGAGAACGCTCTCCAGCGCGAGCCGATCGGCGCGGAACTTCACGCCGAGCTGACGTTCGAAGTCCGTCGTCACCCGGTGCTCGCGCGCGAAAGAGGCGCGCGTCGCGGTCATGAGCGCCAACCGCTCCGCGAGCGTCAGCCCGAGGTCGAGCAGCAGGCCGTGAATGGCGTAGAGCGCCCAGCGCGGCCGCGCGCTCGCGATCATGGCCGCGTCGGCGTCACGGAGGGCGTCGACCGCGGCCGCGCTGTCCGCGTCGAAGATCGCTTCGGAGAGCGGCATCGCCGCGGGACCTCCGTAGCGCTCGACCTCGCGCTCGTACGTGCCGACGTCGACGCGCCACACGTCGCCGCGCTCGACGAAGGGGGCGAGCGCGCGGTGCAGCGCGGGGAGACATACCGCAGTGAGCCACGCGGGGTCTCCCCGCAGGCGCAGGCGAAGGTGGTAGTGCGGGTCGGCGTATCGGATGAAGAACCAGCCCGCGAGGCGACCCGCGGCGCGCGCCTCCTGCACGATCGGCCGGAGCGCCGCCGTGAGCACGCGGTCGGAGGTCGCGACCCCGCAGTAGACGCGGAGGTACAACCACTCGGATCCGACGATGAACCTCCGCGGGGCCGCCGCGTCCGAGGCGACGACCGGGGGCGGCGGCGCCGACGTGCGCTCACGCACGAAGGGCACGATGAGCTCGTGCGCGAAGACGCCCTCCGGGCCGTGCGCGACGCCGCCCTGCGGCGGGAGCTCGACGAGCGTCACGGCCGGCTGCGAGCGGGCCACCGCGATGAAGGCGTCGATCGAGAGAATGTTCTCCAGGTCGACCGGCAGGAGCTGATCGGACTCCGCGAGCGCGACGCGGCGCGGCAGGGAGAGCCTCGCGCGCAGCGCGCCCACCGCTTCGAAGCGAGCCTCGTCGGTGCGCGCCGTCAGCACGGGGCGAAGGTCGTCGGCCTCGGTCAGCCGCCAGCGCGCGGGCGCGAGCACGCACCGCCCGAACCGGACGCGCGGCAGGAACGGCGCCTCGCCGAGCGCGCCCCACGACCACCACCTCGGCGCCCCGGGCGCTCGCGGGACGCTGGCGAGGAAGCGGTAGACGTTGAGCTCCGCCGGCGCGAAGTTGTGCGCCGTGGTGAGTCGAGGCACGACCTCGCGGTCGAGCGAGGCCGAGCGCACGATCACCCGGCCGTCGCGCACCGAGACGCGGAGGTCGGACGCCATGATCTGTCGCTCCGCGGGCACGCTCGACCGCCCTCCGTAGGGGATCTCCCACCCGCGGAGCACCGGGCGACAGAGGATGTTGCCGAGGCGCCCGTCCGGGAGGTGCGCGATCTCCGCGAAGATCGCCTCGGGCCGCAGCGCTTCTTCTTCGGCGAGGTGCGCTCGCACGAGGCGCAGGAGCGTCGAGTCGCCTTCGCAGAAGCGGCCCAGGAGGTTGGCGCCCGACGGCCCCGAAGAGCCGTAGACATGAACCAGAAACTCGCCGCGGCGTACCGCATCTGGCGACGCGGCGTCGACGCTCGTCATGACGTCGAACGCGTCGGGGAGCGGCGCCGGGTCGGGCGACGCGAGGCGCGCGACGTCGTCGTCCGTCAGCGACCACTCGACGCGCCCCTCCCGCGCGGCCGACAGGACCGCCGACAGCTTCACCGCGTCGCGCTTTTCGAAGCGGCGCCCCTCGGGCTCGGGCTCGGGGAACGCCAGCCCGTCGAGCAGAGGCGCGGGGTCGAGCGCCGCCGTCGACTGGCGTGGAAACCCCACGCCCCGCTCGTCGTCGAGGGCCTCGAGCAGGGGCACCTCGCGGTCGCCGTATCGCTCCTCGAAGGCCGCCCGGAACGCGCGGAGCGAAGGCGGTTCGGTCGCGTCGCCGATGCGCCGCAACACCTCGACGCCGCGCGTGATCTCGGCCAGCACCTCGGCGCCGAGCGTGGCCTGCGCCGAGGGCTTCTGCAGGTCGACGCGGAGCCGGTGCGCGACGGCCGGGGTCGCCGGCAGCGCGCCCAGCGCCTCGGCGACGCACGCGTACTGCGCGGCCGCGGCGCCGAGCGGCTGCGAGTTCAGCTCGGAGAGCCGCGCGCGAACCGCGTCGAGCGGCGCCGCGCGCGACGAGACGCCCATCGCGCGCAGCGCGTCGATCGCGGCGCTGAGCGGGTCGTCGCCGGTCACCGCGGGCGCGAGGTCGTGGGTGAGCACCTGCGTGGCGAGGAGCTCGTCGACGTAGGCGCGCGCGTCCGCGAGGTCGACGTCGTCATCGACGAGCGCGCGCGCGAGCGCGCGGAGAGGCGCGCCCCCCGCCGCGCGCTCCAGGGTCGCGTCGAGGTACTCGGTCCGCTGCACGGAGACGAGCCTGAACGCGCGGCTCTTCGTGTCCTGCTGCGTGTAGGCCTCGGGGTATCGCAGGGTGTCGCCCACGCGGTGGAGCGCGTTGTTCGGCGAGACCGTCAGCACGTCGCGCACCTCGGGCTCGGCCGCGAGGGCGTCGGCGAGGTCCGTGAGGTAGTGCACGTCGAGGCGCGCGTTTCGCCGATAGGTCGCCGCGGGGGCGAGGCGCAGGTCGGTCGCATCGCCGATCTGACCCGTCGTGATGCCCGAGAAGATCCCGAAGGGCGTCGGTCGGCACGCCATGCGCGAGAAGTACCTGGTGATCGCCAGGGGCACGTCGCGCGCGCGGGCGGCGCCGCGGTCCTCGAGCCAGGCGCGCAGCCCCTCGTCGAGGCTGGGCGACGCCACGAAGATCGCCTCCCGGAGCACCGGGTCCGCGAAGAGGGTCGCGAGCCGCGCGAGCAGCAGGGCCCGATCACGCGCGAGCGCTCCCGCGAGGTTCGGGGCGTCCGCCGACGCTGCCTCGAGGCCGTCGCCCCATCGTCGCCACGCGTCGAGGGGCAGCAGGGGCGTGCGCAGCACGAAGAAGCCCGAGGCGTGAAACGAGGTGTGCATGTCGATCAAACCCCAGGGAGCGACATGCCGAACACGCCGTCCCACGCGGGCTCCATGGTCGTGACCGCGCTGGCGAGGGCGAGGCCCACGCCCGCGGCGCCCGAGAGGAGGCTCAGGTCGGGGAGCCAACCGAGAGACATGTCCCAGCTCTCCAGGCCGAACCCGAGGCCGTCGGGGCGCTTGATCGCGAGGCCCTCTCGAACCCACCGACGCGCGACCTCGGCGTACTCGGGGTCGCCCGTCAGGCGCCAGGCGCGGGTGTAGATCTGCGCGAGTCCCATCGCGCCGTGGCAGATCCCGGCGTCGACCACGCCCTGCATCGCTGCGGGGCGCGACGCTGCCGAGCGCAGCGTCTCGCGGGCGAGCGCCCCCAGGTCGTCGCGACGCGACGCGCGGGCTGCGTGGAGGAGCGCGAGCCCGAGGCCGGCGTCGCCGATGCACCACGCGACCCGCGGGGCGTGCCGCGACAGCCCATCACCCACGTGCCCGGGAAACAAGCCGCGCGAGGGGTCCGCGAGCCGCTGTGACACGACCCAGGCGACCGCGTCGTCGAGGAGCGCCCGCGCGCCCTCCGCGCCGAGGCCGCGCTCGACCATGCCCGCGAGGGCCGTGATCACGCCCGCGGAGCCGTGGGCCATTCCGAGGTCTTTCTCGTCCGCGAGGTGGAGGCCTCGAACCGCGTCGGGCAGCGTGTCGGGGTCGGTCTGCCACGCGACGCCTCGGGCCTGCGGACGCGCGAGTTCGCGCAGGCGCGCGAGCACACCCTCGGCCATCGCCGCGCCCTCGGCGTCGGGGCGTCGCAGCGCGTAGAGCCCGACGCCCGCGAGACCGTAGAGGACGTCGAAGCGCGTTTCGAAGACGTCGGCGCGCACCTGCTCGACGACGACCTCGTCGATCGCCGCGAGCTGCGCGTCGAGGTCGGGCCCTGCGGGCTCCGTGAGAAGAAAGGCCCACGCGAGCCCGGCGACCCCGGCTGCGATCGAGCACCCGTCGAGCGCCTCCGGCGCCAGCGCCACGGCACGCTCCAGGAGCGCGTCGGCGCGGCGGTGGTGATCGTCGGCGGGGAGGACCCCGGCCTGCGCGACGAAGCGGTGAAAGATCGCCTGGCCCGTCGCGCCCGTGAAGAGCGTGGGATCCGAGGCGTCGCCGGGTGGCTGCGCGAGGAGTGAGCCCGCGAGGTCCGCGAGCGCTTCACGCGCAGCCCGCAGCTCTTCGTCCGCGAGGAGCGGGGGTTCGACAGGGCGTTTCATGTCTCGTTCGTCGCGAGGCTCGCACGGACCATCCCCAGCGCGCGGCCCGTGCGAGGCGGTTTCGTGGGCCTTCGGGTCAGCGACGACGGATCACGCCGTCGTGAACTGGCAGACTCCGCACGACGTGTTGGGGGTCTTGGCGTTCCGCTGGCCAGCCTTGATCCCCGTCTTGACGACGATCTCCGCGACGACCTCGCGGGTGAGGCTGAGCTTGTTCGCGGGCTTCTTGTCGTTCGAGTTCGAGTTCATGGTGATGTCCCTTATGCGTCTCGTTGGTGGATGGCCGGACGCATGAGGGAGTTAGCAGTCGACGTGCCACGTCGTCGTCACCCGTTGCGACGTCGGGATCCGTCTGGTTTCGGCTGCGTGCGGTCGTCGGAGCGCGACGGAGGCGTAACGTCGACGCCACCGCGTTGCGTCGGCGCCACGCTGCGCGCGGCTCCCTCACGGCCTCGAGCCACGCGCCGCGTCGCGGCGAACGCCGCGGAGCACCGGCGTCCGCTGGCGCGGCACTGATCTTGGAACGTCGAGGGCGTTCGGGTCGCTTCGCCCGCGCTCATCGGCCACCGAAACCCGGCACGACACAAGGGTCATCATGTTCTCGACGACGTTCCTCGGGCACCAGGGTTGGGTCTGTTCCCACGAGGGCTCGACCCTCCTCATCGACCCGCTGCTTCGGGCGGAGTTCGGGCTGGGCTCTGACATCTGCCGCGTGTATCCGCCGCGCGAGTGGAGCCACGACGCGCCGCTGCGTGTGAGCGCCGTGCTGTTGACCCATGAGCACGAAGACCATTTCGACGTCGGCTCGCTCTGCCGCATCGACCGCGGCGTGCCGGTGCTCCTGTCCGCGCTCTCTTCATCCGCGGCCGAGACGATCCTGCGGGAGCTCGGGTTCTCCGTGCAGCGCGTCCACGCGGGCGACGTGGTCACCGTCGGCTCGCTTCGGGTGTCGTGCTTCTCGGCGGATCACGTCGAGACCAACAACTCCGACGAGTGGGACGTGCTGCAGTTTCTCGTGGCCGACACCGCGGGCGACGGGAGCCTGTGCTCGTACGTCGACGCGCACATGACGCCCGACACCGTGGCCGCGGTGCGAGCCCGCTGCGCGCGCCGCGGTCTGTGGGCCGTCACCAACAACACGACGGTCTGGCCGTTCGTGTCCGCGGGGCGGGTCACGCGGACCGATCCGCCGTTCGACACGCTCGCGCTCGCGAGCGAGTTCGTGACGACCGAGGCGAGGCTGCGGTGGCAGTGGGAGCCCCCCGCCGGGATGCTCGTGACGGGCGGCGGCTTCGCGTTCGCCGACAAGCAGGAGTGGCTCAACCGCAACGTCTTCACGGCGGACTCCGAGCGCATCGCGCGCGCGGTCGCCGAGCTCCTGCCCGGACAGGCGGTGTTCGCGCCCTCGCCGGGGACCACCGTGCGCATGCAGCAGGGGAGCGTGGTCGGCGTCGACCCCGCGACGCCGTGGCTCTCGGCGGCCCCGCGCGCGTCGTGGCCCGATCGCACGTATCACGGCGACGTGTCGCTGATGGAAGACTACGACCCCCGGTGCGGGCGGTCTGACCTCGCCGAGAGCGAGCTTCACGAGGTGCTGCGAGAGCTCGAAGACTTCGCGCGGGCGCTCTACGGTGGGCCGACATTCCGCGCGATCTGCTCCGCGGACGCGCGCCGGATCGACGGGCGAAAGCCGGGCTTCGCGATCGTGCTCCGCGGCGGAGGCGACGCCCTCCACACGCTCGAATACGACCCGACGGGGTGCCGCTTCGTGCGTGTCGATTGCGACGACGCCGCGGCCGAGTACCTCTATGGCATCGAGTGCTGGGGGAGCGACCTGCACGCTGTACTCTGCGGCACGATGGGGCCGCTCGGGATCGTGTACGGAGGGTCGCGCATCTGGTCGTTCGCCGCGCCCGGCGCCGCGCCGTTCACCCTCGAGGCCTTGTGGCAGTTTCTGCATCCGATGCGGCGACCGACACAGACGCTCGCGCTCTACCGCGCGCTTGCGCTGCGCCACCGCGGCGACCCGTCGATCGTGCGTGCGACCGAGCCGCGGCCCGTGAGCCTCGCTCGCGACGCGCCCTGACGAGCGCGTCGGCGCCGGTCCTGACGGATACGTAGTCCAACGGCCCTGGTCCTTGACGCCGCGCGTGTCCCCGTCGCACCACCCCCGAAGACCTCCATTGCCCACCATCCCCGCTCCGTCCGCCCGAACGCGGCCTCTTCAACCGCTGCTCGATGCGCTCCGCGACGTGGCCGCGCGCCGCGACCTCTCGCGCCGCTGGTCGCCCGATCGCGTCGCGGAGCGCTGCGCCGACGCCGAGGTCGCGGCCCTCGACGCGGCGCTCGCGTTCGAAGACCAAGTCGGCGGGACGGAGCTCGGAGGGCTGCGCCTCGGCTTCGATTTCACCGCTCGGGTGAGCCTCCCTCCGCCACGCGCACCCGTCACATGGCGCGTCGCCGTCGGCATCGCTCCCGCCGACACGATCCTCTGGATGGATCGCGCGGGTCGCATCCATCAAGACCCCGACGTGGAGTTCTGTCTGCCCCTCGCGCGGACGTGGCACGAGTACGTCGCGCTCTACTTGAACAACCCCGGGATCGTGTTTCCGGGTGGCGGGTTTCACCTCTACGTCGCGGCGGTGCGCGGGCTCGACGCGGAGACGCTGGCGCGCGCGCTCGGCGTGCCCGTCGGCGGGATGGCCTTCGGCGACGCGCCCGCCGTGTGGGACGACGACGCGACGGCGATCTACGCCGACGCCAACGCGATCGAGACGCGCCCCGACGACGGCGCGACCTTCTCTTCGAACGACCTCGAGGCCCTCGCGCGCGCGCTGACGCTGACCTCCGCGGCGGGGTGCGCGCGGCTCGACACCTTCGAACCGTCCCACGCCTCATCCGGTGACGACGGCGACGTCGTCGCGCGGTCGCGGTTTCGACTCGGACACCCCGGCCGCGAGGGCGTGATGCGCGACGAGCGCGGACGCGACGGCGCGCTGCGGGTCGTGCGCGCGGCGGTTCCTTGACCGTGACGCCGAGAGCGTGGCGGAGTCCGCGCGTGCGCCCCTACCGAGGACTCGAGTCGGAGGCCGTCTACGCTGCGGGGGTGCGGGCCTGGGAGGCGCGCGATTCCACCGCGTGGGCCGCGTGCGTCGAGGAGCTGCGGCACCGAGCGGATAGGTAGTCCAACAGCACGCAACAGCGAGCGCTATGCTGGAGGATCGCCGAGACGGGTTCGCAGTCTGGGCGATCGGTCCACTCCTGGTGCACGACGAACAGGCATCCTGTCGTGGCTTCTACGACGATCGGCCCGACGCGGCGCGTTGGAGTGCCGAGCAGGCCCCGACGGCAGCGACGCCGGAGCGTCGCGCAGAAACCGCTCCCGGCGTCTCGAACGCCCTCGGTCCTCCGAGACGAGCGTTCGTGCGTTCGGGGCGTACGCTTCTCGCGCTGGGCAGGTCGAGCTACGGGTCGGGCGCCGCATGAATCTCTCGCGTCGAGGGAGCACCATAGTGATGATCGCGGCCTGTGTGCGCGACCCTTCTCTGAGCGATGATTCCACGATGACACCACGCCCTTTGCAAACTCGGGGGCTCGTGTCGCTTCTCCTCGTTGCTTGGAGCCTCCTCTTCGCATGCACGAGCGACCCTGCGTCGCGGCCCGCGGAGTGTCCTGCGGATCAATCCCTCTGTGACGGTGCGTGCGTCGACGCGCTCTTCGACCGGAATCACTGCGGAGGTTGCGCGACGCGCTGCTCTGGCGACGACGTCTGCGCGCGCGGAGCCTGTCGCCCACGCTGCGCCGCGGGCGTCGCCGACTGCAACCGTGACGACCGAGACGGTTGCGAGGTATCGCTCGCGTCTGACGTCGCGAACTGCGGCGCCTGCGGCATCGCCTGCCCCGCGGGGGTCTTGTGCGACAGAGGCGTCTGCGGGTGCCGGTCCGGCGCGGTCGCATGCGGAGACCGCTGCGCCGATCCCCGAAGCGACGCCTCGAACTGCGGCGCGTGCGGTCACGCGTGCGCTACCGGTGAGGTCTGCGCTAACGGCGCATGCGGAGCGTCGTGCGGGGGCCTGGCCCGCTGCGGTTCTCGGTGCGTCGACCTTGCGGCCGACGCGATGAACTGCGGCGCGTGCGACGTCGCATGTCCCGTCGGAGCCCCTTGTTTCATGGGTCTCTGCAGATGCCAACCCGGCTCCAGCGTGTGCGGCGATCGCTGCGCCGACCTGTGGGGTGACACAGAGCACTGCGGCGCATGCGGCCACGCGTGCGTTCCCGGTGAGGAGTGCTTTGCCGGCGTCTGTCGGCCGGTGTGTCGCGGACTCTCCCATTGCGGTTTGCAGTGCGCTGACCTGTACACCGATGCCGCGCACTGCGGCGCGTGCGGCCACGCGTGCGCAGTGGACCAGATCTGCGCGGGGGCACGCTGCGTCAACTGCGCTCCCCAGAGACGCTGCGGCGATCGTTGCGCTGACACCATGTCAGACCCCACGAACTGCGGCGAATGCGGGGTCGTGTGCTCCGTCGGCGCCCACGCGACGCCAGCGTGTCACGCGGGCCGCTGTGTAGCGGACTGCGAGGCGGGCCTGGGGGATTGCGACGGAGACCTCTCCAACGGGTGCGAGCAGCGCATCGACACGACCGCGAATTGCGGCGAGTGCGGCCGCGCGTGCGCCTCGCGCGAGCGCTGTCTGAGCGGCCGATGCCTCGACACCGAGGGCCTCTCGACCTGTGACGGGCGCTGCGTCGACCTCCGCGACGATGCTACGAACTGCGGCGTGTGCGGGAGATCATGCGCGGCAGATCAACGCTGCATCGACGGGCGCTGCGTGTGCCCTGCGGAGACGACGAGCTGCGCGGGCCGTTGCATAGATCTCGCGTCGGACGTCGATCACTGTGGCGCGTGCGAGACCGCGTGCGACGCAGGGCGCCTGTGCATCGCGGGGCGATGCCAGTGCGCGCCAGGGTGGCTGCTCTGCGGCGGCGCGTGCCGCGACCCGTCGAGCGATCCGGAACACTGCGGGGCGTGCGGTGCCGCGTGCGCAGACGACTACCAGTGCACCGGGGCGAGGTGCGTGGCCGTTGCGTGTGATGCGCCTTTCACGGTGCCGCGCGGGCACACCTGCGCGCTGAATGGCTGTCCGAGAGGGACCGTGGCGTGCCGAGGTGTATGTGTCACCCTCGGCCTCGATGGAAGCTGCGCGGCCTGCGGTGACGTTTGCCCCGCGGGGACGCACTGCGATTTCAGGGCCTGCGTTCGCACGACGTCCTGCCTCGGCCTCCTGACGCTGTGCGGAGGCTCGTGCGTCGCGACGCGAACCGACGCGCGCAACTGCGGCGCGTGCGGGCGCGCGTGCGGCGCGCTCGAGGCGTGCGTGAGCGGAACCTGCCAGTCGATCTGCGCGCCCGGCGACGCCGCGTGCGACGGCGCGTGTCGCGCGCTGCAGAGCGACGTCGCGCACTGCGGCGCGTGCGGTCACGCGTGCGCCGCCGCCGACGTGTGCGTTGGCGGTCGATGCGTCGCGGCGCTGCCGAGCGCGCAACGGAGCTGCGCGGTCGCGGGCACCGCGGGGTGCGGGCTCGTCGAGGTCGGCGGGGGCGTGTTCGACATGGGGGATCCGTCGATCGAAGGCTCGTCGCCCGTGCAACGAGGGGTGCGCGTATCGGCCTTCGCGATGGACGCCTACGAGGTCACCGTCGGGCGCTTCCGCGCGTTCTGGAACGCGCGCGCTCGCGACGGAGCCGCGTCGGTCCGGAGCAGCCCCGTGGTCTACCCCGACGGAGGCGCGATCGCGTGGGGCGAGAGCGCGTCGGAGCCGATCGCGGTGAACCCCGGCAGCGCGTTCCTCGGTTACTACACCTGGACGTCAACGCCCCGTGGCTTCGAGGCGCACCCCATCGTGGGCGTGACCTGGTGGACCGCGATGGAGTTCTGCGTCTGGGACGGCGGCCGACTGCCAACCGAGGCCGAGTGGGAGTATGCGGCGCGCGGTCGCCCGTTGCGCTGCGAGACGCTCTTCGCGGGCCGCGTGTTTCCGTGGGGCGACGACGTCCCGATACGCTCGTGCGAACTCGCTCAGCTCGACGGTTGTGCGGGCCGCGACGGTCGCGCGACGGTGCCCGTCGGAAGCTTCGCGCCGTGGGGAGGCCTCTTCGACATGGCGGGCAACGTCGCCGAGCTGACCGTCGACGACTTCGCGCCCTACACGTACACGCCGTGTTGGCCGGGCACGGCGCAGGTGAACCCGCGTTGTCAACGCGGCGGCAGCGGCTTCTCCACCTCGCGAGGGAGCACATTCGCCACGCCGGTCTCCGTCGCCCAAGCAGCTTCGCGAGACGGAACCATTTCCTTCGAGGAGTTGGGTTTCCGCTGCGTTCGAAGTCGATAAGGCGGCCACGCGCAACGTGAGGCGGTGTGATCTGCTCGCGTTCGCGGCGCGACCCGCCCGTTCGTCGTGCGCAACGCCCGTCGCGTCGTCAGCGCGGCATCGCGCAGCGCGCGGCGCTGCGGGCTTCGGGACACATGAGCGGCGACTCGCAGTCGAAGCTCCGTGAGTTCTCGTGACCGTGCGTCGGGGCGGACCACTGCCCCCAACGCGCGCGAGACGCGCTTCCATCAAAGACCCATCGCGCACCGGCCTTCGTGTTCTTCAGACGTCGACTAAATACTCGCGGTGGTCGTAGCCCACCGCGCCCAGTCCGCGCGCCGCGAGGCTGTCGCCGACCTCCGAGGGATCGCCTCGTACCACGACGCGGATCCGCGCGGGGTCGAGCCGTGACGAGGCCGCGGCGCGCACCTCCTCCACGGTCATCGACGCGAGCGCCTCGCGCGCCTCGCCGAGCGAGATGTGCTCGTCGTCGTCTCCGCCTCGCGCGGCGGATAGGTAGTCCAACGGCACGCAACGGCGAGCGCTATGCTGGAGGATCGCCGAGACGGGTTCGCAGTCTGGGCGATCTGCCCACTCCTGCTGCACGACGAGCAGGCATACTGTCGTGGAGTTCGAGATCGGGCGGCTCCAGCCGCAGGACCTTCTGAGCCCCGGCTACCGCGACCCCGAGAGCGAGAACCTCCCGCCGCAGGAGGAGGTCTCGCTCACCGCCGAGCGCATCGTGTGGACGTACACGCGCGGCAACGTCTCGTGCGAGGAGACCACCTCGATCTATCGCGAGCACACGAAGGCCACGTCGTAGGTCCCGTCGCGCGCGGCCCCCGTGTACGATCGCGCGGCCATGGCGCCCACGCTCCTCACGCAGCATCTCGTGCTGCGCCCCGCGCGCGACAGCGACGTCGCCGTGCTCACACAGATCCTCGCTGAGCCCGAGGTCGCGCGCTGGTGGCACGGCTTCGACGCCGCGCGCGTGCGCGCCGAGCTCCTCGAGCCCGACGACGTCACCGTGTTCGTGATCGAGCGCGACGGCGTTGTCGCGGGCGCCATTCAGTACGGCGAAGAAGAAGACCCGATGTACCGCCACGCGAGCATCGACGTGTTCCTCAGCGCCGCCGCGCGCGGCGTGGGCCTCGGCCCCGAGGCCATTCGCGCCGTCGTCGATCATCTCGTGATGGACCGCGGGCACCACCGCATCGTGATCGACCCGGCCGCCGAGAACGTCCGCGCCATCCGCGCCTACGAGAAGGTCGGCTTTCGCCCCGTGGGCGTGATGCGACGCTACGAGCGCGGCGCCGACGGGACGTGGCACGACGGGCTGCTCATGGACTATCTCGTCGACGAGGCGCGCGCGCGTTCCGCGTGAGGTCTGCCAGAACTCGGTGACGTCACGCGGGATCGTCAGGCGGCGTGCGGACCCAGGTGAGCTCGTGCTTGTTGTGGTGAAGGTGGACGAGGCGCGCGCCCTCGATCCCTGCGAGCGCGCGGAGCGGGGCCATGTCGGTGTCGCCCTGAAACTTGAGTGGATAGGTAGTCCAACGGCACACAACGGCGAGCGCCATGCGGGAGGATCGCCGAGACGGGTTCGCGGTCTGGGCGATCTGTGCACTCCTGCTGCACGACGAGCAGGCATACCGTCGTGAGAGAATGCAACGCCCCTCCGCCTCCCGCTCGCCGGGCATGGCTGCGCCCCTTCGGCGCCCGTCTGAGATCGCCGTCGTCCCAACTCATTTCTCACCGCGCCCGTGTCCGCTCGTATCGTTCCAGCGTCGCCACACCGGGCGTCACGACCAGATGCACGGCGGGTCGGGCGCGAACACATCACGCGCCATCCTGCGCAGGTGGCGGTCCGCCACCCCCTCGCCACCCCGTCCGCCACCCTTTCCGCCACCCCCCTCTCGACGCAACTGCCTGCATCCAAGGCCCTTCGCGCGACGGCACGCGGCGCGCACTCGGGCGCTTTCATGGAGACGCCGTACGACACGCTGGCGAAGGACGTCCTGGAGCTGCTGCTGAGCGACGTGGGGCGCGTCGACACGGAGAGCGAGGCGCCGCCGCTACGATCGCAGCGCGCCGATCTGCTCTTCGTTCCCGGTGAAGCGCACGCCTCGAAACGCGGCGAGCTCGGCACGCTCGGACGCATGACGGCGGAGACCTGTCTGCTCGAAGCGTTTCACGAGGCCCCTCGCCGACGACGTGATCGAGTGCATGCGAAAGCCTCAACCACCGACGCGCCCGAAAGCCTGGGGCTCGGTCCGGAAGGCCGCGGCGCGGACGTGGCTGCTCTGCGGGGCAGGCCCGACGCGGCGTGATGGCGAAGCCCACGCGACGCCGATGCTCGGCTGGCCCACGGGGTTCTACGACCTTGGCGCGCTCCTGCTGGTGTTCGTCGTGCTCTCGGAGCTGCCCGACGACGACGACACGCTCCTTGCCCGCGTCAGCGGGGCGCTGGAACCTCGCCGCGTCGCGCGTTGCGTCGGCTGCGTCAGCGGTACCGTGCACTGCCCAGAGGCCCTGCCCTCTTCGCCATTCGCGGTGGTAGTCGTCTTTCTCGCCGCTCGAAAGCGCGGCGCCGATCTCTCGGAGGCACTCATGGTCGATCTCACCGAAGCCTACGAATACATGCGAACCCTGCGCGAGGCGGGGCCCAACAGGGCTCCAACAGGGACGCCTCGAAGGACGCCTCGAAGGCACCCTGGCGCCGCTCGTTGCCCAGTGCGAACGCAAGCTCGCGCGCGCACTCACGGAGACCGAGCGCGACGGACTCCTGCGACGCGCGTCGAACGCGACGGCGCGAACCCCGCGAGCGACGCCGTCCTCGACCTCGGCCCCGTCGAGCTTTCCGCGTGGCTCCGCGACGAGTGAGCCTCACCGACGGCACGACGGACGCGCGCGACAGCCGGAGACCACACTGAAACGCTGATCGTCGGCGTGACTGCGAGCGGGACCTCGCGCTCGCCTTCGCGCACGACGCGGCGAGCTTCGATCGCAAGCCCCCTGTGGCATGCTCGACGGCGATGACAGAGCAAGCGACCGAGGCGCGAGGTCGGCTACGCCGAGTACCTCGCGATGGAGGAGCGCTCGGAGATCAAAAATGAGCGGATCGACGGCGTCGTGTACGCGATGTCGGGCGGTACGCTCGCGCACAATCAGCTCAGCGCGCAGATGATCGGCGAGCCGTTGCGACTCATCGGCGAGCGACCGTGCCGCGTGTTCACGTCGGACCAGCGCGCGCGCCTCCCGCACGGTGCGCCTCGCGGCCTACCCCGACGTGACGGTGGTGTGCGGAGAGCCCATCGTGCACGAAGAGGACGGCAACGCGGTGGTCAACCTGCTCGTGCTCGTCGAGGTGCTCTCCGACAGCACCGAGTCGTGGGACCGCGCGGGCAAGCCTTCGTCGCTATCGCAAGATCGAGTCGCTTCAAGCACTACGTGCTGGTACGCAGGAGCATCGAGCGCTGCATCGAGGTGTACCTGCGCGACGCCGAAGGGGGATGGGTGCTCCGCGAAGGGGCTGAGGGGGAGTGGGTGGCGCTCGACGCACTCGGCGGCGCGCTGGAGGTTGATCGCGTGTACCGCAACGTCACGCTCACGCCCGACGCGCGCGCTTCCGAGTAGCGGCTCTGTCCGAGCGCAGCGAGGGCCGTCGGCCTGCACGCATCGCGCTTCGCCACGCGCGGCCTCGACGGATCAGGACGCGCTACCCGCGATCAACGAACATCACAAATTCGCTACGGCGCAGCTTCAGCCCGTCCTCGCGCGATCCGTACCCAATCATCGAGCGCGGCGATCTTCTCGACCGCTTCCTCCTCCACCGCCGCCGCCGCTCGGAGTTCACGCATGAACGCAGGTCACCTCACGGCCTTCTCGGGCGCCCGAGGCCTCGCAGAAGAAGAACGCCTCGCGTCAGGTCACGCGCGCAGCGCCTGTCGCGGGTCGTCGCAGTCGACGTGCTGCGCGCAGCTCGTCTCGCGCTGCACCGTCAAGGTCGATGCCGAGTCGAGGGCCTTCTACGCCGCCTCGCTCACCGACGAAGCCGCCGTGATGGTGCGCGCGTCGCCGCGCGCAGTGCCGTCACCGAGTGGATCACCGTCGCCAACAAGCTCGTCCGCTGGGTCCTCGCGGCAGGGTCGCGGGCTATGCGTACCACTACGCGGCGGAGCTCGCGCTGACCATCGCCAACGATCGCCCCGAGGCGAACCTCACCGCGAAGCCCGACGCGGAGCCTCGACCGCGCCGACGCCGAAGCGCGAGTCCGCAAAGGTCGGCCCGCTCGGGCGCAAGGTCGCGCAGGGGCCCGCAAATCCGGCGCCGAGGTCTCCGTGGGCACCCGCGAGAACGCTTCGGCCAGCAGGGTCTCGCACTTCGCTGAAGCGCTCGCCGCGGCGTTGCTGCGCGCGCAGTCGACGACGCCGGCCGCGGTGATGGCCGATGCGGGGCTCACGCCGACGGTCATCGACGCGCTCAACACCGCGGCCGAGAACGCCATGAGCGCGCACGCGGTCCACGTCGAGGCGCGCACCACCGGCTCTCCGCCGCGCGCAGAGAGGACGTGCTCCTCGGCGACTCATCCGAGAGATCCGCGTGCTCGCCGCGTCGTCGCGCACCACACATCGCGATGATCCCGAGGTGCCCGCCGTCCGCTCGCCGCTGCTCGCGTCGACGAAGAGGGCGACGAAGGCAGCGCCCGCGCGTCCCGTGACACCGCCCGCCGATCCGCCCGCCCCTCGCTGAACCTCCGCATCACTCGAGCTGCGCATCATCGCCGCGGACTCGCTGGAGACGTGGTCCAACGGCCAATCCTGGCGAGCGCCATTGTCGGGGCAAACGCTCGTGCGACCAGCCGCGACCGCGGTTCTGGATCGCCTGACAGGCGACGGCCCGCTCGCCGAGACTGGCCACGACTCCGTTCACGCACGGGAGAGACGGAGATCCGCATCGTCGACCTCCCGAGGCTCATCCGACACACGCCACGACAGCGTGCGGTGAGAGAGCGCTCTCCGGCGCGTTCAGCGGCCGTGTCGGGCGTCGGCCCGGCCGTGGCCGCTGAGGCGCGAGGCGCTCACCAGCGGGGACTCCTCGTCGACCTGCGACGCGCCCCACATCTCGCGGAGCGTCGGGCCCTCGCTCGTCCGCGTCTCTCGCAAGAGGAAGCTCCGCCACTCGTAGAACCACACCCCGCGGCCGATGCGGTAGTACCACCGCTGCGCGTCGCGGATCTTCGGGTCGCGGTGAAAGAGCCGCCCCCACGCGCGCGGCCTGAGCTGCATCCCGAGCTCCATCGCCTTCACGAGCGAGATGACCATCCAGGGCTCGAGGTTGCGCGTGGCGAGCACCTGGTGCTTGTAGTCCCAGCGCCGCACGTCGGTCTGGATCACGCGCCGCTCGCGCGCCTCTTCGAAGAAGCCCGTCCACCGGTGCGGCGTCACGTAGAGGATCTGCACCTGATCGGGGTCCGCCGCGAGGAGCCGACGGAACCCGCGCCAGTAGTCCGCCGCGCGCTCCTCGTCGAAGCCCACGACCCACGTCGCGAGCGAGAGGATGTCGTGCTGACGGAGCAGCGCGATGGCCTCGACGTCGACGGCGGTGGTCGATCCCTTCTTGATGCGCGCGAGCGTCGCCTCGTCGGTGCTCTCGGTGCCGAGCAGAAAGCGCGACACGCCCGCGCGCTTGTAGAGGCAAAGAATGTCAGCGTCGCGAACGATGTCCCCCGCGCGCGTCGACGCGACGATCTCGACGTCGGCGGCCTCCTCGATCAGCGCCTCGCAGAGGGCCTTCCACGCGGCGCGCGACGAGGTGGGGTTCTCGTCGGCGAGGTTGATCACCTCGACGCCGTGCTCTCTTCGAAGCCGCGCGATCTCTCGCGCGAAGGCGCGCGGGTCGCGGTGGCGCCAGCGCGTCCAGAACCCGCGCTGACCGCAGTAGTTGCAGCGGTGCGGGCACCCTCGCGAGAACTGCATCACCACCGCGCGCTTGCCGCCCCAGTAGCGGTAGCGATCGAAGTCGACGAGCTCCCACGCGACGCGGCACGCGTCGAGGTCGCGGATCATCTCCGCGTCGGGCGTGGCGTGCGCGGTCCCGTCGCGCGTGAAGGCGACGCCCCGCACGCCGTCGAGCGGCTCGCCGTGTGACATGGCGTCGAGGAGGGCGACGGCGGTGCGCTCTCCCTCGCCGCGAACGATGGCGTCGATCTGCGGCTCCCCGGTGAGCACCTCGCGCCAGTGGTAGGTCGGAAAGACGCCCCCGTAGATGATCTTCACGGAGGGCATGCGCGCGCGGATGCGTCGGGTAAGCGTCGCGACCGTGGGGTGCGCCGAGGTGGAGCCCGCGTGGCCGATGAGCACGGCGTCGGGGCGCTGCCGTTCGATCGCGTCGAGCGTCGCTCCGATGGGCTCGTCGGTGAGGTCGGCGTCGTGGAGCGTGACCTCGTGCCCCGCGTCGATGAGGGGACCGCCGATCGCGAGCAGACCGAGGGGCGGCAGGTGATCGCGCGGGACGCAGCGGCTCCCGATGGCCGTGTGCGGCGGGTTGAGGAGGACGACTCGCATGCTCCCGACGCTACGACGCAGCGCGCGCGCGACACGGTCGGAGCGCCTGAGCGGTCGCGCGCGGTCGATGAGCCGTCGCGATCGGTGATGCGCGGTCGCGCGCTGTTCGGGGCGCAAGGCAGCGAGTCGGCGTCGGCGCTTCGTATGCCGGAGGCGTCAGAGATGCTGTCTCGCCATGACGCGACGCGAAGCGGCCTCCCACGTCGACGCGGCCTGGCTGCGCATGGACGCCGAGACGAACCCCATGGTCATCACCGCGCTCCTCGGCTTCGACGGCGCGCTGCTCGGCGCCTCGCTCGACGCGCTCGTCGCCCGGCTCTGCGCGCACCCGCGCTCTCGACAGCGCGTCACGCACGCGGCGCTCGGGCTCGGGTCGTATCACTGCATCGAGGGCGTCCGCGCCGACGACGTCGGATCGTGACGCGAAGGGGGCGCCGCGTCGGTCGCTACGACGATTCCAGCATCCGCGTCGGACGGCGTTTCGACCGGTGTGAGCGTCCCCGCGCCCTCACAGGCCCAGCGCTCCAGTCGCTCACCCCGCAGCACGAGCAGCCGTTGCCCCGTCCACGCGGCGGCGCGGAAGTCGTCGCGCGCCAGGGCCGTCGGCGCCATCGCCGCGCGCACCCAGTCCACAAGTCTCAGGTGCGTCCCCGCGACGCCCACGGGGAGCTCCATCGCGGTGCCCGACCGCGCGTGCGGAACGATGCGCAACGTCGGCCCTGCGCAACGGAGTTCGACCCCATCGATCCACGCATCGCCCTGGCCGGGGAGCGCCCCTCCGTCGTCGCTCGCGCCCGCGGGTGCGTCGATCGGCGTGCGCGAGAAGTTGCAACGCGCAGGCGCCTCGCGGAGCCCGAGGAGATGCGCCTCGATCCAGGTGTCGTGGACCACCGCGACGGTCGTGGGGCGCGCGCATTCCTCCGAGGCTCCGACGAAGCGTGGGCCCGGCGACGCCGCGGGGCCGCGCGTTTGATCGATGACCTGGAGCCCCTCGACGAAGCCCTCGGTGTGCATGTCGAAGCGCACGGCCTGGAGCCCCACGTCGGCGCCCCACGCCCCCAGCGCCACGAGGTCGCCACGCTCGGCGCGAGCGGGGCCTCGCTCCCCCTGAAAGTCCAGGCTCTCGCACGCCTCGGTCGTCGCACGCGCGCGCTCCCGCTCGTGGCCGGGACCCACGCAGTCGAGGCGCCACGACATGCCGAGCTGGCAGGCGTGGGAGTCCCCCTCGTCGGGCAGAGCGGGCTCCTGCGTCTGCGGATCGAGGCGTGCGACGCAGGCTCCTCCGTCGTCGCGGGCGATCACACGCGCGAGCGCTCCGGGGAAGCTCGCGTCGTCGGGGATCAACGGGCTCTCGGGCCCCAGCGAGAGGATCGGGCTCATCCTCCGCGCGTCGGGCCGCAGCGCCAGCGCGAACCACGACCGCATGCGTCCTCGTCGTCGCGCGAAGGTGATCCACACGGAGTCGGCCCGGGCGTCAGCGTCGACGCCCTCGACCGGCGAGCTCACCCGCAGCAGGAGGCGCGCCTCGCCTCGGGGCGCCCCGAGCGCATCGAGCGGCTGCGCGCGCACGCGGCCGTGCGTCGCATCGTCGAAGACCTCGTCGAGCAGCAGCGTGGCTCCGTCCCACAGCGACACCACGCCGAGGATCCGCGCGCGCCCCGTCGCGGTCGCAGCGGCGTCGACGGCGACGGCCGACGAGGGGCGGTCGGGGGCGGTCATCTGCCAACGTCCGACGGGCGGCGCGAGCGAGACCGTGGGCGGCGGCGGAATGGCCGTCATCGCGTCGGCCGTCGGCGCCGCACGCGCGTCGACCGCTGGCGCACTCACATCCGCAGGCGGGCGCGCAGGTGGATTCGCCCGACACGCGCATGCACCCCAGACGACACACCCTGCCACGACGAGCGACTCGCGCATACCAGACACCGCAAGGCTCCGTCATCGGCGCCGACCCGTCAACGCTCACGCGCGTGCACGGCGCGGCCGCGGGCTTCGAGCAACGGCTCGCGCCGCCGACGCGCCGTCCGCTCCGGTCGATCGACACCGCGCGGAATGAGGCAACGCCGCCCTGATCGAACGCGCGGGTTCCGCTTCGGCCCGTCGAGCGTCCGCGACGATTGTTGAACGGATCCGCTGCGCCGCGATCAATCTCGCGTGGGTCACTCGCGTCGTCGCACCCGCCCCCTGATCGGATCAAGCCATGAAGCGTCTCTCGCCCTTCGTTCTCACGTCGCTCCTGTTCTTCACCGCGTGCTCGTCGGTGATCGCGCCAACGCCGCGCGACGGCTCGGTTGCACCGGACGACGCGCGCGACGACGCGGTCGACTCCGAAGCCCCGCTCGACAGCCCGGTCGCGCCGGCCGACGCGCGCGACGACGCGATCTCGACGGACGCGCGCAGCGACGACGCGCCCGATGCGTTCACCTGCGCCTCGCCGACGACGGGGACCTTCGACTGCGCGTCGCACGCGATCGCCGACGAGATCTGCGGCGCCGTGCTCGCCGCGCATCGCGCGTGTCATGTCTGCGTGCAGTCCTACGCGGCCGATGGAAGACCGACGCGCTGGGCAGCGATCGAGTCCGACTTCGCGTGCGGGTGCCCTGCGCCGCGCGTCGAGACCGCGCCCGACGCGAGCGACGGCGACGCGGTCGAACGCGACGCGAGCGAGGACGGCTCGGTCTGCGCGAGCGCGGGTGGAACGCCCGATTGCAGCACGCGGGGGATCGCGCAGGCCATCTGCGACGACGTCGAAGCGCGCGGCGTACCCTGCCACGTGTGCCTGCAACGCGTCACGCAGGAGGGGCGCGCGCTCTCGTGGATGGCCGTGAATTCGCCCGCGTCGTGCGGGTGCGCGCCGCCGTGGGTGCAGGTGTATTGCGGACCGGCGATCTGCTTCGCGCCCGAGAGCGTCTGCGTCTGGCCTGCGGTGCCGCGAGACTGTTCGGTGGTCGACGCAGGAACGTGTCGGCCCGGGTGTCCCGGGTGTTTCGTCAGGCTCGCGGGGTGCGCGCCGTCGTCTCGCGCGGCCGGGTGCGCCGCGGGCGACTGTGACTGTTACGTGCGCGCGTACTGCCCCGAGGGCGTCGGAAGCTGCATGGGCGCCCCCGAGACGGGCCTCTCGGTCGACTGCGGCGGGCCATGAGCGTCACGCGTCGCAGACGTCGCGGAGCGCGCGCGGAGGGATTCGCCCGACACGCGTAGGCACCCCCGACGACGCACCCTGCCACGACGAGCGAACCGCGCATCCAAGTCGCCGCGAGGCTCCGTCATCGGCGCCTCGGCGGCGACGCGTTGCAGGGGGTTCGAGGCCCTCTCGCACCTCGAGATCGTGTTTCACATGCACCTCGTCGAGCCAGCGAAGGCCGTCACGGGCGCCCGGCATCCGCGCAACAACGCGGCGTGGCCCGCCGTCGGACGACGCGCCGGGCCGCGGCCTCCGTCGAGAGGCGCGGAGGGGCGCGTCAGGCCTTCGCGCGCCCTGCGCAGCGACGGGACGCCCGCGAGCGCGGCCCGCACCGCGCCGCGGCGGCCGCCGTTGCCCTTCGCCACGTAGGCCGCGTGCCGCGCGCAGGGCCGAGAGCACGCCCGCGAGCTCGGCGCCGAGCGCGGGTCCGCAGTGGCTCAGCACCGCGGGGAGCGTCTCGTTGAGCGCGTCGCCGCGCCCGAAGTCGCCGACCACCTCGCCCGCCCGCAGTTCGACGCCGCTGCGCCCCACGAGGAGCGTGCTGCTCACGTCGCTCGCGCCCATGGGCTGCACGAAGGTCTCGGTCACCACGCGCCACGGAGCGCCGGACGGCCACGCGATGTGCGACGCGTCGGCGCGCGCCTGCGGCTCCACGGCGTCGAGCCATCGGCCGAGGGCGTCGACGCCGCGCGCGCCGGGGTTCGACGGGTCCCACGCCGAGGCGTTGTAGCGCACGATGCAGTAGTCGACCCACGCGCACACCCACAGCGCCAGCGCGTCGGGCGCGAGCCCCGGCGCGACCAGCACCCGCATCGCCGAGCGGTCGACGACCACGCGCGTCGCGCCGAGGGTGCGCTGCGTCTGCGCCTCGCGCTTCGAGAGCGCCTCGGCCACGAACGCGTAGATCACCACGCCCGCGAGCACCGTGAGGGGAACCCCCACAAGCACCGTGAAGGCCGCCCACCCTGCGCTGCCCGTCACCGCGTACACGGCGCCCCCGAGGGCCGCGAGCCCCAGGAGAATGAGCCCGATGAGGTCCCACCGCGGCCCCCTGGCGTAGTGGGCATCGCTACGCTTCTTGGCGTCGAGCGCGCGCGCGAGGTGAGCCTCGGTCTCTGCGAGCAGGCGCCGTCGCTCGGCTTCGTTCTGTTCGGGGCTGCTCATGGGCCGCGGAGTGTACACACGCCGCTTCGCGCTGCGGTCCCGGAGCGACCAGCGTACGCGCCAGGTTGGCGAACGATCGCCCCAGCGCACCGGCGGCGGTCACGAATCGACGAGGCGGGCGGAGCCCCGCTCCTGCGGCACGCGGCTCCTCATGCGCTTCATCGAGAACCCCACGGCGCCCCTCGACACGGGCTGCGTCGCGCAGGTGCGCCCGATCGACTTCACCCTCCCGCGCGCCGACGTCACCATGAGCCTCTTCGGCGGCCCCGACGCCTGGGAGTGATCGACCGCCGTCGGAGCGCGGCGCCACACCCGCGAAGGCGAGTCGTGCCGCGAGGACGAACAGATCCCCCCGGAGGGCGAAGTCGCGGTGGCGATCTCCCGACGCGGCGCTCGCCAGGACCTCATGGCGTGAGGCGAAAGCCCGTGTCGTGCCGTGATTGCGTGTAGTCGGCGTGCTGCGTCTGGCCGCCCCAGATCAGGAGCTCGGAGCCCGTCCACACGCTGCCGTGTTCGGCGCGCGGCGCGGGCTCGCCCGTCGGCAGGGCGCGCCAGGACTTCTTCGCCGGATCGAACAGCCCGCCCGGCCCCGCGAGCGTTCCCGCGGGGGCGTGGCGCACGTCGCCGCCCCACACGAGCACCTCGGCGCCCGTCCAGAGCATGGTGTGATTGGCGCGTGGCGCGGGCTCGTTCTTGTCGGTCACCTTGCGCCACGTGTCCGTCGTCGGGTCGTAGAGCCCGCCCTTCGACAGGTCCTTGCCGCCGACCGTCGAGATGCCGCCCCAGACGAACATCTCGGTGCCCGTCCACACGGCGGTGTGGTGCGTGCGACGCGAGGGAGCGCCCTTCGCGGCCACCTGACGCCAGACTTCGGTGACGGGGTCGTACGCGACGTTCTCCGTCGCGTAGCCGTTGTGCTCGCCGAACCCGCCGAAGAGCACGAGCTCGCGACCGGTCCACGCGCTGGCGTGTCCCCATCGGGCCTTCGGCGCGTCGGCCCCGCGCAGCGTCGACCACCGTCGCTGCGTCACATCGAACACCGCGCCGTCGTTGCGACGTTGATTGCCGCGACAGCCGCAGAGCCAGTACCAGCGGTCGCTCACGAGGTCGGCGCTGTGAAACGAACGAGACGCGGGCGGATCCGCGCTGCCCAGCGTGGTCCATGTGTTCGTGGCGGGGTCGTAGAGCGCGCCGTCGTTCGGATCGGGGTCGGGGAAGCTGCCGCGTCCGCCCCACAGCAGCACGTGAGCGCCGGTCCATGTCGCCCGCGCGGAGTGCCGCGGGCTCGGCGCCTGCTCCGTGGTGACGGCGGTCCACGTGTCCGTCTTCGGGTCGTAGCAAGCGCCGTCGGCGGCGAGCGCGAGGCGACCGCGGTCCATGCCCGTGATGCCGCCCCAGATGAACCAGCGCGTGCCGGTCCAGACGCTGACGAAGCTCGAGCGCGCGCTGGGAGCGCCTTGCGTCGACATCGCGCGCCATCCGGCGCTCGGGGTGTCGGGGGTGGTCATGGCCGGCGACTGTGACGCGAGACGCCGTCGTCGGTCTACCCGCGACCCGCTGCGCGCGGCGCGAACGCCCCCGCGACGGAGTCTGACCGCCATTGGGGAGCTGATTGGCGCCAGACGTTTCCCGTCGCGCCTGGGGTTCGGCCCGCGTGGGAGAGGGACGCGCGTGACGCGCCCAGGCCCGCCCCCCGAGGGATGTACGCGATCGGGGGGCTCAGCCTGGGCTTCATCAAGGCACGGATCACCGGTCTTCGACCGGTTCAGAAGGCATGGCGAGGCTCTGCTGAACCTCGAAGAGGGTGATCCGTGCCTCGTCGTAGCCCAGGCTGAGCCCCGATCGTGTACATCCCTTGGGGGGCGAACCCTGGGCGCGTCACGCGCGTATTCCCTGGGCGCGTCACGCGCGTATCTCCCTGGGCGCCTCACGCGATATCGCCCTGGGCGCGTCACGCGCGTATCGCCCTGGGCGCGCCACGCGCGTATCTCCCTGGGCGCGTCACGCGCGTATCGCCCCGCGCGGCCACGCGCGTCCCTCTCACGCGGGCCGAACCCCAGGCGCGACGGGAAGCGTCTGGCGCCGTCAACTCCCCAATGGCGGTCAGACTCGACGCCTGGGGTGCGATCACGAGCACGCTCGATCCCTGAGCGCGCCGGGATCGCAACAGGGGGGCGCAGGCCGACTCGACGGCGCCGCGCCGACGTGGGTAGTGCGTGGCAGGCGCTGCGTGGCCGGGCAAAGCGGTGGGCTACGCGCGCTGCGCCGGGGCCGTGGTGCTCCCTTCGGCGCGCAGGCGTCGCAGGCCCGCGACGGCGAGGACGCCGAAGGCGGTCGCGAACACGAGGTCGGTCACGACGAAGAGCAGCGTCGCGTCACCGTGATACAGGCGGCTGCCGAAGCGGCTGTCAGAGGTGGAGAGGTCGCGGAACATCGCGAACACATTGAACGCCGTGTAGACGCAGGCGACGAGGGTCTGGGCGCGCAGGCCGCGGGTCAGGCGACCGAGGAGCACCTGGGTCACCCCGCCGAAGGCCATGAGCTGGTAGAAGAACATGAAGAAGTCGACGAACACGGGGTCGGCGATCAGGCGATCGGACACCGCGAAGTCGCGCAGCACGACGGGGCCCCGAACGAGCCACGCGCTCGCGAGCAGGGTGCAGGTCGCACCGATCGTGGTGAAGACCTGCTTGAAACCTCGGATCTCGGGCTGGTTCTGCGTCATGGAGGGCTCCGTGCGGTGTCGCGCGCTCGGCGTCGTCGCGGGTCCGGCGTCTGCTGCGCCCGAGGCGGTGAGGGCGTCGGTCGCGCGGCGCCATCGGCGTGGTCTCGTGAAGTAGCCGCGCTCGGAATACCGGTCACCTCCCCCGACGCTCATGCGCTTGAAGTCCGCGGCTCGTGCGGACGTGGGAGGTTCCAATGCGTGCATCGCGCTTCGCGTCGCTCGGCGCCGCGGTCTGTCTGTTCTCGGGGAGCGTCGGGGCCGAAGACCTCGCGAGCCCGTACCTTCGCGGCTCGACGTCGATCACCGGCGGCGTGAGCCTCTACGGCTACACGCGCGGATCGAGCTTCGACTGCGGCGTCGGCGCAGGCGCCACGGTGCGGCGAATGTCCTCTTCGTGGGCCTTCGAAGGGAGGCTCGGCGTGAACGCGTCCTACGGCGAGACCCCCGACGAGGGGCCGTCGTCGCGCACCTCGGAGGCGTTCACGCTCGGAGGCGCCTTCGGTCGAGGTTTCGCGCTCGGCGACCGCGTCGTGATGACGCCGATGCTCTCGTTCGGCGTGGGCGGGTGGAGCAGCGCGACGAGCGCCGGCGACGCCTGGACGACGCTCACCGTGCGAGCCGCCGTCGAGGTGCCGCTCACGGTGATGCTCTCGCGCAGCGTCTACTACGAGCCCTACCTCTCGGTCGTCGCCTCGTGGCAACCCGACGAGGAGCCCGTGACCAACGCGTGGTTCGGTCAGCGCTTCGGCGTGGTGTTCTGAAGCGCCACGCGCCACGAGCGAGCTCGCGCGGTCGAGACGGCGTCTCGCGAGTCGACGCCGGGGTTGTGCGCGCGGCGAGAGCGCAGCGCCGCGCGGTCCCCATGATGTCAAGACACTGCGCGACGGCCTCGGGGGCGCCCTCACGACCCTCGCCACGCGCGCGCTCCGCGTCTATTTCCAATCGCGCGGCCCCGCCCCTTGATCGCCGCCATCGAGGGCGCATACAATCCCGGCATCAGGACAATGATGCCCAGACCCCTTCTCCAGTTGTTTCTCTTCGCCGCGCTCGCGGCCCTCGGAATCACGGGCTGTGATTCAACACCCGTCGTCGGCGGGTCCACCGACATCGGCGCCGACGTCTCTTGCGCCACGGGTACGACGCGCTGCGACGGCCGATGCGTCGACCTCCAGTCGAGCCGCGACAACTGCGGCGCTTGCGGGACGTCGTGCGGCGGCGGACAGGTCTGCGTGGCGGGCGCGTGCG
Organism: Polyangiales bacterium; assembly: GCA_046351535.1. Lineage (GTDB taxonomy): Bacteria > Myxococcota_A > Polyangia > Polyangiales > CAISKJ01. The sequence continues at coordinate 53,752 of JAXLYG010000042.1, forward strand.
CGATCGCGTGTCCCGGCGCGCAGCGAGAGTGCGGCGGCGTCTGCGTCTCGCCCGCGACCGACCGCGCGAACTGCGGCGCCTGCGGCGTCTCCTGCGCCGCGGGCCAGGTCTGCGCCGCGGGTCGGTGCACCCTGGAGTGCGGCCCCGCGTTCGCGACCTGCGCCGGCGGCGGCGACGCGGGCGTTGACGGCGGCGGCGACCGCTTCTGCGCCGACACGCGCAACGACAGGAACAACTGCGGCGCGTGCGGAAACACCTGCGTCGCAGGGCAGATCTGCGAGGGCGGCGCCTGTCGGCTCTCGTGCGCGGCGGGCCTCAACGACTGCGCGGGGACGTGCCGCGACCTCCAGACCGATCGCGCCAACTGCGGCGCGTGCGGAACGACGTGCCCCGCGGGCCAGGTGTGCAGCGCGGGGGCCTGTCAGGTCTCGTGCGGCTCGGGACTCAACAACTGCGCGGGCACGTGCCGCGACCTCCAGAGCGACCGCGCCAACTGCGGGATGTGCGGCAACACCTGCCCCGTGGGCCAGGTGTGCAGCGGCGGCATGTGCGAGGTCTCGTGCGGCGGCGGGCTCACCAACTGCGCGGGGACGTGCCGCGACCTCCAGACCGACCGCGCCAACTGCGGCGCGTGCGGAACGTCGTGCCCCGCGGGCCAGGTGTGCAGCGCGGGCGCGTGTCAGGTCTCGTGCGGCGCGAGCCTCACCAACTGCATGGGCGTGTGCCGCGACCTCGACACCGATCGGAACCACTGCGGCATGTGCGGAAACGCCTGCGCCGCAGGGAGCATCTGCCGCGACGGCATGTGCGGGGTCTCGTGCGCGACGGGGCTCACGGCGTGCTCGGGCTCGTGCCGCGACCTCCAGACCGACCGCGCCAACTGCGGCATGTGCGGAACGGCGTGCCCCGCGGGTCAGGTGTGCAGCGCGGGCGCGTGCACGGTGTCGTGCGGCGGCGGACTCACCAACTGCACCGGGACCTGCCGTGACACCGCGACGGACCGCGCCAACTGCGGCGCCTGCGGGATGGTCTGCCCGGCGGGTCAGGTGTGCTCCGCGGGCGCGTGCACGGTGTCGTGCGGCGCGGGGCTCAGCGACTGCGCGGGGACGTGCCGCGACCTCCAGACCGACCGCGCCAACTGCGGCGCGTGCGCCAACGCGTGCGGCGCCGGGCAGGTCTGCGTCGGGGGCGCGTGTCAGCTCTCGTGCGCCACGGGGACGACCAACTGCTCGGGCACGTGCCGTGACCTCGAGACCGATCGAAACCACTGCGGCGCGTGCGGGACGGCCTGCGCCGCGGGGCAGGTGTGCAGCGCCGGGACGTGTCAGGTGTCGTGCGGCGGCGGACTCACCGCGTGCTCGGGCGTGTGCCGCGACCTCCAGGGCGACCGCGCCCACTGCGGAGCCTGCGGACGCGCGTGCCCGAGCGGTCAGGTCTGCTCGACGGGCGACTGCGTGCTGAGCTGCGAGGCGGGCCTCACCAACTGCACGGGGAGCTGCCGCGACCTGCGCACCGACATCTCGAACTGCGGCGCCTGCGGAGCCGCCTGCGACAGCGGCTCGGTCTGCTCGGGCGGCGTGTGCACGGTCTCGTGCGGCGCGGGGCTCACCAACTGCGGCGGCGTGTGTCGCGACGTGCTCGCCGACGACCGCAACTGCGGCGCCTGCGGGCGCGCGTGCGGCGCGGGCTCGGCCTGCGTCGCGGGGAGCTGCGCGATCGTCTGCGGCGTCGGCCTCAGCAACTGCGCGGGCACCTGCCGCGACACGCGCGTCGACCCGTCGAACTGCGGCGCCTGCGGACGCACCTGCTCGGCCGGGCAGCTCTGCTCCGCGGGGGTCTGCGTGCTCGCGTGCCCCTCGGGCACGACGCCCTGCGCGGGCGGCTGCACGAACCTCCTCACGAGCAACACCAACTGCGGCGCCTGCGGCGTCGCGTGCAGCGCGTCGCAGGAGTGCCTGAGCGGCGCCTGCGTCGTGCCGTGCGCCGCGGGCCAGACGCGCTGCTCGGGCGCGTGCGTCGACACGCAGACGAACGCGCTCAACTGCGGCGCGTGCGGGCTCATGTGCGCCGCGGGGCAGGTCTGCGGCGGCGGCGCGTGCCTCTCGACGGCGGTGAGCTGCCGCGCGTGGCACACGGCGGCCCCCTCAGCGCCGAGCGGGGTCTTTCTGCTCGACCCCGACGGTCCGTTGGGGGCCGGCGCGCCCTTCTCGGCCTACTGCGACATGAGCTCGGCGGGCGGCGGCTGGACGCTCACCGCGGTGTTCTCGAACCGCGACGCGCTCACGTGGCAGCCCACCGGCCCCGCGTGGACGTCGACGTCGACCTTCGGCGACGCGACGGTCGTCACGGGCACGACGGACGCCAAGGGGAGGGCCTTCAGCGAGGTTCCGGGCACCGAGGTGCTCGTCACGCGACAGGGCGGCACGATCGAGGTGCAGAGCGTCGCGAGCTGCTTCTCGTCGATGACCTTCCTCACCCTCTTCCGCAGGAACTCCACGACCGCCGGCACCTGCGCGCTCTCATGCGCCACGGTCACGCTCGCGGCCCCCTGGTCGGGTCAGATGTACCAGGACTCGACCCTGCGCTTCCGCTGCTGCGACGACGACGGCGGCTGCACCGCCACGGACCCTGGCGGCTTCCGCATCGACACCGACGACAACAGCTTCATCACCACGCTCAACCACGCGACCTACAACGACTACAACTTCGGCCTCGGCGCGGGCTACTCCAGCAGCTACGCCGACTTCGACAGCACCACCGCCGACAGCGGCGACGCCTCCGACACGGCCATCCGCTACCTCTGGATCCGCTGACACCTCGCGCGCCCTTCGCCCTCTGACGGTCACCGATCGTCGGAGGGCGAAGCGGCCTTCGAAGCGGCCGATCGTGTGTCGGTCGCGCGACGAAGGACCCCTTCCGCTCCGACACCACCTCGCGCAGGGTTACGTGGCGCGCGATGTCGATGGCGCCCCGGCGCTACCGCTTGGGCGACGTGCTTGCGGGCGTGGCCGCGGCGTCGGCGGACGCAGGCGCAGGCGCCACCACGGCGGGCGCCGACCCGGGCGGCGGTCCCCCGTAGCGCACGGCGAGGGGACACCCCGCGACGACCATCGAGGCCGCGACGAGGAGCGCGGCGCGCGAGCGGGAGGGCGCCTCGCCCGGCTCGGTGAGCTCCGTGGGCGCGCGGTCCGTGTTGCAGAAGGGGCAGCGGTGTTCGCGGTCGCGGACGAAGCGCCCGCACGCGTCGCAGGGGACGAGCATGACCGCAAGCGTATCAGCGCCCCGGTGGCGGGTGGCGAGTCAAGCGCCACCGGTCGACGCGAGGAGCACATTGCGCGCCTGAGGGTCGATTCGGTCGGCAGCGACGTCGGCGGGTGCTTACCCTGACTGGACCCCGAGAAGGTCGTCGATCAAGCGGCGACCTGGGGTCGTTTCACTTCTGACTCTCTGGAGAACTCGCATGAACTCTCGGTTCAAGTGCGTCGTGGCGTCGTGTGCTCTCGTGCTCGCGGGTGTGGGTTGTGGCGGGCCTCTTCGCTATGCGATGCGCAGTTCGCCGAGCGCCGCCGGCGCCGACGCGAGCCTCGAAGCCAACGTCGACACCGCGCAATCGATGACGCGCCTCAACGCGCACGCCACCGACCTCGCGCCGCCGGACCGCATCCGCGCGGGCGCCACGGTGTTCGTCGTGTGGCAGCGCCGCAACCCAGGTCAACCGTGGGTGCGGCTCGGCACGCTCGACTACGACGCCGCGAACCGCGTCGGCGACCTGCGCGACGTCCACGTGCCCGAGACGAGCTTCGAACTCCAGATCACCGCGGAGGCCGACGCGCAGGCTGGCTCGCCCTCTGACAGCGTCGCGTTCAACCAGACGGTGGGCGCTCCCGCCCGCTGATGCCTCCCCGAGACAACGGCGGAGCCCGTGCGCGGCGAAGCGTCGGGCGCGATCGATCCGCGGCGCTCCCGCGAACGCCTCGCCGCCGCGCTCCCCCCGTTGGCTCGCCTCGAAAGAAGCCTTCCACCGCGACGGCGGTCGCGTCTGGCTGCTCCAGCGTGAGGTCGTGGCCCGCGTCGGCGATGACTTCGAAGCGTGCGCCGGCGATGGCCTCTGCCAGCGCCCGCGGAGGCTCCATTCCGATGACCTCGTCTGGAGCTCGCTCCGCGCGTCGTGGCAGGCGGCGGCGAGCGCGTGCTTCACCACCTCGATGCGTCGCGCGGGCTCGTCGGCCGCCGCACGCTCGACGGACTCGACGAGGCCAGGCTCGTCGGCGCGTGGACGGCGCGCCGACCGCGCCTGCGCCGCTTCGTGCTCGATGAGCTCATCGCGCATCCGTGGCTCTTCGAGCGCGCGCTCACGCACGTCGTGGGGGCGCGATGACGACAGAGACGGCGCGACTGCGCGTGGATGGGGCCACGCCAGCGGCCGAGGCCATCCTCCCCCCGAGGAGCGACCTCGACGAGGCGTCCGCGCGGCACCGCGTTTCGCGCGCGACACGCTCCCCCTCGTGAGAGCCAGGGCCCCGGTTCGAACAGACCACGCCAGCGGTCGCAGTTCGGGGACTATCGACCGGCCGTCGGGCGCGCGCGCACCCAGACGAAATAGAAGATCGTGAGCATGAGCCCCACGGTGACGAGGGCGAACCACAGCGTCGCGCGCTCGGGAGACGCCGCGCTCGCCGTGGCCCCCGCGAGCGCCCACGCCGACACCCACCCGAGCCACGGCATGATGCTCGTGGCGGCCACGGCGCCGATCGCCGAGAGGAGGAGCTCGTCGACGAGGAGCACGTCCTGGACGGGTGTGTGCGGCGACGCGAAGAGCAGCATCGCACGGTGCACGAACGTCGCGCCGACGCAGATCGCGCCGAAGGCGGCGAGCTGACGGTTGATGCGGTTCGAGGCGACCTGCTTCCGCGCGAGGAGCAGCAGCACGAGAAAGGCCGCCACGACGACGCCGCCGTGTCGCGTGAGCTCGGCGAGCGACACCGCGCTCGCCGGGGCGCCGGGCGACCGGAGCGCGAAGTTGATCGCGATCGAGACCGACGCGAGCGCGACGAAGGCGGGGAGCCGCTCGTTCGCCTTCACCGAGAGGTCACGCTCGTGGACCTCCTGGAGCGCCTCGGCCTCGCGGAGGCGGCGCGCCTTGAGGGTGGTCGAGAGACCCTCGAGGCGCGCGCGGGTCTCGGCCGTGTCGTCCTCGAGCTCGTGGGCGAGGGCGCGGGCTGCGTCGAGGTTCTCGCGCGAGAGCTCGTACTCGAAGAGGCAGCGGCGCGCGCGAGAGAGGCCCTCCTTCGCGCGCGGATTGGCCGACCAGACCTCGAGCGACTGCGAGAAGCCGAAGAGGCTCTCGGTCGCGAGCCGTCGCGCGGTGGCGTCATCGAGGGACGCGCCCGCGAGGCCCGCCTCGAGCGTGGCGAGCCGAGACTGCGCCGTCGCGGCGAGCGTGAGGCTCGCGCGGTGCCCGAGGAACTCCGCCACCCTGCGGCGGAACTCCTGCGCGCTCTGGGGTCTGCGCGCGGGGTCGAGGTGCGTGGCGTCGTTGCAGAGCGCGGCGAGCTCCTCGGGGACGTCGGCCTCGTACGCGAAGGGCTTCGAAACGTGCGCGGAGTAGAGCACCGCGTGGAGGTTCGTGCCCTGGTGCCGCGGCAGGCGTGTGAGCACCTCGTGGAGCGTCGCCCCGAGGAGGTACACGTCGGTGCGCGCGTCGATGCGGTCGAGGTCGCCGGTGATCATCTCCGGGGCCATGTACATCGGCGTTCCGCGGATCTGCGGGCCGCGGCGCTCGGAGGGCTCGCGGTCGCGGTCGAGGCGCACGGCGATGCCCCAGTCGACGAGGTAGACCTCCCCGAAGGAGCCCACCATCACGTTGTCAGGCTTGATGTCGCGGTGGACGATGCCGCGGGCGTGGGCGAAATGCGTCGCGTCGGCCACGCGCATGAGCACCTCGAGGTTCGCCGTGAGTCGGTCGCCGTGGGCGTCGAGGAGCGCGCGCCAGCGCGGGTGATCGGGGTCGTGGAGGAGCTCGCGCCAGCTCGTGCCGTCGATGCGCTTCATCACGAGCACGGGGTGGTTCTTCTCGTCGCGACCGAGCGCGTGCACGGGGACGATGTTCGAATGCTCGATGCCGCCCATCACCACGGCCTCGCGCAGCAGCGCCTGGGCGTCTTCGAAGTCCGAGTGCTCGGGGCGGAGCACCTTCACCGCCACCTCGCGCGCGAGCGAGCGCTGACGCGCGAGGAGCACCTTGCCCATGCCTCCCTCACCGAGCTTCGCGAGCACGAGGAGGTCGTGGGTGTGCTCCGTCGAAGGCGCGTCGTGCGCCTCGACGCCGTCGCCGGCCGCGCCGAGCGAGATCGACGGGAGCGGCGGTGCGCTGAACGACAGGGCGTCGGGCGCCAGCCTCGCCGACGCGGCCACAGTGCGCGCGGTGACGGTCTCGCCGAGCGCGATGGCGGCGTCGATGCGATCGAGGTGTTGCGCGCGCCAGAGCGCCTCGAAATGTTCGTCGTCGGCCACGGCGCGGGAGCATAGCCGAGCGCTTTCGAGCGAGCTCGAAGTCCCCCGCGAAGGTCGCGCAGCGGGGAGAGTGCGCAGTCGCTCCCCGGCGGACCGTTCGGGGTGAGGATCAGAGATCCGTAGAGAGTCGGATCGAAAGGTCGGAGCGATGCGAAGCGACGGGAACGCCGCGATGCGAAGCGACGGGAACGCCTCGAGAGTGAAGCGGACGGCGTGACGGCGGTCGACCCGCGAGGTCGACAGCGACGGGCACGCCGGGGCGGCGCTCGCGACGGTGAGCACGGGCACCCGATGCGAAGCGACGGGAACGCCTCGAGACGTGAAGCGGACGCCGCCGCGTGAGCGGCGGTCGAGCGACCGCGAGGTCGACAGCGACGGGGCCGCTGGCTTCCCGCCGGGTGCGGCGCTTCTGCCGAGGAGCCGACGACGTCGCGCGGCCGATGAGGCGTGTTGGCGCTACCGTCCCGATCGGTAGTGTTAGACAGGCGCCATGACGACGGAACTCGCATACGCGCTGCACGGCGAAGGCCCCACGCGCGCCCTGGTGCTCCACGACTGGATCGGCGATCGCCGCAACTGGGAGCCGCTCGCTCCCTACCTCGACGGCGCGCGCTTCACCTACGCCTTCGTCGACCTCCGCGGCTACGGCGGGTCGCGCGCCATCGAGGGGCGCTACCCCGCCGAGGAGGCCGCTCGCGACGCGCTCGCCGTCGCCGATCGACTCGGGTGGGATCGCTTCGCAGCCGTGGGACACTCGATGAGCGGACTCATCGTGCAGCGGCTCGCGGCGGAGGCTCCCGCACGCGTCACGAGGCTCGTCGCGGTGACGCCCGTGGGCCCTGCGGGCCTCCCGATGCCACCCGACCTGCGCGCCGCGATGGAGGCCGTGGCGCTCGACCCTTCGAGGCGACGCGCGGCTCTGCGGCAGATGCTCGGCGAACGGCTGTCGGAGCGCTGGCTCGAGTTCAAGGCCGCGCGCTGGTGCGAGTGCGCCACGCCCGACGCGGTGCTCGGCTACCTGAGGATGTTCGCGGACACCGACCTGCGAGACCTCGTGAGGGGCGTCGACGTGCCGATCCTCGCGGTGGCGTGCGAGCACGATCAGCCCTGGTTCCAAGCCGACGCGCTGCGGGCGTCGTTCGGGGTCTATCCCAGGCTCGAGGTCGTGACCTGCGGCAACGCGGGCCACTACCCCATGCAGGAGACGCCCGTCGCCCTCGCGACGCTCATGGAGCGCTTCCTCGCCGCGGACGTTTGACGCGGATCCGCGCCCGCGCCACGTCGCGCCGAGCTGCGCGCCCTCCGCTTCGAATCTGCGCCAGCGGAAGCCCGCGGCGGCGCTCGCAGACATCCACCACGCGTCGCCGACGCGTGCGCGCGCCGGGCGTGGCGTCGACGCCCCGCTGACCTCGATGAAACACCATGAAATACCGGCCCGCACGACCGGCACGGCGCTCGCTTCGATGGACGCAGACAGGGCGCAACGAACCGCAATGCGCCTGGGAGAAGCACCATGAAGCACAAGCCCTCGTTCCGGTCGTTCGCCCCCTCCTTCGTCGCCGCCTTCGGCGCTGCGCTGCTCCTCTCGGGGAGCGTCGGCGCGGAGGTTCGCTCGATCAACGCCGGCCCCCTCTGGAACAACGCCCACGCCAACCGCACCTGCCCCGGCGTGTGCGTCCGCGCGGGCGCGGTCTGGAACCATCAGTGGCGCACGACCGTGACGGGGCGGATGTCCGTCTGCGACTGCGACTTCCCCGCGCCGACGTTGACGCCGGGCCGCTACAACGCGCAGCACCCGCACTGGAGCGGCGTCGTCACGATCAACGCGGACCACACCTACGCCCGCGACAACGGCGATCCGGGCACCTGGACCTACGACGGCACCACGCTCGTGCTCAACTGGCGCAACTGGGGTCCCGAGCCGCTCGTGCGGCAGCCCGATGGCACCTTCCGCGCCCCCACCTCGACCTTCACGCTCGTGTTCGCCGGCCCTGCTTCTGCGCCTGCGCCTGCGCCTGCCCCCGCCCCTGAGCCTGCGCCTGCGCCTGCACCTGCGCCTGCGCCTGCACCTGCGCCTGCGCCTGCACCTGCGCCTGCGCCTGCACCTGCGCCTGCGCCCGCGGCTCCGACGCTGACGCCGGGCCGCTACAACGCGCAGCACCCGCACTGGAGCGGCGTCGTCACGATCAACGCGGACCACACCTACGCCCGCGACAACGGCGATCCGGGCACCTGGACCTTCGACGGCACCACGCTCGTGCTCAACTGGCGCAACTGGGGTCCCGAACCGCTCGTGCGGCAGCCTGATGGATCCTTCCGCGCCCCCACCTCGACCTTCACGCTCGTGCTCGCGCCCGCCAACCTGTTCGCCCCTCGCTGAACCTCCGCGTCGCTCGGGCGGCGGGTCTTTCGATCTCGACCCCGCCGCCGCGACGCTCCTCTCGCCCCCCGTGGAACGCGCGCGCCTCACAGCCATCGCACGCCGACGTGCGTGGTGGACACGGAGGGGCCGTTGGAGTCCTATCGACGGCGATCGAAAGGGCCGCGCATGACCACCTCGCCCCGTCGCCCCCGCAAGGGCCGCCGCGTGTTCGCCGCGATCGTCGTCGCGTTGTTGCTCGCCCTCCTCGCGGTCTACCACGGCGGCCGTCACCGCGGCCCCGGCGTGGTCGCGCGCGATCGGCTCCCTCCCTCCGAGCTCGCCGCGCGCGGTGAGAGCCAGCGCAGACCGCGCGCCGCGCTCGAGGCGCCGTCGCCTGCGCGGCAGATCCTCTTCGGCGACCTGCACGTCCACACGACCTTCTCGGCCGACGCGTTCATGCGCAGCTTGCCCATCATGCACGGCGAAGGGGCGCACCCGCCCGCCGACGCGTGCGACTACGCGCGCTACTGCTCGAGCCTCGATTTCTTCGCGCTCACCGACCACGCCGAGTCGCTCTCGCCCGCGCACTGGGCCGAGACGCGCGAGACCGTGCGCCAGTGCAACGCCGCCGCGGGCCCCGCGAACGACCCCGACCTCGTGGCCTTCACGGGCTTCGAATGGACGCAGGTGGGCCGCACGCCCGCCGAGCACTTCGGCCACAAGAACGTCATCTTCCGCGAGACCGACGACGCCCACCTGCCCGCGCGCCCCATCGCCGCGGGGGGCGCGCTCCCTGGCGCGCTCCGCGGGCAGAGCCGCATCCCCAACCGCGCGCTCATCCTCCCCATCACCGACTACGCCGATCGACTCGAGTACCTCGACGCGCTGACGTACGTGCGCGAGCTGCGCGGCCTCGAGCCGTGCCCCGAGGGCGTCTCCACGCGGCTCCTCCCGCGCGGCTGCCGCGAGACCGCGGCGACGCCTCGGGTGCTCTTCGACAAGCTCGACGAGTGGGGCTTCGACGCGATCGTCATCCCCCACGGGAGCACCTGGGGCTTCTACACACCACCGGGCTACCGCTACGCCGCGCACCTCACGAGGGAGCACACCGACCCGCGGCGAGAGTTCCTGATCGAGGTGTACTCGGGTCACGGCAACTCCGAGGAGTACCGGACCTTTCACGAGGTCGAGTACGACGCGCGCGGCGCGCCCGTCTGCCCCGCGCCGCGGAGAGACTACGAGCCCTGCTGCCACCGCGCGGGCGAAATCGTCCGCGCGCGCTGCGGCACGGTCTCGTCGGCCGAGTGCGAGCGTCGCGTGAACGACGCGCGGCGCAACTACCTCGCCGCGGGCATCTCGGGCTACCTCACCGTGCCCGGCGCCACCGTCGATGACTGGGGCGACTGCGGGCAGTGCCGCGACTGCTTCGACCCGTCGTTCAACTTCCGCCCCGGAGGCTCGGTGCAGGCCATCGTCGCGAGCGGAGACTTCAGCGACCCGCGCGCGCCGCGGTATCAACCCTGGGGCTTCATCGCGTCGAGCGACAACCACAGCGCGCGCCCCGGCACGGGCTACAAAGAGATCCACCGGCGCGAGCTCACGGAGGCCACGGGGGCCCGCGACGAGGCGTGGCACGAGCGCCTGCTCCCGCCCAGCCCGCGCGCCCCCGCGAGCGACCCCCTCACGCCCGAGGAGCGCGCGCGCACGAGCATGTGGCAGCAGACGGAGTTCGAACGGCAGGGCTCGTTCTTTCTCACCGGCGGCCTCGTCGCCGTGCACGCCGAGGGGCGCGACCGCGACGCGATCTGGCGCGCGCTCCAGCGCCGCGAGGTGTACGGCACCTCGGGCGAGCGGATCCTCCTGTGGTTCGACCTCGTGAACGCGCCGGGCGCCACCTCGCTGCCCATGGGCGCGCAGACCGCGATGTCAGAGCCCCCGCGCTTCGAGGTGCGCGCCGCGGGATCGTTCGTGCAGCGCCCGGGTTGCCCGGCCGATCGCGCGGGCCCCTCCGCCGAGCGCCTCCAGCGGCTCTGTCAGGGCGAGTGCTACAACCCCGGCGACGCGCGGCACCGCATCACGCGCATCGAGGTGGTGCGCATCCGGCCGCAGCGCAGCGCGTCGGAGCCCATCGACGGGCTCATCGAAGACCACTGGCGCGCGCTCCCTTGCGACGACACCGGCGCCGGGTGCCGCGTCAGCTTCGAAGACCCCGACTTCATCCGCGACGGGCGACAGACGCTCTACTACGTCCGCGCGATTCAGGAGCCGACGCCCGCGATCAACGCCGCGAACCTCCGCTGCGAGCGCGACGCCGAGGGCCGATGCGTGCGCACGCACCCGTGCTTCGGCGACTACCGCACGCCCTTCAGCGACGACTGCCTCGGGCCCAACGAGGAGCGCGCGTGGTCGTCGCCGATCGCGCTCACCCCTCGGGGCCCGTGACGCCCACGGCGCGCGCGAGGGCGCTGCTCGCCGCGGGCGCGCTCCTCGGGGTGGCGCTCGCGGCGCGAGGGGTCGTGTCGCGCGATGGCGAGGCCACGGCGCTGCCCGCCGACGCGCTCGCGAGCGTGCACGGCGTGAGCGTGCTGCGCTCGGACTACGCGCGCGAGCTCGCGGCCATCGCGGGGGAGCGCCGCGACGAGGCGCGCGATCCCGCGATCCGCCGTCACGTGTTCGAGCGACTCGTCGACGAGGCGCTGATCGTCGACTACGGCCTCACGCTCGGGCTCCCTCGCAGCGAGCCGCGCGTTCGGGCGGAGATCACGTCGGCCGTCATCGACATCGTGCTGGCGGGAGACAATCCCCCGAGGGCGCCCCTCGACGAGGCGACCGTGCGCCGCTGGTACGACGCCCACGCCGCGGAGTTCACCGCGGGCGGGCGCATCCACGCCGCGCGCCTCGCCTTTCAGGGCGACGACGCCGAGGCCCGCGCGCGAGAGTGCCTCCGTCGATGGCGCGCGGGCGACGCGCTCGACGCGCTGCGGGTCGGCGCCGTGGCCGACGCGTCGCCGCCGCCCGACTTCGCCGTCGCGACCTCGGTGCTGGCGCGGTACGTCGGCGCCTCGATGGCCGGGGCGCTCGCGGCGGCGCCCGTGCGCGGCGCGGTCGGCCCCGTGGCCATCGACGGCGGCTTCGCGGTGGGCTTCGTGCTCGCGCGCGTCGACGCGGCGCCGCAGCCCTTCGAACAGGTGCGCGACCTGGTGACGCGAGAGCTCCGTCGACGCGACGACGACCGGCGCCTGCGCGCGTGGCTCGACGCGCGGCGCTCAGAGGTCTCGATCGCACGCGCGAGCGACGCGCCATGAGGGCGTGCGTGTTCGCGCTCACGGCGGCGCTCTACGCGGCGCCCGCGGCGGCGCACACGCGGAGCACGTCGTACTCGCGCTGGACGCTCACCGACGACGGCGCGACGGCGGAGGCTCGCGTCGCCCTCGTCGACCTCACGCGCCTCGGTCCGTTGGAGTCGGTGGCGACCGACGAGGCCCTGGCGCGCACGCTGCCGCACGCGATCGCGATGGCGCGAGGCGGCGTCGCGTGCGCGGTCGTGAACGGCAGCGCGCGCCGCGTGAGTTCAGACGCCGGGTCGGCCGCGCTGCGGTGGGCGGTGCGTTGCGCGCGCCGGGGGCCTCGCGCGCTGCGCGCGTCGCTGTTCGAGCGGGAGGCTCCGTCGCACCTTCACATCGCGTCGGTGCGCGACGCGAGGGGGCGCGCGAGCGAGCGCGTGCTCACCGAGGGGGCGCGGGTGTGGCGCCTCGACGACGACGCGCCGGCGCTACGCTCCTTCGGTGACTTCGTGGCCCTGGGGGTGCGGCACATCCTCACGGGCGTCGACCACCTGGCCTTTCTGCTGGCGCTCGCGCTCCCGTGGCGCTCGTGGCGCTCGACCCTGCTCGCGATCACGGGATTCACCCTGGGCCACGGGACCTCGCTCGCGCTGGCCGTCGTCGGCTCGGTGGCGACGCACGGTCGCGCCGTCGAGTCGCTCATCGGCCTCTCCGTCGCGCTCGTCGCCGCGGAGAACATCTGGCTCGCCCGCGGCGGACGCGACCCCGCGCTCCTTCGCGCGACCACGGTCGGCGTCGCGTCGATCGCCGCGGGCCTGTGGCTGCGCGACGGCACGCTCGCGCTGGCGCTCACGGGCGCGGCGCTCTTCGCGGCCTGCACGGGCGAGCTGCTGCGCCGCGGCGAGCCCCCTGCGCGCGTGCGGGGCGCCTCGGCGGCCCTCTTCGGCCTCGTCCACGGCTTCGGCTTCGCGGGGGCCCTCGCGCCGCTCTCGCTCGCGCGCAGGGGCGTGGCGTTGGCGCTCGGCGGGTTCAACCTCGGCGTCGAGCTCGGTCAGCTCGCGGTGTGGGCGGTGGCCGCGCCCGCGCTGCTCTGGATCTCACGCCGACGAGACGCCACGCGCGCCGCGGTGGAGGAGTTCGCGTCGGCGGCGCTCGTCGCGCTCGGCGTGTTCTGGTGCGTGTCGAGGGCCCTCTCGCGCTGAGGTCGCGGAGGGGGCTGCGATCCCGGTCGACCGTGTCGCCCGCGAGCATCTGCTGCGCGACGCGACGGCCAATCGCGATACGATGGCGCGCCGCACGATGGAGACTCTCACGCGTCGCGCCCTGCCCGTTCTGTTCACGCTCACCTGCGCGTGCGCCACGGGCGAGGTCACGCCCATCGCGCCGACCGCCGACGTGGTCGACGTGTCAAAGACCGACCGTGGCCCCCTCGACGTCGCGCCCGCGGAGGTCGGCGCCGACGCGCCCGCGCTCGATGCGACGTCAGACGCACGCGTCGAGGACGTCGCCGGAGACGCCGACGCGACACCGCCGCCCGACGTGCCTGACGTTCTGACCGAAGCGCCACGCGACGTGTCCGATGTCCCCTCCGATGCGCCGCGCGACGCGCCGACCGATGTCACCGACGCGCCCGCCGACGTCGCCGATGCCCCCGCCGACGTCCCCGAGATCGAGGCGACCTGGGGGACCAACGCGCAGCCGCTCGGCTGCACGATCGGGGCGCGCCACGCGTACCGCTGTCCGCCGCGCGGAGCGGCCTCGCCCGTCTGGGGCACGGACCTCTACACGCAGGACAGCTCGGTGTGCACCGCGGGCGCTCACACCGGCCGCATCACGGTCTCCGCAGGCGGCGTGGTGGTGATCGAGACGCGCGCCGGCGCCGCGGGCTACATCGGCAGCACGCGCAACGGCATCACGTCGCTCTCGACCGGGAGCTGGCCGTGCAGCTTCGCGCTTCCCTGAGCGCGGCGTCGCGCGTTCAGCCGACGAGGGTGGAGCGCGCGAAGAGCGCCACGATGCGGCGCCAGACACGCGCGACGACGCCCGTGACGATGGCGCCACGAGCTACGGTGTCCGCGGAACTGCCTTACGCTGCCCTTCACTCGCGCGCGTCGCGGATCACCGCCGTCTGAGCGGTGGTCGTCACGGAGGTCAGTCAGGGGGTGGATGTCCGCGCGCCGACGCGTCGTGCGCGGTCGTGTTCGCCCTCGCGCGTGATCGTGGGTCTTCGCGCGCGACGCCGTTGCGGGTACCGTCGCGCGCATGACCGGGCCCGAGGCGCCCTCCTGGGCGAGCGCGTACGGACGTGACGGCGTGGGCGTGTGGGCGGCGTTCTCCGTCGACGGCGTGACGCAGCGGCTGCGATGGATCGCGCCGGGCGTGACGGTGATGGGCTCGCCCGAGACCGAGGCCGGACACGCGCCGCAAGAGGGCCCCGCGCGCGAGGTGGCGGTCGACGCGGGCTTCTGGCTCGCGGAGACCCCCGTCACCGAAGCGCTGTGGGAGGCCGTGATGCAAGCGCCTCCCGCGCCCACGGCGGGCCCTCGCCGCCCCGTCACCTGCGTGAGCTGGAACGAAGCGCAGCGGTTCCTCTCCGCCCTCCGTGATCGGGTCGCGGGGCTCCCGGCTCGCCTGCCCTTCGAACGCGAGTGGGAGCACGCCTGTCGCGCGGGCACGGCCACCGCGACCTGGGTCGGCGACCCGACGATCGACGACGGCGCCGCGCCCGAGCTCGACGCGATCGCGTGGTACGCCGCGAACAGCGGCGGCGCGGCGCGCGACGTGGGCGAGAAGACCCCGAACCCGCGCGGCCTCTACGACATGCTCGGCAACGTGTGGGAGTGGTGCGCCGACGCGTACGCGCCATGGCGCGCGAAGCCCAAACGCGTGACCGCGAAGACCCGAGAGACCCCGCCCGCGAAGGTGCTTCACACGATCCGCGGCGGCGGCTGGAGGAGCCGCGCCGACGTGGTGCGCGCGGCGATGCGAGGCGCCTTCACCCCCGACGTGACCGACGCGTCGGTGGGGCTGCGCGTCGCGGTCGACGGCGCCGAAAAACGCTGAGCCACGGTTGGGGCGCAGCTTTGGGGCGGACGCGGTGACGTAATTTCGTTTATTCCATTCGAAGGTCGCGGCGAGGCGTCGCGCGAAGGAATGGAGCGATGATGAGATCCTGGTGGGTGGTGGCGGTCGCGATGCTGGCGACGGCGTGTGACGATGGAGCGTCGGGCACCACGGGCCTCGACGCGGGACCGACCGATGCGCTCTCGCCGGGGCGCGACGGGATGACGGCGGACGCCGGGCCCGTGAGCGCCCAGTGCGCGGCGGCGATCGACATCAACGCGATGACGCCGCAGGCGGGCGGTGGGTACGTCCTTCGAGGGAGCAGCATCTCTGCGGCGCGCACGGGTGGGCTCGTCGCCCCTGACGGGTGCCTCGCGACGCGCGGCGCGGAGTTCGTTCACCAGACGATCTACCGCTACCGGATGACCGCGCGGGGGAGGCTCTTCGCCAGCACCATCCGTGCTGGCACCGACGCGGCGCTCGACACGGTGATCACCATCGCCGACGCGTGCTCTCCGCTCGCGTCGACGCTCGCGTGCAACGACAACCGCGCGGTCACCCCCGTCGCGCCGGCGTCGATCCAGTCGATCGCCCGCACCACGAGGGAGCTCGACGCGGGCACGACGGTGTTCATCGCCGTGGGCTCGGCCTCGCCCCCGTCGGGGGTCGGCAACCGCGAGCAGAGCAACTACGAGCTCACGGTGTACGAGGCGGCGGCGGTGCCCGAGGGCGGAGCGTGCACCACGAACGACCAGTGCGACGCCAACGCGTTCTGCTTCGTCGCGCGCGGCGAGACGAGCGGGTTCTGTCGGGTCACCGGTCGCGAGGGCGGGTTCTGTCGCCCGGCGCGCGACTGCGACGCGGGCTTCACCTGTCGCGGTCAGGACGAGACCCTGGGGAGACCCGGCGCGTGCTTCCGCAACGTGGCCACGGGCGGCGACTGCACCGACCTCTACACCGTCTGCGGGACCGACGACGCGTGCCGCCCCGACCCGATGCGCGTCGGGCGCTACGTCTGCGTCGGCGCGGGCGCGCAGGGCGGCATCTGCCGCGTCGTCGGCGCGCCCTGCGACGGATCGCTCATGTGCATCGGCGGGTACTGCCGCACGCCGTCGGCCGCGGCGCAGCCGTGTGATCCGGCGAACTATCGCACGGCGTGTGTGGTGGCGGGGCAGACCTGCGTCGGCATCGCGCCGCCCACGTCGGGCATCTGCGCCCCCGCCGTGCCCGAGGTCGAGCCGAACGACGACCCGCGCGCGACGACGCCCGCGCCGGTCACGTCGAGCACCGTCTTCACGGGGTCGCTCCCGGCGGTCGGCGACGTCGACTGCTTCCGCTTCACGGTGACCGAGGGCACGTCGATCATCGCGGAGACGCACGAGAACAACGGCCTCTGCGCCATGGGCACCGACACGCTGCTCAAGCTCCACGGCGCCGACGGCGCCGAGCTCATGAGCGACGACGACAGCGGCAACGCGTACTGCTCGCTGATCGACGGCGCGCGCCCGTTCCTGCTCAGCGGAATCAACCGTGCGTACCGCATGCGCGCGGGCACCTACGCGATCTGCGCCGAGCTCTCGACGTCCCCGTCTCCGCTGGCGCCCACGCCGACGCCGATCGCGCGGTATTTCCTCTCGCTGCGCTTCGTCCCCGCGAGCTGAACGCGCCACGAGGCGCTCGCGAACGGCGGAGGCTTCGCCCCTCAGCCCACCACCCAGCGCAGCGAACCGCGCGCGACGTCGTAGCGCCAGAAGCCGCGCGCGAGCGCCTCTCTCGGCGCGGCGCCGATCACCCGCGTCGAGACGCGCCCCCACGCGCGTGCGTGTTCGCAGCGGCACGACGCGTCTTCGCGCTCGGGCGTTGTTCGCTCCGAACCGTCGAGGGGCGCCGCGCAGACGCGCGCCGCGACGAGGCACGCGCCGGCGCTCGCGAGAGACGGACGGCACGTCGCGCGACGCGCGTCGGAGCACGCGAGACGACCGGCGAAGCGAGCGCGCCAGATGCCGCTCTCATCGGGGTTGGCGGGGTGAAGCGCGGCGAGGTGTGGAGTTCCCATGAGCCTCCCCCTCTGTCGCGCGGGACGCGGCGAACGTTCAGGCGACGCGGAAGAGACCCGCGGCGCGAACACCGGCCCCGCGACGCGTCTGGGGCCGCGCCCGATCGGGCTTCGCGCGCGCCGCGTCGATGCCGCGCCTCGCCGAGCCCGGTGAGCGTTCGAAGCGCGGCCCCTTTCGGACGACGTTCGCGCGCTGCTAGCGTCGCGCCCATGACCCGACCCCGACTGACCTATTTCGACATGCCCGTGAGCCGCGGCGAAGAGTGCCGCCTCGCCTTCGCCCTCGCGGGCGTCGACTTCGAAGACAACCGCATCGCGCGCGAGGCGTGGGCCGCGCTCAAGCCCACCACGCCCTTCGGCGCGCTGCCCGTCCTCGAGGTCGAGGGCCATCCCCCCCTCGCGCAGTCGAACGCGATCCTCACGCTCATCGGGAGGCTCCACGGCGTGCACCCGAGCGACCCCTACGAGGCCGCGCGTCACGAGGCCATCATGGCCCACGTCGAAGACCTCCGCGTGCTCGTGGCCCCCTCGGGGCGCCTCGACGCCGACGCGAAGAAGGCCGCGCGCGAGCAGCTCGCGGCGACGTCGATCCCCGCGTGGGCGCGCTTCGCCGAGGCGCAGATCGGCGACGGTCCGTTCTTCGCGGGCGAGAAGGCCCACGTCGCCGACGTGAAGCTCTTCATCGGCCTCCGCGGCTTTCGCGGCGGCGTGATGGACCACATCCCCACGACGATCTTCGACGCCTACCCGAAGCTCATCCGCCTCTACGACGCCGTGGCCTCGCACCCCGCCGTCAAGGCCTGGTACGCGCGCTGATCCGATGCCGCGCGGGTACGCGCGACGGAGGCGGTACCCCCGTTGGTGTCCCATCCTCTCCGAAGGAGCCCCCCGATGCCTCGACGCGCGAGCGTCTCGTACGCCCTGTTCCTGCTGGCCGGCTGCGGCGCGGCGCAAGCGCCCGCCCGCGCGGCCCCGCCGTTGCTGGTCGCGACCGGCGACGCGCCCGTCTCCGTCGCGGACGTGACGGGGCCGTGGTCGGGCCCCGAGTGGGGCCGTGTCGTGCTGAACGCCGACGGCACCGGAACCTACACAGACACGTACGGAACAGGCCCCGGGCGCATCGTGCTCCACGCCGCGGGCGACGGGTACGACGGGCGTTGGGAGGAGTCTTCGCGCCGCTTCGGCACGCTGCACATCGTCCTCTCGCCGAGCGGTCGCGAGATCACCGGAACGTGGACGCCCGACCCCGAGTGCACCCTCGGCGCGATGCGCGGCGGCGCGCTCCGCTGGACGCGCGAGTAGCGACGCGCGCGTCGCGACGCGCCGTCCTCGCCTCCTCGTTGGCCCTACGCGGCGACGTGGTTCGACGATCGCATAGGCGTCGCGTCGCCATGCGCTGCACAGCACCCCTCTTCGCGTTGTTTCTCGCGGGCTGCGGCGCGCGCACGGCGCTCGACGTGCCCGTCGACGCGAGCGCTCCTGACATCGCCGCCGTCGACGCGGCACGCGTTGACACACTCCTCGTCGACGCGGCGCCGCCGGATGCGACGCGGCCCGATGCGGCTCCGCCCGTGGATGTTCCGTTGAGCGCGTGCGCGCGCTGGACCGCGACGCGTCCGCGCGCGATCACCAGCCCCGACCGCGACAGGGCTCCGGGCGCGGTGCGCGTGCTCGATGACCGCGTGTGGATCGGCTACCAGAGCAGCAACCCCGATCCTCCCGGCAATCAGGCGTGGTTCGTTCAGGTGACCGACGCGCTCGGAGCGCCCGTGGCCGACGCGCGCCGCGTGTTGCCTTCACCGGGCGAGCTCCAGAGCTACGGGCCGCTGTCGCTCTGGACCGATCCGGTCACGCGCGTGCACGCCGCGATGGCGTGGGACGAGGGCCGCGGCTGCAACATCGTGCGCCTCGCCGACGACGCGTCGCCGCGAGGCGCGGCGCTCCGGGTCGGCGACGTCGACTGCTTCTCGGTGGTGGCGACGCGGAGCGGGTGGAGCCTCCTCACGCGAGAGCCCGTCGGCGGGGTGTTCACGCAGCTCCACGTGACCGACGACGCGGGCCGCGAGCGCTCGACGCTCCGCCTGCCGGGCGGCGCGGCGCGCGTGGTGGCGTCGACGCGGCTGGTCTTCTCCGACGAGACGTTCCTGTATGCGTGGGCGACGGCGACGACGGTGTTCGTGCGCCGCTTCGACGCGAGCGGGCGGGCCGTGAGCCCCGAGGCGCGCTTCGAAGCGGGGGTGTCTGTGTCGAGCGTTCGACTCGCGGAGTCGAGCGATGAGGTCGTGCTCGGCTGGTCGGGGTCGCTCGCCGACGCGGACTCGCGCATCGCCCTGACCCGCGTCTCTCGCGATGGCGTGCGCGCGTCGCCGACGGCCTCGATGACGATGCCCGGCCCTCGCGTCGGAGACTGGTCCGTCGCGGTGCGCGGCGTCGACCTCGCGCTCCTCTGGAACAGCGGCGGCGAAGGGCGCGACGCCACGCTGCGCTTCGCGGTGCTCGACGCGCAACGCCTCACGGCGCGAACGGCGATCGACGTGCCGGGGGTGGGCTTTCCGCATCAGATGTCGCTGCGCGCGACGTCGCGGGGATTCGTCGGGGTGTACGGCGCGCTGCCCGCCGCGGGGCTCACGGAGGTGTGGACGATCGCGTTCCCCTGCGACGCGCGCTGACGGAGCGAGCGCGCACCGCGTCGCGGGGCCGCGCACGCCATTGCGTCTCACTCGGGGCCCCTCGAACGCAGCGAAACGGGGCAGCGCGCGACACGCGACGCGGCCGAACGCGATCGCGCGCCGAAGGCATTGACCTCCGTCGCGGAAGTAGTGAACTCCCTCGCGCCGCGGGCTCCCAGCGCTCGACTCACTTCTCCCCGCGCGGCGTCGAGAGGAACGAACACCTTCATGGCCCTTCTGCGATCTCGTGTGATGTGCGCGCTGCTCCTGACCGGTGGACTCACCGGCGCGTGCAGCTCCAACGGCGGCGGCGGTGGCGGCGGCGGCGACACGGACGCCGCCGCGACGACCGACACTCCGACGGCCGACACCCCGACCGCCGACGCGCCGCGCACCGACGCCTCGAGCGACGCGCGCGCGGACGCATCAAGCGACGCCCGCGCCGACGCCCCGGTGGTCAACCCCTGCGCCTCGCCGCGCGACCTGACGGGCATGGCCCCGGGCGCCGACGGCACGCTGCACGTCACGGGCGACTCGAGCGCGTCGTCGGGCGTCGGCGTGGGGATGATCCCCACGAGCTGTACCCAGGGCGCGAAGGGCCACGCGGTGGTGTTTCAGTACACGATGCGCACCACCGCGGTGCTGCGCGTGAGCACGGCCAACATGGGCACCGACACGGCCTTCGACACGGTGGTGGCGGTGCTGCCCTCGTGCGGCCCGGTCGCGCCCCTCGCGTGCAACGACGACGTGGGATCGAGCGACACGCGCTCGACGGCCACCACCGCCGCGACGGTCATGTCGGGCACGCGCGTCTTCATCGCCGTCGGAGGCTTCGGCGACACGCCCGAGAACGCCGACTCGGGGCGCTTCGAACTCACCATCGCCGAGGTGCAGCCGCGGGCCTCGGGCGCCGCGTGCACGGCCACCGACATCTGCGCGACGGGCACGCGCTGCCTCTCGTCTCCCACGATGCCCGGGACGACGATCTGCGTGCCCGACGGGACCAACGGCGGCGCGTGCATGACGGGCCGCACGTGCATGACGGGCCTCACCTGCAACAACATCGGCCTCTGCCGCATGCCCCTCGCGATGGGGGCCACGTGCACGCCCACCGACGCGTGCCCCGCGAACGCGCACTGCGTCCCCGTGAACCCCGACGGCTCGCTGCGCCGCTGCCTCGCGGACGGCGCGCTCGGCGCCGCGTGCCGCGTCACCGGAACGGCCTGCGACATGGGCGCCTGCTCGGCCATGATGCCCACCGCCACGGCGCCCGGCGTGTGCCGCACGCTCGTGGCCGCGGGCATGGCCTGCGACACGTCGCACGGCTGCATGACGGGCGCGCACTGCCTCCCGCTGGCCTCTGACCCGACGATGACGACGTGTCAGACCGACGGCGTCGCGGGCGCGATCTGCCGCACGACGGCCCCCTTCTGCGACATGGGCCTCGCGTGCTCGTCGAGCAACCCGATGACGTCCGCGGGCATCTGCCGCGCCACCGTCGCGGGCACCGGCGCGTGCGACCTCACGGGACGCACCAACACCTGCACCGACCCCGCCGAGTGCGCCCCGAACGCGACCTTCTCCGCGGGCGCGTGCGCCGCGCCGGGCACCGCGGCGGGCGTCTCGTGCCGCACGGCGGCCCCCTTCTGCGACACGGGCCTCACGTGCTCGGCGATGACCCCGTCGGCCGCCGACCCGGGCGTCTGCCAGCGCGCCGCCGCCGCGGGCGCCGCGTGCGACTACCACTACCTCGCCACGGTGTGCGGCGGGTCGACGGTGTGCGCGCCCACGAGCGCCGCGGCGGGCACCTGCGCGATGCCGCGCGCCGAGGCCGAGCCCAACAACACGCCCATGGCGCCGATGACCGCGGTCGCGGCCAGCACGGTGTTCCAGGGCGCGATCACGCCGGGCACCGACGTCGACTGCTACGCGGTGACCGTGCCCGCCAACGGCTCGCTCTACCTCGAGACCACCGACGGACAGGACGGCTGCCCCGCTGGCGCCGACACGTTCATCACGCTCTACAACAGCGCGGGCGCGGTGATCGGCTACGACGACGACGGCGGCATCGGCCTCTGCTCGGCCCTCGACGGCGTGCGCGCGGGCCCTGCGCACCGCCTCGCCGCGGGCAGCTACGTCGCGTGCGTGAGCGCCTACGGCGGCGCCGCGGGTCCCGCCGCGATCTCGCGCTACTTCCTCACGGTCGGCCTCGTGCCCTGAGCCCCCTCGACGCTCCTCTCTCCTCGCGCGGCCTGACGCGAACAGACGCCGGTCGCCGCGTCGCGGACACGCTCCCACACCCCTCGTCGTAACGTGCCCCGCTGCCAGCGCGCGGGGAGTCTCGGGCGCGGCCTGCTACGCTCCGCGCCATGCCGTGGATCCCGTACGTTCGCGTGACGCTCGAGTCGTTGCTCTCCCCCGACGAGATGCGCCAGCGGCTCGCGGCCTCGCTCACGTCACCGACGCTGCGCTTCGGCGACGTCGAACGGCCCCGCACGCCCTTCTATGGGAGCGTCAGCCCCGACGGATTCACCGCGTGGAAGGTGATTCGCTACCGCAACTCCTTCGTGCCCGTCGCGCGCGGTCGGTGGCGCGTCGAGGGCCGCGCGACGCACGTCGACCTGCGCCTCACGCTGCACCCCTTCGTGCTGTATTTCATGGCGATCTGGATGTCGCTCCCGCTCTTCTCGGGCGTGGTGCTCACCGTCGCGGCGCTCGCGCGCGGACACCTCACGCCGGTGGTGCTGATCCCCCTCGCCTTCGCCGCCGCGGGCTACGCGCTCGCGACGGCGGGCTTTCGCTGGGAGCACCGCGACACCATCGCGCAGCTCGCCGCGTGCCTCGACGCGCGGGTGATCTGGCCCGACGGCGCCGCGCCCGACCCCTTCGATCGCTAGCGAGGCGTCACGCGTCGTTGGCGTACGCGCGCGGCATCGACGCACGCGAAGCAGCGAGCCAGGCTCCGCGCGATGTCGCCGCGCGCGCCCCTGGCCGTGCTCTTTCGCAAGACGAGCAGCGCCGCCTCCCACGCGCCCGCGTCGGCGGCCCAGACCCCGAGCGCCTTCGGGACCCTCTCCCGCTCGTCGGCGCTGACGGTCCCGGGCAGCGTGATCGCGAGCGTTGCGGCGTCGCGCAGCACGGCGTCGCCGCGCGCCTCGTCGACGACGCGCCAGCCGACGCCCACCACGCCCGGGTCCTTCGCGGCGGACAGCGCGTCGAGCGCGCTTGCCGGACCGCGCGGGGGCGTGTTGTCGTGGCGCCGACGGCGCCTGCTGCCGCCCAACTTCTCAGAGACACCGCATGCTCGACTACGAAGATCAGACCGTCTGGGTCGGACGCAATTTCAAGAAGGTCAAAGCGGAGATCGAAGCCTCGGGGCGCCCCGTCGTCGCGCTGCGCGGCGCGCTCGACGCGACGCTCGTGCAGCTCCTCACCGATCCGATCACGAGAGACCTCGAGTCGCTCCAGCTCAACGGCTGGTCGAAGGGCGCCGCGCGCGACGCGTTCCTCGCCTGCAAGCGGCTGCGCCGACTGCGCGCGCTGAACCTCTTCAACATCCAGTCGCGCAGCCCGCATCGCATCGTCGAGCAGCTCTTCGGCGCGGTGCGCTTCGAGCGCCTCGAATCGCTCGACCTCGACGGCAGCACGCTCGGCGACGACGGCGTGGCGGCGCTCGCGGCGAGCCCTTCGCTCGCGACGCTCCAGTCGCTCAAGCTCTCGTCGTGCGACCTCTCGGAGGCGTCCGTCGAGCACCTCGCGGGCTCGAAGCACCTCGGTCAGCTCCGCGAGCTCGACCTCGAGTTCAACCAGCTCTCGCTCGATGCCGCCGCGCGCCTCGTGACGAGCCCCAACCTCCCGCGCCTCGAGTCGCTCTCGATCAGCGGAGAGTTCGGCAAGCGCTTCACGGCCTTCACCTCGCTCGAAGGCCCCGCGCGGCTGCGCTCGCTCGTGCTGAGCAACACCCGAACGTCGAAGGGCCTCCTCGCGGCGCTCTCGAACGCGCCCGCGCTCTCGGCGCTTCGCTCGCTCAAGCTGCGCGCGGCGACGCTCGGCGCCGCCGACGCGCCCTTCGCGCAGGGCGCGGCGCTGCGGAGCCTCGAGGCGCTCTCGCTCATCGACGTGCGCGTCTCCGCGGCCACGCTCGCCTCGCTGCTCGACGGCCCGGCGCTCTCGAAGCTCCGCGCCCTCGAGCTCTGGAGCACGCCGCTCCGCGACGACGGCGCGAAGGTCATCGCGTCGAGCCCCACGCTCTCTCGCCTCGACTCGCTGCGCGTCGACGCGTGCGCCGTCGGTGACGCGGGGGCGAGGGCCATCGCGTCGAGCCGTCACCTCGCGGCGCTCCGCGCGCTCGAGTGGCGGAGCATGCGCTCGGGCGACGCGCTGCTGGTCGCGCTCTCGAAGGGCTCGCTCCGCGCGCTCGAGTCGCTCATGGTGCAGCGCGCGAGCGTGAAGGCCACGGGCGCCGCCGCCCTCGCGGCCTCGACGTCGCTCTCGAAGCTCCGCGCGCTCGACCTGGGGTATCAAGCGCTCGGGCCCGCGGGCGCGATGGCGCTCGTGAGCGGCGACGGATTGCGCGGCCTCGAACGCATCGAACTCTCGGACTGCTCGCTCGCGATGAAGGGCGCCAGGGCCCTCCTCGGAGGAGACTTCCCCTCGCTCACGTCGATCAACCTCTTCGCGTGCTCGCTCGACGACGACCAGCAAGACGAGCTCCGGCAGCACCCGCGCTACGGCCAGGCGCTGAAGTTCTGAAGCCGCGCGTCGCGAGGCGCGGGTCGCCGCGCGTGCGCGTCAGGTCGAATTTTCGTGGGCCCCGGCGTGCTCGCCGAGGTGCGCGAACAGGCCGCTCCCCTGCCCCGGCGACCACCCCATCGCGAGGGCCTTGCGGGCGCCGTCGGCGATGAGCCCCGGCACGATCGCGCCGTCCGCGCCCGTCCACGGAGGCCCCGAGAGCCTCACCACGCTGCCCTCCCGCGACGCGTCGACGAGGATCACCGAATGGGGATGACCGCAGGGGCAGCCCTCTGGCAGCACGCGCCAGAGGAGGCTGCGCCCGTCGACCGTGATCGCTCGAAACCCGCGCCGTCCGGTGGTCATGGGCGGAGCGTAAAGCAAGGCCGCGGGTCGAGTCTCACGCCGTCGAAGGACGCAGGCGCGACGCTCAGACCTTCGCCGCGCGGTGCGCCGCCTCGCACACGTCGCGGGTGTTCTCGACCGCGCGACGGATCATCGCGGCGCGGTCGAGGGAGGGGTCGTCGGCGCCTCCGTCGCGACGGGTCCATCGCATGGTGAAGTCGAGCTTCACGAGCCCCTCGTCTTCGAAGACCGTGTTGGTCACGAAGCCCACGTTCACCGGGTCATCGACGAGCTTGAAGATCACCGTCATCGTC
Organism: Polyangiales bacterium; assembly: GCA_046351535.1. Taxonomy (GTDB): domain Bacteria; phylum Myxococcota_A; class Polyangia; order Polyangiales; genus CAISKJ01. The sequence continues at coordinate 79,089 of JAXLYG010000042.1, forward strand.
GCGTCGTCGTAGGCGATCACCTCGCGCACGGTCCGCGGCGCGTCGAGCGGGCCGATGCGCATCACGCGCTCGACCGCGCGGTCGTCGATGCGCCGCACGATCACGGCGTCACGCGCGCCGGGCACGAAGCGCTCGGGGCGCTCGATCTTCTCTTTGAGCAGCGCCCACACGAGCGAGGCGGGGGCGTCGACGCAGACCATGTGCTGCACGAGGGCCATAGGTCATCTCTGCATACACCATCGCGAGCGCGACGTGCGTTGACGTGTCGGAACGTCACTCCGCCTCGACCGCGACGCCGGCGCCGAGGCCAGGTCCGCCCGCGGGTCGCGCGTCGACGCCCACGCTGGCTCCGTTCTGCCCCGCGGTCATCGAGACGCTCGCGCGGGGGGTGACCATCCCGATCGACGCGCCGGTCTGCGACGCGCCGATGTTCATGCCGATTGGGCCGTTGGGGGTGTTGACGGTCATGCCCGCGCTCGCGCCCGTCGACGACGAGACGACGGTGGTCGAAAGCCCCGCCTGCGCGGTGCCCACCGACATCGAGGTCGACACGCCCGCGTTCGACGCCGCGGTGGCGCTGGTGGCGACGGGCGCCGTCACCGCGTACGACCCGCCGCCGCTCACGTAGGTCGAGCCGGTGTATCCGACGGGAATCGCGCCCCGGATCACGCAGCCCGAGGCGAGGGACAGCATCACGAAAGCGGTGAACGAGAGGGTGAAGGTGCGCATGGTGTGAACTCCGTCGTGGGGTCGGTGGTGGCGTCGTAGCGACGCGCCGTGCGTCGCGTGCCACCCCTCATCGCAGCGACGATGCCACACACGAAAACGCATGAATCCCAGCGTTTTTCGCGCGTCTTCGCCGTCGCGATCGGCGCGTCGTCGCCCCGTGCGGGGCGCGCGCGCCACGGCCCTCGCGGCCACGCCTGCGACGCGACGCCGGGCGCGGGGCTTTGCCGCGATGATCGCGCGATGGGGGCTCGCCGACACGACGCCGCGTCGGGGGTGCTGCGCTGCGTAGAGGGGGTTGGATTGCGTCGTGCAGCACAGGGCCTCTGCCCGAACGGAAGGAGTCCCGTCTCATGTCCACGACCTTCGACGCCTCGATTCCCGATCGCGCTGCGGGCCGTCGCCTCTCGCCAGCGCGCGCGGTGTGGTTCGCGCTCCTGGGCGTTGTCTCGCTCGCCAGCGGTGCGTTCGCGGCGGCGTGCTTTCTCCACCTTGCCGAGGCGAACATCACGGTCCGCGCCTCCGCGGTGGTGGCCTACGCCCTCGCGGTGCTCGTGGCGCTGCTCTTCGGCGTGGCGATCCCGCTGCGCATCGAGGCGCGCGTGCGGCGCGGGTGGCGCCGGCTCAACCCCCTCGCGCCGCCTGTCCGTCGGGGGGCGGTGGCGCTGCCTGTCGCGCTCGTGTTGCCGATCCTCGTTGCGTTGCTCGCGCCAGACCTCGTGCGCGCGTCGCTCCAGAGCCACGCGGCGTGGGCGGTCCGTCCGATCTCCGCGTCGGCCACGCGGTCGCTCGAACGCGCTGGAAAGTGGGCCGCGGCGCGCGTCCCCCGACGCTCGCCCATCGCGCTCACGCACGCCACGTCGCTGCATGCGCCACCCGACGCCGTCTGCACGTGTCACTGATGCCGCGACGGTTCGTCACCCCCCAACCAGGGCCGAACGTTCGAGTGCGGCGATGGCGCCGGGGAATGAAGGCACCCGCGTGGATGTGACAGCGGTCTCAGGGATGGAGCGAGAGCCCTGCGGCGACGGTGAATCCGTGCTCGGCCTCTCGGGGCACGAAGCCCACGTACCCGCCGCGGAGCTCGACATCGAGGATCGAGGCCGCGTGCCAGACGAGCCCGCCGCCGAGTTCGAACATCGCGCCCTCCGAGAGGGCCGCGCCCGAGGGTGCGCGCTGGTAGCCGATCGAGGCGTACGCCATCGGATCGATGGGCGTGAGCGGCAGGAGCGGTCGAAACGCGAGGAGGCCGCCGAGGCCGTAGCCCGTGCCCTCGTTCGCGCTGCCGGGGAGCGCCTGACCGTAGGCGCCGAGGTGCAGCCACGGGATGAGCGAGAACGTGGCCTCGGCGCGCGCCACGAAGCGGGTGCTCGGCGCGCCGTCACGAGGGAGGTGGAGGGCGCCGCCGAAGACGCTGGCGCGCACCTGCGCGTCGGCCGCAGCGGGCGCAGCGAGGAGTCCGAGCGCCGCGAGCGCCGTCGCGAAGACCCGGGGCCTGAGAGAACCAGGTTTGTGGGTGTTCATGGCTCGACGAGAACGCAGCGGACGTGCCGCCTGGCCGTCTCTCCCGCGCGCGAAGGGACCCGGTCTGCCTCGTCGACCGGGGCGCCCGTGCGAAGTCGCCACGGGTGTGGCGCGATGGCACCGCCGACGAGCCCGCGCAGACGCGACGCGCGGCCTCTGGCACTCGCGGTGCTGGATGATGGGCTCCCTTGTGTGTGCGCGCGTGAACGTGGTCTCTTCGATCGGTACGTCGTCGAACGGAGGGAGCGGCGCCACCGCGGAGGCCGACATGCGTGATTCCGTGATGAAGGTCGTGATCCGCTTCGCCCGGTCGGTCACCGCGCTGCAGCTCAAGCTCCTGTCGACGGTGGCCGCCGCGACGCTCGTCCTCGTGGTGGGAGGCGTCGGGCGGGCGCAGCTCACGCGCGTTCGAGACGAGCGCGACGCCCTGCGGCTCGAGCGCAACGGCATCATCGCCCTGCACCGGCTCGACGGCGCGCTCCTCGCCGTCGAGTCGAGCGCGCTCGGGTATCGCATCGCGCGCGACGAGCGGCGCCGCGAGGCCTGCGCGAGCGCCATCGCCGAGGTCAGCCGACGGCTCACGGAGGCCGAGACGCTGCTCACCGCGACGCTCTCACAGCGCGCCGACGTCGTGCTCCTCAGGGCCCACGTGCACACCGAGCTCGACGCGGTGGAACGCGCGACGGGCGATCCCCGCGGCCTCGGCCGACACGCTCCCGCGCCGCAGGTCGCCGACCTCGACGCGTCGGCGCTCGACCTCGACGCGTCGGCGCTCGACCTCTCGCGCGCGGTCATCCGCGGGATGATCGAGCGGCAGCAGGGCCTCGCGCGGCTGTCCGACGAGCGCCTCGCGCGGCACCTCCGCGACGCGCAGCGCGTGATCGAGACGGGCACGCTGGTGACGTTCTTCCTCCTGATGGTGCTCGTGGTGTGGGTGTGGCTCGGCGTCGGCGAGCGCGAGGAGAGCCGCGCGCTCATCGAGGCCCAGTCGCGGGCCCTCCAGCAGAACAACGCCCGCCTCGCGGGCAAGGAGCGCGCACTCGCCGAGCGCCTCGCCGAGGAGCAGCGGCTCTCGGTCGCGCTGGCCGAGGCCAACGGGGCCCTCGACGACCGCCTCCGCGAGCGCGAGGCCCTCAACGACGCCCTGGCCCGCTCGAACCGCGAGCTCGACCAGTTCGCCTACGTCGCTTCGCACGACCTCAAGGCCCCGCTGCGCGGCATCGCCAACCTCGCCGCGTGGATCGAAGAGGACCTCGCCGACCGCATGACCGACGCCGCGCGCGAGCAGGTGACGCTCCTCCAGGGGCGCGTGCGGCGGATGGAGGCCCTCATCGACGGGATCCTCTCGTACTCCCGGGCCCACCGCGTTCGTGAGAAGCCCGAGCGCGTCGCGGTTCGCGCGCTGGTGCTCGAGCAGATCGACCTGCTCGCCGCGCCGCCCGAGGCCTCGGTGATCGTGCCCGCGGAGATGCCCGAGCTCGTGTGCGAGCGCGTGCCCTTTCAACAGGTGTGGATGAACCTCCTCAGCAACGCGCTCAAGCACGCGCGCCGCGTCGATCCCCGCGTCGAGGTGTCGGTCTCCGACGCGGGGCGCTGCTGGGCGTTCGCCGTGAAGGACAACGGCCCCGGCATCGACCCGCAGTACCACGAGCGGATCTTCGGGCTCTTTCAGACCCTCGTGTCGAGGGACGTGATCGAGGGCACCGGGATCGGCCTCGCGACGGTGAAGAAGATCGTCGAGAGCCGCGGCGGCTCGGTCTCCGTCGAGTCGGCGCTCGGCGCGGGGGCGACCTTTCGCTTTCAGTGGCCCAAGGTGTACACCTCGGACGAGGGCGCGACGCCCTGGACGAGGAGGGCCTAGGTGAGCGCGCGCGCGGTGAACATCCTCCTCGTCGAGGATGACGCGATCGACGTGATGAACGTCCAGCGGGCCTTCGCCCGGGGGCGCGTCACCAACCCCCTATGGATCGCCGTCGACGGCGTCGAGGCCCTCGCGCTCCTGCGGGGGGGCACGATCCCCGCCGCGCGGCGCATGGTGCTCCTCGACCTGAACCTCCCGCGCATGAACGGCATCGAGTTCATTCGAGAGCTGCGCAAGGACCCGAGCCTCGCCAGCACCGTCGTGGTCGTTCTCACGACCTCGAACGCGGAGCGCGACAAGTTCGAGGCCTTTCGGCTCAACGTCGCGGGCTACCTCCTCAAGCCCGTGGTCTTCGCCGAGTTCGTCGAGCTCATGGCCTCGCTCAACCGCTACTGGTCCCTCGCCGAGATCCCGTAGCGATGTGGCACCACGCACACCACGATCCGCACCGATGATCCCCTCGACCGCCCCCCTCCAGCTCCTCGTGGTCGACGACGACGCCGTCGACCGCCTCACGGTGCGCCGCGCGCTCACGCGGTCGCGGCTCACCTTCGAACTGTCCGAGGCCGACTGCGTGACGAGCGCGTGCGCCCTCCTCGACGCGCGGCCCTTCGACGCGGTGATCCTCGATTTCTGCCTCCCCGGCGGCGACGGCTTCGACGTGCTCGACCACCTCGGCGGCCGCCTCGCCTCGACCCCCGTCATCGCCCTCACCGGCCACGGCGACGAGGTGCTCGCCGTCACGCTCATGAAGCGCGGCGCGGCGGACTACCTCCCGAAATCGCAGGTGACCGCCGCGCGCCTCGCCAAGAGCCTGCGAGACGCCCTGCGCGTGCGCGACCTCGAGGCCCGCGAGCGCGACGCCCGCGACGCCGTCGCCCGCTACGCCACGCAGCTCGCCGCGCTCACCGAGTCGAGCGTGCGGCTCCACGCGGTCAACACCGTCGACGCGGCGCTCGACGCGATCGTCTCCGAGGCCCGTGCGCTCTTCGACGTCGCCGCGGCCGTCGTCGAGACCGCCGACCGCGGCGGCGCCCGCCAGCGCGTCGCGTGCGGTGAAGACGACGTCGCGCCCGACGCGCCCTCGCTCTGCGCGCCCCTCGCGCCGCAGCGGGAGGCCGACCCCGGCTCGATCACGCTGCGCGGGCCGCGGCGCGGGGCCTTCGATGACACCGACGCGCTCATCCTCGCGCAGTACGCCCGCGTGGCCGGCGTGGGCCTCGAGAACGCCCGCCTCCTGCGCGACGCGCGCAGCGCCGCGCAGACGCGCGACGAGGGGCTGGCCGTGGTGTCGCACGACCTCCGCAGCCCGCTCGGCACGGTGACCCTCGGCGTCGCGCACCTGCGCGCGACCCTCTCGCGGCGCGGCGACGAGATGCGCGCGGAGCTCACCACGGTGGGCCGCATCGAGCGGGGGTGTCGGCAGATCCAGCGCCTCCTCGGCGACCTGCTCGACGTGTCGCGCGTCGACGCGGGGACCTTTCGCGTCGAGCCGCGGCGGGTGCGCGCGGCGGACGTCCTCCACGACGCGGCGGAGTCGGCGCGGGTGCTCGCGGAGGCCGTCGAGGTGTCGGTGCGCATCGACCTCGACGCCCCCGAGACCGAGCTCTACGCCGACCGCGAGCGGCTGCTGCAGGCGCTCGGCAACCTCGTGGGCAACGCGCTCAAGGTGACGCCCGCCGGGGGCGTGGTGACGCTCTCGACCCGCGCCGAGGAGAATGGCGCGAGGGTCACCGTGCGCGACACCGGGCCGGGCATCTCCGAAGAGCACCTCCCGCACCTCTTCGACCGCTACTGGCAGGGCCCCGAGGGGGCGCGCGGCGCGACGGGGCTCGGGCTCTTCATCGTGCGGGCCATCGCCGAGGCGCACGGGGGCCGCGTCGAGGTCGAGAGCGAGCTCGGTCGCGGGAGCGCGTTCAGCCTGATTCTCCCGCAGGGTCGCTAGGCGGCCGCTCGCGGTCGAACATGCGGTAGAGGGTGCGGCGGTCGACGCCGAGGATGCGCGCGGCGCGCGATTTGTTGCCGCCGACGAGGGCGAGCACCTGATGGGTGTAGCGGCGCTCGAGCTCGGCGAGCGAGACGAGGGCCTCGGGCTGGTCGGGCAGCGGCGAGACGTGCGCGGGCTGGTGCGCGCGCACGCGCTCGGGCAGGTCTTCGACGGTGAGCTGATCGAAGCGGGTGAGGGCCACCGCGCGCTCGATGCTGTTCTCGAGCTCGCGCACGTTGCCGGGCCACGGGTACGCGAGGAGCTGCTGGAGGCACGGCGGCGAGAGGCCGAGCACCTGCTTGCCGAAGCGCTCGGAGAAGCGCTTCACGAAGTGCTGCGCGAGCGTCGGGATGTCCTGGACGCGCTCGCGCAGCGTCGGGACCTGGAGCCCGACGACGGCCACGCGGTAGTAGAGGTCCTCGCGGAAGCGGTGGGCGCGCACCTCCTCTTCGAGGTCGCGGTTGGTGGCCGCGATGACGCGGGCGTCGAAGGGCTCCTCCTGGTTGCTCCCCACGGGGCGCACCGCGCGCTCCTGCAGCGCGCGCAGGAGCTTGGGCTGCACCTCGATGGGCAGCTCGCCGATCTCGTCGAGGAAGAGCGTCCCCCGCGCGCCTCGATGAAGAGTCCGTCGCGCGCGGCGCGGGCGTCGGTGAACGCGCCCTTCGCGTGGCCGAAGAGCTCGCTCTCGAGGAGCTGCTGCGGCACCGCCGCGCAGTTGATCGCCACGAAGGGCCCCTCGCGCCGCGGGCTCGCGTCGTGGATGGCGCGGGCGACGAGCTCCTTGCCCGTCCCGCTCTCGCCCTCGACGAGCACGGTGGCGTCGGTGGCTGCGACGCGGCCGATGAGGTCGAGCACGTCGCGCATCGCGGGGCTCGCCCCGAGGAGCGTGCGCGAGGCCTGGATGCTCCCGACGGCGTCGCGCAGCCGCCGCACCTCGATGCGGAGGTGTCGGTGCTCGAGCGCGCGCTCCATCGAGTGCACGAGGAGGTCTGGCTCGAGGGGGCGGAGGTGAAAATCGTAGGCGCCCGCGCGCAGCGCCCGCACCACGGTCTCGATGCTCCCGTGGCCGGTGAGCACGATCACGGGGGTGTCGGGCGCCACGTCTCGGATGCGCCCGCAGAGCGTGATGCCGTCCATGCCCTCCATGCGCACGTCGGTGAGCACCAGGGCGATGTCGCCCTCCTGCGCGAGCCGCAGGGCCTCGGCGGCGCTCCGTACGAGGAGCGCCTCTCGATCATGATCGCGAACGAGCTCGGCGAGGAGCTCGCCGGCGTCGGGGTCGTCGTCGACGACCAGCACTCGGACGTGACTCTTTGCGGTGGATGTCATCGAGCGCCCGCTCCTCGCGTTGGGGGAGAGTCATCGTACCGCGGCCCGCACCGCGTGCGACAGGAGGCACCGACCTCACGTCGATTCGCGCGTCCGTTCGAAGGCCTGTCGCACGCGGTCTCTCACGACCTCCCAGCTCTCGGCGCCGTAGAGGGCCGCCCACGCATCGAAGAGGCGCGCCTCGAGCGTCGCGTCCCACGACGCGTAGGTGCGGTAGTACGGCGACACGCCCGAGATGTACCCGAAGCGCATCGCGGCCTCGTCTGCGCGCGTGAGGTCGAGGGGCGGGTTGGGCGCGTGTTCGGGCGGGATCGGCTCGCTGCCCGCGACCTGGCGCACGGTGTCCGAGAGCCGCTGGTGGAGGTCTTCGCCCGACGCCACGCCGAGGTCGTATCGGGTCTGGTTCCAGTCTCGCGCGAGGGCGATCTTCGCGCGCTCCCAGGCGCTGAGGTCGCGGCCCGTCGAGGCGGTGCCTTCGGGGCGCTCGCGCGTGTCGGTGTCGGTTCGCGTGTTCACGGTGTCACCTCCGTCGTGGCGCGCCGAAGCGCGCGAGAGAGAAGTCCCCGGGAGCCCATCAGCGGCCCACGAAATCCCACCCCCGCCGGATCCCCTGCTGCGCCTGGCTCCACGCGCGTCCGGTGTTGAGGGCCTCCCACTCGGCGCAGAGCCACGCCTCGATGTCGCTGTTCCACCCCTCGCCCGGACGCCGCACGTGGGCGGTGTAGCCGAAGCGCCCCTCCTCTTCGGCCTGCTGCCACGTCGCGTTCGCGCGCTCGCGCCGCGCCGACGTCTCGGTCAGCCAGTCCCAGCTCGCCTTGTAGTTCCCCGTGATCTCTCGGGCTCCGTCGGGCGTGCGCTCCGCCGCCGGCGCCTCGGGCTCCGGGCTGCGTGAGGTGTCCCCCTTGCGTCCCTCCCACTCGCGACGGAACGCGCCCTTCACGCGGTCCCACGCGGTGCCGTCTCGCTCGGTCCACCACGGCGGGTCGTGCATCACGGGCGCCGGCGCGCTGCGGATCGTGTCCTTCTCCATGACGTCCTCCAGATCGGTGCGGTTGTGAGCGTCGGCGCTCGTCGTGAGCTCAGACGCAGTGGTAGCGGTTGCAAGCCGGTTGCCGCCGCACGCGCGCCCCTCCTCGATACCGCCTGTTTTTACCGTGTTTCACGGCATAACGAGGCGATGGTTCGCGAGGCGCTCCGGGTCGATCTCGGTGCGTGCGCGCACAGTGTGGCGATTCGCCACGAGCAGGGCGCGCGGGGCGTCGTGGTCGATGGGCTACACCGACTCACGCGGCTCCGTCGCCCCCGGAGGCGGCGGGCCGCAGCACCCCGCTGACCCCGTCAAAGGTCGCCCGACACGGCGGCCTCGCCCGCTCGCGCGTCGATCACGCGAGACGCGATCTCCTGTAGCATGCACGCGAGTTGCGCCATGCGAGGGCGCGCGAATGGCTTCACACGCAGCGTACAACGGGTCTCCCGCGCGCTCCGCGCTCCTCTTCGGCGTCGCCGTCGGCTGCGGCGCCAGGACCGAGCTGACGGTCGCCTCGCCCGCCACGACGGACGCGTCGGCGCCCCCTGACGCGCGTGAGATCGTCTTTCCCGTCGGCCGTTACACGCGCTGCGCGCAGGGCGTACACGACGCCGCCGGACGCGGCGGGATCTTGAACGTCAGCGGCATTCAATCGGGCGCCGTGCTCACGCTCTCGCAGCGCGGATCGACCCTGACCGCGGAGTACGACGACCAGCTCGGCCTGCGCAACGCGTTCGAGTTCGCGCTCACCACGAGCTCGTCGGCCGTGCTCGCGTCCTTCGGGCAACGGGCCGCGGGCCTCTCGATCGCGTGCGCGCAGGGTCCCGGCTCAACGCGCCTCGCGCCCGCGACGCTCCGCGCGACCGTCGGGGCCCTCACCTACAGCGCTGGCGCGGTCTTCGTCTCGCTCGAAGGGACGCTCGACGCCGACGCCGCGAGCCCTTGCGCCGCGCCGCCCGCGCGCGCCGACCTCTGGATCGTGTGCGAGATCGGCGACGGCTTCGTCGACCCCACGATCGACGCCGGCGCGCCCCCTCCAGCCCCGACCTTCGCCGTCGGCGAGTACGCGTGCAGCTCGCAGGTCTCGACGCGCTACCAGTCTGGCCGCACGACCCGCTACGTCACCGCGAGCGGAGCGGGCGCGCTGACCCTCGACCAGCGCGGCGCGACGGTGAGCGCGCGCTACAGCGGCGATCCCTCCGTCTCGGGCGCGCTGCGCTTCGCGCTCACGACGGCGGTGTCCGCGCGCGCGGAGGCGGACCAGAGCCTCGCCGCGCCCTGTCAGATCCCGATGACCGCGGCCGCGCCCGCGCGGCTCTCGCTCACGGCGGGGTCGATCATGGTCGGCGAGTCGACGCTCTTTCTCTCGTTCCTGGGCCCGCTCGTCGGCGGCGCGTGCCCGGGCGCGGAGAAGGTGGGCTGCCTCCTCTGCGTGCGGCGCTGAACGCGCGAGGTCGCGCGCCTCACTCGAAGCGCGTCTTGCGGTCGGGCCCGAGCACGATCGCGTTCGGCATCGCGCCGAAGTGCTGTTGCACCGCAGGAAACACCGTCTCGCGGACGTGCTCGGGGCGGTAGTACACGGGCTCGAGCAGCGCGGCCTCGTCGGCGATCTGGCCCTCGCGGATCGCCTGACGCGCCAGCGGCGTCGAGGGATAGACCCGCACGCCGGTGACCACCCCGAAGACCGCGTCGGGCACGTCGTGGACCTTGCGCCACGTGTCGGCGACGGTCGCGGCGGTCTCGCCCGGTCCGCCGAACATCAGCAGGATGATCGGGCGCAGGCCGAGCTCGCCGCACGCGCGCCCGACGCGCACCACGTCGTCGCTGCGGTGCGACTTCGCGAGGCTCCGGAGCACGCGGTCGCTGGCGCTCTCCATCGTCCACACGAGGTCGCGACAGCCCGCGCGATCGAGGAGCCCGAGGAACTCCCGATCGACCCCGTCGGGGACGAGGTACGCGCCCCACCGGATCTTCACGCCGCGACGGAGGATCGCCTCGCAGACGGCGGCCGCGTGCGCGGGCGACGCGTTGAACTCCGAGTCGACGAAGAAGAACCGATCGCGGATCCCGCGGGCGACGAAGCGCTCGACCTCGTCGACGACGTCGTCGGGATCGCGAGTGATGATGTTTCGCCCGATCACCCTCGGCTCTGCGCAGTAGGTGCAGAATCGATCGCAGCCCCGCGCGGTCTGCACGTTCGCGAGGCTGTGCCCGGGGAGGTCTCCGTAGCGGCGGTAGTACGCGTGGTGATCGACCGTGTCGCGGCGCGCGCGCAGCGCGGGGCGCCAGTCGAAGCGGCGCGGCGTCTCTCGCACCGGGCCCCCGCGGCCGTCGCGATACACCACGTTGGCGACCTCATGGGGCGCGTCGAGGCGCCCGAGCAGCGCGGGGAGCACGCCCTCGCCCTCGCCCACGACGCCGAGGTCTGCGCCGATCGCCTCGAGCAGCAGCCGCGGCGCGAGCGTGAAGGCCGCGCCGCCGAGCACGATGGGTCCCGCGAAGTCGTGCCGCAGCGACGAGACGAGCGCCGCCGTCGGCCGCACGTACCCCACGCTGTTGAAGAAGTGCCCCGTGTCGAGGTTGCGCAGCGTGACGCCGATCACGTCGGGCCGCCACGAGAGGACGCGGGCGCGCAGCGCTCCGATGTCTTCGATGGACGTGTCGAAGATCGACACCTCGTGGCCCGCCTCGCGCGTCGCCTCGGCCACGTACTCGAGCCCCACGGGGGGCACCGCCGGGCGGTAGGGGTTCGGGTTGATGAAGAGGACCCTCACGGCGTCCCCCGGGCGGCGTCGCGCGCGGCGCGGGCGCGGCGGGTCTCTCGCGCGGCGGGGCCCACGTAGCGGATCGCCGCGGCTGGGAGCCTCTGCATCACGGGGCTCTGCTGCGCGGCGCCCTCGACCGCGTTGGCGAGAAAGTACGCGACGGCGAGGCCCACCCCGACGAGGCCGCACTGCGCGGGCGAGAAGCCCATGTCGAGCAGGATCGCCGCCGCGGTGCCCGCGATGTTGGGCGGCAGGCTCCTCCGTCGCTCGACGACGCGCGCGAGGGCCCGCTCGATGCGCGCGTGACGGAGCGCGTCGCGTCCGCGCGCGCGCATGCAGCGATGGATGGACGGCAGCCGCTCGTCGCGCTCGCGGAAGGGCACGCCGAAGCCGGGGAGGTACGACGCGGCGGCGAAGGGCGTCTGGTCGAAGGCCGCGGCGACGGCCTCCTCGGTGGGCTCGGCGTCACCGAGCGCGCGGGCGACGTCGGCGAGCATGCGCGCCGCGTGTTCGGCGCACGCGGGGCCGATCATCGAGCGCTCGATCATCAGGAGCCCGGCGCAGTACCCCGCGAGCGCGCCGCCGCGCGAGGCCACCATGCGCGCGAGCTTCAGCGGCTGGATGCGCGGGTCGGCGACCATGTGCGCCGCCTTGAGGTCGTCGAGGAGGCCGCACTCGTCGTCGCCGAGGAGGCGGTGTCCGATCGAGAGGCTCAGCAGGCTCCAGAAGCCTGCGTGTCCAGCGAGCTCGTCGCCGACCTTGTAGCCGTAGAAGAGGTGCTCTCCGGCGATGGCGCGCGCCACGCGTGTGCGCACGGGCGCGTCGGGCGAGGCCCAGGCATCACGGCTCACGGCTTGCTCCCTTCGTAGACGAACGGCGGCGCGTTGAACGGGTAGTCCTTGAACGCGTAGGGCCGCATGCACGCGGCCTCCGCTGCGAGCGCGGGCGTCCACGCGAGAACGAGCGCCGCCTCCACCTGCCAGCGCGCGCGCAGGCCGCAGGCGCGGAGCACGGTGAGCAGCGCCGCGTCGATCGAGAGGTCGTGCGTGAGCGCGGGCACGGGCAGACCGCTCGCTTCGACCGCGGCGCGCACGCGTGTGAGCGATGCGCGCGCCTCGGGGCGCGCCGTGACGGCCTCGGGCGCCGGGCCGCGACCGCCGTCGAGCCATTCGAACAGCGATGCGTGTTGATCGAGGAGCCACGCGGCGCGCTCGGCGAGCGCGATTCCGCCGGTGGCGAGCACGGCCTGATGCCGCCCCGCGGTCATCCGCGCGAGCGTCGCGGCGTGCACCGCCGCGTCGGCGAGCGAGAGCGGCGCGAGGCACACGAGGGCGACTTCGAAGGCGCGCGCGGCCTCGGGCGTGGGCTCCTCGCCGAGCAGGGTCAGCAGCGCGACCTCGCCGAACGAGGCGTGTCGCGCGAGGTCGTCGAAGACCGCGTAGCCGTGGATCCGCGGCGCCGGACCGTCTTCGACGACGTGCGCCGGGAGCGTCTCGGGGTACGGGAAGGTCTCGCCGGGCCCGCGCTCGGCGTTGGGGTCTCTCTCGTCTCGCATCGGCGTCACCGATCCCTGAAGCCCGCCACGGTCTTCGCGCGATCGCCGAGCGGCGGGCACACCGCGGGGTCGACGTGAACCTCGATGAGCGCGGGCCGTCGGGCCTCGAGCGCCTCGGCGAGCGCGCGGGACAGGTCCCCGGGTCGACGCGCGCTCCACGTCGCGAGGCCCATGGCGCGCGCGATCGCCTCGACGTCGATCGGGCGCTTGTTGACGATGCTCTCCATGGGCCGTCCGCCGTTGACCAGACGGCTGCCGTGCCAGGTGATCCCGTGCATCTGGTTGCTCTCGACGATCCACACGACGGGCACGTCGTACTCGCGCGCCGTGAGGGCCTCCATGCCGTTCATCGTGAAGCACGCGTCGCCGATGATCGCGATCACGGGGCGCCGCGGCTCCGAAAGCGCCGCGCCGACGGGCGCCGCCGTGCCGTGCCCCATCGAGCCGAACCCGAGGTTGAGCACGAAGCGCTGTCGATCGCTCACGCGCAGGTGGTGGACGTTGAAGAGCATATGCCCGCCGATGTCCGAGAAGATCACCGCGTCGGCGGGGAGCGCGCGGTTGAGCTCCTCGCGCCACGCGGCGGGGTGGAGTCCGCGCGCGGCCGTCGGCGGCTCGCTCGACGCAGACGCCGCCTCGCGCGATCGCGCGCCGTGCGCCGTCGAACCCTCGCGCGCGCGGTCGACGCCCGCCGCGACGAGGCCGTCGAGGATGGCCGAGAGCGTCGCCTCGGCGTCTCCGACGAGCGGGACGTCGACGGGGTAGTTTCGTCCGACGCGGTCGGGGTCGACGTCGAGGTGGATGAGCGCGCGCCCGCGGAGGAGGTCGCGGTTCCAGTTGAGGGTGGTGGTCTCGTTGAGCGAGGCGCCGATGGCGAAGAGCAGGTCGGCCTCGTCGCCGAGCATGGCGCCGCGCGCGGCGTCGTGGCCCGCGAACCCGAGCACGCCGAGCGAGAGCGGGTGGTGCTCGGAGAAGACGCCCTTCGCGCGAGGCGTGGTGGCGACGCGTGCGCGGAGCATCTCCGCGAGGCGCCGCACCGAGTCGCGCGCGGGGGCGGTGCTCACGCCGGAGCCGACGAGCAGCAGGGGGCATCGCGCGGCGCGGAGCCGCTCGACGGCCTCGGCGACGCGCTCGCGGTCGAACGCGCAGGAGCGCGGCGCGTAGGAGCTCGGCGCGGGCCACGCCTCGTCGGCGGCGGGCTGCGTCCAGAGGTCGCAGGGGACGTTGAGGTGCACCGGTCCGGGCCGACCGGCGCGCATGCGGCGCATCGCGCGTCGAAAGTGGTGACCGAACTGATCGGGCGAGGTGACCATCGCGGAGTACCGCGTGACCGAGGCGAACATCCCGACGCTGTCGATGTCCTCGCGCGCCGTCTCCTGCGCGGCGCCGCGTCCGAAGGCGTGAGACGGCGCCTGACCGGTGATCACGAGCATCGGGACGCCGTCGGCGAACGCGACCGCGACGCCGGTGAGCAGGTTGGTCGCGCCGGGCCCCGAGGTCGCCGCGGCGACCGCGACGCGACCGCTCACGCGCGCGTAGCCGTCGGCCATGAAGGCCGCGCCGCACTCGTGGCGCGCGACGATCAGCGCGAGGTCGGGGTCGGTCTCGACCGCGTCGAAGAAGCTGTGGAGCAGGCCCCCGGGGACGCCGAAGACGTGCCGTATGCCCTCACGCTTGAGGTACCGCAGCGCGATGTCGACGAGGCGAGGCTGCGCGGGAGGCGCCCCCGACTCGGGAGGCCGCGAGCTCTGGTTCATGGTCTGGTGTCGCCCTTCGTTGGTTCGGCGTCGTCGATGCGACGTCATCGAAGGGGCGTCACCCGCGGCGTGACGTCGTCACAACGCGCGTGACGGCGGCGCGGCGAGTCGTTCGCTACGGGCGAACGGCGGCGCACTCGGGCCGCGCGAGCTGCTGGGTCTGGAGGTCGTTGAGCACCGTGCGCAGCCGCGAGAGCCCCGCGGGGATCGCGCGGCACCCCGAGGATCCGCCGCAGTCACCGCCGACTTCGAAGTGCCGACCGTCGCCGCGGGTGATCGAGAACACCTGGCCGTCGACGGGGCGCGGGTCGGTGCCGTAGAGCGTGGTGACCTGATCGGCGAAGGCGGCCATCACGTCGGCGTTGTTGAGCGCGTTGATGACGGCGAGCGTGTCGACGGTGCCGCCGTCGCTCGTTCCGCAGTAGTCGAGGGTGGTGGTGCACGAGGCGACGCCCGCGTCGATGCGCCCCGAGGGCGTGCGCGTGTAGGTGAAGCGTCGGCCGGGCTCGATGCGCGACGTGACGACGACGGGCACGAGCCCCCCATCGGGCCCGAAGGTGTACGTCGCGGGCACGTCGCAGAAGGGCTCCGTCACGTCGGTGCGAGCGTCGGAGGGAGCGTCCGCCGCGACGTCGGGGGACACATCCTGCGCGACGTCTCGGGGCACGTCCTGGGCGGTGTCGGAGGCCACGTCGCGGGCGGTGTCGGAGGCCACGTCCTGGGCGGTGTCGGAGGCCACGTCGGGCGTCGCATCGACGCTCACGTCGGGCGTCGCGTCGCGGTCGGTGTCGCCCGAGGAGTCGCACGCGGAGAACACGAACGAGAGCAGCAGCATCGGGAAGGTGTTGCGCATGAGGAAGTCCGCTCCTGGTGAAAGGTGGCGTGATCGTAGGGTCTCCGCGGTGCGAGGTCGACGGGCGCGGTTCCGCTGGCGCCGCAGGGCTCTCCCCCCGCTTCGCAGGCGACGACAGGCTTCGGACGCGCGCGGTGCGATTTCGTGAGGGTCCGTCTCGACGCCCACAATCCCCTCTCGAAGGCGCCCTTCACGGCGCTGCGTCACCCACGCGAAAGGCCCTCCGATGCCCCTCTCGACCGTCCGCTCCGCGCTCGTGATCTCGCTCCTCGTCGCCGCGCTCGACGCGAGCGCACAGACCCGCCCGGGGCCCCGTCGCCCTCCCGCCGCGGCGCGCCGCGCGACGCCTGCGCGCGTGACGCCCGAGCCCGCGCCGCTCCGCAGCCGCGCCGACGCGGTCGGCTCGCTCGCTGCGACGCGCGCCCTCCCGCCGCTCGCGTCGAGGGCCTCGTCGCCGCGCCCCGCCGAGGCCGTCGGAGAGCTCAGCCCCACGGAGGTTCGCGCCGTCGTCGTTCGACACCTCGGCGCCGTGAACCGCTGCCACGAGCGGGGCCTCGCCGTCGCGCCGCACGCGTCGGGCGTGGTGTTCGTACGCTTCGAAATCGGCGCGGACGGACGCGTGATCGACGCCTCCGTGGCTTCGAACACCTACCCCGTCGAGGGCGTCGCGGAGTGCATCGCGACGGCGACGCGCGCGTGGGTGTTCCCGCCGCCTCGCGAGGGAGGGCCCGTGACCGTCGACTACCCCTTCACGCTCGAAGCGCCCGGGTCGCCGTGAGCCGCGGCGCGTGAGCCCGCAGACCGCGACGCGCCCGCGGCGCATCTGAGAGGCCACGATGTCCAACGCCGTCATTCGAGCGCAGGGGCTCCGTCGCGAGCGCGTCCTCGCGTCGCCCCGTCACGCCAACGGGACCTTTCACAACACGCACCCCGTCTCGCCAGGGCTCAAGAAGGGGACCGTCACCCCGACGCTGCGGGAGTACCTCTGCGGCGGTCAGCGCCGTGAGCCGCCCGGTCCGTTGCCGTCGAAGAGCCCCATCGCCGCGTGGCAGCGCGCGCCCGAGACGGGGCTCCGCGCGACGTGGCTCGGGCACTCCACCGTGCTCGTCGAGATCGACGGTCGTCGCGTGCTCACCGACCCGGTGTGGGGCGAGCGCGCGTCGCCCCGGTCGTTCGCGGGCCCGAGGCGTTTTCAGCCCGTGCCCGTCCCGCTCTCGGCGCTGCCGCCCATCGACGCCGTGGTGCTCTCGCACGACCACTACGATCACCTCGACGCGCCCACCATCCGCGAGCTCGCGGGCATGGGCGTGCCCTTCATCACCGCGCTCGGCGTGGGCGAGCGCCTCGAAGGCTACGGCGTCGCGCCGGAGCGCATCACCGAGCTCGACTGGTGGGAGGGCGCCGAGGTCACCGCGGGAGGCCTCACCGTCACCGCCACGCCGTCGCAGCACTTCTCCGGTCGCAGCGTGACCGATCGCAACGCCACGCTCTGGGCCTCGATGGTGATCGAAGGCCCGCGCCACAAGGTCTTCTTCAGCGGAGACACGGGGCTCACGCCCGAGTACGAAGACATCCGCGCGCGCTTCGGACGCTTCGACCTCGTGATGCTCGAAGTGGGCGCGTTTCACCCCGCGTGGGGTGACATCCACCTCGGCCCCGACAACGCCCTCACGGCGCTCGAACGCCTCGGCGGAGGGAGCTTTCTCCCCGTGCACTGGGGCACCTTCAACCTCGCGATCCACGCGTGGGACGAGCCCGCCGAGACGCTCCTCACCGAGGGCCCGCGGCGCGGCGCGCACCTCGTGATGCCCACGCTCGGCGACGCCGTGGAGCCCTCTCGCGCCGAGTCGGTCACCCCCTGGTGGCGCGCCGCCGCAGCGGGGCCGCGCGACGTCGCCCGCGAGACGCCCGCGCTCCCCGAAGGCTCCTCGGGGGATGACCCCGTCCCGTGGCCCGTCGACTGAGCGCACCCGACGCCCGCGACGCGTGATCTCCGCGACGGCAGACACCGCATCGCGCAGAAGGACGAAAGTCCGCCACCGCGCAACGTCGCGACCGCCTCCGCCCCCTCTCGCGAAACACCTTCTTTCCCAGGGTTTCATCGCGCTCGTGACGCGATTCAGCCGCGACCTCGTGCGGACCACCGACCTCGCGCGTGCGACGTACACCGCGGCACGCAACCCGCGACGACGCGCGTTCGTGCGTCGCCGTTCTGGGCTGTAAATGTGCTGTCTCGTCGCAGTACCTTCGTTCGAGAAGGATGGACTCATGATCAATCGAAGAGTTGCACTCGCAGCGGTAACGCTCGGGGTGCTGGCGGTCCTCACGGGCTGCGACGGCACCCCGGTCGTCGGAGGGTACGAGCCCATCGACGCGACGACGGTCGTCGACATCGTCGATGCGACGGATGCGCCGGTGTCGTGTCCGTCGCCGCTGCTGGCGTGCAGCGGACGATGCACCGACCCGCGCACGGATCGAGAGAACTGCGGCGCGTGCGGGCGCGCGTGCGGGACGGGCAACGTCTGCCAGAACGGCGCCTGCGTGCCGAGCTGTACCGCGAGCGAGACGCTGTGCGGAACGGCCGGCGGCGACGGCGGCGCGGGGCCTCGATGCGTCTCGCTCCAGACCGACAGCCAGAACTGCGGCGCCTGCGGGAACGCCTGCGGCCGCGATCAGGTGTGCTCCGGCGGCGCGTGCACGTTCATGTGCACCGGCGCAACGACGGAGTGCTCCGGCGCGCCGGGCGGCATGGACGCCGGCGTCGACGGCGGCGCGTCGCGCTACTGCGCCGACCTCATGGGTGACCGGGCCAACTGCGGCGCGTGCGGCAACGCATGCATCGACGGCTACACGTGTCAGAGCGGTCAGTGCCACATCCCCTGCGCCGAGCTCGAGGTGCGCTGCACGACGGCGGGCGCCGACGCGGGCCCCACGGGCGGCGGCGAGACCTGCGTCAACACCACCAACGACTTCCGCAACTGCGGCGGCTGCGGGAACGTGTGTGGCACGGGGCTCTTCTGCGTCCGCGGGATGTGCCAGGCCATGTGCGGCGCGGGCGTCACCGACTGCATGGGCGTCTGCCGCGACCTCCAGACCGACCGCGCCGCCTGCGGCGCCTGCGGCAACGCCTGCGGCTCCGGCGAGCTCTGCGTGGCGGGCGCCTGCGTCGTGACCTGCGGCGGCGGGCTCTCGGTGTGTGACGGCGTCTGCCGCGACCTCACGAGCGACCTCAACAACTGCGGCGCCTGCGGCACGCGCTGCATGCCCGGCGAGGTGTGCTCGCGCTCGATGTGCCAGACGACCTGCGCCGCGAGCCTCACCAACTGCTCGGGCGTCTGCCGCGACACGCAGACCGACCTCGCCAACTGCGGCGCCTGCGGGCGCGCGTGCGCGGCGGGCCAGGTGTGCTCCGCGGGCACCTGCGTGGTGTCGTGCGCCGCGAGCCTCACCAACTGCTCGGGCACCTGCCGCGACACGCAGACCGACCTCGCCAACTGCGGCGCCGCGGCACGCGCTGCGTCGCCGGTCAGGTGTGCTCCGCGGGCACCTGCCAGGTGTCGTGCGGCGCGGGCACGTCGAACTGCTCGGGCGTCTGCCGCGACCTCGACACCGACAACAACAACTGCGGCATGTGCGGGACGCGCTGCGCCGCCGGTCAGGTGTGCTCCGCCGGGGCCTGCCAGGTCTCGTGCGGCGCGGGCACCACCGACTGCTCGGGCACCTGCCGCGACCTGCAGACCGACAACAACAACTGCGGCGCCTGCGCGCGCGCCTGCGCGGCGGGCCAGGTGTGCTCCCGCGGCGTGTGCACGGTGTCGTGCGGCGGCGGGCTCATCAACTGCTCGGGCACCTGCCGCGACCTCAACACCGACCTCAACAACTGCGGCATGTGCGGCGCCGCCTGCGCCGCGGGTCAGGTGTGCTCCGCGGGCACCTGCCAGGTCTCGTGCGGCTCGGGCCTCACCAACTGCTCGGGCACCTGCCGCGACTTCGCGACCGACAACAACAACTGCGGCGTCTGCGGCAACGTCTGCCCGTCGGGCACGGTCTGCTCGCGCGGCACCTGCACCGTGAGCTGCGGCGCGGGCCTCACGAACTGCACGGGCGTGTGCCGCGACCTCACCAACGACACCGACAACTGCGGCGCCTGCGGCGCCGTCTGCCCCGCGGGGCAGGTGTGCTCGCGGAGCGTGTGCACGGTGTCGTGCGGCGCGGGCCTCACCAACTGCTCGGGCGTGTGCCGCGACCTCGCGCGCGACCTCAACAACTGCGGCGCGTGCGGCACCGACTGCCCCTCGGGCACGGTCTGCACCGGCGGTCGCTGCGTCGTGTCGTGCAGCGCGGGCCTCACCGACTGCACGGGCACGTGCCGTGATCTCACCACCGACAACGGCAACTGCGGCACCTGCGGGCGCGTGTGTCCGACGGGCCAGACCTGCCGCGCGAGCGCGTGCGTGGTCTCGTGCGTGTCGGGGCTCACGAACTGCACCGGCACGTGCCGCGACCTCACCACCGACGTGACCAACTGCGGCGCGTGCGGAAACGTGTGCCCCGCGGGCAACCGCTGCGTCGGCGGCCGCTGCGAGGTCTCGTGCGGCACGGGCACCGTCGCGTGCTCGGGCGTGTGCCGCGACCTCGCGACGGACCTCAACAACTGCGGCGCGTGCGGAACGGCGTGCCCCGCGGGGCAGATCTGCTCCTCGGGCGTGTGCGCGGTCACCTGCGGCGCGGGCACCTCGAACTGCTCTGGCGTGTGCCGCACGCTCTCGAACGACAACAACAACTGCGGCCTCTGCGGCCGCGTCTGCGCCGCGGGCACCACCTGCGTCGGCGGCTCGTGCGCGGTCACCTGCGCCACGGGGCAGACCAACTGCTCGGGCACCTGCCGCGACCTCAACACCGACAACAACAACTGCGGACGCTGCGGCGCCGTGTGTCCGTCGGGGCAGGTGTGCACCGGCGGCGCCTGCGTGATCACGTGTCCGACGGGGCAGGTCGCGTGCTCGGGGTCGTGCCGTGACCTCAGCACCGACAACAACAACTGCGGCCGCTGCGGCGTCGCGTGCCCGTCGGGCCAGGTCTGCGCGGGCGGCGCGTGCGTCGTGTCGTGCGGCGCGGGCACGACGAACTGCTCGGGCGTGTGCCGCGACCTCACGTCGGACAACAACCACTGCGGGAGCTGCACGACCGTCTGCTCGGTCGGACAGACCTGCGTCTCTGGGACCTGCACGCTCGTGTGTCAGGCCGGGCTCACGGCCTGCGGGTCGGTGTGCCGTGACCTCCAGACCGACAACTCCAACTGCGGCGCCTGCGGGCGCACGTGCCCCTCGGGCAACGTCTGCGTGTCGGGGTCGTGCTCGCTCACCTGCGCGTCGGGCTTCGCCAACTGCTCGGGCGTGTGCCGCGACCTGCAGACCGACAACAACAACTGCGGCGCCTGCGCGCGCGCGTGCAGCTCGGGCCAGGTGTGCCTCAGCGGGACGTGCACGATCTCGTGCCCCGCGGGCCAGTCGGCGTGCGGCTCGTCGTGCTTCGACCTCACGAGCGACCGGAACCACTGCGGGACCTGCACCACCGTGTGCCCCTCGGGGCAGGTGTGCGCGTCGTCGACCTGCGTGACGAGCTGCACCGCGGGCCTCACGGCGTGCGGGACCTCGTGCGTCGACCTCACGAGCGATCGCACGCACTGCGGGACCTGCACCACCGTGTGTCCCACGGGCCAGAGCTGCGTGTCGGGCGCGTGCACGCTCGTGTGTCCGTCGGGCCAGAGCAACTGCTCGGGCACCTGCCGCGACCTCGCGAGCGACAACAACAACTGCGGCGCGTGCGGAACCGTGTGCCCCGCGGGTCAGGTGTGCTCCTCGCGGAGCTGCGTGGTCACCTGCGCGGCGTCGCTGACGAACTGCTCGGGGAGCTGCGTCAACGTCAACACCGACCCGGCCAACTGCGGCGCCTGCGGGCGCGTGTGCGCGTCGGTCCCCAACGCGGCGCCGACCTGCGGCGCGGGCGTGTGCAGCTTCGCGTGCACGCCGGGCTTCGGCAACTGCAACGGCGCCTCGTCGGACGGCTGCGAGGTCAGCACGGCGACGAGCGTCACCAACTGCGGCACCTGCGGGACGACCTGCACCGTCGCCAACGGCGTGCCCGCGTGCGTGTCGGGCGCGTGCCGCATCGCCTCGTGCAACACGGGCTTCGCGGACTGCAACGGCACCCTCTCGGACGGCTGCGAGGTGAACCTCCAGACCAGCGCGTCGAACTGCGGCGCCTGCGGGATGGCGTGCAGCGGCTCGGCGTCGTGCTCGGCCGGAATCTGCAGCGGCTTCTCGGGCGAGACGGGCACCTCGTGGACGCTGGCGCCCGGCGGCACGGCCGTGCGCGGCGTGATGTCGTGGGCGGCCCCGGGCACGCCCTTCCTCTACGCGGGCAACAACAGCAGCTTCGCGCGCTACTCGCTCTCGACGGGCACGTGGTCGTCGCTCGCGGGCCCCTCGGTGGGGCTTCCCTCGTGGGGCTCCCCGGCGCTCGTCGGCGCCGACGTCTGGGAGATCGCGATCCCCTCGGTGGTGCGCTACACGGTCGCGACCAACTCGTGGACGACGATCCGCTCGGACCTCCGCGGCAGCAACGACCACAGCCAGACGGCCGTCGACCGCGACGGAAACCTCTGGTCGTACAACGCCGGTGAGCTCGTGCGGTACAACCCGACGACCAACACGGTCACGTACTTCCCCACCACGCTCGGCGGTCAGTTCGAGACGCGTCTCGTCTACGACGGCACGACCAACAGCATCTACTTCGGCGGCTTCGGCGGGCGAAACCTCTACCGCTTCGACCTCGGCACCATGGCGGTCACCTCGATGACGCCCAAGCCCGTCAACATGCTGAGCGACGTCTTCTGCTCCGACCGCTCGGGGCACATCTACTCCGGCGGCTGCGGCGGCGGCGCCGAGGTCTACCAGTACAACACCACCACCAACACGTGGCGCCGCATCCCCGACTTCACCACGCCCTGGGGCTGCAACGGGAGCTGCGCGGTGCTGGGCGACGGCTTCCTCTACGCCTACGAAGACGGCGGATCGATGTACCGCATCCCCCTCCTCTGATCCTCCGTCCCCTCCCGCATCGCGGATGCGGCGCAGGTCGTCCCCTGCGCCGCGCCGCCTACCCCTCGCGCAACGTCACCGGCGGCAAGACCGCGTCGCGCTCCGCGGGCTCCGCCGCCTCGAGCGCCGCCCGCACCGCGTCGCGGAGGGCGTCGCGCGTGTGCCCGTGACCGCGACGGAGCGCGTCTGCCGTGTGGATCTGCGCGTCGACCCACGGCGCCGGGGACGCCCGCAGTTCGGTCACGATCCCGGCCATCCAGGCGCGCGCGTCGTCGTCGATGTCGCCCCAGCGCGCCGTCCAGTCGATGGGCGCGTCGACGCACGGTGACATCGGCTCGACCGCGAGCGACACGCCTCGCCACGCGCCCTTCGCCTCACGCAGCACGCCCGTCACCCGAGGCAACGCCCCCGCGGGAATCGCCCTCGGCACGCGCGCGACCTCCGCCACGATGGCGCTGAGACATCGCGAAGCGGCCATCGCGAAGGCGCTCCGCCGCGAGTCGATCGGGTGGATGCGCAGCGCCGTGATCGAGACGCTGGCCCAGTAGAGACCCGCGGCGCTCGCGGCCAGGCGCAGGCCGTCGATCACGCCGAGGCGGTAGTCGGGCCAGTCGGGGTCCTCGCAGCGCGCGTCGCGGAGGGTCAGTCCGAACGCGCCTTCGAGCGGTTCCACGCGAAGCCCGAGGTGCGCGTAGCGGTCGTGTCCGCGGTAGGTGAACGCGCGCTCGACGACGGAGCCCGCGGCCCAGGTCTCAACGGTCATGAGTCACGCGCTCCGCGGGTGCTACTTCACCAGGCCGCGCTGCTGGAGCCGCGCGACCGACGCCCGCACGGCCTCGGGCGCCGCGCCGGGTACGGCCATCGCAGCGGGCGCGGGCGGCGCGAAGGGTCCGCTCGACGACGACTGCGGCGCCGCGTCGGCTGCGGCGTACGACTGCGCGAGCTCGGCCCACACCCTGCGGTCGATCTCGACATCGCTGAACACCTTCGCCGCGACGGCCTCGACGACGCGCATCGCGGCGCCCGCGTCACGCGCCGGATACCACGCGCCGCCGGTCACCTCGGCCACGCGACGGAACGATCGCTCGAGCGCCTCGTCGTGCGCGGGGATCGACGACGGGATCATCCCCATCGCGTGGACGATGGTCCATCGGTGCGCGAGCTCGTCGGCGATCTGTTCGAGCGACGCGCCCGCGGGGTCGTACTCGGGGAAGCGGTCAGGCCACGGCTGCGTCGTCGCGCCGCACGCGTGCGGAGGCCCGTCGCCCACGAGCACGAGCACGCGATACGACTGCGGACGCCACGCGAGCGGCGCGGTGCAGGCCACGAGCCCCGCCACCACGGCCTCGGCCGCGTCGGTGTTGCCCGCGGGGCTCCCCACGCGCAGCGAGAAGAGGGCGTCGCGCGTGGCCTGCGCGTCGTCGGTGAAGTCGTGGACCTCGACGGGCGACGAGTCCTGCGCGTGCTGGTGGTCGCGGTACCCGACGAGGGCCACGCGGAGGTCGGCGCGCGCCGTCACGCGGAGCCCTTCGAGGATGCGTACGACGTGCTGCTGCGCCGCCGCGATGAACGGCGACATGCTGTTCGTCAGGTCGATGCAGAACGCGAGGTCGACTTGCGAGAGTTCGTCCATGAGGGCCGCGAGGGTATCACCGACGGGCTAGTGAATCCCCACGGCGCTCCCCGCGGCGGAGGCGCCCGCGCGGAAGATCGAGCCGCCCGCCACCGTGAACACGAGGAAGAGCAGCGAGATCGGGTTGACCGAGAGCGTGGCGCGAAACTCGTGGAGGTCCTCGCCGCCGACGCGCATCCACTGGTGCCCCGCTTCGAGCGAGAACGCGGTGTAGCCCGCCTGCACCACGAGCGAGCTCCGCAGCCCGAGCCCGAGGCGTCCGTCGGCGTCTCCGATGAGAAAGCGCGGCGCGACCCCTGCCGAGAAGAGCTCGGCGCCGTACATCAGCCCGACGCCCGCCGTGGCGTAGCGCCCGCCGCGCACGTCGGAGCTGTCTGACGCGTACCCGATCTCGGGCCAGAGCTGCACGCCCGTCTCGCGCGGCGAGAAGAGCAGCCAGGCCCCCGCAGCGAGGTCGAACGCGAAATCGGTCTCGGCGTCGCCCGTGCGCGGCGCCCCTCGCCCGAAGCCAAATCCGAAGCGCAGCGTCGGGAGGCCGTCAAAGTTCAGCCGTTGCGGCTCCGTGACCACGGTGGGCGGCGGCGGGGTCCACGCGCTCGAACTCGACGACGGCGGCGATGGCGACGCCTGCGCGACCGCGGAGCTCGAAGCCGACACCGTGGACGCGCAGAGCGCGAAGGAGGTCACGAGCAGGGCGCTGCGCATGGCCGCGACGCTACCTCCGATCGCGGCGGCGATGACAGCGCTTCGCGACGCGCGCGGCGTCAGCGCGACGCGACGGGGTGCGCTTCGACGAGGCGCAGCAGACGCTCGCGGGGCGCGAGGCCGAGGTTGCGCGCGAGCTCGCGTCCGCCGCCGAACGCGATGACCGTGGGGTATCCGCGCACGCCGAAGCGGGTGATGAGCTCGGGCTGCGCGTCGCCGTCGACGGTGCAGACCTTCACGCGACCGGCGCCCTCGGCGGCGATGCGCGCGAGGATCGGCGTGAGGGCTTTGCAGGGCCCGCACCACGCGGTGGTGAAGTCGACGAGCACGGGGACATCCGACGCGAGCACCTCGTGGTCGAAGGTCTGCGCGGTCACGGCGTGAAGGGTCTCGCTCTGCATGGTGCGTCTCCTGGGAATGAGGGTGCGCGACGGAAGGTCTCGACGCCCTCGAACATTACGGCGCGCGTCGCTGTAATCTCGGCGCGGGTCGAGACCTCTCCCCGACGCCCACCATGCGCACCGCGCTCGACGAAGACGTACTCGCGAGGATCACCCGCCTCGCGCGCTCCCACCGCGCGACCCTCGCCGCCCTCGCCCGCGCCGAGGGCGCGACGCCCGAAGACGCCGTCGACTGCGTGCAGGAGGCGTTCTGCACGCTCCTCGACATGACCGGGCGCGGCGAGGTCGCGCGCGACGACGAGGGCTGGCGCGCCGTGCTCTCGACCATCGTGCGCAACGCGGCGCGCAACCGGCGGCGGAGGCACTTTCGCAAGCTGCCCCACGTCGAGGTCGACGCGCAGACGCAGCGCGACGACGCGCCGGGGGCCGACGAGGCGCTCGCCCGCGCCGAGGCGCGCGTGCGCCTGCAGATGTGCGTCGCGGCGCTGTGCGAGGTGCAGCAGGCCGTGGTCACGCTGCGCGTGCTCGAGGAGCAGCCCGGCGACGACGTGGCGCGCGCGCTTGGCATCTCGGCGGGGCACGTCGCGGTGCTCCTCCACCGCGCGAAGCGGTCGCTGCGGGCGTGTATGGAGGACGCTCCCTGTCGGTAGCGTCGCCGGGGCCCCGCGACGCGAGGGTGTCGCGAGGCGCGCGCCCGCGCGGTACGCTCGCGACCCATGAGGGCGTTCCGTCAGTCGTGGCTCGCGCTGAGCTTCGCGTCGCTGGTGAGCGTGTGCGCCGTGGCGCACGCAGACGTCATCCCCGAGCCGTCGCGTCCGGGTTGGAAGGACCACGCGCCCCCCGAGCCCGACGCGCCCGACGAGCTCGCGTGGGCCGTGGGCGCGCTCGCCGTCATCGCCGCAGGCGCCGCCGCGGTCGCGTGGAAGAAGCGCTCCCCTCGAAGCGCGGAGCCCGCCCGCGCATGACGCCGCTCGCGGTCGGAGACCTCTTCGCGGGTCGCTTCGAGATCACAGAAGTCGACCCTGCCTGGCGCGCGATCGATCGCGAGACCGGGGCGGCCGTGCTCGTTCGACCGCGCGCAAGCGAGGTGTCGTGGCGCCACGACGTCGACGCCGAAGCCTGCGCGCGCGCCCTCGCGGCGAGCCCTGTCGCGCGCGTGCGCCGCGTGGTGTTCGTCGGTGAGGGCGTGGTCTTCGAGGACGCGCCGGGACCGCGCTACGAGGGCGCGATGCCGATCCGCGACGCGGCCGAGTGCGCGCTCCAGTGCTGCGAGGTCGCCGCGGCGATCCGCGCGATCGGATACGAGCGCCTCACCTTCAATCGGCTCGACCTCGAAGCGGGAACGCTCGACGGGCGCCCCTCGGTGCGATTCACCGTCCCCTCGCTCGCGCGCCGGGGCGCGACGCCGCCGCACCAGGGAACGGCGCCTGCGCGCTTCCTGCCGCTGTTCCTCCGTCGGTCCGAGGGTTGGGAGGAGGCTTGCGTCGCAGCGTCGGCGTGCTGCGTCCTCTTCAATCTCTCGCCCGAGGCGTACGTGCGCGCGGGGCCCGACGAGGCCGAGCGCGCAGACGGCCCCGAGGGACTGCGCGCGCGCCTCGCGCGTCGACGCGCGTCACGCGACGCGGCGGTCGATCCGGTGATCGAGCGCCTCTCGCGCTACTGCTTCTCCCTCGACGACTGTCGTGAAGAGGCCATCGACCCGCGGTTGACCTTCACCGTCGCCGCCGTCGCGAAGCTCCTCGCCGACGTGATCGGCACCCCCGACGCGCGAGCGCGCGCCGAAGCCGTCGAGCGCGCGCAGCGTGGGAGGCTCACCTACGACTGGGACGCCATCGTCACCGACGGCGAGGCGCAGCTCTCTCGCGCCGCCCCGCAGCGGAAGCTCTACATCGCCCTTCCGCTGGCAGAGGCCCACCACCAGCGCGCGAGCGCCCTGTGGGCGCGCGGCGACCTCGACGGCGCCCTCACGGCCGTGAACCGCGCACTCGCGCTCGACCGCGCGCTGCCCTACCTCGTGACCCGCAGCGTCGTGCTCGCCGATCTCAATCGCGTCGGTGAGGCGCGCTACGCGATCGACGCCGCGTTCGAAGCGATCGACGCGCTCACGCTGCGAGATCAGGCGATCCGCGAGCGCGGCTACGTGCCGCTCGAACGCGTCCCGACGTACGTGCCCGACGACGCGGAGCGCGCGCGGGCCTTCGCCGCGAGGGGCGCGATCGCGCTGCGAGAGAAGCGTCCGCGAGAGGCCCTCTCCGACCTCGAAGAGGCGGTGAGGCTCGCGCCGTCGAACGCGCGCTACCGCTGGTCGCTCGCGTCGTGCCTCGCGCGGCTCGAACGCCGCGACGAGGCGATCACCCACGCGCGGAGCTCGCTGGCGCTCGACCCCACGGGGGCGCGTCGCGCGCGGTACGAGCGACTCTTCGGGGCTCCCTTCGTGGCGTGACCCGTCCGCGCGTGTTGACTTCGCGACCTGATCGGGGTTGCCATGCCGCTGAGGGACGCAATGAACGCACGGTGGATGGTCGCGCTCGCGCTCGCGGGCTGTAGCGCAGGAGATGACGAGGGCGTGCTCGCGCCCGACGGGGCCGCCGCGCCCGACGTCGCCGCAGACGTGTCGCGTCCGCCGCTCGACGCGCCGACCTACGACGTCACGCCCCTCGACGCCGCGCGCGACGCCGACGCAGCGGTCGCGGTCGACGCCGCGCGCGACGTGGCGCCAGACCTCACGCGAGAGCAGTTCTGCATGGGCGCGGGGCCTCCCGTGGTCGTCGGCGACCGCGTCACGATGAGCACGCGCTGCATCGGCCGCATCGCCGAGGCGGTGTTCCGTCACGCGATCTGCACGTGCACCGACCTGGGGCTCGCGGGATACCTCCAGACCGACTCGTTCGACTCCGGCGCCGCGATGATGACCTCGGGCGAGCACGGCGGCGCCGTCGGGATCAACGGCGGCCTCTCGCTCGTCGGCGTGATGCGACTCGGCGACGCGCTCACCATGTCGGGCACCACGCCGCTCCGACTCGTCGGCGCCCACACCGTCCGCGGCGACCTCTCGCTCCAGGGAGACCTCCAGGTCGTCGGCACCCTCGACGTCGAGCGCAACGCGCGGGTGCGCGGCGGGCTCCTCGCGCTCGGTCCGTTTCACGTGCGCGGCGACCTCACGACGCCGCCGGGCTCGCTGCCCATCGGCGGCATCAGCGTCGACGGCTCGCGCCGCACGGCCCCCGTCGACGTGGCGCCTCCCTGCGCGTGCCGCGCGAGCGAGATCTTCGACGTCGCAGGCGCCGTCTCCGAGGCGAGCACGCACAACGACAACGCCGCCGCGGGCTTTCGAAGCGACGTGTTCAACGCCGTGGTGGGCGAGGCGCGCGTCGAGCTGCCGTGCGGCCGCTTCTACGTCGACCGCATCGCGGGCCTCGGCGCGATCACCCTCTCGGTGCAGGGTCGCACGGCGCTCTTCGTGGGCGGAGACTTCGACCTCGGCGGCTACTTCAACGTCTCGCTCGGCGCCGCGGGCGAGCTCGACGTCTTCGTCGCGGGCTCCATCCTCGGCGCGGGGTACCTCCGCATGGGGCGCGTGAGCCGCCCGTCGAAGGTGCGCTTCTACATCGGCGGCGACCGGGGCTTCACGCTCGCGGGCGTGGCGGGCTTTCAGGGCAACGTGTACGCGCCGCGGGCGCCGGTCACCATCGCGGGCTTCAACGAGATGCGCGGCTCGCTCTTCGCGGGGCGCGTCGCGACCGCGGGCGACCTCACGATCCACTACGACCGCTCGGTGCTTCGCGCGGGTGAAGACTGTCCGAGCGAGCCTCCGCCCGCGGGCGGATGTACGGGCTGCGGCGCTGGCGTGTGCCGCTCGACGCAGGCGTGCGTGAGCGGCGCGTGCGGGATGTGCCGCAGCGACGCGGACTGCTGCGCGCCCTTCGTCTGCGAGGCGCGAACGGGGCAGTGCCTCCCGATTCCGCCGTGAGCGAAGAGCGCCCTCCGCGCACCATGACCGGTCGATCGATCGCGACGCGGCGGTCGACGACCCACGCATCGCGTTGACGCTCCGACGCTCTCGCGCGCACCGTCGCGCTCCGATGCGACCCTACGCCGCCGCGATCCTGCTGCTCCTCTCCGCGTGCTCCGAGACGGGCGGCGTGACCTTCGCGCCCGAAGCCGACGCGGAGGTCGACGCGAAACCCGTCGTCGACGCGCCCACCCTCGATGCATCACCCGACGTCGCCCTCGACGCCTCGCTCGACGCGCGCGCAGACGTCGCCTCCGATGCGCGCGCGGACACCGCGACGGACGTCCCGCTCTTCGTCGACAGCGGATCGAGCACGCCCGTGTGCCGCGCGTGTACGGGGCAGGTCGACTGCGGCGCCGATGGCGTGTGCGTGCAGGTCGCGACGGGATCGCGCGCGTGCCTCCCGCGGTGCAACCCCGACGTGCCCGTGTGCCCGGGGCGGCTTCGCTGCGTGCGAGACGTCGCGCTCTCCGACGTGGCCGTGTGCGCGCCCGTCGGGGGAACGTGCTGCATCGACGGCGACGGCGACGGGTACGGCGTGGGCGTCGGGTGCCGCGGCCCCGACTGCAACGACGCCGACCCCATGCGCAACGTGAGCGGCGAGGAGACCTGCAACAACGCCGACGACGACTGCGACGGCATGGTCGACGAGGGCCTCTCGCGCGCGTGCTCCACCGCGTGCGGCGCGGGCACCGAGCGCTGCGCCGCGGGAACATGGACCGGCTGCACGGCGCGTACGCCCGCGCCCGAGGTCTGCGGCAACGGCATGGACGACGACTGCGACGGGATGACCGACGAGGGCTGCGGGACCACCACCGTCCCGCTGTGCGCCGCGGGGCCCGTGGTCGAAGCGGCCGACGGCGACTACGTGATCCTCGCGAACTACGACGGCGGACGCCTCACGATCGACGTCGACCGCCCCATCACGGCCATCGGCATCATCGCGTATGAGCCCCTCGAGGTGATGATCACGGGCGCGTCGCTGTCGAGCCTCCGACGCATTCACATCGTCGGCTACAACTCGATGCGGGCGGTGGTGAGCGGCGTCCCCGACTCGATCGTCGAGCGCGCGGGGATGCCCATGGCGACGCTCGCG
This sequence comes from Polyangiales bacterium, assembly GCA_046351535.1. Taxonomy (GTDB): domain Bacteria; phylum Myxococcota_A; class Polyangia; order Polyangiales; genus CAISKJ01. The sequence continues at coordinate 109,423 of JAXLYG010000042.1, forward strand.
GACCCCGCGGGCTACGGGCACATGGACTGCGCGTCGACGTGCCGACCGGGCGCCGATCCGGGCGGGTGCAACACGCTCGCGCAGGTGCTCGACTACTTCCGCGTGACGCTCGGTCCGAGGCGCGCGTGGTGGCACATGCAGTACGGCACGTTCACCGGCACCACCTGGCGCGTGAGCGTCGGGGGCTGCTGCGTTTGAATCGAGGTCGCAGCCGATGGTCTGACGCGCGAATCACGGCCGTCCGCCGATACCCGTCTCCGCGCCTTCGAGCGCCCTTCGAGGGAGAGAAGACTCAGGGCGGGGGGATGTCCACGGGCGGCGGAGGCTCTTCGCCGCGCGCGCCATGGACGAGGTAGATGTTCGCGCAGAGCTCGTCGTCGAGGACGCTCCCGAAGCGCGTCAGACCCCGCTCGCAGTAGTAGTCGTTCGAGAGCGACGACTCGGGGAACCAGTCGCGGTCGAAGTCGATCGGGCGCCCCGCGCGAAGCGCCTCCTCGTCGTAGAGCCGCTCCGAGGGAAAGCGCACCACATGGAGCCATCGGGGGTGGCCCGCTTCGAAGCTCGACCCCTGCGCTCGCACCGCGAACTCGTGCGACGCCGACACGTCGTGGCTCGTCGCCACCAGCGGCGAGTACGCGCCGAGGAACTCCACCTCGTCGGGGCGCGCCCCCTCGCGACTCGCGTCGGCCATGTAGTACCCCGTCGGGCCCCAGTTCGTGTGGCGGTCGATGCACTGACAGAGCCGCGCCATGCGCGCTTCGAAGGTGTTGAAGAGCTCGAGAAAGCCCATGTCGGGCCGCGCCATGAGCTCCCTTCGCCACCCTCGCATCGGCTCCGTGGTCGGCGCCGTCGCGGCGGCGAGCGCCCACGGGACCATGTTTCCGTTCACCGTCGGGTCGGGCGCCATCGCGGTGTCTTCGCCCGCGCCCGCGTGCTCGGCGAAGAGCTTGTACGCCGCGAGGCCCGTCGCGGTCTCGTGGTGATCGGTGAGGTAGAGCACCGGGCCGCCGCCCTCCTCGGAGGCTCGCCGCAGGGCGTGGTCGTCGTCGTCGCGGTGAAAGAGCCACGCGCCCCACGCGGCCCTCGACCGCTCGTATCGCGCGCGAAAGGGGCGGAGGTAGTAGTCCGTGACGCCGCGGTTTCGCCACGCGCGACCGGCGCGGCGCGCGTTCCAGATGAACGCGTTCGATTCGAGCCAGAGGGGCGTGATGAGCGAGTGACCGCGAAAGGTGTACATCCACCCGAGGTCGTCGCCGGGCGCCGCCATCGCGGCCCTTCGCTCGAGTTCGAAGCGCCACCCCGCGACGGTGTCTGGCGGCAGCGGCGCGTCTTCGTTCGACACGCGCGGCGCTCCTCCGACGAGATAGCGCGAGAGGGCGAAGGAGAGCTCCCGGTCCGTCCAGGGCGCGACGGAGCGCTCCTTTCGTGACGACGGGTGCGCATCGTCGCGGAAGTTGTAGTTGAACCCGTCGCGCGGCGACGCCTGCAGCGCCTCTCTCAGCTCGTGACTGACGCGCATGAGCGCCACGAGGCGCGCGTACGCGGGGTGCGTGAGCTGCGACACGGCGAGGGCGCCCGCGTCGACGGCGGCGAGCTCACCGGGGCCCGCCGTGACCTGCCGCGCGAGACACGCGAGCCGCGCGCGCAGCATCGCGGGGTGGTCGCGGTACTCGCCGAGGAGCACGCGGATGAAGTTCCGCACGCGCGCGTCGCGCAGCGCGGTCTCCGAGGTGAGCGCCTCGTCTTCGAGGCCGAAGGGGACGCGCCACTCGGGGTACGCGTAGATCGACCGCCAGCCCGGCGCGAGGCCGCGCATCGCGTCGCGGATCGAAGGGTGCTCCCAGCGCACCTCGCGGACGAACGGAGGGGCGTCGCCGTAGACCGCCAGCTCGCTCTCGTAGACGGGCTCGTCACGCAACGATTCGGGGCGAAACATCATTTTGAAGGCCGCTTGTGTTGTGTGGGTAGGTGTGCGACCGTCCGCCGCAATCACGGGGCGCGAGCATCGTCGAGCGCTCCATCATCACGGAGATTTCGGTTATGGAACGCAACGACAAGGTCGAGACGAAGGAAGAGTTCGAGGCCCGCATCCAGGCGGAGAACGCGCTTCGGGTCAAGACGAAGATCCGCGCAGGCGCGCGCGCCCGCAGGGCCCTCGTTCGCGGCTACTGATCGTTCGCGCCTCTCCGACGCGACGGCATCAACGCGCTCCGCTCCTTCGACAGTGCAGGCTCCAGGCCTCGTCGTTCGACCGCTTCGAACGCATCCCCTCTCGCCGCGCATGATCCATCCCGAGGCGCTCGCCACCGTGCGAGCGCTGCGCGACCGCGGTCACCGCGCGTACGTGACGGGGGGCTGCGTGCGCGACCTCGCGCTGCGCGTCTATCCGAGCGACTACGACCTCGCCACGTCGGCGTCGGCAGTCGAAATCGTCGCTCTCTTCGGCGGCGCGTCACCCGCGCGAAAGCGCGCGGCGCGGGTGGGACTCTCGGCCGACGACACGATCGAGGTCGACGTCATCCCGATGGACGATCCCCCGTGGATCCCCGCGGGCGCGTGGCGCGCGCAGGCCCGCACGGGCGACCTCGACGGAGACTTCGCGCGGGCCTTCGACTACACGGTCAACGCGCTGCTCTATGACCCCGTCGACGACGCGCTCTACGACCACGTAGACGGGCTCCGCGACCTCGAGACGCGCACCCTCCGCGCCGTGGGAGACCCGCTGCGACAGCTCGCGCGCAATCGCACCGCCGTCGTGCGAGGCGTGACGCTCGCCGAGCGACGCGGGCTCACGATGGAGCCGGCGACGCGCGAGGCGATGCGCCAGAATGCGGACGCCGTCGCCGGCGCGCGTCCCTTTCAGCGCAGCGAGGCGATGATCAAGGTGCTCGCGAGCGGGGCCTCGGCGCGCATCGCATCGACGCTGCGCGCGCTCGGTGTCCTCGAACACGCGCTTCCCCCGAAGCTGGCGCGGCGCTTCGAAGAGGGATCGACGGCGATGGCGCACCTCCGCGCGCTCGACGCGATGCCGAAGCGCGCGATGCCCTATGCCGCCCTCGGCGCGGTGCTCCTGCTTGACGCGGTGATGGGCGCGACACCCGCGGCGCGCGACCGGACGCTCACCTCGCTCGCCGCGCGCGTTCCCCTCTCGCCCGCGCGATGGAACGAGGCGCGCGAGGCCCTCCACGCCTTCGACCGCGCGCGCCGAGGACGCGCCGTGTCGCTGAAGGGTCCCGCGAAGCGCGCGCTCGCGGTGCTCCTCGCCGTCGATGAAACCGCGCGAGGAGGCGATCCGTGACAGACCTGCGCGTCTTGAGAGAGCACCCGCTCTCCCCCCGAATGATCCACCCCGACGCGCTCGCGATCGTGCACGAGCTCCGCGCGCGAGGCCACCGCGCGTACATCACGGGCGGCGCCGTGAGGGACCTCATCCTTCGAAGATATCCGCGCGATTTCGACGTCGCGACGACCGCCGACGAGGGTGAAGTCGCGGCGCTCCTCGGCGGCAGCGGTGACGATGCGCCGCGGTGGACGAGCCCCGTCCAGGTCACCGTCGCGCGCGGCGACACGCTCGGCCTCGACGTGCTCCCGATGGCCGATCCGCCGTGGGTCCCGGGCGAGGTGTGGGCTCGCCGCGCGCGCTCGGGCGACGTGCTCCGCGACTTCGCCGAGTCCTTCGACTTCACCGTCAACGCGCTCCTCTACGACCCCGTCGACGACGCGCTCCATGACTACGTCGACGGCGTGCGCGACCTCGAGTCCCGCGTGCTCCGGCGCGTCTGCGACCGCGGCGACGACTTCGCGTGGGACCCCGTCTCCATCGTGCGCGGCGCCGTGCTCGCTTCGCGCCTCGGGCTCACGCTCGACGCCACGACGCGCGTGCAGATGCAGTCTCACGTCGGCGCGCTGCGCAGGGCCAACGCCGCGCGCCTCGCCGCGCACCTCGTGAAGCTCCTCGCGAGCGGGCGGGCCTCACCGTCGCTCTCCACGCTGCGCGAGCTCGGCGCGCTCGATGCGATGTTCCCCCGCGACGTCGCGGCCTCTCTCCGCGACGCCGCGCGCGTCGACCGCGGCCTCCGCGCGCTCGACGCCGCGCCGCGCGAGGGCGCGCCCGTCTCGCTGCTGCTCTCGGCGCTCCTCGTCGAGCCCGCCCGCGACGCGCTCCGCCTCGCGGGGATCAACCCCGCAGACGCGTCACGGCGCTTCGACGCCGAGCGAGACGAGACGCCCGACGAGGTGCTCGACGCGATGCTCGCGGCGATGGATCACCGCTTTCCGATGCCCCGGCGCGTGTGGACGCAGACGCGCGCGGCCCTCCTCGACGCGACCTCGACCGACGCGCCGCTCCGCGACGAGGACTTCGATCGCCTCGCGCGCGTCGCGCGGTCGCTGCCTCGATCGGGGTCTCACGACGTGCTCGTCGGCCCCGAGGGCTTCGAAGACACCCTGCTCGCGCGCCTCGCGTCGGCGCGCGCCTCGCTGCGCGTGATGGCCTATCAGCTCGATCGCGACGCGGTGCTCGACGGGCTCGCCCAGGCCGCCGATCGGGGCGTCTCGGTGCGCGTGCTCCTCGACGCGGCGCAGCCCATGAACGAGGGCGCGCGCGCGGCGCTCACGGCGCGCGGCGTCGAGGTGCGATGGGCCCCGGCGGCCTTCACCCACGCGCACGCCAAGGTGATCGCGGTCGACGAGCGCGAGGCCCTGGTGCTCTCGGCCAACCTCATCGACGAGTCGATGGAATCCGAGCGCAACTGGTCGGTCACGGTGCGCGACACGGAGGCCCTCGACGCGCTGCGAGAGGTCTTCGAATGCGACTGGCGCGGCGACGCCGTGACGCGCGCGCCGGAGCCCCTGCTGCTGGCGCCGATCAACGCGCGCGCTGGCGTCGAGGCGCTGATCGGGGGCGCGAAGGCGCGGCTCGATCTGGCGGTGATGAGCCTCAGCGATCAGGCCGTGCTCGACGCGGTCGTACGACGCGCGGCGGAGGGAGTCCGCGTGCGCGCGATCCTCGCGGACCCGGGCTGGATCGCGTCGAACGAGGACGCCGCGGAGGCCCTCACGGGAGGCGGCGCCGAGGTGCGCTTCCTCGCGGACTACGACCTCCACGGCAAGCTGGTGATCGCCGACGGGTGCGCGCTCGTCGGGTCGATCAACCTCTCGTCGACCTCGCTCGATCGCAACCGTGAGGTGGGCCTGCTCGTCTGCGACGACGCGCGCTTCCCGGCGCTCGCCGCCAGCTTCGAAGCCGACTGGGACGCGAGCGCGCCCGTCGAAGACTGAGCGCCGCGAGCCGTTCGTCGCAGCCCGCTCCGCGGTGCCTCGGGTACACTCGGCGCGATGCGCTCGCTCCTGCTCGCGATCACGCTCGGCGTCGTCACGGTCCCGACGGCTGCGTCGGCCGACCTGATCCCGCCCCCGTCGCGTCCCAGGTGGGACGATCCCCCTGCCCCGCTCCCCGCGCCGCCCGAGCTCTTCGCCGCGGCCGTCGCAATGGTCGCGTTGGGCGCGCTGGCAGTCCGTCGCCGTCGCGCGTCGGTGCCCGCGTGAGCGAGCTCGCGCCGCGCGTCGAACGGCCTTCTGACAAGCCTCGCGGGTGGGGCGCGCGCTTCGTCGAGCGCGAGGCCATCGAGACCGCGGCGCGCGTCGCCATGTCGATCGAGAGCCCGTGGCTCCTGCCCGTCGTGAGCGCGTCACCCGTCGTCTACGCAGGCTCCATCGAGGGCGCGCGCCCCGACGCGCCGCTCGCCGTGGCCGACGCGGTGGAGTGCCTGCTTCCGCTCGGTGACGTGCTCGCCCGCGCGCACGCGGCGGGGTGGGTGGGGCTCGCGGTCGATTCACACGACGTGCGCGTCTTTCGTGACGGTGACGGGTGGCGCGTGAGCGTGGTGATCCCGCACCCGCCGACGCGCGGACGGTACGCCCACGCGGACTGGATGCGCGCCTCGCCCGTGCGCGGCGACCTCTGCACGGCCGTGCTCCTCCTGCGAGACCTCGTCGTGGGCCACATTCCAGAGCCCTTCGTGATGTGGGGCGACGGGACCGGGTACGCGCGCGCGGCGCTTCCCCCGCTCGGCGACGAGGGCGTGCGCGCACGGCTCGAGCGACTCCGCGACGACGGCGACGAGACGCCCTCGATCACCGACGCCGCCTCCCTCGCGGAGGCCGTGCTCCCGCTCGCGCGAGACCCCGAGGCGTGGCGCGCGAAGATCGACGCGATGCCGAGGCGCGCGCCGACCGCGCTGCGACGAGACTGGGATCGGCTCGTCGCGCTCGGCGAGGCGGAGCTCGCGGAGCGACCGCGGGATGCGTACGTGGTGCTCCCGCTCGCGGCGGCGTGGCACCAGCGCGCGTGCGTCGCGTTCGCGCGGGGAGACTCCGCGGCGGCCCTCGCGGA
>JAXLYG010000043.1:0-112857 GCA_046351535.1 Polyangiales bacterium
CTCGCGGTCACCCTCGCCGACCTTGAGCCGCCCCGAGACCGCACCGGGGGGAATGGTCACCTCGAGGCGCCCCGCGGCGTCGGTGGTCCCCTCGATGACGGCGCCGTCGACGGTGAGCACGAAGGGCTCGCTCGCGCGCGGCTCGTCATCCCAGAGGAGCTCGAGCCGGAGCTTGGCGGGGATGCCCTTGACCTTCCACGTGTAGCGCGCGCCGGTCTGGCGGATGTACCGCTTGATGCGCTTCTCGGGGATGTTCACCACGTCGCCCGGGAGCAGGGCGTTGGGGTGTCGACCGAGCTTCTGGAGGTGCTCGTTCTCGGGGTCGTTCCAGAGCGTCTGCCAGTAGAAGCCGTAGCGGTCTGCGATGCTCGTGAGGCACTCGCCCTGGGTCACGGTGTGCTTGGGCATCAGCGCGTCTCCTCGGCTCTTGTCTCGGTCACTTCCACGACGATCCCACAGGCACCGCGTCGTCGTTGCGAGGCTGGAGGACCTCGCCCGACGCGGGGCGCGCGAGCTCGATGCCCGCCACGGCGCTCGCGGGCGTGAGGTTCACGTGCTTGACCTTGGCGCCGTCGGTCGCGACCTTCATCGCGACGCGCTTTCGCGTGGCCTTCACGAGGTTCACCTCATAGTCGCCCTGCGCGAACCACGGCACCTCCTCGCACACCGCGAAGAGCTTCGGCGCGTCGGCGGTCCAGAACGTCAGGAACGCGCAGAAGCGAATGTCCATCTCGATGCGCTTGATGTCGTAGGTGGGCTGCGTCGGGGGGTGGATGTCCCAGCCCGTGCCGGGCGCGTCCTTCGCGGTGATCTGCACCTCGGCGCCGCCCGAGTTCTTGACCCGCGTGCGCGTGCCTCCGCCCAGCGCATTCGCGGGGTTGGGGTCGGCCTCGGAGAGCCAGACCTTGTCGGGCGTGCTGTCACGGAGGGGCGCCGCCGGGCTCTCCGGGGGCACGAGCGGGAGGAGCTGCGCGGCCGGACCCGCCCGGGTGATGTAGAGCGTCTTGCCGCGCCAGTCGTTGTTGGTGATGTCGGCGTAGTGCGCGATCGACACGTCGGACTTGATCGTGTTGACCCAGCCGCCGTGCACCTTGTCGAGCCCGCGCTGCCCCTGCGGGCCGCCGCCCATGAGCTGCACGGTGGTCTTGAGCACCACGGGCGCCTCGGCGCCTTGCGGCCGGGTGGTCATCAGCATGTCGTGGCCTTCGAGGTGGACCTTCGACTTGCGCGTGGCGATGCCGTGGTTGCTCTTGACCCGCGTGACCCCCACGAGCACGACGTTGACGCAGCCGAACTCTGCGTTGTCGTCGAAGTTGGTGCCGCCCGCCACGTCGACGCTGGCCTTGACGTGAAAGGTCCCCACGGCGTCGGGCGAGAGCGTCGCGCGCGAAGCGTCCATCGGGTCGGGGGTGATCGTCGGGAGCGGGTTGGGCGAGGCGGCGATCACCATGGCCCCGTCGTCGGCGGCGCGCTCGACCTTCCACACCACGCGCGCGCCGTTGGGCATGATCACGGTGGCGACGAGGGTGACGGGCTTGAGGAGCGCGTCGAGCACGGGGACGCCGCGCGCGGCGCCGACCTCCCAGCCGTTGTGGAGGAGCACGATGGGCGCGTTGCCCGTGAGGTCGGTGACCTTGGCCCCGGCGCGGTTGGTGCGGGTGATCTCCGTGGCGTTGTCGCGCGTGGTCTTGTAGAGCCGGTGCGTGCGCGGCGGCGTCGCGGGCAGGTCGGCCGCGATCGAGAGCACCCGGAACTCCTTCGCGTTGTTGCCGTCCGTCGCGAGGGGGACGAGCGCCGCGTCGGGCTTCGGGACGAACGCGTTCCACCCGCGGAGGCGCAGCACGCAGACGCCGCAGAAGTGCTCGCTGTGCGAGTGATAGTTCATCACGCACACCTGGTTGGCGTCGCTGGGGCCGACGGTCGGCACCCCCCACCACACCTGGTGCTGATCGGGGGCGGCGGTGGTGTTGACCGGCGCGTGCACGAGCGCGATGGTGTGCGCGATCTCGTGCGCCGCCACGGCCTCGTAGCCCTTGCTGGCCCCGTTCGGGAAGTAGTTCGTGGGGCTCGGAACGCCCGCGCCGGGGTCGTGATACAGGAAGAGGTTGGCCCGGTCGCGCGTGGCGAGCGCCGAGGAGGTCGAGCCCGAGGTCGGCGCCTCGTTGGCGATGAACCGGTGCTTCTTGCCGAATGAGAAGAGCGCCACGCCCCTGTAGGCGGCGAGGGCGTTCTGCGCGTACTCGCGCCCCGCGGCCTCGGCGAACCTCGTCGCGAAGAGCGCGGCGTTCTGTTGGACGTGGCTGGCGGTCCAGTCCAAGGCGATGTTGTCGAAGGCGATGCCCGCATCGCTGGCTGTCGTCTGGGGATCCAGCGCGCCGTTGCGAAGCAACGTGTAATTGCCCATTTGGAAGTGCGGGGCGGCCTTCGTCTGCACCAGGGCGGTGGCCATGGCGTTGCCCCACTGCACGTCCGTCGAGAGGTCGACCGGGGCGGCGAGCCCGAGGAGCTTCATCCCTCCGTCTTTGTAGGTGTTTTCGAAGGCGTTGACGGTGAGCCCGATGACGCTGGGGGCGCGCACCAGGTACTTGATGCTGAGGCTGCGCCACACTTCGAAGTAGCCCGAGGTGTCCGTGGGAAAGTTGGGGGCGGTGGGCAGCCCCGGCGTGGCGGTATCGAAGGGGAAGTGGTCGTCGGGGACGAAGAACACCCGCACCTTGTAGATGTCACCGGCCATGCGCGAGGGCTGAAAGATCACCCCGGTGTAGCCCGCGAGAAAACCCTGCGTGCGCGGCTTGCTGAGCGCGGCCCAACGGCGGTCGGGGCAGGGGTCGACCACGAACGGAAACGCGTTCGCGATCTTGGCCGCCGTGTTGGGCGCGTAGGCCGCCGCGGCCTCCTGCGGAAACACCGGCTCGCTGCCGGTCCCTCGTTTGCCCCCGTGGATTCGGTGCGTGTTGGTCGACCCTTCGGGAGCCTCGCCCGCGTCGGCCTCCGCCTGCACCATGCAGTCGAGGGCGTCGGTGACGAAGGCCTTGATCTGCGGGGGAATGGTCCCCTGGAGCCAGCGGTCCTGCTTGGCCTGGGCGTGCCGGTCGTCCCAGTCCCACAGGAAGCGCGCGCCGCCCAGTCCGAGGGGCGCGTCGACCGCCGCGCCGTGCGCGTCGACCAGCCTCACCTTCGCGAGGAGCGGGATCCTCGGGCCGTGCCCCCAGCGGTCTCTGTGGATGTTGTAGAGGATGTCGGTCGCGGTGTTGCCCTCCTGCGTGAGGTTGGTGGTGAAGTAGTTGCTGTCGAGCACCACCTCGTGGTCCGCGTTCACCGCGGTGCCAGCGAGCGTGTTCACCAGCGCGGCCTCGAGCGCGAGGGTGTCCGCGAGAAACGTGTTGGTGACGTCGGCGCGCACCTGCGGGAGGAGGTCGCGGTCGCCCGCGGGCGCCCACTCGAGGGTGACGCTCGCGACGCGCACCTCGATCAGCGTGACGCGCGAGGGCCTCGCGCGGTAGCCGCCTGACACCGAGGTGATGCGCGCGCGGAGCAGGTAGAGCGGCGACGCGACCGTGAGGTACCCGTCGGGGTACTGGTTGACCGGCGCCGTGTTGACGATCGTGGTGGTGAGCGCGCCGACGACGTCGTGGTGGCGCGGGTCGTCGTTGAGCTCGCCGTCGAAGCCCGTGTCGACGATCGCCGGGCACGCGCCGCCGGCCCAGGTGAAGGTCTTCGTCCAGATCGGGTTCACGCTGTCGATCGGAAAGAGCTCGAGCGCGAGGCCCGTCACCGACTGACGTCCGGTGATCCCGACCTTGATGCGCATCGTGCCGACGCCGGGCGTCACGCAGAAGCGCGAGGCGTGATTGGGTGGCAGCGGGCTTGGCAGCGTCGCGAGGTCGGCCTCGGCGCCGTGCCACGCGGAGGCCGTACCGTCAGGGAGCTCGACCACCAGCGACGTGACCTCGCACGCGCGCACCGCGACCTGGTTACGGTTTCCGGTGTTCTGCGCGCCGCGGCCCAGGAGCAGGGGAGGGATGGGCGGCGGATCCTTGCGGATGCGCGGCATGGTGAAGCGCGACGGGTCAACGTCGTCAGGGTACTGATACGGCACGGCAACGATGGAAGGAGAAAGCTGTCACCTTGTCAATCATCGCCGACAGCGCGTCGGCCTTCGCGCACGCGCGCAGAGAATCGAAGAGGCGACGCGCGTCACGCGCCGTAGCCGGCGTCCCGGATCTTCGCCGTCCACACGTCGGCCCAGGCGGAGCCGAAGCAGCCGTCGAAGATCCCGCAGAGCTTTCTCACCCGCTGCGACTGTGTCTTGCTGCATCGATGGCAGTGCGGAAAGACGATCTGCGGCATCTCCATGAGCCCGCGCGCGACCAGGGCCGTGGGGGGCTGATGGTCGGCGATCCACGAGATGCCTCGGTAGGGATCGTTCTGCACGGGCACGTCGATGCACGTGTGGCAGCCCAGCGTGGCGCCGAGGGTGGCGAGCGCGTCTTCGTCGATGCCCGCGAAGCTCCCTGATCCGCCCGTGGTCACCACGCTCCCGAGCGCGGAGAGGTCGACGGTCGGCGTGAAGTTCAGCGTCCCGTCGGCCTGCATGACGATGGCCTGCGGCGTGCCGTTCTGCACCTCCTGGCTCCACCCGACGCCGGGGTTGAGCACGAGGCGCGCGAGGTCCTGGCGTTCGCTCGGGTCGGTGAGGGCGGCCATGAGGTACGCGCGCGGGTTGGCCTTCACCGCGCTCGCAGACGAGCCGTTGAGGCCCTCGTCGAGGATGGCCGTGGCCTTCGCCGCGATGCTGCTCTGCTGCGTCGAGCACTGGAGGCACTGCGGCAGGAGGATCTGCCGCGTGGCCGTGAGCGAGTTGCGCGCGTAGCGCCGCAGCCCCATCGCGTCCGTGACCTTCAGGTTGACGAGCGAGGTGGGCGGGTTGTGGTCGCGGATCCACCCGAGGGCGTTGCGGTCGGCGAACTCCGTGGCGCCGCAGCTGTGGCAGGTGATGGCGCGGCCGAGGCCGAACTCCTCCATCGCGTCGACGAGCTCGTCGAGCTCTCGCTGCACCATGCCCCGGTGCTCGTTGCCGTAGGCGCCGGGCGCGAGGGAGTTCATCACGGCGACGCCGAGCTTCGCGTGGGGGCCGGGCTGCAGGAGGCCCGCGTCCGCGAGCTCGTCCCACGCCGCGAGGAAGGGGCCGTCGCTCAGCATCTTCGCCATGCGGCAGAGCGTGGGGACGGTCCACTCGTATTTGAGCTTCGGGTGCAGAAAGAGATAGACCTGCCGCGCCGTCGCGCTGCTGGTCAGGGCCGTGCGAAGAAGCTGCACGTGGGGCTGCGCCGAGGGGTCGTAGTTGCCGAGCTGGAGGCCGTAGTCGTTGTCGAGGGCGGCCTGCTGGGCCTGCAGGCGGAACGCGGCCTTCTCCTGGCGGTCGGCCTCGAGCTCGCGCTCGATCTCGGCCTTCCACTGCGCGTCGAGGATCGAGAGCAGCTCGAGCTCCTGCTTGAACTGCTGCGGGAGCTGCGAGGTCTGCGCGAGCGCGTGCTCCCACGAGCCCACGAGCTGTTCCAAGGCCCGCTGCTGATCGGCGAGCTCCTCCTTGATCTCCTCGACGAGGCTCTCTGGCGTCCGCTTCTGCTCGTCGTTGTACTCCTCGATGAGCACGGCGTGCCGCTCCTGCGCGTCGCGCACGGCCTCGGGCGTCGGGTTCAGGCCCATCGCGTGCGCCTGCTCGATCATCCTGATCTGCTGCACCAGCGTGGTCAGCCGCGCGTTGTGCTCCATCGGAAAGCGGTCGACGCGGCCCTGCGCGTCGCGCTTGATCGCCTCGGCGCGCTGGAGGATCAGCGCCGCCTGCGCGTCGTACTCTCGCTTGAGCAGCGCCACCGGGTCGCTCTGGAGCGCCGCGGCGAGCTGCGCCTTGCGCTCGGCCACCTGCGAGGCCCTGGCCTTCAGAAAGAGGCTGCGCTCGCCCGGCGGGCCGACGCCGTTCAACTGCGCGAGGAGGCTCGTGGCGGAGACGTCGACGGGCTCGCTCGAGTAGGCCAGCGCGCACACGGTCTGGAGCATCTGCCACTGGTCGTCGCGACCGAGCTGCGCCCAGGTCGGGAGGATGTGGATCGACTGCGCGAGCACCATGCCCCCGAGGTCGCGGGGGTTCACGACGTTCCGATGGCAGCGGGCCGTGAGGCGCTGCGAGAGGTACCACTTCGCGGCGTCGCCCTTCGGCACGGCGAGCTGAGGGAGCTGCGCGTAGAGCAGGTGCATGAGCGGGAACTGCTCCAGTCCTCCGCCCGTGGGCGTCGCCGAGAGCGCCTGGGTGCCGCTCGCCAGGCACGGCTGCACCGACCCCTGCGTCGCGGTCGAGAAGGCCTCACACGTCGAACAGTCAGGCATCGCAGCGCTCCTTCAGCCCGTCGCGGCGTCCGCGGCCTCGGGCGCGTTCCACACGTAGGCGGGGACCTTCAGCCCGATCTCCATGAAGCTCTGGTCGGGCGACGGTGAGGCAGCCACCTCGCGCAGCGCAACCACGAGGTCCGGGTGACGGTCGAACTCGGGCGACACGGTGAGCGCGCGTCCGACGAACTCGGCGAGGGTGAACTCCCACGTGAGCCCGTAGCCCCGCGCGCGTTCGAGCGCCGCGTCGACGCGCGCCCGCAGCGCCGCGTCCGACAGCGAACTCACGGCGGGATACTCGGCGCGCGCGTGGCGCACGAGCCGCTCGGCGAAGCGGTCGCTCGCGAGCCTGTCGAAGACCTCGAGCTGCGCGGCGCGGATGACGAGCATGAAAAGAGAAGTCATGCGCGGCGTCGCGTCGTCAAGGGTCGAGTGCCTCCGGCGACGGCGCGGGTGACGCGCGTCGCGCTTTCGCAGACACTCTCGCGCGTGCTGCGATTCGACGAGGCCGCGCAGATCGAGCTGGTGAAGGTCACCCCCACGGCGAGGCGAACGTGTCGCCTCACGGTCGACGGGTGCGCGCTCATCACCGAGACGGGCGGCGCGGGCAAGGCCCTCAAGGCCACGCGCGCGACCCTCGCGACGGAGCAGGCCGCGCGCGTCGCGTGGGAGAAGGCCCTTCGCGCGAAGCTCCGCGATGATTTCGCCTTCGTGCGACCCGCGCGCGAGACGCCCGTCGGCGGCGTGACGCTCTGCGCCTTCGCCTCGGGGGCGGGGGCCGGGGCCATCGTCGACCTGTCGCCCGACGGCCGCTTCGCGGTCACCGTGGGGAGCGACGCGAAGCTCACCGCCTATCACGTCGAGGTCGTCGAGGTGAGCACGGGCGCGCGGCGGCGCGTGTTCGAGCGCAGCGGCCTCACGCGCCAGGGCTTCGTGCAGACGGCCTTCTTCGACGCCGAGGGGACCTCGCTCTACCTCGCGCAGCTCGAGGAGACGCTGCGCGTGAGCCTCGCGACGGGCGACGCCGAGCGCGTGGCGAACTACCGCGAGCACGCCAGCGCGAAGTTCAACCCCTTCGTCGCGCGACCGCACACCGACCAGTCCCGGCGCAGCGTGGTGGTCTTCGACGCGGGGTCGCACGTGCGCGTGCTCGGCCCCGACGGGCGCGCGCGCCTCTCGGTCTGCACCGACGCGGAGCTCACCGAGTGCCGCGCGGCGCGCATCTCGCCCTCGGGCGCGCTCCTCGCGGTCTATCGCGTGAGCCGCGGGATCGCGTACGGCCACGACGACGCGAGGCACGACACCACGAGCGTGGTCGACGTGTGGGACGTCGACGCGGGCGCGCTCCGCGCGTCGCTCTCGATGCCGAGAAAGGTCGACGCGGTGGGGTTCACGCCCGACGACGCGGCGCTGCTCGTGACCACCTACCACGCGAAGGACCTCACCGCGTTCGGCATCCCGCGCGGAGAGGCGCTGTGGAGCCTCCCTGACGCGTGCGCGCCCCGCGAGATGCGGCACACCTTCGCGTGGGATTACTCACCCGACGGCGCGCTCCTGGCCGTGGGCCACGACGTCACGGCCCTCTACGACGCGACCACGCGCGCGCCCATCGAGATCGAGCCCGCGGGCTCGCACCAGAGCACGATGGTGCGCTTCTCGAACGACGGCCCCCTGCTCGCCTCGCAAGAGGGCGGCCTCTGCGTCGTGCGCCGCGTGCGGTAGCCAGGCGGCATCGGCGGGGGCGTGGCGCGCGCGCGACGGCGTCGCGTCGGCGACACTCCCGCTGGCGTTGCGATAGAGCTTTGTTTCGCGGTGTTTGCGCGGTGTGCGAGGGGGGCACGTCGGCTGCACTCCCGCGACGCATGAACGACCAGGGCGTCTGTGTGGTGCTGGGCGAGGCCCGAATCAACGGCGAGACCGTCACGCTGCGCGTCGTGAGCGACGACCGGCCCGAGATGGAGCTCGCCTACCGCCTCTGGTACGAGGTCTACGTCGCCGAGCTCGGGATGCCCGCCGACGCCGCCACGCGCGCCGCGGGGGCCCTACGCCTGCCGCCGAACGGGAGCCTCACGCTCCTCGCGTGCGTCGGCGACCGCTGCGTCGGCACGCTGCGCATGAGCTACCGGCAGCGCTCCCCCGAGGAGTTCGAACTCTCCTTCGCGCACCTGCTCCCCGACCGCGCGTGCGGCGTGCTGAGCAAGCTGGTGGTGAGCCGCCCGTTCCGACGGACGCTCCTCTCGATGCACCTGCTCATCGCGTGCTTCGACTACAACGCCGCGAGCGGCAACGACCGGCTCTACGACACCATCCTCATGAGCTGCACGCCCGCGCTGCTCCACTACTACTACCTCTTCGGCTTCGAGAAGGTGCTCGCGCGGCCGGTGCCCCACGCCGCCTTCGGCGATCACTCGTTCATCGTGGCCTGCTCCCGCGCCACCAACGCCAGGGTCGTGGCGGAGATGAAGCGCGTGCTGCGCCACGACCCCCTCGTGCGGCTGAAGTGGGCCGCGCGCTACCACTGGTGCCGCCTCGCCGCGCGCAGAGACCGCAGGGCCGCGCCCGTCGCCGTCGCGCCGGGGTCCGAGGCCCTCCTCTCGGGCGCCGCGTAGCGCGCGCCCGCAACGACCGCGTCGGCAACCCCGTCGCCTGCCGCCGCGCCGCCTGCGAGGTTGTGCGCGTCTGCCCGATGGCGCCGGTGTTACGATCGCGCCGCCGCGGACGGCGAGGGCAGCGCCCGATGGAGCGCCGCCGCCGTCGCGCGCAACGATCGACCGCGCTTCGAGGAGGCACACGCAATGACCGAGAGCATTCATTTCAAGTCGTCGACGGGCGAGTCCGTCGATGGCGCGCTCGCGCTACCCGCGGGCGAGGGGCCCGCGCCTGCCATCGTGCTGCTGCACGAGTGGTGGGGCCTCAACGGACACATCCGATCGCTGCTCGATCGCTTCGCGGCCGAGGGCTTCATCGCGCTCGCGCCCGACCTCTACAAGGGCTTCGTCGCGGCCAACGACAAGGAGGCCCACGCGCGCATGACGGAGCTCAAGTGGGCCACGGCGCTCGACGAGGTCCGCGGCGCGGTGAGCTTTCTCACTGCGCACCCGCGCAGCAACGGCAAGGTCGGCGCGACGGGCTTCTGCATGGGCGGCGCGGGCACGCTCGCCGCGGCGTGCAAGGTGCGGGGCCTCGCGGCGGCCGCGCCCTTCTACGGCATTCCCCCCGCGCAATACATGGACTGGGAGCACGACGACGCGCCCCCCATCCAGTGCCACTTCTCGAAGCGCGACGACTGGGCGAAGCCCTCGATCGCAGAGGGCTACGGCGCGACGCTGGCGAAGCGCGGCAAGAGCTTCGAACTCTTCGCGTACGACGCCGACCACGCGTTCATGAACGACACGCGCCCCGAGGTCTACGACGCCGAGGCCGCCGCGCTCGCGTGGCGCCGCGTCGTGGCGTTCTTTCACAAGCACCTCGGCTGATGGTCGGCGCCGTCGCGTCGCGGCCGCACCCGCGATCGCGAGGACCGCGCCGGGACGGTGTTATCGTGGCGCGATGAACGCGTCGCCCACGCTCCCGAGGCTCTATCACGCGTCTCCGTCGTACTACTCGCAGATCGCCCGGCTCGCGCTGGTCGAGGCGGGGATCGCGTTCGAGTCGCACCCCATCGACATCCACCGCCGTCGTCAGAACATCGAGCCTGACTACGTGCGCATGAACCCCAACATGACCGTGCCGACCCTCGTCGTCGGCGAGAAGACGCTCATCGAGAGCCGCGACATCGTCGAGTTCGCGCTCGGCGCGACGGAGGGCGACGCGCGGCGCTGGGTCGATCGCCAGTACGCGTTTCCCATCGAGGAGCTGACCTTCGGCAAGCTGCTCTCGTGGAACCCCATCGCGCGCGCAATGATCCCGCGCACGCTGGCGAAGCAGGAGTCGCAGTTTCGCGCGCTCGCGGCGCAGCACCCCGAGCTCGCGTCGCTGTACCTGCGTCGCGCGGAGGTGTTCGCCGAGCGCGTGCGCACCTTCGATCCGGCCCGGGTGGCCGCGCTCTGGGACGAGCGCATCGGCGAGGCGCGCGCGCACCTCGACGCGCTCGAAGGCGCCCTCGCCGACGGGAGGGCCACCCTGATCCCCGCGGGCTACGGGCCCGCCGACGTCGTGTGGACGGTCTTTCTCGCGCGGCTCCGGTTCGTCCACGTGGGCGAGGAGATCGCGCGGCGCCCGGCCGTTCTCCGCTACGCCGAGGCGATGTTCGCGCGCCCGTCGTTCGCCGCCGCGGACGTGTGGACGGGCGTCGAGCTCATGAAGCTCCTGCACGCGTGGTTCGACTGAGGCGTCGCGCGCGACGGCGCCGCGCGTACGCGCGAGGCGCCCCGGCTCAGCGCGACGGCGAGACGACGGACGGGACGGTCTCGCCGGAGCCCGGCGGGCGCGCGACGATCTCGAGGAGCTCGACCTCGAAGGTCAGCGTCGCGCCGGGGGGAATCCCGCGCTGCCCCCGCTCGCCGTACGCGATGCTCGACGGGCACACCAGCGTCGCTCGACCGCCCGCGCGCATCATCGACACGCCCTCCTGCCAGCACGGGATCACGCCGTTGAGGGGAAACTCCACGGGCGTCGCGCGGTCGCGCTCGTACGACGAGTCGAACTCGGTCCCGTCGCGGAGCGTCCCGCGGTAGTTCACGCGCACGGTGGAGTTCGCCAGCGGGTGCGCGCCGTCGCCCGCGCGGAGCTCGCGGTAGATCAACCCCGAGGGCGTCTGTCGCGCGCCCGGCTCCTGCGCCATCCGCGCGGCGTACTCGAGGCCTCGCTGCTGCTCCGTGGCGTACGTCGCGGCGGTGCGCGCGTGGGCGAGCTCGTTGACCCGCGGCCCCCACTGGCGGAGATCGACGCGCGAGGGCGCGCCCGACACCGTGTCCGCGAGGCCGAACTGCACGATCGCGTACTCCGCAGGCGTGAGTTGAAAGTCTCCCACGCGCTGCCCCAGGAGCCTCCCGAGGGCGTAGAGCGTCCTGTCGAGGTCGGTGGCGAGCCGCGTCGGGGCTGGCGGCGCGCACGCGACGTCGGCGCGCGCGATCGGCGGCGCGGGCGCGTTCGCGCGCACGACCGGTCGCGGGGGCGCGCTCGCGCACGCGGAGAGCAGACACACGAGACCGAGGGGTGTGGCGCGCATCGTGGCCTTTCATCGAGCGTCGAGGGGGAGCGTCGTGAGGCTATCTCAAAGCCTGCGAGCGCGATCGCGCGGAGCGCGGTGAGTCCGCGGAAAAGCGGATCGCGCAAGGCGTGACGCGGGTGCGATGCGCGCGCGCCGTCGACGGCGCACGACGTCGAGTGTCGACGACACGCGACAGGCGCGACACGCGCGTCGTGGCGTTTTCCCGCGGAAATCGCCGGGTCTGCGGCGCGGCACCCGCGTTGCTCAAGGTGGTGGTGCGGGAGGCGACGCGACGCGCGACGGGGCGATGAGGCTCCGTCACGCCGCGTCTCGCGCCCGCGCTGCAGGGGGAACGAGCGATGACCATGTACAAGAAGATCGAGTCTCGTCGCGTGCGCGTGCTGGCGTTCTTCGGCGCGGTGGCGCTCGCGAGCGGCTGCGGCGGCGTCGTGACGAACGACGGCGACCGCGACGAGGGCGCGAGCGACATTCGCACGGCGGGCGAGCGCGAGGCGCGCCACGGCGAGGTGCGCACGGGCACCTTCGTCACCGCGAGGGGACGCGCGCGGCTGCGCTACGAGCTCATCGGCGGACAACGCGTCCACCAGGGAGACATCATCCTGCCGCCCTCGGAGGAGGAGCGCGCGAGCCTCGACCGCTCGACGCTGAGCGCGGGCCGCGCGACCGACAGCTTCCGCTGGCCCGACAACACCGTCCCCTACCACTTCGACAGCGCGGTGCCCGCCGCCACGCGCGCCGCCGTCATCGCCGCGATGGATCACTGGGAGCAGAACACCTCGATCCGCTTCCGCGCCCGCGACGGCGAGTCGGACTGGCTCGAGATCGTGGTGCCCGCGCCCGACGTGAACACCTGCTCGTCGATGGTCGGTCGCCAGGGCGGCATGCAGGTGCTCAACGCCGTGGGCTCGTGCACGATCGGCAACTTCATCCACGAGCTCGGCCACGCCGTGGGCCTCTTTCACGAGCAGGAGCGCGCCGATCGCGGCGCCTTCGTGACCATCGACTTCGACTGCATCGACCCGTCGAAGGCGAACAACTTCGACCAGTACACGAGCGGCGCGGACTACGGCCTCTACGACTTCACGTCGGTGATGCACTACGGCTCCACGGGCTTTCTCGCGTCGCCCGTGCCCGCGAGCTGCGACAACGGCGGCACGAGCAACACCATGTGGCGCCGGTCGAGCGCGCCGGGCACCTTCGACACGCTGCCCGGACAGCGCACGGGCCTGAGCTTCATCGATCGACAGGGCGTCGAGGAGATGTACAGCGAGGCCATGGGGCACGCCGTCGTCGTCGCGGACTTCAACGGCGACGGCTTCCGCGACGTGGCCGTGGGCGCGCCGCGCCGCGGGAGCGTCCGCGCCGGGCGCGTGCTCGTGTACCGCGGATCGGCCGCGGGCCTCACCCTCGACGCCTCCCTCGACCAGGGCCTCAACGCGCAGGACGAAGACCGCTTCGGCTTCGCGCTCACCACGGGCGATTTCAACAACGACGGCCGACAGGACCTCGCCGTGGGCATCCCCGGCGAAGACGACAGCGCGGGGCGCGTGGTGGTCTACACGGGCCGCGGGTCGGGCAACGTGCTCGGTCGCTGGATGGACCTCGACCAGCGCGACCTCGGCGCCAACGAGCCCCGCGACCGCTTCGGCTACGCGCTCATCGCGGGCGACTTCGACGGCGACGGCGACGCCGACCTGGCCGTGGGCGCGCCGGGCGAGGGGTGGTCGGGCGCGGCGTCGTCGGGCGCGGTGTTTCTCTTCAAGGGCGGCGCGAGCCTCACGGCGTGGGTCAAGCTCGGGCAGTCGACGCTCGGCGACAACGAGCCCGGCGACAGCTTCGGCGCCTCGCTCGCGCAGTCGGATTTCGACAACGACGGCGACAAGGACCTCGTCGTCGGCGCGCCGCACGAGCGCGTCGGGAGCGACCCCGAGGGGGGCATGGTGTTTCTCTACCGCGGCGGCGCGAGCGTCACGGCGTGGCGCACCCTGCGGCCGACCGTGGGCGCGACGAACTACAACGACTGGGACCTCTTCTTCGGCTTCTCGCTCACCACGGGCGACTTCAACAACGACGGCCTGCGCGACCTCGCCGTGGGCGCGCCGGGCGCGACGGTGAACAACCTCCGCTGGGCGGGCCGCGTGCTCGTCTACCTCGGCACCGCGAGCGGTCCGAGCGCGGGCAGCTTCACGCTCACCGAAGACACGCCGAGCCTCGGCGCGGCCTTCGGCTACTCGCTCGCTTCGAACCGCTTCAACACCGACAGCTACAGCGACCTCGCCGTCGGCGCGCCGGGCTCCGATCCGTCGACCAACGTGGCGTCGGGGCAGGTGACGATCCTCCACGGGCGCAGCGCGTCGCCGCAGCTCACCCGCGTGTCCGTGCTCTCTCAGTCGGGCACCCCGAGCGGCAACGAGGCGGGCGATCGCTTCGGCTGCGACGTGGGCGTGGGCGACGTCGACAACGACGGCGACGCAGACCTCGTCATCGGCGCCGAGGGCGAGCGCTGGGGAACCGCGACGCAAGAGGGGCGCGCCTTCTCGTTCCGCGCCAACGGAAGCACCCTCGCGTCGTGGGAGACGCTGGCGCCCTGACCTCACCGTCGCGGCGCGTGATCCAGAACTCCCCGAAGCGCCGTGTCTGATTCGCGTCCCGTCGGACGCTCGCCATCTCACCCCCTCGACGCCCTCGCTCGGCGACCCTCTCGGCCCATCTCGTTGCGCGCGCGTGAGGCGTGTCGATGCGCTGCTCGCGCCACGGCCTGTACGGATCAACGACCACCCGCGCCGCGTCGCGCGGAGATCTGATCGAGCGTTGGTCGGCCTCGACCCTCGGGGTAGGATCCGCCCCCTCCACCCGTTGTTACGACGGGCTCCGCCGCCGCGCGGGAAAGAACGAAGCTCGATGCTGTCCGAGGATCTCCGCGCGCTCGAGGAAGAGAACCGCACGTTACGAGAGAGCGAGCGTCGGTTTCGCGCGCTGATCGAGAAGGCGACGGACGTGCTCTACGTCGTGGACGCGAGCTTCGTCGTTCGCTTCTGGAGCCCCGGCGCCTCGGCCGCCCTCGGATGGACGCAAGACGAGGCCATCGGGCGTCAGGGGCTGGAGCTCATCCATCCGGACGACCTCGCGCTGATCACGCCGCCCTCCGCGGACGCGCCCGTGGGGAGCGGAATCCGTCTCTCGTACCGCGTCCGCCACCGCGACGGGAGCTACCGCCACCTCGACGCGACCGTGCGGAACCTCCTCGCAGACGGCGCCGTGCAGGGGATCATCGTCAACGCGCGCGACGTGACCGAGCAGCGACGCGCCGAGGCCCGCAGCGCCGAGTCGCAGCGCCTCGAGAGCCTCGGGCGACTGGCCGGCGGCGTGGCGCACGACTTCAACAACCTCCTCACGGTGATCCTCAACTGCAGCGAGTTCGTGCTCGAGGCCATGCAGGCCGGTGAGCCTCCGCTCGCCGACGACCTCCACGAGATCCGCGCCGCGGGGAACCGCGCCCGCGACCTGACGCGGCAGCTCCTCGCCTTCGCGAGGCGCCAGGTGATCGCGCCCATCGTGCTCGACCTCAACGCCCTGATCGCCGAGAGCGAGCGCCTGCTCACGCGCGTGCTCGGCGAGCACGTGAGCCTCGCGACGGACCTCGACCCGCGCCCCTGCGTGATCCGCTGCGACCCTTCGCAGCTCCAGCAGGTGATCTTGAACCTGCTCGTCAACGCGCGCGATGCGATGCCCCACGGCGGGCGCATCGAGGTCGAGACGCGGATCCTGCCCGACGACGCGCGAGCGCGCGCGCAGGTGAGCCTGCGGGTGCGCGATCACGGGGTGGGCATGACCGGCGAGGTGCGCGATCACCTCTTCGAACCCTTCTTCACCACGAAGCCCAAGGGCGCGGGCACGGGCCTCGGCCTCGCGACGGTCTACGGGATCGTTCACCAGAGCGGCGGGACCATCTCCGTCGAGAGCGAGCCCGGTCGCGGGAGCACCTTCGAGATCCTGCTGCCGCACTGCCCGGAGCCTCCCACCTCGACGGCCCCTCCGCCCGCGGAGCCGCCGAAGGCCAACGACGAGATCGTGCTGCTCGTGGAGGACGAGCGCTCGGTGGCCGAGGTCGCCGTGAGGATCCTTCGAAAGGCCGGCTACAACGTGCTGTCCGCCGGTGACGGCGAGGCGGCCATCGCCCTCTCGCGCGAGGTTCCGCGCCTCGACCTGCTGCTCTCCGACGTGGTGATGCCCGGCCTCAACGGCCCGCAGATCGCCGACGCGGTGCGCATGATTCACCCCGGCGTTCGCGTGCTCTTCATGTCGGGCTACGACGAGAACCTCATCGGTCGACCGAGCGACGTGCACGCGGCGTTTCAGTTCATCCCGAAGCCGTTCTCGCCGGGCTCCCTCCTCTCGCGGGTGCGCGAGGTGCTGACCTCCGCCGCGGGGGCATCGCCGATCGCGTGACCGCGCGCGTCGCGATGCGCGTCGTCACGCGACGCAGCGGTCAGCGGCCCGAGAGGTGGACGGACGACGTGGCGAGCGCGGCGAGGTAGAGCCCGAGGCCGTAGATGGTGTGCGTGGCGAGGCTCTTCACGCTGTTGAAGACGGGCCGCGCGGTGCGCAGCGAGAGCACGCCGGCGCCGAGCGCGGGCTGCAGGATGAAGAGCGGCGCGACCACCGTGACGACGCCGATGAAGAGCGCCGGCAGCGGCGTCGGCGCGCGCGCCCACCCGAGGCCGAACACCGAGAGCAGGAGCGCCGCGAAGGTGACGCCGATGGTGTAGTGGGCGCCCCAGCCGAGGATCGACTCGCCCGGCACCGGCGCGGCCTTCGCGATGCTGTCGTGGATCAGGCGCCCGTCGGGGAGGTGACCGATCCAGCGGCCGAGGAGCGCGAAGTCGAGCGAAGGGACGCCGACGCGACGGAGCGCGGCGGCCCACAGGTCCATGACGAGGGTGGCGCCGACGCCGATCGAGACGCTGCGGAGAACGAATTCGAGTCTGTCATTCATGGGAGCCTCCACGGAGGGCGTTGCGTCGCCCCGGTGACCCCAATGCTGGCCACGCGCGACGCGGATTCAATTCGTCATTTCTGAGGGCGAACCATCAGCATCGCTGAGGGCTGCGGAGGCCTCAGAAAACCTGAGGGAGGGGGCTCCAGACATACGATTGGATCGCGCGCCCGGCGCGACGCATCACTCGGCGCATGACAACTCAACCGCTTCTGGCCGCCGCCGTCGCGCCGCGGCCCGTTCCGCTCTGGAGGGAGCTCGCGCCCCTCTGTGCGATGGTGTTCGCCGAGTTCCTCGCCATGGGGCTCCCGCTGTCGGTCTTGCCCGTTCGCGTGAACGGGGCGCTGGGCTACAGCACCTTCGTCGTCGGCCTCACGGTGGGCGCGTCGTCGTGGGCCACGCTCCTCACGCGCCACGCCGCGGGCACGCGCGCCGACCAGCAAGGCCCCCGCGGCGCGGCGACCTTGGGCCTCGCGCTCTCGGCCCTCGCGGGCGCCCTCTACGCCCTGTCGAGCGCCGCGCCGGGCCCCGCGTCGAGCCTCGCGGTGCTGCTCCTCGGTCGCGGCCTCCTCGGGCTCGGCGAGAGCCTCGTCGTCACCGGCGCCCTCGCGTGGGGCGTGGCCCTCGCGGGCCGCGAGCGCTCGGGCGTCGTGATGGCCTGGGTCGGCATCGCGATGTACGGGGCGCTCGCCGCGGGCGCGCCGCTCGGCGTCGCCATCGAGGGCAGCGTCGGCTTCGTCGGCGTGTCGCTCGCGGCCGCCGCGGCGCCCGTGATCGGCGTCGCCCTCGCGGGCCTCACCCGCCCGGTCAAGCCCCTCGGCGGGACGCGCCTGCCCTTTCACCGCGTCGCCGCGCTCATCGCGCTCCCCGGCGCGGCGCTCGCGCTCTGCGCGCTCGGCTTCGGGGCCATCGCCGCCTTCGCGACGCTGCGCTTCCGCGAGCGGGGGTGGGACCACGCCGCCCTCGCGATGAGCGCGTTCGGCGCCGCGTACGTGCTCGCCCGCGTCGCCTTCGGACGCCTCCCCGACCGCTTCGGCGGCGCGCGCGTCGCGGTCGCGTCGAGCGCCATCGCGGCGGCGGGCCAGCTCGGGCTGTGGCTCGCCGCGTCGGGCGCGCAGGCCGTGGCCGCCGCGGCGCTGACGGGCTTCGGCTTCTCGCTCGCGTTCCCCTCCTTCGGCGTCGAGGCCATCCGGCGCGTGCCGCCGCAGAACCGCGGCGTCGCGCTCGGCGCCTACGCGGCCTGCTTCGACCTCGCGATGGGCGCGGGCGTCCCGCTCCTCGGCGCGGCCGCGGGCGCGTTCGGCGGCGCCGCCGTGTTCGCCGTGGGCGCGCTCGGCGCGACCGCCTCGCTCGTCATCGCCCTCACGCTCGCGCTCCGCACCGAAGGGACGCCGTCGTGAGCGGTCGTTCGAGAGGCCCCTGGCGGGTGCCGTCGATGCTCCTCGCGCTGAGCTTCATCCCCGTGGTGGCGGGCGCCTCGCGCGTCGTCGGCTTCGTCTCTGGCGCGAACGTGGCGCCTGACGACGTGCGCTTCACCGGCGCGCCGGTCCCCATCGCGATCCACGCTGCTGGCACGCAGGCGCTCCTGATGGGGCCGTGGACCGTGGTCGCGGGCGAGGTGACGGGGACGACGCGCGACGTTCTCATGTCGCTGGCGTGGGTGATCAACGCCGTCGTCGCCGAGCGGATCATCCGTCGCGGCGCGGCGGCCGGGCCCGTCACGCCGCGCGCGGAGGCGCTGGCGCTCCCCGCATGATCTCCGCGGCCGCGGCCACGAGCGGGTCGGCCTCGCGGCCCAGCAGCCGCGCGAAGAGCACGCGCACCACCGGGTCGGCCTCGTGCACGAGCGCCACCTCGCCGCGCCGCGCGGCCTCCTGCGCCGCGTCGTCGTGCAGGAGGCCCACGCCGATCCCGCTCGCCACGAGGGCGCGCGTGACCTCCACGCGGTCGACGCTCACGATCCGCTTCGGACGGAAGCGGTGCGCCGTGAAGAGGCCCTCGGCCGTGCGCCCGCAGCACGCGCTCGCCGTGGGATAGACCCAGGTGGCCTCGGCGAGCGCTCCCCAGTCGAGCGTGCGCGGGTCTTCGATCATGCCCGGCGGGGCCACGACGTGAACCTTGAAGGTCGACACCTCCGTGGTGCCGAGGTCATCGCCGGGCTCGCCCGGCTCGTTGTAGAAGCCCGCGTCGAGCGAGCCGTTGCGGATGCCCGCGAGGATCTCCGCCGAGGTGCCGTGCTTGAGCGTGACCTCGACGTCGGGGTGCCGCTCGGCGAGCGTGGTGAGGAGCCGCCCCACGGCGGCGTGGTTCGAATTGCTCCCCGCGCCGATGCGCAGCTTGCCCGAGAGGCGTCCGCGCGTCCGCGTCGCCTCGTCGAGCAGGTCGCGGTGCGCGGCGAGGGCCTGCTCCGCCTTGAGGACGAGCCTGCGACCGTCCGCCGTGAGGCTCATCCCTCGCGGCGTGCGTTCGAAGAGCGAGAGCCCGAGCACGTCTTCGAGGGCCTTGATGTGCGCGCTCACGGCGGGCTGGCTGAGGTGGAGGCGCTCCGAGGCGCGCGTGACGCTGCCCTCGCGCGCGACGGTCACGAAGGTCTTGAGCTGATAGAAGTCCATCGCGTGTGCCTGCGTGATGGGAAGCGCCCCGGCGCGCGCGCGTCAACTCCCATCGGGCTCCGCGTTCGCGCGCGAGGGTTGAGGCCCCGCAGGGCGCGTCACGCCGCGGTGAGCACCGACTGCTCGAGGCGCGCGTAGCTCGCCTCCATGCCCTTCGTCATCCCGGTGCCGAGGATCATGTCGCGCAGCTCCTTGCTCGGGTACGTGATCACGATCGAGAGGAGGGTGCCGCCGGGCACGGCCGTGAGCGTGAGCTCGTTGCGCGTCGCGGGGCCCTCGACGCCGATCATCTGCTCGGTGGTGACGGCGCGGCCCGGCGGCATCGACTCGAGCAGCTCGCCCTCGAAGCCGAAGCGCCGCCCGAGCTGCGCGTTCTCCCACTCGTAGCGGTAGCGGCCTCCGACCGCGGCGGCGACCTCGCACACGACCATCGCCCAGCCGTCGGGGCCGAGGAGCCAGCGCTTGAGCAGCGCGGCGTCGTGATGCGCGCGCCACACCTGCTCGACGGTGCCGCGGATCACGCGGCTCACGCGCACCTGCGTGTCGCTGAGCAACTGCGCGTCGGTGGGGCGCGAGGCGGCGAAGGTCGCGAGGTCGGCGAGCACGCCGTCGATCTGGCTCATCGCGGAGCGCAGCCCTTCCTCCATGCCCATCGCGGCCACCTGCTCCATCGAGGCGAGGCTGGCGAAGTGCGTGACGCTGGTGAAGCGCGACCCCGTGGCGGTCGCTTCGAAGTTGAAGACCACGCGCATCGTGGGCATGGCGTCGTTGCGGCTGCCGTCCTCGTTGCCGAAGCCGTCTTCGACCTCGATCACGCGCGCGCGCTCGACCCGGAGGAAGCGCCACCACCCGTGCGCGCGCTCGCCGTTTGGGCCTCGCATGAAGTACCGCGACTCGCCGCCGACGGCGAGGTCGTGGCGCGTGAAGGTGGCGGGCCACTCGACGGGGCCCCAGAAGCGCTCGAGCTGGCGCGGGTCGGAGTAGGCCTCCCAGAGGCGTTCGAGGCTCACGGGATAGTCCGCGACGACGGTGAGCGTGAGGGCCTTCGGATCAGAGGTGACGGAGGTGATGGGCATTGACTATTCCTTCGAGGGACGAGGGTCTGCGAGGACGGCGTCGAGCTGGCTGAAGCGCGACGCCCAGAGGAGCTCGAGCTGTTGGAGGAGCTGGCGCGCGCGCGCCAGCGGGTGCGGATTGCCGCGGACGATGCGCTCGCGGCCCCGCGGGCGCTTGGTCACGAGCCCGGCGCCTTCGAGCACCGCGACGTGCTTCTGCACCGCGGCGAAGGACATGTCGTAGCGCGCCGCGAGGGTCGAGACCGAGGCCTCGTCGCCGCTGAGGAGGCGCGTGACGATGTCGCGCCGCGTGCGGTCCGAGAGCGCGTGAAAGATGCGATCGAGGGCCGCGTCCGTGAGGTTGGAACGTACAACCATGTGGTTGTACATTAGGGAGGTCGACGCGCCGTCGCAAGTGTCGAGCGAACACGTCGCGCGAGGGCGCGATCGCGCCGCGTCGTCGCCGTGTGATCCCTCGTCCGAGCCCCACGAACGTGCGTCCAATATGGCGATTTTCCGAGTTACACGAATCTCGGAGTCGCGGCTTTGACGAGCCTCGGAGCGGACCCCATGGACCTTCGCCGCTTCTGCTCAGGCGAGGGCCATCGCGTTGGAGCGGGGTCAGGCCTCCATCGCCACGAGGGATCCATCCGATGAACGAGACATTCGAGCTGCGAGCGGGGTCGCTCGTTGAACGCTGCCGCATCGTGCAGCGGCTCGGCGACGGTCGCTACGGCACGCTCTACGAGGCCCGAGAGAGCCCCGTCGGCGCGCGCGCGGCCGTCTACGTGTTGCGTCGCGCGATGCTCTCGAAGCCCGAGGCCGCGCAGCGATTCGAACAGTGGGCGCGCGCGCTCGGGGCGTTTCGTCACCCCCACCTCGCGGTGCAGCGCTCCGTCGGCTCGCTCCACGGCGTGCCGTACTTCATCTCGGAGCTGCCCGACGCGCCCACGCTCCACGACAAGGTGTCTCACATCGGCCCGCTGCCCGTGGCCCTCGTCGCCGACCTCACGCTCCCGGTGATCTCGGTGATCGCGTCGGCGCACCGTCAGGGCTCGCGTCAGCGCACGTCGCCGCACGGCGTCTTTCTCGTGCCGCGCGACGACGGCGGGGTCACGCCGCGCGTGGTGGAGTTCACGGTCCTCGAGGCCCTCGTCGCGGGCTCGCGCGCGGGCGCCATCGACCTGCTCCCGTACCTCTCGCCCGAGGAGGCGCGGGGCCCGCGTGCCTCGACGCGCAGCGACGTCTCTGCGGTCCCTCGGCGCGCTGCTCTACCGCGCGACGACGGGGCGCTGTCCGTTCAACGAAGCGACGCGCGAGGCGACCCTCGCGGCGATGCTCACGCGCTCGCCCGAGGCGCTGCGCGCGTCGAGGCCGCAGATCCCAGAGGCCTTCGAAGCGATGGTGATGAAGTCGCTCGCCCGCGACCCCGCGTCGCGCTTCGCCTCGGCCGACGAGGTGGGGCGCGCGCTGCTCCCCTTCGCGAGCGCGGGCGCGCGAGACCGCTGGGCGGCGGAGTTCGGCTTCACGTCGGTGCCCGCGCCGGTGCTCCCGACGCGCACGTCGACGCGTCCGCCGCCGCCGCCCGCGGCCGAGGCCCCGCTGCGACCGAGCGTGCCGATCTCACCCGAGGCGCGGCGCACGCACATCCGCCGGATGCCGGTCTTCAGCGCCCTCTCGACGCGCGACCTCGACGACCTGCTCGCCTGCCTGCGGTGGCGCACGCTCGCCCCCGGCGACACGCTCTACCGTCAGGGCGACCTCGGCGAGACGATGGCCTTCATCACCGAGGGCACCGTCGCGGTGCTCGCGTCGAGCGGCGCCACGCAGCATGAGCTCGCGCGCCTCAGCGTCGGCAGCGCCATCGGCGAGATGGCCTGCCTCGACCCGGCGCCGCGCTCCGCGACCGTCACCTCCGTCGACGACGTCGTGGTGGCCGAGCTCTCGCGTGACGGCCTCGACGCGCTCTCGACGCACGCGCCCGGCGTCGCGGCGCTGCTCGTGGGCGAGGTGATCCGCAACGTCGCGGTGAAGGTGCGCGGCGTCAACGAGCGCATCGACGCCGTGCTCGCGCCGCCCGACCGCGCGGGGCGCAGCACGCCGACGCCCTTCCCACGGCCCACGGGCACGACACCGACGCCCTTTCCACGGCCCACGGGCACGACACCGACGCCCTTTCCGCGGCCCACGTCGACGACGCCGACGCCCTTTCCGCGCCCGACCTCGACGACGCCGACGCCCTTTCCGCGCCCGACCTCGACGACGCCGACGCCCTTTCCACGCCCTGCATCGACCACGCCCGCGCCCTTTCCGCGGCCCGTCTCGATCCCGCCGCCGCCCGACCCCAGCGCGGGCGATGAGCACGCCGAGGCCTTACGCCAGGCGCCCGGCGGCTCGCGCGTCGCGCGGCTCGTCGACTACTTGAGGAGGGTCCTGTGATCGCCATCGAGTCGCTCCGCGAGCTGCCGGTGTTCCACGACTACGAAGACCGCGACCTCGCCGTGCTGCTCGGGTCGTCGTCCGAGCGCGAGTACGCGCCGGGCGCGCCGCTCTGCGAGCAGGGGCAGCGCGGACGGTCCTGCTTTCTCGTCGTGTCGGGCGAGGTCGACCTCCTGCGCGCCGCGCCCGAAGGCCCGCTGCGCCTCGGACGCCGCGGACCGGGGATGTTCCTCGGCACCCTCTCGCTCGTCGACGGCGGCGCGCGGCCCACCACCGCGATCGCCGCCACGGACGTGTGCGCCCTCGAGTTCGAACGCGACGTGTTCGACGCGCTCGTCCGCGCGCAGAGCCCCCTGGCGCTGCGCTTTCAACGTCAGATCGCGCTCGCGGGCATCCGCACGCTCCGCAACGCGAGCGCGCAGCTCCTCGCGATCCTCTCGGCCCCGCCGCGCGAGGCCGACGCCGCGGCCGAGGCCGAGACCGACCTCTGGGTCGACCGCCCCGATCGCGCCGATCGCACCGTCGACGCGCTTCGATACATCCAGGCCACGGCCGACGAGTGGGGCATCCCCCTCGACGACGTCGACAGCAGCGCGACGTCGCGGCCGGGGCGACGACCCTCGTCGCGTCCCCCACGACGCGCTTGATGCGCAGCGCGCGTCACGCTCGCGGAGCGCGCGCGCCGACCTTCGTGCAGAGCGTCACCACCGCGGCGAGCACCAGCGACAGGGAGGCGAAGGTCGTGGCGCGCAGCGGCTCGCCGTCGACCGCGGCGCCGAGCAGCACCGCGAGCGCCGGGTTGACGTACGCGTAGCTCGTCGCGACGGCGGGCCGCGCGTGACGTACGAGGTACGCGTAGGCCGAGAAGCCCAGCACCGAGCCGAACACCACGAGGTATCCGAGCGCGGCCCACGCCTCCATCGGGACGCTCGCGCTCACGCGCTCGCCGAGCGCGCCGGAGACGACGGCCATCGCCGCGGCGCCGCACACCATCTGCTGCGCGGCGAAGGTGACCGGCGACGCGGGCTTCGCGCGCCGCGCGATCGCGGTGCCCACCGCCCACGCGAGCGGTGACACGAGCAGGAGCACGCCCCGCGCCCCCGCGCTGCGCAGGTCGGAGCCCGCCGCGAGCAGCGCGACGCCCGCCACGCCGAGCGCGATGCCCACGCGCTCGCGCGGGCTCGGCCGCTCGCCGTGCAGCGCGCCGAGCGCGGCCACGAAGACCGGCGTCGACGCGAACACGACCGCCGCCACCCCCGACGACACGCGCGTCTCGGCGAGGCCGAGCACGCCGTTGGCGAGCGCGAAGAAGGCGACGCCCGACGCCGCCGCAGGGCGCCACGAGCGCGCCTCGGGCCACGGCGCGCCGCGGAGGCGCTGAAGCGCGAAGAGCACCGCGCCCGCCGCGGCGAAGCGAAGGGCCCCGGCGAACATCGGCGGCATCGCCGTCACCACGTGGCGCAGCGCGAGGTAGGTGGAGCTCCACACGAGGTAGAGCGCCGCGAGCGCCGCGACCGTGAAGGTGCGGGGCGACGGCCGGGCGGTGAGCGGGACGGCGAGCGTGGTCATGACGCCCGCAACCATGCGCGCTGGCGACCGACCGGCACAGATGCACAGCGCGTCGGTACAGACCGGTACAGATGGGGGCTGTACCGGTCGCCCTCGGGGCGATCTGTGCTGGTGGGCGTCGGAATGCGAGCGGTACACTCGCGCGCGTGGAAGGCAACCTCTACGAGCAGCTCGCGGGGAGCATCGCGAGCTCGATCACGCGGGGCGCGCTGCGACCGGGCGACCGGCTCCCGTCGGTGCGGGCGCTCAGCGTCGAGCGGAACGTGAGCGTCGCGACGGTGCTCGCGGCCTACGGTCAGCTCGAGCGGACGGGCTACGTCGAGAGCGTCCCGAAGTCGGGGCACTTCGTACGGCGCCGCGCGCAGCCGCTCGCGGAGCCGAGGCCCGCGCGGCGGACGACGAGCGCCGTGCGGGTCTCGTCGGTGTCCGACGCCGTCGCGGCGCTGCAGGCCTCGATGCGCGACCCGTCGGTGGTCCCGCTGGGGTCGGCCTACCTCGCGCCGGAGCTGCTGCCCATGGAGGCGCTGAGTCGGCTCACGGCCTCGCTCGCCCGCGAGGTGCGCGACCTCGGCGCCAGCTACGACGTGTCGCCGGGGCTCCTCGCGCTCCGACGTCAGCTCGCGCGCCGCTCGACGGGGTGGGGACTCGCCCTCGACGAAGACGAGCTCGTCGTGACCGTCGGCGGCACCGAGGCCGTCTCGCTCGCCCTCGGCGCCGTCACGCGCCCCGGAGACGCCGTCGCCGTCGAGTCGCCCACGTACTTCGGCATCCTCCAGATGCTCGAACAGCTCGGGCTGCGCGCGGTGGAGGTGCCCGCGCACCCGCGCACGGGCCTCGACCTCGACGCCCTCGCAGACGCCCTGCGCGCACGCGATTCGCGCGGGCGTGGTGACCACGGGCTCCAATCCGCGGCGCGGTGATGTCCGACGAGGCCCGCGAGCGCCTCGTGCGCCTCGTCGCGCGCCACGACATCCCGCTCATCGAAGACGACGTGTACGGCGACCTCGTGTTCGACGGGTCTCGCCCGCGGCCCGCGCGCGCCTTCGACCGCGACGGCCGCGTGCTCCTCTGCGGCTCGACCTCGAAGACGCTCGCGCCGGGCCTGCGCGTGGGGTGGCTCGCGCCGGGGCGCTACGGCCCGCAGGTGCGTCGTCGCCAGTACGCCCTCACGCTCGCGTGCGCGTCGCTCCCGCAGGCCGTCGTGGCCGAGTACCTGGAGTCGGGCGCGTACGACCGCCACCTCCGACGCCTCCGCGCCGCCGTGGGCGCGCAGGTGACGCAGATGCGAGACGCCGTGGCGGAGCGCTTTCCCGAGGGGACGCGACTGAGCGATCCGCGCGCGGGCTTCGTGCTGTGGGCCGAGCTCCCGCAGGGGGTGAACGCGCTCGAGGTCGTGGACCGCGCCCTCGCGCGGGGCGTCGCGCTGGCGGCGGGGCCGATGTTCTCCGCGCGCGGACGCTTCTCCAACGCCGTGCGGATCTCGTGCGGGCTCCCGTGGTCACCGCGCATCGAGCAGGCCGTCGCCGCGGTGGCCGACGTGGTGCGGGCCGCCATGTAGCGCCCCGTCGCGCGGCGTGTCGCGCGGTCATCCCTTCAGCGCGCGTCGGGCGGTCCGAACCACGCGGTGAGGGCGTCGCGCAGTCCGCGGTCGGTGCCTTCGCCGACCCACGCGACGTGTCCGTCGGGCCGGATCAGTACGGCCGCGGGCGCCGCGACCACGCCGAGCACGGGGAGCTCCCACGGGCCCTCGCAGCGCGCGCGGACGTGCTGGACCCGGTCGCTCCAGCCACCGATGTCGAGCGAGGCGGAGGCGCCGAAATCGAGCAGCGCGGGCCGCGCTTCGTGGAGCAGCGTGAACACCCGCCGCGGGCCCTCGGGCGTGACGAGGTCGAGGTCGGGCATGCGTCGCCCGAGCAGGGGATGGCCGCTGCCGAGGTCGTAGTGGATGTCGAGCCCGGCCATCATCGCGCCGTAGCGCTTGCGAGGCTCGTCGAGCTTCACGAGGTCGACCATGGCCTCGCGCAGCGCGTTGGTGCGCTCGTCGCCGCGGTTGATCGCCGTCTGCGCCATGCTGTTCTTGAGCACCCGCGCGGCGACCAGGTGACGCTCCGCCTGGTAGGTGTCGAGGAGGCTCGGGGGAGAGGCTCCGCGGACCACCCGAGCCAGCTTCCACCCGAGGTTCACGGCGTCCTGCACGCCGAGGTTGAGGCCCTGTCCGCCCGCCGGTGAGTGAACGTGCGCCGCGTCGCCCGCGAGCAGCACGCGCCCCGCTCTGTACGACGCCGCCTGACGGGCCGCGTCGCTGAACCTCGACAGCCACGTCACGCTGTGAACCCCGAAGTCGGTCCCGTAGACGGCGACGAGCGCCGCGCGCAGGTCGTCGAGCGTGGGGCGGTCGCCCTCCCTGACGTTCGGCTCGCACAGCACCATGCGCACGCGCCTGCCGTCTTCGAGCTTGCCGACGCCGTTCACGCCCTGCGCGTTGCGACGAATGCCGGGCTCGGGCTCGACGGCCGTCTCGCCCTCGGCGATGAGGTAGGTGACCGACGGCGCCCACCCGACGAAGTCGATCCCCGCGCGCTTGCGGACGAGGCTGCGGCCGCCGTCGCACCCGACGAGGTACGACGCGCGCAGCGTCGTTCCGTCGGAGAGCGCCACGTCGACGCCGTCGTCGTCTTGCGCGAAGTCGGTGACCTCTCGCGCGCGAAGGATCGGCACCGCGAGCTCGTCGACGCGCGCGGCGAGGATGCGCTCGATGGACTCCTGCCGCAGCGCGAGCACGTAGCCGTGGCGCGTCGGGAGGTCGCGGATGTCGAGCGTGGCCGTCGCGAAGCCCGCGATCTGCATCGGCGTGCCCTGCGACACGAAGCGATCGGCGAGGCCGCGCTGGTCGAGCACCTCGACGGAGCGCGCGT
This sequence comes from Polyangiales bacterium, assembly GCA_046351535.1. Classification (GTDB taxonomy): domain Bacteria; phylum Myxococcota_A; class Polyangia; order Polyangiales; genus CAISKJ01. The sequence continues at coordinate 27,147 of JAXLYG010000043.1, forward strand.
GCAGCCCGCCCGCGCGCGTGCCCTCGACGGACTGGTCGGCGCGCCGCTCGACGACGGCGACGTCGACGCCCGCGAGCGCGAGCTCCGCGGCCAGCATCAGCCCTGTGGGGCCACCCCCTGCGATCACCACGTCGTGCTTCGTCATGGCGACGACCGTGGCACGCTCCACGGGGCTTCCAGCAAGCCCCCGGAGCTGGTATATGTTCGCGCTGGGAACGGGGGAACATTCGCGGACGCCCCGCGTGGCGTCGTGCGATGCTCGCGCCGTCATGAAGCAACACGCGCCCTCGTGCGAACGAAACCGCGACGCGATCCTCGACGTGCTCCGCCGCGTGCTCCCCGCGCAGGGCCTCGTGCTCGAAATCGCGTCGGGCACCGGCGCGCACGCCGCGTGGTTCGCCGAGGCGCTCACGGGCGTCACCTGGCAGCCCACGGACCGCGACCCCGTCGCGCGCGCCAGCATCGACGCGTGGCGCGTGGAGCACCGCGGCGACGTGCGCCCCGCGCTCGACCTCGACGTGACGGCCGACGCGTGGCCCGTCGCGCGCGCCGACGCGGTCGTGTGCATCAACATGGTTCACATCGCGCCCTGGGAGGCCACCGGGGGGCTCCTGCGCGGCGCGGCGCGCGCGCTCGCGACGGGCGGGGTGCTCTACCTCTACGGCGCCTACAAGCGCGGCGGCGCGCATACGGCGCCGAGCAACGAGCGCTTCGACGCGTGGCTGCGCGAGAAGGACCCGGCCTTCGGCGTGCGCGACCTCGAGGCCGTCGTGGCGCGGGCCGAGGCCGAGGGGTTCGAGCTCCGCGAGGTCATCGAGATGCCCGCGAACAACCTCAGCGTGGTGCTCTCGCGGCGGTGATCCGCGGCCTTCTGCGCCTCAGCGGTACGCGATCACGAAGCGGCGACGGAAGGGCAGGAGCACGCGGCCGTCGACGCTCCGCGGGTACGCGCGCTCGAGGAGCGCGAGGTACTCGTCGGTGAAGCGCGCGCGCTCGGGCTCGTCGGCGAGGCGGTCGAGGAAGGGTCGGAGCCCCGTCCCCCGGTACCACTCCACGATGGCGCGGTGGTCGGGCATGACGTGCATGTACTCGACGTCCCACAGGTCGACGGCCGTCGCGCGGGGCGCGAGGAGGTCGTAGTAGTCCGCCGTGGCGCGCACCGCCCACGAGCGCACGGGCGTTTCGAAGCGCGCACGCCACCGAGGCGACGCCGCGAGCTCGCGCATCGCCGCGTGCGCGGGCGCGTCGTGGTTGGCGGGCATCTGCACCGCCAGCGCGCCGCCCCGCGCCACGCGCTCGATCACCGCGGGGAACGCCGTCGCGTGGTCGTCGACCCACTGCATCGACGCGTTGGCGAACACGAGGTCGTAGGCGTCCTCCTCGTCGCGCGCCCACGCGTCGATGTCGCCGAGCATCCAGCGCGCGCGGGGCAACGCGCGCTGCGCGGCCTCGATCATCGCCGCGGAGCTGTCGAGGCCCGTGAGCTCGGCCTCGGGCCACCGCTGCGCGAGCACCTCGGTGCTGTTGCCCGGTCCGCACCCGAGGTCGATGATGCGCGCTGGCGCGGCGAGGGCGACGCGCGCGGCGAGCTCCCGACAGGGGCGCGTGCGCTCGTCAGCGAAGCGGAGATACTGCGCGGGGTCCCAGGTGGTCATTCGCGCGACGATGGGTGCTGCGCGCGCGGGGGTCAACAGGGCGGCGCGAGGTCGTTGCGCGTCGGCGCTCCGGTCGCGCGGCGTCGCGGCGACGGAGGTTCCGCGGCGTGACGCGCTATCGCACCTGGCGGTCGGGCGTCGGCACCGAAGCGCCCGCGCGGGCGTGCCACGCTTCGAGCAGCAGCCGACGCACCCACGCGTTGGGCACCGCCTGCGGGTTCTCCCGGCGGAAGCGGTCGTACGAGACGCCCGCCACGACGCGCGCGAAGTCCGCCACGGCGCCGCTCCGCGACACGCCCGCGTGGCAGTTGATGAGCAGCGCGTCGCTGCGCGCCTCGGAGTCTCCGTGCGCGCGGAGCACGAAGTCGACGACGCGCCCGGCCATCGCGGGGTCGAAGCAGACGTAGCCCTCGCGCGTCGCCTCTTCGGGCCGCGGCTCGATGTCGTCGAAGACCAGCGCGATGCGGTCATCGCCGTCGGTGACGAGCGGCGCGGGGCCCTCGTCGCCCCAGCCCTCGAACACGTTGTGCGGGCAGCGGGGCGAGCCCGTGATCGAGATGATCCACACGCGGTCGTGCGAGGCCGCCGCCGCCGCGCAGCGCCCGAGGGGATCTTCGCCTGCGAGCCACGCGCGCATCGCGTCGTACGAGACCGCGCGGATCGTCGTGAGCGCCATCGACGAGGGGCGTACCACGCGCGCGCGGCCGTCGTCACTGCGGGCGCATCGAAGGCGCGGGGGCGTCGCGGCGGGCGGGGGGTGGCGCGCGGCCCGAGGCGCTCAGGGGATGCGCGCGAGCGTCACCACGACGGAGCCGTTCGCGCAGGAGATCTCCGCGCGTCCGGCGCCGAGCTCGGCGTCGGTGAAGGCGTGCACCTCGCGGCAGATCACGTCGTCGGTCGAGGGCGAGTCGTCGTCGAGGAGCGAGACCGTGACGCCCATGCGGAGCGAGTCTTCGGGCACCGCGCCCACGTCGAAGCTGTAGCGCGCCGCGCAGGCGTTCGAGGCGATCGGGGTACGCGCCGCGCCGAAGCGAACGTAGGGGTCGGGCAGCGAGGGCGAGCAGAGGGGCGTCTGCACGCTGCAGAGGTCCCACGCGGTGCGGCAGTCGGTGACCGTCGCCTGCTCGATTCGAACGCGCCACTGCGGCCCCGCGGGGACCTCGTCTTCGCAGGCCTGACCGTCGATGCGGCACACCTGGCCGGCGCCGCAGGTTCCGCACGAGACGCGGCCGCAGACCTCGTCGACGACGTCGCCGCACACATGCACGCCGCAGACGCGCGCGCAGCGTCGCGCCATGAGCTCCTCGGGGGTGAGCGGGCGCATCGCGCAGTGGGGATCTCCCGCGTCGAGCACGCGCGTGGCGTCGTCGCCGCAATCGCTGTCGACGCGACACTGGGCCCACATCGGCGCCGCGTCGGCGCCCGCGTCCGCGGCGGGCGGGGGCGCGCTCGAGCGCGGCGGCGCGTTCCCGACGTAGCAGGCCGAGAGCGGGAGGAGCGTTGCGAAGACCGCGGAGCGGAGGAGGTTGCGCATCGGGGAGCGGAGGTCCTTTCGCGGCGGTCGGGGCCGCCGTGACTCCTCGAAGCGCAACGCGCGTACCACGCGAGAATCGCTGCGAATCACGGCGCCGCGGGGGCGTCGCTCGCGGCGCGTCGGCGCGGCGGCGTGGCGCGCGCGCGTCGGTCGCGGCGGCGCGCTCTGGTATCCTCTGGCGCCCCGTCGCCGTCGCGCGGGCGGGGCACGCCATGACCGTCACCCCCCGCAAGCACGCCCGGCAGGATCGCTCCCGCTCGATGATCGACGCGTTGTTGGAGGCCACCGCGCGCATCGTCTCGCAGACGGGCCTCGACCGCGCCACGACCAACCGCATCGCCGACGTGGCCGGCGTGAGCATCGGCTCGCTCTACCAGTACTTTCCCGGCAAGGAGGCGCTCCTCGCGGCGCTCATCGAGCGCGAGGCGCAGCGCGACCTGGCCGCGATGCGCGTGGTGATGGCGCAGTGCGCGCAGCTCCCGCTCCCGCAGGCGATCGGGCGCAGCGTCGTCGAGCTGGTCGGCCGTCACGCGCGCGACCCCGCGCTCTACCGCTGGATGCTCACCTACGTGCCCGCGCTCGGGCAGCACCCCAAGGTGCGCGCCGTCGCCGCCGAGGGGCGCGCGCTCCTGCGCGATGCGCTCGTCGCGCGACGCCACGAGCTCGCGCCGGGCGTCGAGCCCGCGATGGCCGCGATGATCCTCGGCAGCGCCATCGAGGCCGCCATTCACACCGCCGTCTTCGAGCGCCCCGAGTGCCTCCGCGACGGCGCCCTCGCGGCCGAGCTCGAGCGCCTCTGCACGCGCTACCTCGTCGCGCCGTGAATAGCCTCGCGCGGTGGCACCTCGGATCCCCCCTCGCGATCGACGCTTGTCGTGGCCCGTCGCGCTCGCCGAAGTCTCGGCCGCCGTGACGCAGACCGCGCGCGGACCCACCGGAGCCGTGTAGCGTGGCGTCCACCGCGCATGCACCGACTCGCGCTCGCGTCTCTGTTCGCCGCCGCGGCCTGTCGCCGCGAGGCTCCTCCCGTGGCCGCGCCGACGCGTTCGATCGCGCGCGGCGCCCCCTCCGTCGAGGTCGCGTCGGGGGCCTCCGAGCGCGCCGCGTACGCGCTCCGCGATCCCTTCGACCTCGGCGTCTCGGCGGGCGAGTCGCCGTCGCTCGCGCGTGACCTCGCGCGGCGGCAGTCGGGCGCGCTCGCCCCCGTCACGTGGTCGCGGCTCGGCGGCGTGTGGTTCATGGCGCCCGTGCCCGACACCCTCGCGTCGCACCTCGCGCGCGCGGCGGGCGGCGACGGCGACGCGCTCGTGCTCCACGGAAACACCGCGGTCAGGCTCGATCACGCGTTCGCGCCCACGGCGCGCGGCATCACCGTTCGCGCGCGCCTCGACCCGGTGATCGGAGACGCGGCCGGGCAGAGCTGGAGCTCGCTGATCCTCACGAGCGATCCGGAGACGTGCGGGTGGGTCGCCAACCGCGACGCGACGCCCGGCTTGATGATCCGCGCGAACGGTCAGGTCGTGCTCTTTCAGCACGCCCATGAGCGCGCGGTGACGTGGGAGCGGGGCGCGCCCGAGGCCTCGCCGACGTACCTCGTCTCGCTCACGCTGCGCCTCGAACACGCCGACGCCGCGCCGCACGAGCCCCGCGAGCTCGTGGCCGAGGGAGAGGTCAACGGTCGCCGCTACCGCGCGTCGCTCGAGCGCTCGATCATCACCGCGATGCCCGCCCGCGTGTGGCTCGTCTTCGGCGCGCACGTGCACCCCGGCGACGGGCCAGAGAGCGCCGTCGACGACGTCGAGGTGCTCGACGCGGCCGACGGAGAGGCGCCGTGATCAGGGCTCGTACGCGATGATGCGCTCCAGCGCGCGCTGCGTGGTCGCGGGGGGCGTCCAGCGGACGGCGAGGTCGCGGGCCCAGGCCGCGAGGGGCGAGCGCCACTGACCGACGGCCCCGAAGCGACGGGCGTCGCGCTGGATCGTCTCGACGCGCGCGCGTCGCCTCGCCTCGTAGGCGCGCAGCGCGGCGGGGGCCTCGCGGTGCGCGACGAGCTCGCGCGCGAGCACCACGGCGTCTTCGATGGCCATCGCCGCGCCCTGGCCGAAGTTCGGGGTCATCGCGTGCGCCGCGTCGCCGAGGAGCGCCACGGACCCGCGGCACCAGGGGCGCTGCTCGATCTCCTCGATGTCGTGGTGGAGGAGCGGCTCGTCGTCGCGCATCGCGGCGAGCACGCGCGGCACGTCTCCGCCGAAGTCGGCGAAGCGCGCGCGCAGCTTCGCGGGCGCGGCCTCCGCGGGATCGCCCGGCGTGCCCCGCGGCGCGTCGGCGACGAAGAACGCGTAGACCTCACCGCGCCCGAGCGGGACGATGCCCGCGCGCGCCCCGCGGCCCCAGAGCTCGGTCATCATGGGCTGCGCGCCGGGGACGACGCCCGTCCAGCGCCAGCACGTATAGCCCGCGTAGAAGGGCTCTCGCGCGCCGAAGGTGAGCGCGCGGACCGTCGAGCGGAGCCCGTCGGCGCCCACGACGGCGTGGTAGCGCGCGCGCTCGCCGTCGGTGCGCTGCACCTCGACCCCGTCGCCGGTGTCTTCGAGGGCCGTCACCGTGACCCCGCAGCGCACGCGCACGGCGTCGCCGAGGTCTTCGGCGAGGGCCTCGTGGAGGGCGCCGCGGTGGATGGCGTAGGCCGATCCGTAGCGCGCGGCGAAGGCGTCGAAGCGGGTGAAGGAGAGGCTCGCGCCGTCGCGTGAGGCGATGGCGCCGGTGGTCATCTCGACGCCGCGCGCGGCCACGGCGTCGGCGCGTCCGATCGAGCGGAGCGCGCGCATCGCGTTGGCGCCGAGGGTGATGCCAGCGCCGAGCGCGCGCAGCGTCGGGGCGCGCTCGACCAGGTCGACGGAGCATTTGTGCTGCGCCAGCGCGCGGGCCAGCACGAGTCCGCCGATGCCACCGCCGACGACGAGGATTCGTTGTTCCATGGGTTCACCTCGAGAGCCTCCGCGAAAGGGAATCGGAGGCGCCCTCTGGTATGCACCCGTCGCCACGTCGAAGGATACTCGCGTTCGGGCGGCGCCCGTGACACCGCGCAGCGCTCGAAAAATAGGTGTTTTCGCGATCGTCGCCGCGCGCCTCGGGCGCGCCTGCTCGCGTTGCGGTCGGCGCCGCGGGGCGGGGGTGGCGGCCGTCGGCGCGCGTCGCGCACCTCGATCCCTTCAAACTGCGAGGCCCTCGCGGGTGTCTGGCGCGTGATGCTCCCTCCACACGCCATGCGACGCCTCACCCTCGCGCTCGCCCTCGCGCTCACGCTCGCGCTCACGGCGGCCACCGCCGGCGCGGCGCTCATCCCCCACACGGACCTCGCCTCGACGGCCCTCGAAGCGACAGACATCGTGCGGGCCACCTGGCGCTCGTCGCGCACCGATCAGGGCGTGCGCCTCGGCACCTACCGCGTCGAGCGCGTCTTCGCGGGCGACCTCGCCGTGGGCTCGACCGTCGAAGTCGCCGACGGCAACATGACCGCGGCCGAGCACACGCCGCTGCCGGCCGATCGCTACCTCGCCCTCGCGCCCGCCGTCGCCGGTGAGCCCCGGCGCCTCGCCACCAGCGGGATGCGCGCCGTGCTCGACGGACGCGTGTGGCGCTTCGAACAGCTCAGCAACCCCGGGCTGGAGGTCCCGCTCCCGCAGGGCGACGCGCTCTCCGACGGTCGCGGAGACGCCTCCGCGGCGCGCCTCGGCGTCACGACCGGGCGCTTCGAGGCCATGCTCGCCGATGCGATGACGCGCGCGAGGGCGCTCCGCGAGCTGCGCGCGCGCTGGTCTGACGACGCCCCGGCGCGGTTGGAGGCGCTGCTGCTGCCGACCCCCGCGCGACAGGTCGACGGGGGCTACCGCGACGGCTTCACGCTCGCCGTGGTGTCGGCGCTCTTCGAACATCAGCGCATCGACGCGGGGCTCGAGCTCGTGGCGCGCAACGCCCTCGACGAGAACCTCGCGAGAGACCTCGAGCGCGCGCTGCCCGCGGCGGAGCTGACCGCACGCGCGAGGGCCCACGCGCGCCTCACCGTGCGGCGCGCGGCGGTGCGTCTCCTCCGCGCCGCCTGCGTCGAGGGAGATCCCGCCGCCGACGCGCTCGTCGCGCTGCTCGCGGACCCCGACGCGGGCCTGCGTGAGGCCGCCGCCGCCAACCTCGCGCAGGTGTTCGGCACCGCGGTGAGCGGCGAAGCCGCCGCCGCGTTCAGCACGCGACGGACGCGCGTCGAGCGGGCGCTCCTCGCGCGACTCCGCGGCGAGGCGAACGCCGCGGTGCGGCTCGCGATCGCCACGACGCTCAACGCGAGCAGCGATCGCGTCCGCGCGCTGCCGGTGCCCGCGGGCGGACCGCCGCTGGTGCTTCGCGCGGTGCCGAGCGCCGACGGCGTCCACGTCGCGGCGGTGTGCGCGCGACCCGGCGCGCGCGCAGACGGCGCGGCCGTGACGCTCACGAGCGCGAACGGCGCCGCGATCCAGGGCTTCACGAGCTCTCCTTCGCCTGCGGGCGGGCGGGCTCCGGCATGCACTCCGGCGCGCAGTTCCCGGGGCTTCAGGCGGGGCGATACGCGATCCGGCTGCGCCTGGGGCGCCGCGTGTGGGCCCTCGGCACGCTCGTGCAGGCGCCCGACGGATCTCGTCGCGTGGAGTGACCGCGTCCCCCCCCTTCGCCGCGGTATCGCCTCGGCGCGCCATGACGCGCGCTGTGACATCGGGCAACGCGTGTGGCGCGACGCCACGGATCGCGCGCCTCGCGTCGCTGCGGTTGCGCGGAGCCAGACGCGCGTGTCGCCGTCGGGCGTGCGCGTTGCACATCGACGGTCGCGCGCGGCGCGATCGTGCCGCGTGACACTCACCGGAGGCGGCGCCGTGGCGACCATCGAGATCAGCGACCAGTCTCTCACCGTTCACGTCGAGGGCTTCGACCAGCTACGCGCGATGACCCGCACCCTCACGGTCTCGCTCGCGCACGTCACCCGCGTCGTCGCGGCGCCCGACCTTCACGAGATCATGTACATGGAGTCGGGCACGGCCTTTCGCGGCGTGCACCGTCCGGGCGCCCTGGTGGTCGGCACGCTGCATCCGGCCCACAGCACGGGCTACGTGTTCTGCGACGTGCGTGACGCGCAGCGCGCGGTCTCCATCGAGCTCCGCGATCACGAGTGCGCGCGCATGGTGATCGAGGTCTCGGACGAGACCGCCGAGCACCTGAAGCGCCGCATCGACGAGGCGGTGACGCGCGCCGTCTCGGTCTGAGCCCGGTCTCCGTCGTCGCGACCACGCACGATCTCGCCTCCCGAAGGAGCCTGGGAGGAGAGATGATCGGGGCATGAACACGCACGGCGCTCGACTGCTCTCGCTGTTGTTCCTCGCGGGCTGCGCCGAGACCGTGGCGGGCGGCGGAGGCTCGGACCGCGACGTCCCCTCCGACGTCGACGGCGCCGCCCCCGACGCGACGGTCGACGTGCTCGCCGACGCGACGGTCGACGCGCGCACCGACGCGACGGTCGACGCGTTCACCGATGCAATCGCCGATGCGCCGCGCGACGTCGCGCCCGAGGCCGGTGGGCCCTGTCGATCGAGCGGCGACTGCCCCGCGGGGCTCCGCTGCGCGATGCCTCCGGGCTGCGGCGACGGCGTCGTCGGACGCTGCGACGAAGCGCGCGGCTGCGACATGCTCCCCGTGGTGCTCCGCTACTGCGACTGCGACGGGAGGACCTTCGAGGGCGCCGGCGGCTGCGCGCCCGATCGACGCTACAGCCAGAGCGGCCCGTGCCCCGCGACCGACGGCGGAACCGGCGACGCCGCCACGGATGGCGACGTGCCTCGCCGCTACTTCGGCGCCGTGATGGCGTGGCAGTCGCCCGGCGGCGTCGCGGGGACGGGGCCCGCGGTGCTCGTCGAGGCCGAGGGGGCGACGTTCATGTGGCGCGCGGTGACGGAGTTCGACCCCTTCACGTCGGTGCCCAAGGCCGACATGGTGAATCGCCTCCCGCAGCCCGTCGCCAACGACCTCTTCGTGCGGTGGGCGCGCGTGTCGCGCACGGGGCTCCCGCACGGCACGGTGCCCTTCAACGAGTGCTACCCCTTCGTGACCGTGCGGCTCTGCGCGACGTGCGACGCGACGACGATCCGATACAGCGACCCCAGCCAGCTCTCGCCCGAGATGGCCGAGGTGTGGGCGTGGTTCGCGGAGCACGTCCCGGGCTTCAACCCCGCCACGTTCTGCGCCCGATAGCGTCGTCTCAGCACTGCCCGCCGAAGGTACACGCGTCGCCGCACGTGGAGTTGCTGCTCCCGTTCGCCATGCAGTACCCGAGGCAGAACGCGCAGCCGTAGCTCAGCGGGATGTAGATGGTCCGCCAGTCGCCCATGTCGCCCGCGCTCGGGCCTGTGAGCGTGCCCACCACGTCGCCGGGGCACATCGAGAAGCCCGCGAAGGGGCCCGTGCCGACGACGAGGCGGCCGTCGGGGAGCGTGAAGCGCATGGTGATGCTCCCGCTCGCGACCGCGGCCGTCACCATGACCAGGCGCGCGCGGTCGTTCGCGGGAACCCCGTCGGGCACGAGCACGCCAGCGGCCGCGCCGCTCGCGCCCTGCACGAGCGTGAGCTGTCCGCGCAGCGCGTAGCCCGCGCTCGGCCCCGAGCGAACGTCCGCCTGAAAGGTGTAGCTGCACGCGGGCGCCATCCGCGCCGCGTCGAGGTCGATGCGCGGCACGTCGCGCGGCGCGTCGGCTCCCGCGTCGCCCGCCACACTCTCGGAGCCTCCGCAGGCGGCGAGCGCCGCGGCGCACACCACCATCTTGAAATCAGGGAACACGCTGTTCTCTCGCATCGTCGTCGTCCTCTCGTGCCGCGGCGCGCGCCGCCCCCTTTGGGGCGCATTCGCCCGCAGCGATCGGGGCCGCACCCACGCGCCCGCGCCGGCTGTACGCGCGGCGTCCGTGGCCCGGATTTCTTCGACGGCGTGAGGCCGGTCAGCGCCAGTCGCGGACGACGCGCTTGAGCTCGGCGAGGCGGGCTTTGGGGAGCGTTCCGACGGCGGCGATGACCATGCGCTCGGGCGTGAACACCTCGCGGGCGACGCGCACCACGTCGGCGACGGTGACCGCGGCGATGTCCGCGAGGCGCTGCGTGAGCGACTGCGGCGGATAGTAGAGCGCCGCGCCGCCGAACCACCCCGCCATGGCCGTCGCGTCGTCGATGGAGGCGAGCGTCTCGTAGCGGTAGCGGCCCTTCGCGGTGGCGAGCTCGGCCTCGGTGACGCGGCCCTCGCGGAGCCCGTCGAGCACCGTGAGCAGCTCCTTCACGAGCGCGGGGACCTTCGCGTTCGCCGTCGTGCCCGTGACCTCGAGGAGCGACGCGTCGGCGAGGGGCTCGATCGACGCGTGGATCGAGTACGCGAGGCCCTTCTGATCGGAGAGCGTGTAGTGCAGCCGCGTCGACATTCCGCCGTCGAGCACGCGGAGGAGCGCGAGGAGCGACACGTACGCGGGGTCGAGCTCGGGCACGGCGCGAAAGAGCACCGAGAGCTCGGTCTGCGAGCCCGCGTCGGGGACGTGGATCACCTTCGGCCCGCCCGCGAAGCTCGGCGCCGGCGTGAGCTCCGCGGGCGCGCCCGAGGGGAGCGCCGAGAGCACGCCGCGGGCGCACGCGACCACGCGCTCGTGGGTGACGGGGCCCGTGACGCAGAGGCGCATGTTGCGGGCGCCGTAGAAGGCCGCGAAGTGTCGGCGCACGTCGGCGATCGAGAAGCGCTCGACGTTGGCGCGCGGCCCGATGATGCGCTGCCCGAGGGGGTTGTCGCCGAAGAGGGCGCCGCGGGCGAGGTCGTCGGCGTTGATCTCGACGCCGTCCTGGTCGTAGTCCTCGTTGATCTCCTCGAGGATGAGCGCGCGCTCGAGCTCGATGTCCGAGAAGCGCGGTCGCCCGAGGAGCTCGCCGAGGAGCGCGACGCCCGCCTCGAGGTTGTCGGGGTCGAGCGAGAGCTGAAAGAGCGAGTTGTCTCGACCGGTCTCTGCGTGGAGCGTCGACCCGAGCTGCTCGACGGCCGTCGTGAGCGCGAGCGACGTGGGGTAGCGCTCGGTGCCGCGAAACAGCATGTGCTCGACGAAGTGCGAGAGGCCGTTGTCCGCGGGGCGTTCGAAGCGCGACCCCGCCTTGATGAACAGGGCGCACGCCGCGGTGTGCAGGTGGGCGAGGGGCACGGTGGTGACGGCGAGCCCGTTGTCGAGCGTCGATGTCTCCACGCGTGGATCGAGTTGAGGCGTCATCCGCGAAGGGATATCACCGCGCCCCTGACGGCGTCGCCTTCAACCGCGCCCGATGCGGATACACTCGCGGTGACGCGACGGAGCGAACCTGTCGCGCACAACCTTTAGCGACGCGATCAAGTGCGACACCGCCGATGACCACGCCCCAAGCGACACCCTCCACGCCGCGTCGGCTCGCGGCCGTGCTCCTCCTCGCCCTCGCGGTGCGCGCCGCGGTGCTCGTGTGCGAGAGCCGCCTGCCGCTCTTCACGCACCACCGCCTCGACGCGCAGATGTACGACGAGGCCGGGCGCGTCATCGCGAGCGGCGACTGGCTCTTCGGCCACGGCGCGTACTTCTTCAATCCCCTCTACGCGTACCTCGTCGGGGTGGTGTACGCGACGCTCGGCGCGGGGCCCTGGCCGATCCGCGTGGTGCAGCTCGTCTTCGGCCTCGGCAACGTGGCGCTGATCTACGATTCGGCGCGGCGCGTGGCGGGCGACCGCTGGGGCAGCGCCGCGGGCGTGATCGCCGCGCTCTACGGGCCCTTCGCGTTCTTCGAAACGCAGTTGCTCTCCGAGGGCTTCGGCGCGTTCCTCCAGTCGCTGCTGATGTGGGCTGTGCTGCGCGCGTTCGCGGCGCCCGAGGGGCGCGGGCTCGTCGCGCGGTGGGCGGCCATCGGCGCGACGCTGGGGCTGTGCGTGCTCACGCGCGGCAACGCGGTGTTCCTCACGGTGCCCGTGGCCCTCGCGGCGCTGTGGGCCGGCGGCGGGGCTCGACCGCTGGCGGCGCTGGTGCTCGGCGGCGCGCTCTCGCTCGCGCCCGTCACCGCGCGAAACATCGTGCGCACAGGGCATTTCGCGGTGCTCACGGCGCACGGCGGGGTGAACCTCTACGTGGGCAACGGCCCCGGCGCGAGCGGGACGTACCGCATCCCCGACGAGGTCCCGAGCTCGGGGAGCAACCGCGACGCGATGGTCGAGTACCGCCGCGTGGCCGAGCGGCGCATGGGGCGACGGCTCACGCTCGTCGAGGCCGATCGCTACTGGCGCGACCTCACGCTCAGGACCATCGCCGCGCACCCGGTGACCTGGCTCCGCCTCCTCGTCGAGAAGACCTGGCTCTTCTGGAATGCGCGCGAGATCCCCAACACCGAAGACTACGAGTTCATGCGCACGCTCGACCCGGCGCTGGGGCTACCGCTCGTGCAGTTCGGCACCGTCGCGCCCTTCGCGCTCATGGGCACGCTCATGCTCCTCGCCTCGCGTCGAAGGGAAGACCGCTTCCTCGCGGCGTTCAACCTCGCGGGGTGCGCGAGCCTCGTCGCGTTCTTCGTGCTCGCGCGCTACCGATTGCCGTGCGTGCCGGGGCTCATCGTGGCCGCGGTCGTGTGGCTCCGCGACGTGAAGGTCGCCTGGGACGCGCGGCGCACTCGCACCCTCGTCGCGTCGGCGCTTGGGGTCGCGCTCGCGGCGGTCGTGGTGTTCTGGCCGAAGCTCCCGACGCTCTTCGACGATCAGTATTTCAAGCTCGGCTTTGCGTGGCACGTGCAGGGACACCTGCCCGAGGCCGAAGACGCCTACCGCAACGCCCTGCGCCTCACGCCGACGCACCTCTCCGCGCGAAAGAACCTCGCGATGCTGCTGGAGTCGCGCGGCGACCTCGACGGCGCGCGGCGCGAGTGGGAGGTGCTTCTGCGCGTGGCGCCCACGCAGATGCCCACGGGCGCGCGCTACCTCGACGAGGCGAGGGAGCACCTCCGCGCGCTCGGCGCGCCCGCGCCCTGAGATCACTGGGAGCTCAGTCGAGGGGGCGGGTGACGAGCTTGAACACGGGGCTGTCGTCCTCGGGCTTCAGCGACGGATCGACGGAGGCGATCGCCTCCTCGCGCGTGGGGAACTCATCGGCGTAGCGGTTCCAGCGGTCGCCGCAGCACTCGCAGTCCTGGCCCGCGGCGACGCCGTCGAAGTAGACGCCCGCTTCCGTGGCGCGCGCCTCGGCCTCTTCGAGGGTCGCAGCCTCGACGATGACGATCTGCGCTCCGATGAAGAAGCCGCCGGTGTTGCATTGCGTGTATCGGTAGAACATTGGGGGCGTCGCTCGCCGCGATGCTAACCCGCCGACGCGGGGACGTTCACGCGCGGTGTGAGCGCGCGTGATTTCGCGGCGCTCAGCGGCGGACGACGTTTCGAAGCGACGGCGGCAGGTCGGCGACGTCGACGTGCGTTCCGTGGAGGTCGAGCGCGTCGAGCGACAGGTCGCGGAGCCCGTCGATGCGCTTGAGGCGCCAGCAGTACGCGAGGTCGAGCGCGCGGAGGTGCGGCAGCGGCGCGAGGTCCGACACGTTGAGGTGCTCGCCCGCGTTTCGAATCGCCAGCGCGCGCAGCCCCGTGAAGGGCGCGATCGCCCCGCACGACCGCGCGTTGATGCGCCACAGCGTGAGGCGCTCGATGCGCGCGGCGACCTCGGGCGCGCGCGTCGCGAGGGTGTGGAGGAGCGTGTCGCCGCACTCCAGCGAGGTCAGCGCGCGCAGCGCGTCGACGCCGAGGACCTCCCCGTGCGTCGTCGATCCGTAGCCGCTGATCGAGAGGCGGCGCAGCGACGCGCTCCCCGTGACGTCGATGCGCGTGTTGCCCGAGGACACGCGCAGGGTGAGGTCGGTGAGCGCCAGACACGCCCGGATCGTCACGAGCGACAGGGCGTAGGGCGCGTCGAGGTCGAGCGCTTCGAGCGTCGAGTGCCCGTCGATGTGCAGGGTGCCTTCGCGATACTCGACGTGCGGATGCCGCAGCCGGAGCACGCGCAGCCGCGGCGCGCGAAGCAGCTTCGGAACCTCCGCGCCGAGGACGCCCAGGAGCTCGATCACCCGTAGCGACGCGAGCTTCGCGGGGTCGAAGTCGACGGGCACGCGCTCTCCCCAGAGGCTCAACGATTCGAGCTGCGTGAGCGCGTCGAGCGCCTGACCGTTGCGGACCGCCTTCATGTCGCGGAGCGTGAGCGAGCGCGCGCGCGTCAAGGTTCGAAGCGGCGCGAGGTCGGTGTCGACGGGGCGGCTCCCGGGCCGCGAGAGGAGGAGCGACGTGACGCGCTCGCGCAGCCTCCACGCGGCCCTGCACGACTCCGCGGCGTCGGCCAGCAGCGCCAGCGTGAGGAGCGCGCGACGGTGCGCGTCGCCCCCCCGAACACGCAGCACGGCATCACGCAGGTCGAGGCGCCCGTCGGTGCCGTGCAGCCGAGGGCGCATCCAGCGCACGCCGCGGAGCAGTCCGTCGTAGAGCGACCCGTCGTCGATCGCCTTCGCGAGCGCCACGCCCCGCGCGATCGTCGCGTCGTCGTCCGAGCGGATGAGCGCGATCACGCGCGGCCACGCGGCGCGCGCGGCGGGCGTCAGCCTCGGCGGCGTCGCGACGACGGCGGCGGACACGCGCGACGCGAGCGCCGCCAGGGAGTCTTCGGTGAAGACCGCGAGCGCGCGGAGCTTCGGCGAGAGCGACTCGGGCGAGACCCCCGTCCCCGTGAGGATCACGCCGAGCAGTGACGGGAGCGCTTCGAGCGCGCGCACGTCGGTGACCTTCGCGCACCCGCGCAGGCTCACCCACGCGAGCGATCGGAGCGCGCCGAGCGCGGACACGTCTTCGAACGCGCCGCCTTCGAGCTCGCACCAGGTGAGCGACGCGCCGCCCTCGACGCCTTCGAGCGCGCCGAGCGACGCGCAGCCTCGCAGCGTGAGCGCTTCGAGGCGAGGCGCGCTCGCCAACCCCGAGAGCGACGCGAAGGACGCGGCGTCTTCGAGGGTGAGATGCGTGAGCGACGCGAGCGACGACAGCCCGTCGAGCGAGCGGAGCTTCGGCGCGCGCAGCGAGAGGCGTTCGAGCGCCGCCGAGGCGCCGAGCGGCGTGAGGTCTTCGCGCGAGACCTCGCACGAGAGCGTGAGCGACCGGAGGTCGAAGCCGCGCAGCGCGTCGAGGTCGCGCGTGACGTCGCGCCGCGTGTTGTTGATCGAGAGCTCGCGCAGCGCGGGCGCGCCTTCGAGGTCGAGCGCTTCGAGGTCGCCCTCGCGCCACACGACGCGACGCAGCCGGGGCAGCGCGCGCAGCGACGACAGCGAGCGGACGTCGTGTACGCCCACGAGCTCGATCGATTCGAGGGCGCCGAGCGCCGCGAGAGACGTGAGCGCGGCGGGCGTGAGGTCGCCGCCGAGGAGCACGAGCGACCTCAGCGCGTCGAGCGAGGTGAGGTGCGCGAGCTCCGACGCGCGCGCGCGGGTGAGGGCGAGCGAGAGGTGTTCGAGCGCGCGCATCCCGCGAAGGAACGAGAGCGACCCGAGGTTCACGCACGCGCGGAGGTCGAGCGACCGCAGCGTCGCGGCGCCCGAGAGCGCGTCGAGGTCGCGGACCGGCGCGTCGAGGGTGAGCGCTTCGAGCGAGGGGTGCGTCGCGAGGGCGTCGAGGTGCAGCGGCTCCGCGGCGCATCGCACCGAGAGCCGGGTGAGGTTGCGAAAGGCGCGCAGCGGCGCGAGGTCGAGCGCGTCGCCCGCGACGGGCGGCAGCGCGCGATCGAGCGCGAGGCTCGTGGCGCGAGACAAGACGCGCGCGGCGAGCTCGCAGTCGGGCGGCGCCGCGGCGATGAGCGCGACGGCGCGCACGAGGTCCCACCGACGACGCGCGTTCGAGCGGGCGCAGAAGCCCTGGACGCGCAGCGTGCCGAAGCCGCCGTCGCGCGTCGGGGGCGCCCACGAGACGCCGCGGAGCATGCGGTCGAAGAGGTCTCGCTCGCCGATGGCGCACGCGAGCTCGGCGCCCCACGCGATCTGCTCGACGTCGCGCGAGAGGAGCAGCGCGAAGAGCTTCTGGTCACGTTCGTAGGTCGCGGGCATGGCGGCGCGCACGATAGCGCCGTCCGCTACTCGGTGCTGAGCTTGAAGCGGTTGCCGCCCACCTCGAGCACGTCGCCCGCGCGGAGCTTCGCGCTGCGTACGGCGTCGCCGTTGACGCACAGGCGCGGCCAGAACATGTGGCTCTCGACCACCCAGTTGCGCCCGTCCCACGAGAGCGTGAAGCCGTCGCCGAGCAGAAAGCCCTTGAGCGGCAGCGTCTCGTGCTTCGCGGTGATGCGCACCACGTCGGTCTCCGTGAGCACCTTGCGGCCGCCGTGCTTGTCGGTGCGTTCGAGCACCGTCCGCGCGGCCTCGCGCATCACGCGGTACGACGCGCGGATCTCGCCCTGGCTCAGCACGCGCGTTCCCGCGGTGTTCACCAGGTTCGCGTCGACCTCGGTCTGCATCTCCTCCGCGGGGCCGAGCGCGACGGAGCCGCAGCGCGGACACGCGGCCTCCTTGCTGTAGGCCGACACCATCCCCGTCCACCAGCAGCGCTGGCAGACGACCTGGAGGAGCGGGCGCTGCGACACGAGGTGCGCCGCGTTGGCGGGGTTCAGCACGAAGACGATGAGGCAGTCGTTGCCGACGAGGACCTCGCTCATGTCCGCGACGGGCGTCGAGGTCGACACGAGCCTGCCCGACACGACGATGGGGTTGGTCTCGGAGACGCACCCGACGAACCAGCGCTTCGTCTCGTCTTGCACGAAGACCGCGTGCTCGCGAGAGACCGAGTCGCAGGGGATGACGATGTCGTTCTCGGGATCACGCCCCACTCGCACGGGGGGCGTGTCGAAGGACACGCGTCGCATCGGATGGCCCAATCGATACACCAGGAAGGATGGCATCGCGGCGACGCCGAGCTTCATCCCCGAGGCCGCAGAGACTCAAGCGCAGAGTTCGCTCGCTCGGGGGCTGCGCGGCGGGTGTCGGCGATTTCTGTGCGCGCGTCGCGTCGATGCCGAAGTGCTTCCCCCGTCGGGCTCGTCGCGGCATGCGAACGCGCCGTGACGATTTCGCGAAGGCGCGCTCCCCCCTGTTCCTACTCAACGTCTCGAAAGGCGAGGGAGAGAGCCATGAGACGTGCTGTGTGGATGGCGTTGTGGATGACAGCAGGCTGCGGCGAGCGGGTCGACCTCGTCGCGCCGACGGACGCGGCGGCCGCGGACGGGACGGCCTCGGACACCGCCGCGATCGGCGCGGGCTGCGTGCAGAGCGCGACCCCGAGCCTCTACGGCGGCGCGCTGATTCCGCTCTTCGGCGCGCGGTGCCTCACGGTCCCCTTCTCGTCGCGCATGAGCCTCGGAAATGAGCGTGTCGAGTGCGTCGTCCGCGAGGTTCCTCCGACGGGCGCGACGCTCACCTGCGACCCCGCGCGCGGACGCTCCGCGGCCGAAGATGGCGCGTGCCTCGTCGCGCAGCTCCCCGCCACCGTCGAGGGGAGCGCCGCGCCGACGGGCCACGGGTTCTTTCTCCGTCGAGGCGGCACCGAGTGCCCCGCGCGCGTCGACTTCACCGCGGGCGACGAGCCCTCCACGGGCGTGAACGTCGTGGCCGAGTGCATCCTGCGGCTGGAGGGATCGGCGCCTCCGCGTGTCGTCCCCGTGTGCCGTCGCCCCGTGGGCGCGCGCTGCACCCCCACGCCGCAAGGTGGAAGGCCGTGCAGCGAGTCGCCCGATGGCTGCCTCCGCGGGACCGAGGTGCTCCTCGAGACGGGCGGGCAGGAGTGCGAGAGCGGGCTCTGCCTCTCGTATCGCTACGACGAGCGCTCCGACTCCACCGGTGCGCAGCGCGACCGCGTGGCCTGCACCTGTCGCTGCGCCGTCCCCGAGTCGCTGCGCGCCAGCATCGACCCTCGTACGCTCTGCACGTGCGGTGCGGGCTTCTCGTGCGTTCCGCTCGCGGGGAGCAACTGGGGACCGGGCCTCGCCGGGTCGTACTGCGTCCGCAACACCTTCGCGCCCTGATAAGAGGTCTACGCAACGCCACCATGCGACGCCTCGCCGCCATCCTCGCGCTCGCCGCCGCGCTCCTCGCGCGCGAAGCCCACGCGGGCGTCCGTCTCGACCTCGTGCGCGGTGACGGCGCGGAGACCTGCATCGACGGCGCGGCGCTGCAACGCGAGCTCACGCGTCGCCTCGGTGAGACCGCGTTCGACGGCGAGGTCGCGCAGGTGATCGAGGTGCTCCTCTCGCGCGAGGAGCGTCGGTGGACTGCGCGTCTGCGACAGCGTGACGGCCGCGGCGCGCTCATCGTGACGCGCGACCTCAGCAGCGAGGCGCCCACCTGCGGACCGCTCGGTGACGCGCTCGCGCTCTCCCTCGCGATTCTCATCGACCCCGAAGCGCCACCAGCCCCACCGCCGACCCCCGAGATCGTCTCGGTGTGTCCGCCGTTGCCGCCGCCGCGAAGGATGCCGCGCGCGCCGCGCCACTCCACCGTGCAGCTCACGGCCGAGGGAGCGCTCGTGTGGGGCGTCGTTCCGAACGTCGCGCCGGGCGTTGGCCTTCGCACGGAGCTCGCGCTCTCTCGTCGCTGGCGCGTCGCGGTCGGCGTCACGGCGATTCCCACGGTGCGCGTCGATGTCTCGTCCGCGCGCTTCGCTTTCGGGTGGACGGCGGCCTCCGCGGGCGCGTGCGTCGCGCTCGCCACCAGCGATGCGCTGCGCTTCGACGCGTGCGCCGCGGTGCGTGTGGGCGCGCTCCACGTCTCGGTCGATGGCGCGCCCGCGCAGAACACCGGAGACCGCCTCTGGGCCTCGGCGGACCTGGAGCCGCGCGTGCGTGTGCGTGTGCTCGGTCCGCTCGTGGTCACGGCGGGGGCGAGCGTCGGCGTCGCCCTCACGCGCGCGTCCTTCGGCGTCGTGGGCGCGCGCGAGACGGTGTTCGAAGTGTCTCCCGTCACGGTCGCCGGAAGCCTCGGCGCGGGGGTCGAGCTGCCGTGAGCTCCACGTGGACTGGCAACGCCTCCGCGGAGACGCCCGCGGCCTCGAGCGACGAGGTGGCGGAGCTCGTCGCGGCGCACGGGCGCTTCGTCTTCATGACGCTCCAGCGCTTCGGCGTGCGCGGACCCGACGTCGAAGACCTCGCGCAGGAGGTGTTCGTCGTGGCCTTTCAGCGGCTCCACTCGCGCGACCCGGCGCATCGGGTCACCACGTGGCTCTGGGGCGTTTGCATGCGCGTGGCTTCGAATCACCGACGCCGCGCGTGGGTGCGCCGCGAGCGCCCGCACGATGAGACCCCGGAGCCCGCCGAAGAGACGCGCTCCCCCGACGCGGAGGAGGTCGCGCACCGGCGTCAGCAGCGGGCGCAGCTCGACGCGATCCTCGATGAGCTCGACCTCGAGCGCCGCGCCACCTTCGTGATGTTCGAGATCGACGGCATGACCTGCGACGAGATCGCGGCCGACATGGGCGTCCCCGTGGGCACGGTGTACTCGCGCCTCCACGCGGCGCGGAAGCAGTTTCAAGAGGCGCTGCGCCGCGCGCGGCTCCGCGAGGGAGGGCGACGATGAGCGAACCCCGCCGCTGGCTCGACGACCCCGACGGCGCGCCCGACGACGTGCGCGCGCTCCTCCGCGAAGCGACACCGACACGGGCGCCCGACGCCGCGGCGCTCGCGCGCGTCACCGAGCGCGTCACCGTCGCCACCGCGCTCGGAGGCGTCACCGCCGCGGGCGTCACATGGTGGAAGGTCGGCGCCCTCACCCTGGGCCTCGCCGCGAGCGTCGCCGTCCTCGCGCCGCGCAAGTCACACCCGCCGCCCGCGCCCATCGCGCGCCCCGTCGCGGCCGTCGTCCGTCCCGTCGCCGCGCCCGTCGTCGCGCCGTCTGTCGTGCAGGTCGAGAGGCCGAGCGTTGCGCCTCCTGCGCCTGCGTCTTCTGCGGCTCGCGTCGTGCGCGTGACGCCCGTGGTGACGGCGCCTCGACGCGTCGTCGCGATGCCGGCTCCGTCGCTGCCCACCGTGGCGCCTACGCTCCACGAGGCGCCCGCGCCCGGTGGCGGAGGGCACGTCGCGACCGCAGGAGCGACCGACGCGCTCGCGGAAGAGGCCCGTTGGATCGAGGACGCGCGGCGAAGCCTCGACGGCGATCCGTCGAGCGCGCTCCGCACGCTGCGGACGTACCCCGCGCGCTTTCCGCGAGGGCAGCTCCAGGGGGAGGTGCGCTACCTCACCTTCGAAGCGCTGCGTCGCTCGGGCGCGCCCAGCGAGGCGCGCGCGTTCGGTGAGCAGATGCTGCGTGAGGCGCCGCAGGGTCCCTATGCGCGACGCATCCGAAGCGCGCTCGCGGTGACCGACATGCCGTTCTGACAGACGCGGACACCGGCGCGGCCTCGCGCCAGACAGCGTGGCGTCGACGCGTCGCACGGGGCGCGAACGCGCCGCTGTGACATCGTGAAGTGGCTTGTTTGTAGCCCCTCCAGCGTGGTCCGCGACGTGGAAGAGGTGCCTCCCTCGGAGGCCCACAATGACCTGTCTCAACCGCCTGACACCGCTCCTCTGGACGCTGCTCTGCCTGAGCGCGTGCGCGTCCGCACCGACCACCAACGCGCGCCCCGACGGCGCGGCGTCCGACGTCGCGCCCGACGCCGCGCCGCTCGATGTCGCCGCGCCCGACGCCGCGCCGCCGGGCGACACGCCCGCCGTCGACGTCGTGCAGCCCGGCGACGACGGCAAGCCCGTTCGCGGCGGACCCTGCGCCACGCCCTTCGACTGCGAGCACGACCTCGCGGGGCGCATCTGCCTCACGTCATCGAGCCATCCTGAAGGGCAATGCGTCGAGTGCGCGCCGGGGATGCTCTGCCCCGACGGCGTCACCGTCTGCAACAACCGCGGGACCTGCGACAACCGCTGCGCCTCCGACGCCGACTGCGCCGACAGCGAGCTCGGACCGCGCTGCGACACCGCGTCGGGCGCCTGCGCGCAGTGCCTCACGCGCGCCGACTGCCCCGGCTCGCTCCGCTACTGCGACCGCGCGAGGAACCGCTGCGCCTCCGGCTGCGGCGGCGACGCCGACTGCGCGGGGCAGAGCGCCTTCGGCACGCCCACGGAGCGATGCGACAACGACCCCGCCGCGCCCTCCTGCGTGCAGTGCGTGACCGACGCCCACTGCGCCGCGGGACAGCACTGCAGCCTCGGTCGCTGCGTCGCCGGATGCACCGCCACGAGCAGCTGCCCCACGGGCACGACCTGCTGCGGCGGAGGCTGCATCGACACGCGCGCGAGCCTCGCGAACTGCGGCGCCTGCGGACACGCGTGCCCCGCGCCCACGGGCTCCACCGCGACCTGCGTCGCGGGCGTCTGCGGCATCGGCGCGTGCCTCGCCGGACGCGCCGACTGCGACCGCGACGCGACCAACGGCTGCGAGGCCGACACCGCCGCGGGCGTCACGAGCTGCGGCGCGTGCGGAAACGTCTGCCCCACGCGCGCCAACGCCACGCCGACCTGCGCCGCGGGCGCGTGCGGATTCACCTGCGCCGCGGGCTTCGCCGACTGCGACATGAACCCCGCCAACGGCTGCGAGACCGACACGCGCACGAGCGCCACGAGCTGCGGACGCTGCGGCAACGCATGCACCGGAGCGCTCACGTGCTCCGCGGGCGTCTGCTCGCTGGTGTGCGTGACCGGGCTCACGGGCTGCGGCATGACCTGCGTCGACACGCAGACGAGCGCCGCGAACTGCGGCGGCTGCGGGCGCGCGTGCCTCCGCGGTCAGACCTGCGTGGCGGGCGCGTGCACGGGCGTTCCCCTCTGCGACGCGCCGCTCACGGGCTGCGGCCTCGCGTGCGTGAACCCGCTGACCGACACGGCCAACTGCGGCGGCTGCGGCAACGCGTGCCCCGCGCGTGCCAACGCGACGGTGACCTGCGCGATGGGCGCCTGCGCCGCGACCTGCGCGGCGAACTTCTCCGACTGCGACATGAACCCCGCCAACGGCTGCGAGACCGACACGCGCACCAGCGTGGCGAGCTGCGGCGCCTGCGGACGCGCGTGCGTCGCCGAGCACGGCACCGCGCGCTGCGCCGCGGGCGCGTGCTCCGTGGCCGCGTGCGACGCGGGCTACACGCTGGTCTCGGGCGCCTGCGTGCTCACCAACCCCTGCACGGTGATGAACGGCGGCTGCGACACGAACGCGACCTGCGCCTCGACCACGCCGGGGATGCGCACCTGCACCTGCAACTCGGGCTACACGGGCACGGGGCTCGCGTGCGCGCCGGAGTCGACCTGCTCGCCCGCGTGCGCGGCGGGGCAGACCTGCGTGAACCGCGTGTGTCGGCAACGGGCCGCTCCGCATCTCGATGACCTGGGACCGCGCGGGCGACATGGACCTGCATCGTCTCGCGGGCGCGGCGGAGATCTACTACAACCGGAGGAACTCGAACGGCGGCGTGCTCGACCGCGACGACACCACGGGCACCGGCCCCGAGAACGTCTACTGGACCGCCGCGCCTCCGGCGGGCACCTACCTCGTCTGCGCCGTGCCCTACCGCATCGGGGGCGGCACGAACTTCGAGGTCACCGTGAATCGTCCCGGCATGCCCGCGATCCGCTACACGGGAAACCGCGCCGCGTCGACGGGCAACCAGGTGTGCAGCGCGACCTCTCCCTCCCTCGTCGGGATGTTCACCCTCTGATCGCGTCGACCGGCGCGTCGACGCGTCGCTGCGCGGCGCGCGCGCGCCGCTCCGATCCCTCCGATCCCCCGTAAAATCAGGCGAAGTCACGCGGCACGCGCGCTGCTCTCTCAGTGCAGAGAAACGCGCCTCGGCCTCGTCGACACGACCGCTCGCAGCCGTTGCGGAGCGATCCGGGCGACGCGCGCGAGGCGCCACGCACCCCCCCAACACGGAGTCTCCCATGCGCTACGCCCCCCTCTCGATGCTCCTCGCGACCACGCTCTCGGCCGCGTGCACCTTCACCGCGGCCCAGCCCTACGGCTACGTCGCCCCCGTTCGCGGCGACGCGTGCAGCGCCGTCTGCGGCGTCCCCGTCGGGTGCAGGACCGGCGTGCACCGGATGTACAACGGCGGCAGCGGCGAGCACTTCTACACCTCGACGCGCGGCGAGGGCCTCGCCGACGGGCACCACGAGGAGGCCGCGAACTACTTTCACGTCTCGTCGACGCCGGCGCCCGGGCTCGTGCCGCTGCACCGCTGCCTGATGGCGTACGGCAAGCACTTCTACACCACGGCGCCCAACTGCGAGGGCGTCACGCCGGGCACCGAGGAGGGCGTGCTCGGCTACATCGCGCAGACGCCCCTGTGCGGCGCCGTCGCGCTCCATCGCAGCTACAACCCCCGCTCGCAGGATCACTTCTACACGACGAGCGCCGAGGAGCACGCGCACGCCATCCAGGCCGACGGCTACACCGACGAGGGCGTCACGGGCTACGTCTGGACCTCGCCGAACTGACCGCGCGACGCCGCGCCCCGCGCGATCCGTGAGCGCGCCACGATCGCGTGCGCGCAGCACAGACGCCTTGACGGACGCCTCGGAATTCCGCTCCCGTACCGTCGGTGGTTCACCCGTGAGACTCAAGGGACGCTCGCTCCTGCCGCTGCTCCTCGCCCTCGGGTGCTCGTCGCTGCCCGACGTCGATCCGCACGCGGCGGAGCGGGCCTGCGCGGCTTCCGTCGGCCGCCTCTGGTGCGACGGTCGCTGCGTGACGCCCGCGACCGACGTCGCGCACTGCGGCGTCTGCGGACGCGCGTGCGGCGATGGGATGGTCTGCGTCGAGGGGCGCTGCGATCGTCGCTTCACGTCGCTCTCGGCGTCACTGCATCACACCTGCGGCGTCGAGGTGGGCGGCGCCGTGGTGCTGGGGCGCGAACGAGTCGGGGCAGGTCGGTAACGTGGAGACGAAGCCGTCGCCGTGCCGACGCCGGGGCGCGCGTGTCGGGCGTGACCGCGACGCGCGTGTTCGCAGGCTACACGCACCTCCTTGCGCGAGCGCGGCCGACGACGCCGTGCTGGGCGCCAACCGCACGGCGAGCTCAATGGGCGTGTCGCGCCTGAGCCTCACGCCCGTCACCGCGCGCGGCGTGATGAACACCGCGCGCATGGCCCTGGGCGACGGGTTCTCGTGCGCGGCCGACGCGCAGGGCGCGACGCGCTGCTGGGGCTCGAACCAGTGGGGCACGCTCTCGGCGATGGACGCTCGGGGCGACGTCCTCCGGTGGCGCCCGTGGGCGTCGATGGGGTCACGTCGATGGGCGCGGGGTGGGGCCACGTCTGCGCGCTGGCCGCGGAGGGTGACGTGTGGTGCTGGGGCAAGCGGTACTTCGCGCAGGTCGGCGACGGCGTGCGGAGCGCACGCTGGCGTGCAGCCTGCTGCCCGTGCGCGCGCTCTCGGAGTCGTCGACGGCGCTGGTGGTCGGCAACACGAACGCGTGCTCGCTCGCGGGTGACGGATCGGTGTGGTGCTGGGGCGAGAACGTCTTCGCGGTCGCCATGCCCACCGACGCGGATCACCGCTGGTCGCCCGCGCCCGTCGAGGGCGTCGAAGCCGTCGCGCTCTTCGGGGGATTTCAGACGTGGTTCGCGCGGCGGTCGGACGGCACGCTCCTCGGTCTGGGGGCTCAACGACAACGGCCAGCTCGGCGTCGAGGACGTCCCGCGCTCCGCATGGCGCTGCCGATGTGGGCCTCGCGCATCTCGACGATCGTTCTCGGTGGACACGCGTGCGCGTGCTCACCGATCAGACCGTGCGCTGCTGGGGCGGCAACACCCTCGGTCAGCTCGGCAACGGGAGCACCGGCGCGGTCGTGCGTGACCCGTCGCCGCTCCAGTGGGCGCGGTGATGCTGCGCGCGTCGGCGCTCCTCGTCGCGTTCGCGGGGGTGCTCGTCGCTGCCGACCGTCGCGCCTGACGCGTCGAGCGACGTGGCCGACGCGCCCTGCGAGGCGACGGTCTGCGGCGGCCGCTGCGTCGATCTCGCGCGCGACACCGCGCACCGCGGCGCGTGCGGAAACGCCTGCGGCGATGGGGTGGAGTGCATCCGCGGCGTGTGCTCTCGCCGCGTCGCGCAGCTCTCGGCGGAGGCCGCGACCGTGTGCGCGCGCCTCGTCGACGGGGCCGTGGGAAGCTGGGGCTCGAACGTCAACGGCGAGTGCGGCGACGGTCTGAAGGAGATCACGCGCCCGCGGCCCGTGCGGGCCTCGGGTGTGACCGCGACCTTCGTCGCCGCGGGCTGGTCGGGGTCGTGCGCCGTCACGGCGAGCGGCGCGGCGCGCTGCTGGGGGAGCAACGCCGCGCAGGCGATCGCCGACGACGCGAGGCCCGTCGTGCGGGCGCCCGAGGCGGTGATGTTTCCGAGGCCCGTGACCGCGATGAACCTCAGCGACTCGATCTGCGCGCTCCTCGACGACGCGTCGGTGTGGTGTCGGCCGATGTTCGCGGGCGTTCCCGGCGCTCCCTACATCCGATGGATCGATCACGTCGTCGCGATGGACGGCGGCTGGGGGCACCTCTGCGCGCTCCGTGACGACGGCACGGTGGGCTGCGGCGGACGGCGGGGTATGGGGATGTTCGGCGACGGAGACACGACCCTCTCGGGGATGGACTACGTGACGGGTCCCATCGCGCCCGTGGGTCTTCCGCGCGCGGTGCAGCTCGTCGCGACGACGGAGGGAGGATGCGTTCGCACGGCGCTCGGCGAGGTGTGGTGCTGGGGCCACGCGACCCTCTCGACGCCGGGCGGCATCGCGTGGACCGCCGCGCGCGCCGAGGGCCTCGGGACCGTGCGAGAACTCTGGTCGCTCGGTCGGGGATATCTCGTGCGACGCTCCGACGGCGCGCTCCTCGCGTGGGGCTTCAACCTCTCGGGCCTGGTCGGAGACGGGACCGTGGTGGATCGCTTCGTCCCCGTGCGTCCGATGGCGCTCGACGCGATCGCCGACGACATCGTGAGCGTCGTCGGGGGAGGGCAGGGCTTCGCGTGCGCCCTCCTGCGCGACGGCACCGTGCGCTGCTGGGGGAGCAACACCTCCGGCCAGCTCGGTCAGGGCACCCTCTCGGCCCGCTCGCTCACGCCCGTCTCTCCGCGCTGGTAGCGCTCAGAAGCGCAGCGCGCAGGAGGCGCCGAGGAGCGACGGGGCGCAGCTCCACGCGACGTTCGAACGCGGTCGCGGCGCGGTCACCACGAGCGCGACGCCCGCGCCGAGGAGCGTCGCGCCGAGGGCGTATCCTGTCACGGTCAGCGCCGTGGCGACGTTGATCGACGACACGCGGTCGACGCAGTCGGCGGGTCCCACGAGGCGCCCCGACGGGTCGTAGCCGCAGCCCTGATCCGCCGCGGCCGAGACCGCGAGCTCGCGGGCGATGTGCGCGGCGAGTCCGCCGACGGCGAAGGTCGCGCCTGCGATGATTCCAGCGAGGCCGAGCGCGGCGCGCGTGGAGCTCGCGGGCGCGTCTGTGACAGGGGGCGCGTGGGGCGAGGGGGAGGCGTTCGCGGGAGGCGCGACGGGCGTCGTGACGGGCGGAGGTTCCGTCGGGGTTCGCACGAGCGAGATGGTCTCTCGCGTGGTGGCGCCGACATCGACGACGACGCGTCGCGCGGCGGGGAAGTACCCGTCGGCCTCGACCTCGACGAGCACCGTGCCCACGGCGCTCCACGGCGGCTCTGCGAGCGGAACCGCGTAGGGGCCGCGTCCGTCGATGCGCACGCGCGCGCCGTCGGGGAGCCCGAGGAGCTCGACGCGTCCGAGGTGCGCCCTCACGCGGGCGCGCTCCTCTTCGAGCGAGGCGCGTCGCGCGACCACCCACGGATCCTCGGACGCGAGGGCCTCGGTCATGTGCTGCTCGGCGTCGAGCCAGCGTCCGACGGCCTGTTCGGCGCGGGCCATCTGCGCGCGAGCGCGGGGCGAGCGGGTCTCCTCCCACGCGCGGGTGAGGAGCGCGAGCGCCTCGGCGTCGCGGCCTTCGACGCGCAGCGCGAGGGCGGCGGCGATGGTCGCGTCGAGCGGTGATTGCGTCTGTGACTGCGTCTGCGGCGGCGCGGGCTGCGCCCACGAGACCCCCGACGCGAGCGCGAGGGAGAGCGAGAGCGCGACGAGTCTGCCCCTTCGAGACACGCGCTCAGTCCTCGATCACCGCGCCGTTGGCGCCGACGCGACGCGCGACCACGCCCGCGTCTGCGCCCGCTGCGGGAGCCCTGCGAACAGACCTCCCTGCGTTGCGCGTCGCGGAGGGCACCGGCCGCGGCGGGAGCGTCGGCGCGGCGGTCAACGCGACGGCAGGCGTCGCGGGAGAGGCCGCGGGAGGCGCTTCGACGGGCGCCGCGGGGGGTGTCTCGGGAGGCGCTTCGACGGGGGCCGCGGTGGTGTGCTCGCGCGCTTCGGGGACCGTCATCGGCGCGCTCGCGATGGGCGGTGACGGGCGCGGCGACGCGTACTGACGCCAGAGCGCGAAGGAGGCTCCTGCGATGAGGGTGAGCGCGACGATCCACGCGCCGATGAGCGCCCGCTGCGGGGTCTTCGCGGCGCGCACGCGGCCCTGGAGCGTGCGGGGGCCGCTCACGGCCTGCGCGACGACCGCGGGAGGAGGCGCGGCGACCTCGCGCTCGAGCGTCGACCACTGCGCGCGCACGGGCTCCGACGCATACGGGAGCAGCGCGGCGGCGAAGGCCCGCACCGAAGGAAAGCGCTCCGAGGGACGCTTCTGCATGGCGCGCTCGACGGCGGCGCGGAGGCCCTCGGGGAGCGACGCGCGCAGGGGCGCAGGGGGATCGTTCGCGACGCGCTGGAGCGTCGTGAGCACGCCGTCGGCTTCGAAGGCGCGGCGCCCGTCGAGGCACTCGTACACGATGGCGCCGAGCGAGAACTGGTCGCTCTGGCCGTCGAGCTCGCGCACGTCCTGGGCCTGCTCGGGGGACATGTATGAAGGCGTTCCGAGGAGGATCCCAGAGCCCGTGAGCATGGCGGCGCCGCGGTCTTCGTCGAGCTTCACCACGCCGAAGTCGAGCACCTTGGGAATCTCGGGCCGCGCGCCCGAGCGCGAGAGAAAGATGTTCTCGGGCTTGAGGTCGCGGTGCACGAGCCCGCGGTCGTGGGCCTCGGCGATCGCGTCGAGCACCGGGAGCATGAGGTCGACCACGCGGTCGGGCGCCATCGCGCCGTCGCGCGCGATGCGGGCGCGGAGGGTCTCGCCTTCGAGGAGCTCCATCACGAGGTAGGGCTGTCCGTCGAAGGCGCCCACGTCGGTGACGTCGACCACGTTGGGGTGACGCAGCCGCGACGCGGCCTGTCCCTCGCGGGCGAAGCGAGCTCGCACCGTGGGATGCAGCGCGAACTCGCGGCGCAGCACCTTGAGCGCCACGCGCTTGCCGAGCTCGCGGTGTGTAGCCTCGTACACATGGCCGAAGCCGCCGCTGCCGAGGAGGCGAACGATCTCATAGCGGCCGAAGCGCGCGCCCGCGTCGAGCGTGGGTTCCTCGGGAGGGGCCGCCTCCGCTTCGGTGAACTCCCTGTTCACGGGCGCGAAGGTATCACAGGCGACGAAGATTCATCGCTCGTCGCCGCGCATTCCGATGCGGCGGAGCGTGCGGAACACCGTGGCGCGATCGACGCCCGCGCGGCGCGCGACCTCGGCGACGTTGCCGCCCGTCTCTTCGAGGGCCTTCGCGAGGTAGCGCCGTTCGAAGCGCTCGACGAGGGCCGCCTTGGCGTCGCGAAGGGGCAGCGCGTCGAGGCCCGCGACGAGGTCGTCTTCGTCGGAGAAATCTTCGCGCGAAGCGTCTTCGGAGAAGGGCGGCGGGGCCGAGAGGATCATGCACTGCTCGAGGTAGTTCCGGAGCTCGCGGACGTTGCCGGGCCAGACGTGCTCGCGCAGCCGGTCGAGGAACTCCTCGGTGCACTCCAGGGGTCCTCGCGCGCCGCGCTCGGCCCTGATCCGCGCGACGAGGGCGGGCACGATCACGTCGAGGTCTTCGAGGCGCTCTCGCAACGGCGGCAGCCGGACCTGGATCACCGCGAGGCGGTAGTAGAGGTCCGCGCGGAAGCGTCCCGCGTTCACCTCGCGGCGCAGGTCGCGGTTGGTGGCGGCCACGACGCGCACGTCGACCTTGCGCGACTTTCGCGCGCCGATGCGCCGCACCTCGCCCTCGCCGAGCGCGCGGAGCACCTTGGGTTGCAGCTCCGTGGGCAGCTCGCCGAGCTCGTCGAGAAAGAGCGTCCCCCCGTCGGCGCGTTCGAAGGCGCCCTCGCGCTCGCCCGCGGCGCCCGTGAAGGCTCCGCGCTCGTGGCCGAAGAGCTCCGACTCCATGAGCGTCGGCGGCATGGCCCCGCAGTCGATCACTTCGAAGGGCCCGTCGGCGCGCTCGCTCGTCGCGTGGATCGCACGGGCCGCGAGCTCTTTTCCGGTGCCCGACTCGCCCGTGATGAGCACCGTGCTCGTCGTGGGCGCCGCGGCCGCGAGCGTCGCGTAGATCCTCCGCATCGCCGCGGAGCCGCCGAGGAGGCCGCCGAACGAAGCCTGCGACGACAGGGGGAGCGACGCGCGGCGGGCCTCCATCGTGATGCGCAGCCGCGTGGTGCCGACGCGCACCTCGGCGGTCTCTCCGAGGCGCGCCTCACGGATCGCGAAGGGCCCCGCCCAGGTGCCGTTGGTGCTGCCGAGGTCACGCACGACGAGCGCGTCGGGGTGGGCCTCGCATTCGAGGTGATAGCGGCTCACGGCGCGATCGGAGAGCCGCAGGGTGACGCCCTCGGCGGTGCCCACGGTGAGCTTGCCCTCGACGGGCGTGGCGCGCGCACCCTTGTCGGGGCCGTCGATCACCTCGACGTGAAACGCGCCTACGACGATGGAGAGCGTGTCGGTGCGTACGGTGCTGTGCGTCCGCGTCACGGCTTCTGGCGAGGGACGCTATCAGCACGGCGCGGGGAGCGTCACCTCCTTCGGACCCACGCGATCAATCCGAAGCGCGCGTGACGTTCTCCCCTTCCGTTTCGGGCGGTTCCGCGGTTGAAGTCCGCGCGATGAGCGCGAACGACGACACCCCCTTCGCCGGCCTCGAACCCGCCGCGGTCTGGCGCCACTTCGCAACCCTCTGCGCGACGCCGCGCGCCTCGAAGTCCGAGGCCGCCATCCGAGATCGCCTCGCGCAGGAGATGACCGCCCTCGGCCTCGCCCCGGAGGTCGACGGCGCGGGCAATCTCATCGTCCGAAAGCCCGCGTCGCCGGGGCGCGAGTCGTCGCCCACGGTGGTGCTCCAGGGCCACCTCGACATGGTCTGCCAGAAGAACGCCGACAGCGCGCACGACTTCACGCGCGACCCCATCGCCCCGACGCTGCGCGACGGATGGCTCGTCGCAGAGCACACCACCCTCGGCGCCGACAACGGGATGGGCGTCTCGATGATCCTCGCGGCGCTCGAAGACCCGACGCTCTCGCACGGCCCCCTCGAAGCGCTCCTCACGGTCGACGAGGAGACGGGGATGACCGGCGCGCACGGCCTCGAGTCGACGCGGCTCAAGGGGCGCTTGATGCTCAACCTCGACACCGAGGACTGGGGCGAATTCTATCTCGGCTGCGCGGGCGGACTCGACGTCGACGTGCGCGCGGCCGTGACCGCCGAGGCGCTGCCCGCGGGCTACGTCACGACGACCCTCAGCCTGCGCGGACTCCGCGGCGGACACTCCGGCGTGGACATCCACGAGGGCCGCGGCAACGCGATCCGGCTGCTGGTGGGCGTGCTGCGCGCGCTGCGCGCCGAGCTCCCGCTGCGCCTCGCGCGGCTCGACGGCGGAACGGCCCGCAACGCCATCGCGCGAGAGGCCTTCGCCGTCGTCGCGCTGCCCGCGGAGGCGCTCGCGAAGCTCGCCCCGCTGCTCGCGCGCGAGGCGTCGCGGGTGCGCGCGGAGCTCGGCGCCGTCGATCCCGGCGTGACCGTGGTCGCGCAGGAGGGCGCCGCCGACGCGGTGCTCTCGCGTGACGACGAGGCGCGCTGGATCGCGGCGCTCTCGGCCGCGCCCTACGGCGTGCGACGCATGAGCGAGAAGGTGCCCGGCGTCGTCGAGACGTCGAACAACCTCGGCGTCGTGTCGATCACGCCCGAAGAGGGACGCGCCAACCTCATGGTGCGCTCCCTCGTCGACGCGGAGTCTGTCGCGCTCGCCGACGAGATCATCGCGCTCTTCGCGAAGCACGGCATCGCGGGCGAAGCATCGGGCGCGTATCCCGGTTGGGCGCCCAACCCCGCGTCGCCGCTCCTCGCGCGGTGCCAGGCGGTCTACCGCGCGCTCCATGGCAGCGACGCCGCGGTGAAGGTGATTCACGCGGGCCTCGAGTGCGGGATCATCGGCGCGAAGTACCCCGGTCTCGACACGGTGTCCTTCGGCCCGACGATCCGCGGCGCGCACGCGCCCGGCGAGCGCGTCGAGGTGGCGTCGGTGGGGTGGGCCTACGACCTCCTGCGGCGCATCCTCACCGACCTCGTGTGAGCGCCTCCGTCGATCGGTTGAGAATCTCTCTGCGGTGACCCCAATCACCCGCCGTGGCCCTCGCGGCAGAGGCGCCACGCACCGCTGCGTCGCAGCGAGAGGGAGAC
Organism: Polyangiales bacterium; assembly: GCA_046351535.1. Classification (GTDB taxonomy): domain Bacteria; phylum Myxococcota_A; class Polyangia; order Polyangiales; genus CAISKJ01. Next base: position 59,037 of record JAXLYG010000043.1, read on the forward strand.
CACCATGAAGATCAAGAGCTCGGTCAAGGCAGGCGGCGTCATCATCGAGAACCGCCCCGCGGCGCGGTAGCACCGGGGCCCTTCGCGGCGCTCGACACGGGGTCGACGCGCGCTCCATCATCGCCGGGTGAGCGACCTCGCGCGCGACGCGATGACCCCGCACCTCGCGATGTGGACGCGCGTCGACGTCGCCGCGCCGCCCGACGACGTCGCCCCGTGGCTCGCGCGCGCCGCCGCGGCGGGGGCCTCCGTCGAAGACCATCACCGGCGCTACATCGACCGCTACGACGGCCCGCAGCACGCCGACCCCGCGCGCACGGCGCGGTACCGCACCGCGCTCGACGACCTTCGGGCGCGCGCCGATCGCGGCGAGGCGCTCACCCTCGACGCGCTCGCGCACACGCAGGGCCTCGTGCTCGGCCTCGACGGCGCCGCGCCGCTGCGCGTGACCGACGCCTTCGCCCGCGGAGGCGCGCACCGATACCCCTTCACCGAAGACCTCGCGGCCACGCTCGACGCGCGGCTCGCGTGCTGGCGCGCGCCGCACCTCGACGCGGTGGTGGCGGCGTGCGGGCTCTACCTCGACGTGATCTTCACGCACCCCTTCGACGACGGAAACACGCGCGCCGCGAACCTCTGCTACGAGCGTATGTTCCGCGCGGCGCGCAGGCCGACGCCGCGCTTCGAAGACCTCCTCGTGCTTCGAAAAGACCCCGGCGACGCGCGGGGCTTCTGGCGCATGGTGCGCCTGAGCGCCGCGTCGATCGTGGGCCAGACCCGACGAGCGCACCCATGACGATGGACCTCCAGTTGACGCTGCCCCTCTGGTCCGAGGTGCGCGACGCGATTGTGCGCTACGACGAGCCACGGCTCCGCGAGGCGGTCACCGCGGTGCTCCGCGCGACCGCGCCGCAGGACCTTCCGGCGACGATCGCTCCGATCGCAGGGGCGTGGTACGGCCGGGGGGGATGGAGCATCGGCAACGAGTCCTTCGGGTCGTGCTGGTGCCACTCTCCGGTGGCGAACCTCAGGGCGGCGAACGGGGACCCGGCGCGGCTCGCGCCCGCCGTCGACTGGGTGGTCGGCGAGGTGCGCGCGATGGTCGAGTGCCTGCGCGCGTTCGACGCCGCGTTCGGTCGGGTGAGGCGCGGCGCGACGGGCGAGCTCGACGAGGCCGGGGTCGTCGCCGCGATCGACGAGATCATCGACGGCGTGATCGATCGCACGGCGTGTCAGGAGAGCTGGTACCGCTACGCGGGCGACGGGGTCACGTGGCTCTGCGACGCGCTCGGCGTGCCGCGCGGCGCCATCGAGGCGGTCGTCGAGGCGTCGATCAACACCGTGTTTTCGAGCTGGACGGCGCCGTCGCCGGGACCGCGGAGGGCCGCCGTGCGCGCGGTCGGTGAGGTCCTCCACGCGACGCGGCACGCGCCGCCCGAGGAGGTCATCGGGCGGGCGGAGGGGTGGCTGCGTCCAAGGCGTCCCCGGCTCGCGGAGGCGCTCGCGGCGATCGACGGGCTCCGTGGGTCGGCGGCGGCGGAGGCGCTCGTGGCGCGGGGGCTCTTGAGCGAGTCGTGGCTCGACCCGTCGCGCTGCGCGTTCGCGGATTTCGACAAGCGTGCGAGGCCCACGCGGACCAAGACCGCGGGCGACGCGATGGCGTTCGCGCTCCTCGCGGCCGACGCGGAGGGGGCGACGCGCGCCGACGCGCTCGCGCAGGAGGTCGCGCACAGGCTCGCCGCGTACGGGCTGAAGCGCGCGCCGGCGCCCGTCGTGTGGCTGCTCGAGCGCGACGTGCCGGGCTACGGGTATCGACGCTTTCAGACGACCCACCCGACGCTGCACCTCCTCCAGAGCGCGGTGGCGGCGCTGTCGGGCGCGGCCGATCCCCGCCTCGAGGTCGACGCGTGGGCGCGCGCCGTGAAGCCGTTGCTGCCCTCGACGTGCGACGCCCTCGACCTGCGCGCGCGCTGCATCGAGGCCGCGGCCGAGGTGCAGACGGCGGTGAACGCGCAGCGCGCGAAGCTCGAGTACGAGGCCCCGTCGTTGGCGCAGCTCTGGAGCGCGTCGCGGTGGTGGAGGCTCCTCTCGGACGCGGGGATGCGCGTGCCCGACGGCGAGGGCGCCGCGCAGTTCCCGAGCTTCGGGGGCGACGCCCGTTCGCTCGCGAAGGTGGTGCCCGCGGGGGCGCTCTTGCGTGACCTGCCCGACGCGCTCGCGGCGATCGTCTCCCTCTGGGACACGGGCTACGCGCTGCACGAGATCGACGCGAAGCGCGCCGCGCTGACGCTGCTCATCCCGAAGCCGTAGCGGTCGCTCGCGCGAGGTTTCGAAACATCGCGCGTACCGAGACGTCGCGCGCACCGAAAGCGGCGCTGCGAAGCGCCGAAATTGCGCGCGCGACGAGGCGCTCGCTGCGTTAGAAACGCGTCGCTCGAGTCAGAGAGAGATCCTTCGGGAGGTCTTCGCATGCGTGGAACAGGTCACTTCACATCGGTCGCGCTCGCCGCACTCGTGAGCGCTTGCGGCGCAGAGACGGTGCGCAACTCCGACGGTGACGGCGGCGTTGATGTCGTCACGGATGCGCGCCTCGATGCGGTCTTCGACGTGGTCACGGACGCGCGCGTCGATGCGGTCGCAGATGCGCGCGTCGATGCGACGCCCGACGCGTCGCCGGGCCCCTACGTGGTGTCGCTCGACGTGCGAGAGATGGCCTATCAGTTCGCGCTGATGAGCGACGGGACCGTGCGCGCGCGTGGCGTCGCCGTGCTTGGCGGACTCGGCACCGGACAGACGATCGAGATGAGCCCGGTGACGATCCCCGGCCTGGCGGACATCGCCGAGCTCGTCACCGCGGACGGGGAGGCCACCTGCGCGCGGAGCCGCGCGGGCGCCGTGTGGTGCTGGGGCGGCAACGACAACGCGACGCTCGGCGTGGGCAATGATGGCGGCGATGCGTGCGACCTCAGCGGCAGGGCCGTTCCGTGTCGGTTGCATCCCACGCGCGTGCCTGGCATCGACGACGCGGTCGCGCTCGGGGCCTCGAGCAGGTCGGTGTGCGTCGCGCGCCGCGATGGCTCCGTGTGGTGCTGGGGCTCGGGCGCGGGGGCGTTGCTGCCGGGAAGAGCGGAGTTCCCGACGCGCTTCGCAGACGTGTCCGACGTCGCGCGTCTGTGGGCGCTTGACTGGGGCTGGATGTTCCTCCTTCGCGACGGGCGCTACACCGGCGTGGGGACGCTGGCGTCGACGATGATCCCCACGGGCGCAGAGCTCGATGCGCGCCCCGACGGCATCTTCGCCTGCTACCGGCTCCCTGATGGCACCGCGCGCTGCGTCGGAAAGAACCCGAACGGCCAGCTCGGCAACGGATCGTCGCAGTGGCCCGCGCGCGTCGCCGTCGCCGTCGATCCCGGGTTGACCCGCATGCGCTCCCTCTCCGCGGGCATGTATTCGACCTGCGCGTCGCTCGAGGATGGCACCGTGCGGTGCTGGGGCAGCGGACACGGTGGCGGTCTCGGGTTCACGGCCACGGAGACCTGCGTGGGCCTGAGCGGTCCCGATGAGTGCGCGACGAGGCCCGGTCTCGTCCCCGGGATCTCGGGCGTCGATCGCGTGTTCGTCGGCGTGTGGGGCGCGTGCGCGCTGCGCTTCGACCACGAGGTCTGGTGCTGGGGCACGCTCGGCGACTTTCGCAACGCGACGATGCCGACGCGCGTGGTCTGGTAGCGCGCGTCGCGCCGAGGATCACGGCGCGACGATGGGTCCTGCCATGTGAAAGAGCGACAGCCGCGTCTCGCCGCCGAGCGCGAGGAGCCGCGCGGTGAGCGCCTCGTCGTCTTCGACGAGCAGGCTCACGTGAGGTGGTTCGGGCAGCGCGTGTGGGCGCATCGCGTCGATGAGGTCTCCGAGGTACGCATCGCCCTTCACCCGAAACGGCGCCGCCCCGGGGAAGCGCGGATCGAAGCACGCCACGCCCACGCAGCCGCCGCCCGCCCACAGCGCGAGCGGGACGCGCCCCTGCCGCGCGCGCACGCTCGCGATCTGCCCGACGTGGAGCTTGAAGTCCGACTCGATCGCGGCGTCTTCGTCGGGCGCGATGAGACGCGCCGCGGCGCCGTTGGGAGACCGCGGGAGCTCGTCGAAGGCAGTCCACGCGATGCGCACGGAGCTCGACGCGTAGCGCACGCGCATGGCGCAGCGGGTGTAGAGCCTCACCGCGGGCTCGTTCTCGGGGCGCACGTTGAGGCACCAGGTGTCGCAGCCGAGCGCGCGGAGCCTCGCGGCCGTGGCGCGCATCGCGGCGGTGCCCACGCCGCGCCCGCGGTGGTCGGCGCCGACGACGAGGTGACGCACGTAGCCCTCGCGTCCCATCACCTGCGCGAAGACGTACGCGGCCACCGCGCCGCCCCCTTCGAAGAGGCGGATGGAGGGCATCATCTCGACGGTCCAGCGGTCGCGCGGGGGCACCGGGTCGCCCGCGCCGAGCTGGTTGAAGAGCACCACGAAGTCGTCGTAGTCGTCGGGCGTCGCGTCGCGCTCGCGGAGGTCGTCGGTCATCGCGCGAGGATATCTCCGACGGCCCGCGCGGTGTCGACGCTACGGGCGCGACGAGAGCGCGCCGAAGAAGTAGCGAAAGGGCAGCGTGAGGGCGTACGGGTCGACGCTCACCCCGAGCAGCGCGTCGACCGTTCCGTCACGCGGAAAGTACCGCGCTTCAGCCCACACGCCGACGGCGATCTCGTAGCGGTTCGCGTCCTCGATGGGCGTTCGCAGCCCCCACCACACGCGCCCGAGCGCCGCGGGGGTGAGGCCGTCGCGGTCGTGCACGGCGCCGCCGATGGAGAGCACCAGGGTCGAGCCACCGTCGTGGCGCGAGAGGCTCGTCGCGAGCGAGGCGCCCGCGGCGGCCGAGATCTCCGCGGAGGTCGTGACGCGTCCGTCGACGAAGGCGCCCGCGCGCACGCCGAGGGGATCGCCGAAGAGCGCGTCGAGCCGCAGGTCGAAGGCCGCGTCGAAGCGCGTGTCGCCGCGGGTGCGCGCGAGGGCCGCGACGGCGAGCGAGGGCGTGTACCAGTCGACGTGCGACTGCGCGCGCGCGGTCGTCGGGAGCGCCGCGAGCGCGAGCGCGACGAGGGCCGACGCTGCGTGGAGAGGCGTCGCTCGGCCGCGTGTCCGTTGCGTCGGGGTGGGCTCGTTCATCGTCGCGACGTCGGTCTTCGCCCGTCGGTGGCGCGCGGTCAATGGCGCGGAGGCTGCCGCTGGAGCCATCGCGCGAGCGCGTCGGCGAAGTTGTCGGCCGCGTCGCGGTCGGTGCGGAAGTAGAGCGAGGGCTCGATGGCTTCGAGCTCCATGAGCGCGAGGGCGCCGTGGTGGTCGTACACGAGGTCGACGCGGGCCTGGAGGGGCGTCTCGTCGAGCGCGTCGATCACGCGTCGAGCCGCGGCGAGGTGCGCGTCGTCGGGGGTGAACGCGGTGATCGCGCCGCCGTGCTCCTCCTGCACGCGAAAGTCGCCCGCGCGGGGGACCTTGCGCACCGCGTGGCTGAGCGCTCCGTCGAAGAAGAAGAGCGAGCGCTCGCCCTCGTCGACGATGCTTCGGATGAAGGGCTGCGCCATCCACGCGCGCCCCGCGAAGCGCGCGGCGATCTCGTTCGCGCGCGGAGGGTCGAGGTCGCGCGGGACGCGAAAGGTGTCGTCGGCGTTGGCGCCCACCACGGGCTTGATGACGCACTCGTCGGTGTCGAAGTGATCGCAGAGGGTATTGAGTTCGAGCGATGAGATCCCTTCTCCCCAGCGCGTCGGGAGCGTCGCGACACCGCGCGACGCGAGGTCGCGGAGGTAGGTCTTGCGCGCGTTCCACCGCACGAGCGGGAGCGCGTTGGCGACAGGGACGCCAGTCGCGGCGATGGCGTCGAGTGCGGCGAGAAAGGCGTCGAGGTCGCGCTGGTAGTCCCAGGTCGTGCGGATCACGACGGCGTCGTAGTCGCGCCACGCCACGTCGCGGCGTCGCCACGCGCGCTCGTCGACGCGGACGCCGCGGCGCGCGAGGGCCTCGATGGCGACGGCGTCGTCGATGACGAAGTCGGTGCGATCGTCGAGGGTGAGAAAGGCGACGCGCGTCATCATGGCGGGGAGCGCGATGATAGGGCAGCGCGAGCGTGGTCCGGCCCCTTCTCAGCGGCGCGGGTCATCACCCCGTTACCCCGCTTCCGCGCGCCCTTTCCCCGCCAGTTGAGTCTGACCGCCATTGGGGAGTTGACGGCGCCAGACGCTTCCCGTCGCGCCTGGGGTTCTCTGTGAGAGGGACGCGCGTGACGCGCCCAGGGCAGCGCTCCACGAGGGGAGACACGCGCGTCACGCGCCCAGGGTTCGCCACGTGAGACGCGCCCAGGGTGCCCCCCAAGGGATGTACGCGATCGGGGGGTTTGGCCTGGGCTACGTCAAGGCATGGATCACCTCGAGGGTTCCGCGGAGGGAGTCGCTCGGTGTTTCGGAACTCTGTCGAAGACGGGTGATCCGTGCATCCACAGCCCAGGCCGAGCCCCCGATCGCGTACATCCCTTGGGGGGCGAGCCCTGGGCGCGTCTCGCGTGGCGAGCCCTGGGCGCGTCACGCGCGTATCTCCCTGGGCGCGTCACGCGCGTATCGCCCTGGGCGCGTCACGCGCGTCTCTCTCACGCGGGCCGAACCCGCGCGCGACGGGAAGCGTCTGGCGCCGTCAACTTCCCAATGGCGGTCAGACTCAACTGGCGGGGAAAGGGCGCGCGGAAGCGGGGTAAAGGGGTGATGCCCCGCGCCGTTGCAAAGGAGCCGCCTTCTCGCGCTCCGCCGCGACGCGCCTTGCGGCCACTCCGTGGCGGCCGCCGCGTCGCTCGATGCGATCGAGCATCACCGAGGCGGGCTCGTCGCTCGGCGAAGAGCGCTGACGGATGAGGCTCCCGACGGGTCACCGCTCAGCGGCAGATGAACGCGCCGCAGCCGCCCGTGCAGCAGTCGTAGTCGAAGGTGCACGAGATGTTGGTCGCGCGGCAAGTGGTCGAGCGGCAGATTCGCCGGTGCAGCGCCCCGAGCAGCACTGGCTCGCGGTGGTGCAGGTGCCGCCGAGGCCCACGCAGGTCGAGCGCGTGCACTGGCCGACGAGGCAGTTGAGCCTCGAGCAGCAGTCGCTCGCCGTCGCGCAGAGCTCGCCAGACATGTGGCACGAGCCCGCGCTGCGGCACAGGTTCGACAGGCACGACCCCGTGCAGCAGTCGGTGGTCGCCGCGCAGATCGCGTTCTCGGCGAAGCAGCCGGAGAGGCGACACACCCCGCCCGAGCAGGTGCCCGAGCAGCACATGTCGTTGGTCGTGCACGACACGCCGGAGCCGAAGCACACGGGCGCGCGGCACGTTCCCGCGGTGCAGTTGCCGGCGCAGCAGTCGCCCGTCGTCGTGCAGGTCTGGCCCGTCGCGCGGCACGTCGACGACCGGCAGAGGCCGCCCGCGCAGGCGTTGCTGCAACACTGCGAGGCCGTCGAGCACGCGGCGCCGTTGGCGTTGCACGCGGTGGTGCGGCAGGTGCCGCCCGCGCAGAGCAGCCCCGCGCAGCAGGCCGTGCCGCCCGTGGTGCACGCGGAGCCCTCGGCGACGCAGGTCGGCGGCGTGGCGCAGCGTCCCGAGAGGCAGGTGAGGCCTGTGCAGCAGTCGCCCGGCGCGGTGCAGGTCGCGCCCGAGCTCGCGCAGCGCGCCGCGCAGTAGCCCGACTGACACGAGAGCCCCGCGCAGCAGTCCGCGTCGGCCGAGCACGAGGTCCCGTCGGCGCGGCACACGCAGCGGCCGCCGGAGCAGAGCATCTGTCCGCAGCACTCCGCCGAGCTCGCGCACGCGGCGCTCGCCTCGACGCAGCAGATGGAGGAACCCGGCGACGCGCGGCACGACGCGCCCGCGCAGCACTCCGACGCGCTCGCGCACGCGCTGGTGAGCGAGCGACACGTCGGCGCGGCCACGCACGCGCCCGCCGCGCACGTGAGGCCCGTGTTGCAGCGCGAGCCCGCGCAGCACACCTGTCCCGATGCGCCGCACGCGGGCGCCACGTCGGGGGGAGGCGCGATGTCGGGCGGCGGCGCGACGTCGGTCGGCATCACCACATCGCGCGGCGGCGCCACGTCGGGCGGAGGCGCCACGTCGGGCGGAGACGTCACATCGAGCGGCGGCGCGACGTCAGGCGGAGGCGCGGGCTGGTCGGTCGACACGACGTCGAAGGGCGCGACGTCGACCTCGGGCGATGCGTCGACGGTGACCGCGACGTCTTCACGCGCGCTGTCGACGACCGGCGCGTCTCCCTTCGGAGCGACCTGATCGCTGACGGCGCCGTCGTCGCTGGAGTACCCGGACCCGATGCCAGAGCGTGCCGAACAGGCGCCAACCAGCGCAGCGATCAGAAGCAGAGCCGTACCGCGTGACCTTCGCATGCGGCGGATCTACCCCAACGCGTGGCGGGGCCGAAAATACCGGCATCCGATGGGCTCTCGCGAAGCGTGTGCGCGCTCCGATGCGCGTTCGTCGCGCGACGATCAGTACCGTCTGCGGACCAGTGTGCGGCGGCCCTCCAGAGGCATCGCGGCGGGGTTGTGCCAGCACGGAGGCTTCCGCGCGCGCCACGCCTTCTGCTGCGACGCGGAGCCGAAGAGGTCGTCATAGATCGTCGCCCAGCGCGGAGAGTCCTGCGCGAAATCGCGCTTGCCCGCGGCGCGCGTTGCGTCGCGCGGCATGCGCCGATCGTCGCCGAGAAAGAACACCTCGGACTTCGAAAGCGCCACGGGGTAGGGCACGTCGCTGTTGCCCACGGGGCTCTCGAAGGCCGTGATCGGATCGCGCGTGACGAAGCCGTACACCGCCGCGCCGATGTGCACGTAGCGATGCGCGGCGCCGCCCTTGCGAGCGGGCGGGAGGCGCAGCAGGAGGCTGTTGCCGAGGCTCTCCTTCGCGGTGACGCAGGGGGTCGTGTGGCGGCCGACCCAGACGTGCTCGACGCGCGTCCAGGTGCGCTTCAGCTCCGCGGCGCGCGGGGGCTTCCGCTTGTACTCCGCCGGGGTGTACTCGCGGGGAATGTCGCCCTTCACCGCGCGGTGATTGCGCGTGAGGTAGAGCCGCACGCGCGCGCCTCCCCCAGCGTCTTCGTCGACGAGCACGGTGAACGGCCGTCCGCCGTTGTCGTGCACCTGATAGAGCGCCGCGCCGCCGATCTTCGTCGGTCGCGCCACGCGCTTGTGTGCTTGCTTCGTGGCCGTCGACGCGCCCTCGTCACGCTTCTTCTTCGCCAAGGTGCCGCGCATTGGAGGTACGCCCGCGCGCGCCGTCAAGGCGCTTCGCCGCGAGGGGACGCGGTCGCGAAGCGCGCTATGCGCCGAGCGACGCGTGGAGCGCGCGCACGAAGGCCAGCGGGGCCTCGTAGGGAACGGCGTGTCCGACGCGGGCGAAGCGCACCGTGCGGGCGTGCGGCGCCGTGCGCGCGAGCGCGTACTGACCCTCGGCGGGGTACATCTCCGACGCCTCGCCCACCATGAGGGTCACGGGCGCGCGCACGGTCGTGAGGGCGTCGCGAAAGTCGTGGCGCTCGTCGAGGTAGGCGCGAAGCACGTCCATGTAGGTCGACCAGTGCGAGACCGGGAGCACGCGCTTCGCCACCGCGGGGTGCTCGATGGCCGACGCGCCGCGCTTCATCCACGCGGGGCGCACCGCGGTCTGAAAGAAGCGCCCGAAGGCCGCGCGCACGCGCGCCGAGAACGCCGCGGGGAGCGCTTCGAAGGGCACGTCGCGCAGGGCCGTCGCCTCGTCGAGGAGCGCGCGCAGCTCGTGGAAGCGCGCGGCCTGGTCGTCGCCGAAGAGCCCCCAGCGCCACCCGTCGCCGTTGTGAATGCGCGCGGCCTGGTCGATGTGCGTGTAGCTCCGCGCGCTCGCGAGCGCGCCGCGTGACGCGAGGCACAGCCCCGTGAGCGCGCCCATCGAGAGCCCGCCCACGTGAACGCGGTCGTCGCCGAGGGCCGCGAAGAGGTCTTCGACGTCGTCGGCGAGCTGCGCCACCGCGTCGCGCTTCGTGAAGGGCACGTGATGCGAGCGCCCGAACCCGCGCAGATCGGGGAGCACGAAGCGGAACGAGCGCGCGAGCGGCGCCGCGAAGGGGAGCCACTGCGCGCCGTGCATCGCGAAGCCGTGGAGCAGCACCACCGTGGGGCCGCGGCCGAGCGTGTGAACGTGGAGGGTGTGTCCGTCGCGGGTGCGCAGGGGAGGGAGCGTCACGCGCGCCAGCCTAACACCAGTGCCTCCGCGGCAGTCTCGCGCGTCGCGAACCCGGCGGCCTCAGAGCCCTTCGAAGCGCGCGCCCGTGAGGCGCTCCGACGCTTCCCACAGCGCGCGGGCGGCGGCGTCGTCGCGCGCGGCGGGGCTCCGTGACGCGAGCGTCGGGGCGCCCCACAGCCACATCGACGGCCCGTAGAACTCGTCGCCCCTCGCCGCCTCGTCGACCAGCGCGCGCACCGTCGGGAGCGCGCCCGCCACGGCCGACTGCGCGACGAGCGAGTTGCCGAGCGCGTAGGTTCCCGTCGAGAGCGCGTTGTCACCCCACGCGCGGGCCGAGGTCGTGAGGATGTTCGACGCCGCGTAGCCCGGGTGCGCCGCCGTCGCGATGACGTGCGGGTGACGCCCCGCGAGGCGCCGCTGGAGCTCGCGCGTGAAGAGCAGGTTCGCGAGCTTGCTCTGCGCGTAGGCGCCCCAGCTCGCGTAGCGCCGCTCGCCCATGAGGTCGTCGAGGCGCACGCGACCCACCCAGTGCACCCCGCTCGACACGCTCACCACGCGCGCCCTCGGGCGCCGCACGAGCAGCGGGAGGGTGAGCGCCGTGAGCGCGAAGTGTCCGAGGTGGTTGGTGGCGAGCTGCATCTCGAAGCCGTCTTCGGTGAGCTGCCGCGGCAGCGCCATCACGCCCGCGTTGTTCACGAGCCCGTCGACGCCCTCGGGAAAGCGCCGCGCGATTTCGTCGACAAAGGCCCGCACGCTCTTCTGGCTCGCGAGGTCGAGCGCGGCGAACTCCGCCCTCGCGTCGGCGCGCGCGCGTCGGATTCCGTCGAGCGCGTCGCGGGCCTTCGAGGCCGTGCGGCAGGCGAGCACCACGCGCGCGCCCCGGGCCGCGAGGATGCGCGCGGCCTCGTAGCCGATGCCGCTGTTGGCGCCCGTGACGATGTACGTGCGATCGGAGAGGTCGGGGATGTTCGCGGCGGTCCAGCGCATGACGCGGGGGGGAGTGCGCCCGCTCGGGGTCGTCCGTCAACCCCCGAAGCGCGACGTCAGCGAGAGAACTCCGAGGTCGCGACGCCGGTGCGTCCCGCGGCCACGTCGGCGGCGAACTCCGCGTATGAGTGCAGCCTCAGGCCGAGCGCGCGGTGGCCGTCGGAGGTGTAGTCGAAGCGCCCCGCGCGCTGCTCGCGGAAGCACCAGAGCACGTGCTCGCGCGGCGCGTCGGGGACGCCCATCTGGCGCATGAGCCCGTCGAGCGCCTCGAGGGGGCCGTCGACGTAGGTGATCGTTCGTCCGAAGGCGACGGAGAGCGCGTCGGCCATCTGCGTCGGGCGCAGGGCCTCGGGGCCCGTGAGGTCGAACGCGCGCCCGTCGAAGCCGTCGCGGGTGAGCACCGTGAGCATCGCCTCGCCGACGTCGCGCAGGTCGATGAGGGGCAGGGGGCCGTCGCCCGCGGGGTACGAGAGGACGCCGTGCTCCATCACCATGGGCGCCGACATCCAGAAGAAGGTCTGCATGAATCCGTGGGGGCGCACGATGGTCCAGCGGAGCCCCGAGGCCTTGAGGTCGTCCTCGATGCGGGCGTGGGCGCGGAGGTTGGGGCTCCCCGCGTCGTGGGCGGCGGAGTGGGCGCTGCACTTCACGATGCGCTGCACGCCGGCCTCGCGCGCGGCGGCGATGAAGGCCGTCTCGCAAGGCACGAGGCGCTCGTCGGGGGTGCACACGAGGTAGGCCGTGTCGGCGCCGTCGAGGGCGCGCACGAGCGACGCGCGGTCGCTGAAATCACCGTGTACGGTCGGGAATCCCTGCGCGTCGAGCGCCCGGCGGCGGCCCTCGTCACGCAGCATCGCGCGAAAGGGGATCGCCCTCGCGCGCAGCCCCTCGATCACCATCCTGCCCGTGTTCCCTGTCGGTCCTGTGACGACGATCATGCGCGTGCCTCCTCTTGCGTCGCGACGCGGGAGCAACGCGCGCGCCGCGCGAAGACACGGGGAAATCTCCGCCTCCCTCGGGCGAGATCGCGCAGGGATTCGCGCACCGTTGTGCAGCGCGCCGCACAACGAGAGGGTGACGCGCGGGCTTCGAAGCGCCGCGGATCGATGGGCTCACCGGCCGTGCGCGGCGTCGTCTGCGCGCGAGAGCGCCACGGGCGTCTGCGGCGACGGCGCGCGCTGCGCGAGAAGCGTCGGGGCGCGCGTCCGCCACCACGCATCGACAGGCCACGCGGGCGCGGCGATCGCGTCGAGCGCGTCACGGAGCGCCATGGCCGACGCAGGGCGCGCCTCGGGCCGCTTCGCGAGGCACGCGAGCACCAGCGCCTCGAGCGCCGCGGGGATCTCGTTGGTCGTGCGCGCCGACGGCGGCACCACCTCGCCCTCGAGGTGCTTCGCGCAGAGCTCGACGAGCGTCGCGCCGTCGAAGACCGGTCGGCCCGTGAGGAGCCAGTAGGCCACCGCGCCGAGGGAGTAGAGGTCGCTGCGCGCGTCGGCGGCGCGGCCTCGCAGCGTCTCGGGCGCCATGAAGAGCGGCGTGCCGACGAGGGCCTGCGGCTGCGCGTCGCCGTCGGGCTCCGTCGCGGGCGCCACAAGCCCGAAGTCGAGCACCTTCACGATCTCTCCCCGCGCGCGCGGCGCCACCATGAGGTTCGCGGGCTTGACGTCGCGGTGGATCAGCCCCGCCGCGTGGGCCTCGCCGAGGCCCTCCGCGGCCTGTCGCAGGAGGTCGATGACGCGCGCCGCGGGCTGCGGTCCGTCGCCGCGCACGAGGGCGTCGAGGTCGATGCCGTCGACGTGCTCCATCGCGTAGTAGAAGACGCCGTCGGGGGTGCGGCCGTAGTCGTAGACGGCGACGACGTTGGGGTGCGAGAGCGACGCGGTGAGCTGCACCTCGCGTTCGAAGCGCGCGAGGGCCGACGCGCCGGCGCGGTCGGGGCGCAGGAGCTTCACCGCCGTGGGCCGCCGCAGCATCGCGTGGCGCGCGCGGTACACGACGCCCATCGCGCCCTCGCCGAGGCGCGCGTCGAGCTCGTAGACGCCGAGGCGCAGCGCGGCGCGGGCGCGCTCCGCGAGGCCGTAGATGATCCGCGTGATGAGCGTCGAGGCCGCGAGCGCGAAGCCTCCCCACACGACGAGGAACCACACCGCGCGCGCCGCCGCCGCGGCCTCGCCCTCGCCGGGGCGCAGGTAGCGGAGGCCCACGGCGGCGGTGAAGAGCGCCCAGCTCGCGCCCGTGATGGCCGCGGTGCGCAGCGGCGTCGAGGGCACGAAGGCCGCGCGGAGGACGAGCATGTGCGTGAGGCCGAGCGTCGGGCCGAACTCGGGGCGCCTGTCGAGGCGCAGCGTGAAGAGCAGCGCGCCGAGGAGCGCCGACTGAACGAGCGCCGAGCCCGCGTCGGCGGCGTGGAGGAAGGCCCGCGAGCGACCGCCGCGACGGGCCATGAGCCACAGCGCGACGAGCGCCGCGGCGCCGAGGAACTGCACGCGCGCGAGGCCGCCCCCGAGGGCCTCGGCGAGCCCGCGGTGACGTACGAAGAGCACGTCGACGGTGTTGTCGACGCAGGCGTAGACCCACAGCGCGACGACAAAGCCGAGCAGCGTCGTGATGCGCCGCTCGAGAAAGCGGTGGGCCTCCTCGTCGGTTCCGGGCACGGCGCCGAACGCGAACCATCGCGAGAGACGTGACACGCGGAGACCGTATCGCAGCGCGCGCGTCCGCGGCCAGCGCGGACACCTGTCCGGGGGCGGACGTCCGTCCGGTCGATCGGCGCGCAAAAAGCGCTGAATTCAAGGGTTATTCGCGCGGCATGCGGGCTGCTCAAGGGGCCCTCATCGTCCGCCACGCGATCACCCGCGGACGCTGGAGACCGGAGAACCACGATGACCCGCACGCACATCCTCGCCTCGCTCGCGCTCGCCTTCGCGGCGCTCTCGCACGCGCCCCTCGCGCACGCCCGTGACGATCGTCGCCCCGTCGCGCGACGACTCACGCTCGCGTACTACGGCGACCTTCTGACGCACCCGGGCGTCTCCCTCGGCGGCGAGCACGAGCTCGTCGGGTGGGGCGGTCACTCGTTCTTCGGCGGGCTCCAGCTCGCGGCCTACCACCACGCGGGCTTTCACACGGCGCTCCTCACGACGGCGGAGTTCGGCTACCGGTACACCTTCGGGAGCGGCTTCTACGGCGACCTCCGCGTCTCCGCGGGGTACGCGCACACGTGGCTCGCGGGCTCGACCTGGACGCCCGACGGCAACGGCGGCTTCGCGTCGGTCGCGGGCGCCTCGCGCGGCGCCTTCGCCCCCGGCGGCGCGCTCACGATGGGCTGGGACTTCTCTCGCCGCGCGAAGGCGCCCCTCAGCGTCTTCGCCCGCATCTCGTGCTGGGAGCAGCTCCCCGTCAACGACGTCGCGGCGCTCCACATCGCCGGGCAGCTCGGCGTCGCCATCCACTTCGACCGCTGATCCACAGACGACCCGAAAGGAACCCGATCACGCCATGAACTCCTCGATGCGCACGCTCCTCACGACCGTCACGGCGGTCGCCGCGCTCTGCCTCGGCGGCTGCGACGCTGGCGACGGCGACATGCTCTTTCTCCGCAACCGCGGCGCCGACATGCCCGTGTGGGTGCGCGGCGACGGCGCGAGCGACGTGCTGATCCTCGCGGTGCACGGCGGCCCCGGCGGCTCGTCGTTCACGCTCTTCAACGCGCCGCCGTTTCAGCGCCTCGAGGCGCGCTACGGCGTGGCGTACTGGGAGCAGCGCGCCTCGGGCATGGCGCAGGGCCACGCCGACACCTCGACGCTCACCGTGGCGCAGTTCCGCGAGGACCTCGGGCTCGTCGTCGACCTGCTCCACACGCGCTACCCGACGCGCAAGCTGTACCTCCTCGGGTACTCGTGGGGGGGCCTTCTCACCGCGGAGTACCTCGCCGACGCGAGCTCGCGCGGCAAGGTGCGCGGCTGGATCGACGCGGCGGGCTCCGTCGACGTCCCGCTCACGCTGCGGCTCGGTCGCGACTGGGCGGTGGCGGCGGCCGAGCGACGCGCGCGCGAGGGCGACCGCGACGCGGCGGATGCGCTCGACTGGTACCGCGCCAACCCCGCGATCGACCGGACGAACATCACCGCGCACCTCACCTGGGTCTCGAAGCTCGGCGGCGGGAGCACCACGGGGCGCAGCGCCGTCAACGGCGCGGTGATCTTCGACTCGCCCTTCGATCCGTTCACCTTCAGCGCCAACGCGTCGCACACCCTCGACGTGATGTTCCCCCAGATCGAGCGGGAGAACGCGGCGCCGTCGCTGCGGGCGGTCACGGTGCCCGCGCTCATCCTCGCGGGCGAGGCCGACGGCCAGGTGCCCGCGGGCGTCAGCGACGAGGTCTTCGCCTCGCTCGGAACGCCCGACGCAGACAAGGAGATCGTGCACATCCCCGCGGCGGCGCACGCGCTCCACCTCGACGCGCCCGACGCCTACGCCGAGCGCATCACGCGCTTCATCGAGCGCACCCGTTGATCGTACGATCGCCCGAGCTGCGACCATGACCACGGGCAAGGTTCTCATCGTCGACGATCAGGAGGCCGTGCGCACCGCGCTCGAGCTCCTCTTCGAAGTGCACGGCATCGAGGCGCTCACGGCGCGAGGACCGACGGAGGCCCTCGACCTCATCGCGCGCGACGACGTGGGCTGCGTGATTCAAGACATGAACTTCACCGACGCGGCCACGAGCGGCGAGGAGGGGATGCGCCTGCTCGACGAGATCCGCGCGCTCGACCCCGCGCTGCCCGTCGTGCTCATGACCGCGTGGACGAGCGTCGAGACCGCCGTCGCGATGATGAAGCGCGGCGCCCGCGACTACATCGCCAAGCCCTGGAACGACGCGCGCCTCCTCACCACCGTGCGCAACCTCCTGCGGATGCGCGAGCTCGACCTCGAGAACCGCCGCCTCGTTGCCGCGCAGCGCCGTGCGCGCGACTCCCTCGCCGCCCGCTACGACCTTCAGGGGATGGTCTTCGCGAGCCCCGCGATGCACGAGGTCGTCGCGCTCGCCGCGAAGGTCGCGCCCGCCGACGTGCCCGTGCTCGTGCTCGGCCCCAACGGCGCGGGCAAGGAGCACATCGCCGACGTGCTGCACGCCAACTCGCGCCGCCGCGCGGGGCCGCTCGTAAAGGTCAACGTCGGCGCCGTGCCCGAGGCGCTCTTCGCCTCCGAGCTCTTCGGCGTCGAGGCCGGCGCGTTCACGAGCGCCGCGCACGCGCGGGCCGGACGCTTCGAAGAGGCCCACGGGGGGACGCTCTTTCTCGACGAGCTCGGCACCCTCGATTTCGTCTGGCAGGTGGCGCTGCTGCGCGTGCTTCAGAGCGGGGAATTCCAGCGCCTCGGGAGCAATCGCACGCGCCGCGCCGACGTGCGCGTCGTGGCCGCGACCAACGCCGACCTCCCGCGCATGGTCCGCGAAGGCGCGTTCCGCGAGGACCTCTACTACCGCCTCGCCGTGATCGAGCTCCGCGTGCCGCCGCTGCGCGCGCGCGTCGACGACGTGCTCCCGCTCGCCGAGCATTTTCTCTCGACGCTCGCGCCGCGACCGACGCCGACGCTCACCGACGGCGCGCGCGCGGCGCTCCTGGCCCACGACTGGCCGGGCAACGTGCGCGAGCTCCGCAACCGCATCCAGCGCGCCCTGCTCGTGCGCGGTGGCGAGGCGCTCACCGCCGAAGACCTCGGCCTCGCCGGCGCCTCCGCGCAGCGCGTCGAGCGCAGCGACCCGCCGCCCGAGGGCGAGCTCCGCGAGGAGCGCGCCTCCGTCGAGCAGGCCCTCGCGCGCGCGGGCGGCGTGGTCTCTCGCGCCGCGGCAGAGCTCGGTCTCTCGCGTCAGGCCCTCTACCGCCGCATGGAGCGTCTCGGCCTCGCCGTCGAGCGTCGGGTGCGCGCGTGAGCCTCGCGCTCTCCCTCGCGCTCTCGGCCTCCGCGGGCGCCGTGGTCGGCGCGCTCGCCGCGCGTCGCCGCGCGCCCCCGGTCACGGCGCGAACGGAGCCCGCGACGCTTTCGGCCGCGCTCGACGCGCTCCCTGTCGCGGTGGTGCTCTTCGCCGACGAGGGGCGCATCGCGCTCGCCAACGCCTCGGCGCGCGCGCTGTTCTTCGAGGGCCGCGACGTGGTGGGCGAGAACTTTCTCGCGATGCTTGTGACGGCGCCCGCGCCGCTGCGACGCGCGCTCGCGGGCGAGGGTGACGGGCTCTACGCCGTCGAGGGCGCGCCCGAGCGCGTCTTGATCACGCGCGACGCGTTGACCGTCGACGGCGCGGCCTACGCGCTGCTCACGGCGCGCGACGTCACCCGCGAGCTCGCGCGCGAGGAGGCCGCCGCGTGGAAGCGCGCCATCCGCGTGATGAGCCACGAGGTGAACAACTCCGTCGCGCCCATCGCCTCGCTCATGGAGACCGCGCGCACCCTCGCGCGCGGCCACCCCCACGAGGCCCGCCTCGCGCGCGTCTTCGAAACGGTGGGCGAGCGCGTGCTGCACCTCGCGGGCTTTCTCGAAGGCTACGCGACGCTCGCGAGGCTCGGCACGCCGAAGCGGGCCCCCGTTGCGTGGAGCGTCTTTCTCAAGCGCATCGCCGCGCTGCACCCCGACGTACGCGTCGGCGAGGCGCCCGCGGGCGAGGCCCACGTCGACGCCGCGCAGCTCGAGCAGGCGGTCATCAACCTCCTCAAGAACGCGCGCGAAGCGGGCAGCGCGCCGGGCGACGTCGAGCTCACCGTCACGCCCGACGACGACGGCGTTTCGGTGTGCGTGCGCGACCGCGGGCGCGGCGTGTCGGCCGAGGTCGCGGCGCACGCGACGATGCCCTTCTACACCACGAAGGATCGCGGCTCGGGCCTCGGCCTCGCCCTCTGCCGCGAGGTGGCCGAGGCGCACGGAGGCACCGCGCGGCTCGAAGCGCGCGAGGGCGGAGGCGCCGTGGCGACCTTGTGGATCCCCACACGCACGAGCGCGTCGAGTCGCGGCGCGAGTCGCTCGGTTCACTTCACGCTCACGCGCGACGGCGCCACGAGGTGAGCGTGACTTCGCGCGGCTTCAGCGGATCACGACGCCGTTGGCGCCGAGGGCGGGCTCGGACTCCGACGAATCGCGGCGTCCGTGGTGGCCGTGGCCGCGACGTCGAGGTCGCCCGGCGGGCTGCGCGACGACCGCTGCGGGGGGCGCTGCGTCGGGCGCAGGCGTGGCGGCGTCGTTCACGAGCTGCGCGGCGACGGGCTGCGCGGCGACGGGCTGCGCGGCGACGGGCTGCGCGGCGACGGGGGGCGTGTGCGACGGGGGTGAGGTCGCGGCGCGGCCCGGTGCGGGTGACGGACGCAGCGCGACGAAGGCCGCGATTCCCACGAGCGCGAGCGATGCGACGACGGCGGGCGCGCGCCACGCGGGCGCGCGCGCGGCGGTGGACGCAGACGGAGAGACGCTCTCGCGCGGCGCGAGGGTGCCCGCGAGCGAGACGCGCGCCGCGTCGGTCGCGACGACCCACGGCGAAGCGCGCGGTGCGTCGGAGGAGCCCGAGAACTCCTCGGACCAGCGCACGCGCGTGGGCTCCGACGCGAGCGGGAGCAGCGCGCGACCCACGGCGCGCACGTCTTCGAAGCGGTCTGCGGGAGAGACCTGGAGCATGCGATCGACGACGGCCACGAGCGAAGAAGGCGTGGCGGGCGCGACGTCGGAGAGGGGCGCGAGGCGTCCGCTGGCGATCTTGCCGAAGACCTCGAGCAGCGAGTCTCCGGTGAAGGGACGCACGCCCGTGAGGCACTCGTAGACGATCACGCCGAGGGACCACTGGTCGCTGCGCGCGTCGATGTGCTTCGACTCGTGCGCCTGCTCGGGCGACATGTAGTACGGCGTTCCGAGCACCGTGGCCGTGCGCGTGAGCGCCATCGCCTTGTCGTCGCCGCCCGCCTTCGCGATGCCGAAATCGAGCACCTTGGGGAACACCGTCGCCCCGCGCGTGCGCACCAGAAAGATGTTCTCGGGCTTGAGGTCGCGGTGCACCACGCCGGCGTCGTGCACCGTCGCCATCGCCGAGAGCACTGGGAGCATCAGGTCGATCACGGCCTCGGGCGCGAGCTTCCCCTCGCGCGCGATGCGCTGCGAGAGGGCTTCGCCTTCGAGGAACTCCATCGCGAGGTACGGCGCGCCCTCGTGCGCCCCCACGTCGAAGGTCTCGACCACGTGGGGGTGCCGGAGCTGCGCGGTCATCTGCGCCTCTCGCAGAAAGCGCTGCGCGATGCCGGCCCGCGACGCCAGCTCGACGCGCAGCACCTTGAGCGCCACGCGCTTGCCGAGGGGCTGACGCAGCGCCTCGTACACCACACCGAAGGCCCCCGCGCCGAGCGTGCGCACGATCTGATAGCTCGCGAAGAAGGTCCCCGGAGCGAGCTCGCGCGCGGCGTCGTCTTCGTCTTCATGCATGGCGTGTGGCCCCTCCGTCTCCCGGTGCGTGTGAGGTCTCGGTTTCGCGCGTCAGAAGGCGGCGCGTAGCCCGAGGCCGAGCGTCCCCGGTCCCGCGGAGAGTGACACCCGGGGCGCGCGGCTCCGCGATGCGTCGGGGAGGATCATCAGCACGGCGCCTCCGACCGCGAGCACGCCGCCCGTCACGAAGCCCACGAGGCTGAGCGTCGACGCGCTGTCAGCGCCGTCGGCCGCGTGGATGCACGTCTGCATCGTGAGCATCGCGTCGCTCGCGCAGGGATCGCGGTCGAGCGTGCCCTCGTGGCCGCTCTTGATCACGAGGCCCGCGACGCCCACGCCGATTCCCACGACGCCGAGGCCCGCGAGCGAGAGACCCGCGATGCGCAGCGGCGTGAACCACGAGCGAGGCGCGTCCTCGGGCGTCGCTGCGACGGGCGCGGGCACGACGATCACGGTGGGGGCCGCGGGCGTCGCGGTCACGGTCGGCGCGGCGGGCGTCGCGGGCGCGGGGGCGAGGTTGACCATCTCACGCGTGAGGATCCGCGCGCCCGGCGTCGTGGTGGCGGTGCGGGTCACGGGGGTGAATCCCTCGGCGCGCACTTCGAAGGTCACGGCGCCCGCGCGCACGCGCAGCGGACGTTCGAGCGGGAGGGGCGCGACGCGAGCGCCGTCGATCCACAGCTCCGCGTGGGCCGTCGAGGTGCTCACGTCGAGCAGCCCGAGGTGCTGACGAAAGGCCTCGAGGTCGCCCTGGAGGCCCGCGCGATTCTGGGCGATCCACGCGTCGTCGGCGCGTTCGAGGGCGGCGGTGAGGTGCTCCTCGGCGAGCACCCAGTCGCCGAGCGAGGCCTCGGCCGAAGCCTGACGGGCGAGCGCGCGGGGCTCGTGCGTGCGCTCATAGATCGCGCGAAAGACGTCGCGGGCCTCGGTGTCGCGGTGAAGCCGTCGGAGCTCGATGGCGCGCGCGTGCTCGGCCTCGTCGGCGGGCGAGACGGGCGCCGCGACGGCCCGCGGCTGCGCTGCGGCCGCGGGCGCGACGAGCGAGAGCGACACACACAGCACGGCGGCGAGAGGTCGGTGGATCATGGGGTGAATCGCTGCTCCGTGACGGCGCGTCGGCGCCGCGTCGAAGGTGGTGTCTATCGAACGAGGTGCCATGCGAGGGCCGCGACGAGGGCCACGACCGCCGCGATGACGATCGCGAGAGGCGAGCGCGCGCGGGGCGGCGGCGCGGGTTGCGTGATCGGCGCGGATTGCGTGAACGGCGCGGGTGGCGCGCGAGAGACGGGCTGCGCGGCGAAGATCGACGCGTCGAAGGTCTCGGGCGCGGCGTGCGGCGTGGCGACGAGCGTCGCGTCGAAGTGCGCGGGCGCGGCGTGCGGCGTGGCGACGAGCGTCGCCGCGAAGGTCGGCGTCGCGGGCGCAGCGGGCGCGGGCGCGGGCTGCGAGGGCGGCGCAGAGAGCGGCGGCATCGGCGCGGGCGCGAACACGGGCGCGATGGCGCGCGCGTCGAAGAGGTCGGCGGGCGGCGCGGACTTCGGTGCGGTCAGGGCCTCGTCGGCGTAGCGCTCCCAGCTCACGGCGGGCGCGGTGTCGAGCGGGGCGGCGTCGTCGTGAGCCTCGGGGGGCGCGCCCCACGCGGCGCTGAAGGCGTCGTGCATGGCGGAGACAGAGGGAAAGCGTCCATCGGGGTCGACGCGCATCGCGCGGCTCGCCACGCCGAGGAGCGCGTTGGGCATGTCTTCGCGGCGCGTGGCGACGGCGGAGAGGCCGCCCACGGTGGCGGTGAGCCCCCCCGAGGCCGTGCGGCGATCGGTGACCGCTTCGGTGAGCATCGCGCCGAGCGCGAACACGTCGCACGCGGGCGTCACGCGCTCGGGGTCGTCTTCGAGCTCGGGGGCGAGATACTCGCCCGCCGCGCGGTCGCGGAGGCGCGGGCCGAAGACCGTCGCGAGGCCGAAATCGAGCACGCGAACGACGAGGCGACCGTCGACGAGGGCGGCGAGCACCGACGCGGGCGTGAGGCCGCCGTGAACGAGCGGACGCGCGTCGCCGTGGGCCGCGGCGAGCGCTTCGAGCGTGCGGTCGAAGACGTTGACGAGCATCCCCGGTTCGAGGAGCCGCGACGCCGTGCGCGCGCGGGAGAGGGCCGCGGCGAGCGAGACGCCGTCGAGGTGTTCGAGCACGAGGTAGTGGCGCCCCTCGACGACGCCCGAGGCCAGCGTCGCCGCGACGCCGCGATGGCGAAACTTCACCAGCCTGCGCACGAGCGACTGAAGCTCCGCGGCGCGTCGCGTGTCGTTCGGCGCGATGGCCGGGAGGAGCTTCACCACGACGCGCGTGTGGGCCTCGACGTCGCGCGCGCGCCAGCACTCGCCCGCGCCCCAGTCGGTGAGGCGCTCGACGAGCTGATAGCGGCCGTCGATGCGCTGCCCTTCGCGGAGTGCGTCGCGGTCGCTCATGGCGCGAGGAGCAGCACCTTGAGCTGACTCGGCGCGAGGCGCGCGCCGTGGCAGTTCGTGTTGTTCTGGAGGCTCGCGCTCGTGACGCGCGTCGCGGGCACGCCGCCTACGAGCACCGTGTTGGCCGCGGTCATGTGGCGCGAGGGGCCCATCACGGTGCCCGACGTGACGCCCGTCGCGACGCCCGCGTTGTCGCCGTTG
The DNA here is from genome assembly GCA_046351535.1 of Polyangiales bacterium. Classification (GTDB taxonomy): domain Bacteria; phylum Myxococcota_A; class Polyangia; order Polyangiales; genus CAISKJ01. The sequence goes on from JAXLYG010000043.1 coordinate 81,420, forward strand.
GTGAGCGGGATCGTGGTCGAGAGGTTGTGCGTCGGCGCGCCGCCCATCATCACGTTGTAGGCGCCGCCGACGCCCATCGGGCCCGTCGCCACGTTGGGGTAGGGGATGGGCACCGGCGCGCCGACGGGCGTCGGCGTGAGGCACACGTCGGGGGCGCCCGAGTCGACGCCCATGAGCTGGTTGTTCGCGAACATGACGGCTCCTCTCGCTTCCTCTCAGCCCACGTGAACCTGTTCGGCGTCGACCTTCACGAGCGTCTCGGCGGTGACCGTCGTCGTGGCGCCGTGCATCTGGAGCAGCGTCTTCGCCACGTAGTCGAGGCGCCCCGCGCGGAGCTGTTCGAACTCCTCGGCGAAGCGGTACGCGCGCTTCACGCGCTGCGTGAGCTGTTCGAGGTGCTCTTCGACCACGCCCGCGGCGAGCTTCACCACCGCGGCGCTCGCGTCGATCGTGCTCGCCACGACGGAGACGCGCTCGGCGTTGAGCTCCCCTTCGCCCGCCGTCACGCGGAGCGCGCTCGCCGCGACGGTCACCGGCGCGCCCGACACCACGTCGACGCCGTCGCCCGCGAGCACGCGGAGCTGCCCCGCGGGGAGCGACACCTCGAGATCCCCTTCGGCGCTGAGTCGCGGGGGATTGTCTCCCTCGCGGTCGAGCACCGAGAGCACCCACGCCTCGCGGACCCCGAGCGCGACGAGCACCCGATCGCCCGCCTCGGGCTCGACGAGGCACCCGAGGGCGCGTCGCGCGCGGTACGGCCCCACGTCGCCCTGCACCACGCAGCGCCCGGGCTCGGAGAGCACCACGGTGGCCCACTCCTGCGTGATGGCGCGCTCGTTCAGTCGTCTCGCGGCGTTCGACATGATGCTCGTTCCTCCGATGCGGTGACGGGTGGTGACTACGCGCTGCTCCGCGCCACGGCGCGCTCGGCGGCGGCGAGCGCTTCGTCGTCGCCGAGGGTCCCTTCGCCGAGCCCCACGACGTCGGCGAGGTTCGCGCCGTGGAGCCTCGTGCGTCGGAGCTTCGCCCCGGTGAACTCGCTCGCCTCGAGGTCTGCGTACGAGAGGTCGGCCTCGGCGAGGTCGGCGCCCATGAAGCGCGCGCCCGCGCAGAGCGCGCGGTGAAAGACGCACTGGCGCAGGTCGGCGTCGGTGAGGTTCGCGCGACGGAGGTCGGCCTCGACGAAGAGCGACTGATGGAGCCGCGCCCCGCGCACCGTGGCCCGCCGGAGCTGCGCCTGCACGAAGACCGCGTTCGTCGCGTCGGCGCGCTTGAGGTTCGCCATGCTCAGGTTCGCGCGGCGGAAGTTGCAGTTGCGCAGCGTGGCGCGCTCCAGGTTGACGCCCGCGAGGTCGCAGCCCATGAGCTGCGAGCGCGTGAGGTCGAGGCCCGAGAAATCCAGGCCCGAGAGCGCGCAGTCGTGAAAGATCCCGTGCTCGATGCGCGCGCCCGCGACGGTCACGCCGGTGAGGTCGGCCTTGAGCCACACGGCCTTGCGCATCGACACGCCGTCGAGGCGCAGCCCCGCGGCCTTCGGCGACGCGAGCACGGTGCCGTCGAGCGTCGCGCCCGCGAGCGAGGCGCCGCGGAGGTCGCAGTCCGCGAAGAGCGTCCCCGCGAGCGTGAGCCGCGCGAGGTCGGCGCGCTTCACGCCGCAGTTGTTGAGCTTCGCGCGTCGCAGGTCGGCGCCCTGGAGCTGCGCGTCGTCGAGGGCGCACCCGTCGAAGACCGCGAACGACAGCGTCGCGCCGCGGAGGTCGGCGCCCGTGAGGTCGCACGACGAGAGCGTCGACTCGGCGAGCGACGCGCCCGCGAGCCGCGCGCCGCGCAGCGACACCGTGTGGAGCATCGCGCCGCCGAGGTCGAGGCCCGAGAGGTCGACGCCCGCGAGGTCGACCTTCGAAACGCACTCGCCCCTGCGGACGCGCGCCGCGAGCGCCTCGCGGTTCACGCGCCACCTCGCAGCACGCGCGCCCGTTCGAGGTTCGCGCCGTCGAGGCTCGCGGGGCGTCCCCGCGTGCGCACGAGGTCGGCGCCGAAGAGCACGGCGTCGGTGAGCACGGCGTCGGTGAGCGTGGCCTTCTGCAGGATCGCCCCGAGGAGCCCCGCGCCCACGAGCGACGCGCCCGTGAGCTTCGCGCGGACGAAGCGCGCGTCGCGGGCCGACACCCGATCGAGCGACGCGCCCGTGAGGTCGCACTCCGAGAGGTCGCAGCCGTCGAGGTCGCAGCGCGTGAATTTTGCTTCTACAAAGCACGTTCCGCGCAGCGTGGCCGTGGGGAGCCGCGCCCCCGTGAGGTCGGCGCGCGCGAAGGTCGACCCCTGCACGACGCGGAGGTTCTCGAGGTCCGCGCCCGCGAGCGCGGCGTCGTCGACGCGGCAGTTGATGAAGGCCGCGCTCTTCATCGAGGCGCGCGAGAGGTCCGCGCCGACGAGGGCGCACTCGATGAAGCTGGCACCGCCGAGCGACGCCTCGACGAGCCGCGCGCCCGCGAGCTCCGCGCGAAAGAACGTCGCCTTGCGCGCGTGCATCGCGCCGAGGTCCGCGCCCGCGAGCTTCGCTTCGAAGAGCCGCACGCCGTCGAAGCGCGCGCCGGGGAGCTGCGCCTTCGAGAAATCCGTCTGCCACACCGTGCTCTCGGTGAAGTCGACGGGCTCGCGCGCGAGGGCGCCGGCGAAGGACGCGCAGCCGAGGTTGGCCCGCGCGAACCTCGCGCCCGTGAGGTCGGCCCCGTCGAGCCGTGCGCGCGCGAGCGTGGCGCCGGTGAGGTCGGCGCCCGCGAGGTTGGCGCCGCGGAGGTCGACGCCTTCGAGCAGCGCGTCGCGAAGGTCGGCGCCCACGAGGTGCGCGTTCGAGAGGTCGAGGCCCGTGAGGTCCCACCGCGCGAAGCCCTCGCCGCTGGCGTAGCGGGCGGCGATCACCGCGCGGGCGCGGGCGTTCGCGGCGGCGTCGCGGGGCGAGGCGGGCGCCATGTGGTGCGCGTTGCGGCGGTACCCGTCGAGCTGCGCGGCCTCGGCCTGCGCGAGCCGCGCGAGGAGCGTCGGGTCTTCGAGCTTCCGCTGCGCCTCGGTGATGTCGACGCCCTGCGCGGCGGCGGCCTGGAGCTTCGCCTTCGCCTCGACGAGGCGCGCGCGCAGCGAGACCGGCGGACCTCCAGCGGGCGTTGTGTCGCGAGGGCGCACGGCGTCGTAGTCGATGTCGCGCGCGGCGAGCTTCGCGCGGACGTCGGCCTCGGTGCGGGCGCGCGTGGCGCGGGCCTCTTCGATGCAGCGGTCGGCGTCGGCGCGCTGCGTGGCGAGCTTCGCGCGCGCCTCCTCGATGAACGCGGGCAGCGTCGCCGCGGTGATCGGCGCCGGCGGTTCGGGGAGCGTCTTCGGGAGGTGCTCGTCGGGGTCTCTCCCCTGTTCGCGGATGCGCGCGCGGGCCTCGTCGAGGCGGGCCTGCAGGCCGCGACGGACGTTCTCGCCCATGAGCCCCTGCGGCTTCGGCCCGTCGCCGAGCGCGTCGAGCGAGAGGGCGAGGCCCTCGGGCATGAGGTCCTCTTCGCGCAGCGCGTGGGCGGCGCCGGTCGCGCGGTCCATGCGGAGCGCCAGCACGCGGCGGTAGTGCGCGACGTCGCGCGGCGCGCCCGCGCGCTCGCAGCCCACGAGGAGCTGGAGCACGTCGTCGGCGTCGTCTTCGACCACCTCGACGACGCCGCGAAAGAGCAGCACGGCGCGCATCGCGCCGGGGAAGAAGTGCACCGTGTCGAGCCGCGTCGCGATCTCTTCGAAGCGCTCGCCCTCGTCGCCGCGGCGGTTCACGAACACGCGCGCGCAGAGCCCCGGCAGGCGTCCCTCGATGCGGGCGTGCGCGGGGTGGAGGTTCTCGAGCGCGAAGGTCTCGTCGCCCTGAAAGTACCCTTCGAGCCACTGGTCTTCGGGGGCGACGTTGAAGGCCCGCCAGTCGACGTCGAGGGCGAGTCCCGGCATGGCGTCGCGGAGCCACGCGTCGTCGTAGGTGCCGAGCTTCGAGGTGCGCTGCGCGAAGGTGAGGTCCTGCGCGGCGAAGCACGCGGGGGCGACGGTGTCGTCGGGCGAGCGCAGGGCGTACCGCGGGTCTTCGAGGTTGGGCAGCGCGCGGCCCTCGCACGGCGCCGTGGCATCGTTCGAAAAGCCTTTGCCGTAAGGGTTCAAGGGGAACCCGTCGCCGCCGAACGCGTGCGTGTAGCGCAGGGGCATCTCGGTGAAGGGCGTCGGGGCGCTCGCGACGCCGCGGGCGTCCCAATGGCGGTCGCCGATGACGCGCACGGTCTTGTCGACGGCGCCGATGCGCACGCGCGCCTCGCAGGCCACCGAGGCCGCGCCGCCGGGCGCGTAGGCGCTGCCCGAGACGATCACCTCGCCGCGCGACTTGGGCATGGCCTCGTCGAGCACGGCGTCGCCGAGCACCCTGGGGACGGTCGTCCAGAGCTCGACCTCGGAGCGCGGCTTCGCGGGGTCGTCGAGGGCGATGAACATCGCCGCGGTGACGGTGAAGTAGAAGCGCCGCCCGTGCTCGACCACGCGGTGCAAGACGCTCAGTGACAGTGGCTTGAGCGTCTTCATCAGAGGAGGATGTTCAGGGACCCCGTCCAGAAGTTCACGTCAGACCACTTGGTCTCCATGGTGGTGTCTTCGGCCTTCACGCCCGCGTGGTAGGCGAAGTTCCCGCCGAAGTGGGCCTCGAACTTCCCGCCGAAGACCGCCGAGAGCGCCGGGCCCACCATCAATTCGAGGGACGCTCCGACCTGCGCGGAGGTCGTGATGCCGAGCACCACCTCCGACGAGCCGACGTTCACGTCGCTGGCGATCGCGAGGTTGACGTCGTGCTGCCCGCCGATGTTGACGTTGAGCGCCGACGCGATGTTGATCTCCTGCTGCGTGCCCACGTTCACGGTGAGCTGCTCGCCGATGTTGATCTCCTGCTGCGCGCCCACGTTGATCGAGAGCTTCTCGCCCAGGTACTGCTCGAAGTTCGCGCCCATCGTGACGCTGTAGTCGGCCCCCGTGTTGACCCGCTTCGCGTTCGCGATGTTCTCGTTCTTGAAGGCTGCGTTGAGGTTCCACGTGCCGACGATGTTGTCGGTCGCGTCGCCGCCGACGTCGCGCGTCGAGGCGCCCTTGATCCGTTGCGTGTAGTCGCCGCCGACGGTCTCGTTGCGGCTCCCCGCCACGGCGGTGCCCTGCGCGGAATCGAAGCGCTCGATCACCTCGCCGCTGACGCGCGTCTCTCGTGATCCGCCGACGGTCTCTGTCTGATCTCCGCCGACGCGGTGGTCCCAGCGGCCGCCGGCGTCGACGAGGCCGCTGCCCTCGGTGGTCTGCGCGATCTCGTATTTCTGCGCGCCCGCCGCGGCGCCGAGGTGGAGGCGCGTGTTCTTGAAGGGCGTGCTCCAGTCGACGGCCTGGGCGTGCTGCTGGTCTTCGATCTCGAGGCGCGAGCCGCCGCCCGTCTGGATCACGTTCCGCGTCGCCGTGGTGACGTCGATGGGTGACGGCGAGGCCGCGTTGGGCGCGACGCCTGCGATCACCGGCGCGTCGGGGTCTCCGCCCAGAAACGACACGAGCACCTCGGTGCCGTTGCGCAGCGGAAAGTGAAAGCCCATCCCGTTGCGTCCGCCGTGCGGCTGGAGCATGCGCAGCCGCGTCGAGGGCGTGGCCTTGCGCGTGTCTTCGTCGAACATGAGCCGCACGAGGTAGCGCCCCTGCGCGTCGACCTGCGCGTACGGCGAGTCGAGCGGGCCCTTCACCACGCCGAGCTCGAAGCCGTGAATCCGCGGGCGCTCCGTGACCTGCAACGGGCGGAACTGCACCGCCGCGGGGATCGCCTTGAAGGTCAGGTCGAAGGTCTCGGTCGTGAGCTTGAGGGCCGCCGCGAGGGGCGCGTACGCCGTCGCGTCGCTGCCTTGAAAGTCCGCCGCGGTGACGAGGTACTCGCCGTCGAGCAGGCTGTGTCCCTGCACCGTGAGGGTGCGCCCCGCGCACGCGGTGAACACGCGGCCCTGCCCTTCGAGCACCGACTGCTGCGCGCGCAGCGCCTCCGCGCGGAGCGTCGCGACGCGGCCGCACTCCGCGGCGTCGAGGGCCGCTTCGAAGGTGGTCACCACGCCCGTCGCCGCGCCGTCGGCGGCGCGCCCGGTGATGGCGACGTCGGGCGTGTCGGGGTTGTAGCCCCAGGTCTGCGCGTGGGTGGGCACCGCGGCGTACTCGCAGCCGAGCGTGTTGACGCCCTCCTCGGTGCTCCCCGCGGCGAGAAAGCGCACGACGCCGGCCTCGACGGGCGACGCGAAGCTGCGGCTGTCGGTGATGACCAGGCGCTCGGCGCGGCCGTCGCGCGGGTGTTCGAAGTAGTAGTAGATCCCCGCGGCTTCGAGGCGGCGCGAGAGAAAATCGAGGTCGGTCTCGCGGTACTGGCAGGCGTGCTCGATGGGGCGGTACTTGCGGTCGGCGTCGGTGAGCTGGAGGGCGTAGTCGGCGCGCGCGAGGCCCGCGTCGGCGAGCATCGACTCGACGATCTGCACGAGCGTGCGGCCTACAAAAACGCGGCTCCGGCGCGTGAGCGAGAGGCGCCACAGCCGCGGCGAGAGCACGGCGCGGTAGAGCACTCCGCCGCCCGCGACGGCGCGCACGAGCGAGACCGACGACCAGGCGCCGTGCACCGCGCGACGGATCTCGCCGGTCGCGAGGTGAATCTCCAGCGACGCGGGGCGGCCGAGGAGGGCGCGCGGGTCGAGGGTCGCCGCCTCGGCCTCGGGCACGAGGAGAAAGACCTCGACGCGGTAGGGCTGCGAGATGGCCTCGCGACCGCGGAATCCCACCACCCGCACGGCGGTGGAGAGGCGATCACCCGCGATCGAATACGTGGTGGGTACGGGCATCGGAACGACGCTCCCTTCGCTCGCACGCGGACACGCTCGAACCCTCCGGGCGCTTCGCCGCGCCCGCGGAACGTCCCATCGCGCCAGACCTCGCGAAACGTACACGGCGCGTCGCGGGCCGTGGTGTCGAATTACTTCGACGCACGGCCGCGCCCACCGCCCGCCGCGCCCGGTGTAGAAGCGTTGCGATGACCGCGGGAGAATCGACCGACGCGCCGTCGACGGCCGCGCGCGGTGCCAGCACGACGCTCGACGCGTTCGTGCGGCGCTACCTCACGTGGCGCGAGCACGAGCCCGACGAGGAGGCCGCCTTCGATCACTACGCGCGGGCCTACTGCGTGCGCGCGTCGGAGTGGTTCTGCGCGGCCTTCCTCGCGTTTCTGCCGGTGTACTACGTCGTCGACGTGGTGGCGCTCGGACCCGGCGACGCGCTCCGTGACTCGGTGCGGTGGCGCCTCGCCGCGGGCGCGCTCCTCGCGGTCGGCGTGGCGGGCGCGCGGACGATGCGCGTGACGGGCCGCGACGCGCTCGCGTATCCCCTCGGCATCGCCGGGGGCGTCGCGATCTCCGCCGTGATCGGGATCACCACGGCGAGCAGCGCGCCGCTCGGGAGCGTGACCACGTCGGCCTTTCTGCTGCTTCCGCTCTGCGCGGTGCCGATGGTGTCGCGCCTGTGGCTGCGCGCGGTGACCACGGTGCTCGTCGGCGTGGCCGTGCTCGGCGGGTACTTCTGGCAGGAGCCCACGCACCTCACGCTGCAGGGCGCGGGGTACTTCTCGTCGGTGATGGCCTTCGCGTGCTTCCTCTCCGTCGCGATCGGTCACGCGCTGAGCCAGCAGGTGCGGCAGTCGTTCTTTCTCGCGCGGCGCCTCGCGGAGAACGCCCGCGTGCTCGACGCCCGCGTGCAGGCGCGCACGCAGGAGATCCGCGCGCTCCTCACGCACGTCGTCGAGGCCCGCGAAGACGAGCGCGCCCGCATCTCGCGCGAGGTGCACGACGAGCTCGGTCAGCTCCTCGGCGGCGCCGCGCTCTCGCTCGACCGCGCCCGCGCCCTCGCCGACGACGCCGAGCGCCGCGCCGAGCTCGCGCGCGCCAGGGAGATCGTCTCTCGCGCGATGGGCGCCGCGCGCACCGTGGTGACCGAGCTCCGCCCGCGCCTCCTCGACGACATGGACCTCGCCGCCGCCGTCGAGTGGCTCGTGCGGGAGCACGAGCAGTCTACCGGCGTCGACTGCGCGTGGACCATCGACGTCGACACCGCGCGCGTCGCGGCGCCGCACGCCACGGTGCTCTTTCGCGTGCTCCAGGAGGCGCTCACCAACTGCGCCCGCCACGCCCGCGCGGAGTCGGTGACCGTGCTCCTCGAAGGCACCGACGCCGCGCTCTCGCTCGACGTGCGCGACGACGGCGTGGGCTTCACGCCGGGCGCGCCGGGCGTCGGCGCCTTCGGTCTCCGCGGGATGCACGAGCGGGCGCGCGCGCTCGGCGGGACGCTGCGCGTCGAGAGCGCGCCGGGCCTCGGTACGCGGGTGCTGCTCACGTTGCCCTGGGAGGGTTCGCCGTCATGATTCGAGTGTTCCTGGCCGACGACCACGCGGTGCTGCGCGACGGGCTGCGGCGCATCCTTCACGACGCGGGCGACATCGAGGTCGTGGGCGAGACCGGCGACGGCCGCGAGGTGCTCCGCCGCGCGGGCACGGAGCCCTGGGACGTGCTCGTGCTCGACCTCTCGCTCGCCGGTCGCAGCGGCCTCGAGGTGCTCCACGAGCTCCGCGCGACGCAGCGCGCGGTGCGCGTCCTCGTGCTCACGATGCACGCCGAGGGGCCGTGGGTCGAGCGCGTCTTTCAAGCGGGCGCGCTCGGCTTTCTGAGCAAGGGCGCGGCCTCCGAGGCCGTCGTCGACGCGATCCGCGCGGTGGCCTCGGGCGCGCGCTACGGGCAGGGCGCGGCGACGCACCCGAGCGCCCCGGCCGACGCGTCACCGCACGCCGAGCTCAGCGCGCGGCAGCTCGAGATCCTCGTGATGATCGGTCAGGGCAAGAGCCCCAAGGAGATCGCGGGCACGCTCGACCTTCGCGCGAGCACCGTGAGCACGCACCTGCAGCGCATCAAGACCGCGCTCGCGCTCAGCACCAACAGCGAGCTCGCGCAGTACGCCCTGCGCGCGGGCCTCGTCGCGTGGGAGGCCGAGGCCCCGCGGCGGTGAAGCCGGCCACCGCGACCGCCGCGACGACGGACGTCACCCGCGCAGCGCGTCGATCACCTCCTCCTCCGTGGGGAAGCGCCCCACGGCGTGCTTCGAGAACACCAGTCGATCGTCGGCGCGCACGTCGAACACGCCGCCGGCGCCCTTGAGGAGCTCGGCGTCGACGCCCAGGTGTGCCTTGATCGTGGCCGCGAGACTCGCGGCGCGGGGTTTGTAGTTTCAAGTCAGGCAGTACGTGATGGTGATCTTCATGGCGTTCCTCTCGCGACGGGAACATGGGGCGCGCGCTCGCCGTGTCACCTGCTCCGCAGCGCGGTTCCGCCCTCTCGAGGCGCGTCGTCGACGCTACGTCGCGGCGGCGCTGCTCGCGAGCCACGCGTTCATGCGCCGGAGCATCTCGTCGTGCGAGACCACCTCGACCTGGCGCGTGAGGATCCAGCGGTGCCCGAAGGGGCACACCACCGCGCCGCCGCGAACGCCGTGGAAGCCGTCGGTCACGGGCTCGACCGCGCGCGCCCCCGCGGCCACGGCGCGCGCGTGCGCCGCGTCGGGGTCGTCGACGTACACGGTGTACGAGCCCGTGTTGCCGCCGAGGCTCTTCGGCGAGCGCAGCCCCATCTGCGGAAACTCGTCGGCCATGAAGACCACGCCGCCGCCGATGGCGAGCTCGGCGTGCATCACCTTGCCCTCGGGGCCGTCGAAGCGGTTCGAGCAGCGCGCCCCGAACGCGCGCTCATAGAACGCGATCGCCTCGGCGCCGCCGTCGACGATCACCGACGGGACGATCGCCATGTGCCCCTCTGGAACTCCGCTCACCTTCGACATGAGATTCCCTCCTTCGCGACGCCGATGTCATCGAGACCTCGCGCCCGCTTCTGCTAGGAGCTCATAGGCCGCCACGGACCCGAGCGTATTGGACAAACGCGACATGCCCGACGACCCACAGCCCCGCGCCCCCGACGCGCTCGACCTCAAGCGGCTCGTGCTCCCGCAGCGCGCGGCGCAGCGCTTCAGGCTCGCGCGGACGCTCCCGCCCGACGACCTCGCGCACCTCGTCGACAACCACTGGGTCATCGAGTGGGACCTGCGCGACGCCGCGCCCCATTCGCAGGAGGTGCTCCCGCAGCCCTCGATGAACCTCGCGTACGACACGGGCGCGCTGCACCTCTACGGCGTGAGCACGCGGCGCTGGTCTCACACGCTGCGCGACGCGGGGCGCATCTTCGGCACGAAGCTCAGACCCGGCGCGGGCTTCCTCCTCACGGGCGCGCCCGCGTCCGCGTGGACCGATCGCGGCCGCCTGCTCGTCGACGTGTTCCCCGCGGCGCGCGCGCTCGAAGCGGCGTTTCACGACGCCGACGACGCCACGCGCCAGTCGCTCGTCGAAGACTTTCTCCGCGCCCACGCGCGCCCCCCCGAGGGGACGCCGTGGGCCGACGCGCGACGCGCCCTCACCGTCGCCGAGGGCGACCCCGAGATCACCACCGTCGAGGCGCTCGGCGCGCGGCTCGGCGTGTCTGCGCGGCAGCTCCAGCGGCTCTTTCGCGACTGCGTCGGGGTGTCACCGAAATGGGTGCTCCGCCACCTCCGGCTCCACGAGGCCGCGGCCTGCGTCGCGCGAGGCACCGACGAGCCCATGGCCGACATCGCCGCGCGCCTCGGGTACTGCGACCAGTCTCACTTCATCCGAGACTTCACCCGCACCGTCGGCGACACGCCCGCGCGCTACGCCGCTGCGTGCCTGCGCGCGAGGGAGCGCGCGTGACGCTCACTGCGGGGGCGCGGCCGGAGGCGGGGGCGCGATGTCGCCGCGATCTCGCGCGCCCCAGCGCTCGAAATCAGGGAGCTCCGCGCGGTTGAGGTAGTACTCGCAGACCTCATAGAACATGACCCGCGGCACCGACGAGCCGCCCCACCCGCGGTATCCGCGGATGTACAGCACGCCGGGCCTCGCCTCGGTGCCCGCCGCCTGCTCCGCGGGCTGGAGCCTCAGCCGGTTGTCGAGGCTCGGGCCGCGGTCGCGCCCCACCGCGGGGTCGTAGTAGATCCAGTAGAGCCCGTCGCTGTCTCGCCCGTGCGCGACGATCACGACGTAGTGGTCCTTCACCGCGTCGGAGTCCCGGTAGAACGTGACGCCCACGATCACCGGGTGCCCCGCGCTGAGCTGGTCGTTGAGGTACTCCACCATCGCGCGGTACGCGCTCGCGTCGGGGATCACGTGCCCGTCGGCGTCCTCGCGCTGCGCCCGGACCTCGCGGGTCATCGCGTTCGCGGGCGAGCGGACGGTCGCGCGCTCGGTCGCCGAGGCCGCCCCGCTCGCGCCCGCGGTGACGTCGACGCGCGTGCCCTCGCCGCCGACGTTGGCGAGGCCGCGCGTCCTCGACCCGTGGATGCGCTCACCGAGCATGATCTGACAGGTCTTGAGGCACCCTTCGCCCTGCTCCGCGGCTTCGAGGTACGCGCAGGTCGAGTCGATCTGACAGAGCCATCCCCCGTGTCGACGGTCGTGGCTGCCGTAACGGCGCACCCAGTCGCGGGCGTCGTAGATGAGCCCCGTGCCCTCGGGCGTCGTGACGGGGCGGAGGCTCAGCGTGGTGACCTCCTTCGCGCTGCCGACGAGCACCGAGAGCCGCGTGGTCGGTCGGACGCGCGCGGGCGACTCGTCGACGCACCGCTGCGCCGTGGGGATCCACACGTAGAGCCGACGGTCTCGCCACGGGAGGCGGAGCCTGCCGGGGGCCTCGGGCGCGGCGTCGAGGGGCTGATGCGCGGCGGCGAGCACGGCGTCGCGAAACGCGGCGTTGAGCGGCGTCTCCCAGAGAAAGGCCTCCGTGTACCACGCGGGGTCGACCTCGAGGTCGCCCGTGCCGCCGACGCGCAGCGGGTCCTCTCGGAGGAACTTGCACAGGTCCGCGAAGGTGTCGTGGGAGACGACGTGACGCTCCCAGTTGAGCAGCAGGTCGCGCTCGCGCAGCGGGAGCGTGAGGCTGCGTCGGCGCACGACCCCGTCGGCGCTGGCGGGCTGCGCGTCGCCCGCCTGCACGCGGACCGCGGGGCTCGATGGGTCGAGCCCGTTGAGCGTCGCGACCACGTCCCACGCGCGCGCTCGCTCGTCGGGCGCGTACCAGCGCTCCATGAGCGACGCCAGCGAGCGCGCGGGCGGCGCGTGCGTGTGCGGATCCGCGGGGGTGAGGGGCAGGTCGTACGTGAACACGTGGCGCTCGCCGTACATGTCGAACGCCTCCCAGATCGAAAGCCGCTGTCCCATCGCTCAGCTCCCGTGCGCCTCGGTCAGCGCGCGCTGTGTCGCCTCGTCGGCGTCGCCGGTCACCGGAAGTCCGCGCGCGCGTTGAAACGCCTCCACCGCGACGCGCGTCCGGGTGCGCGCGGTCACGCTGTCTGCGCGCGGCGCGCCCGACTCGTGCTCCAGGTAGCCGAGGTGTTCGAGGCGCTGCCGCTGTCCGGTCTCCTCGGTGACGGGGTCGAGCTCGCCGAGGCGCAGGTCGAAGGCGCTCCCTCGCTTGAGGAGCTTCACGCGAAGGAGCCGCGCGTCGATGGGGACGCTCGCGCGCAGCGTCCCCGCGTCGTCGGTCTGACCCGTGATCGGGCCGCCCGCGCCCTCGATCGTGAAGGGCTCGTTGGCGAGCGCCTCGTCGCCGACGCGGAGCACGACGCGAACGTCCACGCGCGCGCGGCGGGCCTTGAAGCGACGGGAGGTCCCCGGCGCGAGGTCGAAGGCCGGTCGCGCGGTCTCGGGCATGTGCACCACGTCGCCGGGCGCGAGGAGCTCGGGGTCGTGCCGCAGCGCGCGCAGCGCCGCGTTCTTCGGGTGCTGCCACGCGACCTCGGGGTCGAAGCCGTGGCGATGCCCGAGCTGCGTGAGGTAGTCCCCCGCGCGGACCACGTAGGGTCGCGTCTTCATCACGCCTCCTCCACGCCGTCGAGCTCGGGAAAGAGCACCCTGGCCCCGCCGTCGAGCTCGATGACGGCCTTGCCCTCGCGGTCGAGAAAGCCCGTCTGCTCCGACCCGTCGCCCATCACGATCACGAAGCGCTGACCCGCCATCGGCGCGCCCTCCTCGTCGGTGAGCTCGATCGTCGTCGGCCGCGCGGGCTCGTCGGGGTCTCCGTCGAGCGCGATCGAGCCGGTCCCGAGGTTGACCTTCGCGCCCATCACCTTCGCCTCGGCGTCGAGCGCGAGCGCCGCGCCCTGCGACTTCACCGTGACCTTTTCGGCGCCGATCACGGCCTGACGCTTCGCGCGGACGCGCACGGCGTCGCCCAGCACGGTGACCCCGCGCTCGCCCCCGCGCACGATCACCTCGGGCGAGATGATCTCGACCCGCTTCGGCGTGAGCCGGATCATGCTCGTGCCGCAGCGCAGGACGATGTCCTTCTCCGACGTGATCTCCGTTGCCAGGCTGCTCCACGACGACGCCGTCCCCTCGACGTGGAGCACGGCGGAGCGCTTCGCCTCGTGGCGTCCGACGAGGGTCGCCTGGTGGCCGTGCACACGCGTGACGCTGTCATCACGGAGCACCTCCTCGACGTCGCCCGCCACCTCGCGGCGCGCGCGCCCCTCGACGCGCACGCGCTCGTCGGCAAAGACCGTGCGCTCGGCGCTGCCCATGACGGTGACGCGGTCGTCGGCCTCGACGCGGGCCCGCCGCGCGCCGAAGACGTGCTCGTCGGCGTTGCCTCGCACCGTCCGCGCGTCGTCTCGCGTCACGTCGGTCACGCGCGCGCCGCGGATGGTCTCGCGCGCGTCGCCGCCCACCTCGACGGCGCGGTCATTTCGCACGAGCTCGCGCAGGTCTCGCTGCGCGCGGAGGTACACCTGCTCGGCGCCCGCGAGGTCTTCGAAGGACAGCTCGTTGTAGCCGTCGCCGCCGATCGACTGCGTGCGAAGGCCGCCGCGCGTGCGCTCTTGAGGGAGCGCGAAGGGCGGCGGGTGCGTGCCGTTGTAGAGCGCCCCGACGATCACCGGTCGGTCGGGGTCGCCGTCGAGAAAGCTCACCGCGACCTCCATCCCCGCGCGAGGGACGAACTGAAAGCCCCACCCGCTCCCGCTCCACGGGCCCTGCATCGCGCGCAGCCAGCACGAGCTCCGCTCGCGCTTCGGTCCGAACCGGTCCCAGTGGAAGCGCACGCGCACGCGGCCGTGCTGGTCGGTGTAGACCTCCTCGCCCTCGGGGGCCGTCACGGTCGCCGTCTGGAGGCCCGCGATCACCGGTCGCGGCGCGCGTCGCTCGGGGCGGTACGGCGCCTCGGCCTGCACGCACTCGAAGCGGTTGCGGTAGCGGTCGGCCTCGAGGGCCTCGCGCTCCGTCGAGAGCACGAGCTCCTCGCCGGCCTCGCCCATGTGCTCGACGAGCGTGACGAGGTAGCCCGACTTCGCGAGGTGCGTGCCCGCGAGCCCGAGCGTGAAGCGCGCGCCGGGACACATCCCCGTGACCCGACCCTCGCCGCGCCCCGACGCGCTCAGGACGCGCTCGGCGTCGAGGCGCATCTGGGCCTGCTCCTGCGCGTCGTCGTCGTCGTAGGCGCCGTCGTGGTAGCGCTCCAGCGTGAGGGCGGCGGAGGGCTCATAGAGCGCCCGCGGAGCGCCCTCTGTCGGGCGGTTCGCCATGCGCGCGAGTTCGAAGCCCGGCCGCGTGAAGTCGTAGTCGCGCACCATCACGCTCGTGGGGCGCAGCTCGCGGTCCCACGTGAGGTTGCGCACGGTCTCGACCCGGTGCGTCGCGCCCTCTGCGCCCGCGAGGGGGATGTCGGCGCCGTCGAGGGTCGGCACGGCGTCCCACGCGTGGGCTCCGTCGGCGAGCACGAGCGTCTCGCCGTCGTCGCCGTGCCGAAAGAAGAACGTGACGCCCTCGGCCTCGAGCAGCCGCGTCACGAACGCGAGGTCCGTCTCGCGGAACTGCACGCAGTACTCGCGCGTCGGGTAGCGCCGGAGGAGCCGCGCGTCGAGCGTGCGCTCGTAGAGGCCCGCGTCGGTCAGCACGGCGCGCACCACGTCGACGGCGGTCACATCTTGAAAGACGCGCGAGTTCGAGCGCTGCGAGAGCGTCCACAGCGCGGGCACGAGGCGCACGCGCGCGAGGCGGTGCGTGCCCGTGGCGCCGCGGTGCTCCACGCGACGCACGAGGCCGCAGAAGCGTCGCGTGAGCGCGTCGCGCTGCACGCGGAGCACGGCGCGGCGCCCGAGCAGGTCGTCGGGGTTGTCGGCGAAGCCCTCCGACGCGAGGTCGATCACGCACTCATAGAGCGACGAGAGCGCCTCGGTGACGTCGAAGCGCTGCACGCCCCAACCGCACTGCGTCACGCCCTCGACGTCGAGCGTGAAGTCCGCCTCGGCGAGGGGCGTCGCGGCGGGCTCGTCGCGTCCCGTCACCATCAAGATGTTCGTGTCGCCGAAGCCTCGTTGCCCGCGGCTCTCCGTGTCCTGGCCCATCCACGCTCCCTGCGCTTCGCGACGCGCGGGCATCGTAACAACGCGCCGCGCGGCATCGCAACGAGCATCGCGCGCCGCGCGGAGCATTGACGGCGCGGTGCCTCTCGTCGTGGAGTGACCGTCGCCGTGCGTCGATCCGCTCCCTGCGAAGGCTGGCGCTTCGCGGCGTCTCCCGCCGACCTCTTGCTCCAGCGCGCGCGCGACCTCCCGCGCGCGGGTCGTCGCGGCGAGGTCTCTCCGCGCGCCGCGCTTCGAATCCTCGCGGCGCACCTCCGCGAGCCCGCGGGGCGCGACGCGGTGCTGCGGCTCCATCGCGCGCAGTGCGCCCGCGCCGCCGTCGACGATGGCGACGCGCTGCGCGACCTCGGCGAGGCCCTCGCGCGCGGCGCCCTCGTCGCGTCGTGGCGCGCGCATCCCCGCGGCGGCGTCAGGGCCCCCGAGCGCTTCGAGGGAGACCTCTCGGGCGCTCCCGAAGAGCCGCTCTCGTGGTTCGAGATCGCCGTGATCGACGACGAGGGCGCGCCCGTGTCGGGCGTCGAGCTCCGCGTCACGCTCGACGGGCGCGCGGCCGCTGCGACCACCGACGAGGGCGGCGTCGCGCGCCTGCGCGGCACCGAGCGCCACGCGACGGCGGAGTTCGCGAGCGCTTCGCAGGCGCGCGCGAGGCTCCGCGGAGCGTGGTGTCGTCCGCACGTCTACGGGCCCGCCGCCGAGGGCGACACGACGCGCCACCCCACGGACCCGATGGCGCCCGTCGAGCTCGCGCGCGAGTCGCGGGTCACCGTCGTGCTGCTGCCCTTCGTGCTGGCGCTGCGTCTGCCGCGCGCGCTCGTCGCGGGGCGGCGCGTGGTGCTCTCGTCAGGGGGACGCGAGGCGCGCTGCGGCGAGGACCGCGCCCTCGCCGTCGACCACGACCACCTGGAGTATCGCTTCGCCGTCGGGAGCGGCGTCGGGTACGAGATCCACGTCGAGTCGGGCGACGCGCGTCACACCCTCCTGCGCAGCCCCGACCTCGCGCCGTCGATCGCGCAGGCCGTCGAGACGAACGGCGCGATGCGCGCGCTCCCCGCGAGCAAGGACGCGCGCTCCCCTGCGATCGAGGGCGGCGCGGTGCGCGGCCGCGTCGCGGTGCTCTCTGAGGTGTCGGTGCACGGGGTCGACGCAGACCTCGCGCGCGAGGTGGGCGTGGCATGAAGTGGTCAGACGTCCCCGTCGATGCGCTCCTGATCGACCTGACGTCGCCGTCGCTCGACGGCGTCGCGTCGTTGAACATCACGGCCTTCGACTCGGAGACCGACGCGCTCGACCATCGCGTGAGCGCCGCGACGCCGCGGCTGCGACTCGCGCCGCTCGGGGCGCGCGTTCTCAAGAAGGCCGACCTCGACGCGCTCGACCCCGCGAAGCACCCGTGGATGCTCCTGTGGCTCTCGCTCGACGGCGCGCGCGAGCCCGGGATGTTCGCGCGGCGCAACCACTGGGCGCTCATCACCTGGAGCGCGACGCACGACGCGTTTCACCTCCTGCTCCGCTCGTGGGGGCTCAACGGCTTCAACTGCGGCGTGGCGATCCCCGCGATTCACTTCCTGCCGCCGCTCGCGCTCTTCGCCGACGGCGCGGCGCCGATGAACCCCGAGCGCGTGTTCGTCGTCGGCGACGGCGGCTCCGCGGGTCACGACTACCGACGGCAGGTGCGCACCTACGTCCTCATGCGAGAGTTCGCCGACACGCCGACCTGGACGGCCACCGGCGAGCACCTCCCCAACCTCGCCGAGACGCCCGACACGCCCGCCGCGCCGCGCCACCACGACGGCTGCATCGTCACGCTCGTCGAGAACCGCGCGCCCTATGAGCGCGTGAGCTACACGCGCCTGCTGCCGCCCTTCGAAGCGGGGCCGCTCAGCGCCGAGGGAGAGAAGCGCGCGTGGGGGCAGTGGTATCCCGTCTACCGCGTCACGCGCGGCGACGACCCCATCGACGGGGACCGGAACGCGCTGACCCGCGCCTACGCGTACATGCGCTGGGTCGGCGCGAACGCCCCGCGACGCGTGCAGGAGTTCGTCGTCGTGAGCCACGCGTATGTGCGCTCGCCGCTGAACCTCGGAGGCGACTTCAATCACAACCGCCCGGAGGTCGATTTCGCGGGAGACCTCACGCCCGTGCTCGACGCCTTCGCCGACGCGTCGACGTTCTGGGTCACGGGCTGCAACGTCGACGGCGGCGGGAGCCAGCTCTACGAGCCCCACGATCGACGCCTCGTCGCCGCGCAGGCCATCGCCAACGTCGAGGGAACGACGCGCGCCTTCAGGCGGCTCACCGCCGGCGTCGGCGCGGTGCGATGGATCCTGTCGCTCGGCGATGAGGCCGCCGCGAAGACCCTCGCCGCGCGGGTGTTCGGCCCCTACGAGAAGCACTCCTCGTTCGCGGGCTGGCAGCTCCCCGGCGACGACGAGGGCTCGCTGAAGGCCCTCGACGCGGACTACTCCAGGCGCCCCGGCACCGTGATCGCCTCGGATCGGACCTTCGCGACGAACGCGGATCTCATCGCCCGCTGGGGCGCGGGCGATCACAAGGTGACGAGCGACGACGCGCGCGGCGCGCTCGAGTGGATCTCGACGAACGTGACGTGGGCGTGGGTGCGCGATCGGCCCATGGCGCTCACGGTCTCGGAGCTTCGAAGCGACGGGCTGACGAACCCGTGCGACTACACGGTGGGCGAGTGGATCGACGGGGCGCGCGAGGTCCTCTCCGCGAGCGTTCACTACGTGGCCGCGTTTGCGCATCACGCCCGCGCTCGCGCCGGGATTCGCGCGTACGGCGGCGTCCCCGGCATGGACGGTCAGCACCTCTCGGTGGAGATCACCGCGCGGTTCACGCGCGACGGGCAGGAGCGCGCGGTGGTCATCCCCGGGAGCGGTCAGGTGACGGCCTATCGGCGCGCGGCGGACTACCAGAAGAGCGTGCTCCCGTGGATGCTGCTCTTCTACCGACGCTTCGGCTTCGGCACCGACCACCCGCTCTGGTACCTCGACTACGCGGGCTCGCACCTCACGGCGAGCGGCGAGGTCGCGGCGGAGTTCGATCGCGAGCGCCTCGACCCGTGGCCTCCGCCATGGCTCCCGCCGCTGTGACGCGCCGTCACTCCGTGTCGGGCTCGTCGCTCGTCGCGCCGTTGCCGAGCTGACCGAAGCGGTTCCACCCCCAGCAGCGCGCGGCGCCGTCTCGCGCCAGTCCGCAGGCGTGCGACTGACCCGCGACCGTCGTCGTCAGCGACGCGAGCTCGGGCACCTCCGTCGGCGTGCGGAGCGTCGCGATCGAGGCCGCCCCCGTCGCGCAGAACGTGTTGCCGCCCCAGCACACGCTCGCCCCGTCGCCGCGCCGCGCGCACGCGTGCGAAGACCCGAGCACGAGGTCCACCGCGCCCGTCACACCCGCGACCCTCGCGGGCGTCGCGCGGCCCACGTCGGTGCCGTCTCCGAGCTGCCCGTCGCGGTTGTTGCCCCAGCACCACACGGTGCCGTCGCGCAGCCGCGCGCAACTGTATCCGTCGCTCACGGCGACCTGCGCGGCCTCGGCGATGCCCTCGACCCTCGCGGGCGTCGCGCGTCCGCCGCGCGCGCGCGTGCCGTCGCCGAGCTCGCCGTGATCCTGGCGGCCCCAGCACCAGACCGCGCCGTCGACCGTTCGCGCGCAGGTGTGATCCTCGCCCGCGACGAGCTCCGCGACGGCGCCGATGCCCGTCACCTGCACCACCTCGGCGGCGTCTCCGAGGTTGCCTCCGCCGAGCTGACCGCGATCGTTCTGGCCCCAGCACCACGCGGTTCCGTCTGCGCGGAGGGCGCACGCGTGCATCAGCCCGGCGGTCACCTGCGTCGCGTCGCGCACGCCGAGAATCCGCGACGGCCGCAGGTTCTGGATCTCGCCCGAGTTCGGCACGATGCCTCGCCCCCAGCACCACACGCCGCGGTCTGCGCGGAGCGCGCAGGTGATCGAGGTGCCCGCGGCCACCTGCGTCACGCCCGTGAGCCCCACGACCGCGACGGGCGTCGCGCGGTCCTCCGTCGTGCCGTCACCGAGCTGCCCGTCGCTGTTCTCGCCCCAGCAACGGACCGTCCCGTCACGCAGCCGCGCGCAGGTGTGATTGCCGCCCGCGGAGAGCTGCGTCGCGCCGTCGAGCCCCGCGATCGGCGAGAGCGACATCGGCGCGCGGCAACGTCGTCGCGCGGGCGATGTCGTCGCGTGCGGGGCCGCGCTCGCATCACGCGAAGGCGCCTCTCGCGGCGGAGGCGTCGCTCGCGGCGTGCGCGTCGTCGCGAGCAGCACCACACCGAGCACCGCCGCCAACGCCATGCCCACGAGCATCGCGCGAGGACGCCTCGACGCTTCGACGACCGGCGCGGGTGTCGCCGGTGGGGCTTCGGGCGCCGTGTTCTGCGCCGGTGCGGGCGCCTCCGCGGGCTTCGGTGCCTCCGCGGGCTTCGGTGCCTCCGCGGGCTTCACGGTCTGCGGTGTCTCCGCGGTGGTCGCGGGTGAGCGCGCGAGCGCCTCGTCGAGCGCCGCGAGGAGCGACTGCGCGTCGGGGTAGCGCTCCGCGGCCTTGAACGCGAGGGCGCGCGCGAGTACGGGCTCCCACGCGCCCACGTCGACGCCGAAGCGCGCGGGCGTCGGGCGCTGCGGGCTCAGCGCGCTGGCCGCGAGATCGACGGACTCCTCGCCCGCGTAGGCGTCGCGGCCCGTGAGCATCTCGGTGAGCACGAGGCCGAGCGCGTGAACGTCGGTCCACGGGCCCGTGCGCGCGGCGCCGACCTGCTCGGGGGCCGCGTAGCGCGCGGAGAACGCGATGTCCGCGGAGGCCGTGGCGGTGTTGCCGCTCGGGGCCGTGCGCTCCTCGGAGGCCATCACCTTCGCGATGCCGAAATCGATGACCCGCGTCGGCAGCGCGGCCTCTCCGGTCACCATGATGTTCGCGGGCTTGATGTCTCGGTGCGCGATGCCCGCCGCGTGCGACTCGGCGAGCGCTTCGAACACGGGCCGCAGGAGCGCGAGCGCCTCGCGCGGTGACATGGGTCGATCGCGTCGCGCCAGGAGCACGTCGCGGAGGGGCTTTCCGTCGACCCATTCGAGCGCCATCCACGGCGCGTTGCGCCCGTCGGGCATGGGCGAGACACCGAAGTCGACGGCCCTCACGACGGCCGGGTGGCGCAGCGCGCCGAGCGTGCGGGCCTCTTCGAGGAAGCGCTCCGTGAACTCGCGGTGGTCCTCGTCGGAGAGGTCGGCCTCGAGGCGCAGCACCTTGACGGCCACGGCGTTGCGGAGCGCGTGGTGACGCCCGAAGTACACCGTCCCAAAACCGCCGACGCTCACGAGGCGCTCGATGTCGTAGCGACCTTCGAGGCGTCGACCGACCAGGCCGAACTCGTCTTCCACGACCATGGAGGTCAATCCGTTCTCGCCCCGCCTGTCAACGCGTCGCGATGAGCGCGCTCTCGACGCCGAAATACAGCGCCGCGAGCGCGAGGAGCGCCACGCGATCGAAGCGCCGCGCGTCGTCGACGCGACCGGCCGCATGCAGCCGCATGGCCGCGACGGCGCCCGCGAGCGAGAGGAGCATGAGCAGGTACGTGAGGTTGTAGACGTGGTCGAGCAGGATCACCTTGCCCGAGCGGGGCAGCGCCGCGACCGCCGAGAGCTGGAGCACGACCACCGACAGGAGGCACGCCGCGCCGACGCCGAGGCGCGCCTCCATGCGCTCGGCGGCGATGAGGAACGTGAGCAGCGCGATGAGCGCGATGAGGTTGACCGGGAGCAGCGTCGTCGTGAGGTGCGCCAGCACGGGCCGCGCGATGCGCAGGGTGTAGCGGAAGCGCGTGTAGCGGTCGGCGCCCACGGGCCGTCGCACGTCGCCGAAGTTGGTCGCGTAGGCCACCTCGAGGACGTCGGTGCGAATCTGCGTGAGCCTCCACCCCGGCACGTCGAGCGAGGGGTCGACGAGGTTGGTGCCCTCGTCGGGCACGTAGACCATGTTGTCGACGGTCTGGTCGGTGTCTTCGATGGCGATGACGAGCTCCTGCTCGTCGAAGGGGTAGGCGCTCACGTCGAAGGGCTTTCCGAAGCGCGCCTGCAGAGCGTGCATCACCTGGGTAGTACCAGCCGCCGCCGAGGGCCTCGGGCTTCGGGTGCCCGGCCTCGTCGGTGTAGACGAACTGACGGAGCGTGTCCCACGCGCTCACCTGGTTCATGAACTCGAAGGTGCGGCTCGGGTCGAGGTCGTCGCCCTGCCAGCGGAACCACACCCAGAAGTCGACGAGGTACGTGTTCGCCGCGAGGTCGAGGTGCGGCACATGAAACGCGTAGACGCCCACGAAGGTGCGCCGCGGCCCCTCCGGGCGCGAGCGCGCGTTGTGTCGCCGAGGCGCCGCCTCTCGGATGGTCCGCGCGGCGGCGCGGGGGTCGTCGTCGCGGTCTCCCCGGTGCGCGGCGTGGTAGATGGCGCCCGCGAGGCACGCGACGAGGGTGAGCGCGACGGCGAGGGCGGCCCGCAGGCCGGGCTCTCGCTTTGACACGGTCGCGTCACCTGACATTGAATCCGCGCGCATGGGTGAGCCGTTGACCGATCCGTTCGCGCTCGTGGGCACCGTGCTCGATCGGCGCTTCGCGATCGATCGCGCCGTGGCGCGCGGTGGCTTTGGCATCGTGTACCAGGCGCGTCACATCAACCTGAAACGCCCCGCGGCCATCAAGGTGCTCGTGATGCCGCGCGGGCTCAACACGCGCGAGAAGCGGGTTTTTCTCGAAGGATTCGAGCGCGAGGCGCAGACCGTCGCGGCCCTCGACCACCCGGCGATCGTGCGCGCGTACGACTTCGGCATCTCGCGCGAGCCCGAGCGCCCCGACCTGCCGTGGCTCGCCCTCGAGTGGGTCGAGGGAGAGAGCCTCGCCCAGCGCCTCGTCGCGCGTGGCGCGGCGCCCTTCACGCCCGCAGAGGCGCTCTCGGTGCTGCGTCCCGTGTTCGACGCGCTGTCGTACGCCCACGAGCTCGGCGTGGCCCACAGGGACATCAAGCCCGCGCACGTGATCCTCACGGGCGGGCGCCACGGGGCGGCGGCCGCGCGGCTCCTCGATTTCGGCGTCGCGAAGGTGATGGCGCCCGAGGAGTCCGTGGGCTCGGGGCAGACGCGCACGATGGCGGCGTTCCGCGCGTTCACGAGCGAGTACGCGGCGCCCGAGCAGAAGGTCGGCGCGCGCACGGGCCCGTGGACCGACGTGCACGCGCTCGGCCTCGTGCTCACCGAGATGCTCACGGGAAGGGCTCCGTACCCCACGGGCAACCGCATGGAGATCGAGCAGCACATCATGGCCCCGACGCGCCCGACGCCCGCGCGCTTCGGCGTCGACGTCGGCGCGTGGGAGCCCGTGCTCGCGCGGGCCCTCTCGCTGCGCGCGCCCGAGCGTTTCGAACGCGCCAGCGCGCTCCTCGACGCGCTCCTCGCCAGCGTGCCCGAGCGTCCGCCGTCGACCGCCGCGACGTGACCGCTCGCGCGCGCGACCCGCAGCCCGCCGCGTGGCGATTCCCTGCGTGCATCCATCCCGGTCGCTCATCGCAGCCACGCGAGCAGACGACGCGCGGCCCTGAAAATCAATCGCGACGTGAGGTCCGCGCCGCGCATTCCCCGCGACACCGCCGCGGAGAAGCCGCGCGCTTCGAGCGCGCACCGCGGTTGACGCGGCGGTGCGGGCGCGATCCCCTCTCGGGTCACTTCGCATGGACCTCACCACCTGGGCGACGCTGCTCGCCGCGATGCGCATTCTCATCGGCCTCGGCCCCATCGTGGCGGCGTCGCCCGTTTCGAAGCTCATCGGCTTTCCCGCCGAGCACGACAACGCGACGGCGAGGCTCATGGCGCGCTGGTTCGGCGTGCGCGACGCGGGCCTCGGCGTGCTCGTGCTGATGTTCGTCCACGACCCCGCGGCGCTTCGAAAGGTCTTCTGGCTCAACCTCGCGACGGACCTCGGCGACGCCGCGATGCTCGCGATTCCGCTCGCGCGGCGGCAGGGCATCGACCGCGCGGCGCTCGTGAGCCTCGTCTTCGCCCTCGGCGGCGCGACGGCGTGGATCCTCTCGCTGACGGTCTTCTCGCGGTAGTTCTCAGCCCTCGACGATGCCGAGCCTCGACACGGGGATCGCCGTCGTGAGGTAGCGCAGAAAGTCGTCGCTCAGGCCGAGCGCTTCGAGCTCGCGTCGGGCGTAGGGCATCGCGCGAAGCGCTTCTCCGCGGGCGAATCGCGCGGGGACGTCGGCGTTGCCGATGGCGCCGCGACCGATGGCGACGAGGTCGGCGCCGAGCTCCAACGCGCGGTCGGCGAGGGCGCGGCTCATCACGCCGCCCGCGCACATGAGCGGCAGCGCGCGGTCGATGCGCGGACGCACGTACTCGATCACCGTCTGCGCGGGGTGCTTCGCGCTCGGGGCGAAGAGGTCGAGGCTCGAGACGTGGCCGTAGTCGATGCCGTCTTCGGCGAGCCAGCGCATCACGGTGACGTTCTCGTCGAGGTCGAGGCCCGTGTCGAAGGGACCTCCCTCGAAGGTCAGTCGGAACCCCAGCACGAAGCCCGCGGGGACGCGCTTTCGACACGCGCGCACGACCTCGCGCGCGAACCGCGCGCGGTTCTCGATGGAGCCGCCGTACGCGTCGCGGCGGAGGTTCGTCATCGTGCTGATGAACTGCGTGAAGAGGTAGCCGTTGGCGCCGTGAAACTCGACGCCCGCGAAGCCCGCCCGCGCCGCGCGCTCGCACGCCTGCGCGAAGTCTTCGACGATCGCCTCGATCTGCGCGACGGAGAGCGCCTTCGGCGGCACGAAGCCCGGGATCGACGGGAGCTCATAGCGGCTCGCGCTGTGCGCCTCGACGCCCGTGAGCGCGGGGATCGCGCGCGTTCCGCCGTGGCAGAGCTGCGCGATGGGCAGCGCGCCGTGCTTCGCGATGCGCGACGCGACCTCGGTGAGCCCCGGCAAGAAGCGATCGTCGCCGAAGCTCATCTGGTTGTGGAACGCGATCGACGTCCGGCTGATCGCGGCGGCGCAGGTGATGACCACGCCGTAGCCGTCGCGCGCGAGCCGTTCGAGCCACGCGGACTCGGCCTCGCTCGCGGAGCCATCAGCGTGGCTCTGGCTCGTGGTCATGGGGGCCACCGCGAGGCGGTTGCGGGCGGTCGTCGCGCCGAGGCTGAGGGTCGAGAAGAGGTCGCGCATCGGAGTGTTCCGGTCCTTCGGGCGCGGAGGGTGCACGGTCGCGCGGGAGGCCGTCGAGCGAGATCAGCGCGCGGTCTCTTCCATGAGTCTCGCCTCGTGGTCGAAGTCGACCTCGCCGCTCGCGTGCGGCGCGATCCACCTCACGCGAAAGCGCAATCCCGCGGCGTCACGCGCGATCGAGATCGTCGAGATCGAGGCGCCCGCCGTGTGCGCGCGGTCGAGCGTCGTCGTCACCATCGCGCTCACGCGATCCCAGCGGAAGCGCGCCACGTCGATGGGGTCGCTCTCGCCCGCGCGCACGGGCACGGGCGAGGGGGCCTCGACGTTCGCAGTACCCGTTCCGGTGAAGACGTACCAGCGCCACGCGTTGGCGCGATCGGGGTTCCGCGGGTCGAAGAACTCGCCCATCACCACATCGGCGTAGAGCGTGAGCGTTCGCGCGCGGAGCGGTCCGCCGACGCGCGCCCCGAGGTCTGCGAGCGCCCGCTGCGCGCCGCGCGACGAGTGGCAGTAGCCGCGCGTGGTCGCGTTGAGCGACGCTTCGTCCATCGTGCCCCAGGTGCATCCGGGCACCGTCGCGAGGAGCGCGAGCGCGGCCACGGCGGCCTCTCTCCGCGACGCGCCGACGAGCGCGACGAGCGCGAAGGCCGCGACGAAGAACTCCGCGGCGAGCACCCCGAAGAGCTGCATCTCACCCACGCGCTCGCGCACGCCCTCGCCGTCGATGCACCACAGCGTGTAGGCCGTCGAGCTGCTCTCTTCGCTGACCTCGAGCGCGTACGAGACCGTCGTGCGCACGGTGCCCGACGGACACAGGATCGGCGCCGTCCCTCGCATCGACGCCGGGACGATCATCGCGAAGAGCGGCGTCCCGACGAGGGCGCAGAGCGTCGCGACGATGAGCGCGCGCAACCACGGAAAGCGCCACGCACCACGGCGAACAGGTGCGCGGGGAGCGCCGCGATCGGAGGCCTCGGAGCCTTGCGTCACGGCGCGAGACGGTACCACCGCGCCACGGCCTCGCGGCGTCCTCTGCTACGCGCCCGCGGCGCGGAACGACATCGCTTCGACGAGGTGAAAGGTGCCCGGCGAGATCTCCCACACGAACTGCGCGCGCGGCGCCTCGGGGCGGAGCACGCTCGTGCGGTGATCGATGAGCGCGAGGTCGGGATCGTCGGTGAGCGGATAGTGCCTCTCGACCAGCTCGACCGACGACGCCCACGGCACCATCGACTCGCTCTCGATCGCGCGAGGACGCACCGGCCCCGAGAGGCGATCGTGAAAGCTCGCCCACGACCGCGCGCCGAGCACATCGGGGAGCCCCTTCAACCAGCGCTCGTACGACCCTTCGGGCGGATCGTCGTCGTCCTGATCGGGCGCGCGCTCGTCGCCGAAGAGCGGGAGCTGACCGAGGATGTTGCAGAACAGCACGGCCGACTCGCGATGCGCGTCGAGGAGCCCGCGCAGCGGCGCGAGGTCGAAGCCCTTCGGGCCCGGCGAGAGGTAGTCGCGCGAGTCCCACGTGAGCGTCGTGCGACCGGCGCTCAGCACGTGCCGCGCGCGCCATCGAAAGACCCACGGCGCGAAGGGATCGAAGTCGACCGCCACGATGCGCTCGAAGCGCCGTAGAAAATGCAGGTCGAGGCAGTGCGCGCCGCTCGGCCCGAGGAGCACCACGGTCTTCTCGGGCGGCTCCCACGCGCGGAGAAAGCGCGTGACGTTCTTCACGAAGGGAGCCCAGAGCCCGCGGCGGTGCTTGAACGCGCGGAGGTGATACCCGAGGCCGCCTGAGGGATTGTTCCAGCGCGAGGTCATCCGCGGTGCGCGCGACTTCGACGCATCGCGCGTCGGGTGTCAACGATCACCGCGGCGTCGCGCGCCGTCGATGGACGCGACGCGGGTCCCCTCTGGCGCGAGGGCCGTCGGACGTGGTTGTCTCGATGCGCCTTGAGCCACGGCGTTTCACGTCGGCGTCGCGGCGCCGCCTCGAACCCCTCGGATCGACCGTGAACGCGCACGGAGTGAGGTCCTCTCCACGATGAAGTTCGGCAGCTTGAAGTCGCTCGCGGTGCGCTTTCCGTCGCGGGTGATGACCAACGATCACTGGCGCGAGCATCACCCCGCGATGGTCGCCGACATCGAGCGACAGCTCTTGAATCGCACCTGGAGCCCGCAGGGCGGCAGCGCGTCGAGTCACAATTTCGACGAGGCCATGCGGCCCTTTCTCGCAGACCCCTTCCGCGGCTGTCAGCGTCGCTTCTGGCTCGCCGAGGGCGAAGACCCCACCGAGGTCGAGGCCCTCGCCGCGCTCGACGCGCTCGCCGCCGCGGGGCTGCGTCCGTCGGACATCGACCTGTGCATCGTGGGGTCGTTTCCGCCGCCGCACATCGACGTCGGCAACGCCGCCTACCTCGCGCGCCGCCTCGGCCTCTCGTGCCTCGCGTGGAACCTCGAAGCCACCTGCTCCTCGACGCTCATCGCGCTCCAGGTCGCGTCGGGACTCATTCAAGCCGGACAGGCCAGGCGCGTGCTCATCGTCACCTCCGCGTGGTACTCGCCGAGCGCGCCCTCCAGCGAGGTCGTCTCCATCGCGAACGGAGACGGCGCCTGCGCGATGGTGGTGGGCGAATCCGAGGAGCCCTTCCTCCTCGGCTTCCACGCGGAGCACACGGGATCGACCTGCGACGCGCTCCAGTTTCAGCTCGCCTCCGACGAGGCCGGGCGACCGTGCATCCGGCTCCGACTGCAAGAGCACGCGGGGCGTGTGATCCGCGACGCGTCGGAGCGCGCGGTGCCGCTCTGCGCTTCGAAAGCGCTTGAAAAATCGGGCCTCCGCACCGACGACATCGACTTCTTCGCCTTCAACGCCGCCGCCGCGTGGATCGTCCCGTTCTCGACGGCCGTCGTCGGCGCCGACCCCTCGAAGACGATCAACACGCACGCGTCCTTCGGCAACACGGGGCCCGTGCTCGTGCCGACGAGCCTCTTCTACGGCGCGCACGCGGGCATGATCCCCGACGACGCGAGGGTGTTCCTCTTCGGCATGGGCAACACTTCGAACGCGGTCGCGATGGTGATCCGCTGGCGCGACGTGCGCCTCGCGCCGATCCACACGCCGCTGCGCGACACGCACTGATCGGCGACGAGGAGTCCACCCATGAAGGTGCTGTTCATCAATCCGAATCCGTACCGCCCGGCGGTCCCTCCGGTGGGTCTCGAGTACGTCGCGGAGGCGACGCGCGAGGCCGGTCACGAGGTGGTGATGTTCGACACGGTGGTCGAAGACGTCGCGTCGCTGCCCGCGCGCGTCGCGTCCGAGCGCCCCGACGTCATCGGCATCACGCTTCGCAACCTCGACACGGGGAACTTCTTCAACAACCAGAGCTTCGTCACGCCCGCGGCGGACCTCATCGCCTCGCTCAAGACCTCGTTCCACGGCCCCATCGTCGTGGGCGGCGCCGGGTTCACGCTGCTACCGCTCGCGCTCCTCGACGCGCTCGGCGCCGACTTCGGCGTCGTCGGTGAGGGCGAGACGGTCTTCCCCGCGCTCCTCGCCAACCTCTCGTCGCCCGAGCGCGTGCCCAACGTGGTCTACCGCGGCGAGGACGGCCGCGCGCGCGCCACCGAGCGCCGCTTCGAATGGAGGCCGACGATCACGCCCCGCCGCGACCTCATCGACCACCGCGCCTACTACGACCAGTTCGGCGGCTTCAAGAACCACACGATCGCCAACGTTCAGACCGCCCGCGGCTGCGACAGGTTCTGCTCGTACTGCGCGGAGCCGAGGGTCATCGGGCGCAACCTCATCGCGCGCGAACCCGACGAGGTCGTCGACGAGGTCGAGCGCCTCGTCGCGAAGGGAATCACCGACCGCTTCTTCTTCGTCGACTCGGAGTTCAACGTCTCGCCCGCCCACGCGACGGCCGTGTGCGAGGCGCTCCTCCGACGCGGCGTTCGAATCAATTGGGCGGCGTACCTCATCCCCGATCACGTCGACCGCGAGCTCGTCACGCTCATGGCGCGCGCGGGCTGCCGGCAGATGTTCTGGACCATGGAGAGCGCCTCCGACACGGTGCTCAAGAGCCTCGCCAAATCGCACCGCGCCGCCGACGTCGTGCGCGTCGGGCGCCTCTGCGGCGAGCTCGGCCTCGACCCGATCATCCTGCTCATGTTCGGCGGGCCGCGCGAGACCGCCGCCACGGTGGCCGAGACCTGGCGTCACGTGCACGACATCCCCAACGCGCACTTCGGCGTGGTCACGGGCGTGCGCGTCTACCCCTCGACGCCGCTCGCGCGACAGCTCCTGCACGAGGGCGCGATCACGCGCGAGGCCGAGCTCATCCAGCCGGTCTATTACCGACCGGAGCACGTGCGGCAGGAGATCTTTCCCGCCGTGCTCGAGCACTTCGGCGACATGCCCAACGCGGTGGTGCTCGGGCCGCAGCGCAAGACCAAGTTCGACTGAGCCGCGATGCTTCGAAGCGTCAGCGCGCCGTCGCCGCGCGGCGGTGAGCGCCACGCTCATGACACGTCACGTCGCTCGAAAACACCGTGAAACACCGTGTGTCTCACGCGGCGCGGAGGGTGCTTCGTGGCCTCGTCCATGAAGCTCCGACACATCCTCGACCACGCGCTGATGCTGCAAGACCAGACCCGGATGCGCGCCTATCTCAAGGCCATCCGGTCGACCTGCGAGGCGAAGACCGTCTGCGAGGTGGGCGTGGGCTTCGGCCCGCTGAGCCTCATGGCGCTCCGCGCCGGCGCCGCGAAGGTCTACGGCATCGAGCACGACGCAGAGACCCTCGCGCTCGCGACGGAGGTCATCCGCGCCAACGGCTTCGACGCGTCTCGCTTCGTGCCCATCAAGGGTCTCTCGACGAAGGTCGACCTGCCCGAGCGCGTCGACGTGGTGCTCTCCGAGACCCTCGACTCGATGGGCATCGGAGAGAGCACGCTGCCCTTCCTCTCCGACGCGGCGAGGCGCTTTCTCAAGCCCGGCGGCGTGATGATCCCGTCGCGCCTCGAGTGCGAGGTCGCCCTCGCGAGCCCCGCGGCGTATCGCGCGCGCCGCGACCTCTGGGCGTCGTCGCTCGGCGCGGACTACGGCCTCCGCTACGACGTCGTGGCCGAGCGCGTGCGTTCGCACAAGCACACGATTCCCGTCGCGCCCGACGAGGTGATGAGCGACTGGCAGCGGTGGCAGGGCCTCGACCTCGCGAACCCGTCGACCTTCCTCCCGGTCTCGCCCGCGCTCTTCGTCCCCGAGCGCGAGGGCGAGGCGCTCGGGCTGGCCTTCGCGTTCGACGTGACGCTCGCGGGCGACGTGCACCTGCGCACGCGCCCCGAGGACCCGCAGACCCATTGGTT
Source organism: Polyangiales bacterium (assembly GCA_046351535.1). Taxonomy (GTDB): domain Bacteria; phylum Myxococcota_A; class Polyangia; order Polyangiales; genus CAISKJ01. Next base: position 111,589 of record JAXLYG010000043.1, read on the forward strand.
CCAGGGCTTTCACGCCTTTCCGAAGCCGCTCACGCTGGCCTTCGGCGAGGCGGTGTACGCGGAGCTCGTGACCTCGCCCGAGAGCTTCGACGACATCCGCTTCGAGATGCACGTCGCGAGCGGTCCCGGCGCCGAGATCTCGCGCCTCGTGCGCGAGCGCCTCGCCGTGCTCGTCGGCGGCGCCGCGGGCTGAGTTCTACGTTCTCGCGCGGCGGGTGCGCGTCGTCGAGGTGCGCGTACGAACCGCTCGCCCCGCGGTCTCGACCGGAGGCGCGGCGAAGCGCTTGACGCGAGGCCCCGTTGGGTGGCTAAACCCACGCGTCGTGAGCAAATCCAAAGTCGCCATCGTTCGTACCTCCGCCCCCACCGTCCTCGCGGACTACCACCGCGCGATGAACCTCGCCGGGTATCAAGACGTCATCGCGAAGGACGCCGACACGGGGCTCAAGATCAACATCTCGTGGCACTTCTTCTACCCCGGATCTTCGACCGTGCCCTGGCAGCTCGAAGGCGTCATCCGGGCGATGAAGAAGGACGGCTACGACCCCAACCTCATCCACGGCTGCCACAACCGCACCGTCGTGATCGACGCGCGCCTCGGCGAGCGTGAGAACAAGCAGGTCGACGTCATCGAGGCCCACGGCCTCCGCAACGTGCACCTCTACGAGGGCGAGGAGTGGATCAACGTCCGCGACGCGGTCGGCGATCTCACGAAGGACTTCCTCTGCCTCAACGAGGTGTACCCCAAGGGCTTCTCGATCCCGAAGCGCTTCATCGGCGAGAACATCATCCACCTGCCCACGGTGAAGACCCACATCTTCACCACGACGACGGGCGCGATGAAGAACGCCTTCGGCGGCCTCCTCAACGAGCACCGCCACTGGACGCACCCGGTCATCCACGAGACCCTGGTCGACCTGCTGATGATCCAGAAGAAGATCCACCGCGGCGTCTTCGCCGTGATGGACGGCACCTTCGCGGGCGACGGCCCCGGGCCCCGCTGCATGATCCCCCACGTGAAGAACGTCGTGCTCGCGTCCGAGGATCAGGTCGCCATCGACGCCGTCGCGGGCAAGCTCATGGGGATGGATCCCCTCAAGGACCTCAAGTTCGTTCGCCTCGCCCACGAGCGCGGCCTCGGCTGCGGCGACGTGCGCGACATCGAGATCGTCGGCGACGTCGACGCCTTCGAAGAGAACTGGCACTTCGACGGGCCCTTCAAGAAGATGACCTTCGCGTCGCGCAACCAGCACCGCATCTACTGGGGCC
>JAXLYG010000044.1:0-112610 GCA_046351535.1 Polyangiales bacterium
CCTTTCCCGACGCAACCGCGACATCGTACTCGTTGCGAAGCTCCGCGTCGGCGTCCTCCGCCACCGCCTCGAGACCCACCTGCAGATCAACGGCCTCAAGCGTCGACGCGCCGCGGAGCAGCGCCTTCTCCGCCGCTGCCCTCGCGATCAGATGGAGGTAGTAGGGCGAGCGGTCAGCGAGCGTCACGAGCTCGTCGCGTGTCGTCGGATCGATGCCGAGCGAAAGCACATCGAGACCACGCCGAAGTACGAGGAGCATCTCCGCGTCGGGCATCCGGTCGAGAGGCAACTGGTGCAGCGTGCGGACGTTCGACTCGTGCCCGGCGAGGAGCAGGTTCGCGGTCTTCGAAACGCCCACCATGACCAGATGCACGTTGGGCAGAACCGTCGAGAGGTACTTCGCGAACTCCGCGAGCTCCGCCTGCGTGTCCGCGTGTTGGATCCGATCGACCTCGTCGATCACGACAACGAAGGGCTCCTCCCCCTTCGGCAACAGCACCCGAATCACGTCTCGCCCAATCGTCGCCGTCGGAAACGTCGCCCCGTCACAGCGGATCGTCCCGACGCTCGCGTCGTACACGAGGCGCTGCGGAAAGACCTCCACGAGCTGCAACGCGATCTCGCGACAGATGTCGTTGAAGAAGTGTCTCTTGCCGCACACCACCACGACCCGCCGACCTGGTGCGAGCGCGCTCGTCCCCGTCAACGCGAGGCTCGTCTTGCCCGTGCCTCGCTCTCCGTAGATCACGAGGTGCAACCCAGGGTTCGCAACCAGCCCCTTCACCCGGGCGAGCTCGCGTACACGGCCCACGAAGCGCTCCTCCGTCTCGACGTGGGCGTGCGGAGAGAAGGCCCTCGCAAGCAGCGCCGCCATCTCGCTCACGACGCGGCCTCCGTCAGCAGATCGAGCACCATCATCTTCGTGCGGTACATCCCGAACCTCTCCATCTCCCGCTCCTTCACAGAGGGAAACGCCTCCATCACATGATCAACCTCGTGCGCATCGAGCCCGAAGAGCTCGCCCGCCACGATCGCTTCGATCTCCGCCACCAGCCGCAGCCTCGCCTCCTCATCGGTCGCGCCAGGCAGTGCGCCATCCTCGGCCACGCGCTCGACCCAGCCGTCGTTCGCCAGCTCGTTCCACAGCGGGATCATCTCAGGCCCCGTGCAAACGAGCCGCAACACCCTCAGCACCAGCGCCTTCGCGCGCGAGTCACCCTTCACAAACCGCGGGAAGGGGAGACTGTCGAGCAGACCGAGCGCCACAGTGAGACTTACCTTCATGCGCACAAGGAAGTCGATCGCGAAGCAGTTCGCGACGGCGAGCCAGAGCAGCAGGTCCACCAGCGGACGGTCGGAGCGCATCAGCACCGAAGGCACCTTTGCCCCTGCAATTGTCCCCTTCGGAATGATCGTCGCGACGAGGGCTCGCTCGTTGGTAGGGCTCGCGACATCACAGAAGACCGCGCGATATTCGTCGATCCTCGTTCGGGCCTTCGCGGGCACCTTGTCCCTCGACACGTACCACTGCGGTTGCACGCCCTTGTTCGGATGACCGAAGGGGAGATCCTCCCACACCGCAGAGCGCGCAGTTCCCGAGCGATAGCCCTTCGCGCGGTGATCATACTGAGCGACCATGCGCCCCTCGTAGTGCGGGAGTCCACTCGGGTCGTTCGTAAGGAGTTGCTGCACATGGCCGCTTTCCAGTTCGCGGAGGTATTCACGGTGCGCCGCCCCCGAAACCTTCTCGCCGAGCTTTGGCCAGCGCGCATACATCTTCTTCGCGATGGCGATGTCGCGTTGGCTTCGGAACTCCATCACCGCGAGCGCTTCGGGCGAGAACTCTCGCACCATCGACACGGGCAGCTTCATGGTTCCACCCGCCAGCGCGAAGCGCAGCGCCTCGGGGGAGCGAATCAGGAACGCCGCCTCCAGCGCCTCGGTCACTCCCCCACGGCGCCCTGAATAGATCGCGAACTTCAAGCGAGTGTCAGTGCCCTTGAACCACACCTCGCCAGCGTTTTCGAAGCCGAGCAGCAGCTCCCAGACGCACTTCTTGAAGAGGGTCTCTCGCAGCGCCATGCTGTTCGCGCCCGAGTAGAGGCCCTCGGGAACGACCTGCGCTGCGCGCCCGCCGGGGCGCGACACGGTGAGCGCCAGCTCGACGAACATCCGGTAGACGTTGAAATCCCCCTTGCCGAGATTGCCCGGCGCGAACATCGTGAATCGCCCTGACTCCTTCAGAAAGAAGGCCGTCGCGAAGAGGCTGCGGCGGTGATCGCGCCACTCCTCGGCCCGCGAAGGGCTCTTGCAGAGCTCGGCGATCGTGGCCTCCTGCTCGGCCTTCGTCTGAAAGCGGATCTTCGGCTCGAAGCGAGAGAAGAACTCCTTGGTGTCGGGGCTGAGCGTATCCCACGGAGGGTTGCCCAGCATGAGGTCGAAGCCCCCCGCGCTCCCCTCGCCGAACACCGTGGGAAAGGCCAGTTGCCAGTGGAACAGTCCGTACCGCTCGCGCAGCCGCAGCACCTCGTCGCGCACCGTCGGAGACAGCGCCGTGAGGTCTGCGCGCGCGGCCTGCCAGATCGCGTCTGTGATCACCCTGTCGCGGGTATCCTCACGCTTCTCGACGAGGAACGCGGCGCACCACGCGTCGGCGAGGAGCCGCTGCGCCTCGTAGCCCTCTGACGCCTCGAGGCGCGCGTGTCGCAGCTCCTTCTCACGCACGTCGCCGAGGGTTCCATCGCCCAATCGATCGATCTGCGCGCTCTCTCTCGCCAGCTCGCGAAGCGCCGACGAGGCATCACCCAGCCGCGCGCCGAGGTCGAGCTGACGCATCGTCCTGTCGGCCGCGACGCTGCGCTTGTTGGCCTTGCGAAACGCGCTCACGACCGCCTTGTCGTCACCCTCCAGGGCTTCGAACACCGCATCGGGAACGCCCTTCGCCATGAGCTCGTGGGTCGTGCCGAGGAGCGCGTTGCCCTGGCGGATGTGCGCGTCGAGGAAGCTCAGCGGCCTCCCCGGCTCGATCGCTTCGAGCCAGAGCGAGACCTTGCAGAGCTCGACCGCCATGGGGTTCAGGTCGACGCCGTAGATGCACCGTCCGACGACGTCGCGGAGGGCGTGGCGCGTGGCTTCGGGCGAGGGCTCCTCATCGCCGGTGCGCACCGAGGCGACGCGCTTCGCGATGCGCCGCGCCGCGGCCACGAGAAAGTGCCCCGACCCGCAGGCGGGGTCGCACACCTTGAGCGCGAGCAACGCCCCTTCGGGATCCTTCTCCCGCGCCGCGGCGTCGAGCAGCGGATCGAGGGAGGCGTCGAGCAGGCACTCCACCAGGGTCGAGGGCGTGTAGTAGCTCCCCGTGCCCTTGCGCTCGTTGCCGCCGACCTTCTCCAGAACGAAGGTCGCGGCCTCTCGATGGAGCTCGGGTTCGAGCTCCATGAGCCCCTCGTACACGCTCCCGAGCTCATCGGATTCGAGCGCCGCCCAGTTCACGGGGCGTCGCACGCGGCTCTCCGTCGTCCAGCAGAGCTCGCGCACGGCCTCGTAGAGGTGCTCGTTGGCGAGCTCGCAGCCGCGGAGGTGGGCCAGCGCCTCGGGGCGCCAGAGCCAGCTCCCGAGGCCCGGCAGCGCGAGCCTCGGCTGCCCGACCTCAAGCGAATCGAGCACGAGCATGAGGCATCGCCACGCGTCGCCGTGGGGTCCGCTCTGGCGCCGGTTGGCGAGGCGACGGAGGCGCGCGGTGCTGTACCACTTCGCGTAGCGCTCTCTCGCCTCGGGAGGCGCTGCGGGGTCGAGGAGCAACGCGCGGTCTTCGGCCACGAGCACGAAGATCAATCGATAGGCCAGGCGGAGGAGCTCGCGATAGAAGCCTCGGCGATCGAGCTCGCCCGACGCGAGCGCCGCGTGGAGGCTCTTGTTGGCCGGGTGCGCGAGGAGCCCGCGGCCGAGCGCTTCGAGGGCCTTCTGCACCCCGTCGCGGAGCCGCATGAGCGCAGGAACGCCCTCGGTCTGAGCGGTCTGGAACCAGCGCTCGATGAGCCACGACTCGTGCGTCGGGCCTTCGAAGCGGCTCTGGTGGCACACGAGCCAGAGCACGCTGAACTCGTGAAAGAGGTTCTCCTCGAAGATCGCTTCGAGGTCGAACTCGACGTAGGCCTGACGGGCGAGCGCGTGGTGGTCGCGCAGGAGCCGCAACTGGAGGCCGTTCGACACGATCGCCCAGAGGAACTCGTCGGCCCGGTTGAGCATGGCCTGCACGAGCCCGTGCGGCGCGGCATCGGCGGCGCCGACAACGCCCTTCGTGCGTCGATCGAGCGGAACGCGCGCGCCGAGGAGGTGAATGGGGAGGCGCTCCCAGCGGTGCGAGATGGCGAAGCTGCGCCCCTCGTGCTCGTAGGGCTGTGCGGCCTGGAGGCGTCCGAAGCCGAGCTCCGAGAAGAGCGGGAGGAGCCAGCGCTCGCGGGTGACGCGCACGGCCGGGTCTTCGGGAGGCAGCTTCGCGAGCGCCGTGCGGAACGACGCCCAGACGCCGGCGAGCTTCGCCCACGAGCGCGAGAGGCGTCGGAGAGGCGCTCTCCGTCGACGCGGGTGATAGTCCTGCGGAGAGAGCCCTTCGACCTTGCGATCGCTGGCGAGGCGTTCGAGCAGGTTCCCCGAGAGGAGCGCCCCTTGAGTCGTGATGGCCTTCAACGCGCCGCGGGTGGTCATCGTCGCTTGCCTCGCGCCTTCGCCGCTCGCGGGCAGCGCCTTCGGAGCGGCGGCGTCCTCCGCGGCGATCGAACAGTTGTCGAGCGCGTCGCAATGCCGCAAGAAAGGGGGCGAAGCTCACCGGGCAGCGCGCGGCGACTACGTCGGGGTTGGTGTTCTCGGCGATCGTCGCGAAGACGTCCGAAGAGATCTCCGCCTTCGAGTCGAGGCCGAGCGCGCGCGCCAGCGCGTGCTTCGGGTAGTCGCTCTTCGGGTCGTTCTTCGCCCCCCAGAGGTCTTCGGGCCTCGCAGGAACCTTCGCCTGATCACCGCCCGCCTCTTCGATCGCGGCGGGGTCACCGAGCGCCCAGGCTTCGAGCATGCGAAGCGGAACACCACCGATCGCAACCACATCGCGGAGTTCTGGGTCTTCATCGCGCGCGAGTTCGAACCCTTCGGCGATCGACTCGGCCAACGTCTTGTGAAGGCGTCGGGCCTCGTGCGCGCTCGCCCGGGTGCCCTGCTCCTTGTCGGTGTCGACGAGGTACACCAGAGCGCGAGCAGCCGACTGGTACGCCGCGAGAGCGAGCGCCGCGCGGGCGCGACGCCCCTGAACCTCATCCGGTTCAACGAGCCCCTTCACGAGAATGGTCGCGTACTTCTGCCCCTCGAATTCAAGCGGGCGGTCTTCACCCCGCGATCTTGCGCAGCAGCGGTCGGAGGTAGCCCTCCGCCTGGCGCGCCGGTGGTCTGGTACTGCGCCTCTCTGGAGAGGGCGCCGAGCCCGAGGGACCTTCTCCCACCAGGAACACCTTGCAGGCGCGCTTGCTCACGAGGTTGCTCCTCGAAGAGGCGGTCCTCGCCGACGTTGAACCAGAGTTCGCCGAGCTGGGGTGCCGCGCCAGCCGTTCCAAGTTGGTCGCCTCGGTGAGCGCCGTGGCCTGCGCCACGCCGTTCGCGTCTCGGTGCACCACCACCACCTGCTTCGGGTCTTCACGTAGTTGAGCGCGATGGGGCTGTGCGTGGTCATCACGACCTGCGTCGCCCCGGCGGCTTCGTCGACGAGCGCCTGGAGCATCGACACCACGCCCTCGAGGAGGCGAGGGTGGAGCCCGTTCTCGATCTCGTCGAAGAGCATCAGCGAGGGCAACGGCTTCACCTCGTGCAGGGCCGCCACGGTGATGAGCCTCAGCAGCCCGTCGCTCACCTGCCTCGCATTGAAGGGCACGGTACGCCTGCCCCAGCGCTCGTGCGCGATGAGGTTGCTCCACCCGTACTTGCCGCGCTTCACCTGGAGCTTCAGAAGGCGCGGGTAGTGCGCCTTCACGCGCTCCGTGATGCGGTCGAGGGCCTTCGCATCACGGGCACCGATGCGGCCGAGATAGCCCGCGAGGCGCTCGCCCGAGGTGCCGAGCTCGTCGGCTCCCTGCGATGACCTGCGCAGCACGCGCGGGTCGAGGAAGTAGTACCCGCGGATGCTCCGAGCCCAGGCGGCCACCCGCGCGAGCTCGGGGTACTTCGTCGCGTCACGCTTCGCATCAACCGTCGCGAGCCACGACGAAGTCAACGTCTGCGTCACCTCCTCGACCTGATCGCCATCCGCCACCCGGTACATCGAGCGACCTTTGCGAGACGCCAGCACACGCCAGGATTCGTCTTCCAGCGCCCAGACGTTCTCTTCGGCCACCCCGGGGCGACGACGAGTTTCGAGCTTCAGCGACCACGAGATCGGAGCGAGGCCCTCGAACGCGAGCTCGACGTCCACGCCGAAGCGCTTCGAGTCAGACAGCAGGTGTGGCAGGTCACCGTACTCCCAGCCGTTCGCGTCGAGATGCTCCTTGAGCGAGCCTCGCGTCAGCCCGCCGAGGAGGTCGAGCGCGTGAAGGAAGGTCGTCTTGCCGCTCCCGTTGGGCCCGACGAGCACGGTGAGAGGCTGGAGCTCGACGCGTCCGGTCGACTGGTATGCCTTGAAGTTGTCGAGCTGAACCGAACGAATCATCGCGAGGTCTCCCCGTTCGGCGCGACCGGCAGATACACATACACACCGAGCACATCGACGGGCAGCAGCGGCTCCACCGTGAGCCCCCGCACGATCTCGCCGCCCGCCTTGCGCACGCGTCGATGCGCAGCGCGGAGCACCTCGGCGCGCTCCCTCGCGAAGGCATCGAGCGCGGGACGCATCCCGGGCAGCGCGTCGATCACGCGCGAGAGCCGCGGACGCGCGAGGTCTGGCGCGATGTTTCCGTCGGGCTGCACATCGAGGAGCGCCTCGACCTCGGCATCGGGGAGCCACTGCGGCGCGTCCCCGGCGCCTCGCCACCCGCGGAGGCACAGCTCCTCGGCGAGGAGTTCTCTCCGCTCCCCCACCCTTACCGGGGTCACGAGGTGCACGCGCAGCCGAAGGAGCAACAGAAAGGTCTGCGATGTCACCGCGCGCGTGCGGATCACGCCGCATCGCCTCGCGATCCCCTCCTGCTTCGCGTCGAGCGCGGTCTCGACCACATACGCCGAGAGCCCATCGACGACGGGATGCGTGCGCGTCAGGAACTCGACGCCCACGGGGTTCGGCGGCGTGAAGACAGCCGAAAAATCGTCTTGTCTCCCCATCGCGTCGCGAGCCCCGCGAGGGAGGTCCCCCACGATGAATCGGGGCGGCTTCGCGGCGGTCACTGCCCCGCCGAGCGCTTGAATCGCTCCGCGCATGAAGCGTTCGACCAGGGCGGCGTCTCCGATGGCGCGGCGCGTGGCGTCGAGCTCATCGCGCACCTCGTCGAGCTTGATGCTCCCCTGCGCGAAGAGCGTCCGCGTGCGGCTCTCGCGGTTCGCGGCGGCCTCCCAACGAAGAGAGAGCTCAGACTCCTTGTCGCGGAGAAAGGGGAGCGAGAGCTGGTCATCCGTGGCGCCCTTTCGGAGCAGCGTGCCTTCGAAGAGCGCCTCGACGAGCGCGTCGTTGTCGACCGGCACCGGAACGCTCACACCGAGGCGCTTCTGGATCGCGCGGTGCCGCCGCACGATGACATCGAGCACGAGCCTGTCGACGGGGTTGTCCTTGCCGTAGAGGAGCAGCGCGCGCACGCGAGGCGAGGGCTGGTTGTATCGATCGACGCGCCCCTCGCGCTGCTCAAGCCGCGTGGGGTTCCACGTGAGGTCGTAGTGCATCACCGCATCGAAGAGGCTCTGGAGGTTGATGCCTTCGCTAAGGCAGTCGGTGCAGACGAGCACGCGCCGCGCGTGAGCAGACATCCCCTCGATACGAGCCTCGCGTTCGTCGGGGCCGAGCTCGCCCGTAATGGCCTCGACGTGAACATCCTTCAGCCGCTTTCGAAGCGCCTCGGCAAGGTATGCAACCGTCGGAATGAACCGGCAGAACACGACGAGGTTGAAGCCATCGCGGAGGATGCCCTGGATGAGCTCCACCGCCCTCGCGAGCTTGGCATCTTTCGCGCCTTCGAGGGCCTCGACCTCACGCGCGAGCGCGAGCAAGCGCTTCCGCTCCGGACTGTGACCTTCGGTCTCCGCGTCTCCTCCTGGGGGAGCGTCGCTCCCCTCGGCGCTGTCGTCGTCCTGGTCGAACACCGCACGGCGCCCACGCTCGTCAGGATCGTCGTCATCCTCGACGCCCGCAGCGCGCGTGCGAAGCGTCGCCACGGCGGCGCGAGGGCTCGACGAGAGCGCGCGCAGGAGCGCGAGCGCGGCCCACCAACGCACGCGCTGGCGACGACGGTCGAGGGCCTCGTCGTAGATTCGCTCGCGACACCAGTCGAGCACCTTGCGGAGCACCTCTCGGTACGCGGGTGTGAGCTGGTACTCGATCGTCGGCGACGTCTCGCTCGGGGAAGGGCGTGTCGGTCTTCAAATAGGCCCGCAAGTCCGCGCGCCGACGCTGCACCAGGAACTCCGCAAGGGCCCGCGGTCCTTCTCGCGCGCATCGCCCGAGAGGTCCTCCGGGAGCGCGACGAGGCGCCCGTCGAGGAGCGCAAGGAGCGACCGAAGCCGCGATCATCGCCGCTGTGCGGCGTCGCCGTCACCAACACGATGTGGCGGTTCGGATCACGCGCGAGCTGCGTCAGGAGCTGATGTCGCTGCTGCGCCCCGCGGCTCCCGTTCACGTCGGCGCACCCGTGCGCCTCGTCGACGATCACCAGCTCCGGCAGGTGCGGAGAACGTATGCCTCCGCTGCTCTCCCTTGATGTAGTCCATCGACACGACCACGAAGCGGTGGCGATCGAAGAGCGATTGACCGTGCCCTAGGTCGCGCTCGAGGTCGTGCCGCCGTGCCTGCGAGCACCGACACGGCGTCAATATGAAACTGCTCGCGCAGCGCACGGCGCCAGCCCTCGGCGAGATGTGGCGGGCAGAGCACCGCGATTCGATCGATCTCCGCGCGGTCGAGGAGCTCACGCGCGATGAGGCATGCCTCGATGGTCTTGCCGATGCCGACGTCGTCGGCGATGAGCAGCCGCACCGTCTTCTGCCGCAGCGCCATGAGCAGCGGCACGAGCTGGTACGGGCGCGGCTCGACGCCGATGCGCGCGAGCGAGCGAAACGGCCCTGCGCCCGCGCGAAAGCCGAGGCGCACGGCGTCGCGCAACATCGCGCAGGCGCGGTGATCGCCGAGGTCTTCGGGCGTCGGGCAACGCGAAGCTGACGGGTGAGACGGACTCCAGCACCGTGTCGATGCCGGTGACCTCGTCGTCAGTGCCTCCCAGCGGGCGCAGCATCAGGAGCTCGGGCTCGGAGCCCGGTAGCACCACCCACTCACGGCCCCTGGCTCGCACAAGCGAGCCGAGTTCGAAGCTCACGTCGCGCCTCCACGGCCGAAGACCGAGGAAGCGCGCGACGAGCGCGCCCCAATCGGCGGCGTGATGAAACCTGCAGCAGGGTGATCCCTCTGTCATCCAGCATGGCGTCCTGCTCGGCGTCGCGCGCCCCTGGTGATCCTGATCGTGGAGTGGCCTGTCGACGAAGACCGCCGCGGGGCCGTCGTCGTACCAGAAATCCACGCGCATCCGAAGATCTTCAAGGTCCGCTGGGCCGCGTCGGGGAGCCGAAGGCCGCGCTCGTCGAGCCAGCGCAGCCAGCGCCGCTCAAGCTCGAGTCGCAGCCCGCGAGGGAGGGCATCAAGGCGCTCGCCACGCGTCGCGCCGACGGGAGAGGAGAGCACCACCCCGTCGCCCAGGCGAGCATGGGTTCGAGCAGCGTCTTGCGCTCCAGGATCCGGTGGTCGCGCTGGTTGTAGTACGACAGCAGGCAGTCGTAGCAGCCCGCCTCGCACGCCTCGACGGCCCCGATCGGGCGCCCGAGGTCTGAACCGGTGGCGGGGTCGAAGTGGCAGCGGTCGAGCACGTCGGTCGCGAGCTGAGGGAGCACCGCGGGGTCTTCGACGATGCGACGGAGCACACCAGCGCCGCCCTCGGATGCCTCGTAGAAGAGCAACGTCGCGCGGTGGTCATCGTCGGGGAGCGCCTCCGCGGCGAGCTCGTTGTCTTCGAGCTGAAAGCACGTCTGGATCACGGCCTTGAGCGCGGCCTGGAGCGAAGCCATGCGCGAGCGGGTCCAGCCCTCACCGCAGGGAGCTCGGGGCGTCACCAGGAGGCAGTTCCGATGATCTTCGACGTAGGGGATCACGCGCTGCTGCTTGGGTCCGATGGCCTCGTCGCCCGGCACCGCGTCGTTGTCGATGCTCTGGCTCCGCGCCCAGTACCCGCGCTCGGTGTCGAGCATGAAGCCGAGGTTCTCCTTCTCGCGGTCGCGGCGACGCCATCCCACGTTGAGGCGCCAGAGGGTCGCGGCGTGGCCGTATTCGAGGTCGGCGAGCACCTCGCCGTCACGGCCGATGAGCCTCGCGCTGCGCTTCGAGGTTCTTCCCTCTCGCACCGCGAAGCGCACCCCCGTACGAATCTCATAGCCGAGCCTGAAGCGCTCCTCTTCGTCGGACGTGATGCGGTCTCTGCGACGGGTCGAGACGTTCCGCATGTGGAAGAGGTTCGAATACGTGCGCGTGAGGGGCGCACCGCAGCGCTCGCAGGTGTCGGGGCCCACGTTGTCGCTCATCGGATGGAGGTATCCGCAGCCCTCACACTGGCGCGCGCTCCGCGTGATCGAAGCATCCTCGCCCTCGACCGGCAGCATCACCTTATGGATCAGGTAGCGAGAGCCCTCGTGGTAGATGATCCCTCGCGGGCCGAACTCTGAGATGGCGAGGAAGCGAGGGCGAGAGATGTACTCGTCGCGCGACACCCTCTGACGGCGCCCCTGGATGAACGCGGACAACGGCAGCCGCGGGAAGTTGTACCCCGGCAAGAAGCCCTCACACGCGAAGTATCGATAGGAATAGAAGTCAGAGAGCGTGTCGTCGTCGCGGCGGTTGAGCAGGAGGTCGAGCTGCGACTCTGCCTCGCGACGAAGAGAGCGTGCGGCGTCGCGAGCCTTCGCATCCGCGGACGCGTCGAGGATCACCTGGTTCTGGCGTCGCACCTGCTCGTGCGCGACCCTGAAGAGCCCGCGCCATCGTTCACACGCGGCCTCGAAGCGCTGAGGGATTCCGTCGAGCGCGCGTCGAATCCAGTCGTCAGCCTGCGCCTCGGTCTCGGCTCCGGGGATCAGCCGCACGGCATCGGAGAGGGCCACACACGCGAGGTCGAACGCGCGCTGGCGAGTTCTCACATCCGCGAGCTTCGAGGCGACGTCGGGGAGCAGCGACAGCGTCGGGGCCGCACCTTCAACATCGAGCAGCTCCTTCAGCGAGCTCTTGAGGTCGAGGTCTGAGACGCCGAGCCAGACCGCGTGTACGTGCGCGCGAAGGAGGTCCTCGTTGGCGAGGTCGAGGCGAGGAGTGCTGACCGCGCCGACGACCATGCGCTCGGGACGCTTGAAGAAATATTGGTCGAGGAGACCCCGCAGAACAGTACGTGAGCACGAAGGCAGGCTGCCCTGAACGGCCCGCGCGCCCGCTCCGCTGCGCATAGTTCGCCGGGGTGGGGGCACGTTACGAAGTCCGACGACGTTGAGCTGCGCGATGTCGACCCCGAGCTCCATCGTCGGTGAGCAGAACAGCACCGGGAGGAGGCCGACCGGAAGCGCTCCTCGCGATCGAGGCGCTCGTCGCTCGGCACCTGCGCGGTGTGCTCACGCGCCTCGAGGCGCTTCAGGTCGTGCGTGTCGGACCCATAGAAGCGAACGAAGTACGGTTGGTGCGGAGGCCATCCTGGCTCTTGCTCGGCACGCGGATCGGATCGTGAAAGGCCTCGTCGCCTTCACCCGCTCGCCACACCATCCCCGACGCGGCGATCTGATACCCCGGGACCTCTCCTCATTGGTCGCCTTCGCGACCTCGGCGACGAGGCCGGGGATGGTGAGCGCGGCGAACAGGTCACGAATCACACGCTCGGTGTCATCGATCGAGAGCTTCGTCGAGAGGTGTGGGAGCGTCCGCGCTCGACGGAGAAAGAGCCCGAAGCCGCCCCTCGCGGAGAGGAACGTGTAGCGATCGCGAGTGACCTCGCCGGGCGCCTTGCGCGCGTGGGAGCACGACGCGGCCGCGCTGCAACTGCGTCAGATCGTCGAGCGACCACGGCGCCTTGAGGTACTGGTTGGAGGCGGCGACCATCGACTCCTGCGTCATGGGTTCGAGCGCGTCGACGCGGATGGCGAGCTCGCGACGGAGAAAATCGAGGAGCACCTGACACACCGAAACGCGCGCCTCCGGGCGACGCCCCAGCCACCGCAGAATGGAACTTCTGCCAATGCTTCTCGTCGCGACAGAAGGCGTCGAGCGAGCGGTACGAGATCTTGAGGAGCCCGCACTGCTCGAGGTTCGGCGACGTGATGCGCCAGCCTCGCCTCAGGTCACGGTAGACGTGGTATGCGAGGACGCGGCGAAGCGCCTGCTCGGTGTCCTCGCGCTGGAGGTACTCCACGTCGGGGTTGACCGCGTAGACGTCGAAGGGCAGGTCGAGCGCGTCGAACACCCGCTGCACGAGGGTGTCATGACGAAGCCCTTCAGCCCCCGCGCCGCGAACAGCGCGGAGGATGGCCGAGCGCAGAAGCGTGACCTCGACGAAGTCGTTGAAGTGCCCCGCCTGGAGGGAGGCGTCCTGGCGGTTGTCGGTGAAGCTCAACACCTTGCGAGCACGCGCCTCGAGCGACGCGTCGCGACGAAGCTCCCGCACGGCGGAGAGCGTCAGCACGGTGGTCGCGGTACTTCGCCCTTCGGACCCCAGCGTCGCGAGCTTGCCGAAGTCCGAGCTCTGGTGTGCGTCGTACTCAACGCCGCAGCGGAGGCAGAACAGAAACGGCGCGGGGATCCAGTGCGCACGGACCCCGGCGCCGATGACACCGTTAGGCGAGACCCAGAGCGCCTCGGGTCTGCGAGCGCGCTTCGACGCGCGCATGGTCGGCACTCCGTTCCGCAGCTCGATCCAGCTCTCGGGGAGCCGTGCGAGCACATCGGCGTTCTCGGTGGGCCAGGGGGCCTCGTCATCGAGGTGCAGAAATCCCACCTCACCAACGTCTCCATCATCGTTCCGCTCGCCGAGGTCGCGCGCGACGAGGAGCGTCTTGCCCTCCTCACGCACACGCCGAACGACGTAGTAGTCCTGACCGCACTCGCGACAGAACGCGAGGGGGAGGAGCACCCTGGTGCGCTCCGACCCCGGAACGAACTGCTGCCCCTGGAGGGTGAGATGGCGCGCCGCGTTTCCCTCGGGCGAGGCGTAGACCGACTCCCCCTTCGCGATGAACTGGTGGAGCCTGAAGGCGAACACTGGCCGCCCATGCGCGTCGCGGAGCGCATACCCGCGAAGGAGCGTCTCTCGAAGCGCGCGTTCGCAGACATCGTGATCGAGCCCCGTTCGCGAGGCGAGGCTTCCGACGAGCCCTGCCTCGCCTCGCAGCGGCAGCGGTCTGCAACGCACGAGCCTCCCATCCGCAGGATCACGCAGGAGCCCCAACGTCGACTCGACCCAACGCGCGAGTGGATCAGCGAGAAACGCGTCCCATTCTTCGGGCGTCTCACCGCGCTCGACGCGCGTGCGCAACGTGGCATCGTCGACGAGATCGTCGGGGGTCACTCTTCGAAGCGTCTCGCCGATCACGTCGCCGGGCTCGATCGTGGCCCCGAAGAGCATCGACGCGACGCTGGCGACCTCGGCCTGCTGCTGGCCCCAGGTCGCTCCGCCTGCCATCGTCGCCGAAGTCCCGATGTGAAGGAGTTCGTGTGCCTTGCAGACCTTCGCACGCGACGCACGAGCATCGCGACGTCGGAGCCCTGGCGCCCGCGGTAGGTGTGGAGCTCGTCGAAGACGAGGAACCGCAGCCCCTCTGCCATACGAATGAGCTTTCGCTCGCTGATGCGCGTGAGCAACAGCTCCAACATCACATAGTTCGTCAGCAGGATGTCGGGCGCGTGGCAGGATGCGCTCTCGCTCCTCGCGACCTTCCTGCCCTGTGTAGCGAGCGAACGTGACCGGCGGTGAGGCGAACCCATGTTCCAGGAACTTCTTGAGCTCCCCGAGCTGGCTGTTCGCAAGCGCGTTCATCGGGTAGACGACGATCGCCTGGATGCCCCGCCCGCTCCCTCGCCGCAGCACGTGGTCCACGATCGGAACGATGTACGACAGGCTCTTGCCCGATCCGGTGCCCGTCGTGAGCACATAGGCGCCCGCACGAGCCGCCGGATCCCCTCGACCTGATGCTGGGTGGAAGCGGAGCGGACCGCGGTCGAGGCCATTCGACGGCTTGTCGCGAAAGATCTCGCGACAGCGAGCATGGAGCGTTCCTCGTCGATCAAATCCTCGAGGGAGTCGCCTGGCTCGAACGCCGGATTGATCTGCAGGAGGGCATCAGGCCAGAGACGCCCGGCGCGGAGTTCATCGCTCCACCAACTCCGACACCCTCGCATCGTGAATCGCGACGAAGCTGCGAACATAGTCCGCGTACTCCCCCTCGCAACGATGTCATCCCGCAGGCGAAACACATCCATCGGTTGGAACGCTCCCTTGCTCAGGGCAAAACCCCCACGAGCGCAAGGAAGGTACCCGCGGATCGCCTCGACGAGAAAGAATGAAGCGGGGGATCAACGTGTGAGGCGCTCGAGATCGAGCCCCGGACCGATCCGACTGGCCGTCCAAGCACCCGCCTTGCCCGCCAAAGCACCCGCCTTGCCCGCCAAAGCACCCGCCTTGCCCGTCAAAGCACCCGCCTTGCCCGACCAGGCACTCGCCTCGCCCGTCCGAGCACGCACCTCGCCCATCCGGGCGCCAGCTGTGCTCGTCAAAGCACCGCGGACGCCCGTCAGGGCGCTGCGATCACGCGATTGTCAGGGGAGCGAAGCGGGGCAGAGGTCGGGGTTGTACCCGAGCGTCGCGGTGGGCAGCGTGAACGTGGTCGTGTCGTCGTCGATCGACATCAGGAAGGCCACGAGCTGACGCACCTGCATGTCGCGGTCGCCGTCCTGGAGGAAGTTCACCGACAGCGCGCGGTAGTGCGCGATGAAGGTCGTCGAGAACAGCTCCTCGAGCGTGCGCGCGTTGCCCGCGTGGAAGAACGGCGCCGCCGTGCTCATCCCCACGAGCGCCGGGGGATTGAAGCCGCTCGCGCCCTGCGCGTTCGCGGTCATGTCGGCGCGCGCCTCACGCACGCGCACGCCCGTGGGCGCCACGCCGTTCTGCATCGCGTCGAGCGCCGTCGGGAACGTGCCCACCGCGCGGAGCGCGCAGTTGATCTGGTCGTTGGCGCCGTCCATCGGGGTGAGCCGCAGCGCAGCCGAGCGCGTCGCCGAGCTCGTCGGGGGATTGAGCGCCGCGGGGAACATCGACGGCGCCGTGTACATCATCGCGCGCAGCGCGCCCGTGGCGGGGTTGTTGTTCGCTTCGCCGGGGACGAAGAAGCGGCGCGAGACGGTCCAGCCGGAGCCGCCGTGGCAGGCCGCGCAGTTGTTCGCGGCGAAGATCGCGCGCCCCGCGGTGACGTCCGCCATCGAGAGCGAGTTGGGACCGCGCGGCGGACGGATCGACTTCACGTACTCGTCGACGGCGTTCCAGTCGTTGAGCACCGAGCGGGGCGTCGCGGTGGAGTCGGGCATGAGCTGCCGCGTCGAGCCGCTGAGGCCCGCCTGCGGGGTGGTCGTCGCCACCTGCGGCGCGACCACGGCCGTGCCGTCGAAGATGATCCTGTCGCTGTTGCCCACGACGGGCGGCGTCGCGCCGTCGTTGGGCCGGTGCACGATGGCCCCGACGCCGCCCGAGTTGCCGCGCGTGTTCAGTTCGAAGTCGTGGACCTCGTCGAAGATCGCCGTCCAGTTGAGGAGGCGCTGGTTGCCCATGCGGTCGAAGGTGCCGTCGAGCGAGGTGGTCTGGCGCGGTCCGCGCGCGAAGAACCAGGTCACGTTGTCGGTGAGCCCGTCGGGGTGACAGGTCTCGCACGAGTTCCACCCCTGGCCGCGGAGCGACCAGCGGCCGAGGCCCGTGACGAAGAAGCGCTGGCCGTCGTTGGCGAGGGTCTCACGGCCCGCGGCAGGGCGCAGCCGGCCGAGGCCACCGCGGCCACGGCCGTCTGCGCCGAGAGCTGCACCACCGAGACGTTGCGCGTGTTCGCGTTGACCACGAAGGCGTGCGAGCGCGCGGCGCTCGCTCGCGATGCCCACGGGAGCTTGCCCGCGAAGGCCGCGCCGCCCCGTCGGCGCGAGGTTGATGAACGGCGCCACGGGAGAGCCCGCCTCCTGCACTGTCCCGTCGTCGCGGAACTGGAGCCGGAACACCGCGTCGGTGCCGTACGCCGTGATGTACGCCACGGCTCGTGGGCACGAACGCGAGGTCGAGCGGGATGAGCGGGAGCTCTCCGTGGCGTCATCGGCGACGGGCGGCGTCGCCGTGTCGTAGAGGTTCTGCCAGGTGCGCGTGAGCGTGACGCGCTCAGACTCGCGCTCGGTGTTCGACGCCGTGTCGACCACGTACACGGTCGGGTGGATCTGCGTCTTGAAGTTGTTGGCGAGCGTCGTCGCGACGCCGCCGTCGGGGGGCGGGAGGGTCACCGGCCCCGTCGGTCCCCGCGGCGACTCACACATGCCCGTGATGTAGAGCCGGTTGTTGTTCAGCACCGCGCTGAAGAGCTGGTTGGGAAAGCACCCCGTCACCCCGCCCGTCGCCGCGCTCGTCGCGCCCACCGAGTCACGGAAGCCCGTGTCCGCCGTCGGGCCGAGGTAGGTCACGCCGCCCACCGCGCCGGTGCCCGCGTTGAAGCGGTACACGACGCCCTGGCGTCCGAGGTCGAAGCCGCTGTCATCCGCGGGGACGGCCGCCGCAGCGCGCGCCTGCGAGAAGAACTCCGTGACGTACACGGTCTCGTCGGCGTCGTCGGTGTTGCCGTTGTTGGTCACGACGATCGCGCGCGGATGCGCGAGGCCCGGGCGCGCCGCCACCGTGCCGAGCACGGGCGTCGCCGCGAGGGCGGCGTTGAGGTCGATGGTGCGCGAGACCGACCACCCCGCGGTGTCGACCTCGCTCACGGTCCCCTCGGCCCAGTTGGCGACGAAGAGCTTTCGTCCCGTGGGCGAGATGGCGAGGCCCGTGGGCTCCGACCCGACGCGCACGCGCATGGTGTCGAGCGCGGGCGTCGTGCGCAGCCCCGTGATGCGCGCCACCTGCTGCGACTTGCGCAGAATGACGTACGCCGTGGTGTTGTCGTTCGAGATCACCACCGACCACGGCTCGCTGTCGGCGATGGGGAGCAGCGCCGTGCGCGTGAGCACCGCCGCGCCCGTCGCGGTCGAGAGGCTGAACACCGCGACGCTGTGGGCCGTGCGGTTGGCGACCACCACCGTCGAGTCGTCGCTGCTGATCGCCACGGCCGACCCGTTGGTCACACCCGCGCGCGCCATCGGCGCAGGGGCATCGGGCGCCACGTCGGGCGCGACATCGGGCGCCACGTCGGGCGCCACGTCGGGCGCCACGTCGGGCGCCACATCGGGCGCCACATCGGGCGTCACGTCGGTCGGCGGCTGCGTGTCGGTCGGAGGCATGACATCCGGCGGCGGGGTCATGTCCGTCGGCGTATCGCTCGGCGGGGTCATGTCCGTCGGCGTGTCGGTGGTGACGCTGGCATCGGTCGTCGGAGCAGGAGTGCTCGAGCACCCGAAGCCCACGGCGCCTACGAGAAGAAGGGGAAGAGTCAGTTTCGATCGCATGGTTGCGTTCCTCCGTGAGGCTTCGAAGCGCGCAGACGAGCACCGCGCTCCGAGAGAAGCGTTTCGCGAAACCCCGCCGCATCGTCGGGAGTCCCCGATTCGATGCGTAACACCGCGCATCCTATTCGCGCTTCTGCGGCAGAGACGCCACAGAAACGCACGATGGTCGCCATATGGGAGCCCTATCGCTCGGAGCGGTCCCTCCCTTGCCGCGCCCCACATCCCCCGTAGGTGCGCGGGCGATGGTTTAGAGTCCCCGCGATGGAGACCTCCGCGTGCGACTGATCTCTGCGTTCCTGCTCGGAATCGCCGCGCTCTCGTGCGCGACGACGGAGCCCGCGCGACGCCGCACGACGCGTCGAAGGCCACGCGCGACCGCGACGGCGCGCAGCCCCTCCGCGCCGCCCGCCCCCGCCCCCGCGAACAACGCGCCGGCCGCGACGAGCGCCGCGGCCCTCCCCGCGCAGCCGCCGCGCGCGAGCGGCGCTCCATCACCGCCCGACCCGCGATGCCGCGAGGTCACGCAGCGCAACGCCGCCGTGCTCGCGCGCGTCGCCGCCATCGAGCCGTGCAGCGGAGCGGGCGTCGCGGCGTTGAGAGAGTCCTTCGATCAGTGCGCGCAGACCGCCGACGGCGCGTGGGCGCCCGAGCTCGTCGAGGCCCGCGACCGCGGAGACAGCGGCGCGTGCGAGCTCGACGTGCGCTGGCGCGTGACGCTCTTTCACCGCGGCGGCGCCGTCGACGAGGGCGACGGAGCCACGGGGCGCGTCGACCGGAGCTTTCACCTCACGGCCCTCGGCGACGAGGTGCAAGCGTACGCGCGCCTCACCTTCACCGCGACGGACCTCGACGACGACCACCTCCCCGAGCTCGTCGTCGCAGAGCGCTTCGAAGACCGCGGGACCCACCGATCGCGCGTGAGCACCGAGGTCTACACCGCCGCGCAGGGCCGCGTCGCGGTGTTCGAACCCACGCGCGCGATGGCGATCCTCGGGGCCGAAGACGTCGACGACGACGGCCGCGTCGACTTCATCGTCCCCTCGGCCTACACGTGGACCGAGGGCGTCGAGTGCGGGCTCAACATCTTTCACGACCCCATCTCGCTCCTCGCGCACGCGCAGCGGGGAGGAGGCTTCTCGACCTCCGACGACGTGGCCGCGCGGCACATCCGGCAGGTGTGTCCCGGCCCCGACGCGGAGCCCGTCGCGCCGCGCGGCGACGACGCGCCCGACCCCGTCGGCCTCCGCATCATCTGCCGTCGCCTCTGGGGAATGTCCCCCGAAGAGGCGCTCTCTCCGCTGCGCTGTGAACACTTCCGCGCAGAGCCCTCGCTCCAGTGCGAGCACACCGCGCGGCGCCTCCCGCCGATGGAGCCCGGCGAGTGCCCCGCGCACTACGACGCCTGGGCGCACCTCCCGCCTCCGCTGCGTCTTCGTTGATCACCCCCCTCCATCGCGACGCGCGCGAAGACACGGTGTAGTCTCTCGCTCCGCCGGGGCGATGCCGCATCGTTCACTCATCTCATTGTCTTTCGCGACGCTCGCGATCACCTCGCTCGCGTGCACGACCGCCGCGCCGCCGCGTCGCGCCACCGCGCGCGCCGTCGTCGCACGCGCCGTCGTCGCACCGCCGCCGCGCGCGATCACACCGGTCGTCGCCCCCGCGCCGACGCCCGACCTCTCCTCGGGGTGCTCGCAGTCGTGCGCGATCCGCGCCGATCGATCGGTGTGGTGCTGGGGCTCCGCCGTCGCGAACGCGCCGCTCGCGCCGCGGAGGGTCGAGGGCCTCGACGACGCGCAGCGCCTCGCGTGCGGCGCGTGGCACTGCTGCGCGCTTCGAAGCAACGACGCCGTGTCGTGCTGGCGCATCCCTTCGAGCGCAGAGCCCGAGGCCACCGCGCCCGCGGCCATCGAGCTCGGTGAGGTGACGCAGCTCGCGTCGGGCGGAGACACCACCTGCGCGCTCCTGCGATCGGGCGAGGTGTCGTGCTGGCAGCTCCACGCGTTCAGCCGCGCGAACACGTACACGTCACCGCGGACCGTTCGCAGCGTCGAGGGCGCGCGACAGATCGCCGTCGGCGCGTCGCACGCGTGCGCGCTCCAGGGCGACGGCACGGTGCGCTGCTGGGGACACAACGACGAGGGGCAGCTCGGCCCCGCGGCGCCGCGACATCGCCGCAGGGTCTTCGACCCCGTGACCGTGACCGGCGTCCCGCGCGCCGAGGAGGTCGCCGTGGGCGAGCGTCACTCCTGCGCGCGCACGACGGAGGGCGAGGTGTGGTGCTGGGGCAGCAACGCCAACGGGCAGTCGGGCATCGGCCCCTACGCGGGCACGCCCGAGCCGTTGCGCGTGCAGGGCGTGATGGGCGCGCTCGGCCTCTCCGCGGGCGCGTGGCACACCTGCGTCGTCCTCGGCGACCGCTCCGTCGAGTGCTGGGGGAACAACCGCACCAACGCCGTCGGAGAGATCCGCCCCGCGATCGCGAGCAGCCCGGTGCCCGTGCCTGGGATCGATCGCGCGCTCCGCGTGTCACCCTCCTGCGACGCGACCTGCGCGCTCCGCGACGACGGCACCGTGCGCTGCTGGGGCGCGCGCTACGCCTCCGCGACATCACCGCGCGGACGCCCCATGAGCGTCTCGCTCCCGTAACGAAGATCAGCCCGCGACGCGCGAGAGCGGGAGCGGCGACGCCTCGTGCTCGCCCGACTCGTCGGCGAGGTCGGGGTAGCTCTGCCGCGCGTCGGGCGCGGGCGCGTCGTCGAGCGTGATGCCGTCTTCGACCGCGCCCCACGTGTGCCTGTGAAAGAGCACGCCGTGGTGACCGACGCCGTCGACGTAGACCGCGCGCGAGCCGTCGAGGGCCGCGCTGTGACAGGCCACGAGCGAGTCCTGCACGGCGATCACCGAGGTGAGGCGCGTGTTGTCGAGGCGGCTCCGCGTGGCCGTGAGCGTGCGGAGGAGCTGCGAGTTCGGTGACAGCTCACGCGCGAGCTGCATGGGCCAGCCGCGCGCGAGCGAGGTCCCGCGGTGCGGCGTGCCGATGGTGACCAGCGCGTCGACGCGGCCGCCGAGCACCTGCGCGTAGTAGCGCGAGATGAGCCCGCCGAGGGAGTGCGCCACGAGGCACACGGGGCCGTCGGGGTGCGCCTTCTGGATGCGCTCCGCGAGGCGATCGGCGTGATCGGCCACGCTCCCCGAAGGGAAGTAGTTGTACTGCAGCTGCCTCGGCGCGAGCCCCAGAGACGCGAGGTGCGAGGCCATCGGGTGAAAGGCTCCACCCGATCCGAAGTACCCGTGGATGAACACCACGAGGTGCTCGGCCTCGCCGCGCGTGCGCGGCGCGTCGCTCGTCTTCGACATCAGCCAGCCGTGACGGGCGAGCGCGACGAGCTCCTTCAAGGCATCGCGGCGACGCTTGAACGGCGGATTCGTCACAAGACCAAGAACTACCACGCCGCGAGGCGCGCGAGAAATCTCCGACGACGCTTGTTTGCAGGGGATTTCACGGCCCCCGAGTGCGTCGTCAGGGTTGCAGAAGCTGCGTAGCCTCGTTCGCGGCGGGCTCCTCGGGCTCCTGGTTGCTCACCTCGACCCAGCGCTCGAGGGTTCGCTGCGCGGCGCCCGAGTCGATGCCCCGCGTCGCGATCTCCGCAGCCTCGCGGAAGTCCGCCGTGACCTCGGCCACGACGAGGCCCGCCGCGGCGTTGAGGATCACCGCGGTGCGCGCGTCGCCGGGGTCGCCCGCGAGGATCGAGCGGACGATGCGCGCGTTCGTGGTGGGGTCGCCGCCGCGGAGGGTGCGGAGGTCCGCGATGGGCGCGAGCCCGAAGTCGGCGGGCGAGACCGTGCACTCGACCAGCACGCCCTGGCGCACGCTCACCACCTGCGTGTCGCCCGCGGGAGAGACCTCGTCGATGCCGCCCTCGCCGTGGAGCACCCACGCGCGGCGCACGCCGAGGCGACCGAGCACCTCGGCGATGGGGCGGAGATACCGCGGAGAGTGGACCCCGAGGAGCTGGTGCGTCGCGCCCGCGGGGTTCGCCAGCGGACCGAGGAGGTCGAAGATCGTGCGGAAGCCGAGCTCCTGCCGCACCACGCTGGCGTTGGCGAGCGCGACGTGAAACGCAGGCGCGTAGAGAAAGCCGATGCCCACCTCGCGCAGGCACCGCTGCACCACCGAGCGCGGCGCGTCGATGCGCACGCCGAGGGCCTCGACCACGTCGGCGCTGCCCGTGCGAGACGTCACCGCGCGGAGCCCGTGCTTGGCCACGGGAACGCCGCACGCGGCCACCACGATGGCCGCCACGGTGCTCACGTTGAAGGTCCGCACCGGACCGCCGCCCGTGCCGCAGGTGTCGAGCACCACCCCGGGGAGCGCCTCGACCCACTCGCACCGCCGACGGAGGCACCGCGCCGCCGCGGTGATCTCCGTGACGGTCTCGCCCTTCATGCGCAGCGCCGTCGCGAGCGAGGCGATCTGCGCCGGCGAGGCGGTGCCCGAGAGCACCGCGTCCATCGCGTCGGTAGCCTGCGTCTCGTCGAGGTCGCGGCCGTCGATGAGCGCCCGTAGCGCATCCTGGATCATAGAACGGCGCCTAGGGTAGAGCGTTCTCGGGTGAGATTCACCGCGTTTCGCGAGGCGATGATTCGCGAGGCGGCAGAGGTCGCTCCGTGCGTCGGCGGCGCGTCGGTTCCGGTGAGACATCGACGGGCGCGTTGCGGTACCATGCGCGATGCGCGGCGCGGGCGCCGAGCAGACGCCCCGACGAGTTCCGCCGCGGGGCTCCATCGACCCATCGAATGTTGCTTGAGGTGCTCTCCCCGTGACCGCTGTGCGTGAGAATCCCCGTGCTCCGTCTCTGCGGGTGCTCGCGGTGCTGCGCTCGGGCGAGACCGCGATCCCCGGCGGGCTCGCGGCGAATCACTGGGTGGTGGTCAGCGCGCCCGTCGAGAACCTCGAGCGCACCGTGATGCGCGAGCGCGTCAACGCCGTCGTCGTCGACATGGAGCTCACCGGCATCTTCGAAGCCGTGCAGCGCGTCCGCAAGCTCGGCAACGTCGCAGGTCAGGTGCCCGTCGCCCTCATCGGCCCTTCGGAGCTCTCGGCCCTCGCCGCGGATTTCATCCACCGCTTCGGCCCCGGCCTCTTCGCCGCGCGCCCCGTGTCGGCCTCGGAGCTCGCCACGAAGCTCCGCGCGCTCCACGAGGGTGACGGCTCGCAGCGTCGATCGAGCGCGCCCAACCTGAGCCCCGCGCAGCCCGCGGGCACGGTGCCGAGCGCCATGCGCGCGCAGACCGTCTCGGGTCCGCGGAGGGCGTCGCCGCTGCCCTTCATGGCGCCCACGCTGCGAGGCTCCGCGCAGGTCGCGCCGCCTGCGCCGCCGACCGCCGCGCCGCCGCCGGCGCTCTCGGGGCCTTCGATCTACGCCACGCCCACCGCGGCCGGCGCGGCGGCCAACGACAGCCCCCTCGCGCAGGCCGCGTCTCCGTCGCTCCGACCGGGGACGCTCCCGGCCAACGCGCTCACGCCGCCCTCGCTCGCCGCGCCGCTCACCACGCTCCTGCGCACGTCCATCAGCGACGCGGGCGGCACGTCGGCGAGCTTCGAGCTCCCCGCGGACACGAACGACGAGCTCGACGACCTCGTCCCCCCGGAGCTCCTGGAGCCGCTCGATACGCCCTTCGAGTCCATCGCGGAGGAGACCTCCTCGGACTCGCGCTTCCACACGCCGCCGAGCACCGTCCCTGGCATCCAGATGCGCCGCCCCGGGTCTCGCACCGGCGCTTCTCCCGGCGTGTCACCGCTCCCCCTCGACGGCGACCTCCTCCTCGGTGGGTCCATCGCGCGTTACGGCGTTCCGCTGCTCCTGAGCGCGGCGTCGAGGGTGCGCGCCACGGGCGTGCTCTCGGTGCAGGCCCGCAGCGCGCAGTGGCAGATCGCCCTCCACGCGGGCCACGTGCTCGCGGTGAGGGGCTCGCGCCCCGAGGACTACATCGGCCCGATGCTCGCCCGGCTGGGATATCTCCCCCAGGAGGCCGCGCGCTTCGCCGAGGTGCCCCTCGACGCGGGCGTGCGCGGCGCGGCCATCCTCGCGTCGCGCGGGTACATCGCCCCCGACGGCGTGGCCCCCGTGCTCGCCCGCGCCGCGCAGGAACTCCTCTTCGACCTCTTCTGCCTCGAGTCTCTGGAGTGGGAGATCCGTCCCATCGAGAACTCCGTGGGCATCCCGATGCAGACCCGCGCCCCCGACGCGCTGCTCGTTCAGGGCGCCCGCGCCCGCGTCGAGCCCGTCGTGGCGTACGGAGCCCTCGGCGGTGACGGCACCCTGGTGACCCTCCGCGCCGAGCCCTCGGCCATCGCGTCGCTGCCCCTCACGGGCGCCGAGCGCGCCGCCGCCCTCGCCGCGAAGGACGTCAACCTCGCGAGCATCCTGCGCACGCACGGCGAGCTCGTGCTCCCCGCGATGCTGGCCCTCCACTGGTTGCAGCACCTCCGCGCCGAGGGACCCGCCCACGACGGACACGCCACCGCGGGCGCACCCGGCCCCGAGCGAACCCGGCTCCGCGCGCTCGTCGAAGCGGCGCGTCGCAAGGACCTCATGGCCGTGCTCGGCGTGAGTCCCTTTGCCACACGGACCGCCGTGCAGATGGCCCTCGACGCGAGGCGCGCGGAGCTCGATGCAATCAGGGCCCGAAGCCCTACGGCAGAGGCCCTCCCGCTGGTCCTGGCGGCGCTTGACGACCTCACCCGGATGATCCACGACCCCGCGTCGTGGGAGCGTTACGTGTCGGCCCTCCGCGCGTCTTCGCTGCGCGACGAGTGACAGTCTCACCCGCAGGGGGGTGACACCGCATTGCACATGCCTCTGAGC
Organism: Polyangiales bacterium; assembly: GCA_046351535.1. Taxonomy (GTDB): domain Bacteria; phylum Myxococcota_A; class Polyangia; order Polyangiales; genus CAISKJ01. The sequence continues at coordinate 24,742 of JAXLYG010000044.1, forward strand.
GCGTGTAGGGAAAGCTGGTATACGGTCATGGAACCTGTGAAGGACCCCGATGCCTCCGCGATCCCGGTCGACGAGAACGTCGACGAGGCGCAGTGGGCGCTCACCACCGCGAGGACCCTCCAGGACCGCGGAGACACCGAGGGCGCGGTGCAGTGGTATCGCCGCGCCGTCGAGCACCTCATGGACTCGGGCAACGACGAGGCGGCCCTCGAAGTCGCCCGTCTCGCCGCGGCGTTGTCGTCCGCGCCGCCTCCTTCGGCCCGTACGAGCGCGGTGCCTTCTGCGCTCGCCTCTTCGCCGCCGCGCGTGACCACCCAGCCGAGCCAGGTGCCCGCGACCTTTCTGGCGATGCGCGACGCGCCGCCGCTCCTCATCGATCACGACGACCCCTCGACGAGCGGCGAGGTCAACACCCGCCTCTCCACGGAGCTGCTCTCGGCCCTGCGCCGCGCGGTGAGCTTTCAGCCCATGCGCGCGTCGGAGGGCGAGGCCCTCGCGGCGCGGCTCCAGAACGTCCCGCTCCTCCGCGGGATCCCCGGTGAGACGCTGCGCGCGGTGGCGCGGCAGGTGTCGCTGGTGCGCTTCGAACAGGGCGACGCGATGCTCATGCCCGCGCACTCGGGCCACGAGCCGCCGCTCTACATCGTGCTCGAAGGCCGCGGGCTGCTCCGCGCCAACGGCGAAGAGGGACCGGGCTCGCCCCTCGGCCCCGGAGACTTCGTCGGCGAGATCACCGCGCTCTACGGCGGCCCCGGCGTGATGACCGCGACGGCGAGGTCGCCGGTCACCGCCGCGGCGCTGCCGTGCTCGCTCCTCAACTGGCTGGCCCGCGAGCTCCCCGACGTGCGCGTCGCGCTCGAAGACGTCGCGTGGGAGCGTGCCTTCGGCGCCATCGGACGCGCGGCCCCCTTCCTCCGGCGGCTGTCGCCCGATCAGCGGGGCATCGCGTACGCGCGCTTCGAGCCCGTGCTGCTCAACCCCGGCGACCTCATGCTCGGCGAGGGAGCGCCTCCGCTGGCCTTCTGGATCCTCGCGGCGGGCGAGGTCGAGGTCTACGGCGGCGGCATCAACGGTCGGCAGCCCATCCGCGCGAAGGCGGGCGACGCCATCGGCCTGCGCGCGATCCTCGAAGGCGAGCCCGCGGGCGTGACGGCGCGGACGGTGGGCACCGTGCTCGCGGCCAAGGTGGGGATCAACGGCTTCCGACACCTCGTCGAGAAGCACCCCACGCTGGCCGATGCGCTCGACGACGTGGGCCTTCCCGGCCGCGCGATCCTCTGCTGAAGAGCGTGTCTCGGGGGTGGTTCAGGCGACGGGCGCGGCGGGGGTCTTCTTGCGGGCTCCGCCCTTCGCGGTGCGAATCCGGGGGAAGAACCGCTCGGCCCCCGCCTTGCCGACGTGCTGGACGAGCGCGCCGTAGGTCTTCTCCATGAGCCGACGCCACGCGCCCTCGCAGGCGTCGTAGCGGGTGGTGGCGCTCTTCACCCCGGCGCGCGCGTTGGCGAGCGCGCCCTCGGCGACGCGGTACGCGGTGATGGCGTCGCCGAGCTTCGGGAGCACCTCACGGCGCACGACGTCGCTCGCGGGCAGGTGCTCCGTGATGCGCTTCTGGAGCTCGGTGTAGCGCGCGACCTCGTCCCCCTGCGCGGCGTCGGTGTAGTACTCGATCCCGTCGGGAAAGATCAGGGTGTACGGCGCCTGCTTCGCGGCCTCGAGGCTGCGTCCGGCGAGCTTGTGGCGCGCGCTCTTCGCGATGGTGTCGAGGTCGTCGTCGGCGGCGTCGCGGTCGGCGAGGGCGTCTTGCACGGGCGCGTCGGCGTCGTCGGTGACGCGGCCGAGGTCACGCACGGCCGCCGAGGCGGTGTCGCAGCTCGCGGCGAGGTCTGCGAGCTTCTCGCGGCGCAGCCGACGAGACACGTAACGGCCATATCGAACGAGCGCGACGTAGGAGACACCGGGTTGAGGAAGCTGCATCGCGTAGCACCGTTGTCCTTTCGAGGGGGATCAACGGCGGGTCACCGCGCGACCCACAGGGGCGACGACGTTTTTCAACGCCATGCGCCTGCGAGGGGGCCCCGGTGGCGGACGTAGGCGACGCCATGAAGCGTCTCACCGGGGGGTGTGGCGGACGTAGGCAACGCCATGAAGCGTCTCACCGGGGGGTGTGGCGGACGTAGGCGACGCCATGAAGCGTCTCACCGGGGGGTGTGGAGAACGTAGGCGACGACCGATCGCCCTCCTCCGTCGCCCTTGACGCGCGACGGCCATCGCGCACACACCGGGGGGCGTCATGGTGACGGAGTACACAGCGTTCCTTCTCCGGCGGATGGTCCCCTCGGCTGCGTTCGTGCTCGTGTGGGCGGTCGCGTGCAACCGCGCGGCGCCGCCGCAGGAGGTCGCCACGCCGCGACCCGAGTCGCAGAGCGGGCCGCCCGTGCTCCCCGTCGCGCCGCACGCGCCCCCGACGGCGCGCGAGGGGACCCGCTGCGATGACATGACCGCGGAGCAGTGCCTCCAGGCGCCGCGCTGCGTGCTCGAACGGCGGGGACAGCACGACGATCCGCCGTACCTCTGCCGCGACGCCGCGGGGCCGTGCGAGGGCGGCGTGGCGCAGTTCGACGCGCGCTTCAGCGCCGACTGCACGGCCCGCGCGGGGTGCCGCTTCGAGCCCCCCGTGTGCTTCTGCCCCACGGCGCGAACGCGCGTCCCCGGCCCCCCGAGCTTCATCGCCTGCGTGTGCGGCGGAGGCAATCCTCCGCGCTGCGTCGCCGCGCGCTGAGCCCTCTCCCCGTCCCTCTCCCGCGAAGCGGGAGAGGGTGCCTGTTGGTGGCTGGAATGCCCTCACCCCAGCCCTCTCCCGCCAGAGGCGGGAGAGGGAGTCCGCGCGCGTCGGGGTGGCGTGGCAGCCCCGCGTCGAAGCGTGAGTGATGCAGCGGTATGGCAGCGTCGCGTCGAAGCGTGCGTGATGCGGCGGTATGGCAGCGTCGCGTCGAAGCGTGCGTGATGCGGCGGTATGGCAGCGTCGCGTCGAAGCGCAATGGAGCGCAGCCTCGCTCGTCGTTTCGCGGCGCGTTGACTCCCTCTCCCGCCTCTGGAGTCTGACCGCCATTGGGGAGTTGACAGCGCCAGACGCTTCCCGTCGCGTTTGGGGTTCGGCCCGCGTGAGAGGGACGCGCGTGACGCGCCCAGGGCTCGCCCCCCAAGGGATGTACGCGATCGGGGGCTCGGCCTGGGCTTCATCAAGGCACGGATCACCGGTCTTCGACCGGTTCAGAAGGCATGGCGAGGCTCTCTCTGCTGAACCCTCGAAGAGGGTGATCCGTGCCTCGTCATAGCCCAGGCTGAGCCCCCGATCGTGTACATCCCTTGGGGGGCGAACCCTGGGCGCGTCACGCGCGTATCTCCCTGGGCGCGTCACGCGCGTATCGCCCTGGGCGCGTCACGCGCGTATCGCCCTGGGCGCGTCACGCGCGTATCGCCCTGGGAGCGTCACGCGCGTCCCTCTCACGCGGGCCGAACCCCAGGCGCGACGGGAAGCGTCTGGCGCCGTCAACTCCCCAATGGCGGTCAGACTCCTCTGGCGGGAGAGGGCTGGGGTGAGGGCATTCCAGCTACCAACGGGCACCCTCTCCCGCTTCGCGGGAGAGGACGGGGAGAGGGCGGCGCCCGCGTTGCACGGTCTCGCGGCATGAGACGCTTCACCGGGTCCATCGTCGACGTGGTCGCCGGGCGCGTGTTCCCCGGGCACGTCGAGGTCGAGGGCGAGCGCATCACGCGCATCTCCGAAGACGCCGCGGCGCGCGGGCCGTACCTCATGCCCGGCTTCGTCGACGCGCACGTCCACGTCGAGAGCTCGCTCCTGCCGCCCTCGGAGTTCGCGCGCCTCGCGGTCACGCACGGCACCGCCGCGTGCGTGAGCGACCCGCACGAGATCGCGAACGTGTGCGGGCTCGCGGGCATCGCGGCCATGCAGCGCGACGCGGCGCGCTCTCCCCTGCGCTTCGTCTTCGGTGTGCCGTCGTGCGTGCCCGCGACGGGCTTCAGAACGTCGGGCGCGGTGATCGACGCGGCGACCGTGACGACGCTCCTCGATGACCCCGCGTGGGCGTACCTCTCCGAGGTGATGAACCACCCCGGCGTCCTCTCGGGCGACGCGGAGGTGCTCGCGAAGATCGCCGCGGCGGTGCGCCGCGCGAAGCCCGTCGACGGCCACGCGCCGGGCCTCCGCGGCGACGACGCGAGGCGCTACGCGGCCGCGGGGATCACCACCGACCACGAGTGCGCGTCCATCGAGGAGGCGCGCGACAAGCTCGACGCGGGGATGTCCATTCTCATCCGCGAGGGCTCCGCGGCGAAGAACTACGAGGCGCTGCACCCGCTCCTCGACTCGCACCCGTGGCGGGTGATGCTCTGCTCCGACGACAAGCACCCCGACGACCTCGCGGCGGGTCACATCGACGCGCTCGTGCGCCGCGCCCTCGGCGACGGTCACGACCTCTTCGACGTGCTGCGCGCCGCGACGCTCAACCCCGCGCGGCACTACGGCATCCCCTGCGGGCTGCTCCGCGAGGGAGACCCCGCCGACCTCGTCGTCGTCGACGACCTCGACGCCCTCAAGGTGCGCGAGACGTGGCTCCGCGGCGCGCTCGTGGCCCGCGAGGGACGCTCGCTCCTCCCGCGCTCCGTGATGCCTCCCATCGACGCCTTCGGCGCCGCGCCCATCACGCCCGACGCGCTCCGGGTCGAGGCGCGCGCGACGCGGGTGAAGGCCATCGTGGCGCGCGACGGTCAGCTCCTCACGGCCGCCTCGGAGCTCACCCTCGACGTTACCGACGGCGCCCTCACCGCCCGCGACGGAGACGACGTGGCGAAGCTCGCGGTGCTCAACCGGTACCGCCCCGCGGCGCCCGCGGTGGCCTTCGCGCGGGGCTTCGGGATCCACCGCGGCGCCATCGCGTCGAGCGTCTCGCACGACTCGCACAACGTGATCGCGGCGGGGCGCGACGACGCCTCGCTGGCGCGCGCGATCAACGCGGTGGTGGCCATGCGCGGCGGCCTCGCGCTCGTCGACGGCGCGGCCGTGCGCACGCTGCCGCTGCCCATCGCGGGGCTCATGAGCGACGGCGACGGGTGGGCCGTGGCGCGCGACTACGCGGCGATGAGCGAGGCGACGCGGGCGCTCGGGTCGACGCTGCGCGCGCCGTGGATGACCCTGAGCTTCATGGCGCTGCTGGTGATCCCGTCGCTGAAGCTGAGCGACCGGGGGCTCTTCGACGGCGACCGCTTCGCGTTCACGTCGGTGTACGCATCGTGAGGGCGGGCGCCGCGGGGGCGAGGCAGCGGGCCATGAGCTCCGCGCGGCTCCGCACGCCGAAGGCGCGGTAGATCGACTTCACGTGCTGGTGCACCGTGTGGGCGCTGAGGCCCATGCGGTCGGCGATCTCCTTCTCCGACGCGCCGCCGAGGAGCTCGCCGAGGGTCTGCGTCGCGCGCGGCGACAGGGCACGGCTTCGAACCGCGGTTGCAGTCATTCGTCTCCCCGTTGAAGCAGCGACCGCACCTGCGATCTCGTCGCCTCTGTGACGTGATCGGGTCGAGGGCCCCGCGCGTCTGACGAAATCGTCGCGCGCATCGAAAACGCCTTCGCACCCCCCTCTTTCGGGGAATCGTGCGCCGCGAGCGCGCGCCGCAGGATCGGCAGCCGGGACCGTCGCGGACCTCACCCCACCCCCTCCGCGCGCCCCGGAACTGGAGCCACGCCCATGTCACGCAAGCTCGCCCTCTCGCTCGGTGTCTCTCTCTCGCTCTCGGCGCTCGCCGCGCCGGCCCTCGCGTTCGACGTCGCCTTCGACACGTCGCGGATCTTTCTGCGCTACGTGACCCCGAGCGCCGACACGGGCCCCGTGGCGCTGCCTGCGAACAACAGCGCGTCGCACCCCTTCACGCTCCCGTGCGACCTCACGCGCTACGGCGTGCAGGTCGACGCGCGCTACCTCACCGGCACCGAGGTGCTCTACCCCCAGCTCCAGTCGCGCTACTACGTGCTCCCGAGCTCGCTCATCTGGAGCAACGGCTACGAGTTCGCGTCGCCGACGCCCTTCAGCGTCGACCGTTCGAACGTCTCGCCCTTCACGGTCGGACAGACCGCCGTCATCGGGCAGATGTCCATCGACGCGGTCGACGTGGCGGCGCGCAACTGGCTCTTCCAGCCCGGCGACATCCCCGCGAACGTGACGGTCCGCCACGCGCTCCACCTCTCGCTCTACCAGTCGGACTACAGCACCGAGCTCACGGACGAGGTACCGGCCAACAACAACCGCTTCATCTACCTCCGGCGGGTGTGCCCGAACTGATCCCGGTCACGGGATGTCTCGCGTCGGGGCACCGCGCTACGGCCGTGCTGGCGCTCCGATGCGAGGCGTCTAGAGTACGAGAAGCACCGCAAGCTCTGACGATTCCCGCACCCGTTGGAGGCGTCACATGCGCGTTGACCTCGCAGCCTCGCTCACGCCAGTCCTCGCGGCCGAAGCGGTCCGCGGGCAGCCCGCGCCGAGGGCGGCCTCGTCGCCCTGGCCCGCCGACCCGGCGCTCCGCGAGAGCGACCCGGCGATCCTGTCGACGCAGACCGAAGCCGCCGAGCGCGAGGTGTCGCGCGAGGACCTCGCGAAGGTCCTGGCGCGGCTCAACGCGACGATCCAGCGCCTCGAGCCGCACCTCGAGTTCACGATGGCGGGCGGCAACAACCGCGTCGTGGTGAAGCTCGTCGACGGCGTCCGCCACGAGGTGCTGCGGCAGTACCCCACGCCCGACATCATCGAGCTCTCGAAGCACCTCGACGACCTCCGCGGCCTCCTCGTGAAGGAAGACGTCTGAGAGGGACGCGCCGTCAGTCTCCCGTCGGCCTCGTGTCGTGAAAGACCCTGTAGTCCACCCGCCGCCGCCCCTCGGGCGTGCGGTCGAGGATGTCGACGAAGCGCTCGTTCCACCGCAGATCTTCGGGGTAGTAGACGTGCCGCGCGTGGACGGTCTGCGCCGAGGTCTCGTCGATGCCCATGAGCGACACGATGAGCATGGCGTCGCTTTCGGCGAGCGACTCCCAGGTCTCTCCGCGCAGCGCGCTCGCGTCGTCGATGGGGTGGATGGCCGTCCACGAGAGGGCGAACACGGCGTTGCGGTCGCGTGAGAGCGCGAGGTCGTAGAAGCGCCGCACGCGCTCGCCCTCGCGCGTGGTCTCGTTGCGCGCGAGCACCACGCGCAGCGAGGCCTCGACGATCTGGTTGCCCCGCTCGTTGGCCATGCGGAACATCAGCGACGTGGCCCCGTCGCGCTTCGCCACCACGGCCACGCGGCTGAAGAGCACGCGCGCCGTGGGCCGCGCGAACTTCGCGAACATGAGCCCCGTCGCCATGGCCGTGCCGACGATGCCGCTGAGGGCTTCGAAGGCCACCATCGCGTTGGCGTAGCTCGTCCGCGGGACGAGCTTTCCGTAGCCGATCGTCGCCATGGTCTGCACGCTGAAGAAGAACGCGTCGTGAAAGGACCCGGGGGCCGCGTTCTCGATACAGTCTCCGCCCGCGAGGTAGGCCAGCGCGAAGAGGGTGTTGAGCGTGAGGTAGGCCGCCGCGATGAACACCATGAGCCGCGCCCAGCTCATGTCCATGAGGTGGTGGTAGAGGTCGCTCATGGGCGCGCGTCGGGCCCCGATGCGCTCGACGTCGGTGAAGGGCTGCGTCGTGCGTCGCGTGCGAGAGGGCGGCGGCGGCGGAGACTTCGAAGGCGTCTCCGCGGGCTTCGGGGGGTCGGTCTCGGACGAAGAAGCCACTCAGCCGCCCGCGAGCGCTTGCTCGATCTGCGGCGGCGAGAAGCCCACCATGATGTGACCGCGCACGTCGAGGATGGGGATGGACCCCGTGGGCACGCCGGCCCGACGCGCCTTGTCGACCATTTCGGCCTGCGCGGAGGCGTCCTGCTCGATGTCCTTCTCGACGAAGGCGACGTTGTGGGCGCGCAGCCAGTTGGCCGCGTCGTGGCACGCGTGACACCACGACGCGCCGTAGATGATCACCCGGGGAGAGCTCGGTTGCCCGTGCGCGCCCGCCTGCGCGACGGAAGGCTGCGAGGGCTGTGAGGGCTCCGTGGGGGGCGCCTGGGGCTGCGATCCGAGGGGCCCGTTGACGCCGCGCATCGCCATGATCTGCTGCGAGAGCTCGTCGGCGCGCACGGACCTCGCCGCGAAGGTCCCCTGCGGCGAAGGCGTGCGGAGGTCGGCGACGTAGATCCACCCCGGCTGACGGAGCTCGGGGCGCGTGGGGTCGACGCGCACGAGGCCGCGACGCGCCTCGGGGATGCGCTCGACCTGCGTCGCGGTGTGCGAGGCCCCGTGCTCGTCGAACCAGAGAAAGAGCACGTCACGCCCGTCGGCGCGCACCTCGAAGGGAACCGCAGGACGCGCCTCCTGCACGGCGCCATCGGCCGCGGTCACGGTCGCGGCGCCCGCGTCGGCGGCGCCTCGCGACGACTTGCAGCCCGCCATCGACGAGAGCGTTACGAGGGCCACGGCCGCGATCAGGTCACGCATCAGTTCTCCTCCGAGAGACGCATCCACTCCTCGGTCCATCCGTCAACCTGCTGCGCGAGGCGCTGCTCCTTCTCGGCCATCGCGGCGATCTTCTCCCAGTCGTGACCGGGGCCCGCGGCCAGCTCCGCGCGCATCGCCTTGAGCTTCGCCTCGCCGTCGGCCACGAGCTTCTCGAGCTCCTCGACCCTGCGCTTGCGGCGCTCCTCTTCGCGGGCCTTGCGCTTGCGTTCTTCGTGCGATTCGCGGCCTCCGCCCACGCTCGCCGCGGCCTGCGCCGAGGGCTTCACGGGAGGCGCCACGTCGCGCTTGTCGGCCTCGATTCCAGCGCCTTCGTGGAGGGCGCGGCGCGCGTGATAGTCGGCGTAGCCGCCCGGGTAGAAGGTCGCGCGACCGTCTTCGAGGTGCAGCACGCGCGTCGAGACGCGGTCGAGGAAGTACCGATCGTGCGAGACCACGACGAGGGTCCCTTCGAATCCGTGGAGCGCCTCTTCGAGGATCTCGCACGCGGGGATGTCGAGGTGGTTCGTGGGCTCGTCGAGAAAGAGCAGGTTGCGCGGAACGAGGAGCAAGCGCGCGAGCGCGAGGCGCGTCTTCTCACCGCCCGACAGCGACCCCACGCGACGGAAGGGATCATCGCCGTAGAAGCGGAAGCGCGAGAGGTACTGCCGCACGGCGTCGACCACCATGTCGGGACGCACCGAGCGAATGGCGTCGACGCAGCTCCCCTCGTCGTCGAGCGATTCGAGGTGCTGGTCGAAGTAGCCCGCGTCGAGGTTGGTGCCGCGACGCACGTCGCCGCGGTCCTCGCAGCCCGCAGGGGGGGCCACACCCGCGAGGATCTTCAAGAGGGTGCTCTTGCCGGTGCCGTTGGGGCCCACGATCGCGAGCCTGTCCAACCGACGGAGGCGCACGTCGATTCCCGAGAAGAGGGTGCGTCCGCCGCGGACGGCGCCGAGGCCCGTGGCATCGAGCACGACGTCGCCCGACCGCCGCGGCGTGGCGAAGCGCAGCCCGAGCTTGCGCGCGTCGGACCACACGTCTTCGGGGAGGTCGAGGCGCGCGACCTTGGCGAGCATCTTTCGCCGCGCCTTGGCCTGGTTGGTCCCCTGCCCCGCGATGTTGCGACGGATGAACTCCTCGGTCTTCGCGATCTCGGCGCGCTGGAGCTCGACCTCGCGACGCTCGCGCGTGAGGGTCTCCTCGCGGAGCTCGAGGTACTTCGTGTAGGCCGCGGGGTAGAGCCTGAAGCGCAGGAGCCCGAGCTCCCCCGTCGCGGGGCACGTCGCGTCGAGGAAGGCGCGGTCGTGCGAGACCACCACCACGGCCCCGTTGAACTGCTTGAGAAAGCCTTCGAGCCACTCGGTGCTCTCGATGTCGAGGTGGTTCGTCGGCTCGTCGAGGAGGAGCAGATCAGGCTTTGAAACAAGCACCGCCGCGAGCTGGAGCCGTCCGCGCTCACCGCCCGAGAGGGAGCTCACGGCGCGTTCGAGGTCGGCGTCGCTGAAGCCGACCTTGTGCGCGATGGTCGACACCTCGCGCTCGATGGCGTCGGCGCCCGAGAGGTGGTGGCGGTCCTGCGCGCGGGCGAGGCGGGCGAGGTCTTCGGGGGTCCCGCTGGCGGCGGCGTGTTCGGCTTCGGTGAGGGCCTCGCGGGCGGCGCGGGCCTCGCCGAAGGGCGCGAGCAGCACGTCGAGCACGCGCCCCGAGGTGTCGGGCTCGTGCGACTGACGGAGGTAGCCCACGCGCGTTGATTTGGGCATGAGCACGCGGCCCTCGTCGGGCGCGACCTCGCCCGAGAGGATGCGCAGCAGGGTGGATTTGCCCTGCCCGTTGGGCGCGACGAGGGCCATGCGCTCGCCCGCTTCGAGCGAGAACGACACGTCTTCGAAGAGGATGTCAGCGCCGTACCCGAACGAGACGTGATCTACCTGGAGGAGCGTCATGGCGGTGGGGGCGGTGGTTTGTGCATCCCTTCCGCGCGCGGTGTCAACGCCTCGACGGGCGCAGCGCGGGGACGCGGTTCGGTGTATAGCCCAATCCCCCATGGGCGACGTCTCCGAGACCTACCGAACGCACCGCCGCTTCGACCGCGCCGCGCGCCTCGTCGGCGAAGACGCCATGCGCCGCCTCGCCTCAGCCCGCGTGCTGATCTTCGGCGTCGGCGGCGTCGGATCCTTCGCCGCCGAAGCCCTCGCGCGCACGGCCGTGGGGCACCTCACGCTCGTCGACTTCGACCTCGTGTGCGTGACCAACACGAACCGTCAGCTCCACGCGATGCGCGGCAACATCGGCAAGCCCAAGGTCGAGGCGATGGCCGAGCGCCTGCGGCTCATCCACCCGACGGGCTCCATCGAGGCGCGCGTGGAGTTCTACAGCCCCGAGAACAGCGAGGCCCTGCTCGGCACGGCGCCCGACTACGTGGTCGACGCGATCGACAACCTCACGGCGAAGGCCCACCTCATCGCGACGTGCCGCCGCCGCGGGATTCCCGTCGTGAGCGCGATGGGCGCCGCCGCGCGCATCGACCCGACGCGCGTGAAGGTCGACGACCTCGCGCGCACGCACCACGACCCCTTTGCGCATCACTTCCGCGAGATCCTTCGGAAGAAGCACGGGTGGCACTTCAAGGCCACGCGCCCCACGGGCGTGGCGTGCGTGTTCTCCGACGAGCCCCCGATCACGCCGACGGACCTCGACTACGACGCGGGGCAGGGCTTTCAGTGCGTGTGCCCGCAGAGCGACAACGGGATGCACACCTGCGAGAAGCGCGCGCGCATCGACGGGAGCGCGTCGTGGGTGACGGGCACGTTCGGGCTCGTCGCGGCCTCGGTGGTCGTGCGCGAGCTGCGGGGGGAGTCGGTGATCGACCGCACGCACCTCCACGACCCGTGGGAGCCGCTGAAGGCGTCACACAAGCATCACCCGTAGCGACGGCTACGCGTCGACCCCCGCGAGGTGCCGCGTGTCGTTGAGCGCCGAGATGCGCACGCGCCCGTCGCGGTGCAGCTCGATGCGGTGCACCGCGCAGTTCTCCGTCGCGAAGACCGTGTGCGACTCGGCGCCGATGAGCAGGTGCCACAGCATGTGATGGATCGCGACGCCGTGGCTCACGACCACCACCCTGCCCTTCGTGTGTCGCTCGCGGAGCCCGTCGAGAAAGCGCGACACGCGCGCGCAGCAGGCGCGGTGTGACTCGCCGCCCGGCGGTTGATACTCGGGGTCGCGGCTCACGAGCGCGTTCCATCCGCCCGCGTGCTGCGCCTGGATCTCTTCGAAGCGCTTGCCGACGAACTCGCCCATGTCGCGCTCGCGGATCTCCGCCGTCACCACGGGCGTCACACCCGCGCGCGTACACAGCGGCTCCGCGGTCTGGAGCGCCCTCGGCAGATCGCTCACGTACACCGCGTCGGGCGATGGCGACGAGAGCGCGACGCCCACGGCCTCGGCCTGGCGACGGCCGCGCTCGGTGAGCGGTGAAGGGCCGTGACCCGTGAACATGCCAGCGGCGTTTCCCTCGGATTCGCCGTGGCGCACGATGAGGAGTTCGAGCATGGCGCGGGACTATACTCGCGCGCTCCGGGGCGTCACGCGCTCTCCGCGACGGCCCTCTACCGCTGCTTCGAGGCGGACTCGCGCGATCGCTCGACCATCATCGTCCGCAGCGAGCGCATCGCGGCGTCGACGCGCTCCACGGTGATTCCGTCGCGGAGGCGCGACACCATCGCGTCGATCGCCGTCGCCGTGAGCGAGCCGTCGTGGTCGCGCGCGAGCGGCGGCAGGTACTCGCGCTGCGCGGCGTCGGAGAGCGCGTCCGACGAGATCAGGCTCAGCGCGTCGTAGCCCGTCGGGAGCCGCACGCCGAAGGTCACGTGAAGCGAGCGCCCCTCCTCCGTCGACGCGTTGTGAAAGAGCCCCCGCGGCAGGTACACGACGTCACCGGGACGCGCCACGAAGGTCGCCGCCGTACGGCTCAACGCTTCATCGCGACGCGCGCGGAGCTCGAACGCGATGGCGCGCTCCATCCCGCTCACGTCGAGGGGGCGGTTCACGCGCACCTCCGAGATCCACCAGAGCTTCTCGCCGTCGCACTGCACGGCGAAGACCTCGTGCGCGTCGAAGTGCGCGTCGAAGGGAGTGCCCGCCGTTCCCGTCGCGTAGACGTTGGGCCACACGTGCGCGCCGAGCGCGTCGGCCAGCGCGCCCGCGAGCGCGTCGACCGCAGGCCACACGCCGCGCGCGCCGTTCCACACGAGGGGATGGCCCGCGTCGAGGTAGGCCGCGAGGCGCGCGGGGTCACCGATCAGCTTCGCCGTGTCGAGCGACAGGTCGAAGTGCTCGGGAAAGGCCACGAAGCGCTCGGGGACGCGCCCGTACCCGCGCAGCGTCTCAAGGAACTGCGCGTGCGTGAGCAGCGCGCGTCCGCGAGAGGCCTCGCCCACGATGTGGAGGTGCGAGCGCTCCCAGTGCTCCGCGAAGAAGGTGTCGGTGTCGAGCGGTGCGAGCAGCGCGTCGAGGGAGGTCGTCACGCGCGCGAGGGTATCAGCATCCCACCACGCGAACGGGCATCGTCACGTCGGCCGACGCCACGCCGGCCGCGAGGAACTCGGGCAGCGCACGCAGCGCGTCGCGCACGGCCTCGCGCAGCTCGGGGCGGTCGCTCGCCCACGCCATCACCGGACCGTCGCCCCACGCCGCGAGCATCGCGCCGTCGTTCGCAGGACGCCCGAGGTCCTCCGTGGCGATGCGCCTCGTCGGAACGTAGAGCGCCCACACGGGGTGCGCGTCGCCGGGCGCGCGCCACATCACCCAGTGCGCCCGACGCCAGCCTCCGCGGGGTCCGGCGCCGAACACGCGACGCGCCGCGCCCCTGCGTTCGAGCGAGGGGAGCACCGTGCGATGGAACGCCGCGCCGAGCTCGTCGCGCCGACCGCGGAGCCGCCACGCGTGCGCCGTGAGCGCGTGCTCGCCCTCGTGCCACTGGTAGCTCCGGCCGTTCACCGAGAAGACCTCGCGCTGCGCGCTCTGTTGTGCCGCGGTCGTCATGGCCGATCTCGTAACGCACTCGCGCACCGTCGCACCAGAGGGGTCGGACATACCCTGTCACACCCGTTGGACATTCTCTGGCAGCGGGATGAACGCGGGCGCGTGGGGGGTTGAGGGTGTTGCGAAGGCGCTTGTTGCTGTAGAGAGCGATGAAAGATGGTTCCCGCGACGCCTCACATCGTGCTGGTCGACGATGACCCCGACACGCTGTCGCTCACCCGGATGCTCCTCTCGGGCGAGCGCTGGCGCCTGACCGCCGTAGGGAGCGCGAAGGAGGCCCTGGCGGTCATCGATCAGGAGCCCGTCGACTGCGTGGTCACCGACGTGAACATGCCGGGCTCCGACGGCTTCTCGCTGCTCGAGGCGCTCAAGCAGGGGCGGCCCGAGGTGCCGGTGATCCTGCTCACGAGCTTCGTGACGCTCGAAGACGCCGTGCGCGCCGTCGACCGCGGCGCCGTGAGCTACCTCCCGAAGCCCGTCACCGCGCAGAGCCTCTCGGAGACCGTGCGCGCGGCCCTCGAACGCGCGGCCGTTCCGCGTGAGCCCGCGCAGGCCGCGTCTTCGCAGCCCGTCGACGCCGTCATCGGACGGAGCCCCGCGATCGTCGCCCTCTACGGCATCGTGGCGCGCGCGGCGATGTCGTCGGTCCCGGTGCTCATCCGCGGCGAGACGGGCGTGGGCAAGGAGTGGGTCGCGCGCGCCATCCATCGGTACGGCCCGCGATCGAGCGGCGCGTTCGTCCCCGTGAACTGCTCGGCCTTCGCAGAGGGGACCCTCGAGAGCGAGCTCTTCGGCCACGCGCGCGGCAGCTTCACGGGCGCCGCGGGAACCCGCAAAGGTCTCTTTCAGAGCGCCCACAAGGGCACGCTCTTTCTCGACGAGGTGGGCGACGCGCCGCTGCGGGTTCAAGCCGAGCTCTTGCGCGTGCTGCAGGACGGCGAGGTGCGCCCCGTCGGCTCCGACGAGGTGGTGAAGGTCGACGTGCGGGTCGTGTGCGCCACGCACCGCGACCTCGATCGCATGGTGGCCGAAGGACGCTTCCGCGAGGACCTGCTCTTTCGTCTCCGCGTGATCGAGGTGACGGTTCCGCCGTTGAGGGCGCGCCGCGATGACATCCCGTTGCTGGTGAATCACTTTCTCGCGCACGGCCCCGACGCGGGCACGCGACGGATGTCTCCCGAGGCCCTCACCGAGCTCACGCGCCGCGAGTGGCCGGGCAACGTGCGGGAGCTCCAGTCGGCCGTGCACCGCGCCGCCGCGCTCGCCGCGGGCGAGGTCATCCTGCCGAGGGACCTCCCGCCCGTGGTACGCGACGAGACCATCGCGCACGGCACGTCGGAGTCGCCCATGTCGCTCCCGGTGCTGTGGGACAGGCTCCTCGAGCACGGCGTCGCGACGCTCGACGAGGTGGAGCTCAGCTACGTGCGCGCCGTCGTGGCGCGGCTCGGCGGCAACAAGACGCAGGCGGCGGAGGTGCTCGGCGTCGACCGCAAGACCATCCGTCGCATCCTCGCGCGCGGCGGCGACGACGAGGCCTGACCCGCGCGACGCGCCTGGGGTTCAGCGCCAGCGATGCACGCGCCCGGGGTTCGGCGCATGAGATCGCGGCGTGTCGCATCCCGCCTCACCGCCGGGCAACAGAGGGTGGCGCCCCCACAAGGGGGGCGGGAGCTGGCCGTCGCGCTAAAGAGGAGGCTCGCAACTCGGTGTGCGAACCCCTTCTTGCGCCTGTGTAGGCCCCGCTTCGCACGGCCATCTCTCGCGGTGCGCGATGGCATCGCCGAGGCGTTGGTACCAGCGATGACTCCATCTGAATCACGAATCTTGATGGAGCCAGCCAGCTCCCGCCCCCCTTGTGGGGGCGCCACCCTCTGTTGCCCGGCGGTGAGGCGGGATGCGACACGCCGCGATCTCATGCGCCGAACCCCGGGCGCGTAAATCACTCGCGCCGAACCCCGGGCGCGTAAATCACTCGCGCCGAACCCCGGGCGCGTAAATCACTCGCGCTGAACCCCGGGCGCGTGCGTCGCTGGCGCCGAACCCCGGGCGCGCAACGCCCTTCCCGATAGGTTCTTCCGCGAGATGAGAGCGACGAGGAGGCGCCCCGCGGAGGAGGTCCTCTGTCGCGCGTTGGCGGTCTTCGCGGGGGACGGACTAGAGTCGCGTCCCCGTCATGGACCGACCGCACGTACTCATCCTCGATTTCGGCTCGCAGTACACCATGCTCATCGCCCGTCGCATCCGGGAGCAGTCGGTCTATTGCGAGATCCAGCCCTGCACCATCTCGCTCGATGAGGTGAAGCGGCGCGCCCCGAAGGCAGTGATCCTCTCGGGCGGTCCGTCGAGCGTGTTCGACGTCGGCGCGCCCACCGTCGACACCGGCATCTTCGACCTCGGCGTCCCCGTGCTCGGGATCTGTTACGGCGAGCAGATCACCGCGCACACCATGGGCGGCAAGGTCGAGCGCGCGGACCACCGGGAGTACGGGCCCGCGAAGGTCACCATCCGTCACCCCGTGGGGATCCTCTCGCGCTTCGCCGCGGGCGACGTGATCGACGTGTGGATGTCGCACGGCGACCGGGTGGTGTCGCTGCCGCCCGGGATGGAGGTGCTCGGCACGTCGCCGTCGTCACCGTTCGCCGCCGTGGGCGACGTTTCGAAGCGCCTCTACGGCGTGCAGTTTCACCCCGAGGTCGCGCACACGCCCCGCGGCGAAGAACTCCTCTCGGCGTTTCTCTTCGACGTCGCGGGCATGACCCCCGACTGGAACCCCGGCGTCTTCATCGACGAGGCCGTGCATCGCATCCGTGAGAGCGTCCCGTCGGGTCGGGTGATCTGCGCGCTCTCGGGCGGCGTCGACAGCTCGGTGGCGGCTGTTCTCGCGCAGCGCGCCGTGGGCGACAGGCTCACGTGCATCTTCGTCGACAACGGGGTGCTTCGAAAGGGCGAGCGCGAGCAGGTCGAGCGCGTGTTCCGCGACACCTTTCACCTCGACCTCCGGGTCATCGACGCGCGCAAGCGCTTTCTCGACGCGCTCGACGGCGTGAGCGACCCCGAGACGAAGCGAAAGATCATCGGCAGGGTCTTCATCGAGGTCTTCGACGAGGAGGCCGCGAAGCTCCAGGGCGTCACCCACCTCGTGCAAGGGACGCTCTACCCCGACGTGATCGAGAGCGTGTCGTTCAAGGGTCCGAGCGCGGTGATCAAGAGCCACCACAACGTGGGCGGCCTGCCCGAGCGCATGAAGCTCTCGCTCGTCGAGCCGCTGCGCGAGCTCTTCAAGGACGAGGTGCGCGCCGCGGGCGAGGCCATGGGCATTCCGCGCGCGGTGCTGTGGCGACAGCCCTTTCCCGGTCCCGGTCTCGCGATCCGGGTGCTCGGGGCGGTCACCGAGGAGGCGCTCGACGTGCTCCGCGCGGCCGACGCGATCGTGGAGCACGAGATCCGCGAGGCGGGGCTCTACGAGTCGGTGTGGCAGGCGTTCGCCGTGCTGCTCCCCATTCGCACCGTGGGCGTGATGGGCGACGAGCGCACCTACGAGCGCGTGTGCGCGCTCCGCGCGGTGCAGAGCACCGACGGCATGACCGCGGACTGGGCGAGGCTCCCGCACGAGCTCCTCGCGCGCATCTCGTCGAGGATCATCAACGAGGTGCGCGGCGTGAACCGCGTCGTGTACGACATCTCTTCGAAGCCCCCCGCCACCATCGAGTGGGAGTAGCGCGGGGGGGCCCGGCGAGCGCGAGGAGAACGCGCGGAGAGGCTCAGGCCACCTTGCGGCGGAGGGTCCCCGCGGCGGTGCGCGTGGAGTCCTCTTCGGCGTGCTCCTCGAGGCGCTTGAGGCGCTGCACGAGCACGGGCTTGCGCTTCGGGAGCTGCCCCATGAGCAGGAAGTCGAGCTTCGAGAGGGCCTCGCGCACGCGCTCCTCGTCTCGATGTTCGAGCATCTGGAGCATCACCTCCTGGTCGTCGGGCAGCGTGAAGCCCGAGTGCAGGAAGGTGTCGATCGTGTCGGAGATGGCCTTGGGGTTCTGCGCCGCGTTGATCTTGCGGAGCAGGTCCTGACGCTTCTGCGCGGCGCGCGCTTCGACGTCGTCTGCGGCGGCCTCGACCACGCGGGGCAGGGCCACCGTGGGGAGCATCTTCTCGATCTTCTCGGCGGCCTCGGGCTTCTTTTGAAAGAGCGCCTCGAGGGCGGCCTTGTACTCCTTCACGGCGGCGCTCGGCTTGGGGGTGACGTCGCCACCCGCCTTGCGAACCTCATCCGCGTGATAGCTCTGGCTCCTCGACCGGTCGATCTCGCGCCAGCTCTTGCGCTCGCGCTCGCGTTCTCGCGCCATGCGGTCACTACCCCTGTAATGGTCCCTGTGGATGCCGATGCGTCGTACGCCGCGGGCGTCGTTCGCCCGAGGGAATCGGTGTCGCGTTCTTGTGTTGGGAGACGCCGTTCGTACGGATCGCAGATCGGTGTTTTGATGTCGCTCGGGTCTTCGGGGGCCGTTGCGCCGAGAGGAGGGGATCCTCTCGCCGCGTCACTTCGGCACCCGCCAGAGAGCGGCGAATAGATGCCGTGTCCCGCGGACGATCGCAAGAGGAGACACACGTTTTCAGGACATTCGCTGGCACGAATCTGTCGCAAAGTTGAGGGCGCCCCCCGAGACCGGCTACCGGGGGTCGTATGCACCGCTCGTTGCTCCGCCCGGTGGCCTCGATCCTCTGCGCGCTGGGCCTCGCGATCGCCGCGCCCGACGCCCTCGCGCAGACCCGGAACTCCAGCCCGTCCGCGCCCTCGGGCAGCGCCGAGAGCCCTGCGCCAAGGCCCTCTCGCATCGGTCGCCTCGCCGCGGCCTCACGGCAGGGAGCCTCCGACGAGGTGGTGCTCCCGGTGACCGAGGTCCGCGCCCGACGCGCCGCGGCCGCCGAACGCCGTGAAGCGCGCCCCCGCGCCGTGCGCCTGTGCCTCAAAGACCCCGTCGAGATCCGTCGCCTTCGAAGCCGTGACGCGCCCCGCTGGGTGGGGTCGCTCACCGACTGCAACGGTCGCCCGACGCTGCGCGCGATGGCCGCGCTCGCGCTCCTCGCGCAGCCCATGCGGGCCTTCGCGATGAACCTCCCGGCCGCGATGAACGAGCTCCGCAGGGTGGCGCCCGCCGCGGGGCTCCACCTCGTCGACGACGTGGCGCCGCCGCGCGCTCGCACCCGTCGCGGCGCGCAGCCTCCCGCGCAGGCCCGCGTCGAAGTGCCGAGAGACCCTCGCACGCACGACCCCATCGTCGAGGTCTCGCGCGGCGCGAGGGCGCTGCACCCGCGGCTCCTCCAGCTCGTGCAGGCGGTGGTGGAGCACTTCCCCGGCAGGCCCATCGAGATCGTGAGCGGGTATCGACCGGGCGAGGGCGCGAGCCGTCACTCCCACGCCCGCGCGCTCGACCTGAGGGTCGTGGGCGTCCGCCACGAGGAGCTGCGAGACTTCGCGCGCACGCTCCCCGACGCGGGCGTGGGGTTCTATCCCAACAGCGTGTTCATCCACCTCGACGTGCGCGATTCCGACGAGGGAAGGGCCTTCTGGACCGACTACTCGGGGCCCGGCGAGACCCCGCGCTACGGCCACTGGCCGCCCACCGACCAGGACGTTCAGAGCGAGGTCGGCTGGATGGTCAACAGCAACGGCGGGCGCCTCACCAACGAGCTCCAGCGCGAGTGGAACGGCGACGCGCAGCACCCCGCGGCCGCGCACCCCGCGGCGCACGACCACGACCACGACGCGACGCGCGACCACGACGCGACGCGCGACCACGACGCGACGCACGACCACGGCGCGACGAACGACGCTTCGAACGAGCGCGAGTCCGCGGGCGACGACGAGCCCGCGAGCGAGCGCGACCAGTAGCGGCGACGCGCTGAGATCCCCCGCTTCGAGCGCGCGAAGTATACACCCGCCGCGATGCGTTTCGCAGTCTTGTCTTTGCGCGAGGGCGGCGTAGATTGCGAACGTCCCTCTGCGAGGATTCGCGACGAGACGTTCAAAAGCCCCTCTCTTGCAACAACCCGGGGTCACGCCCCTCTCGGCGGTGAGCAGGCCCGGACACTTCACCGGGACGCCTTAAGTCGAGATACCTGTGATCCCACCTGCGCCTAAGCGCCAGGGGTTCCAAACGTCCCAACGGCCATCGCGGTAAGGACACGTCCCGAGGAGCGCCAGGTACCGGTCACACGGGATCTGGCGCTCTTCCTTTGTGGGCTCCGCGCCGCGCCGCCGATCGCGACCCTTGACATCGCAGCACCGCTGCCTTTGTGTCCCCGCGCGATGCGCCCCTCCACTCCGCCCGCAGCAGCCGCGCCGCCGAGGCACTACCTCGACCGCGTGAGAGCGATCATCGAGGCCCGGCTCAGCGCGATCTTCGCGCGCTCCGAGGTCGAGACCCGCGCGCTCGCGCCCGACGCGCTGCCCGTGCTCGAAGCCGCGAAGGGCCTCACGATGCGCGGCGGCAAGCGGTTGCGTCCCGCGCTGCTCTTCGCCGCGCGCGACTGCGTCGAGCCCGACGCGCACCCCGAAGCCTCCACCGACGTGGGGGCCGCCATCGAGCTCTTTCAGACGTACCTCCTCATCCACGACGACTGGATGGACAACGACCCCATCCGTCGCGGCGCTCCGTCCGTGCACGTCGCCCTCTCGCGCCACTACGCCGACGAGCACCTCGGCGCGAGCGCGGCGATCCTCGCGGGAGACCTCCTGAGCGCGCTCGTCCACGACCTCGTCGCCTCCGTCGACCTTCACGGCCCGAGGCGTCGCGCGCTCGTCGCCGCGTGGGGGCGCATGGAGCGCGAGGTGATACTCGGTCAGTGCCTCGACGTGACGCACAGCCCCGACATCCAGCGCATCCACGACCTCAAGACCGGGAGCTACACCGTGCGCGGTCCGATGCTCCTCGGGGCCGCCATCGCGGGCGCGAGTGACGATGCGCGCGCCGCGATCGAGCGCTTCGCAGACCCGCTCGGGCTGGCCTTTCAGCTCCGCGACGACATCCTCGGCGCCTTCGGGAGCGAGGCGGATACGGGCAAGCCCGTGGGCGGAGATTTTCGCGAGGGCAAGAGCACCTACCTCGTGCGCCACGCGCTCACGCACCTCTCCGAGAGTGATCGTGAAGCGCTGCGCGCCGTGCTCGGACGACGCGACGCGACAGAGTCCGACGTGCTCCACGCGAGGTCGCTCGTGGAGCGCTCGGGCGCGCGCGAAGAGGCCGAGGCCGAGGTCTCTGCGCTGCGAGAGAGATGTCTCGCGGCGCTCGACACGAAGGCCCTTCGCGACGACGGTCGCGCGCTCCTCGAAGGCTTCGCCGCGGTGCTCACGGAGCGATCGAAATGAGCGCTGCGCATGGCAAGGTGATCCTCCTCGGGGAGCACTCGGTGGTCTACGGCCGCCCCGCGCTCGCGGCCGCCATCTCGCCGGGCGTCGACGCCGTCGCGGCGGACTCGGGCGAAGAGACACTCTCGCTCTATGTGCGCCCGTGGGAGTGCGGCTTCGCCGAGGGTGACGGCAGCGACCTCGGGAAGGCCCTCACGGCGCTCTCGCAGCGCCTCGGCGTCACGGGGCTGCGCATCGACGCGGTGATGCACCTGCCCGGCGGCGGTGGCCTCGGGAGTTCCGCCTCGCTCGGCGTGGCCTGCGCGCGCGCGGCCGCCGAGGCTCGCGGACTCGTTCTCGACGACGCGCGTCTGCTCGACGTGGCGCTCGCGTGGGAGCGGGTGTTTCACGGCAATCCGTCGGGGGTCGACCACACGCTCGCGGCGCTCGGCGGGGTCGGGGTGTTCACGAAGTCCGAGGGGCTGAGGCGCGTGCAGCCGCGCGCGCCGCTGCGGCTCTGCATCGGCGACACGGGCGAGCGCGCGAGCACGAAGGAGATGGTCGCCGTGGTCGCGCGGGCCTACGAGAAGCGGCCCGAGGCGACGACGAAGACCTTCGACGCCATCGCGTCGCTCGTGCGCAACGCGGCGCTCGCGCTCGAAGCGGGCGACGCGCGCGGCCTCGGCGAGCTCATGGATCTGAATCAGGTGCTCCTCTCGTCGCTGATGGTGTCGACGGAGCGCGTCGAGACGCTGTGCCGTACGGCGCGCGACGCGGGCGCGCTCGGGGCGAAGCTCACGGGCGCGGGCGGCGGCGGGTGCGTGATCGCGCTCGCTGGAGACCGTGAGCGAGAGGTGCTCGCGGCCTGGGCCGCGGAGGGCGTGAAGGCTGCGGCCGTCGAGGTGGGAGCATGAAGGGTTACGCGAGGGCCTGCGCCAACATCGCGCTGGCGAAGTACTGGGGCAAGTGCGACGAGGCGCTGAATCTACCGGCCGTCCCGAGCGTGTCGGTGACGCTCGACGCGCTCGTGACCGAGACGACCGTGGCGCGCGACGCGTCGCTCAAGGCCGACGAGGTGACCCTCGACGGCGCGCTGCAAGAGGGCGCCGCGGGTCGCAAGGTGACGGCCCTGCTCGACCTCGTGAGGGCGCGCGCGGGGGTCTCTGCCGAAGACACGTCGCGCTTCGCGAGGGTGGTGTCTGTGAACCACTTTCCCGCGGCGTCGGGGCTCGCGTCGAGCGCGTCGGGCTTCGCGGCGCTCACCGCGGCGGGGGCGCGCGCCTATGGCGCAGAGGTTCCGCTCGCCGAGCTCTCGTCACTGGCGCGCAGGGGCAGCGCGTCGGCCGCGCGGAGCCTCTTCGGCGGCTTCGTCGAGCTCCCCGCGGGCGTGCCCGGTGACGGATCGCTCGCGGCGCGGCAGCTCCACCCCTCGGACTGGTGGGACGTCTGCGTGGTGATCGCCATGGTGACCCGCGCGCCCAAGGCCGTCGCGTCGCGCGATGGGATGCGCGAGACCGCCCGCACGTCGCCGTACTGGTCGGCGTGGCTGGCCTGCGCGCCGGGCTACGTCCACGCGGTGAAAGAAGGCATCGCGCGGCGAGACGTCGAGGCCGTCGGCGCCGCGATGGAGGCGAGCACCTTCGCGATGCACGCGAGCGCGTGGGCCGCGCTTCCTGCGGTTCGCTATGTGCGAGGCGTGACGCTCGACGTGCTCGATCGGGTCGAGGCGCTGCGCCGTGACGGCACCGGCGCGTGGGCCACGATGGACGCGGGGCCTCACGTGAAGGTGCTCTGCACGGGCGCCGACGCGGACCGCGTGGCGGCTGCGCTGCGAGACGCGAGCGGGGTCATCGACGTGCGCGTCGCGAGGCCCGGCGAAGGGGTGCTTGTGAAGTGAACGTCCGCGCGCCGGGCAAGCTCATGCTCGCGGGCGAGTACGCGGTGCTCCGCGGGCGTCCGTCGCTGGTGATGGCCGTCGACCGCTACGCCGTGGCCTCGGGGCGCGCAGACGGAGACGACGCGAGGGTGTTCCCCGAGATCGCGGCGGCCTTCGAAGTGGCGCGCGACGAGGGGCTCTGCGACGTCGATCCCGCCGGGGTGCGCGTCGACGTGAGCGCCCTTCAGGGAGAGGGATCGCGCAAGCTCGGTCTGGGGAGCTCCGCGGCGGCGTGCGTGGCCGCGCTCGGGTGGGCCTGCGTACGCTCGGGCCTCTCGCTCGATGACGCGACGCGAACCCGCGTGGCCCTCGCCGCGCGCAAAGGACACCGCAAGGCGCAGGGCGGCGGCAGCGGCGTCGACGTGATCGCGAGCGCCCTCGGCGGCGTCGTGCGTGTGCGCCTCACGGGCGACGGAGACAGCGCGCCCGAAATCACCCGCCACCCGGGCATGGGAGACATCCCGTGGGCCGTGCTCTGGACGGGGACCCCCGCGCGCACGAGCGACATGATCGCGAAGGTCGAGGGCTTTCGAACGCGCGACGCGCGAGGCTTCGAGGCCGTGCTCGCGCGCATCGAGGAGGCCACCGACGCGATGGACCGCGCGCTCCGTGCGGGCGACGCGCGTGAGGCCGTGACGGCGATGCGCGCGCACCACGCCGCGATGGCGCGGCTCGGCGAGGCGTCGGGGGTGGCCGTGGTGACCGAAGCGATGGCGCGGCTCGCGTCGCGCATCGAGCCGATGGGCGGCGCGTGCAAGCCGTCGGGCGCGGGAGGGGGGGATGTGGCCGTTGCGTTCGCGCGCGACGCGGACACATTGGCGGCCGTCACCGAGGCCGCGCGCGCTGAAGGGTTCGCGGTCGTTCCGCTCGCGACCGATGTCCGCGGAGTCTCGACGGGGTGACGCGTCATCCAACCCTTCATCGGTGAACCCAACGATGAATCGGACCTCGCGCATCCCTGGTTTCTACAAGCACTCCGTCGACGCGCGCAGGCGCCTCGTGGCCGAGGCCGCGGACCTCGACGCGACGGAGCTCACCCGCGCCCTCTCGAACGGAGGCATCGACGTCTCCTCGGCGGACAAGACCGTCGAGAACGTGCTCGGCACCTACG
The DNA here is from genome assembly GCA_046351535.1 of Polyangiales bacterium. GTDB lineage: Bacteria > Myxococcota_A > Polyangia > Polyangiales > CAISKJ01. The sequence goes on from JAXLYG010000044.1 coordinate 48,749, forward strand.
CCCTGCCCTTCTCGCTCGGGCTCAACGTGAGGATCAACGGCCGCGACTGGCTCGCGCCGATGGTCATCGAGGAGCCCTCCGTGGTCGCCGCGGCGAGCAACGCGGCGCGGATGATCCGCGAGGGCGGAGGCTTCGAAGCCGAGGCCGACGATGCCCTCATGGTCGCGCAGGTGCAGCTCTGGGACGTGCGCGACCCCGACGAGGCCACGCGGCGCGTTCGAAGCGCCGAGGCCTCGCTGCTCGCGATGGCCGACGCGGCCGTGGGCGGGCTCGTGGCGCGCGGCGGCGGCGCGCGGGCGATCGAGACGCGCGACCTCGGCGACGGGCTCTACGTGGTGCACGTCGTGGTCGACGTGCGCGACGCGATGGGCGCCAACCTCGTGAACACCGTGGCCGAGAAGCTCGCCCCCGTGCTGGCCTCGCTCACGGGGGGAACCGTGGGGTTGCGCATCCTCACGAACCTCTCGGATCGGCGCTGCGTCCGCGTGCGGTGCCGCGTTCCGGTGGGCGTGCTCGCGACGGAGGCGATGTCGGGCGACGAGGTGCGCGACGGCGTCGTGCGCGCGTCGAGGTTCGCCGAGCGAGACCCCTACCGGGCCGCGACGCACAACAAGGGGATCATGAACGGCGTCGACGCCGTGGTGATGGCGACGGGCAACGACTGGCGCGCGGTCGAGGCGGGCGCCCACGCGTTCGCCGCGCGCAACGGGCGCTACGAGCCCCTCGCGACGTGGCGCGCGGGCGACGACGGCGCGCTCCACGGCGCGATGGAGATCCCCCTCGCGCTCGGCATCGTGGGAGGGACGCTGCGCGTTCACCCCGCGGCGCGGCTGGCGTTGAAGATCCTCAACGCGCGCACGGCGCAGGAGCTCGCCGTGGTGGCCGCCGCCGTGGGGCTCGCGTCGAACCTCGCGGCGCTGCGGGCGCTCGCCACCGAAGGGATTCAGCGCGGACATATGTCGCTGCACGCGCGGAGCGTGGCCTCCGCGGCGGGCGCGAAGGGCCCCGAGGTCGAGCGGGTCGCCGAGGAGATCGCCGCGGCGTGCGACGTGACGCTCGACGCCGCGCGGAGGGTCCTCACGCGACTGCGGCTCAACGGGCACGAGCCCCCGGCGGCGCCGCCGATGGATGCGGGCCTCTCGCTCTTCAAATAGGCGCTTCTCTCGTCGCATCGGCGCGATCGATTGCGGTAAGAACGCCGGGTGCGAATCGGCCTCGCCGTGATCGTCGTCGCCTCGAGCTTGCTCCCGTGCGCGGCGTGGGCGCAGGAGCGCGCGCCGAGGGTGCACCTCGAGGTCGATCCGACCGACGACGCGTCGTGTCCCTCGCTCGACGCGCTCACGGCCGACGTCCGTCGACGCATGGGCCGCGACCCCTTCGCGAGCGACGCGGCGCGGCTCCTCACGGTGCGCTTCCGCCGCCATTCGAATGGGTGGAACGCGCGGATCACCGCGCGCGAGCGCGACACCCGCGCGGTGCGTGAGCTCTCGCGTCGCACGGAGACCTGCGCCGCGCTCCTCGACGCCGTGGGCCTCGCCGTCGCCCTCGCGATCGACCCCGACGCGCCGCTCGTCCCCGATCGCCCGCCCGTGTGCCCGCCGACGCCCGAGTGCCCCGCGCAGCGGGAGTGCCCTGCGCCGCCGGAGTGTCCCGTGGTCGCGCCGCGCGTGGTCGTGCGAGAGGTCCCCACGGCGCCGCGGGGCGTGCCTTCGTCGCTGTCGGCGCGCGCCGGCGTGACGGTCGGCTCGACGCCGCTCGCGCCCGCGGTGATGCTCCAGTTTCGCAGCCGCCACGAGGGCCCGTGGCACGCGACGGCGGGCGCCTTCGTGGTGCCCGTGACCAACGCCGACAGCGCGACGGGCTTCGGGCTCACGACGCTCTTCGCGGGGCTGTGCGTCGGCACGCCCGGCGCCGTTCGCGTCTCGGGCTGCGCGGGCCTCCAGGGCGGGGTTCTTCACGCGGTGGTGTACGAGCTCGTCCCCGTGGCGCCGGGCGATCGCGTGTGGTTCGGGCTCTTCGGCGAAGGGGCCGCGAGGGTGCGCATCGCGGGGCCCGTGTTCGCCGAGGGTGCGGTGCGTGTGACGGTCGCGCTCGCGCAACAGCGGTACACGGTGCGAGGGCGTCCGTCGCTGGGGCTCGATCCGTGGCCCGTCGCCATCGACGCGACGCTCGGCGCGGGCGTCGATTTCTAAGAAGGCCGACAGACGCGCAGGTCATTCAGGCTCCGGGAACCGTCGCTGCCTTCGCAGCGCGGGAGATGTTCCCTCCGAGGCTGCGACCGATGGTGCAACAACCGACACACCCGACGCCGACGCGCGCGCGGACGGAGGATGTCCCCCTCCCGAGGCGTCGGACGCGGTGGCGCGGCGGTTCGGCGCGGTCCCGGCGCGCGCGGGTGCGGCGCCTCTTCGGGGCGTGGCGAGCGAGGCTCGGCGGTGTATGTAGAGCGTCGAGGCCGCAACTGCGCGGCGACGCGATGGAGCGAACGCTGACCGATCCTCCGGCGGAGACGCGACGCGACACGACCGTGTGGACCGCGGCGTCGGTCTACACGGCGCACGCGGACTTCGTGTGGGCGTCGCTCTCGCGCCTCGGCGTCGCCTACGACGACCTCGGCGACCAGATGCAGGAGGTCTTTCTCGTCGTGCATCGGCGCCTCGACAGCTTCGACGGGTCGAGCCGCATGACCACGTGGCTCTTCGGGATCTGCCTCCACGTCGTGCAGGCGTGGCGGCGGCACCGGCGGCGGCACCCCGAGACGGCCATGGAGATCGTGCCCGAGCCCGAGAATCACACGCTCTCGCCAGAGGATCACGCGGCCGAGCGCCAGGCCCGCCGCACGCTCGACACGATCCTCGCGCGCATGGATCCGGAGAAGCGAGCGGTGTTCGTGATGTTCGAACTCGAGGGCCTCGCGTGCGTCCCCATCGCCGAGATGCTCGGCGTGCCGGTGGGCACGGTGTACTCGCGGCTCCACGCCGCGCGGGCCTCGTTTCAGCAGGAGCTCGCCCGCGTGCGCAGCGCCAGACAGGAGGAGCGTCGATGAACGAACCGAGGCGCTGGCTCGACCCCGAGAGCGACGCGAGCGGTGATCTCCGCGCGCTCCTCGCCGCGGGTCCGAGCGCGACACCGCCGCTGCCTCCCGACGCGCGCGAATCGGGCGCCCGCTTCGTCGCGGGCCTCGCGCCGCTCCCGCTCGCGCCGCGTCCCTGGTGGGCGAAGGGGACGCTCATCGCGGGCGGCGCGGGCACGACCTCCGTGGCGCTCGTGGTCGTCGCCCTGATGCGCGGATCCCACGCGCCGCCGCAGCCTCCCCGCGCGCCGCGCGCACCCACCCACGCCGTCGCGCCGACCGCGCCCGTCGTGACCGCGCCCGTCGTGACCGCGCCTGTCGTGACCGCGCCTGTCGTCACCGCGCCTGTCGTCACCGCGCCTGTCGTCACCGCGCCCGTCGTGACCGCGCCGACGATCGCGGCGCCGACGCGTCGCGAGGCGCCGCCCGCGCACGCGACGAGCGTCACCGAGGCCCGCGATGAGCAGCGGCTCGAAGAGGCTCGCAGGCTCCTCGATCGCGACCCCGGCGCGGCGCTCTCGATCGCGCGCTCGCTCACGGGACACGGTCGTCACAGCCATTTCGCAGAGGAGGCCGAGTACCTGACCGTGCGCGCGCTCGCCCGCCTCGACCGCGACGAGGAGGCCCGCGCGGAGGGAGAGCGCTTCTTGCGCAAGCACCCGTCGGGGATCTACTCCGCGGCCGTGCGACGGCAGTTGGAGAACCTCCAGTGAAGGTCTCTGCGGCGCTCGCGGCGGCCGTCGCGGCGCTCTCGATGGCGTGCGTCGAGGACGTCGAGCTCGCGAGGACGCCCGACGGCGCCGTCGTCACCGACGTCATCGCGCCCGATGTGCTCACACCCGATGTCTCCGACGTGGTCACGCCCGACGTGGTCACGCCCGATGTGGTCACGCCCGATGTGATCGCGCCCGACGTGGTCACGCCCGACGCCTCCGACGCGCGCGTCGACGTCGCGGAAGAGGGCGTCCCCGACGCGTCGACGCTGCTCGTGCAGGCGGTGCTGACCGCGCAGAGCGAGACGGGGATGCCCCGCGAGTGGCAGACCGAGATCGACGTCACGCTGACCCGCGCGGGCTCCCCCGTGAGCGGCGCCGCCGTGAGCTGGAACTCTCCCCTCGGGAGCGTCGCGCTCACCGCCGACGACGGCCACTACCGCGGCGTTCGAAACGGCTATCCCGCGTGGAGCGAGCTCACCGTGACGACCCCCGGCGAGCGCCCTCCGACGCAGCGCTGGTCGACGCCCGAGCCCCACATGATCGTGGCCCCGCGCGAGAACGAGAGCCACGCCGCGCTCACGCCGCTCGAGGTGACCTGGACCCCCGCGGGCGCCACCGAGGCGCAGATCACCGCGCCCGCGCTGCTCCCCGCGACGGCGGACACGGGGCGCGCGACGGTGCCCGCGATGTACTTCGTCCGCACCCCCGGCGCGCTGCTGGTCCGGGTCCGGCGGCGCACGGCGGTGGCGCTCGGAGGCTTCGCGCCGGGCTCCTCGGCGCGCAACGACGTCATCGCCTCGGTGGGCGTGCTCGTCCCCTGAGCGGGACGATGGAGTATCTCTCGCGCGCGTGATGCGGTACTGAAAGGGCTCGATGTGGTCCTTCGAGAGCGTCGTGCGCCTGGGCTGGTCGCTGTTCAAGACGGTGCTGCGCAGCGTGTTCTCCCGGCGCCGCGAGCTCCCGCGCTTCATGGCGCAGTATCGCCCCGACGGGATGCTCACGCGCGAGCCCGCCGACCACGACACCGTGATGGGCGCCGGTCGCTGCATCGGCTGCGGCGCGTGCGACGTGCGCGCGATCGAGCTCGGCCACGCCGACGCCCTCGGTGACCGCGGTCCGATGGCCTTCGTACAAGGCGTTTCACGTCAGGCCGGGGTCGACGCGCCCGCGGCCTCGCAGTGCCCCGTCGACGTGCTCGAAGACCTCACCGCGCGGTGCCCCGTCGCGGTCCCCTTCGTCGCGCTCTCGGAGCTCGTGCGCCGTCGTCACGCGGAGCTCACGGGCGCCCGCGCGATGCCCGCCTACCGCGAGTCGATCGTTCCGCCGAGCCTCACGTCAGGGTAGCGACGCGCCGATGCCGAGCCCCACGGCGAGCACCGGACCGCGCACCCCGGCGACGCGCTCGTCTCCCGCAGAGACCGTCACGTAGCGCAGGGTCTGCCCCGCGGACACGTCGACCGACGCCGACCAGCGCCCCGTGAGCGCCACGCGCAGCGCCGAGGTCACCGTCGCGAGGAGCACCGCGTCGCTCCCCTGATCGCCCACGGACGAAGCGTTCGCGGGGGTGCCCGAGGCCCACGCCCAGCCGCCCTCGATGCGCGCGCCGACGGCGAGGTCGACGCGCTCGTTGCCGCCGCCCACCATCACCCCAACACCCACCGACGCGAGGCTGAGGTCGACCTCTCCGCGCGCGGCCAGCGCGGTGCCCGTCGCGCCGCCGATGTCTGCGCGAAGACGCACCGGGACGTTCGCCCACGGGCTCCACGAGAAAAGCGCCCGCGCCCCGAGGAGCGCTCCCCCCTGCCCTGGAAATGTTCTCAGATCGGCCACGGCGCCGAGCCACATGGGGGCCGTGCGCGGCGCGTTCGTCGCGGGCCTCGCGGGCCGCGGCGCGGGCTCGGGCGCGCGCTCGGGCAGCGCCCTCACGCGCAGCAGCATCGCGCGCCGAATGGGCGCCGGCGCGGGCGTCTGGGGCCGCTGGGCGTCGTCGAGGGTGAGCTCGATCCAGCTCGCGCGGAGCAGCTCTGCGATGGCGAGCGCGAGGGCGCGGCCGCGGCCTTCGGCGGGGATGTCGTCGAGGGCCACGACGCGACGCACGGTCTTGTGCGTGAGCTCGTCGTCGACGGTGACCGCGGCCTCGGTGGAGCCGTCGTCGCAGCGCGCGAGCTCCACGTGGATGACCGCGAGGGGCGCCTCGCCCTCGGGGGGCTGCGCGCCCACGTCGACGGACTCCACGCCGTCGGTCTCGAGCTCGTTGCGGAGGAGCGGGGTCCACGCGCGGAGGTCGAAGGGCCCCGTGGCGCACGGCGTCGACTCGACGCGCACGCGCGCGGGCATGGCGCGCTGCGCGGCGGAGATCCGTGGCGCGAGCGACAGCGCGGCGGCGACGGCGACGGCGGCTACTCGGCCCATCGGCGCACATCGGCCGCGCGGCGACCGTCGGGGAACGCGCGGAGGTACGCGTCGGCTGCGGCGCGCGCCCCGGCGGCGTCACCCGATCGGGCGCGGGCCTCGACGAGCCGCGCGGCGAGGTCTTCCTGGAGGTAGCGGGCGACGCCGAGGCGCTGCGCGCGGTCGAGCGAGCGGGCCGCGTCGACGGGCGACGCGAGCTGGTCGAGCTGGAGGCGCCCGAGCGTGAAGGCCACCATCCCGGCCTGGGCGTGGTCTCCGTGCGCGGTGATGAAGCGGGCGTAGAGCTCCGCGGCTTCGGCGTAGTGCCGCGAGCGATGCGCGACCTCACCGAGCGCGAGGAGGTCTTCGGCCGTCGCGTCGCGGGCGCGGGCCTCGGCGCCCCCCGGTCCGAGGGCCTCGTACGCGCGCTGAAACTCACGCTGCGCAGCGCGGGCGCGCCACGCGTCGGAGGCCACCACACGGGCCGCGCGCGGCGACGGCGCCGCGACGGGAACCCGCGCAGCGACGGGCGCGACGACGGGCGCCACGGGCGCGGGCGCGGCCTCGACAGGGGCCGCGAGCACGTCGATCGACTGGCCCGCGGAGAGGAGCCTGGCGCCGTCGGGGACGCGCGGTCCCTCGACGCGCACGAGGCCGTGAAACACCTCGACGTGGAGCCGCGCGGGAGATCGTTCGAGTGCGAACGATGTCCCCACGACGCGCACGGTGGCGAGGCCGCAGTCGATGGACCAGCGCCGCGGGCCGTGGGGCTGCACGTCGAAGCGCACGCGGCCGCGGGGGAGCGACGTGTCGAAGACGCGCGCGTCGTTGCGCACGGGCTCGACGCGGGCGCCCTCGGAGAGCGTGATGCGCGAGCGGTCGGAGAGGGTCACGACGCGCGTCGCGGCGGGGGCGTCGAGGGTGGCGACGGCGGCGCCCGAGGCGAGGCGCAGCGGGCCCGGAGAGGGCGCGGCGCGCGGGCGTCCGAGGGCGAAGGCGACGGAGCCCGCGACGGCGGCGGCGGTGATCCACAGGGCCGCGGTGCGCGTCGAGGCGCGCGCGCGGCGGCGCTCGATGGAGGGCCAGAGATGCGCGAGGTCTCCGTCGGAGAAGGGCTCGCGGAGGGCTTCGCGCAGCGGCGTCGGGAGGGGGTCGCTCATCGCGCATCACCGCGGGTGGAGAGGTCGCGCGCGAGGATGGCCTCGACGGCGGCGACGCGTCGCTTCACGGTCGCGAGCGAGCACCCGCACGCCGCCGCGGTCGCTTCAAGGGTCTCGGCCTCGACGCGGTGGAGCGTCCACGCGACGCGGGCGTCGGGGTCGCAGCGGTCGAGCACGGCGGCGACGCGCGAGAGCTCGGCGCGCACCTCGGGGCTCACGTCGTGGGCCGCCATCGCGTCGAGGGGGAGGTCGGCCTCGGTGCGGTCGAGCCCGAGCCAGCGCAGCACGCGGCGGCGACGGAGCCTCCGCTGCGAGCACGTCACGGCGACGCGCGTCAGCCAGGCGCGCAGCGACGCGGGGTCACGCAGCTCGCGGAGGTGTTCGAGGGCGATCACGAAGGTCTCCTGCACGATGTCTTCGGCGTCGGCGCGAGAGCCCGTGAGGCGCGCGGCCACGTTGGCGAGCGACCGCGCGTGACGGCGGTAGATCTGCGCCTCGGCGACGCGGTCGCCCGAGAGGGCGCGGGCCACGAGCGAGGCGTCGTCATCGGCGGGAGCGGGCTCCACGGGCGCGCATGATGCTGCGATCGTGCGCGCGGAAGCCAGCGTTGGAAACATCGCATGGCCCTCGGGTCAGGGTGTAGATCCTCCAACGGCACAGACCGGCTCACGAAAAATTCTTGAGCCGGTTTTCACCCTCCGCGGATCAGGTACAGGCATGAGCAACCCACGCTTGATGGCCTTCCGGTTCGTCGCGGCGCTCTCCGCGACGCTTCTCCTGTCGGGCTGCGGAGGCACCAACCTCGACGTGCTCCGCCCCGACGCTTCGAACGACGACGCCGCGACCGACGCGCCCGCGACCGACACGCCCGCCACCGACGTGCCCTCCGTCGATCGGCCGACGAGCGACGTCCCCGCGATCGACGCGCCCCCCGTCGACGTGCCGCCGGGCGGCTGCATCACCGCGGCGAACTGCGCGACGGGACAGGAGTGCGTGTACCCGTCGACGGCGTGCGCGCGCAGCGGCGTGTGCATGGCCTCCGTCGCGTGCCTCCGCGCGGAGACCTTCTGCGCGTGCACGGGCGTGACCTACCTGGGGTGCCGCCCCGACCGTCCCACGCAGGCGGTGGGCGGGTGCCCGGTTCCGCCTGACGCGGGCGTCGACGCCGGCCCCACGACCTGTCGCACCGACAGCGACTGCGGCGCGGGCCTCGCGTGCTGCACGCTCACCGGCCGCTGCTACGACACGCGCTGCCTCGCGTGCTGCATGCCCCTGCCGCCCGACGCGGGCGCGGGCTGCGCTTCGAACGCCGACTGCGCCACGACGCAGTACTGCGCGGGCACGGGCTGCGGAACGCGCGGCACCTGCGCGACGCGCCCCGAGGTCTGCACCACGCTCTACGCCCCCGTGTGCGGCTGCGACGGTCGTACGTACTCGAACGAGTGCGTCGCCGCCGCCGGCGGCGCGCGCGTGGCCTCGACGGGGCCGTGCATCACCGTCGACGCAGGCGTCGACGCGAGCGTCGATTCGGGCGTCACGACCTGCACCTCGGACCGCGACTGCGCCGCCGGTCAGTCGTGCTGCGGCTTCACCGGACGCTGCTACGCCTCGGCGTGCCTCGCGTGCTGCATGTTCCCGCCGACCGACGCGGGCGTCGTCGACGCGGGCGGGCCGTTCTGCCCGGCGGCGCTCTGCGCGGCGGGGACCTACTGCTGCGAGGCCGCGCGCGCGTGCATCCCCATCGGCGCGCTCTGCATCACGACGCCCCCCGACGCGGGCGTCATCGACGCGGGCTCGCGGAGCTGCCTCACGGCCTCGGAGTGCGGCGCCGGTCAGGAGTGCGTGTACCCGTCGTCCTCGTGCGCGCGCAGCGGCGTGTGCATGGGCGCCATCGCGTGCCTCCGCCCCGAGACCTTCTGCTCGTGCACGGGCGTGACCTACCAGGGGTGCCGCCCTGACCGCTCGACGCAGTCGGCGGGCGCGTGCGGCACCGTGATCGACGCCGGCGCCGCGGACGCGGGCGTCGTCGACTCGGGCGTCACGACCTGCCGCACCGACGGCGACTGCGGCGCGGGGATGGCCTGCTGCGGCTTCACCGGCCGCTGCTACGACACGCGCTGCCTCGCGTGCTGCATGTTCGCGCCGCCCGACGCGGGCGCGGGCTGCGCTTCGAACGCCGACTGCGCCGCGACGCAGTACTGCGCGGGCACGGGCTGCGGGACGCGCGGCACCTGCGCGACGCGCCCCGAGGTCTGCACCACGCTCTACGCCCCCGTGTGCGGTTGCGACGGTCGTACGTACTCGAACGAGTGCGTCGCCTCCGCCGGCGGCGCCCGCGTCGCGTCGCGCGGCGCCTGCCCGTGAGCGTGATTCTGTCTCCCTCCTCGCCTCGCTGACCTCCCGCAATCTCATCGCCACGATCGCTGCGAGTGCGCGCTCGCGCACGACGGTGCCGTCAGAAGTGCGCCGCCCGGGCGCGGCTCTCCGCAGCGTTCGAGGGCCTTTGCGAGCGCCCGATTCGAGCGTGGCGTGTTTCGCGACAATCTCGATTCGGTCTTCTGCGTCGGGGTTTTGACGCACAGCGTCGACCGTGCCCAGAACGTGTCATCTTCCGGCTCGCGGCGCGTTCTGACGCCGCGAAACGCCACCGACGCGCGCGACGGGAGCTCAGCATGAGTTTCGCTGAGTGGTCCCTTCGCCCCGTCTCCGAGGACCGCATGATCACCGCGCAGCAGCTCCGCGCCACCGAGCAGTTCACCAGCTTCACCGACGCCGATTTCGAAATGCTCCTCGGCGCGACGACCACCCGCACCTTCGCGCCAGGGGAGTGCCTCTTCGTGCAGGGGCGCCCTGCGACCTCTTGCTTCATCGTCGCGTCGGGGGTCGTCGAGATCCTGCGAGAGAGCGACGGCGAGACGCGGCTCATCACGCGCCTCTCGGCGGGCTCGATCGCGGGGCAGCTCTCGCTCGTCGAGCACGAGCACGCGCCGCGCAGCGCGACGCTCCGCGCGCTGACGGCGGTGACGGCGCTCGAGCTCCAGCGCGACGTGTTCGACATGCTCCTCAGCGCGTCGAGCCCCCTCGCGTACCACTTTCAGATCGAGATCGCGATCGCCACGGGGCGGCAGCTCCGCGACGCGAACCGGCGCCTCGCCGCGTTGCTCGACGGCGAGGCGTCGCACGGCCGCCGAGACTTCGAAGACGACTTCGAAGCGCCCTTCGTCCCCATCGACGTGATCGAGATCACGCCGCCGGAGCGCGTCGGCGGCCTCTGCGCCTGGCAGTGACGCGGCTACCCCTGGGCGAGGGCCGCGAGGAGCCCGCTCGCCACGCGCTGCGCGGCGCGCTCGTCGTCGGGGTAGTCGAGCTCGCGGTAGAGCTGCGTGAGCTTCGAGACCTTGCTGAGCCCCAGCTCGGGGCCCTTCACGATCACCACGTGCGAGAGGAAGAAGAGGCTGTACCCGCGGTGCACGCAGTCGAGGCTCGCGGGGCTCAGGCGCCACGCGCTCGACGAGAACGCGAAGTAGGGCCGCACCATCGCGGTGACGTCGTCGCCGTGCTTGCGCAGGGCGTCGTAGAGGTCGCGCGTCGTGGCGAGGCCCGAGAGGCGGAGCATCCGGGCGAGGTACTCGGGGTAGAAGAGCTCGTCGGAGAGGGGACGGCCCAGGATCTCTGAGATGGCCTCGTCGAGCGCGCCCACCTCGCGCCCTCGCGACACCGCGTCGAGCGACACCGCGTCGAGGGGAAAGGGCCGCGACGGGTCGCTCGCGCTCTCGACCACGGAGCGCTGGTAGCGCTCGAGCTCGCGGCGGATCGAGACGAACTCCTCGTCGGCGATCTCGAGCAGGCTCGCCACGCGCGAGAAGCGCCGTCGGATGCGCTCGGGGACGGCGTCGTGGGATTTGTACCCGAGGTCGTGCTCCACCTCGGCCCAGGCGTGCTGCACCACGGTGCGCACCTGGATCTCGAAGCGCGCCTCGCGGGGCAGCGCGGCGACGCCCTCCTCCGCGGGGAGGCCGCACACGTAGTGGAGCGAGCGGTAGCCGAAGCGCCCGTGGTCTTTGAAGCGCAGCTTGTCGATGGAGTACGTGTAGTCGACGGCGAAGGCCTCTTCGATGGCGCGCGCGACCTCGTCGATGGCGTCTTCGAAGTAGGTGGTGATGCGCAGCCCGATGAGGTCGGTGATGGCCCAGAGGGTCTCGTAGCTGCGGTCGGGCCGGGCGAGCTTGTGCCGCAGGCTCTCGATGGACTTCACCCGCCCGGAGACCAGGTGGACCTTGATCCCCCGCGCCGAGAGGATGCCCTCGATGCGCGCGCGGAGGGCGTCTCCGTGGGCGCAGAGGGCCTCGTGGACCGAGAGGAACTCTTCGAGGATCTGGTCTTTCAGCATCGGCGCCGCGGTCGCGCAGGGTGGTCGACGGGCGTCGCGGGTGTCAACACCCCGCGCGTCGGGGCGCGAAAGTGCGCCCGTGCGCACGAGGTTGCGCTCCCGGCGCCGCACGTCGATAAGATGCGCACCCCCGATGGCACCGACCGAGACGCGAGACGACGCCCAGCGGGGCGCGATGACCGACCGGGGAGTCGCCGCGCTCCTCGTGGTCACGGCGCTCTCGTGCGCGCCGAGCCTCGGCGGATCGTTCGTCTGGGACGACCTCACCCTCGTGGCCCCCGGCGGCGAGTCCGCCCGCACGGTGCACGGCCTCGACGCCTTCACGCAGCCGTTCTTCCTCTCGGCCGACGGCGGCGCGATGGTGACCTACTGGCGCCCCGCGGTGGCCCTCTTCTACCTCGCGCTTCGAACGCTCTTCGGCGCGAACCCCGTGGGCTACCACGCCGCCGTCGCGCTCGTTCACGTCGCCGCGGTCTACCTCGCCGCGCGCCTCGCGCGTCGCGTCCTCGGGGAGCGCCCCCTCGCCGTCGTGCTCGCGGCGGGCCTCTTCGCGCTGCACCCCTCGCGCTGGGTCTCGGTGCACTGGATCTCGGGGAGCCCCGATCCGCTCTTCGCCCTCGCGGCGCTGCCGCTCCTCACGCTCGCGGTCGAGCCTCGCGACGGCCCCCACGCGACGGCCCCGAGCGCGCGCACCACCCTCGCCTCGGTGGCCCTCACGGCCCTCGCGCTCACCACGAAGGAGACCGCCGTCGCGCTCCCCTTCGTCGCCGCGGCGCTGACCCTCGCCACGACGCCCGTGGCCCGCGCGTGGGAGACCCTCCGCCGCGTCGCGCGCCCTTCGCTCGCGTGCGTCGCGCTCTACGTCGCCGCCCGCGCCGCGTGGATGCCCGTGCGCCCCGCGGGGATGCGCTCCCCCGCGCTCGCCGACCACGTGAGCGCGGTGCTCGCGACGGTGGCGTTGCAGGCGCGCGCGATCGTGTGGCCCTACCCCCTCGCGGCCTCGCGCGACGCGGGCTTTCTCACGGCCGCGCGGCACTTCGTGATGCCCCCGTCGGTGATCGCCGGCGCCCTCGCGACGCTCGCCCTCTCGGCGCTGTGGTTCTGGCGTAGGAAGCGCGCGCGCCCCGGGCTCGTGCTCGCGGTGGGCTTCCTCCTGCCGGTTTCGAACCTCGCGTGGACGGGGTTCATGTTCCTGACGAGCGACCGGTTCCTCTACCTCCCGGTGCTCGGCGTCGGCCTCGCGCTGGCCGCCGAGCTCGCCGAGCTGCCTCCGCGAAACGCCTTGCGCGCAGGGGTCTTCGCGCTGCTCGCCGCGTGCGGCGTGACCCTCGCGAGCGCCTCGACCCGCCTGCGCGACCCGGTCACGTTCTGGCGCGCCGAAGTCGCCGCGATGCCCTCGTCCTCACAGGCGATGGAGCTGCTCGCCGCCGAGCTCGCCGCCGCGGGGCGCCCCGGCGAGGCCTTCGTGTGGCGCTACCGCGCGCTGCGGGTCTTTCTCGACCACGGCGACGACGACCCCCTCGTCGAGCGCTGGACCCTCGACATGCTCGTCGACCTGTCGTCTCGCATCGACGACGCGAGCGCCGACGCGCTCCAGCTCCGCGGCCTCCTCGCGCGCTTCGAAGGAAACTCTCGCGTGGTCCGCGGCCGCGGCGGCGCCTTCGACGTCACGGTCCGCCGCCGCGGCGCGCCGCTCCCGGGCGTCGCCGCCGAGCGCCTCGCGCTGCAGGCCGACCTCGCGTCGCGCGCGAACCACGACGACCTCGCGCTCGCGTACCTCACCGACGCCGAGTCGCGCTGCCGCGACTGCACCCTGGTGCGCGTGGTGGGCGCGATGGTGTTCGCGCGCCTCGACCGCCGCGACGAGGCCCGCGCGCGCTGCCCCTCGGCCGTGGTCGCCCGCGTCGAACGCGCGCGTTTCAGCAGCGCGACAGCGCCGCGGAGATGCGCGCGCGCGGCAACCTCTACGGGCGCCACGGCGCGCGACGCCGAGGCCGACCTCACGCTCGGCGCCCCCGAGCGGGCGCGGCGTCGCCTCGACGGCCAGCCCGAGACGCAGGCGCTCACCATCGCCAGGGCGCGCGTCGAGGCCGAGGAGTTTCACTTCGCCCGCGCGGAGGCGCTCGTCGCGCCGTTGCGGACGCACCCGAGCCTCGCGGTGCGCGCGGCGCTCCTCGTCTACGACAACCACGCCGACCGACGACGCGCCGAGGCCGTGCCCGCGCGCGCGCTGACCGCACTCGCGCCTTGACCGTCGCGGGGCCGCGTCGCACCCTCCGCGCTCCCGTTTTCACAGCGAAACACCCGCCCATGACCACCACCGCAGCATCGCCTTTCGAGCCCGTCGCGGCCGACGTGAACCTCCCCGCCCTCGAGCGCGCCACGCTCGACCGTTGGGACGCCGAGCGCACCTTCGAAGCCACCCTCGAAGCCACGCGCAGCGCACCGCGATACAGCTTCTACGACGGCCCTCCCTTCGCCACGGGGCTGCCCCACTACGGGCACCTCCTCGCGGGGATCTTGAAGGACATCGTCCCGCGCTACTGGACCATGCGCGGCTACCACGTCGAGCGACGCTTCGGATGGGACTGCCACGGCCTCCCCGTCGAGCAGGAGATCAACAAGCAGCTCAACATCAGCGACAGGAAGCAGGTGCTCGCCCTCGGCGTCGACACGTACAACGAGGCCTGCCGCGGCATCGTGAAGCGCTACACCGGCGAGTGGAAGCGCACCGTGCGACGCATGGGCCGCTGGGTCGACATGGAGAACGCCTACTTCACCATGGACCCCGCGTTCATGCAGAGCGTGTGGTGGGTCTTCCGCCAGCTCTGGGACAAGGGGCTCATCTACGAAGACCACAAGGTGGTCCCGTACTCCGTGGGCATCTCGACGGCGCTCTCGAACTTCGAAGCGGGCCAGGACTACCGCGACGTTCAAGACCCCGCGCTCACCATCGCGTTCGAACTCGCCGACGAGCCCGGCACCTTCGTCCTCGCGTGGACCACCACGCCCTGGACGCTCCCGTCGAACCTCGGCCTCGCGGTGCATCGCGAGCACGAGTACGTGAAGCTCTACGACCGCACGACCGACCGCCGCTACATCGTCGCCGCGGCCCTGTGGGAGAACCTCTTCCACCACGCGAAGCCCAAGCACGACGCCACCGTGCTCGAGACCGTGAAGGGCGAGGCGCTCCTCGGGATGCGCTACAAGCCCCTCTTCCCGTACTTCGCGCACAAGGCCGACGAGGGGGCCTTCAAGGTCATCCACTCGGACCATGTCACCCTCGACGCGGGCACGGGCGTCGTTCACATCGCGCCCGCCTACGGCGAAGACGACTTTCAAGCGGGCAAGCGCAACGGCCTCGGCCTCGTGAACCCCATCGACGATGACGGGCGCTTCACCGCCGAGGTGCCCGACCTCGCGGGGATGCTCCCCAAGGAGGCGGACGCCACGGTCGTCACGCGCCTCAAGCAGCAGGGGTCGATCTTTCGCCACGACACCCTCACGCACAGCTACCCCTTCTGCTACCGCTCGGGGACGCCGCTCATCTACCGCGCGGTCAAGAGCTGGTTCGTGCGCGTGGAGCAGATCCGCGAGCGCGTGATCGCGGCCAACGCGACGACGCGCTGGGTGCCCGAGCACCTCCGCGACGGGCGCTTCGGCAACTGGCTCGAAGGCGCGCGCGACTGGGCCATCTCGCGAAACCGCTTCTGGGGAACGCCCCTCCCCGTGTGGCGCAACGTCGAGGGAGAGACCGTGTGCGTGGGCTCCATCGAGGAGCTCGAGACGCTCTCGGGTCAGAAGGTCACCGACCTCCACACGCACTTCGTCGACAAGATCACGATCCCGTCGCCCACGGGCAAGTCGCCGCTCAAGCGCATCGAGCCGGTGCTCGACTGCTGGTTCGAGTCGGGCTCGATGCCCTACGCGCAGCAGTCCTATCCCTTCGCGAACCGCGAGGTCTTCGAGCGCTCGTTCCCCGCGGAGTACATCGCCGAGGGCCTCGATCAGACGCGCGGCTGGTTCTACACGCTGATGGTGCTGGGCGCGGCGCTCTTCGACAAGGCGCCCTTCAAGAACGTCATCGTCAACGGCCTGGTGCTCGCCGAAGACGGGCAGAAGATGTCGAAGAGCAAGCGCAACTACCCCGACCCCAACGAGGTGCTCGAGCGCCACGGGGCCGACGCGCTGCGGCTCTACCTCATCGACTCGCCCGTCGTGCGCGCGCAGGAGCTCAAGTTCAGCGAGAAGGGCGTGCGCGACATCGTCCGCCGCATCCTCCTGCGCTGGTGGAACGCGTACTCGTTCTTCGTGAGCTACGCCTCGCTCGACGGCTTCACGCCGCGCGGCGACGCGCGCAAGAGCGAGAACGTGCTCGACCGCTGGGTGCTCTCGCGGCTCAACACGCTCATCGCCACGACCAACCGCGAGATGGAGGGATACCGTCTCTACAACGTCGTCCCCGCGCTCCTCGCGTTCATCGAGGGGCTGACGAACACGTACATCCGCTTCAACCGCAGGCACTTCTGGGCCGAGGGGATGCCCGAGGACAAGCGCCTCGCGTTCGAGACGCTCCACGAGGTGCTGCTCACGACCGCGAAGGTGATGGCGCCGTTCACGCCCTTCATGAGCGAGGTCACCTACGCGAACCTCTCGCGCGGGAGCGCCACGGCGAAGGCCAGCGTGCACCTCGAAGCCTTTCCCTCGGCCGACGAGACGCTGCGCGACGCCGCGCTCGAAGGGGCCGTCGCGCGCATGGAGCAGGCGGTGCTCCAGGGCCGCAACCTCCGCGAGCAGATCGGCGTGAAGGGGCGCTGCCCGCTCCGCACGCTCACGGTGATCCACCACGACGCGGCGGTGCTCGACGCGATGCGCCCGCTCGCGGCGTACATCGCCGACGAGCTCAACGTGCAGTCGGTGGTCTTCACCGCCGACGAGCGCGCGTGGATGACCCTCTCGGCGAAGGCGAACTTCAAGAGGCTCGGCGCGCGCCTCGGCAAGAAGATGAAGGAGGTCGCGGGCCTCGCCGAGAAGCTCACGGCGGACCAGATCCTCACGCTCGAGTCGGGCGAGGCGCTCACGCTCGCGGGCGAGTCGATCACGCTCGACGACGTCGAGATCCGTCGCACGCCCCGCGCGGCCGACGTTCCGCTCCAGGCGAGCGCGTCGATCGCGGTGGCGCTCGACCCCACGGTGACGCCCGAGCTCCGTGAAGAGGGGCTCGCGCGCGAGGTCCGTCGGCGCATCCAGATGGCGCGCAAGCTGGCGCGGGCTCGCCTCGATCAGCAGGTCGCGGTCGAGATCTCCGTGAGCGGCGAGCTCCTCGACGCGGCGAAGGCGCGGGCCGCGTGGCTCGCGTCGGAGACGCTGTCGACGATTGCGTTCGTGGAGAGCCCCGCGGGCGATCACGTCGAGACCTTCGACGTCGACGGCGACGCGCTGGTGATCGGCGTGAAGCTCGCGTAGGGCTTCCCGGGTTCAGAAGGGACCGGGGTTCAGCGCTTCACGCTTCACCGCCGGGCTAACGCAAGCTGCCGCGCGTCGCCACACCACCATGAGCGCCGGACAATGTCCGGCGCGACGCTCATGACTTTGCCCGGGGTGACGGGCCGCCGGAACCCCGGTGCCTTCCCGGGGTTCAGCGCAGAGCGCTTCACCGCCGGGCTAATGCAAGCTGCCGCGCCGGACATTGTCCGGCGCCCTATACGAGCCACACGCGTTGCCCCTCGCCACACCGCCCATGAGCGCCGGACAATGAAGCTGGCTGAAAAATGCCGCTTGAGTCCCGGGGTTCCGGAGGACCGTCACCCCGGGCAAAGTCATGAGCGCCGCACCGGGCGTTGCCCGGCGCTCATGGGGTGGCGTGGCGAAGGCGTCGAACGTGAACCGGTCGCGGCGCCGAGGATCTCGAAGCTCTGACCGCTCGCGCTCCGCCCGCTGACGCGAGCGCCGGGCAATGCCCGGTGCGGCGCTCTCGAATTTGCCCGGGTGACGGTCCTCGGAACCCCGGGAATCAAGCGGCATTGTCAGCCAGCCTCAATGTCCGGCGCGACGCTCATGACTTTGCCCGGGGTGACGGGCCGCCGGAACCCCGGGACGCACCCCGGAGCTACGCGTCGAAGATCTTGCCGGGGTTGAGCGTGTCGTTCGGGTCGAGCGCGCGCTTCACCCCGCGCAGCGCCTCGAGCTCCGCGGGTGCGCGCGAGTACGAGAGCCACGGCTTCTTCAACAGTCCGATCCCGTGCTCGGCCGAGACGCTCCCGCGGTGCGCGCGGACGAGCTCCATGAGCTCGCGGTCGGCCTCGTGCGTCTTCGAGAGAAAGTCTTCGCGGCTCATCGCGTCGGGCTTCATCACGTTGAGGTGAAGGTTGCCGTCTCCGATGTGCCCGAACACGCAGATCTCCCACCCCGGATAGCGCGCGTCGAAGACCGACTGGAACTCCGCGCAGAAGCCTTCGAGCTCCGCGATCGGCAGCGCCACGTCGTTCTTGTGCGGGAGCCCCGTCGCCGAGAGCGACTCGGAGATCCCCTCGCGCAGCGCCCACAGCGACGCGGCCTGCGCGCCGTCGAGCGACATCGTCCCGTCGAGCGCGAGACCGCTTTCGAAGAGCGTCGCGGCCCACGCTTCGAGCGCCGCACCGTCGGTCGCCTCGACCTCCATCAGCACGTAGTGAGAGCACGGCGTGTCGAAGGGCGTGCGGAGCTTGCGGTGACGCGTGACGCGCGCGAGGCACAGGTCGGTGAAGAACTCGTACGCGCTCAGAATGAACGGTCCGCGACGGGCCTCGCGGAAGAGCGCGAGCACCGCGGGGAGGTCTTTCACGCCGAGGAGGAGCACCGTCGACGGACCGGGCAGGCGCGTGAGCTTGAGCGTGGCCTCGGTGATGATTCCGAGCGTTCCTTCGGTGCCGATGAAGAGCTGGCGCAGGTCGAGGCCCGTGTTGTTCTTCTCGAGCGCGCCGTTGAGGCGGAGGATCTCTCCCTTCGCGGTGACCACGACGAGGCCGAGCACCCACTGACGCGTGAGCCCGTAGCGGATCACCTTCACGCCGCCCGCGTTGGTGGCGATGTTTCCGCCGACGTGGCTCGAGCCCTTCGAGGCGAAGTCGACGGGCCACGTGAGGCCGTGCTCGGCGCAGTGTTGATGAACCGCTTCGGTGACGGCGCCCGCTTCGACGTGGACGGTCATCGCCGCGGGGTCGACGGGGCCCATCGCGCGCATGCGTGAGAGCGAGAGCACGAGCTCTCCGTCGCGCGCCACGGCGCCGCCCGCGAGGCCCGTGCGACCGCCCGAGGGAACCACCTTCGCGCCGTAGCGATCGCAGAGCGAGACGATGGCCGCGACCTCCAGCGTGTTGCGCGGAAAGGCCACGGCAGACGGGGCCGGCGCGTAGACCTTCGTCCAGTCGCGGCCGTACTCCGCGAGGGTGTCGGGCTCGTACGAGACGGTGTCTTCAGGGAGCGCGGCGGCGAGCGCGGCGCGGAGTTCTTCAGAGAGCGTCGCCATGAGGGTGACGCACTTCTACCCCATTGTTTTACGGATGAGCACCATGAGCTCGTCGAGGTCGAAGGGCTTCTCGAGGCGCGCGTTGGGCACCCTGGCGAGGAACTCCTGCGCCCTCGGCGTGAACGCGCCGCCCGTGAGAAAGACCACGCGCGAGCACTGCTCGGGCGCCTCGGCCTCGAGGTGCTGAAAGAGCTCGACGCCCGACATCTCGGGCATGAGCAGGTCGCAGAGGATCACGTCGAAGCGCACGCCCTCGCGCATCATCGCGAGCACCTCGTGGCCCGAGGCGGCCTCGCGGACGTCGTGCTCCGACGAGAGGATCTGCCCGAGCGAGGAGCGGAGGTTGGGCTCGTCGTCGACGATGAGCACCCTGCCGCGCGCCCCCGTGACCGCGGGCGGCACAGAGACGTGCGCCGTCGGACGCACCGAGATCGACGCGGGGAGGTCGACGAAGAACGTGCTCCCTCGGCCGACCTCGCTCTCGACGCGGATCTCTCCCCCGAGGCCCTTCACGATGCCGTGACAGATCGAGAGCCCGAGGCCCGTGCCGTCTCCCACGGGCTTCGTCGTGAAGAACGGATCGAAGATCCGACCCATGATCTCCTTGGGGATCCCCGCGCCGGTGTCTCGCACGGCGACGATGACGCGACCGCCCGCCTCGTGGGCCGAGACGCGGATCTCGTTGCCCTCGACGTCGCCCTCGGGAATGGCCTGCGCCGCGTTGACCAGGAGGTTCAGGAACACCTGCCCGAGGCGCGCCTCGTTGGCCTCGACGGGCGCCACGGGGCCGTAGTCACGGATGAGCCGCGCGCGGTGTCGCACCTCGTTCCACGCCATCGCGAGGCTCGACTCCATGACGTCGGTGACCGACACGGGGCCGCGGCGGTCCTCGTCGCCGCGCGAGAACGTGCGGAGACTTCGGACGATCTGCGTGACGCGGTCGGCGCCCTCCCTCGCCTGTTCGAGCGCGCGGAGGAGCCTCGCGCGGCGCTCGTCGCCCACCTGTTCGAGCGCGGCGAGGTGACGGCTCACGAACTCGAGGTTGGCGATCACGTACATCAGCGGGTTGTTGATCTCGTGCGCGACGCCCGCGGCGAGCGTCCCGACGCTCACGAGCCGGTCGGCGAGCAGGAGCCGCGCGTTGATCTCGCGCCCCTCGCGCTCGGCCTCGCGGAGCCGCGTGCGCTGCTCGATCGCGCGCTCGGCCACGCGAAGCCGCGCGGTGAAGCGCTGGCCGTTGAAGGGGAGCGCGTAGCAATCGTCGACGCCCGCGTCGAGGAGGCGCCCCACGATCTCGGGGTCCGACGTGCCCACCATCGCGAGGAGAAAGGGGTCCTCGCTCGCCTCGCGGAGCGCGCGGCAGATCCCGAGGAGCTCGTCGCCGCCAGGGCCGTCGGCCACCACGACGAGTTCGAAGGTTCCGCGAGCGAGCGAGGCGAGCGCGGCGTCGAGGTCGGGGCAGCACGTAGGCGCGTGATCGCGCGCGGCGAGCGCAACGCAGACCTCCCGCGCCCGACCGTCGGTGTCGGGATCGACCAGCAGCACCCTCATGACGTGCTCCGATGTACCAGACAGGGCGCGGGAAAAGATAGTCTCGGTCGCCCGTAGCGGGGCGCCGCGGAGGGGGAGCTCGGGGGGGTTTTCGGGGTCTTCGGGGGGGGGTGGCGCGCGGTGCGCGAGGGGCCGCTACGCGAAGGCCCTGTCGAGGATCTCGGACTGCTCGACCTTGTGGGCGCTCTCGGAGCCCGTCGCGGGCGAGGCGCTCTCCTCACGGGCCACGCACGAGAGCGGGAGCCGGTGCCCGAGGAGCTCGGGCAGACGCGCGCCGATGAAGTACCACCCGCCCATGTTCCAGGGATCTTCCTGAACCCAGACGAGGGGGGTGCCGTCGCGGTAGGGGGCGAGCGCGCGCGTGAGGTCGGGCTTCGAGAGGGGGTAGAGCTGCTCGATGCGCACGATGGCGACGTCGTCGATCTTGCGTTCGGCGCGGGCGCGCACGAGGTCCCAGTACACCTTGCCCGAGCACACGAGCACCTTGCGCGCGGCCGAGGGGGTCACCGTGTCGTCACCGATCACCCGCTGGAAGGTCCCGTTCGCGAGCTCTTCCATGGTGGAGACGGCCTCCTTCGAGCGGAGGTGGCTCTTGGGGGTCATCACGATCATGGGCTTGCGCCACGCGCGCAGCACCTGGCGCCGCAGCGCGTGGAAGATCTGCGCGGGCGTCGTGAGGTTGCAGACCACCATGTTGTCCTCCGCGCAGAGCTGGAGGAAGCGCTCGATGCGCGCGCTCGAGTGCTCGGGGCCCTGGCCCTCGAAGCCGTGCGGCAGGAGCAGCACGATGCCGCTCAGGCGGTTCCACTTGTCCTCGGACGAGGTGAGAAACTGGTCGATGATGACCTGCGCGCCGTTGGCGAAATCGCCGAACTGGGCCTCCCAGATCACGAGTCCGTCGGGGTGGTCGAGCGAGTAGCCGTAGTCGAAGCCGAGCACGCCCGTCTCCGAGAGGGGCGAGTCCCACACGTCGAAGCGCGCGCGGCCCTGCGCGACCTTGCTGAAGGGCGTGTAGCGCGCGCCGGTCTTCACGTCGGTCCACACGGAGTGGCGGTGCGAGAAGGTCCCGCGGCGCGCGTCCTGACCGCTCAGTCGAATGGGGTACGCCTCGTCGAGGAGCGACGCGAACGCGAGGCCCTCGGCCGTCCCCCAGTCGAGCGGGAGCGCGCCTTCGATGCGCTGCCTCCGCGCGACGAGCACCTTCTGATCGAGCTCGGGGTTGATGTTGAAGCCCGCGGGCACCTCGGTGATCGCCGTGAGCAGCGCCTTGAGCTTCGGCATCGGCACGGCGGTGACCACCTCGGCGGCGCTCGCCTCGGGGCCCCCGTGGTACTTCTCCCAGAGCCCCTGCATCCCCGTGAGGGCGGGGATGTACTTCAGCGTGCGCGTCTCGACGAGGGCGGCCTCGAGGGTCTCCTTGCGCGCCGCGGCGAGCTGATCGGCCTGCTCCTGCGTGACCTTTCCGGTGCCCGTGAGGGTCTTCACGTAGGCCGCGCGCACCGTCGCCTTGCGGTCGATGGCGGCGTACATCACGGGCTGCGTGAAGCGCGGCTGGTCGCCCTCGTTGTGGCCCCACTTGCGGTAGCAGTACATGTCGATCACGACGTCGCGGCCGAACTCCTGGCGGTACTCCACCGCGAGGCGGGCGACGTGGGCGACGGCCTCGGGGTCCTCGCCGTTGACGTGAAAGATCGGGATGCCGAGCATGCGCGCGAGGTCGGTGGCGTAGCGCGTCGAGCGGGCGTCTTCGTAGTTGGTGGTGAAGCCCACCTGGTTGTTCACCACGACGTGGAGCGTGCCGCCCGTGGAGTACCCTTCGAGGCTCATGAGGTTGAGCGTCTCGGCCACGACGCCCTGACCGATGAAGGCCGCGTCGCCGTGGATGAGCAGCGGGAGCACGCGGCTGCGCCTCGTGTCGCCGATGCGGTCCTGCTTGGCGCGCACGCGGCCTTCGACGACGGGGTTCACGAACTCGAGGTGCGAGGGGTTGAACGCCAGCGAGAGGTGCATCTTCTGGCCGCTCGGAGAGAGCCGGTCGCTGGAGTATCCGAGGTGATACTTCACGTCGCCGCGGCCCTTCGAGAGCTCGGGGTGCGCGTCGAGGAAGTGCGCGAAGATGTCCTTGGGCGACTTGCCCATGATGTTGAAGAGGACGTTGAGGCGCCCGCGGTGGGCCATGCCGATGACGACCTCCTCGACGCCGAGGTCGCCCGCGCGGTCGATCATGAGGTCCATGAGCGGGATGAGCGACTCGGCGCCCTCGAGCGAGAAGCGCTTCTTGCCGAGGAAGTTCGTGTGGAGAAACTGCTCGAAGATCTCGGCGTCGATGAGCCGCGCGAGGAGGTGGAGCTGCTCGGCGCCCGAGAGCGCGAGGCGGTTCGACGACACCTCCATGCGCTGCTGGAGCCACGCGCGCTGCGCGGGGTCTTCGATGTGCACGTACTCGACGCCGATGGAGCGGCAGTAGGTCTCTTCGAGGCGCTGGATGACCTCGCGCACCGACGACTGCGCGGGGCCCGCGAGGTCGCCCGTGGGTACGACGAGGTCGAGGTCCGAGGGGCGCAGCCCGAAGCTCTCGGGCGCGAGCTCGCGCGGGGGCTTCGACGCGAGGCCGAGGGGGTCGAGGTCGGCCCAGAGGTGCCCGCGGAGGCGGTACGCGTTGATGATCTCCTCGACGCGCTGCGCGAGGTCGGCGCTCTCGTCGAGGCTCTCGGGCGCGTGCGAGGCGCGCGGCGGACGCGCGCTGACGGCGGGGGTCGGCGCGCTGTGGCCGTTGGCGGCGTTGGGGGCGTGGCCGTTGGCGCGGTCGAAGTAGCGCGACCACGACTCGCTCACGGTGGAGCGGTTCTCCTGGTAGCGCAGGAGGAGTTCCTCAACGAAGGCCTGGTTGATCCCGAAGTCCTGATCCATCTCGATGTCGGCTCCGTGGGGAGGGAATGCTTGAGGAGGGCGTCGCGTCGCGCGCTTCCAGAGCGCGTGCGCGCGGGGACGCGGCGCATACCACAGTTCGCGTCGCGCCGCGAAGAGCCTGCGGGGCGCAGCTCGGCGTGCGCGGAGGGTCAGCGTCGGCGGTGGGGGCGGAGGGGCGCGAGGCGGGGAGGCGCGACGCGCAGAGGCGTCAGCGGTCGCACATGCGAATGGGGACGGTGGTGCCCATGCCGCTCGGCCGCGTGAACGGGATGTCGCGGCAGTGCGGGAGCGCCGTCGAGCAGTCGGCGTCCGTGGCGCAGTACGCGGAGCAGTGCCCCATCGTGGAGGTCGCGGAGTCTGCGAAGCACTGACCGCTCTGGCAGTACTGCATCGGGTCGGTATCAGACGTCGGTCTGACGGGGCAGACGGCGCCAGACGCGAGGGCCGCAGTCGTCGTGCGACAGTAGAGTCTCAGGGTGTCGGTGATCGCCTGACCGACCATGCCGCAGCGGAGCGACGCGGGGCAGTCCGCATCGCGCTGACAGCCGGGTACGCAGGCCCCGAGGAGCGCGACCGGTCCGAAGCCACCGTCCGTCAGGCGCGCCCTCGACGAGAACTCAGAGCAGAACGCGAGGGGGTTCGTAGCGCGACACGCGGTGTCTCCCGTAGGTCCCAGGACACAAGCCGCGCGGCACGTGCCCGACCCGCAGATGCCGCTCATGCACGCGGACATGGCGCAGGACGTTCCCTCTGAAGCGCCCGCGGTGTTGGGCATCACGCAGCGCAGGCAAACGCGCACTCCACCGTTGCAGTACGCACCGTATCCGCAGACACGCCCCCCGGAACACATGGAAGATGCCGAACACTCGTCAGCTTCGGGCGAATACGCTTCGCACCGCATTGTCGTCTGGTTGCAGATGTTGTTACCCGAGCACGCGTACGTGTTACAGCACGGCTGCCCGGCCACCCCGCAGGGAGGGCGGCCTCCGTCGACGGGAATCGTATCCGTGGGCGGTGCCACGTCAGTCGGCGGGGGCACGTCGGGAAGTTCAACGTCGCTCGGCTGCGTGACGTCGGGCGTACTGATGTCCGCGGGCGGCGCGTCGGTGCTCGCGTCGGTCGGCGCCGTCGCAAGGCAGGTCGCGACGCCGCTCGTCACGGTGCAGGTCTCGCTCGCGCTGCACGCGGGGTTGCACGCGGAGACGCACGCTCCGGCGACACAGGTGTAACCGTCACGGCACGCGGGGGTGCAGGTCGCGGGGGTGCCCGACGGGCTGTCATTGCTACACGCCGCAGCGCTCACCGCCGTCGCGAGGAGCACGCCTCGCAGCCACCCGAAGGACGAAGGTCTCATGTCCAACGGGTATCACGGTGCGCGGAGCCACGGAAGAACTGCGCAGGCGCGTAGGAACGAGTCTTCACGCGGTGCGCGGGCGAGAGATACGATCAGCGGCGACATGATACGTGACGCCGTCTGTGCGATCGGTGTGTTGGCGGTAGCGACCTCCCTGGGGTGCTTGCCAAAGGTCGATTTCACGCCCTGCGCGCAGGGCGGTAGCTGCCCACGCGCGGACGTCCCCGATGCGAGTGCGGATCGCCTGCCAGGGTGCCCAGACGGGAGTTTTTGCGATGCGGAAGTCACCGACGCTCCGAGCGTCGACGCGGTGTCGTGCGCTCCGACGTGCCGTTCGGGCTACACATGCGTCGCGGGTGCGTGCGTGTCGTCGTGCAACCCGCAATGCGCGGAGAGCGAGAGCTGCGTGGTGCAAAGCGGTTCAGCGACGTGCGTTCCGAACATAGCGCCCGATGCGGGCGACGTAGCGGAGACGGGCGACGGCACCAGCGACGCGGCAGAAGGCGCCCGGAACGACGTGCCCGACGTGCCCGACGCGAACGATGTCGCGGTGGCGGATGCGCCCGACGACCGCGGTGGATTCGACGTGACGGACGCAGTTGCTGTGCTCGATGCACCGGATGTCAGCGATGTGCCCAGCGATATCTGCGCAGCCCCCCGGACGATCTGCGAGGCGTCCTGCGTCGACACGCGAACCGACGACTCGCATTGTGGCTCCTGCTCCCGACGTTGTGTGGGCGGCGAGCGTTGCGCGGCGGGTACGTGTGAGTGCCCGGCGGGATCTTTGAACTGCGGACTCGGTTGTACCGACGTCTCGAGCGATCCATACAACTGCGGTGCCTGCGGAATGGAGTGCACCCTCGGCGGCCTGCGCTGCGTGAGCGGGGATTGTGTGTGCCCTTCGGGTGGAACGTATTGCACTCGCTCGCCCATCGGCTGTGCCGACCTCCAGACGAGCAGCGTTCACTGCGGTACGTGCGGCAACGCCTGTCCCAGCACGCAAGTCTGCCGCGCCGGTCGCTGCGTTACGCCGTGACCTCGCGCCACCGGAACACGGCTTCCGGTCCAGCGGCACACGTGTTCCGGTCAGCGCGCGTTGGGGTCCGCGAGCCACGCCGCGAGCGACGGGCCGTCGAGGTCGAGCGCCACGTCACCGAGCCGATCGGCGCCGAGGGAGTCGAGCCGAGCGCCCAGTTCTTCGCGCTCCTTCGCGTCGAGCGGGCGCCCGAGCTTGCGAGAGAACAGGCGCGCGAGCGGCGCGATGCCCTTCTCGATGCCTTTCTCGATGCCCTTCTCGATGCCTTTCTCGATGCCTTTCGCGATGCCTTTCTCGATGCCCTTCTCGATGCCCTTCTCGATGCCCTCGTGGAGGCCCATCTCGACGCCCCGGCTGATCCAGGCGGCGCGCAGCTCTTCGAATGCCGTGTTCGTGGTCGCCATGAAGTCCTCCTCGTCGGGCGTGCGCTCGCTCGGGTCGCTCGGGATCTCCGTGCGCCAGCGTACCAGAATCTCGATGAGACGACGCTCCCACGCGTCGCGCGGCAGCGACACGAGCTCCGCGCACGCTCGCTCGAGCACGCGTCCCTTGCCAAGCAGACGAAGCGCCAGCGTGTCGCGCGTCTCCGTGAGCTCGGGGATCACCACGACGCCCAACCCGAGCTCGCGCTCGCTCACGTACACGCCCTCGGGCCACGGGTCTGCGCGCCGTGCAGAGAAGACACGCAGCGCGCCGTCGGGGCGTCCCGTCGAGATCACCCACACGCGCGGAACGCGAAGCGCCTCGGGCGGAACGCGCTTCGCCGCTTCGAGCTCGCGGACGTGGTGCATCGTCCAGAGCTTGCGGACGCACTCCCGAACCGCGTCCACGTTTGGCGTGTTGCGGAAGAGCTCGAGGTCGCAGTCTTCGCCCACCATCGCGCCGAGGAGCCCGCGCCGGAGCCGCTCCCCGCGGTGCTCCTCGTCGGGGTGAAACCACACGTCGACCCGCTGCGTCGCCGCCCCCGTCTCGACGCCGCGCTCCACCACGCCGACGTCGTCGAGCAGCGCCACGAGCGCGTCCTTGCCCTGCGCGTCGAAGCGCTCGCGCACGCTCACGAGACGCCCCCGCACGCGCGAGCCCGCGCTGCGCGATGCGAACCGTCACATCCCCGATCGACCATGAGAGACCACCGCCGTCAGCGTCCGCGTCGTCGCGAACGGGCCGCCGCCCATCACGCGCCGTACCGCGCGACGAGCGGTCTATTTTCAAGCGTTTCCGTAAAACAAGGGGTGGCGGATCGGGTGGCGGAGGGGTGGCGATCGGGTGGCGGCCCGCCACCCCCTACGACGAAGCGTCGCGACCTCGCGGAGCCTCTGTTCGCCGTCGGAGACATTGCGTGACAGGCCGAGCGCCACGATACTCCGCGCCCCACGTTGACCCTTCGAGACACGATCCAGCACAGGCTCTCGCGCGAGCGGGGCACCATCTTCAAAGACGCCCCCGCGCGCGTCGCCCTGCTCTATCCGTCGCCCTACAGCGTCGGGATGTCGTCGCTCGGATACCAGACCATCTACCGCGAGCTCAACGCGCGCCACGACACCGTCGCCGAGCGGGCCTTCGCGCCCGATGACCCCGCCGAGACGCGGCGACTCCGAGAGACCATCGTCACGTATGAGTCGGGACGACCCGTGGCGGACTTTCCCCTCGTGGCCGTGTCGGTCGCGTACGAGAACGAGCTCGGCAACCTCATCGAGACCCTCGAGCTCTCGGGCATCCCCCCGTTGCGCAAGGACCGCGGCGGCGCCATGCACCCCTTCGTGCTCATGGGCGGACCGCTCACCTTCTCGAACCCGACGCCCCTCTGCGCCTTCGCCGACGCCGTGGTCATCGGTGAGGCCGAAGAGATCGTCCACCTCGTCATCGATGCGCTCCTCGCGCACGGCGACCGCGACGCGCGCCTCAAGGCCCTCGCGGACATCCCCCACGTCTGGGTGCCCGCGCTCCACGGCGAGGGCATCCCCTCGGTGGCCGCCGTCGATGTCGCGACGAAGCTCCCCGCCTACGCGCAGATCACCACGCCCGACACGGAGCTGTCGGACATGTTCCTCGTCGAGACCGAGCGCGGCTGCTCGCGGAGCTGCGCCTACTGCGTGATGCGCAAGAGCACCAACGGCGGCATGCGCCTCGCTTCGATGGAGCGCATCTTCGAACGCATCCCCGACGACGTGCGCAAGGTCGGCCTCGTGGGCGCCGCCGTGAGCGATCACCCGCGCATCGTCGACATCGTCAACGCCCTCTGCGACCGCGGCGTCGGCGTGGGCCTCTCGTCGCTGCGCCCCGACCGGCTCACCGACCGCTTCGTCGGCGCCCTCAAGCGCGGCGGCTACCGCACGCTCACCACCGCGATGGACGGCCCGAGCGAGCGCCTCCGCGTCACGCTCGAGCGCCACGCGAAGGTCAAGCACATCGAGAAGGCCGCCGAGCTCGCCCGCGCCCACGGGATGCAGACCCTCAAGCTCTACCTCATGGTGGGCCTGCCCTCGGAGACCGACGACGACATCGACGAGTGCGTCGCCTTCGTGTCGAAGCTCAGCGAGACCGTGCCCGTCGCGCTCGGCATCGCGCCCTTCGTTTCGAAGCGCAACACACCCCTCGACCAGCTCCCCTTCGCGGGCATCGAGGTCGTCGAAGGGCGCCTCGACCGCCTTCGAAAAGGGCTTCGCGGGAGGGCCGACGTGCGCCCCACGAGCGCGCGCTGGGCCTGGGTCGAGTGGGTGCTCGCGCAGGGCGGAGAGCGCGCCGGCCTCGCGGTGTACGACGCCGTGAAGGCTGGCGGGCGCTTCGCGGATTACAAGCGCGCCTTCGAAGCGAGCGGCGTGGTGCCCTCGCGCAAGCGCCGCTTGATGACCGTCACGTCAGGGTCGTAGAGACGAACCACACGCCATGAGAGCCGAGAGTTCACTCGAGGCGAGAGAGATCATCGCAGCGCGCTGCCTCGCCATCGACGCCGATGAGACCCGCGCCCGCGCCGTCGACGCCGCCCCGTCGGAGCACGCGATCCCCTTCCCCGACGCGTCGGGCATGGCGCAGAACGCGCTCCGCTCGCTGCAAGACGACCCCTGGCGCGCGGCCCTCTTCGCCGACGCGCACGTCGCCGCCGCCCGCCGCCGCGTGTGGCGCTCGCTCAACGACGCCGTCACGCGCTCGCCCGTCATCCTCCGACACGACGGCACCTCGATGCGCCTCGACGGGCTCGAGAACGCGCTCATCACGGAGCCCAACGCCGCGCGACGCGAGGCCCTCGTCGCCGCCGCCGTCGAGGTCGCCACCACGCGACGCGGCGACGCGCGCGCCGTCATCGACGCGATCCGCACGGCCCTCGACGCGCTCGATCCCACGCTCGTGCAGGCCCTCGCGATCGGAGAGGACGCGCACGACGACCTCCTCGCGGCCACCGACGACCTCTTCGGCGACCTCGACGCGAGGCAGTGCCGCGCCCACGAGATCGACCGCGCGAGGCTCACCTGGGCCGACCGGCTTCGGACGCTCCAGGGCCCCGCGACGCTGGCGGCGATCCCCTCGGCGACGTGGTCGTCGCTCGGCGCGAGGACGTTCGATCGCCTCGGCATCGACGGCGCCCTCCGCGGCCTCGTCGACGACCTGCGCCCCGCGGGGAACACCGCGCGCGGCATCTTCACGCTCATCGACGCGCCGGGCCAGCGCGCCATCGTCGCGGGGCGCCCGTCGCTCTCGGTCTACGGCACCGCGGGCGTCATGGGCGCGATCACGCTGGCGGCGGTCTCGGTCACCGCGCGCGGGCCCTTCGCGGGCGTTCGTCGAGGCTGCGACCGCGCGGTCGACGGCGTGGCCCACGCGCTCGGGCGGAGGCTCCTCGGCGAGCGGCACTTTCTCCAGCGCGAGGCGGGCATCGACGCAGCCCCGAGGGAGCGCGTGATGCTCGAGGTGGCCCACGCGGAGCTCGCGCGGCTGCGCTTCGACGTGGCCCGCTCGCGCTGCACGGCGCACGTGCTCGCGCGGGGCCCCGAGGCCGCGGCGCGCTTTCACGACGAGCTCATGCGCGCGTGGGGCGCCTCGCCCGGCCCCGCGTGGGCGCCGTGGGCCGCGGCGTGGATGTTCGAACCGGGCGGCTTCTGGGGAGGCCACGCGAGCGCGATGGCCCTCGGCGCGAGGGTCGAGCCCAGGGTGGTCGAGACGCTGCGCGCGCGCTTCGATGAAGACTGGTTCCGCAACCCCAAGGCGGGCCGCGGCCTCGTCGAGATCTTCGACGAGATGCGCGCCGTCGGCGTGCGCGCGTGGTGTGATGCGCGGGGCGGCGCCGTCCCCGCGTCGAGCTCCGCGGCGCGCCTCGGCGAGGTGCTGCGCGAGGCACGGAGAAACCCGTGAGCCCACACCGCGCGGCCTCGCTCTCGCTCGTCGGACTCCTCGCGCTCCACGGGTGCACGCGCCCCGTCGCGGCCACGCCCTCGACGGCGCACGCGAGCGAGGCGGCGCGCTTCCCGAGCTTTCCTGCGAGGCCCGCGGCGCGCGCGAGCGACGCGTTCAACGCGCGGTGGAGCGACGGGCGCGCCGAGCTCTCGGGCTACCGCGCCACGGTCAACCGCTACGGCGAGCTGCGCCCCGCGGAGCTCATGCTGCTCTACGTGACCGAGCCCATGAGCCGCCGCACGTGGATCAAGGACGACGACGCCGCGGGCGACGACCGCGTCGGGGTCATCAAGCTCAACGTGTCGCTGAAGTTCCAGACCGGCGTGTACCCCTACTCGGTGCTCACGAGCGTGTTCGCGCCCGTCGACCGCTGGCGCGCCGAGGCCTTCGCGCCCGTGAAGATCACCCTCTCGGTGCAGGAGTGGTGCGGCCACGTCTTTCACGCCGTGTGGCCCGGCGAAGACCGCTTCACCGCGCACATCCTCTCGTACTTCGCGAGCGAGGGAGAGAGCCGCGAAGAGACCGCGACCCCCGCGGGCGCCCTCTACGAAGACGCGCTGCTCATCCAGCTCCGCGAGCTCGACGGCCCCTTCGCGAACGGACGCGACTGGCGCGGCGCCCTCGTCCCCTCGCTCTGGAACGCCCGTCGCGCGCATCGCCCGCTGCGCCCCGTCGACGCCACGATCGTTCGTAGCCGAACGACCGTCGACGGCGCCGAGGTCCACCGCTTCGAACTCCGCTACGCCGACGTCTCGCGCACCATCGACGTCGAGACCGCGGAGCCCCACCGCGTGCTCGGCTGGCGCAGCTCCGACGGCGAGGAGGCCCACATCCTCCGCACCGCGCGCATGCCCTACTGGCAGCTCAATCACAACGGCGACGAGCGGCGCCGCGAGGAGTTCGGCCTCCCCGTCGAGGGGCGGTGACCGAAGCCTCGCCCGAACGCATCCGGCGTGCGCGGGCGCGCGGCGAGGTCGCCCTCTCGCACAGGCTCACCGCGTCGGTCTCGATCGCCTTCGGACTCGCGGCCCTCACGACCACGCTGCGCCTTACGCGCGACATCTTCGACGAGGGGCTCGGTCTCGCGACGCGCGCGGCCGCGGGCGAGTCACCCCTCTCGCCGGGCGAGGCGCTCCTTCGCGCGGTCACCGGGGCGCTCTCTGCGATGGCCCCGACGCTCGCGGCCACGGCGCTCGGACTCGCGCTCGCGCACGCGATCCAGACGCGCTTTCTCGTGACGTGGCCCGACCGCGACGCGGCCCCACCGATCGCGCCCGGCGAGGCCCTCGTGACGGCGCTCTGGGTCGTCACACTGCTCTCGACGGCGTGCGTCTCGGTGTGGTCGCTCGCGCACGGAGCTGGCCTCGCGGCGCACGACCTCGCGACGCTCACCCGCGTGCTCACGGAGCTTCTCTCGGGCGTGGCCTGGCGGCTCACGGCGGCGTCGCTCGCGCTCGGCGCGCTGGAGCTCGCGTGGCGTCGCGCGCGCTACCTCGACGCGCTCCGGCCCACGCGTGACGAGGCGCTGCGAGAGCAGCGCGAGAACGAGGGAGATCCGCGCGCGCGCAGCGAGCGACGACAGCGCATGCGCGGTTGAGCGTCAGCGGAAGCGCGCGGCGTCGACGAGGGCGAGGCGCGTGGCGTTCACGGGGCCCGTGAGCGTCGTGGAGGCGCGTCGCTTGAGGTGCGACAGGAGCTCGGGGTCGACGTGCCAGCGCGCGACGAGGAGCGTGCCGCCGGGGCTGCGCGAGAGACGCCCCGACGAGACCTTGCGGCCTGTGAAGGGCAGCGCGGTGGCCGTCGCGCCGTCCCAGTCTCCGTCGATCGTACGGAGCCGAACGATCTCGCCCTCGCGCGCGCACGCAGAGCCCGTCGCCCTCGGGGAGCCACGCCGCGCCCATCGCGACGGCCGCGTTCGAAGAGACCTCGCGCGGCTTCGAAGCGCGCGCCTCGCCGGGCCACACCTCGCGCAGGAGCGAGCGCCACGCCTTCGCGCCCGTCGCGCCCGTGGCGAGCCTCCCGGTCACGACGAGTCGCTCGCGGTCGGGGTGCACGTCGACCGTGGAGCGTCCGCTCATCCATCCGTCGGGCTGGTCTTCGCCTTCGCTGGCGTAGCGCACGACGCCGAGCGAGAGGTCGACCACGTAGAGGTCGCCGCGCTGCGTGAGTTCGTCGCCCGATGCGCAGCGGAGCGCCGCGACGCCGGGGCCCATCCACGTGACGTCGCACACGTTGTCGGCCGTGGAGACCACGAGCGCGTCGCGGCCCTTCGTCCAGTCGTGGGTGAGCACGGCGCCGGCCTTGACGCCGAGGCCGGTCACGCGCGTCGGGCCCTGCCACACGAGCAGGCGGTGCCCTTCGGGCGAGAGCGAGGCGACGGCCCTGCGCACCTCGGGCATGCGCGGGAGCGCCGCGGATTCATCAGGGTCGTACGAGGCGATGACCTCGAGGGCATCGGTGCGGAGCACGTACGCGAGGCGCCGCGCGGGCTCTCGCGCGCGAGGGAGCGCGTGCCACACGACGGGCGCCACGAGCGCGACGGGCGCCCCCTGCGCCACCTCGATCTTGCAGCGGAGCACCGGGAGCGAGTCGAGCGCCACGCTGCCGAGCACGCCGCCGTCGGGCACCGCGTGGAGCACCGCGCGAGCCCGCACGCGCGTCTCCTCACGCACCACGAGGAGCTGCTCGGGCGACGTGAACGCGAGGGATTTGACGGGCCGTCCGCGCTTCTCGAAGACGACGCGCCCCGTCGAGATCTCGGCGCAGAAGACGCCCATCTGATCGGCCGCGTCGGAGGCCGCGTCGGCCCACGCGATCCACTGGTCGTCGGGGCTCAGCGCCCACGCGGAGACCTCGTGGCGCAGCGCGCGCGGCGCTTCTACCGAGGGGTCGCTCCAGATCGACGTGTCCACAGGGCTCTCCGTGATGGACATACCGTGTCCATCGGAACTTTCACGCGCGCGCGTGACGGGGGTACAACACCCGATCATGAGTCTGCGTCAACCGGAACTGTTCGCCGTGACGCCCGCCGCGGCGCCGTCGCTCTACTGCGATGTCGCCGTGCCGCTGCCGCTGCGGGGGACGCTGACGTACGCCGTCCCCGCGGGCATGGTGCGCCACGTCTCGCCGGGCGTCCGCGTGATCGTGCCCGTCCACGGCAAGCGCCTCGTGGGCTACGTGCTCGGCACCTCGGAGCGTCCGCCGCCGTCGATCCCCGCGGAGTCGATCAAGGCCCTCTTTCACCTCATCGAAGCCGACCCGGTCTTTCCCGAAGACCTCTTGAAGTTCCTCCGTGAAGCCGCGGACTACTACCTCCACCCCATCGGTGAGGTGCTCCGCGCGGCGGCGCCCGCGGTCGAGCGTAGGGGTGGTGATGAAGACCCCTCGGTGGCGGGCACGCCGGGCGCGCTCGTGACGGGCAGCGCCGCGAAGCGTCGCGCGGGGCTCAAGGCCCGGTGGCAGCGCGTCCACGAGGAGACCTACGTGAAGCTCGCGCCGGGCGTGGCCGAGGCGCCGCCGAAGCTCCGCGGAGACCGTCATGGCGCAGGTGTTCGCGATCCTCGCGTCGCGCGGCGAGGTCTCGATGACCGAGCTCCGTCAGCAGATCAAGACGGCGCGCGAGGTCGTGTCGGGGATGTGCACGCGCGGCATCGCGGTGCTCGAGGTGAGGGAGGTGCCCGACGATCCCTTCTTCGGCGCGCCCGTTCCGCGCGACACGCCGCCGGAGCTCAACGACGCGCAGCGCGACGCGGTCGAGGCCATCACCCTCGCGGCGACCCACAAGGAGCGCGCGACCTTCATGCTCTACGGCGTGACGGGCTCGGGCAAGACCGAGGTGTACCTCCGCGCCATCGAGGCCGCGCAGAAGGCGGGCTACGGCGCGCTGCTCCTCCTGCCCGAGATCGCGCTCACGCCGCAGCTCGTGGGGCGCTACCGCGCGCGCTTCGGAGACAACCTCGCGGTGCTCCACTCGGGGCTCAAGAACGACGACCGACACGCCATGTGGAAGAAGCTCCACCGCGGCGAGTGTCACGTCGCCATCGGCGCGCGCAGCGCGGTCTTCGCGCCCGTGCGCAACCTCGGGCTCATCATCGTCGACGAGGAGCACGACCCGTCGTTCAAGCAGGACGACCACTTCCGCTATCACGGCCGCGACCTCGCGCTCCTGCGCGCGCACCGCCTCGGGATCCCCTGCGTGCTCGGCTCCGCGACGCCCTCCGTCGAGAGCTACCACGCCGCGCAGGAGGGCCGTTACCGACTGCTCCACCTCCCGGGACGCGCCACGAGCGCGCCGCTCCCTTCGATCGAGATCATCGACCTGCGGCGCCTCGGACCGCGCGGGCCGACGGGTCACGAGCTGCTCTCGCTCCCGCTTGTGCGGGCCCTCGACGCGACGCTCAAGCGCAACGAGCAGGCGATCTTGTTCCTCAACCGCAGGGGCTTCGCGCCGAGCGTGCGGTGCGCGAAGTGCGACTCCGCGATCGAGTGTCCGTCGTGCTCGGTCGCCCTCGTGATGCACCGCCGCGAGGGCTCGCTGCGCTGTCACTACTGCGATTTCAACGTGCCCTACAACGGCACGTGCATCACCTGCGGCGGCGCCGAGGTGACCCTCATCGGCGTCGGCACCGAGAAGCTCGAGACCGCGCTCATCAACTCGTTTCCGCGCGCCCGCGTCGGGCGACTCGACCGCGACGTCGCGAGCGGAATCGGATCCGAGGAGGTGCTCGACAAGCTCCGTCGCGGAGACATCGACATCCTCGTCGGGACGCAGATGGTCACCAAGGGCCACGACATCCCGCGCGTGACGCTGGTCGGTGTCATCAACGCCGACGCCGCGCTGGCCTTCCCCGATTTCCGCTCGGCGGAGCGTACGTTCCAGCTCCTCTCGCAGGTCGCCGGACGCGCGGGTCGGAGGGAGCTCCCGGGGCACGTGCTCATCCAGACCTGGCAGCCCGAACACCCGGTGCTCATTCGCGCGAAGACCCACGACTACGAGGGCTTCTTCGGAGACGAAATCGCCGCGCGCGCGGAGCTGGGCTATCCGCCCTTCGGCCGCCTCGCGGGGCTCAAGTGCGACGGCCCCGATGAAGAGCGCCTCCACGACGCGTGCACGCGCATCGACGGGTTTCTCCGCGCGCTCCCCGAGGTCGCCGCGGGGACGGTGAAGGTGCTCGGCCCCGCGCCCTCACCCATCGAGCGCATCCGAGGGCGCTTCCGCATGCAGAGCCTCCTTCGCTCGACGGAGCGTCCGCCGCTGCGCCGCGTGCTCGCGAAGCTGCTCGACGCGATCGAGTCGCTCCCCCACGACGGCGTGCGCATGGCCATCGACGTCGATCCGATGTCCATGCTGTAGGAATTTTCCTTCGAACGAATCACCGTCACCTTCGGCAAAGCGTCGTTGCGGCGAAGCGCGGGTCTTTTCTCACCGCAGTTTCTTCACAACGCGGCGAATCTTTCTTATCGCTCAAACACACGACATGAAGATCCAGAGCTTGCGCCTCGCGGCGCTCCTCCTCCCGCTCGCCTTCGCCGCCTCGGCCTCGGCGCAGGTGCGCCAGCCCGACGGGACGGTCATCCCCACGCGCACGAGCGACGACGGCCCCAACGTCGCGACCATCCTCGGGATGCGCGGTGAGACCAACCTCACGCCGCCGCTCACGCCCTTCGACTCTCAAGCCAACGCGCGCCCCGACCCGCAGACCTTCCGCCCCGGGTGTCGCATCTCGTTCCGCGTCATCGCCCGCAACGCGGGGCACCCCGACGAGTTCGGCTGGTACAACGTCGTCCCCGGTCGCACGACGCCGCCGCCCATGGCCGAGCGCTACATCATCGTCCCCTCCGCGGGGATGACCGCGCCTGCGGCCTCGGGCGGCGTGGGCTTCGTGGCCAACCTCGACATCGGCACCGACCCCCGCTACGCGGGTGGCGACATCGGGTTCTTTCTCCACAACCCCGTGCAGGACCACGTCTACTACACGGAGCGACGGTATCAGCCCACGGAGGTCCCGGGCTTCTTCTACGCGCTCATCTACGACAGCCGCGTGACCGCGGGCGGCTTCTACTTCGCGTGGGAAGACATCATCAGCGGCAACGACAACGACTTCAACGACCTCATCGTCCTCGTCGACAACCTCACCTGCGCGGGCGGCGGCGACCCCTGCACCGTCGCCGGCGCGATGGGCGCCTGCGCCAACGGCACGCGCCAGTGCCGCAACGCCGAGCTCACCTGCGTGTCGACCATCACCCCCACGATGGAGACCTGCGACGGCATCGACAACAACTGCAACGGCATGACCGACGAGGGCGACACGCTCTGCCCGACGCGTCAGGTGTGCGACCGCGGCGTCTGCGTCGACCGCTGCATGGCAGAGCTCGGATGCCTCCCGGGCTACGTGTGCACCGCCCGCGGGACCTGCGTGGAGTCGTCGTGCGCGACGGTGACCTGTGCCGCGGGCTCCGTGTGTCGCAACGGCGTGTGCCGCGCGCAGTGCGAGGGCGTCACCTGCCCCCGCGGAACGGTCTGCCGCATGGACCGCTGCGTCGACCCCTGCAACGGCCTCACGTGCGACCGCGATCAGGTCTGCGTCGCGGGCGTGTGCCAGACGCGCTGCCCCTGCCGCCGCTGCGGCGCGGGCGAGATGTGCCTCACCGACGGGACCTGCCGCGCGAACGACTGCGCCACGGTCACCTGCCCGCAGGGCTCGTACTGCATGGGCGGACGCTGCCTCGACGCCTGCGCGGGCGCGGTGTGCCCCGGCGGCGGCGCGTGCATGGGCGGGCGGTGCTTTCCCCCGGTGGGCGATGGTGGCGTGAGCGACGCGGGCTCCGACGCGGGCTCTGACGCGAGCGTCGGCACCGACAGCGGCGCCCCGCGCGACGGCGGACTCGATGCGTCGGACGGAAGCCTCGACGTCACCCCGCCGGGCGAAGAAGACGGCTGCGGGTGCCGCGCGGGATCGTCCGCGGAACACAGCGGCCGCTACGCGATGCTCGGCGTCGTGGGAGCCTTCGCGGCCCTCTCGCGTCGCCGCCGTCGCCGCTGATCGAAGCGCGCCCCACCCGCTCGTTCGACGTTTCCGACCTCCTTCCCCCTCAAAGCCCTGGCGTGCGCGTTGCTCTCCTCCGTGGAGACCTTCGTTCCAAGACCTTTTCGCAGGAGAGACGAGCCATGTTGAGCCACTTGAGACTCCCCGTGTCGGCGCTGATGGCGCTCGCGTTCGTGGGCTGCTCCGACGACGTCACGCCCACGGGCACGACGGACTCGGCGGTCTGGGCGGGCGCGAGCGAGGGCTTCACGCTCCACGTGAGCGGAGGTCTGCCGCCGCCCTTGATGCCGGGCAACTGCATGCCCAACGACCACACGTACACGTACTCGGCCGCGACGGGGACGCTGCGCCATCGCGGCTGTTACAGCACCCGCCCGATCGACGTGACGGTGGTGCTCGACGCGACGGCGCGCGCCGCGGTGGCCTCGCAGATGTCCGCGCTGCGCACGACGACGGAGCTCGGGTGCGGCGCCGACTTCCCCGAGATGGTGCTCACGGTCACGGGACCGGGGAGCGCGTCGCGCGTCTTCAACAGCTCGTTCTACGGACGTTGCCCCGAGCGGATGCTCGCGGCGCCCTTCATCACGTACACCGCGCTGGCGGGCATCGACGCGTTCCTCGCGACGACGATCTCGACCTGCGCGGGTGATGGCGGGCTGCGCTGCACGTCGTACGACGCGGGCGTCGACGGAGGCTGAGGGGCTACTTCGCCTGGACCTGGCTCACGTGGAGCCACATCTCGGGCGAGCCGTCTTCCCACTGCACGAGCACCTGATCGCCCTTCACCGCGGCGACCGTCGCGCGGTAGTACCCGCCGTCGCTCCACTGGGCGCTCACGAAGGATCCGGGTGCGAACGCTCCGCCCTTCTGCGGCTGCGCATAGCCGCCCTTCTGGGGCTGCTCGTATGCCCCCTTCTGGGGCTGCTCATATGCCCCCTTCTGCGGCTGCGCGTACCCGGCCTGGGGCTGCGCGTAGCCGCCCTTCTGCTGCGAGAAGTCCTTGCCGTACGGGGCCGCGACGCCGGGCGCGCCCATCGGGATCCTCGCCTGGGGCTGGTACGACTGGCCCATCACCTGGAGCTCGACGCCCGCGCCGGGGTCGATCTCGCCGTCGATGTCGGCGTTGCCGCTCACGCGGTAGCTCACGAGGTTCGGCGCCGACGCGTACGCATCGGGCGGCACCTGGAACTGAAACGGGAACTGGTACGACTGCCCGGCCTGCGCGGTGAACGGGCCCGACACCACCGCGGGCGGCGCGAGGTCGCGCGTCTGCTGCATCATCTGCCCGTTCTGCGGCACCTGCATCGAGACCGTGAGCTTCACGGTCACGTTGGTGATCTGCTGCGCGCGTCGCCCGCCCTGAAACACGGCCACGCCGTGCACCACGCCGCCGGCCTGCACCTGCGGAAACTGAACCTGCACCGAGAGGCTCCCGCCTCCCACGCCGAACGCGTCGAAGAGTCCCATGAACGATCTCCCTGTTGAGTGACCGACGCGCCCCGTTGGCGTCAGCCGATGCCGTAGCCCTTGAGCTTCTTGTGGAGTCCCTCGCGCGTGATGCCGAGGGTCTTGGCCGTCGCGCTCTTGTTGTTGCCGTGCTCCCGCAGCGCCTCGATGAGCAGCCACTTCTCGATGTGCTCGATCTGATCCTTGAGCGTCCCCCGCGGCGGCTTGATGCGGTCGAGGAGGCCCTCGATGTTGCGGATCCGCGGAGAGAGGTGCTCGGCCATGATGTACGCCCCGGGGTCGCACTGGATCACGAGGCGCTGCACCTCGTTCTCGAGCTCGCGCACGTTGCCGGGCCACTCGTAGCTCATGAGCAGCTCCATCGACTGCTGCGAGAAGCCCGCGACCTGCTTGCCGAGCTCGTGCGAGTAGCGCTTGAGAAAGTGCTGCGCCAGAAGGGGAATGTCATCGCGGCGCTCCCGCAGCGCGGGGATGCGCACGGGGAACACCTGGAGCCGGTAGTAGAGGTCTTGCCTGAAGCGCCCCGCGGAGACCTCGTTCTCGAGGTTGCGGTTGGTCGCCGTCACGATGCGCACGTCGACCTGACGGGTGACGCCCGAGCCCACGGGCCGCACCTCGCCCTCCTGCAACACCCGCAGGATCTTGGCCTGGAGCGCGAGGGGCATCTCGCCGATCTCGTCGAGAAAGAGCGTGCCTCCGTCGGCCAGTTCGAAGAGGCCCTTCTTGTCCTCGGTGGCGCCGGTGAACGAGCCCTTCTTGTGACCGAAGAGCTCGCTCTCGAGGAGCGTCTCGGGCAGCGCCGCGCAGTTCTGCGCGATGAAGAGCTTCTCTTTGCGTCGCGACTGGTAGTGCACCGCGGAGGCGACGAGCTCCTTGCCCGTGCCCGTCTCGCCCTCGATGAGCACGGTCACGCGCGTGTCGATCACCTTCGAGAGCTTCTCGAAGAGGTGACGCATCGCCGACGACTCGCCGATGATCCCTTCGAACTTCTTCTGCGCGCGCTGCTTGAGGAAGCTGTTCTCGCTCCGCGCGCTGGCCTCGGCGAGCTGCACGCGCTTGTAGAGCCGCGCGTTCGCCACGCCGAGCGAGGCCTGCTGCCCCACGAGCATGAGCAGGTCGAGGTCGCGCTCCTTGAAGATCCCCGCGCTCGCGCGGTTGTCGACCTGGAGCACCCCGAGGATGTCGTCGCCCTTCCACAAGGGCACGGCCATCGTCGAGAGGATCTTCGCCCCCATGATGCTCGCCGTCTCGCCGACCTCGCGCAGCGCGTCGGCCGCGAGCACCGCGGCGCGCTGCTCGATGACCTTGCGCACCACGCTCCGCGCCGTGGGGATGGCTTCGACCGAGGGCCCCCCTTTGCCGCGCACGCGCGTGGTGACGGGCACGTACTCGGGCTTCTCGGCGCTCTCGTCGCGCAGCACCACCGTGAGGTGCGTCGCCCGCGGCACCGCTTCGAAGACCGCGCGCTCGATCGCGTCGAGCACCTCGTCGAGCTCCAGCGCGCCCGAGAGCTCTCGCAGCGCGGTGAGCAGGCTCTTGAGCGAGACGGGGTCTCCCTCGACGGTCTTGTTGGCCTCGCTCAGTGAAGCCACGGGACGCAACGCCACCACGCGAGCCTCGGGCTCTGGGGCCGGTGGCGGCGGAGGCGGTGGTGGTGGCGGCGCGGGCGGAGGCGGCGGTGGCGGCGGAGGCGGCGCGGGAGCCTTGGGCGCGACGGCGGGCGTCACCGCGGGCGGCACGGGCAGCGGGACGCGCAGCGCGGCGTGACCGGGCGGCAGCGTGGGCGCGGTCTCGCCGGGCCCGAGCGGACGCACCACTGACGAGACGTACGTGACGCGCACCACGACGGGGTGATCGGGGCTCCCGAGCAGGAGCCGGTCGCCCGTCACGAGCTCGAGTTCGAACTGCGTCGACGCGTCGACCGCGAGGAGCGACGTGCCGCGGCGCACGCGCGAGCCGTTGGTGCTGCGGTTGTCGCGAAAGCGAAGCGCGCCCGTCTCGGGGTTCACCACGAGCGCGCCGTGCGAGCCCGAGATGTGCCAGTCGGGGAGCACGAGGTCCGACGTCGGCGCGCGGCCGATGGTGACCTCCTGAGCCTCTCGCTCGAACAGATGTCCGCGTACGTCGCCCTGTTCGACCTCGAGACGGATCACGGCGCGCACGTTAACAGGGCGCGGGGTCGTGGGGCTAGTGATACCGAAGCGGCCCGACCGGGGCCTCGATGTGCGGCGTCGGCGCGACGCCGTAGAGACATCAGTGGCGGTTGCGGAGGCGCGCGATGAGCATCTGCGCCTCGAGGTGCATCACGGACTTGCTCTCCTGCCCGGCCTCCGACGCGATGATCGCTTCGAGGCGGGTGACGCACTCGGCGCAGCCGTGCGGCGAGAGCGAGTCGATCGCCGTGTGCAGCGAGCGACGGACCATCATGTCGGGGATGTCCGCCCGCGCCAGGAGCGCCGTGCGCGCGGCGGCGTCTTCCGAGCCCGTCCACGCGATCATGTACGCGGCCTTGCGGACCACGTTCTTGTCCTGATCGGTGAGCTTGCCCTGGTAGCACGCGATCTGACCGTCTTCGCAGTCGCGCGCCACCGAGGCCACCGCGCGGATCGCCGTGAGCTGGTTGATCACCGGCCGCACCTCCTCCTCGGCGCCCGGATCCTCGTGGATCGTCGCGTCGAGCTGCGTCTGCGTCGTCTGCGCGATGCGGTCGAAGGCCGCGAAGTCCGCGTGACGGATCGCGCTCGCGAGCGGCATGAGCAGGGCCATGCGCGCGAGGGTCATGTTCGTGGGCTGCAGCGCGCGGTCGTTGAGGCGGCGCGTGATGAGCGCGGGCGCGCGGGGGTCTCCGAGGATCACCAGCGCGGGCGACACCGACGGGGCCATGTCGTGCTCGTCGCCGGGCGGGGCCTCGTTGAAGACCGCCGCGATGGCGTCGAAGATCGCGCCGCGGCGCGGGTCTTCGCGGGGGATGCTGAGGCCCGTGTAGGCCAGCGTCTCGGCGGCGGCGGCGCGCACGTTGGCGA
The DNA here is from genome assembly GCA_046351535.1 of Polyangiales bacterium. GTDB lineage: Bacteria > Myxococcota_A > Polyangia > Polyangiales > CAISKJ01. Next base: position 90,762 of record JAXLYG010000044.1, read on the forward strand.
CCTCGGCGCGGTCGCGCATGCGCGCGGTGAGGGCGTCGACGGCGCTCGGGTCGGCGAAGTTGCGCAGCACGTCGATGGCCTGGGCCTTCATGAAGCCCGGCGGCATCGGCGGCATGCCCGGCTCGGTCTCGTACGAGCGCAGGAGGTCGTTGACGAGCACGTTCTCGCCGTTGACCGTGGCGATGAGGCGCGGCACCGACGCGGCGGGGCCGAGGCGCACGAGGGCGCGCGCGCAGTTGTTGTACGCGTTGGCGCGCGACGAGCCCGAGCGGATGTTGAGGAAGAGGCCGTACACGAGGGCGTCGGCCGCGCTCGCGTCGCCGATGAGGCCGAGGGCGTCGGCGGAGGCGCGCGCCGTGCGAATCTCCTGGTCGCGGATGGGGCGCTGGAGGAGGCGCTTGAGCGACTCGACGGCGGCGCGGTCGCCGATGAGGCCGAGGGCGCCCACGACGGCCTCGCGGATCGCGGGGCTGTTGCCCGAGTTGGCGCTCGCGCGGTCGATGGCCGAGAGGAGGCCCTGCACGACCTGGGGGTTGTTCGCCGGGTGCAGCTCCTTGATGGCCTGCGCGGCGCGGAGCGCGATGCGCTCGGAGTCGCTGTTGCCCACGTGGAACTGGAGCGCGGAGAGGAGCGCGGGCACGGCGCGCAGGTCGTGGGAGCCCGCGAGGATCTCGATGGCCTCCTTGCGCGTCGAGACCTCCTCGGGGTGCGCCGTGAAGGCCGTCGCCACGGCGGGCAGCACGGCGTCGAGGAACTGCTTCACCTGCGGGTCGTCGACGTTGTCCGGCGGCCTCGCCGTCGAGAGCCGCGACTGGAACATCTCGCGGAGCTTGCGCATCGCCGCCGGGCGTCGGTTGTCCGCGTCGAGCTTCTTGACGTGGGTGGCGGGGTCGTTCTCGTCGTCACAGCCCGTGGCGGTGGCGGCGCCAAACGCCAGGCACGTGATCAGCGTGAGCCGTGAGAGGAGTCCCTTCGTGCGCATCGCAGTCCCTCGGATGAAGTGGGTGTTCGGCCTCGCGGCCATCGGGTCGGAAGTTCGGTGGTGGTTGCGGGTCGCCCGCGTCGAGACCGCCCTGTTCGCCCGTCACGGTGGCCGTGATCGCCGCGCAGGGTAGTGCTCGGCGCTCGCCGATGGCAAGCGCCGAATCGGTCAGAACCAGTGGGCCTTGAAGCGCCCGTACCAGGCCACGACGACCGCTGCGCCGAGGAGGAGCAGCACGATGAGCGGCCACGCGGTGTTGCCCTCGTCGTCGACGCCGGGGAGCATGTCCGCGTGCTCGAGCTTCGCGTCCTTGGGCAGCTCGGGGGTGAAGGCGAACACCTGCGCGATGCGCGCGGTGATGCGCGTGTGGACGTTGACCGCCCACCCGTTCGCCTCGAGCAGCACGCTCATGTCGCGGCGACGGAGCTTGAGCCACGCGTTGAGGGCCGAGATCGCCAGCACCGCGCCCACGATGCCGAGGATCGACAGCCAGCCCTTGAGCGACGAGAGCATCGCGAAGACCGACGCGAGCACGGCGCCGACGCCCGCGAGGGCGATGCCGCCGCCGAGGATGAGGGTGTTGACGTTGAGCCCCTCGGACGCGGGCGCTGCGGGCGCTGCGGCGGGGGTGGCGGGCGCGGTGCCGGCCCTCACGGCGGGCGCGGCGGCGCGCGCGGCGGCCTCTTCGGCCTCGGTGCGGGCGCGCGTGGTGGCTTCGGCGGTGGCCGAGTGGAGGCCCTCCTCCTGCGCGGTGGCCGCGGAGCCGACCCACTCCTCGATCTTGTCGTTGACGAACTTCGAGGCGCGTCGGAAGGGCGCGAACATGGCCTCGCGCACCGAGATGGGGTTCTCGACCACCTCGACGATCTCGGAGTCCCACTCGGTGCCCTTGTTGTCGATGAAGATGCCGCGCTTGCCGACGCGCAGGCGCCCCTTCTCGCCGCCCGTCACGGGCGCGACGACTTCGAAGTGCTCGCCGCCGCCCTCCTTCTCGGAGATCCTGGCGTACACGAGGAAGATGAGGCTCTCGGACGCGAGGGGCTTGTGCGTCGCGCGGTCTTTGACCTTCACGCAGAAGGCGAGGCGCCGACCGTCGATCACCAGCGTGCCCGTCTCGACGAGGGAGGTCTCCTTCGGGAGATAGATCGACGAGAAGTTCACGAAGTTGTTGGCGAGGTCGATGAGCCACCGCACCGAGAGCAGGAGCTGCTCGAGGGCGTCGACCTGCTCGAGCTCCTTCGCGGCGGCGGAGTCGAGGTCGATGAAGTGCGTGACGCGCGCGGGGAGCGGCCCCGCGAGGTAGGCCTTGAGCTTGTCTTCGCCGATGGCTTCGAAGGGCTCCGCGGGCTTCGCCTTCTGCCACGCCTCGTACGCATCGAAGACGGCCTTCGCCTTGCGCCACGAGTCTCGGGTGAGCTCCTTCGTCGGCGCGCCGAGGGCGCGCGCGAGCACGGTGTTCTGGAGCGCGGTCACGTCCTCGCGGTAGAGGGCCGTGGCGGCGTCGAGCGCGAGGACGCCCTTCGCGTCGGGCGCGGCGATGGGCGACGCGAGGAGGTACCGCTCGATGGCCGCGGCGTCGCGCGCTCGCATCGCGCGGAACTCATCGTCGCTGAGCTTCAGGAGCGCCCCCGAGGGAGACTCCTGCCGCAGGAGGTCGGCGTGGAGGAACCACTCCTCGATCTTGGGCGAGAGCTTCGCCACGAGGGCCGCGGCGGCCGCCGTGTCGTCGCCCCACACGGAGGCATCCTTCGCCTTCGCGCGCCAGTCGAGCCACGCCTGCGCCTGGGTCTTGAAGCGCTCGAGGTGCGACGCGTCGACGCCGTCGGAGCCGCCGCGGTCCTTCACGGCCCCGACGGTGGCGAGGATGTCTTTGATGAGCGCGGCGACCTCGGGCTCGGGCACGAGCTCGGGGGGCACCACGCCGTCGCCGTTCGAGAGGAGCTTCTGGTAGCCGCCCTTGAACGCCCGCACGTCGGCGAGCGAGATGGACTTCTCGTCCGCGGCCTTCTGCTCGCGGTTGACGCGCTTCGCGGCGGCGCGCAGGGGCTCGCCCACGGCGCCGCCGTCGATGGCGTCGATGGCGATGGACTCGTGGCGGCCCTTGAGCACCGCGCGGCGCGCGAGGCGCGCGAAGGCCCAGTCGCGGGCCCGCACGATCTGTCCGACGCGCACGCGGCCCGTGCCCTCGGAGTCGACGTGCTTGAGAAAGACCTCGTCGCAGTGGAGGTCGTGGAGCGGCGCGCTCGTGGCGGCCCAGCGGGCCGGGTCGAGCGCGTCGATCTGAGCGAGGTCCTCCTCGTCGGTCACGAGGAACTGGTAGATCCCACCAAAATTGCGGAAGCGCATGGCCATCGAACGACTGCCTTTCAGGTGATTCGGAGGGGAGACGAGGAGCGCGAGCGCGGAGGGGAGGTCGGCGCTCAGTGGCCGAAGGTCTGGACGGCGCGCGAGCCCGTCCAGGCGACGCCGAGGGTGACGTCGTGCGCGATGCCGAGCTCGTTGCCGCGCGCGAGGTGACCGAAGAGGTCGTAGCCGAGCGTGAGCGAGAGGTTCTTCACGACGGGGAAGGCGATGCGGGTGTTGAGCCGGAGCTGCCCGTCGCGGGCGTTGGTGCCGTTCTCGGAGTCGCTGAAGGCCTGGCGAACGGCGAGCTCGGCCTCGGCGTTCCACGTCACGGCGCGGCCGCGGACGGTGAAGAGGTCGAAGGGCGAGAGGGTCATGCGCGCGAGGAACACGTACGTCGGGTCGGTGCCGGTCTGGAGGACTTCCTTCCAGTCCATACCGGCCGCGAGGCGGGCGACGAGGGAGCTGTTGAACGTGAACTGCGCGCCGAGCGTCGGGCGGAGCTGAAAGTGGTGGTAGTCCCCCGTCGAGCCGTCGAGCACGGTGCGCGTGCGGGGGTAACGGTCGAACTCGGTCTCGGCGTAGACCTCGAGGTCGGGCGTCGGGACGTACCAGTGCGTGCCGCTGCTCAGCCCCGTGTACGTGAAGTTCGAACGCAGGGTGATGAGGTCGAGGTTCTCGTCGAAGTCTCCGCCGCCTACGCTGGCGCGGCCGTAGCGCGCGCGGAACGCGTTGCGCCAGTTCCAGTCGGGGTGGTCGGCGTTGGCGAAGAGCTGCACGTCGCCGCGCAGGGCCATCGTGTCGGTGCGCGAGAGCTGCGAGTCGCCGTAGGGCTGGATCGTCGTGCCCGCGATGGCCGACCCCGCGGGGTTCGCCACGTTCACGAGGTTGAACCCGAAGTCCACCGAGGCGTTGAAGGTCCAGCGCGTGCGGCGCGCCGGGTCCACCGGGAGCTGCGTGATGTCACCCGTGTGCAGGCGCTCGAGCCACGCGCTCCTTGAGCTCGCGCCGGACCAGGCGACCCGAGGCCGACATCTCCACCGACTCCGCGTTGCCGCCGAGGCCACATACCGCCGTCGGCGATGAGCGCGACGTCGACACCGTGTACCAGGAGTTGGCCTCGACATCGCGGCCGTTGATCTTCACCGTGCCGTTGGTCACCGTGATGCCGCGGAGCATCAGGCGCTCGGCGCGCGACGACGTGGCGAGGGTCTTGAGCACCGACCCGAGCACGCGGCCCGTGTACACCTGGTCGTCGAAGGGCAGGATCGCCGCGAGCTGCAGCGCCGTGATGTTCCCCGTGAGCGGAAAGAGCTCCCTGCCCTGCACCGCGCCGCGGTTGATGATCGCGACCTCGGTCTCGGTCTCGTCGCGCATCACGTTGAGAAAGAAGGTCGTGAACCCGTCGCGGTCGAGCGGCGCCGTGAGCGCGGCGCCCGCGAGCGCGCGGTTCTGCGTCTCGCAGAGCCACGTGTGCGTCGCCGTCGAGAGGGCGGTCACCGCCTCGGGCACGGCGCCCGAGCGAGCCTCGCGCACCAGCCTCGGCCCGCCGAGCTCCACCGCCACCGCGCGCCCCGGACGCGTCGCCACCACGCGCACGCCGCTGCGCGCGGCCTCGAGCGAGGTGAAGCCCTCAGACACGTCGTTCACCAGCATCACGTCGGGGCGGCCGTCTTCGGGCAGCTCCGACGCGAGGTGCACCGCGTCGTCTTCAGACCCCGGCCACTCGGGGTCATACGTGGCCACCACCCACCGCGCGCCGCGCTCACGCGCCGCATGCACCGCGCGAGGGAGCGCCTCCGCGGGCGCCTGGAGCGTCACGCCCGCGGCGCGATCGGCCGCCACGAAGCGCAGCGCCGACGGCGACACGATGGCGATGTACGCCACGCGCCCCTGCGGCGTGTCGAGGATCACGGGGTCGTCGCCGCTGTCGCTCACCGCGTCGCAGAGCGAGCGCGCCGCGCCCTCGCACGCGAGGTTGCTGAGCACGTACGGGATGTGCCGCGCCGTGAGCGCGGTCGCTGCGGCGAGGGTCGTCTCGCGCGGCGCCGCGAGGTCGCGGTGACCGAGCGCCATCGCGCGGAGGTTCATCGCGGCCGCGGCGCTCGCGACGCCCGCGGCGTCATGCGAGACCGAGAAGCGCGCCGTCGCCGAGGCGCCCACGAAGTCGCCCGCGTCGAGCGCGAGGGCGTCAGGCTCCACCCGCGAGGAAGTCCGCCGAGAGGGTGCTCACGGCCGCGGCCCCGCCGCCCTCGCCGCACGTGAGCGTGGCGAACTGTCCGTTGAGGGCCGAGCAGGCCGCGAGGCGAAGCACCGGCGCGGCCGCGGGCGCCGCGGGCGTCACGACGGCTTCAGGCGTGGTCTGCGCCGCGGGCGCGCGGCGGGCGTGAGTCTGCACCGCGGGCACGGCGGGCGCGGTCTGCGCTGCGGGCGCAGCAGGCTGCGCAGCGAAGGGCATGGCCGGACGCGCGGCCGGCACTACGTCACCCGGAACGCGCGGCGGGGGCGGTCGCAGGGCGCGGGCTGCGCGAGGGTCGACGCTCGAAGGAGAGGGTCGTCGTGAGGGCCGCCGCGAAGACGCGACCGTCACCGGAACACGCGAATGAGGCGCTGATGCCTTCATGACCGATACTTCTCCCGTTCTGAGATAGGGGCGCGATGGTGTGCCACGCCCCCGAAAGCGGCGTCGTTCGTAGGGCAACTCCGCGACCGTGCGCAAGCGCGATCCACACGAGAGCCCTTCTGCGAAGCGAGATTTCAGCGTCATCGCGCGGGCTTCGCGCGGGGAGCGCCATGTTCCCGTAGAAGCGGGAACGAGACGCGCGCCCCGCCGGGGGGCACGCACCGACGCTCGCCCGCGGCCGGACGTACCCGAACGCGGATAGGGGCATCACCCCGCAGCGCGGCGCCTCACGGCGCAGCGCTCCTCCTCGTCCGAACATGTATGCGGGAAGGCGCCGAGGGGGTCCCCGTGGCGACGACCCAGAGCTGGTGGGCCGCGCGCGTGGCGCCGATGTGCGGCAGGTGCCGCGACTCGTCGTCGACGGGGTACTGCGAGGCCGTCACGTCGACGAGGATCACGCTGGTCGAACTCGAGGCCGCTTCACCTGTCGGATATCGGTGACCTCGACGCCGGGACAGGTGCGCAGTCCTGGTCGCGGACATGAGCCGCTGGATCTCCGCGCGTTCGAGGCCGTTGAAGCAGGTCGGCCCGCTCGGGCTCGCGCGCGATGACGGCCGGTGGCCCTGGCGCAATGCAGCGCCAGATCGCGCAGCTCACCGTCACCACCGCCGCCGATGTCCTGAAACCGTGGAACTCCACCGGCGCGCCGTGCCGCGTGACGGCGGCGCCTCGGGGTCTGCGAGGGGACCGAGCACCGCGCGCGCGAAGGCGAGCACCTCCAGCGTCGAGCGGTACCCGATGCGCAGGGGCTCCACGGCGACGCCCTCCATGCCCGGGTCGTCGAGCACGCCGCGCCAGTCGTTGAAACCATTGTCGAGGAGCCGCTGCGACGTGTCGCCCGCCAGGGTGACCCGGGATCAGTCTTCGCTAAGGCGTCCATGAGCACGGCGACCTGGTAGGCGAGAGGTCCTGCACTCGTCGATGAAAGTGTTCGAGCGCGGGGGCTGCTTGTTGGGCCCGCGCAGCCCGCCGCGCTTGCGCTGGTAGAGCCGCATGAGGAGCGCGTCGTCCTCGGGGTCGAGCGTGGGCTCCTCCTCCTCCTCCGAGACGCCGTCGGCGCCCGTCGCGTGGCCGTTGTCGTCGTCGAGGTGACGGTCGCCGTCTTCGTCTCGGTCGCCGCCGCTGTCGCGCATCGCGCGTCGGCTCTCGCGGGCCTCGTCGATGAAGTGCGCGAGCTCGTTGTCCTCGCCGCGCGGCCCCGCCTCGTCCTCGTCGCGCTCCTGGGCCTTGATCTTCCTGCGCTCCTCGCGCTCCGACCTTGCGCTGCGCGCGGTCGAGCGCCCTCCTCGTCGTCGGCGTCGCGCTCGGTGTGGACCCACCGCGCCAGGTGATCGCTCGACCACCGCACGGCGCTCGCGATCTCGCTGTCTGAGAACGCGCCCGGGTCCTCGCGGTTAGTGCCTCGCGGAGCGCGGCCGTCGGTCACGAGCTCGGCCCAGTCCCAGATCACGTCGCGCGCGGCGCGCATCCAGCGGTCGAGGGGCGCTGCATGTCGAGCTCGACGCGCTTGCCGAGCGTGTGACCCTTGACGCCCGCGAGGTCGCGCTCGCCGCCCGGAGCCACTGCATGAGCGCCGAGATCTTGCGCGAGCGCCTCGCCCAGGCGAACGCCCACGCCGTCGCGAGGGCCTCGCGCCCGCCCGCGCGGTCGGCCACGGCGCGGAGGTCGTCGCGCGCGCCCTCGGCGTCTTCGCGCGCGAGCCGCTCGTCGATGAGCTTGAGCATCACGGGGTGCTTCTTGAGGCGGCTCACCACGACGGGGGTGAAGCTCGGCGTAGCCCGCGAGGGCCTTCGAGGATGTGCCGCTGCCCGCGTCTTGCGATCCACTCGGAGAAGGTCGCGACGTGCACGCCCTCGACGCCGAGCGCGGGGAGCACCCGCACGATGTACAGGCGAGCGCGCGGTTGAACACCGCGACCATCATGCGGTCGGGCGCGAAGCGCTTGCAGGTAGTTGAGCGCGAGCCACGCCATGCGGTGCAGGCCGATGGTGGTCTTGCCGCTGCCCGCGCCGCCCTGAATAGCCACGATGCCCGAGCGCGGGCGCGTGATGAGTTCGAACTGCCGCGGATCGATGAGCGCGGGGATCTCGAGGAGGTGCTTGTCCTCGCGCCCGTCGACGCCGGCGCCGAGCTTGCCGCGCGCGTTGCGGGCCGCGCGACGCTCGTCCTCGGTGGGAGGACGCACGGCGCTGGGCTGCCCGCCTTCGGGCTTCGCGACGACGTCGGCGCCGCGCGACCACTCGCCCTTCACGCGGAAGTATGTCCCCTGCGGCGCCACGATGCGACGGAGCCTGGACTCGCGGATGACCACCCGCGCGGCGCGGCTGACCTCGCCCTCCACCGCCCGCCGATCCTCCTCGTACTCCTCGCCCTCGGAGTAGCGGTAATAGATCTTCCGGACAGGGCGTCGCGCGGTCGACGACGCGCACGCCGCTCTCGGTGTCGACGTAGGTGTTGTTGCCGATGAGGACGTCGCGCACGCGGCCGCCTGCTGAGCTTCAAGCTGTGACCGAAGTACGGCGACGCGGGTTCACCGACGGTGACCTCCGCGCGCCGCGTCGCCGTGCGCATGCGCTCCATCTCGGCGAGCAGCGCCGGACGATCCCTCCACCGCGCCTCGCGCCAGGCCAGCGTCCCGCAGCTCGAGGAGTTCCTGATCGTAGTCCTTGCGCGAGGAATTGCGCTGCACGCGGGCGTTGGCGAGCACCCTGGCGAGGGCCTTCTCCTCCTCGGCCACGATGCGGTTCATCTCGGGATCTTGCGTGTCGCGCGCGGGGTCTTGTGTCATCTGGGGGGCGGGTCTTGTAGTGCATCCTCCGCGGGTTGTCATTGTGTCGCTCGGGGGGCGCGGCTACGGTCACCGCGTGAGCCCATCGCTGGCCATCGAGGCGGCAGGATTGCTCGTCGCCATCGCGCCGGTGCTGGTGCTGGTGATGATCTTCCGTCACGCCGACGCGGCGCGCCCCGAGCCCAAGCGCGAGGTGCTCGCCACGATGGCCCTGGGGTTCTTCGCGTGCGTCCCCGCGGCGGCCATCGAGGTGGCCGAGAAGCGCCTCCTCGGGTCGTGGGCGCTCGCGGGCGGACGCTTCCTCGACGCGTACCTCGTCGCGGCGCTCACCGAGGAGTCCGCGAAGATGCTCGTGGTCTTCATCTGGCCCTGGCGCCGCCGCTTCGACGAGGTGATGGACGGCGTCGTCTACACCTCCGCGGCCTCCCTCGGCTTCGGGCTCCTCGAGAACCTCGTCTACGTCGACGCGCGCTTCGCGGCGCTCTTCTGCGCCGTGCCCGGCGTCGCGCCGCTCTGCTCGGGCCACACCGCAGCGGGGAGCCTCGAAGGCGTCATCCTCGGCGTCGTGCGCGCCATCACGGCGGTCCCGATGCACGCGGTCTCGTCGGGGATCATGGGCTACTACCTCGGCCGCGCGCGCTTCCACGCGTGGAGCCCCGCGGCCGACGCCTACGACGACCTCCCCGACCTCCTGCCCGCGCGCATCCCCCGCTCGACGGCGTGGGCGCTCTTCGGCCTCGGCGCCGCGGTGGGCGTGCACGGCACCTACGACTGGGCGGTCTTCGCGATGGGGACGCGCCCCGTGATCTTCCTCGCGCTACCGCTGATCCTCGGCGCGTCGGTGTTCGCGCTCGTGCGCCTGTGCCGTCACGCGCTGCACATCGACGACGAGCGCCTCGGCCCGGGTCACCGCACGTCGCTGGTCGAGATCATCGTTCCGCCCGCGCGCTGACGGTCACGCGCCGCGCATCGAGAGCACCTTCAGCGCGAGGGCGACGTTGGTGTACGTGGCGTCGCTGGTGACCTCGTCGGTGACCCACGCGGGCCGTTCGAAGGACTCGCCCTCGTGATCGAGCTCGACCTCGGCGAGCCAGAACCCGTCGAGGGCGCCGTGATACTCGTCGAGGTCCCACGCGTGCGCGCCGACCTCGACGTGGTGACGCGTCTTCGAGAGCACCGCGACGCAGAGCCCGATCATCTCGCGCGCGTGGTCCGCGGGAATCGGGTACTCGTACTCGGCGCGCGAGAGGGTGCCCGCGCTCTTGATGGTGAGCCACGCCTCGGGGTCGCGGTCTTCGCGCTCCGAGAGGCGCACGCGCACGACGGGCTCGACGCTGAGATAGCCCTGCGTGAAGCGCGATCCGCCGTGGAGCTTCGTGGGCAGCGCGGCCCTGTCGACGAGGAACTTCCGCTCGATCTCGGTGGGCATCTCAGGCCACCTGCACGCGCGCGGCGACCCACGGAAGAAGCGCGCCGCCCGTCATCATTCGCTCCGCCGAGAGCGCTTCGAAGCGCTTGAGCAGCGCGTGGAGGTTGCCCGTCGCGGACCACTGTCCGGGCTTGACGCGCGCGACGGCCACGCCGTCTTCGAGCGCGAGTCCGCCCTGAATGGGGTTGTTGAACGCGCCCGTGGCCTTGTTCGACGAGTGCAGCCCGAGGAGGTCGGTGATGAGCACGGTGCGCCCCTTCACGAGCGCGTCGCGAGGTGTGGTCCCCGCGGAGACTTCGAGGTGCGTGAAGCCCACGCGCACGGGCGCTTCGGAGCGGTCTTCCGCGAGGATCGGGATGCGATACCCGTTGCCCGTAGGCGCGGTCTTTCGAAGCTGCGCCGAGCGTCGATCGCAGGGCATGACCGAGAGCACCCCTTTGGAGACGATGGCCTTTCGCGCGCCCGAGATTCCCTCGTCGTCGCAGGCCTGACCGCGGAGCGACCCCACGGCGCCGGGATCGTCGAAGAGGTCGAAGGCCGCGTTGGCGACGACGTCGCCCTCCTTCGCGGGAGAGATCCCCGCGAGCACGCGATCGGCGGCGACGCGCTCGAGAAAGAGCGTACGGAGCAGCGATTCGAAGAGCCTCGGGTGCAGCACCACGGTGAGCTCCCTCGGGCCCCCGAGAAACTCCTCGCACGTGACCTCGCGCGTGGGGAGCGAGCTGACGAGCGTACGTCCGAGTTCGGTGACGGCGGCGTCGTCGGGGCGTGCGGTCCCCGCCCACGCGTCCCAGTCGTTGCCGTCGACCATGACGAACGACGAGAGCATGGTCGACGCGCTGGTGACGGGTCCGCCGCGCTTCGTCACGAAGGCCCTTCGCGCGCGGGCGACGGTGAGATCGGCCTCGACGACGACCTCGGCGCCGGGCCTCGCGGCGCGGGCTCCCTCGCGGATGGCGACGGCCATGCGGCGCACCTCGGCGGGCGCGTCGACGAGCGACCAGAGGGCGGCGTCGCAGTTGCGCGTGTCGTTGCGTCGCGCGTCGGGCGCAGCGAAGTCCGAGAGCTGCTCGGGCTGCGCGGCGTTGAGCGCGCGCACGAGCGCGCTGATGGAGTCCGCGGGATCACGGCTGGTGGTGGCCGCGGTGGCGAGGCGCCCGTTGCGGAGGGCGCGCATGGCGACGCTCCAGGTGTCGCACTCGAGCGCCGGGACGACGAGGTCGTTCTCGATCGCGTAGCTGGTGCGATCGCCGCGCGAGACGATGACCTCGACGTCGTCGACGCGGTCGGCGACGCCGTCACGGATGGCGAGCGCGAGCGCCTCTTCGGGCTGAGTGGCGGAGGAGTTGGGTTCCATCGGGGCGGGGATGATGCACCGGATCGCGGAGAAGGTGGGACGCCCCGCGCGTCACCCTTCGAACGTGAGCAGCACCGCGGGCGACGCCGCCACCTTCACGTACTCGGGGCCTCCCTCGGTGACCCTGCGCGTCTGGCCGCTCTTGCCGCAGAAGCCCACGCCGTGCGCGTCGATGGCGCCCGCGTAGCCCTCCACGGTCTTCAAACACCCCGCGGTGAGCGCGGTGAAGTTGCCCGGCGCGATGAGCTCGCCGGTGACCTTGCCGTCGCGCACGAGCCAGCCGTACTGCGTCGACGACGACATGCCCTCCTTCGAAACCGCGCCGCCGAGCGAGCCGTGGAGCACCACGCCGAAGGTCACGTCGCGCACCAGTTCGTCGAGCGCGTCGACCCACGCCGCCGAGCCCACCGCGGGGCACAGCGTCGTGTTGCGCATGCGGACGATGCGTCGGTCGCCGAGCTCCGAGAAGCCGTTGCCCGTGGGCGCCACGCCGAAGTGATGCGCGGTCTCGCGCGAGTGCATCATGCCGACGATGCGTCCGCCGTCGACGAGCACGGTGTTCTGCACCTCGACGCCCTCGTCGTCGATGAGCTCGGTGCCGAAGCCGCGCGTCGCCTGCGGCGTACCGTCGTGGGAGGGAGCCGGTCCGTCGACGATGCGCACCACGGGAGAGCCCAGGGGCTCGACGCGGGGCTTGCCGTCGGGCGCGACGATGGCCGAGCCGCCCGCGCGCGCGATGTCGGCCTCGATGGGGTGACCGAGGCCCTCGTGAATGAACACCAGCGACGAGTTGTGGAGCACGTAGTGGCTCACCCGCGCGCGCTCCTCCGACGTGAGCGGACGCGCGTCGAGGAGCTGCACGGCGCGCTCGCACTCCTCGCGCAGCGAGGTCTCGACGAAGCCCGCGAGGCGCCCCTCTCGCACGTAGTAGCCCAGGCACGCGGCCTCGCCGAAGCGCACGCGCGTCCTCGCCTGACGCTCGCCCCGCACCGCGCGAAAGATCACCTGGAGGAACGACACGGGCATCACCTGCGTCTTGAAGACGCCGTCGGTGTCGGCGACCCACTTCTCCTCGACCTGCGTCCACGACCAGAGCTCGGGCACCACGCGAACGCGCTCGGAGGAGCGCTCCGCGGCGATGCGCTTGACCCCTTCGACCATGTCGAGAAAGGCCCCCGTGGGGTCGACCTCGCGCGGGTCTTCGTCGACCACGAGCCCGTAGCGCACCCGCGACGGATTCGGGATCGGCGCGAGGCCGAACGCCGGCGCGGGCGGCTCCGCAGCGAGCGCCGCGGCCGCGCGATCGACGGCGCCGGGGAGCGCCTCGGGCGTGACCTCGCCCGCGCGTACGCCGACGTGACGGCCCCCGGCGCCCACGAGGCGCACCTGCGCGGCGCCCTTGAGCGACGCGGGCTTCACGATCACCTGCCCCGACGAGAGCAGGTTCGCCTCGGACTTGTAGATCCGCTCGTAGAGCACGTCGGCGTACGACGCGACCTGACGGGCGCGGTCGAGCGCGCGGTCGAGCGCGACACGCACCTCGGCGTCACCGCGCGGAACAGGGCCGTCGAAAGACATCGCGGGGAGGTTCATCGCGGCGAACGCTACACCGCGCGCGGAGGTCTCGTCTCGTCGCTACGTCTCGTCGACGACGCCGGGAATGCCCGTCGGGAGCCGACGCATCAGCGCGAACACGCCCGGCGCAGAGAGCGCCGTCGCGACGGCCTGCGCGACCACGACGCCCATCGCGGGGAGCACCGCCAGCGGGCGGCGATCGAAGACGAGCAGGAGGGCCATCATCTCGACGCCCACGAACACCGACGCCACCAGCGTGAGGAGGATCTGGAACACCACGCCGTGAAGAAAGAGCCGCAGCCCCGCCACGCGCACGAGGAGAAACACCGACACGAGCGAGAAGGTCCACAGGCCGATGGAGCCGCCCGCGAACACGTCGGCGAAGTACCCGAGCACGAACGAGAGCGACACGCCGCGCGCCAGCGAGAACTCGCCCACGGACATGTACAGCACCATCGGCAGGAGCAGCGCGGGCGCCACGAGCTCCGTCGGGATCACGTACGCGATGAACCCCTGGAGCACGAGCATCACCACGCCCGTCGCGAGGAGGAGCGCGTTGGCCACGGCCTAGAGACCTCCGCCCGTCGAGCCCGACCCGCTCGCGCCACGGGCGCGCGGCGCGGGGTTGGCGCCGGGGCGACACGTCGGCCGATCGGCCTCGCTGTTGACCACGAGCACCTCGTTGAGCCGCGAGAAGTTCACCGCGGGGCTCATCTCGATCTCCTGGTAGAGCCCGAACTCGCGGCGCGTCACCGAGGCCACGCGGCCCACCATCAGCCCCGCGGGAAAGCGGCACCCGAGGCCCGAGGTCACCACCACGTCGCCCACGCGCACGTCATCGGTCCGCTGGAGGTACTCCACGCGCGCCGAGTAGCGGTCGCGCTCGCCCGTTCCGCGCGCGATGCCGCGGGCGCCGGTGCGCTCGATCATCACGTCGACGGCGCTGCGAGAGTCGACCGTGAGGAGCACGTCGGCGTAGTCGCCGAAGGTGCGCGAGACCTGCCCCACGAGGCCGTCGTACGTGATCACGGGCATGCCCGCGTGGATGCGCGTGCGGTCGGGCGTCGAGATCGCGAGGCGCGTCACGCGGAAGAAGGGCGAGGTGTCCTTCGCGATGACCTCCGCGGCGAAGACCTCGCCGGGCGTGTCGACCCTGAGCTGCAGGAGCCGACGGAGCCGTCGGTTCTCGTCGTGCTCGGCGCGGTAGCGCGCGGCGTCGGCGCGGAGGCGGAGGTTCTCGGAGTGCAGCCGGTCGTTCTCGCGGCGCACCTGCACGAGGTAGACGTAGTCCATCCAGAGGTCGGCGGCGCCCTCGGCCACGCGGTTGATGAACGTGCTCTGGAGCAGCCCCACGGGCTGCATGATGAAGCGGTCGAGCGCGTCGTAGTGGCTCGGGTCGCGCGTCGTCGTGCGCAGCAGAAAGAACGGGATCCCAAGCGCCAGCACGCACAGCAGCGCAGCCTGATATCGCTTGAGGAAGTCCATCGCGCGTCGAGTGACCGACGCTTTCGCACGGCCCGCGCGGCGTGTCGAGGGGTGTCACCCCCGCGAGGGCGCCCGACGCCCGTTCCGTCAACGCGCGGCGCTACTCCTTGAAGTGCTCGTCGAACGAGCGGTCGAGGTCTTCGCGACCGGGTCCGCGCGACGAGTCCGAGACGCCGTGCATCGCGCCCTGAAGGCGCTGCACGCGCTGCCGCACGTTGCGAAAGCTCGGGTCTCGCTTGTCGACCTTCTGAAAGAAGTAGAGGGCCTCCGAGAGGTCGCCCACGGACTCGTAGGCGTTGCCCATTTCGAAGTAGAGCCCGAGCTCCTCGCGCTCGCTGCGCTGCTGCGCCTGGAGCCCGAGCTTGAAGTGCTCGAGCGCCGACGCGACGTCGCCCTTCTCCATGTAGCAGAGGCCGATCATGGTCTCGCCGATGCACTGCCGCGCGGGGTTCATCGTGGCGATCTTGAACTCCGCCACGGCGTCATCGAGGAGGGTCATCTCCTTGTAGGCGATGCCGAGGTCGTAGTGCGTGTCGCAGTCCTCGATGCTCACGGTGCGACCGACGCCCTGACGAAACTGCGCGAGCACGGTCTCGACGTCGATCTGCCCCGTGGGCGGACCCTCGTAGGGGTTGAGGTTCTCGACCTCCTCCGCGATCTTGTCGGCGAGCGCGTACGAGGGATCGCTCACCTCGTAGGCGTTGCCCTGCACCTCGGCGAGCTGCTCGACCTCGTCGAGGCGCTCGAGCACGAGGGGGTGGTTGGGATACACCTCGAGGAGCTCTTGCAGTGCCGCGCGCGCGTCGTCGTAGAGGCCCTGCGTGACGAAGAACTCCGCCTCGTCGAGGCCCGCCTCGATCTCGCGTCGGCCCGTGCGAATCGAGGGCCCGCGCACGGTCTGGTCCGACTCGATCACCACGGGGATGACGGGCTGGTCGTAGGCGTACGGCGACGCGGGCTGCTCGTCGGTGTGAAAGGCCGTGAGCGGCGACTCGCCGATCTCCGTCGCGTCGCCCGTCTCGGCGAACGAGGGGATGTCGTACGACTGCTCCTCGTAGCCCGGCGCGAAGTAGTCCGCCGGCGTCGGCGGGAGCGGGAGCACCTCGACGTTCGAAGCCTCGTCGACGACGACCTCGCCCTCGTCGATGAGCGCCCCTTCGCCCGACGGCGGCTCCGCGGGCGCGTACTGGCCCCCGAGGCGCTCGTAGAGGGCCCTCGCGGTGGGGTTCTCGCCGTCGATGTCGAGCGCGCGCGCGGCCTCGGCGAGGGCCGCCTCGGGGTTCGCGGACTCGAGCAGCTCGGCGATGCGGAGCGTGCAGCGGAGCACCGCGCCCACGTCGTTCATCGCGACGTAGAAGTCGCGCACGCGGACGTGGATGTCGACGGAGCCCGGCTCGAGCTCGGCGGCGCGGGTGATGTGCGCCATGGCCTTCGAGCGAAGGCCGTACTTCATGAAGATCTCGGCCTCGCCGAGGAGCCGCGCCGCCTCGTTGGCGTTGCGGTCGACGGGCGGAGGCTCGGGCGTGCGCGGGACGAAGGGCGTTCGAAGCCCCTGAGACGCCGTCGCGGGCGGGTGTCGCGACGTGGTGGAGTCGTCGCTCTCGACGGTGACCGACGGGGCGCGCGGCGCGCCTGGGATCTCTTGCGAGTTCGACGCGTGGCTCCGCTCCGTGGCGGGCTTGGGCGGGCGCTGCGAGAGGTTGAAGACCACCTCGTGGCTCTCGCGCGCGTCGGGCTCGTCGACCTCCTCGGGCTCTGCGGTGACCTCCTCGATGGCGTCGTCCTGCACCTCGACGACCTCGGCGACCTGCGGCGCGGCGGGCACGGCGAGCTCGGGCGGCGCGGGCGGAACCGACGGCGGGCGCTTCGACCCGGGCATCGACTGACCGCGCAGGGCCTCGCGGGCCTCGGGGTCTGTCGGCGAGAGCTCGAGCACGCGCTGGTAGACCTCGGCGCGCTCGCGGTGGCGCCCCTCGGCCTGGTGGATGCGCGCGACCTCCTTCAGAACGGAGAGCGTCTTGGGTAGCTGCCCGAGGCCCTTGAACGCCGTCGCGAGGAGCTCGAGGGTGACGACGTCCTTCGGGTTGGCCTTGTAGCAAGCCTGGATCTTGGGGAGCGCCCTGCGCGCGTCGTTGCGCTCGAGGTAGAACGCCGCGAGGCGCCGCGACACGGGGATGTTCGACGGGCGGTGGAACACCAGACGCTCGGCCACGCGCGCCCACTCCTCGACGCGCCCCGCGGCGTCGAGCTGGTTGCAGGCGGCTTCGAACTCCGCGGCGGCCTCTTCGCCGCGACCGATCTTGCTGAGGAGCTCACCGAGTCGAATGCGCGTGCCGAGGTTCTGCCCGTCGAGCAGAAGGATCTGTCGGTACGTGCTCGCGAGGCCCTCCTGATCGCTGAGCCGCGCGTAGCGCTGCGCGAGGAGCTCCAGCGCCTGGAGGGCGTCGCTCGTGAGCCCGAGCTTGATGTGGAGGTCGGCGACGCGGTTGTAGAGCGCGAGCTGGTCGGGGTTGATCTGGAGGATCTGCTTGTAGACCGCGATGGCCTTCTGGTGCAGCCCCTGGTGCTCGTAGAGGGAGCCGACGTGCTGATACGTCTCGACGGCCTGCGCCGGGGCGTTCATGCGGATCTGCAGGTCGCCGATCTTGAGGAGCGTGCGGACGTCGGTGGGGTCCGTCGCGAGGATCTTCTGGTACTCGGCGATCGCCTGTTCGAACTGGTTCCTGGCCGCGAAGTTCTGGGCGGTCTCGGAGATCTTTCGGCGGTCGACGCTTGCCACGGAGGACCTTCTCCCAGAAGAGGGGCGGTGGGCAGCGACGAGAGCGTAACGGCGCGTGCGCCTCCGCTGAACGCTGCGTTCAAGTACGGTAGTGGTTCGCGCGGCGCAGCGTCAAGCGCGGCCGTCGCCGAGGAGCCCTTCAAGGAAGCGCGTCGAGACCTCTCCGCGCTGGAACTTCGGGTGCTCCAGGATGCGACGGTGGAGGGGGATGTTGGTCTTGATCCCCTCGACGACGAACTCGTCGAGGGCCCTTCGCATACGGGTGATCGCGCCGGTGCGATCGGCCGCGTGCACGATGAGCTTCGCGAGGAGCGAGTCATAGTGGGGCGGCACGGTCCACCCCGCGTAGATGCCCGAGTCGACGCGCACGCCGAGCCCGCCCGGCGGGAGGTAGTCCGTCACGCGACCGGGAGAGGGCGCGAAGGTGACCGGGTCCTCGGCGTTGATGCGGCACTCGATGGAGTGCCCGCGCGGCCCGAGCCTGTGCGACTGAACGCGGAGCCTCGCGCCACCCGCGATGAGAATCTGCTCGGCCACGAGGTCGATGCCCGTGACCATCTCGGTGACCGGGTGCTCCACCTGCACGCGGGTGTTCATCTCCATGAAGTACGCGTCGCCGCGCTCGTCGAGGAGGAACTCCAACGTGCCGAGCGAGGTGTACCCCGTGTCGCGCACGGCCACCGACACGAGCTCCGAGAGCCGCTCGCGCAGCGCCGGCGAGAGCGACGGCGACGGCGCCTCTTCGAGCACCTTCTGGTGGCGGCGCTGAATGGAGCACTCGCGCTCGCCGAGGCACACCGCGTTGCCGTGCTGATCGGCGACGACCTGAAACTCCACGTGGCGCGGCTGCTCGATGTAGCGCTCGAGGTACACGTCGGGGTTGCGAAAGCCCGCGAGGGCCTCGCTGCTCGCCGCGTGAAAGGCGTTCTCGATGTCGCCCACGGCGCGGACGATCTTCATCCCGCGCCCGCCGCCCCCGCCCGAGGCCTTCAAGATCACCGGGAACCCGATGCGCTCGGCCTCGCGCCGCGCGTGCTCGGCGTCGCGCAGCACGCCCGTTCCAGGGAGGAGCGCGAGCCCGAAGGCCGCCGCGTTGGCGCGCGCGCTGACCTTGTCGCCCCAGGCGCGCATGGCCTCGGGCGACGGTCCGATGAAGGTGATGCGGCACCGCCGGCAGATCTCCGCAAACTCGGCGTTCTCCGAGAGAAAGCCGTAGCCGGGGTGAATGGCGTCGGCCCCCGTGACCTCCGCCGCAGAGATGATCTGCTTGATGTTGAGGTACGACAGCGCGGGCGACGGCGGGCCGATGCACACCGACTGATCGGCGAGGCGCACGTGCAGGGCCGCGGCGTCGACGGTGGAGTGCACGGCCACGGTGCGCAGGCCGAGCTCCTTGCACGCGCGGATGATGCGCAGCGCGATCTCACCGCGGTTGGCGACGAGGACCTTCTTGAACACGGCTCAGCTCGAACGACGGATGCGCACGAGCCCCTGACCGAACTCGACGGGCGTGGAGTTCTCGAGGAGCACCTCGGAGACGACCCCGTCGACCTCGCTCTCGATCTCGTTCATGAGCTTGAAGGCCTCGACGATGCAGAGCACGGTGCCCTTTCGCACCTGGCTCCCGACCTCGACGAAGGGGCGCGCCTGCGGCGAGGGCGCCCGGTAGAAGGTCCCCACGAGCGGCGACGTCACCGTCACGACGCTCTGGTCTTCGCTCGCGGACGGCGGCGCGCTCTCACCGATGCCCGAGGGCTTCTCGCGCTCGCCCGTCGCCATCGGAAAGGCCATCGGCGCGACGGCCGACGCGGGCGCTCCGCGACGCAGCACGATCCGCTCGTCGCCGTGGCGGAGCTCGACCTCATTGAAGTCGTTCTCTTTGAGGGCGCGCATGAGGCGCTCGATCTGTTCGATGTCGATGTTCACAGCACCGTCCGCCGTGTGCCCCGTAAGGAGCGGGGCGCGGAGCATCACACGACACCGCCCGGAGGATCAATCGGCGTCTGGCTCGCGGACCCCGAGGTGCCCCACGAGCGCGTCGAGGGCGAGGAGGTAGCTCCGTGCGCCGAAGCCCATGATCCGCCCGAGGCACACGGCCCCGACGTGGGAGACCTTTCGAAAGTCCTCTCTCGCATCGGTGTTCGAGAGGTGCGCCTCGACGACGGGGATCCCGATGGCTGCCACCGCATCGCGGAGCGCGATGGAGGTGTGCGTGTAGGCCCCGGGGTTGAACACCACGCCGCGACACCGCCCCATCGCGCCGTGAAGGAGGTCGAGAAGCGCCCCCTCGTGGTTCGACTGGTGGCACTCGACCTCGACGCCGAGGGAGGCCCCGCGCGCGACGAGGGCGCGATCGATCTCGGCGAGCGTGGTAGTGCCGTAGACGGCAGGCTCGCGCGTCCCGAGGAGGTTGAGGTTGGGCCCGTGGAGGACGAGCACGCGTGGACGATCAGCCTTCATGCGTCTCGCGAAAGTGAGCGGTGAGAAACTTTGAAAGTCAGCGCGAGGTGAGACGCGAATCGTCTCGAACGCAGCGCGGGGAGGCGTTCAGGCGAGCTCGGCGACGAGCTTCGGCGCGGCCATGCGCAGGAGGAAGCGCCCCTTGCCATGGTTGCCCGTGGGCGTGACGGCGAGGGCGACGACGTACTCATTCGTGAGCGCGCGCACCACGCCGGTGAGCTTCTCCGTGTGGAACATGAACTCCTTCATGCCCCCGGTATCGAGCTGCTCCGACGCGCGTCGCACGTCCTTGAGCACGACGGAGAGCTCCATCCCGACGGTCTGGATGTCGATCTCGGCGTCGTCGCGCGACCAGTGGTCGACGGCGAAGCCTTCGTAGTCCATGAGCACGCCTGCGATCCCGCCGTCGGTGCCCTCGACCACTTCGCGAATCGTGTCCTTGAACATCGTCGTTCGTCGCCCTTTCCGGCCTCGCGCGATCGTGCCACCGTCGCGCTCGCGAGGTCAACTCGGATGCCGTCTCTCACAGGCCCTTCACCTCGCGCCTACGCCGCGCTCTACGCGCTCGCGTTGGTGAGCTCCTGGTGGATCGGCCCCGACGGTCCGATCTACTGGGACTCCTTCGGCTACGTGATCCAATCGATCACCGGGCGCGTCGGGGGATTGATGCTCGGTCGCCCGACCTTCGTGCTCGCCTCTCACGCGACGACGCTCGCGTGGCGCGCGTTCGGTGGTTCCGTCACCTCCGTCGAGCCGCTGCTGCGCGCGCAGTGGATGCTCGTCTCGGCGCTCGGCGCGCCGGCCCTCGCGTGGGTCGCGACGGCCGCGGGTTTGACCCGCCGCGCGAGCCTCACGGCGGGCTTCTTTCTGGCGCTCTCTCCGACGGTCGCGCACTCGAGCCGCGCGGTGCTCACCGACGCGCCGTCGATGGCGGTCACGCTCGTCGCCTCCGGGCTGGCGTGGCGCGCGATGCGCGACGCCTCACGCGCGAGGATGTTCGCTGCCGGTCTCACCCTCGGCATCGCAGCGGGAATGCGCGAGCAGGCGATCACGCACCTGGCGGCCTTCGTCGCGCTCGCGCTGTTCGCGGAGCGTCGCCGTCTCTCGCTCGCGCTCTTCGCCTGCGTCGGGAGCCTCGGCGCGCTCGCACTCCCGGTCGCGTGGATCGCGCTCCACCAGCGGTCGTACCTCGCGAGCCTCGGAGACTGGAGCCGCTCGATGGCTGGAGAGCGCGCGCAACACACCTACGGCGCGCGCGACCTCGCGATGTTCGTCGTGTGGATCGTCGCCTCGGGGCTCGCCCCGCTCGCTGCGTCTCTCGGCGCGCTCGCGAAGGGATGGCGACCGGGTACGCCCCCTCGTCCGCTCCTCGCGTTCGTGAGCCTGTCGGCGCTGCAGCTTGCGGCGCTCGCCTTCTACCAGGACATCGCCTTCTCCCCGCGATACCTCCTCGGCGCGCTCCCTGTGGGACTGATGTTGCCGTGCGCGATCGCACTCGACGGCGCGTGGGAGATGCGACGGTTTCGAACAGGCGTCCTCGCGAGTGCTGTGCTCATCGCGCTCGGCGCAGGACCGTTGGTGCGACGACTCGAGCGCCCGCTTCGCGAGGGACTCGCGTCGCTCCCTTCGCGGCTCGCCTCGATTCCGTCGAACGCGGCGGTGGTCACCGGGCAGCTCTGTCCTGCGGTCGTGTATCACCGCGAGCTGGCGCGGCTCGCGCCGACGCCGACACCGCCGACGTGGGTGCAGGTCTGCCCCGGCTGGCGTTGGCCGGCCCGGCTCTCAGATCGCCTCGATGCACTGCGGAGCGAGGGACGCCCTGTGGTGATCGATCTGAGAGCGAACTCCTGGGTTGGTGAGCGCCAGGAGCGGTCTCGCGCACAGGCCGAGGCCTACGCGAGAACCCACCCCGGCGCGGTCACGCTCTGGCGCTGAGGTTGTGGTCGCGTGTCGGCTTCGTGGGCCTCT
>JAXLYG010000045.1:0-109741 GCA_046351535.1 Polyangiales bacterium
CTGACGGCGCGTTCGTCTCACGCCGAACCCGTTGCGCTTCACGCGGGGCCCCGCGGAGCGCACGATGCCGCCGAAGAGGAGCGAGACGAACATGGCTGAAGGGCGCACGGTGCTCCGTGACGGAGAGGTCGAGCTCGAGCTCTACACGCGACGCGAGGGGATGCTCTCGGCGGTGGGTCACGACCTGCGGCTCGCGGCCCGTCGCTCGACGTGGACCTACGACCGCGACGCGCACACGATCGAGGGGCGCGTCGACGCGTCGGCGATCGTGGTGGTGTGCGCGCGCGAGGGCGACCACGACGCGCCCGCGTCAGTCTCCGACGGTGACAAGAAGAAGATCGAAGCGTCGATGCGCGACGACGTGCTCAAGGCTTCGAAGCACCCCGAGGTGCTCGTGCGCGCGACCTTCAGGCCCGAGGGCGACCGCGCGAAGGTAACCGGAACGCTCTCGATCACGGGCGTCGAAAAGCCCTTCGAAGCCGACGCGCGCCGCGAGGGCGGACGCTGGAGGGCCTCGTGCGTCGTCGATCAGAGCCGCTTCGGGATCAAGCAGTACACGGCGCTGATGGGCACGCTCAAGGTCGCCCGCGACGTGCGCGTCGAGTTCAGCGTTGCCGAGGGCCGCGTCACCGGAGGGTGACCGCGTGCCTCATCGCTTCGTGCGGCCGAGGGGCGACACGCGTCCTCGTCACTGCAACGTCGCGACGTAGATCCCTGCGCTCGCGGGGAGCCTGAACCCGAGTGCGAACACCACGCTCCACCACGCCGCGTCGCCGACCGCGCGATAGCTGCCGAGCACCGACGCCGTCACGCCGAGCTCGCCGAGCGCGGTGCCCGCGACCCACGCGCGTGAGCCCGATCCGCCCGACGACGAGAACGTCCCGTTGCGCGTCACGACGAACTCGAACTCGGGCCCCGCCATCACGCCGAATCCCACGTCCGTCGCGCCGGTCTCGACGTGTCCCACGAGCAGCTCCGAGCGCAGGCTCAAGCCCGCGCGAAAGATCCGCGAGCCGCGCTCGGGACCGTCGCGCCAGGGCCACACCGACACGTCGAGGCACGCGCCGTGGAGGTCTCGCGACGCACGCGGCCGCCGCCCTGCGTGGGAGGCGTGTCGAACCGTACCCGACGCCCACGTCCGCCGGACGGTTGAGGAACGAAGGGACCACTGCCCATGGGGTGCGCGGTGATCCTCGCGCCGAGCGTCACGGTGTCAGACGACGGCGACGGCAGCGTCGCGCCGCGCGGCGGAAAGCCCCGAGACCGTGAAGCTCGCGCGCACCGGCGGCGTCGCGAAGGGCAGCGCGATGCACCCCGGCGCGACCGTGAACGCGAGGAGCAGCGCGTGGCGGTGTGTCGCGGCTGTGGCGGAGGTGGCGTCGTGAGGTGAGGGCATCGATCTTCGCGTCGAGACCGTGGGCGAAGCGACCGCGAGCCTCGGGGACCTACTGCGCGTCGTCCGCGGGCGCGAACACATCATCGAGGGTGTGCGCCGTTGCCGCGAGGGTGATCCAGCGCTCGAGCTGCGTGGGGTCGGCGCGGCTCTCGATGCGCGCGCGCCCCTCGTCGCTGATGGTGATCTTGCGCGCTGCTAGGACGGCGAGCAGCGCTCGGGCTTCACCTCGGGCCTCACCTCGGGCCTCGCCGATCGCTTCGATGTCGTGGCGAAGCGCGAGCCACGCGGGGTCCGGAGGCAACACGATCGGGTTCATCAGCATCTCCCGTACGACGGCGAGCAGAGGATCGCCGAGCATCGAAATGATCGCCTGCACCAGCGACTCGCGCAACTGCGGGTCCGCCGTCGCCGCGATCGCCTGAACAGCCGCACGCACGACCCCCTGCGCGTCGCGCCCGCGCTGATCATGAACCGCCCACGCAGCGAACACCGCGAGCTCGGGGTGCCCAGAGGCGAGGAGGCGCTCGACCTCCGCGAGTGTGAGCTGGATCACCACGGGCACCAGCGCGACGCGCGTGCCTCCGGGGCCCACGGCGCACGCGACCTCCTGCGCCCAGCTCGCGACGCTCGCGTCGTGCGTGAGGACGACCACGTCGCCCATCGTCCCGCGCGCGTCGAGGAGCATGCCGACCGCCGCGAGCCAGCGACGTTGCTTGTCGTCGTCGCGAGCGAGCTGCACCTCCACCACGACCCAGGGGCCGCGCTCTCCGTCGGCCACGAGGATCACGTCGGGACGCACCTCGAGGGGATTCGCGACGCGGAGCGTGGAGTCCGACGCATCGAGGCCCTCGGGCAGTCCGCGGCGACCGAGCGCGCGCAGCAAGAGATCGAGGATGTCTGGGCGCTGCGCGATGAGCGCCACCAATGTCTCGTGAGCCTTCCCTGGCATCGGCGTCGCGTACCGCACGCGCCGCGTCGCCGCAACGGCTGCGCCGAACGCCGCCGTTGACGGCGCTCAGATCCTGTCGTCGGATGTTCCTGCGATGACGACTCGCCGCGCGACGGTCCTCTTCTTCTCGCTCCTGATCTCGCTCGCCGCGTGCGGTGACAAGGATCGACCCGCCGTCAACTCCGCCCCTCCGTCGATCTTCGACGCGGGGTACCGCTACGTCGACGCCGCGCCCACGTGCACCGCGATGGGCACGCTCTGCGACGGCCAGACGCCCTACCGCTGCGTCGACAACGCGCGCGTCGCCATGGAGCCCTGCGCCGGCGATCGACCCTTCTGCGCGCCTGGAATCGGCTGCCTCGGGTGCCTCCCCGAGAGCCTGCGCTGCAACCCCGATCGCCCCGAGGTTCCGCAGCGCTGCGCCACCGATGGGAGCCGTTGGATCGACCAGACCGCGTGCGACGCGAGCATGGGCCAGCGCTGCACCGACGGACGCTGTGGCGACCCCTGCGCGGTGCCCGACGGCGTGCGCCCGTACCTCGGGTGCTCGTACTGGGCCACGCAGACGCCCAACAGCCAGCTCTACTCGCGCTTTCCCTTCGCGGTGGCGCTCGCGAACCCGCAGTCGTTCGAAGTGAGCGTGCGCATCTCGGGCGGCGCGCTCACGGACCGCACCGAAGCGACGCTCGCGGCGGGCGAGGTGCGCGCCATCACGCTCCCGTGGGTGCAGGGCCTCGTGCAGTTCAACACTTCGAACCCCGGCTGCACGGGCGCGCGCGGAGAGCGTTGCGCCGCGTATCCGCCGGGCCGATCGGGCGTCGTGCAGGGGGGCGCGTATCACATCGAGTCCACCGCGCCCGTCGCCGCGTATCAGTTCAACCCGCTGACCTTTCAGCAGATGACGCCCGAGGGCCGCGCGGTCTTCTCGTTCACCAACGACGCGTCGCTGCTCCTCTCGCAGCGCTCGCTCACGCAGCGGTACCTCGTGCTCACGGCGCCCAACTGGGTGCCGCCCGTCCCGGCGGGGACCGCGCCCATCGCGTTCGGGGGCTTCATCGCGGTCACCGCGATCACGGGCGAGACGACCTCGGTCACCGTGCGCCTCCCCACGCGTCACGGCGTGAGCACCGCCGACGCGACGGGCGTCATCGAGCGCGGAAACCTCATGCCCGGCGACGTCGCGCTCATCGTCGGCGACACCTCGGGCGACCTCAGCGGCGCCATCGTCGAGGCCAGCGCGCCGGTGGCCGTGTACGCGGGGCATGACTGCACCAACGTCCCGCAGTCGAGGCCCGCGTGCGATCACCTCGAAGAGCAGGTGCTCCCCATCGAGGCGCTCGGGCGCGACTACGTGATCGCAGACCTTCGCGATCGACGCGTGGGCTCCGTGGTGCGCATGGTGGCGCCTTCGAACGACACGGTCGTGCGCTTCGATCCCCCGTCGGTGTCGCCGTCGCTCCAGATGCGCGCGGGCGAGGTGGTCGAGATCCTCGCGACGGGGTCGTTCCGCGTGGTGGCTTCGAAGCCCATCCTCGTCGCGCAGTTCATGATGGGGCAGGGGTCTGTCGCGACCGACACGGGCGATCCGGCGATGGTCTACGAGGTGCCGACGCAGCAGTTCCGCGACCGCTACGACGTGCTCGTGCCCGACACGTACCTCGCGAACTACTTCGGCGTCGTCGCGCCGCGCGGCACGCAGGTGCTCCTCGACGGAGCTCCCCTCGGCGGCATGTCCGAGACCCTCGGCCCCTGGACGATCCTCCACGCGCCGGTCACTCCGGGGCGCCATCAGCTTCGCACCCGCGAGGGCGTCCCCCTCGGCGTAAAGGTCTACGGAACGGCGACCTATACCTCGTACATGTACCCCGGCGGCCTCGATCTGCGGCTGCTTCCTCCGGGCTGACACGACCGCCTCCGAGAGCGATAGAGTCCGCGCCCGATGCGCCCGCTCCCTCCGCTCGAAGGTCTCGCCTCACTCACCGACGCCACGCTCACCGCGCTCCGCGAACGACTCGCAGAGCTCGGCTACGACGAGGGCGCGCTCGCCGAGGGAGAGTCCATCGCCCCCGCGATGCTCGACGCGCTGCGCCTTCCGCTGTTGCGCGACGCGTGGAGGAACGCGCCGACGCCGCGGCGGGACCTCGCGCTGCTCTTCACCTACGACTCCGCCGTCGAGATCGCGCGCGTGTCCGCCGCGCTCGGTGCCGACCTCTTCGACGCGCTCACGAAGGCCGGCGCGCTTTCGCTCGACGGAGACCTCGCGCGATGCCCCTTCCGCATCACGCCCCTGCGCGGACTGTGGATCGTCGGCGACGACCTGAACCGCGGCGGCGAGGCCGTGATGGGACCCGGACCCACCACGCTCCAGCTCGCGCGCGCGATGCCCACGCGTGACCTCGCGCGCGTGCTCGACGTCGGCTGCGGCGCAGGGACGCTCGCGCTCCTCGCGTCTGCGCGCGGCGCCTCGGAGGCTGTGGGCGTCGACATCTCGGAGCGCGCCGTCGCCCTCTCGCGCTTCAACGCGCGGCTCAACGGGCTCTCCGCGCGCTTCGAAGTGAGCGACATGTTCTCGGCCGTCGCGGGCGAGCGCTTCGACCTCATCGTCTCGCAGCCCGCGTTCATCGCGCACCCGCCCGACGTGGCCGCGTCGACCTTCGCGCACGGCGGACCGATGGGCGACGAGCTCGTGATCCGCCTCTTCGAAGGGCTCTCGTCGCACCTCGCGGCGGGCGGTCGCGCGCTCGTGCTGCTCGACTCTGCGGTGCGCCCGAAGGCGCCCCTTCACGCGAGGCTGCGCGCGGCGCTCGGGCGGTCGGCGCTCGACCTCGTGGTGCTCGCCGCGAAGGGGCACGACCCCGACACCTTCAGCATCGCGTACGCGTCGCTCATCGACCCCGACCTCGGCCCCGCGTGGAGAGACGCCGCGCTGCGATACCGCGCGCACCTCCGGGCGATGGGCGTCGAGGAGTTCACACACGCGCTCGCGGCCGTGTCGACGGCGAGCGCGGTCGACGCGGGCTTCACGATCACGCTGCCGGTGAAGTCGCTGCGCGGCTTCGACGCCGAGGTGCTCTCGATGCTCGGCGATGCGCTCTCGATCGCCACGCGCGATGACGCGAAGCTCCTCGCGTCGACGGTGCGCGCCAACCCCGCGGCGGTCTACGTCGAGGAGCGCGCGAGGCCCGACTCCGCGCTCGAACCCCGCTGGGTCGTGCGGTTCACGGGCGCCGAGTGGTCCGACCGCGAGCTCACGGAGCCGACGTGGGTGCTGCTCGGGCTCCTCGACGCGGCGGACACCGTGCGAGACGCCGTGGGGGCCTTCGCAGAGGCGTGCGGCGCGACGCCCGACGGGGTGCGCGCGCAGGTGCTCGGCTTCGTGCGGGAGTCGCTCGCGAGGGGGCTCCTCGTCGCGGCGTGAAGGGCTACTCGGGGCCGTCGCCGGTGCCCGTGGGGCAGTACGCGGCGCGGGCGTTCACCCACACGAGGCGCTTGCGGCGCTCGGCGATGTCGACGGGCAGGGCCTCGCCCTCGCGCAGGAGGATGGCCGTGAGCTCGCGGCCGTAGCAGCAGCCCGTGTCGAGCCCCGTGGCGTAGGGTTCGAGCTGGAGGTTGCGACGCGCGTCGTGGCCGAACACGAGCTGCCGCGGCCCGCGCCAGGCGCGCGCCCACGGACGCGGGAGGAGCTTCTTCGTCGGCTCTCCGTCGTCGTCGATGGAGCGCACGGTGAGGAGCACCTCCTCGCTCGCCTCGTCGGGCGCCTTGCGGGGGTCGACGCCCGCGTGAACGATCGTGAGCGCGTGCTCGGGGAGGGGAGCACGAGGGGCGCGGCGTCGAGTCGTCGAGTGGTCTTCGCCGAGGGCCTCGACGACGGCGCGGTGGCGGTCGGAGAGGCGCACGGCGTCGTCGGCGGCGCGCGGCCCTGGCGCGAGGCGCCACCACATGAGCACCTTCTCGTCGTGGTTGCCGCGCACGAAGGTGCCCTTGTAGGCGTCGACGCGCTCGACGACGCCGCGCGAGTCGGGGCCCCGCGCGACGAGGTCGCCCACGAGGTAGAGCTTGTCGTTCGAAGGGTCGAAGTTGACCTCGCGCACGAGGTCGTCGAGCTCCTGCGCGCAGCCGTGGACGTCGCCGACGATCAGGGTCCGTCGCATCTCGCGGTCACTCTCCGTAGGGGGGGATTTCGATGGTGCGTCCGCGCCAGCCGTCGGCGATCCAGGGCTCGACGAGGCGACGGAAGTTGGTGCGGGCGCGGGCGCGCGAGAAGTACTCGTAGTAGCCGAGTACGACGCGCGTGAGGAAGATGAAGTCGCGCTGCGACGGCGGGATGCGCCGCGCCTGGAGGAAGTAGAGCACCAGCTCCTTGGCGGCGCGCACGTAGCTGAAGGTGGTGAAGTCGAACTCCTCGTCGCGCATGATGCCGCTCGAGAAGTAGTCGGCGATGCGGACCATGTCCTCCATCTCGCGCGCGTCGTTGCGGTCGTGGAGGAGCCCGAGGGCGCACATGGCGTCTTTGAAGCGCTCGGTGTCGCCGGCCATGCGCGAGACCACCATCTCGGTGAAGGGGCGGAGGAAGCGCGCCTCGTCGAAGACCTTCACGCAGCCGAAGTCGAGGATGCCGAGGCGCCCGTCGGGGAGCACGCGGTAGTTGCCCGGGTGCGGGTCTGCGTGGAGCACGCCGCCGCGCATGAGCTGGAACCAGAACGCGTCGGAGAGGCGCTTCACGATGAGCCCGCGCCGCGCGAGGTCGCCGTTCTTGAGCGCCTCGCCGAGGTCCTCGCCGTGGAGGTAGTCGTAGGCGATGACGCGGAGCCCCGAGAACTTCGGGTAGACCCTGGGGATCACCACCCAGTCGACGCCTTCGAAGAGCTTGCCGAGGAGCTGCGCGTTGTAGGCCTCGCGGCAGTAGTCGGTCTCCTGCGCGAGGTGCTCGGCGATCTCTTCGGCGACGGGGGTGAAGTCGAGGCGGTCGTTGCCCACCACGTCGGCGAGGAGCTTCTTCACCATCGTGGCGCCGAGCTTGAGGTTCTTGAGGTCTCCGTCGACGGACGCGTCGGCGCCGGGGTACTGGACCTTCACGGCCACCTCGGTGCCGTCGGGGAGCGTGGCGCGGTGCACCTGACCGAGCGACGCGGCCGCGATGGCCTCGCGCGAAAAGGTCTTGAAGAGCTCCTCGGGGGCGCGCCGAGGTCCTCGATGATGACCTCACGGATCGTCGCGTAGGCCATCGGCGGCGCGCTCGACTGGAGCGAGCGGAGGATCTCGCCGTACTCGCCGGGGAGCGCCTCGGCGTGCGTCGAGAGGAGCTGGCCGACCTTCATGAGCGGCCCGCGAAGCTCCTTCATGGTCTCGGCGATGCGTCGCGCGTTCTGCACGTGACGCTGGAGCTCCACCTCGGCGCGGCCCTTGTCGGCGCGGAACCGGTCGAGGATCTTGCCTCCGAGGTAGCTCGACGCGACGGCGCTGCCCATGATGCCCGTCTTGAGGGTGCGCACGAGCCTGCCTGGAACCTTCTCCTCGGTGTCCTTGGCCATAGGGGCGAGTAGTAGACCCCATCCGGGGAGCGCGTGTCGAGGTGCGTCAGAACCGACGCAGCCTGTGATATGACCCGCGCGTGCATCCGCTCGCCGCGAAGGTTCTCCAGGGCGACGTCCGCGCGACCGCGCGGCTTCTCCGCGACATCGACGACCGCGCCTCGGGCTGGCTCGACGCGCTCTCGGACCTGCATCCCCACACGGGCAACGCCTTCGTCATCGGCGTGACGGGCAACCCCGGCGCGGGCAAGAGCACCCTCACCGATCAGCTCATCTCGCACTACCGCCGCGAGGGGCATCGCGTGGGCGTGGTCGCCGTCGATCCGACGTCGCCGTACTCGGGCGGCGCGATCCTCGGCGACCGGATCCGCATGCAGCGCCACGCGCTCGACCGCGAGGTGTTCATCCGCTCGATGGCGACGCGCGGTCAGCTCGGGGGGCTCTCGCGCAGCACCGCCGACGCGACGCGCGTGCTCGACGCGTGGGGCGCGAAGGTGGTCATCGTCGAGACCGTGGGCGTCGGGCAAGACGAGCTCGAGATCGCGCGCCTCGCGCACACCACCGTGGTGGTCATGGCGCCGGGGATGGGCGACGAGGTGCAGGCGATCAAGGCTGGCATCCTCGAGGTGGCCGACGTGTTCTGCGTGAACAAGGCCGACCGCGACGGCGCCGACGCGACGGTGCGCGACCTCGAGATGATGGTCGCGCTCGGGCACGAGATCGTGTCGGCGGGGGCGCACTCGCGGGGTCACGCGGCGGGCTCGCTCGACCTCGCGCGCGCCGAGCACAGGGTGAAGGCGGGCGAGTGGCTCGTGCCGATCGTGAAGACGGTCGCGTCGCGCGGTGAGGGTGTGACCGCGCTCGCCGAGGCCATCGCGAAGCACCGCGCCTGGGAGGCGTCTTCGACGCTCGGCGGCGCGCGAAAGGCCGAGCGCGCGAGGGAGGAGCTCCGTGTGGTCTTGAGCGACATGCTGCTCACGGAGGCCCGTGAGGCGCTGAACGAGGAGTTCGAGGCATCCTCGCAAGCGTTGCTCGACCGTAGGATTGACCCCTATCGCGCGGCGCGCGCGCTCGTGGATAGGTTCCGCGGCCGCTGACGCCGTCCCGAGGATCGGGGCGGTGATCCGAGGCGCCCGACGACCCCGCGCGGCCCCTTGTGCGAAGCGGTGTCGACGGTTTGAGCGACAGCCTCGACGCTGCGACTCTGTGATTCGGACTGCGGTGTCGATGGCGCGCCTCGCGTCCTCGGAGCGCGGCGCGAGGGCCCGTGTGGAGTGCCTTCTTTCATGGTGTTTCGAAGTGAGTGGCGAAGCGTGAACAGAGCGCCGCAGGCGATGAGATCATCGGTTTTCGAGCGCGTGCAGTTGACGAGAACGCACTTCAGGAGCGGCCTGAAGGTCCCATCGGCGCGGCCGCGGAACAGACAAAATTCATGTCGCGGCGCTTCGAGGATTTTCTCGGGCCGCCGTTGATAGTGGTGAAGGCGCCGCGCGGCGCGACTGCGATGAGACGCTTCTCGCGCAGCGAGAAAGATGGCAGACTCAGCGCTTGGTTGTCCTGCGACGACCATGAGGAACGGAGAGTTCGACTGGTGAGTGAGGTTGCCCCCAAGGCCCCGAGCGCGTCGTTCACGACGATGACGCAGCTCGTGTTCCCCGAGCACGCGAACGCGCTTGGCAAGGCCTTCGGCGGCCAGGTGATGGCGTGGTCCGACATGGCCGGGGGCATCTGCTCCATGCGCCACTCGGGCGGACCCACGGTCACGGCCGCCATCGACGACCTCACCTTCGAGAGCCCGATCAACATCGGTGACACGGTGGTGATCGAGGCGCGCGTCAACGCGACCTTTCGCACCTCGATGGAGATCGAGGTGGTGGTGTGGGGCGAGTCGGCCGCGACGTCGCAGCGCTGGCGCTGCGTCGAGGCTCGCTTCACCTTCGTGGCGATCGACGGGGCGGGCAACCGCCGCGAGGTCCCGCCGTTGCGGCCCGAGAACGATGACGACCAGCGACGGATGAACGAAGCCAGCGCGCGCAGGGCCGAGCGTCTGGCGCGACGTAAACGATGACCCCCAACTGCCCCTCCGCGCCGGGCCCGATGATCGCCGGCGGGTAGCTTCGAGGGGTGCCAACGGACAGTGCCACTACGATGCGCCTTCAAACCGCACTCGAAATGCTCTCCGCGCCGGACCGTGAGGCCCTGAGGACCCGTCGCGGGATTCGCGTCGACCCGAAGAAGCGGCTCGATGAGATCGAGCAGACGGCGCGCGCGCTCGTCGCCGAGACGGACCTTCGTCATTCGAAGTTCCCCGCCGACGTGCGCCAGCTGCTGCAACGGCTCGCGGTCTCGGGGGGCGCGCTGCCCGGAGGCGCCAACGACCCTGGCGCGAAGCTCCTCTGCGACCTGGGCATCGCGTTCCGCCCGTCGCCGCCGCCGCCCACACCGGTCACCAAGGGCAAGGCCCTCCGCGGCGCCGCAGCGGCCGCCACGGGACCGCGCCTCGCCGCGACGACGCTGGTGCTCCCGTCGGCCTTTCTCGTTCAGGTGCCCGTGGGCGAGGGCGAAGACCCGCAGAGCCTCCGCGCGTGCTTCAGCATGATCGACCCTGAGATCGTGGGGCCGATGGTCACGCAGGTGCTCGGCAAGCCCCTCGGCGTCACCGGCGCGATGGCCCTCCAGGAGTGCTGGGAGATCCTCTCGCACCCGGGCTGGCTCGAGTCACAGGTCAAGGAACTCCCGGGCGCCGAGGCCCGCCTCCTCGACGCGATCGAGCGCGTCGGCGGCGAGGTGAACACCGAAGAGCTCCTCGCGCTCGACCAGGCCCCCGGGCTCTACCGCACGCAGTCGGGCATCGCGGTGCCCAAGCGCGGCGCGCCCTACATGCTCCAGCGCCGCGGGCTGCTCTTTCAGCTCGGCGTCGAGCGCTTCGTCGTCCCCTCGGAGGTCGCGCGCATCGTGGGCGCGCCGAGGCTCGCCGAGCGCGCCGCGCGTCAGGCCTCGATCCAGGCCGCCGTGCGCGCCGAGGACCACCTCCCGCTGCGCGCGCGTTACGCCCGCGACCCGTCGCTCGCCGTCGTGGCCGCGCTCGCGATGCTGCGCACCTGGGAGGTCCCCGTGCGCCCCGACATCGCCGTGCCTCGCGCCGCGCTCAAGCGCGTGGCCGAGCGCCTCGGAGACCGCGAAGAGTCCATCGGGATGCTCATCGCGCTCGCGCGCGCCGCGGGCTTCGGTCGCCTCGCGACGCCCCTCGCGACGGCCGTCGGATCGCTCCAGCTCAGGGCTGGCGAGGTCGGCGCGACCCTGTGGAAGACGTACATCCACGGCGGCGCGTGGGACGAGACCCGCCTCGAGCCCGAGGTGCTCCGCTCGGGCATCGTCGCCCGCGCCACCACCGCCGTCGTCACCGCCCGCCGCGTGCTCCTCGACGCGCTCGAGGTCGTCGCGAAGGAGCGCTGGGCCACCGTCGAAGCGGTGCTCGAATACGCGGCGACGGACCCGCGCCACGCGGCGGTGCAGCGGCTCCACGAGCGCGCTTCGAGGGAGCGCCCCGGCGTGTTCAAGGCCGCGCTCGAAGACGCGTACCGCGAGATGCTCACGCAGTCGTTCCCCGTGCTCGGCGCGGTCGACGTGGCCGACGACGGAACGGCCGTTCGCCTCGTGGGGCGCATCGTGTCGGGCGGCACCGAGATGAAGCCCTCGCGATGAAGGAGGCCAAGCCCACGGTCTCGCGCACCTCGCTCGACGTCCCCGCGTCGGTGTGGATGCACGCCCTCGTCGACCTCGCGGACTTCGGCGAGTTCGATCACGTGAAGCCCGAGCCCGCGCCCGGGTCGCTGGTCTTCTCGCTCGGCGCCGCGGCGCTCACGCGCGGCCGCGCGCGGGCTCACGGGACAGCACGTCGACGCGCGGCTCCGCGCGGTGGGCCTGGCGCCGCCGTTCCCCGCCGCCGCGGCGGAGCTCGTCACGGGCCTCTCGGACTCGCGTGAGGCGTCCTTCGTCGCGGCGTCGGGCGTGATCCTCACCGATGATCCCGCGGTGCGCTCCGAGCTTCGCGCCGATCCTTCGGTGCGGCGCATGCTCATCGACGTCGACGTGGGCGAGGTGCTCCTCGTCCGTCCCGACGCCGACATGGAGCGCCTCCAGACCCGCCTCGCACGCCTCGGCGTGCGGCTCATGGAGCTTCGCCCCGCCGCGCAGACCGTCCCGCCGCCCGCGATGGACACGCCCAACGACGCGCCCGTGGCGCAAGACGGCTGAACCGCTACGCGCACCTCCGCGGCGCCGCTTCATCACGGAGCGGCGCCGGATCTCTCATTCCCCCTGCAAGTGAGACCGAAGCGCGAGACGCCCGAACGTCACGGGACGACGTAGCGCTCCGTCGCGATGGCCCTGCGCGCCTCGGCCACGGCCTCTTCATTCGAGGCCACCGCGCGCTGCCACGTCACTTCGAACCACACGTCGAGCAGGTGCTCGGGGTCGCTCACGGAGCGGATCTCGCGCGAGGCCGACGTCACCTCGTCGTACCCCGCGGCGCGGAGACTGGCGGCGCGGGCCCGCACGGCGTCGAACATCGCGCCGGAGTCGAGCGTCGGCGCGTCGTTGCGCTGCGCGCGCATGACCACGGTGATGAGCGGTGACGCGCCGCCGCGGACCCGAACGCCGGAGTCCATGAGCTGCACGTTCTGCCGCTCGGCGAGGTGAACCTCGTCACCGCGGGTGCGAAACACCTCGAGCCCTGCGGTCACGAGGCTGCGCTTGAGTTCCTTCACGTCGATCAACGGACACCATCCAGGGCGTCGGAGCCGGCGCGGACGTTAACACGGTCCGCCGCCGCGGGATGGCACACAAAATCCGACGTCCCGTGTCCCGCTTCTGGATTCAGCGCGTGATTCCTCCGCTTGCGGAGGCTTTCGGCCCGACGGTACGCTCCGCGCGGCTCGCACCTGAGGCGCCGCTCCACACTCCGCCGCGCGAGCTCCAACACAGCATGCACGCCATTCTCTACGTCGGCTCCGACCTCGCGCCCATCCTCGCGCTCGGCACCTCGCGTCGCATCGGTGAGGGCGAGGTCCAGCTCACGCGCCCCGGCGCGGAGCCCCTCGATTTCATCCTCGAGCGCGACACGTCGAGGGCCCTCCGATGGCTCACCGCGCGCCCCATCGACGTCGTGATCGTCGACGCCCGCGTGGCGACGGGCGTCCCTCGCGCCGACGCGCGCGCGATGCTCGACAAGCTCTTTCCTTCGACCGAGGAGTCTCACGGGCTCGGCCCGCGCGAGCGCACGCTGGTGCTCGTCGACGCCGACGCCGAGGGCTCGCGCGTCGCGTACGAGGCCGGCCGTCACCGCGTGCTCCCGCCGCTCGTGGGCGAGGCGCCCTCGGTGGTGCTCGAGCAGGTCGACGCGCTCGTGACCTCTCGCGGCCGCGGGCGCATCGCGCTCTGCCTCGCGGGCGGCGGCATCGAAGGGCTCCTCTACGAGCTCGGCGTGCTGCGCGCCATCGACCGCTTCATGCTCGACCGACGCCTCTGCGACGTCGACCTCTTCTTCGGCATCAGCGCGGGCAGCATCCTCTCGGCCTTCATGGCCAACGGCGTGTCTGCCGATGAGATCGCCGACGGGCTCCGTCGCGGCAACGACCGCGTCCCGCGCATCACGCGCGGCGACCTCTTCGACCCCAACATCGGCGAGCTCACGAAGCGCGCCTGGGGCCTCACGCGCGAGCTCGTCGGACGCGGCGAGGCGAGGAACGCGCTCTCGGGCCTCTACCGCGCGATCCCCTCGGGCGTCTTCGCGGGCGACCGGCTCCGCGGGTACATCCAGCGCGTGCTCAACAAGCGCGGGATGAGCGACAGCTTCGAAGAGACGCGTCGCCCGCTCTTCGTCGGCGCCACCGACCAAGACACCGCCGAGGCCGTCGTCTTCGGTGAGCCCGGTTGGATGGACGTGCCCATCCACAAGGCCGTTCGCGCGTCGTGCGCCCTCGCGCCCTTCTACACGCCGGAGCGCATCGGCGGGCGGTGGTACATCGACGGAGCCTTCACGCGCACCACGAACATGCGCGTCGCCGTGCGCCACGGCGCGACGCTCGCGCTCCTCGTCGACCCCCTCGTGCCGATCTACTCGACGAACCCGGGCTATGTGCACCAGCGCGGCGGGCTCTTCGGCGCGATGCAGGGGCTCAAGGCGCTCATCAACGGCCGCTTCGACAAGGCCGCGGTGACCATCGCAGAGATGTTCCCCAACGTGTCGTTTCACCTCTTCAGGCCCGAGGGCGACGAGATGCGCGTGCTCTCGGGGTCGCCGATGAAGTTCCTCTACCGCGAGGAGATCGAGCAGCTCGCCTACGAGAGCACCGTGCGAAAGCTCCGCTCGATGCTCCCGCGGCTTCAGCGCGATTTCGCGCGCCACGGGGTGCGCTTTCAGGAGCCCGTGCACGTCCCCGGCGCGGACCCCTACGTCGACGGAATCCTCGCCGTCGCATGATCCGCCTCGTCGGCGCCCTCGACACCGTCACCGCGCTCGATGCGCCCGCCGCGCGCATCGTCTCGCTCGTCCCCAGCGAGACCGAGTGCGTCTTCATGCTCGGCGAGGGGCGCCGCGTCGTCGGTCGCACCGACTATTGCGTCGAGCCGCGCGACGCCGTCGCGTCGATCCCCGCCGTCGGCGGCACGAAGAACGCCGACGTCGACGCGATCGTCGCGCTCGCGCCCGACGTGGTGTTGATGAACCAGGAGGAGAACACCGAGGCCCTCTACCGTGACCTCGTCGCGCGCGGGATCACGGTGCACCTGAGCTTCCCCAAGACCGTGATCGACGCGGTGGGCTTCGCGAGAAACGTCGCGACGCTGTGCGGCCTCGACCCCGACGCGTGTGTCGTCGTGAAGTGCTCGACCTCGCGCGCGGTCGCCGAGGCCGAGGCGCTCCGCGCGCAGAGACCGCCGGTGCGCGTCTTCTGTCCGATCTGGATGGACCCGCTCATGACCATCCACGGCGAGACCTTCATCTCGGATGTGCTCGACCTCGCGGGCGGGGCCAACGTCTTTGCCGACCGGACGAGGCGCTACCCCCTCGCGGCGGACCTGGGGATCGCGCCCGCGTGGGAGGCCGCGCGCGTGGGACGGCGCGACGTGCGCTATCCGAGGGTGACGCTCGACGAGGTGGTGGCGCGGCAGCCCGAGGTGGTGCTCCTGCCCGATGAGCCGCACCCCTTCAGCGAGGCCGACGCCGCGGTGTTTCGTGCGCTCCCGATCCCCGCGGCGGAGCATGGGCGGGTGCGCTTCGTCGACGGCAAGGACCTGAGCTGGTACTCGCCGCGCCTCGTCGACGGGATCGCGCGCGTCGCGCGGGTCATCGCGTCCTGACAAACGGCGGAGCACTGGCGCGAGAGGCCGCTCTTGCGGTACCAACGCGGCTCCCACCGACAGGAGCGTTTCATCGAATGAGCAGGAAGCGTGACGTGCGCGACGCGAGGTTCCGCGATCGCGAGCCCCAGGCCCCGTCCTCGAAGGTTCCGCGGGAGCCGAGGCCCGCGCCGCGCCCCTCTACCAACGCCTCGTCGAGGCCGCCTCGCGGCGCCCGCAGCGCCCGCCCCATCGCGCGCGATGACGACGACCGCGACGACGATCCCGACGACGACGAAGAGTCTCCCGAGGCGCCCTCGGGCCCGGTGCCCTGGTACCTCTCGTCGAACGTGCTGATCCCGGGCGCGCTCGCGCTGCTCCTGGCGGGCGCGTTCTACGCGAAGTTCCGCCCCGAGCCCTCGGCCGCTCCGCCGCCCGCGGCGTCTTCGGATGGAGGCAGCGCGCCTGCGATCGACAACCCCGCCGACGCAGCGCCCGCGAACCCCACGCCCGCGAACCCCGCGCCCGCGCCCGCGAACCCGACGCCCGCCGTGGCCGTCGACGCGGGCGTTCCACTCGATCCGAACCCCGTCGTGCCCGCCCACGCGGAGCCGTCGACGCCCGATCCGCTCCACGGTCAGTTCACGCTCGCGCAGGCCACCGAGGGCCTCACGGGCGACGGCCCTCTGCACGCGGACATCATCACGTCGATGGGCACCTTCGGCTGCGAGATGCTCTCGCAGCAGGCGCCCAACACCGTCGCGAACTTCGTGGGCCTCGCCCGCGGACGCCGCGATTTCTGGGACCCGGTCGCGGGCCAGTGGACGCGGCGCCCGTTCTACAATGGCTCGCTCTTTCACCGCGTCATCCCCGACTTCATGATCCAGGGCGGCGACATCCTGCGATCGGGGCAGGGCGATCCGGGCTACGAAATCGCCGACGAGAACGTGCGCCCGCACGACGCCGCGGGCCTGCTCTGCATGGCCAACCACGGCCCCAACACGGGCGGCGCGCAGTTCTTCATCACCGAGGTCGCCAAGCCCCACCTCGACGGCACGTACTCGATCTTCGGCCGATGCACGCCGACGGACCTCGTCGGGCGCATCACCCACGTCGCGCGCAGCGATCAGGATCGCCCCAACGAGCCCGTGTACATTCTCCGCGTCGACGTTCGCAAGGGCGCTCGCCCCGCGCAGTAGTCCGACATGACGCCCGCCTGAGGTGCCGCGATGAGAGCTCGATGGGTCGTGGTTGCGCTCCTCTCGGCCGGCTGCGGCGCCTCGGAGGACACCGGTTCATCGTCGCCTCCCGATGCGTCGTCGGGTGTCGACGCGGGCGATGTCGTCGACGCCTCGGACACGCTCGATGCGCGCTCCGACGTGCGTGAAGAGACCGTCGACGACGCCCCGCCCGAGGCCGCGCTCGACGTCGCCGTCGACGTGACCCCGCTCGATGCGGCGCTCGATGCGCCCGCCCGCGTCGACGCTTCAGACGCTTCGATCGTCGACGCGCCCGCGCCGCCGCCTCCGCCGCCGCCTCCACCTCCGCCGCCCGCCGGTGACGTGCTCTACACCGCCGATCGCACGCACTCGCCGATCACGGCAGAGATCGCCGGGGCGCTGCGGGCGATCACGCGGAGGGCGCCCGCAGCGAGCGATCGCGAGTTCGCGAAGGTGGGCGACTCGAACACCGTGAGCACCAACTACCTCGCGTGCTTCGCGGGGACGCGCGTCGACCTCGCGGGGCGCGCGTCGCTCCAGTCGGTGATCGACAATTTTCGCATGGGCACCGCGGGGGGTACGACGCCCTTCGACCGCGTCTCGCTCGCGGCCACCATCGGGTGGAGCGTCGGCAGCGCCATCGCGGGCTCTCCGACGCCCGTGGCCCGAGAGCTCGCCGCGCTGCGGCCGCACCAGGCCACGGTGATGTTCGGCACGAACGACATCCAGTCGCGCAACATCGACCGCTACGCCGCGGACATGTGGACGCTCGCCGACACGCTCCTCGCGGCGGGCGCGGTGCCGCTCTTCACGTCGATTCCTGCGCGCGGCGACGACCCTGCGGCCGACGCCTGGGTGCCTCGCTACAACGCCGTCGCGCGGGCGCTCGCGCAGCGCAACCGCGTGCCCTACATCGACACGCACCGCGAGCTCGCGACGGTGCCCCGACGGGGGCTCGGGCCCGACAACCTGCACCTCAACGTCTTCACGCAGGGGGGCGCCGCGCGCGGCTGCGTGTTCACCGCCGAGGGGCTGATGTACGGGCAGAACCTCCGAAACCTGCGAGTGATCGAGGCGCTCGGGCGCGTGCTCGACGTCACCGCGCGCGGTGCTCCGGCGCCCGACCGGGACGCGACGCGGCTCGCGGGGCAGGGGAGCGCGACGGCGCCCTATGTCATCCCTTCGCTGCCCTTCGTCGACGCGCGGGACACGAGGGCCTCGTCGACGCAGAGCATCGCGCGGTACACGGGCTGCGCGTCGAACGCCGACGAGTCGGGCCCCGAGGTCTGGTATCGGCTCGTCGTCACGAGGCCCACGAGGGTGCGCGCCGAGGTCTTCGTGCGAGGGACGACCGACGTGGACCTGCACCTCCTCGACGCGCGCGCCACGGCCGCGGCCTGCGTGCAGCGCAACGACAAGACCATCACCGCCGACCTCACCGCGGGCACCTGGTACCTCGTGGTCGACTCGTACGTCGCGGCGGGCGCGTCGAGGGCTGGAGAGTACCTCTTCACCGCGCTCGCGGAGTGAAGGGGGAGGGAGTGCAAAATTCCTCCGGAAGCACCCGTTGGCGCTTCTCGGTTCGGAGGGCGCTGAATTAGTCTCTTTTCTCGAAAGGAAAGGGACTTGATGATGACTTCGAGGGCCTCGCTGGCCGTGGTCGTCGCGGCGCTGCTCGCGCTCGGCGGCTGTACTGGGACAGCCGTCGTTGGGGGGTATCCCCCGAACCCGCCGACGAAGGACGCCGCGGCCGACGCGGACGCGACGGTGACGTGTCCTTCGCCGCTCAGCGCGTGCAACGGGCGCTGCGTCGATGGCCGCAGCGACCGCGACAATTGCGGCGTGTGCGGGCGCGCGTGCGGCGCGGGCAACGTCTGCCAGAACGGCGCGTGCGTGCCTGACTGCGCGGCGACGGAGACCCTCTGCGCGGGCGGCGACGGCGGCGCGCCGCGGTGCGCGTCGCTGCAGACCGACCGCGAGAACTGCGGCGCGTGCGGACGCGCGTGCGGACGCGACCAGGTCTGCGCGGGCGGCACCTGCACGTTCATGTGCACGGGCACCACGACCGAGTGCGGCGGCGCCTCGGGCATGGACGGCGGCGCCGACCGCTACTGCGCACCTGCCGCGACCTGCAGACCGATCGACTCGGCTGCGGCGCGTTGCGGCAACGCCTGCAGCTCGGTGAGCTCTGCATCGCCAGGCGCTGCGTCGCGGTGTCGTGCGGCAGCGGAGCTCACGGCCTGCGACGCGGTGTGCGCGACCTCCAGACCGACAACGGCAACTGCGGCGCGTGCGGGATGCGCTGCGCCCCCGGGCAGGTGTGCTCCCGCGGGACCTGCACCGTGTCGTGCGGCGGCAGGCTCTCCGACTGCGGGGACGTGCCGCGACCTCCAGACCGACAACAACAACTGCGGCGCGTGCGGAACGACCTGCCCCGCGGGTCAGCTCTGCTCGGTGGGCCGCTGCAGATCCTTGCCGAAGCCAGGCACCACGAACTGCACGGGCATCTGCCGCGACCTGACCGCCGACCCCGCGAACTGCGGCGCCTTGCGGCTGTCGCGTGTCCATCGGGTCAGCTCTGCTCCGTGGAGCTGTCAGGTCTCGTGCGTGACGGGCACGACGAACTGCTCGGGCGTGTGCCGCGACCTCGACACCGACCTCAACAACTGCGGCGCGTGCGGCATGGCGTGCCCCTCGGGGCGTGTGTTCGGGCGGACGCCGCGGTGTCGTGCCTCGACGGTCTCACCAACTGCTCAGGCGTGTGCCGCGACCTCGCCACCGAGCGCAACAACCACTGCGGCGCATGCGGCACGGCGTGCCTCGGGCCAGCTCTGCTTTCTCGCGGCGCGTGCACGGTGTCGTGGGGCTCATCAACTGCTCGGGCACCTGCCGCGACCTCACCACCGACCTCAACAACTGCGGCGCCTGCGGGACCGCGTGCCCGTCGGGGCAGGTGTGCTCCGCGGGCGTGTGCACGGTCTCGTGCGTGACGGGCACGATGAACTGCTCGGGCGCGTGCCGCGACCTCACCAACGATCGCCTCAACTGCGGCGCGTGCGGGACGGCCTGCGCGTCGGGTCAGATCTGCACCGCGGGCCGCTGCGTCACCTCGTGCCCCGCGGGCCAGGATGACTGCTCGGGCACCTGCCGCGACCTCGAGACCGATCATATGAACTGCGGCGCGTGCGGAACCGTGTGCCACCTCGGGGCAGGTCTGCTCGCGCCCGGCGCCGCACCGTGTCGTGCCTCGAAGGCACCACGAACTGCACCGGGACGTGCCGCGACCTCACCACCGACCTCGCGAACTGCGGCGCGTGCGGCCGCGCGTGTCCGTCGGGGCAGGTGTGCTCCGCGGGCGCGTGCACCGTGTCGCCCTCGCGGGGACGACGAACTGCTCGGGCGTGTGCCGCGACCTCACGACCGACAACAACAACTGCGGCACCTGCGGCGCCGAGTGCCCCTCGGGGCAGGTGTGCTCCCGCGGGACGTGCACGGTGTCGTGCGGCGCGGGCCTCTCGAACTGCGCGGGCGTGTGCCGCGACCTCACGACGGACCTCGGCAACTGCGGCCGCTGCGGCGCCGTCTGCCCCGCGGGGCAGGTGTGCTCCGCGGGCGTGTGCACGGTGTCGTGCGGCGCGGGCCTCACCAACTGCTCGGGCGTGTGCCGCGACCTCGCGCGCGACCTCAACAACTGCGGCGCGTGCGGCACCGACTGCCCCTCGGGCACGGTCTGCACCGGCGGTCGCTGCGTCGTGTCGTGCAGCGCGGGCCTCACCGACTGCACGGGCACGTGCCGTGATCTCACCA
This sequence comes from Polyangiales bacterium, assembly GCA_046351535.1. Classification (GTDB taxonomy): domain Bacteria; phylum Myxococcota_A; class Polyangia; order Polyangiales; genus CAISKJ01. The sequence continues at coordinate 20,245 of JAXLYG010000045.1, forward strand.
CCGACAACGGCAACTGCGGCACCTGCGGGCGCGTGTGTCCGGCGGGCCAGACCTGCCGCGCGAGCGCGTGCGTGGTCTCGTGCGTGTCGGGGCTCACAGACACCACCGGCACGTGCCGCGACCTCACCACCGACGTGACCAACTGCGGCGCGTGCGGAAACGTGTGCCCCGCGGGCAACCGCTGCGTCGGCGGCCGCTGCGAGGTCTCGTGCGGCACGGGCACCGTCGCGTGCTCGGGCGTGTGCCGCGACCTCGCGACGGACCTCAACAACTGCGGCGCGTGCGGAACGGCGTGCCCCGCGGGGCAGATCTGCTCCTCAGGCGTGTGCGCGGGCTACCTGCGGCGCGGGCACACTCGAACTGCTCTGGCGTGTGCCGCACGCTCTCGAACGACAACAACAACTGCGGCCTCTGCGGCCGCGTCTGCGCACCGGGCTACACCTGCGTCGGCGGCTCGTGCGCGGTCACCTGCGCCACGGGGCAGACCAACTGCTCGGGCACCTGCCGCGACCTCAACTTCGACAACAACAACTGCGGACGCTGCGGCGCCGTGTGTCCGTCGGGGCAGGTGTGCACCGGCGGCGCCTGCGTGATCACGTGTCCGACGGGGCAGGTCGCGTGCTCGGGGTCGTGCCGTGACCTCAGCACCGACAACAACAACTGCGGCCGCTGCGGCGTCGCGTGCCCGTCGGGCCAGGTCTGCGCGGGCGGCGCGTGCGTCGTGTCGTGCGGCGCGGGCACGACGAACTGCTCGGGCGTGTGCCGCGACCTCAGCACCGACAACAGCAACAACTGCGGCGCCGCCTTGCGGGACCGTGTGCGCCAGCGGGACGGCGTGCATCTCGGGCGTGTGCGGCGTGACCTGCGCCGTGGGCCTCACGAACTGCTCGGGCGTGTGCCGCGACCTCGTGAGCGACCGCTCGAACTGCGGCGCGTGCGGCGCGGTCTGCGGCGCCGGTCAGGTGTGCTCCGCGGGCGCGTGCGTCGTCGTGCAGCACGGGGCTCACCAACTGCGCGGGCACCTGCCGCGACCTCGCCACCGACAACGACGCTGCGGCGCGTGCCGGAACCGTCTGCCTGGGGCAGGTGTGCTCCAGCCGCGTGCGTCGTGTCGTGCGGCACGGGGCTCACCAACTGCTCCGGCACCTGCCGCGACCTCGCACCGACACGAGCAACTGCGGCTCCTGCGGCCGCGCGCGTGCGCGGCCACACAACGGCGTGGGCGCGTGCTCGGCGAGCGCGGTATCGCTTCGTGGCGTGCCTGCTCAACTTCGCGGACTGCGGCAACCAACCCCGCCAACGGCTGCGGGGTCGACACGCGGACCCGCTGCGGCAGCGGCTGCAACTCCATCTGCGGCGCGGGCACGACGTGCCAGGCGGGTCCTCTGCACGCGCTTCCCCTCGGACTCGGCGAGGGCGCGTTCAACCCGACGACCAACACGGTGCTCACGCCGGGCGTGCACAACTTCACGACGATCAACATCCGCGGGCGTGACCGTGCGGGTGAGCGGCAACGGCGTGCTCGACCTCCCGCGCGGTGGGTGACGGCGACCGTCGCGGGCACCATCGACCTCGCGGGCGGTCTGGGCGCCGCGGTCACCGCGCAGTGCACCTGCGGACAGGGCGGACAGACGGGCACCACCGTCGCGGGCGCGGCCACGGCGGTCCCTCGGGCTGCGCAGGCGGCGGCGAGCGGACAGGGCTCCGCGGGCGCCAACGGAACGGGCTCGACGTCGAGCACCGGCGGCAGCTTCGGCGGCGGCGGCAGCGGGTACTTCGGCGGCGGCGGCGGCGGCGGCGGGTTCTCCGGCGGCGTCGGCGGCGCGGCGGACTACAGCGCGGCGAACAACGGCGCGGGCGGCGGCTCCGAAGCGGGCGGCGGCGGCAGCGCCCTCGGCGGCGTCGCGCCTCCGTCGGGCGGAACCGTCGCGAGGCTTGCCTGCTACACGGGCGGAACCGGCACGGCCGCGGCAGACCGTGACAACACGGGCGAAAGCGCGGGCGGCGGCGGCTCCATCCGGTGCGGCGGCCTCGCTCGACCTCGCGGTCAACACCACGTTCCGTCCGGGCTCCGGCGGCAGCCGGCGGCAGCGGCGGCGCAGACGAGGGCGGCTGCGGCGACAGCGGGCCGGCGGTGGTGGCGGCGGCGGCGGCGGCGGCGCGCTCCGCGTCGCGACGACGAAACCTCCTCTCGATCACGGGCACCGTGCAGGCCAACGGCGGCAACGGCGGCGCGAGCGCGCCCGCGGCCGACGACTGCGCCGACGACACGGGGCAGTCGGGCGGCGGCGGCTCTGGCGGCGTGGTGTTCCTCTACGCGCCGCGCATGTCGGTCACCGGACGCGTCACCGCCACGGGCGGCGCGGGCGGCGACTTCACGAACAACTCGTGCGGCGTGATCGGGCGCTCGCTCGGCGGCGCGGGCGGCCTCGGCCGCATCCGCATCAGCGTCGACAACGTGACCGCGGGCTCTTGCTCGCTTACGGGCACGTTCAACCCGCCGCTCGCCTCGGGCTGCGCGAGCAACACCGCGGTGTGCCAGACGTACATCGCGCCCTTCCCGAACTGACCCTCGGCGCTCCTCCGCTCCGCGCGTAGAACGTTCCGCGCGGAGCGGGTCGCGAGGATTACCATCGCGGCCCATGAGCCCCCGCCTCGCGCGCCTCACCGCGATCGCGCTCCTCGCGAGCGCCTGCGAAGACCCCACTCCGCTCGCTGTCGACGCGAGCTCCGACGCGCGCGTCGAGGCGTCCGTGAGCGACGTCGTCGATGTGAGCGACGTGAGCGACGTGAGCGATGCGAGCGATGCGAGCGATGCGAGCAATGCGAGCGATGTGAGCGATGCGAGCGATGTGAGCGACGCGGGTGATGTGAGTGACGCGAGCGATGCTGCGGACGTGACGGACGCGGGGCCCGTGTGCAGGACCGCGTGCGTGGGGCGACGGAGCTGCGTGCGCGGCCGTTGCGTCGACGCGTGGCTGTCGATCGCGAGCCTCGACGCGCCGGGACCTCGCTCGGACCTCGGCGCCGTCGCGACGGATCAGGCGTTCATCGTGTGGGGCGGCGGGCGTCTCGGCGTCCCATACGGCGACGGAGGCCGCTTCGACCTCGCGACAAACCGTTGGAGCGCGCTCCCATCGCTTGGAGCTCCCTCGGCGCGGCTCAAGCCGTCGATGGTGTGGACGGGCTCCGAGGTGATCATCTGGGGCGGCCGCGTGACGCCCGACCTCTCCGACGCGGGCGCGCGCTACAACCCCGCGACCGACGCGTGGCGACCGCTCGCGACGACGGGCGCTCCCCCCGCGCGCTACGACGGAATCGTGGTGTGGACCGGGCGCGAGATGATCGTCTGGGGCGGCCTCGGCGCGTCGGGCCTCCTCGGCGACGGCGCGCGCTACGACCCCGCGATGGATCGCTGGAGCCCGATCACCATGACGGGCGCTCCCTCACCGCGCATCGCGCCCTTCGCCGCGTGGACGGGGACCGAGCTCATCGTCTGGGCGGGCGCCACGGCGGACCCCGCGATGCCGAGCGACGGCGCGCGCTACGACCCCGCCACCGACACCTGGCGCGCGATGGCGACCGACGGCGCGACCACCGGGCGATCGCAGGGCGGCGCCGCGTGGACGGGCTCCGAGCTCTTCGCCTGGGGCGGCTACGACGCGCGCGGCGTGGAGCAGGCGACGGGCGCCCTCTACGACCCCGACATCGATCGCTGGCGACCCGTTCCGATGACCGACGCGCCGACCGCGAGGGCCGAGTTCACCACCGTGTGGACGGGCTCCGAGGTGATCGTCTGGGGCGGACATCGCTCGGATTTCACCGTGCGCCCCACGCTCATCGAGCGCACCGACACCGGCGCCGCGTTCGACCCGAGGCGCTACGCGTGGCGCGCGGTCGAGTCGCTCGGCGCGCCCTCCGCGAGAGACCGTCACGCGGGCGTGTGGACGGGCTCCGAGATGCTCGTCTGGGGCGGACTCAGCGGGACCGGTCCCGCGTCGAGCGGCGGACGCTTTCAGCCTCCGCCCTGAGGTCGACTACTTCGCGTTCTGCTTCACGCGCGGATCGTGGCGCATGGCGTTCTGGTCGATGGGCCCGACCTCGTCGCCCTCGCGCATCGCCGCGAGCGTCTCTCGCACGAAGCGCTCGGCGCGGTCCTCGCGAATGGCGAGACGCATCGCGCGCATGAGCTCCGCGAGAAAGTGGAGGTTGTGCAGTGACATCACCCGCAGCGCGACGATCTCACCCGCGACGTAGAGGTGACGGAGGTAGCCGCGGGAGTAGATCCCCGTTCCGCCCGTGCAGCAGAGGCCCGTGCAGCGGGGGTCGATGGGGCCCGAGTCGAGGCGGTTGCGGAGCTGCTTGATGTTCACGCGGCCGTGCCACGTGAGGCACTGCCCGTTGCGCGCGTTGCGCGTGGGGAGCACGCAGTCGAACATGTCGACGCCCGCGAGCGAGCCCACGAGGAGGTCTCGCGGCGTGCCGACGCCCATGAGGTAGCGCGGGCGCTCCGCGGGCATCTTGTGGGCGATCGCGTCGAGCGTGCGGTGCATGTCTTCGACGGCTTCACCGACGGAGAGTCCGCCGAGGGCGATGCCGTCGAAGGGCATGGCGCTGATCGCGTCGAGGTGCTCCATGCGCAGGTCTTCGTGGATGCCGCCCTGCACGATGCCGAAGAGGGCCTGCGCCTCACCGCGCTGCGCGGAAAGACAGCGTCGGGCCCACGCGGTGGTGCGGTCCATCGCGCGACGGATCGTGTCGCGGTCGGCCTTGCCGGGCGGGCACTCGTCGAAGGCCATCGCGATGTCGGCGCCGAGGAGGCCCTGCACCCGCACGCTCTCTTCGGGCGTGAGGCGCTTGAGCGAGCCGTCGAGGTGCGAGCGAAAGGTCACGCCCTCGTCGTCGATGGTGCGCAGCTTCGAGAGCGAGAAGACCTGAAAGCCGCCGCTGTCGGTGAGCATCGCGCGGGGCCAGCGCGAGAACTTGTGGAGCCCGCCGAGCGCGCGCACCACCTCGGCGCCGGGGCGGAGCCAGAGGTGGTACGTGTTGCCGAGCACGATCCCCGCGTCGGTCGAGAGCACCTCCTCGGCGGTGATTCCCTTGACCGCGCCCTGCGTGCCCACGGGCATGAAGGTCGGCGTCTCGACGGTGGCGTGCGGCGTAACCAACGATCCGAGGCGCGCGTGGCCGCTCGTGGCGTCGACGCGAAACGAGAATCCGGGCGTGTGCATCGCCCGCGCTGTGTACCGCCGCACGCGCGACGGAAGCAACAGCCGCGGGCGCGCACCGCTACTTCGCGAGGCGCGAGTGCAGCAGCTCCGCGAAGGCCTCGAGCGCGTCGATCGCGGTGAAGATCCCCACCACGCGGCCGTTGTCGACCACGAGCGCGGAGCCGTATTTGTTCTCGGCCATCTCAGACACCACGGCGTCGAGCGAGGCGTCGGGCGCGACGCTCCAGGGCGTCGTGGTCATCGCGTCGCTGGCCGTGAGCATCCGGAGGTCGGCGCCGTCGAGCGAGGCGATGAGCTGCACGTCGCGCTCGGTCAACAGGCCCGCGAGCAGGTCTCCGTCGAGCACGGGGAGGTGTCGAAAGCGCCCCTCCTGCATGACCTTCTGCGCGTGCGCGAGCGTGTCGCCCACGGAGATGGTCACCGGCGTCGTGGTCATGTAGCGGTCAACCGTGGGGATCGGCTTCGACATCAGGGCTTCGCTCCTCCCCTGCGAGTGAGCAACGCATAGACCACCGAAAAGATCACAAAAACAGGGCGTTTTGCCCCGCAATTGCACCCGGTGCGCGCAGCGGGTTCGTACGACGAATCTTCAGCGAGGCGACGGGCAGGTCGGGCAGGCGCCGTCGCGGCGGCGTCCCGCGTCGGTGCAGCGCCCGCGGGCGCGCTCGCAGCGGAGGTCGCGGTCGCTCGTGAGCCGGCAGATCTCGCCCGCGGCGACGCAGATGTTCCCCGCGGCGGCGCAGATGGTCCGGCACTCACCGAGCGCGGCCGCGAGGGCGGCGTCGTGTCTGCGGATCTCGTCGTCGGGCGCGGCGATCACGTCGCCTCCGCCCTGCGCGCTGTCGGGCGGCGGCGCGACCGACGCGGGCGAGATCGGCGGCGCGGGTCGAAAGCCCGGCGTGGTGGCCGCGCCCGCGGTGACCGGCGCGGCCTGGATCGTCGCGGGAAGCTCCTGCGCGGGCGTCTGCGGCTGCATCGCGGCGGGCGCGGGTGATCGCCGACGGTCGAGGTCTCCTTCGTTCAACGTCGTGGCCTCGGGGGTCGCGCCCGAGGAGGTCGCCGTGGCGGCGGGGCCCGCCTGCGGACGCGATGACGCCCCGCAGGCCGTGAGCGCCGTGAGGACCGCGAGCGCGACGGGAGGGCGACGTTTCATCGCGGCGATGCTGCACGAATCCGCGGCGGTGTACACCTCGAAACGCGCGCCTGGGACAGCGCCCTCACGCTGGAAAACCTCGACGGCTTCGGCAACACTCCGGCGCCCTTCGATGCAGCCCCCACACCCCACCCGCGGCCTCGGCGTGCTCGCGGGCGTCGTCGCCTTCGCGCTCGTCGGTGTGGCCGACGGCTTCGTCGCAATCTCGCGCTCGCCCGCGGGCTCGCTCGCGTCGAGCGTGAAGCCGCTCGTGGTGATGCACTGCGTGGCGGTGCTCCTCACCGTGGGCTTCGCGTGGGGCCTCGTCGGCGAGGCGCTCGTGGCCGCGGGTCGTCGCGTCGAGCTCCTCTCGCGCTTCGGTCGTTGGGTCGCCGAGGGCCCGCGCCGCTGGTTCGCGAAGGACCCCTCGGGCGCGCACATCGTCGTGAACGCGTGCATCGGGCTCGGCGTCGCGATCGGGCCGCAGTTTCCCTTCACGCTGCTCGTGGTCGAGAACTTTCACTCGCACGCGCTCATGGCCCTCGCGGTGATGCTCGGCGAGCTCGCGCTCATCGCGATCGCCGGGGGTGTGATCATCGCGCTCTCGCCCTTCATCGCGCGCGCGCTCCGCGCCCTCGGCCGCGCCGCGTCGCCGGGCTCCGTCACCGTGCTCGCGCTCGTGCTCCTCGTCGGTCAGGTCACGCGCTTCATCGTCATCAACTGGACGTGGCTCCAGGCCGTCGACCTCGGCGCGGGCGTCGTCGAGCTCGCGCTCTTCGTCGGCAACGCGGTGGCCCTCTCGGCCCTCGGCGCGTGGCGGTTTCACGCGAACAGGCCCATCCCCAAGCGCGCGCTCGCGGCGCTCGGCGCCGTGTCGCTCGCGACCTTCGCGCTCTCGGCCTTCACCTTCGGCGCGCGGCAGACCGTGGCCTCGGCGATCTTCAACCGCACCGTCGTTTCGAAGCACCTCACGCGCGGGCTCCAGCGCGCCGTCGACCTCGACCGCGACGGGTACAGCGCGGTCTTCAACGGCGGCGACTGCAACGACCACAACGCGCGCATCCACCCCGGCGCCTTCGACGTGCCCGGCAACGGCGTCGACGAGAACTGCTCGGGCCACGACGCCGTGCGCCACTCGGAGGACGGCAACGGCGCGCTCGCGGCCGTCCCCCACCAGTACGAGGGGCACCAGCCGTCGTTCCTGCTGCTCTCGATCGACGCGATGCGGCCCGATCACATGGGCTGCTACGGGTACCACCGCCCGACGACGCCGCACCTCGACGCCTTCGCCGCGGGCGCCGCGCGCTTCACCCACGCGTGGTGCGCGTCGCCGCGCTCGCTGCGCTCCTTCGCGTCGATCTGGACGGGCCGCTACGCGTCGCAGGTCGAGTGGGGGACGGACAACCAGTTCCCCGCGCTCGAGCCCTCGAACATCACGCTCGCCGAGCGGCTCCACGAGGCCGGCTACGCGACGGCGATGTACAACAACGCCGACTACTTCGGCCGCACGCAGGGCTTCTTTCAGGGCTTCGACGAGTCTCACGAGACCAGCGGCATGAAGGACGACGTGTGGCCCACCGTCGACGCCGCCGCGGGGTGGATCCGCGCGCAGGCCGGCAAGACGCCGCCGTTCTTCATGTGGATCCACCTCATGGAGCCCCACGACCCCTACCGCGACCTCACGGAGCCTCGCGAGTTCGGTCACGGCATGGTCGACCGCTACGACGAGGAGGTCGCGCGCGCGGACCTCGCGGCGCAGCGGCTCCTCGACGCCGTCGACGCGTACCAGTCGCTGCGGCCCGATCGGCCCACGGTGGTGGTGGTCATGGGCGATCACGGCGAGGGGCACAACGAGCACGGCGTGTGGCACCACTCGCTCGACCTCCACGACGAGGCCGCGCGCGTGCCGCTCATCATCCGCGGACCGGGCATCGCGCCGGGACCCCGCGCGGCGCTCGCGTCGCTCATGGACATCAACCCCACGTTCCTCAACCTCGCGGGGCTGCAGCCGACGCAGCCCATCGCCGCGAGGAGCCTCGTGCCGCCGCTCCTCGACGCCACGATGCCCATCACGGGCCCGAACTGGCGCGATCACGTCTACGCCGAGGTGACCCCCGACGGGCTCTATCCCATGGAGCAGAAGGGCCTCTGGGCGCCGCCCTACACCATCCTCTGGGACATCCGCCGCGGCACCTGGGAGCTCTTCGACACGCAGCGCGATCCGGGGCAGCTCCACAACCTCTTCGACGAGCGCGTCGACCTCGCGCACACGCTCCGCGACCGGCTCTACTCATGGGTCGAGGGCACCGACGCGAACCGCACCGCGCGCGTGGTCGAGGCCGCGCGCATGGCCCGCGCGCCGACGCCCGAGGTGGCGCTTCGAACGCGCTTCGCCGACGTGGTCGAGCTCCTCGGCTACGACATGCCGGTCAAGAGCTTCGCGATCGGCACGCCGCTGCACTTCACGCTCTACTGGCGCGTGATGCGCCGCACGGCCGATCCCTACTGGATCAACGTGTACTTCGTGCCCGAGGACAACCAGCCCATCTGGCCGCACTTTCACGCGCGGCACTTCCCCATCCAGGGGCGCTACACGACGACGGAGTGGATCCCCGGCGAGTACCTCCGCGACGAGATCTCGCTGCTCGTCGAGCGCGAGATGCGCCCCGTGCGACTGCGCGTTCGGCTCACCGTCGAGACGCTCGCGCCGGGCTCGCGGCTCCGCCCCTCCGCGCACAGCGAGCCCGACAACTCCGTCGACCTCGGGACCATCGAGATCACCCCGCCCTGACAAGAGCGCTCGTGCCGTGAAGCGCGCGAGCTCAGAACGGGATGTCGTCGTCGATCACCTCGAGCGCTTCGAACGCTTCGTCGAAGCGCGGCGCGATGAGGTGCCCGCGGACGTCGACCATGTAGCCCGTCGCGAGGATCGCGCGGAGGGCGTCGTAGGGGTTCTCGCGCTCGTCGAATCGGATCGCGTCGGGAGACGTGGCCGAGAGTCGCGTCGAGAGGCCCGCGCGCGACGCCGTGCGCCACGCGGCGTCGGCCATGCGGAGGTCGAACTCCCTCGCGACCTCCGTGGAGTTGCTTTCGAAGATCATCCGCTCGATCGCGTCGTACGCCTCGGCCGAGAGCGACGCGACGAGCGCTCTCCACGCCGCGGCGCAGGGGAGGCGCATCCCGCCCTCCGAGCTCCAGATGATCTCGCGCGTGAGGCACGACCACCGGGCCACGTCGTCGACCTCGCCGACCCACGGCGCGAAGCGCTTCAACGCCTCACGCCACAGCGACTCGACGCGCTCGACGCCCTCGACGTCGCCCGCGAAGGCCAGCATCTCGCGGGCCGTCTGCGGTCTCGCGTGCCACGTCGACGTCGCGTCACCGCCGCCGAAGCGGCGCCGCGGGTCGTCGATCCACGCGTGCGGGATCACGCCCCGCGCGGCGAGCGCCTCCCACGCCTCGTCGAGGTCGGTCACCAGTTGCAACACGGCGCGCGCGTCGTCGAGCCGCGCATACGCGGGCGCCATCGGACCGCGACCGTGAATCGGCTGAGGGTCTGCCGGGCCGACCACGTCGATCTCGCGGGTCACGAGCTCCGGCGCGACGCCGAGGCCTCGCGTTGCCGCTCCGATGTGCTCGGCGCCGCACGCGAGGTCGCCCGACGCGCTCGCGGCCACGCTGCCGATCGCCTGCGTGACGGGCCAGCGCGCGAGCTCGGCGCCGTCATCTCCCAATCGGATGAGCGCGTCTTCGGTGAGCACCGCGAAGCCTCCGCGCTCGCGGACCGCGGCTTGCGCGACGGGGCCGCACCATCGACGCCAGCGCGTCTCGCCGCTGCGGGCGTCACGCGCCGCGATCCATGCGTTGCGCGCGCGGAGGAGCACCGTCTCGTCCGACGACGTGAGCGCCTCGGCGAAGAGACCGTCGCGCCACAGCGTCTCGCCCGTGCGCGCATCGAGCGCGTGGAGCTGCGACTCCTCGACGTCGAACTCGTCCGTGGGCCACGCGAGGAAGACCTCTCCCGCGGCGAGGACGCGGACCGTGCTGAGGTCCGAGCGGGTCCAGCGCAGGTCGAGCGTGTCGCGCGCGAGGCACGTGGCGACGCCCGCGTCCGTGGCGACGCAGAGCGCCGACGGGCTCCGCGCGAGCGAGCACGTGCGCCCGGTGATCGAAGCCTCCGCGAGCACGGCGCCGTCGGTCATCGATCGCCGCTGGAGCGCGCGGCGCAGCCCGACGAGATACGCGCCGTCGAGCAGGGCGAAGGTCGAGGAGACCGCTTCGAGGTTGAGCCCGCCGAGCTTGACCGCGCGCTTCGCGACGCCGCTCCGCGCGTCGAGCACGACGACCTCGGCGCGCGCCTCTTCGACGCAGAGCGCGTGGACCTCGTCGCCGTCGAGCACCCACGCGATGGGCGAGAAGTCCATGCGCCACAGCTCCGCGCCGGTCTCCATCGACCACGCGCGGGTCCTCTCCGTCGTGCGCCCCACGACGACGTCACCGTCGACGGCGAGGCTCCAGGAGCGGACGCAGACCACGCGACCATCGGCATCGTTCGGGGGCGCGCGCACGGCTACGAGATCAGCATCGCGTCGCCGTACGAGAAGAAGCGGTACCGCGCTGAAACGGCTTCTGCGTAGGCCCGTCGCGTGAGGTCCTCGCCCGCGAAGGCCATCACCAGCGCGAGGAGCGTCGAGCGCGGCAGGTGCAGGTTGGTGAGCAGCGCGTCGACCACCTTGAACGCGTATCCGGGCTGGATGAGCAGCCGCGTGTCACCGACGCGCGACCCCATGGCCGCCCACGATTCGAGCGTGCGCACCACCGTCGTCCCCACCGCGAGCACGGGGCGCCCTTCGGACTTCGCGCGCTCGACGAGCGCCGCGGTCTCGTCGGGCACCGAATACCACTCGGCGTGCATCGCGTGCTGGTCGAGGTCGTCGACGGTCACCGGCGCGAAGGTCCCCGGGCCCACGTGGAGCGTCACGGACGCGCGCGTGACGCCCTTCGCCGCGAGCCTTGCCAGAAGCGCTTCGGTGAGGTGCAGCCCCGCCGTGGGGGCCGCGACGGCGCCGCGGTGCTTCGCGAAGACGGTCTGGTAGCGCGCGCGGTCGTCGTCGTCGGGCGCGCGTCGCATGTACGGCGGCAGCGGCACCTCTCCGCGCGCTTCGAGCGCACGCCACGGGTCGTCGGTGAGGAGCGAGACCGTGAGCGCGCCCGAGGCCTCGCGCGCGTCGATGCGCACCGTGAGGTCGTCGGCGACGCGCACCTCGGTGCCCGCGCGCAGGGGCTTGGTCGCGCGGCCCAGGGCGGACCATTGCCGGGCGTCGGCGGCGAGCGCGCGCACGAGCAGAAACTCGACGCGGCCTCCGGTGGGCTTCGCGCCGCGCAGCCTCGCGGGGATCACGCGCGTGTCGTTGACGACGAGGAGCGTCCCTTCAGCGACGCGGTCTGGGAGCGAGCGGATCACGTCGTGGGCGAGCGTCTGCGCGCGTCGGTCGAGCGCCATCATGCGCCCTCCGTCACGCTCGGCGGGAGGCGTCGTGGCGATGAGCTCCTCGGGGAGCTCGTAGTCGAGCGCGGTGACCTTCATGGCGTGTCGTCGAGGATGAGCAGCGCGCTGCCCTCGGTGGTGATCGCGACGCCACCGCGGGGCAGCGGCACGGCGGGGGGCCTGAGCGTCTCGTGCGTGGTCACGCGCCACCGCTCGGTGCCGTCGGCGTCGATCGCGAGGAGCTCTCCGCCGCGCGACGCGACCAGCAGCGCGCCCGTCGCGTCGACCGAGGGAGGGCGCGTCTCGCGCGGGATCGGGAGCCTCGCCGCGACGTCGCCGCGCGCCTCGATGATCCAGAGCTCGCAGGGCGCGTTGGGCAGCACGAGCGACACCGCGAAGCGACCCGCGCCGATCGCGTCGAGCCACGCGGGCGCGCCTCGCAGCGGCACGGAGGCGCGCACCGCGCCGCGGAGGTCCGCGAGGAGCACCGCCGCGTCGGTGGTGAGCGCGAGCGTCTCGCCCTCGGAGGCCACCTGACGAACGCCCGGCGGCGCTGGCGCCGTCTGCACGTCGTCGCGCGCGTCGAGCGTCACGAGCGCGTCGGAGGTCGTGGTGGCCACGCGATCGTCGGCGAGCCGCGAGGGCGACGAGAGCATCGCGCCGCGCGCCGTGACGACGCGCGAGAGGTCGCCTTCGGGCGTGAGGCGCACGAACTCCATCGCGCTGTGGTTGGGCGTGGTGACGACCACGGCGCTCCCGTCGTCGCGCACGAAGGCCGAGGAGGCGCTCGCGTCGAGCACCTCGACGAGCGAGCGGATCGTCGCGTCGGGCGCCACCGTGAGCAGCGAGCGGCCCGCGGTGACGAACACGCGGCCGTCGCGCCCGACGGAGAGCGGACGGGTGACGCGCGCCGGCAGACGCACCGTCGCGACGACGTCTCCGCCGCGCGCGACGAAGGCCAGCGCGGGCGGCGCGTCGAGGGCCACGGCGAGCGTGCCGTCGGGGAGCAGCGCCGCGGGCTGCGCGCAGGGCGAGGGGAGGTCGACGCGATGGAGCGAGCGCCACGCCTCCGCGGGGATCGTGAACGCAGGCGCGCGGCGCGCCACGTCGAGGGGCGCCGTGCGGCCGGGGCGCACGGGCGCGGCGATGGAGCTCGACGCGAGCGACACGGCGAGGGCCGCGAGCGTTGCGACGCGCGGGGTCACGGCCTTCGCGGCGTGACGAGGACGGCCTGCACGACGGGGTCGCTCCGCCGCTCGCCCGACTGCGTGGCGTAGGCGCGCAGCCCGTGAATCTCTCCGACCACCTCGACGGAGGCGCCCGAGGTGACCTGCGCGCCGGGCGGCAGGTCGATCCACGCGGTGCAGCGGTTGCTCGGGCACGCGCGGCTCTCGACGACGAGCTGGCAGGTGCGTCCCGTGGGCGCGTCGATCACCTGACCGACGACGGTGCCGATCACGCGCAGCCGCGCGCCGTCGGGGGGCGGACGCGTCGCGAGGGCCGCGGCCGTGCGGTCTCCGCCGCCGCTCGCGAGGTAGGTCTCGGGGGTGACGTCCCGGTACACGGTGAGGTTCACGAGCGCGGGCGCGCCGCCGGGCGCGTAGGCCACCACGTCGAGGGAGTTCGAGCCCTGCGTGACGGGCACCACGGCGTTGAAGCGTCCGCCCGAGAGCGTCGCGGCCTGACCGCCGATGCGCACGCGCGTGGCCGTCGGCGCGAGGCCCTGCACCACGATGGAACCCTCGTGGGTCATCGTCACGCGCGCGGGCGACTCGACGCGGAGCTGCGTGCGCGGGACGCGGAGCTCGTACTGCTCCTCGATGGCCGAGCCGTCGGGCGTGACCACGCGTACGGGGTAGCGCTCTCGACGCGCCTCGCCCTCGCCCGCGGGAGAGGGCGCGGGGCCCGCGAGCTCGGCGATCCCGACCTCGCCGGTCACGCGGATCGACTGCCCCGCGATGGCGAGCGAGGAGCCGCGCATCACGTGAAACACGATGTGCATCTTGGGCGGGTCGTCGCCGAGCTTTCGCAGGTCGGTCTCGGCGCGCCAGGCGACGAGAAAGCGCATCGCGCGAGGCTCGACGCCCGTCGCGCGCACGACGTCGACAGGCACGTCGACGTAGCCCACGCGATCCGCCGGGAGCGTGACCGGGAACTCGACGTGGCCCTGCGCGTCGACGGGGTGTTCGACGCCGTTGTGGCGCACCTTCGCGCCCGTCGCGTCGGGCAGGGTGATCGACACGATCTGCGTGCCGTCAGGCTGCGTGCGGAGCGTCGCGGAGAGGGGCGGAGGCGCCTGCGTGCGGTGCGTGTAGAGCCACCCCCCGACGCCGAGCGCAGACACCGCGAGGAGTCCGCCGACGATCCACGCGAAAGCCCCGCCGCTGCGGCGCTTCGGGAGCCCGGGGATGTCTCCGTCGAAGGTGTCGACCGCGCGCCCGCCCTGCTGCGACGAGTCGGCTTCGGGCTGCGGCCGCGACGCGACCGACGGCTGCGCGTCGCCGGCCATGATGACGTCTTTGCGGTGGCGCCCCGTCGAGGTGAGGAGGTTCTGCGGCGGGGCCTGCGCGACGCCCTGAACGGTCTGTCCGGTGCGAGGCGCCGGCCCTGCGGGCTGCGCGTTGACGAGGCCCGCGACGTTGGGCGCGACGCCGTGGATCGTGCCGCCGCGCGCCTGCGCCGCCTGCGGCGGAGGGAGCGGGGCTGCGCTCTGGACCTGCGGCGTCTGCGGCGCTTGCGGCTGCGTCGAGGGAGCGGTCCCCGAGGGCGCCGCGACGCCCATCATCGTGGCGTGCGCGTTGGCGACGCGCTTGGGCGCGTTGAGCGCGGTGCCATCGGGGGCCGTGGCGCGCGCGGCGGGCGGCTCCGTGGGCGCGCTCTGCACCGAGGGCACGCTCGGCGCGGCGGGCGCGCTCTGCGGCGCGGGCGCGGGAGACATGGGACCCATCGCGACGCCGATGAGCGTGCCGCTGCGTCCGGCCCTCGACGGCGCGGCGGCGGGCGCCCTCACCACGCGCGCGCCGCAGCGGAGGCAGAAGGTCGCGTCGGAGGGGAGCGCGGCCTGACACTGCGCGCACGTCAACGTGTCGCCCTGGTTTGGAGACGAGGGATCGGCCATCAGCCGGGGAGGATAGTGCAGGAGACCTTCGCGTGGCGAAGGGGATTTCCGCGATGCGGCCGCGGGGTGTTCGACCGCGTGGGGCAGAGGGGGCGAGGCCTTCGCCTCGGGGGGCGAGGCCTTCGCCTCAGGGGGCGAGCGTCACGACGTCGAGGGTGTAGTCACCCGCCGCGCCGACGCCGCAGCCCGAGGCGAAGACCCAGTAGGTGCCCGCGTCGAGCGTGGTGTCGATCTGAGAGCCCGTGCCGATCGCGTCGTCGTTGCACGCGTTCATCACGTTGGTGCCCGGGCACGTCGCGCCGGAGTTGATCCAGAGGAAGGTGTCGTAGCCGCCCGTGAGCGAGGCGATGACGTGGCGACGCGCGGTGAGCGTGAGCTGGTAGGCCACGGTGCGTCCGCCCATGCAGGCTGCCGTGAGGCAGGGGGCGTTGAGCGTCCCTCCGCCGAAGCCGCTCGTGCGGAGCATGCTCGCCGTGGTGTTGCCGCGGAACACGCCGCCCGCCGCGGGGATCACCTGCGGGCGCATGCACGTCGGCGTGCCCATCACGGTGACCGGCGCCGTCGTGGGGATGGTCACGTAGCTCGCGCCGACGGACCCCGAGGTGCCCGAGGTGGCCGCCACGATCGAGTAGACCGAGGCGGGGGTGAGGCCCTGGTAGCGCTGCCAGTACGAGCTGCCGTTGCGTCCCGTGCCGGGTCCGACGCAGGCGCCGACGTTCATGCCGCCGCAGGGCTGCTGGAGCTGCATCGCGATGTTCGCCGTGCCCGAGTGCGCGACGTGAACGAGCACGTCGTTGCCCGCCGCGGGCGCGGTGAAGCTGAAGGCCGCGTCGGCCGTGGGGTTGCTGAGGCACGAGAGCGTCGAGATGCGCGTGGGGAGCGCGGCCACGTCGGCCGTGATCCCGACGCCCGGAGGCAGCGTCACGCCGGGGCATCGATCGGCCGCGGAGGCCGTGACGGGCGTCGACGTGGTCACGTTGGCGATGAGCGTGCGGCCCGCGGCGCCCGAGGTGACGGTGACATAGTACGTCCCCGCGGCGAGGGCGCGGTACGTCCTGCGCGAGGGGTTGCCGGTGGCGCATCCGTCGGTGGCCATGGGTCGCGCGCCGCAGGTGGTGTTGAGCTCCGCGGAGACGTTTCCGCCGCCCGTGGCGCTCATCTCGATGGAGACGTCGCGCGTCGAGGTGAGCGTGAACGAGAAGACCGAGTCGACGTTGCCGCCGTTGCCGCCGCCGCAGGAGGTGCCCCAGTCGCCGTCGGCCTGGAAGCCCGTCGTCGAGAGGGTCACGGGCGGTCCGTCGGGGGTCACCGTGATGCCCGGACACACGTCGCCCGGCGTGCGAGGACGCGCGGGCGTGACCATCGCCTGAACGATCGCGGGCGCGCCGCCGACGGCCGAGACCTGGACGTAGTACGTCCCCGCGGGGAGTGAGGTGGCGCGCACGGTGGCGGTCGAGCCCGCGCCTCCGCCGCCCATCGCGCTCGGGTTCGTGCACCGGAGCTCCTGCGCTGCGACGCCGCATCCGCCGGGGCGGAAGAGCGAGACGACGTTGAGGTCGCCGCCCGTGGGCATCGAGGTGATGACCACGTCGGAGGTCGCCGTGAGCGTGAGGGGGACGACGCCGTCGCGGGCCATTCCGCTCTGCGTCCCTTCGCAGCTCGCGGGGATTCCGCTGGTGAGGCCGGTGAAGACGATGGTGTGCGGGCGCCCGTCGTTGAGGTCGGCGCAGCGAGACATCGCGCCCGCCGCGGGGCAGGTGTCGGCGATGCCGTTGGTGCACGGCGGCCCGGCGTCGGGCGTGACGGGCACGTCGGTCATCACGGGCACGTCGGGGGTGACCGGAACGTCGGTCATCACGGGCACGTCGGGCGTGACGGGCACGTCGGGGGTGACCGGCACATCGGGCGTGACGGGGACGTCGATCGGAGGGATGTCCTCGACGATCACGTCGGAGGTGACGACGTCTTCGATGGCGCCGTCGGGCGGCGAGACGGCGTCGTTGGTGATGACATCGTCGACGGAGGCGTCGGGACCCGTGTCTTCGACCACGTCGGGCTGGGCCACGTCGGGGGCGACATCGGGCGCGGCGTCGGGCTGCGTCGGGGTGTCGACCGAGGGCACGTCGTTGGTGACGGCACCGTCGGCGGGCGAGGAGGTGATCGTGTCGGAGCACGCCCCCACCCAGGCCACGAAGGGAAGGAGAAGCCAGGTTCGTTCGCGTCTCATCGAGAAGAACTCCTGAAGCGCCGCGGTGTGATCGTGCGGCGCGCAACGGTCGTGGCGCGCGGGGCCATGGCCCCGTCGCCGAGCGGTGAGTGTTGGGGACGTGCGCGCTCCGTTGCGCGCAGGGCTCGCGGCGTTTGTAAGCACAAACCCGAGCCGGAGGAAAATCTCCGCCGGTTCGATGCCTCGTCCGCCCCTCAGGGCTCCGCGTCGAGGGACGCCGCGTCGGGGCCGATCCCGCCATCGCCACCCATCGGCGCGTCGCAGGGCGTCCCGCCCCGCGCCCAGGCGCGCACGCGCTCGACAGCCTCGCCGTTCCAGGCGTCGTCGCTGGTCTGCCACACGATCCCCGCGTCGCCGACCGCCGCGGGGCGTTCGGCGCGCTCGAGGCTCGCGATCACCCACGCCGCGCGGTCGTGGTCGCGCAGGCACCGCCGCAGCGCCACGCGCTCGATCACGCGCCGCGCGAAGGGCATGCGCCGCGTGTCTCGCACGCGAAACACCTCGGCCACCGCGAGCACGCCCTCGGGGCCCATCTGCGCGAGCCTCCGCACGGCGTCGCTGTCCCTCGGGTTCGCGCGGTCGGGGCCGTCGGCGAGGTGCGCCGTGAGCCACGCGGTCTCGGCGCTCGCCACGCGCGCCTCGATGGCCACGTCACGAAAATACGCTGCATCCGAGGACCCTCCGCCGTCGGCGCTCGCGGCGGGGAGCGGGGCGTGATCCATCGACGAGAGCCTCGACGCGCCCGAGCACGCGACGAACGCGGCGAAGAGGGCGGTGACGGGGGCGACGCCCGCGCGCATCAGGGCACGGGCCGCGCGGTGAGCACGCCCGCCACGCCGTTCACGGTCACGGCCGCGCCGCGCTCGGCCGCCGCGTGCTTCACCATCGCGATCGCGACGGAGCTGCCCGGGAGCGACACCGAGGCGCGCGCGCTCGTCACGCGGCCGACCTCCTTGCCGTCGAGGAGCACCACGTCACCCGCGGCGGGCGCCGGTCCGTCGAGCACGAGCCCCGAGAGGAGCCGCTGCACCTGACCGCGCATCTCGAGCCTGCACACGACCTCCTGCCCGAGGTAGCAGCCCTTCTGAAACGACACGGCGCGCGCGGTGATGCCGGCCTCCTGCACGAAGTGGTTTCCGTCGAAGTCGATGGCGAAGGCGCCGACGCCCGCCTCGATGCGCGCGACCTCCCACGCCTCGGGTGAGACCACCACCGCGTCGCCCTTCGCCACGAACGCGCGGAGCGCTTCGAACGCGGCCTCGTCGTCCGCGGGGATCACCAGGTCGACGCCGCCGCGGCCGAGCCTGTCGGCGGCGAAGCGGTGGGGCAGCGACGCGGCGCGCTCCGTCGCGAGCGGGCCCTGGAGCGAGAACACCTTCACGTCGCGCGGGCTGACGAAGACGTCCTCCATCACGACGTAGCGGTCGAAGTGCTCGGTCACCTCGGCGATGCGATCGAGGGGCATCACGAGCGCCATCTCGTCCTCGCGCGCGTCGACGTAGAGGTCCGTGATGATCTTGCCCTTGAGGCCCACGGCGGCGGCGTAGACGCTCCTGCCCGGCGGCAGCACGCGCACGTCGTTGGTGATCATGCCGTTGAGCCACTTGGTGCGATCGCGGCCGCGCACGCCGAGGGCGCCGAGAGACTCCAGCGCGCAGAGCCCCGCGCCGACGCGCAGCGCGGTCACCTGATCTTCGAGCGAGGCGGTCACGTCGAGGGCGTTCATGGCGCGACGTATGGATCGCTCGGCGCGTTCACGCAAGGGGGCCGCGGCGCGTGTGGGCCGCCGCGAGGATCTGCGCGTGGATCTTCTGCGCGTGGTGGCGCGCGTCGAAGGCCTCGACCACGGCGTCGCGGGCCTTCGCGCCCTCGCGTCGCACGCGCTCGGGGTCGCGGAGGTACGAGCGCATCACGTCGGCGAGGGCCTCGGGCGAGGGGTCGGGGCCCATGAGCGTGCCGGTCTCTCCGTCGCGCACCATCTCGCCGACGCCGCCCACGTCGAAGGCGATGACGGGGCAGTTGTAGGCCATGCCCTCGATCACCGTGCGGGGCAGCGGGTCGGGGTACACCGAGGGGAGCACCACGACGTCGAAATCCTCGACCCACGGGCGCACGTCGGCGGTGAAGCCCGGGAAGAGAAATTCTCGCTCCAGACCCAGCTCTCGCACGAGCGCGCGGCACTCGCCGAGGTGGTCGCCGGGGAGGTCCGCGGGCGTGTCACCCACGACGACGAAGCGGGCGCGGGCGCGCTCCTCGGGCGTGGCGCTTTCGAGCAGGATCTTCGCCGCGCGGATCATCGAGGGGTAGCCCTTGCGCGGCAGCACGCGGCCCATGCTCCCGAACACGAACGCGTCGGCGGGGAGCGCGTCGCCCTTCACGCAGCCCTTCGTGGCGCCGCGCTTGAAGCGCTCGAGGTCGACGGCGTTGTTGATGACGAAGGTCTTCTCGGCCGCGTGCGGAAAGAGCGCGGCGGCGGCGTGCGAGACGCACACGATCCGCGCGACCTCGGGGCGCGACGAGAGCCACGTGTGGGCGCGCTTCGAAGCCTCGGGCACCGACGTGTAGCGAACGTGCCAGATCGCGGGGACGCCCGTGAGCACCGCGAGCGTTCCGCCCACGAAGTCGGCCGTGGTGCCGTTGCAGTAGATGACGTCGACGTGCTTCTCGCGAAGGAGCTTCGGGAGCGTGACGGCGAGGCGCCCGAGGCGCGCGACGTTGACCGCGAGGCGCGGGGCCTTGAGGCGCCACGGGGCGTCGAGGTCTTCGCGCTCGATGGCGCGGTCGAGGGGCTGAAAGGGGTTCTCGACGAGGTCGGGCTCGATGATGATCTCCTCGGTGCAGCGCGACGTGCGGAGGAGCTCGGCGATGACGTCTTCGCGCGGCAGGAGCACGAGGCGCGTGACCTCCGCGGGGTCGAGGAACGACAGGATCGAGTGCAGGCTGCGCCCGGGGCCTCCGTTGCGCGCCGTGTCGTTGAGAAAGAGCACTCGGACGGGGTGGTGAGCCATCAGTGTGAGTCCTCGGTGGGCGCCCTGCGCAGGAGCTTGAGCGCCGAGGGAAGGAGCAGCATCGCCGTGACGAGGCACGCGACCTCGCCGGCCATCGCGTAGCGGCCGAACGACTGGAGGGCCTGATTGTCGGCCACGAGGAGCGCGCCGTAACCGATGATCGTCGTGAGCGAGCAGAGGGTCACGGCGCCGCCCACGGAGCGCAGCGCCGCCGACGGGTCGTCGTTCGTGTACCGCATGCGGTCGTAGAGGTTGATCGCGTACTCGACGCCGATGCCGAAGGTGAGCGGCAGCGCCACGAAGTTCAGGAAGTTGAGCCGCGTGTCGAGCCACGCCGCGCCGCCCACCGTGAGCACGATGCCCGAGAGCAGCGCCCCGAGCACCGCGAGCGAGGCCCGCAGCCGCCGCGTCGCGAGGATCACCACGAGGATCACCGTCGTGAGCGCGCCGAGCGTGGCCCGCGGACCGTCGATCTCCATCGAGCGGATCATCTCGGCGAAGACCGTCGCGCGGCTCGCCGTGGGCACCACGCGGCCGTCGGTGAGGCGCACGTTCTGGGTGATGCCCGAGACGACCATGAGCGCGCGCCCGTCGCTCGGCGAGTAGCGCGCGCGGTAGTGCACGAACACGGGGGTTCCGAAGGTGCCGTCTCGCTCGCTGAAGCGCTCACGCACGAGCGAGGGGAGCTCCTCGGGTGCCACGGCGTGGAGGTTCTCGGGGGGCCTCCACTCGCGCGCCGTCTCGAGGTCGCGGCCTTCGAGGTGCGGCATCATCGCGTCGATGTGCGCGCGCAGCTCGTTGAGGAGCGCGAGCTTGCGGGCCATCACGGGCGGCGGTCCGCCGAGGATGTCCCACGCGGTCTCGACGTGGTGCACGTAGCGCCCGCCGGTGCGCTGCTGATCCCGCAGCTTCACGGCCTCCGCGATGGCGAGGGCGTCGTCCATGCGGTCCGCGAGGATCATGTCGGAGTAGCCGCTCGCGTCGTCGGGCGAGGGGGCGCGCGCGGGCGTCGCGGCCGTGGGGGCGGGCGTTCCGGCGCGAAAGACCTTGTCGGCCTCCGAGCTCCACGCGTCGGCGCCCGTGTGTCGGCTGCCGCTGCTCTGGAGCTTCGCGAAGTTGTACTCCCACGGGTCGCGGAGGTAGCCCGGGAGCTTCACCGCCGCCGCGATCACGGCGACCGCTCCGACCGCGAGGATGAAGGGCGCGAAGCGCGCGGTGAAGGTCCCCACGAGGCCCGTGATGGGGGTGCTCATCGAGGCCGAGGTGGCCGCGGCGCCGCCCTTCGTGAGCCGCCCACGGAGCCGCTCGACGAGGGTCACCGACGCGGGGACGATCACCATGCAGCCCGTCCAGCAGAAGAGCATGCCCGAGGCGCCGATGAGCCCGAACTGGCTGAACCCGCGAAAGCCCGTGAGCATCAGCGACCCGTAGGCCCCCGCCGCGGCGAGCGACGCGAGCTGCGTGCCCGCGCGGCAGGTCACCGACGCGTCGACGAGCGCGGCCTCGACGTCGTCGCCCGCCGTGCGCCGCTCGCGATACCGCGCGAGGTAGAGGATCGCGTAGTTGATCCCGTTGCCCGCCACGATGGAGCCGAGGAAGGCCGTCGACATCGTGAGGTATCCGAAGGCCAGGTAGGCCACGGCGTAGGCCATGCCGACGCCCGTGAACATCGCGAGGCCGATGTGCCCGAGCGCCCACGGCGAGCGGAAGAACACCGCGATCGCGAGGAGGATCAGCACGAAGGCCGTCCCCGTCGAGAGCGCCGCCTCGGAGAGAAGTGAGTCGCGCTCGGCGATGGCGTTGGCCACGTCTCCGCCGAGGCCCACCTCGGCGCGCGGGTGAAAGCTCGCGGGCCGCACGCGCGCCACGATCGCGTTGACCCGCGCCACCAGCTCATCGCCCGCGCGGTCGCCGAAGCCCGCGCCCGACGCGCGGATCACGAGCAGGTAGATGCCCCCGTCGTCGGTGCGAAAGTAGCCCGTGGGGTAGCGGTCGACCTCGCGCATGCGAGCCGAGAGCTGATCGCGAAAGCGCTCGAAGGGACGCGCGTTCTCGCTCGCCGCGGGCGTCGGTGCGGGCGCGGCCTGCGTCGGCTGCGCGGTCGGCCGCGTCGCGCGGTCGCTGCGGTGCTCGCTGCACGGCTCGTCGTCGAGGTCGATGAAGCCCGGCTGCGCGCGGCGTCGGGCGCGGGCGAGCTCGCACTCGACCTCTTCGAGGTCGCCCACCTCGGCGAAGAGCCAGCGGCGGGCCATGTAGAAGCGCCGGGCCTCTTCGGGGCCGTGCTCGACGGTGCGGATGAGCGTGCGGGGCAGGGCGCGCAGGCCCGGCTCGAGGGCGTCGACGAGGCGCTTGTTGGCGTCGGCGTCGGGCGAGCGCACCACGACGAAGAGCGTTGCGCTGCCGCCGCCCATGCGCGCCATCGCGTGACGAAAGAGCCGCGCGCCCTCGCTGCGCTCGGGGAGGAGGTCGAGAAAGTCGCCGCGGACCTGGAGCCGACTGGCCGCGAGCCACGACGCGGCGAGCACGCAGAGGGTGACGGCGAGCACCTTCCACGGCTGGCGATGCGCGATGCGCGCGACGCTCGCGAGGATGCGGTCGATCCAGGCCAGGGGCTGCGCGTCGGTCGGTCTCACGGTGCGGCAGTACCACCCACCGGGCGCGGCCTTCAACGGCTAGCGCGGGAGCCACCGCGAGCGCGCGTGGCCGCGGCATGAATACCCGCGTTTGTGAGCGAGTTTTCAGGGCTTTTCAGCGTTCGGGTCCGGTAGGGTCCGAGGCCCGAGGATGACGCAATCCAGGCTGACGAAGGTCGACGCGGCGCTCCTGGCCTCGCTGGATCGCGCGTTCGCGAAGCACGCGGGGGGTGACGCGCGCATCGACGTGGCCGACCTCAAGCGGGCGCTGGGACTGCGGGGCGACTACCTCGCGCGGCGCGTGCTCGCGCGCTTCGACCGCGACGGCGACGGGAGCATCAGCCGCGAGGAGTTCCTCTCGGGCGTGCGCACGGTGCTCTTCGGCGGAGAGAGGGAGCGGCTGCTCTTCGCGTTTCAGCTCCACGACCACGACCACGACGGCGCCATCTCGCGCGAAGAGATCGCCCGCATGGTCGCGATGACCCTCGCCGAGGCGGGGATCTCGCTCCGCGGCGCGCACTCGCCCGAGCGCCTCGCCGCCGCCGTGATGGCCGACGCCGACACGAACCGCGACGGCCACGTGACCTTCCCCGAGTTCGAAGCGTCGATGCGGCGGCGCCCCGCGCTGCTCCGCCAGATGACCCGCAGCGAGGCCCTCTGGATCGCCCCGAGCGAAGACCTCCTCGCGCGCCTCGACGCGAAGCTCTCCACGGGCGAGCGGCTCCGCCGCGCGGGCCGTTACCTCCGCAACCGCTGGCTCCCCGCGCTCGCCCTCACACTCTGGGCGCTCGCCAACACGGGCCTCTTCGCGGCCGTGATGCTCGACGACGCGCACGGTCCCTCCGACGCGCTCATGTGCCTCGGTCGCGCCACGGGGCGCTGCCTCGACCTCAACGGCGCGCTCATCCTCGTGCCCGTGATGCGCGGCCTCCTCACGCGGCTCCGCGCGGCGTGGATCGGGCGCGCGCTCCCCATCGACGACGCCATCGATTTTCACCGCGTCGCGGGCAACGCGATGGCCGCGCTCGCGCTCGTACATTCCGCGGCCTTCGTGGCTGCGCGAGGCGCCGGTCACCTCTCGTCGCCGCTCACGCACTTTCTCTTCGCGACGGGGCGAGGGGTGACGGGCGTCGCGCTCGTCGTGGTGTTCGCGGTGATGTGGGCGCTCTCGCTGCCGGTGGTCCGTCGCACGCGACGCTTCGAGCTCTTCTACGCGTCGCATATGCTCTACGCGGTGTGGTTCGTGCTCGTCGTGGCGCACGCGCCGACGGTGCTGCTGTGGACGGGCGTTCCGCTCGTCGCGTGGGTGATCGAGCGCGTGCGGCGGGCGCGGCGGCGCGGCGCGAAGACCTTCGCGGTCGCGGCCCAGGCGGTGCGCTCGGGGGTGACGAGGCTCGACATCCGTCGCCCCGAGGGATTCCGCTTCTCGCCGGGGGACTACGTGTTCCTCAAGGTGCCCTCGGTGGCGCGCTACGAGTGGCACCCCTTCACGCTCAGCAGCGCGCCGGAGCGCGAGGCGCTCACCATCCACGCGCGCGTGCTCGGCAACTGGACGGCGGCGCTCCGAGCGCGCGTCGAGGCGCAGGAGGCGGACCCCGCGGCGCCCCCGCTGGAGGTCTACGTCGACGGCCCCTACGGCTCTCCCACGGCGCACCTCTTCGACGCGGAGTACGCCGTGATGATCGGCGCGGGCATCGGCGTGACGCCCTTCGCGAGCGTGCTCGAGAGCCTCGTCTTGCGCGCCCGCGAGGGCCGCGCATCGAAGCTCCGCAAGGGGCACTTCGTGTGGCTCAACCGCGATCAGTTCTCCTTCGAGTGGTTCGCAGACCTGCTCGCCGACCTCGAGCGCGAAGACCGCGGAGCGCTCCTCGACCTGCACCTCTACATGACCGACGGGCGCACGGGCGCGACCTCGCTCGGCCTCGAGCTCGCGCGCGAGCTCTCTCGCGACGCGGGCCACGGAGACATCGTGACGGGCCTCCAGACGCGCACGCACCTCGGCGCGCCCGACTGGCCCTCGCTCCTCGGTGACATCGCGAAGCAGCACGCGCCCGCGCGCGTCGACGTGTTCTTCTGCGGGCCGCCGGGCCTCGCCGCGACGCTCCAGCGCGTGTGCGCGAGGCTCGGCATGACCTTCCGACAGGAGCGCTTCTGATGCGCGCGCCGCCCGTCCTCGCGCTCTCCTTCGCGCTCGTCGCCTGCGCCGACGCCGGGTCGCCGCGACCGCCGCAGTCGTCGCGCTGCGTGAGCTGTCACCGCGCCGAGTACGAGCGCACGCACGTCCGCGAGCGGGGCTCGCGAAAGCCCGCGACCTGCGCGGTGTGTCACACCGAGCGCGCGTGGCACCCCACGTCGGTGCGCCACGAGTGGCCCCTCACGGGCGTTCACGAAGACGCGCACTGCGTCGACTGCCACAAGGGCGCGGAGCCCATCTACGAAGGCACGCCGACCACCTGCGTCGGCTGCCACCGCGCCGAGTACGACCGCGCCGTGAACCCCCCGCACGCGCGCCTCGCCGTCACCTGCGCAGACTGCCACGACACCAACGCCTGGGCGCCCGCGCGCTACCCCGACGCGTCCCTTCCGACGCCCGCCGCGCGCGTCGACGCATCGGCCCCCGCGGAGCCTTCGAGGCCCTCACAGCCCGCGCGGCCCGTGGCGCCGCAACGTCCCACGACGCGCCCGACGCCCTCACCGACGCCGACGCCCACGCCCACGCCCGCGCCGACGCCCACGCCCACGCCCGCACCCGAGGCGCCTGCGCACCCCGAGTCGCGCTTTCCGATCTCGCGGGGAAACCACGCGAACATCCGCTGTGTGCGCTGCCACAGCCGCCCGGGGGCCGACGGGCGCGACAACACCGACTGCGTGCAGTGCCATCCCCGCTCGCGCTACGACGACATTCACAGCGGCGTGCGCCAGTACCCCGGCTCGTCGTCGCCCAACTTCTGCGTCCGCTGCCACGGCCGCGGGACGCGAAGCCGCCGCTGAGCGTCGACGCGCACCCCCGCGACGCCGCCGCTGAGGTAGCGTCGCGCGCGTGAAGATCCACCACCTCAACTGCGCCACGATGTGTCCGTTCAGCGCCGCGATCCTCACGCGGGGCGGCGGGGTCTTCGAGCGCGCGCGCATGGTCTGCCACTGCCTGCTCATCGAGGCCGGCGATCGGCTGGTGCTCGTCGACTCGGGCCTCGGGCTCGCCGAGGTCGCCGACCCCATCGGTCGCTCGGGGCGCCTTCTCGTCACGCTCGTCGCGCCGCGCTTCGACGCCGCGGAGTGCGCGGTCCGTCAGGTCGAGCGCCTCGGGTATCGCGCCGACGACGTGACCGACATCGTGCTCACGCACCTCGACTACGACCACGCCGGAGGCATCGCGGACTTTCCCCGCGCGCGGGTGCACGTGCACGGCGAGGAGCTCGACGCGGCCCTCGCGCGAAAGACCTTCCTCGAGCGAGAGCGCTACAAGCCCGTGCAGTGGGCCCACGGCCCCGCGTGGGAGCGCCACACGACGGGCGGCGATCGGTGGATGGGCTTCGAATCGGTGCGCGCCCTCGGCGACGGCGCCCTCGAGGTCGCGATCGTGCCGCTCCGCGGGCATACGCGGGGCCACAGCGGCGTTGCCGTGCGCGATGGAGACGCGTGGCTCCTGCACGCGGGCGACGCGTACTTCTACGCCGACGAAATGGCCGCGACGCCGTGGTGTCCCGCTGGATTCAAGGCGTTTCAGACGGTCATCGCGGTCGACGACGCGGCGCGGAGGCGCAACCAGTCGCGGCTCCGCGAGCTCGCGGCGTCGCGCGACGACCTGCGGGTCTTCTGCGCCCACGACCCCTCGGAGTTCGCGCGCTTCGCGTAGCGCGCGGGGCACCGACGCGATGGCAAATCCCTACCGGACACGATAGAGCAGGCGACACCCAACGTGGACTTCACACTCACCATCGCGGTCCGTCACCTGCGCGCGCGGCGTCGCACCTTCGTCTCCGTGATCGGCGCCATCGCGATCGTGGGCATCGCCCTCGGCGTGTGGGCCCTCTCGGCCGTGCTCGCGATCACGTCGGGCTTTCAGAACTCGTTTCGAGACAAGGTGCTCGGCGTCAACGCCCACGTGCTCGTGCTGAAGTACGGCTGGGACTTCACCGAGTACCGCGAGGTCATGGCCCGCGTCCACGCGACGCCGGGCGTCACGGGCGAGGCGCCGTTTCTCATCAACCCCATGATGATCACCCGCGGTGAGCGCATCGCGGGCGTGCTGGTCAAGGGCGTCGACCCCGACCGCCTGAGCCAGGTGCTCGACCTGCCCACGTACCTCACGCGGGGCTCCATTCACGGCCTCCGCTCGCCGCGCGACACCGCGCCGACGGGGCCTCGCGACGACCCGGCCTCGGCGCGCGACAACACCCTCGACGACTACATCGTGCGCGCGGGCAACGAGCTCGCGGGCGTGCGTCGTTCGCGGCGCGACGACACCGACCTCGTCCCGCTGCGACCGAGGCTCGCGCCGCCGGCCGCGGCCGATCCCGACGCGCCGTCGCCCGAATTGCCGGAGGCGCCCGCGTCGCCCGTCGCGCCCGAGAACCAGCTCCCCTCGGGATCGACGCAGGGCTACGAGCTCCCGCCGGAGACCGCGGGGGGAGCAGACCCCCTCGACGCGTTCTCGCGCGAGGTCGCGCGCGAGTCGTCACAGAGCGGCGGCCCGCGCGTCGAGATGCCCGGGGTCATCGTGGGCAAGACGCTCGCGCGCACCCTCGCGCTCAACGTCGGTGATGAGGTGCGCATCATCTCTCCGCTCACCGGCGCCGACGCCGCGCTCGTGCGCCACGGGGCCACGCCGCGGGCGAGGGACTTTCGCGTCGTCGGGGTCTTCGACGCGGGCTTCGACGAGTACGACTCGCGCCTCGTCTACGTCGACATCTGGCAGGCGCAGCGCTTCTTCGACCAGGGCGACGCGGTGACGGGCGTCGAGGTGAAGGTGCGCAACATCGACCGCGCGCGCGCCATCGGCCGCCGCATCGAGCGCTCCCTCGGCGGCGGGCCGTACCACACGCTCGACTGGGAGTCGCTCAACCACAACCTCTTCACGGCGCTCGCGCTCCAGAAGCTCGCGCTGTCGTTCGTCATCACGATCATCATCGTGATCGCGGCCTTCAACGTGATCGCCACGCTGGTGATGGTGGTGCTCGACAAGCGCCGCGAGATCGCCATCCTGAAGGCCATGGGGGCGAGCGAGAGCGCGATCTTGAGGATCTTCCTCGTGCAGGGCCTCGTGATCGGCGCCGTGGGCACGGCGCTCGGCCTCGCGTGCGGCGCGCTCAACTGCTGGCTCCTGATCCGCTACCGCTTCCCGCTCGACCCGCAGGTCTATCTGATCCGCTACGTGCCCGTGCAGCCGAGCGTGGCGGAGTTCGCGTTCACCGCCGTCGTCGCGATGCTCGTCGCGTTGGCCGCTTCTTTCGTGCCTGCGATCTGGGCCGCGAAGCTCACGCCGGTAGAAGGACTCAGGTACGAATGATTTTCTCTTGACCGATCGGTGAGGGACTTGTAGAAGCTCCTCACTCACCGCGGGTGTAACTCAGTGGTAGAGTGCAACCTTGCCAAGGTTGACGTCGAGGGTTCGAATCCCTTCACCCGCTCTGGATCGTCGCAATCGAGGCTGAATCGGACTTCCGATTCGGCCTCTTTGCATTTCGAAGTTCGTCGCGCGGAGGCGCCCATCGGGGAGGCGGTGGCGCGCTCCAGGGACGACGGCGTGATGCGACGGCGTGATGCGACGGCGTGCGGCGTTCGCCCGAAGCGACGGCGTGAGGCCACGGCCTGACGTCACGACGTGAGGGCCGACATGACCGCTCACGGTCTGTGTGCGCGACGGTGGGCGTGAGGGAGCGCGACGACGCTCGGAGCGAACTCCGCGTCACGTCGCGGCGCCCTCAAGGTCGCCGGTTCCAGGGCTGTCGTGGGAGAGGGAAGGGGCAGGGGGGCGATCAGCCGACGGCCGAGACGTCGGCGGGGGTTGCGTCTGCGGGCGTCGCGTCGACGGGCCCCGCATCGACGGGCGTGGCGTCGGGCGCGGGCGCGTCGGCGGGCGTCACGTCGGCGGGCGGCACCGCGTCGGTCGAGGCGTCGCGCGGACCCGCGTCGGGCGTCCCCGCGTCGGGGGGCGGCAGCGTTCCGTCGTCGTAGCCGCAGAAGTTCGCTTCGCCGTCGGTGCCGGGGATGCAGCGCAGCGGCGACGTGCAGTCGGCGTCGGTGACGCAGTCTTCGCGGTAGATGCAGAGGCCGAGGTTGTCGATGCGGCCGTTGTCGTCGGAGGGCGCGATCGCGTGGACGTGCGCGGGGTTGTCGGGGCACGCCGGCGTCGCGGCGAGGTTCACGAGGCTGCCGCAGAGGCCCTGGTGGGGGTCGTCGGTCTCCTGGAAGCAGATGCCACGGCACTGCGTGTTCCGCGGCGGATCGCCGGTCTCGACCGTGGGGTCGCAGGGCTCGCCGTCGGCGCGTCGCGTCGCCACGACGGGGTCGTCGCTGCACTCGCCCGTGCGCGTGTTGCAGCGCACGCCGCCAGCGCACTGCGCGTCGGACTGGCAGAAGTACTCGCAGCCCGTAGTGTCGGGCTCGCCCTGGTCGTGCGTGTACCACCAGCCCGTGCACACCGTCCCCGCGCGGCACGAGCCGGGGTTGCCCGCGCGCGCCGTGGGCGTGCAGGCCGCGGTGCAGAACGACGTCGCATCGGCGCCGTCGCCGAGGGAGAGGCACGTCGAGCCGCGCCCGCCGCACTGCGCCTGCTCGCACGTGGCGGAGGCCGACTCGGTGCACTCGGCCCAGCAGAAGCCGCCCGTGAGGTCGGTGTCGCAGCTCAGCGGGCCGCCGCACATCTCGTCGCTCGTGCACATCGCCGCCGCATTCGAAGTGCCGGTCACCGTGGCGGGGACGGGACAGCTCCCCATCGCGGCGTCGGTGCGAGGACGATCGGCGGCGACGTCGGCGGGCGCGTCGGTGCGAGGCGCGTCGGTGGACATCACCACGTCGGCGGGCGCGGTGGTGTCGGGCGTGGTCGACGCGTCGGTGGCGCCGGTGCCGCCGCTCGTGGAATCGCCGCAGCCGATCGGCAGAGCGAGCGCGAAAGCAATGGAGAGAAGCTTCATCGAACGATGCATGGCGTTGCCTCGGAGGGGGTGGGCGACGCTCCGTGCGTCGCGGCCTCGAACGGGGGCGCCGATGCTCAACGCTTCGGTGGGCAAAGGTCAAGTTGCGCGAGGGCATCGCGGGCCATGAAAAATCAGGCACACTCCGGGGTCATGGCAGCGCACCGCGGCGGTCCCTATCGCAAGCCCCCCTCCGTCGAGGAGGAGGCGCCGCGCTCCGACGGGACCATCCTGCGTGACGCGACGGTGGTGCTCGCGATCTTCGCGACGCTCGCGTCGATCCCGCACTGGTCCGACGCGGTGCAGGCGTTCTCCGAGGCGATGGGCTTCCCGCGGCTCCGTTGATCTCCGAGCCCGCGTCGTGGCACTCACGCGGGCGATGAAGCACCCCAGCCTCCTCGTGCTCGTGCGTCACGCCGAGAGCGAGCGCAACCAGGTGAAGAAGGGCACGTTCTTCGCCGACCCCGCGTCGCGCGACGCCCTGCGCGCCACGGCCGATCACCGCGCGGCCATCACCGACCTCGGGCGACGCCAGGCCCGCGCCGCGGGGAGGCTCCTCCGCGAGCGCTTCGGTGACTTCGACGCCGTGTACCACTCGGGCTACGCGCGCACCGTCCAGACGCTCGAAGAGATCACCAGGGCGTGGCCCGGCGAGACCTTCGGCGACGTCCCCGTGCGCGCCGACCTCTTCATCCGCGAGCGCGACGGAGGCCACGGCTGGAACATGACCGCCGACGAGCACGCCGACGCCTTCCCCTATCTGCAAGAGTACTGGAGCACGCAGGGGCCCTTCTTCGCGCGTCCGCCCGGCGGCGAGAGCGTGGCGCAGCTCTGCGAGCGCGTGCAGCGCTTCCTCGATCGCATCGAAGCCCGCCACGACGGAGAGCGCGTGCTCGTCGTCACGCACGGCATCGTGATGCGCGCGTTCCGCTTCCTCCTCGAAGGCTGGACCTACGACGAGGTCGAGGCCGCCCTCCGCGGCCCCTCGCCGCGAAACGCCTCCGTCACCTGGTACGAATCCTCGGGCGGAGCGCTGCGGCTCGCGGCCTACGACGTGGTGCAATCGCCCGAGGGCGAAACGATGCCTTGATGCGCGCGACGCTTCGGCGGTAAACGCCTCCGCGCGGTGCACCCCAGAACGCGACGACAGGACCGTTGGCTCACCCGCGTCGCGGCCCTCGCGTGCGCGCTCCTCCTCGCCGCGCTCTGCGCGGGCTGCGGCACCAGCGACGGAGAGCCCGTGCGCCTCACGGGCGACGTGGGCCTCACGCTGCTCCACACGGCGGACTGGCACTCGCGGCTCTTCCCGTACTTTCAGCAGGTCAACACCACCGACGAGAACCTGGGCCTGCGCGCCGAGAACGCCCCCTTCGGCGGCGCCGCGCGCATGAACTGGCTCATCCAGCGGGAGCGTCGTCGCGCCGACCGCGTGCTGCACCTCGACTCCGGCGACTGCTTTCAGGGCGCGCCGATCTTCAACTTCTTTCAGGGCGAGGCCGAGGTGCGCGCGCTCGCCCACACGGGCGTCGACGCGGTCATCATCGGCAACCACGAGTTCGACCGCGGCGCGACCAACTTCGCGCGGCAGTTCCAGCGCTGGGCGACCTTCCCCGTGCTCGCGGCGAACTACCAGTTCGACGACCCCACCGCGCCCGGCAGCGCCGAGCTCTCTCGCCTCGCGCGGCCCTACACCATGTTCAACGTGCGGGGCCTCAAGGTCGGCGTCGTGGGCCTCGGCAACCTCTCGTCGATCACCTCGATCTTCGACCAGCCCAACCGCCTCGGCATCACGCCGCTCAACACCGTCGAGACCGCGCAGTTCTACATCGACCGCGTGCGGCGAGAGGGCGCCGACGTCGTCGTGGTGGTCTCGCACATCGGACTCGAAGACGACATCCGCATGGTCGAGAACACCACGGGCATCGACGTCGTGCTCGGCGGACACCTCCACATCGTGCTCAACCCCACGCAGGAGGTCGCCGACTGCCGCGCCTTCAACGAGCGCGGAGAGCACTTCATCCCGCAGCTCACCGAGACGCACTTCGACCCGTCGAACATCGCCGAGTGCCCGCCGGGCCAGTGCTGCAGCTCCTTCGGCACCTGTCCCCCGCAGGGGACGCGCGCGTACTGGCAGGTCGCGCGAGGGTTCCGCGAGCGCCGATGCACGCCGCGCAGGGTGCTCCTGCAGCACTCGGGCGCGTTCATGAAGTACCTCGGGCGCCTCGACACGGTGCTCTCGAACGTGCCCGCGCGCATCATGCCCGGACGCGAGACCGACTACGACCCGCTCAACCGCTGGGAGGTCGTCGCCCACCGCTACACGCTCTACCCCGTCGACCGCCACGTGCCCGAGGAGCCCTCGATGCAGCGCCTCCTCGAGCCCTACGCGCGCTCCCTCGACACGCTCGCGAACCTCGACAACCTCGTTGGCTACGCGCCCAACGACGTCACGCGCGTCGCGCCCTCGGGGGGAGACTCGGCCCTCGGCAACCTCGTCACCACGAGCATGTGGCTGCGCCTCGGCGTGCAGACCGACTTCGCGCTCACCAACACCCTCGGCATCCGCGACTCGATCCCCGCGGGGCCCGTGAGCATCGACCAGCTCTTCAACGTGTTCCCCTTCGACAACTCGATCACCACGATGAACCTCTCGGGGCGCGAGGTGCGCGAGGTCTTCGACTTCGTCGCGCGTCGCTCCGCGGGCCGCGGCTGCGCCTCGCAGGCCCAGATCGCCGGCGCCCGCGCCGTGATCGTGTGCGGCGCGTGTCAGCGCACCGACGCGCAGGGCGTCCAGCAGACGCTCCCCGCGTGCGCGGAGACCATCAACATCGGCGTCCGCGACGACAACGTCACCTGCATGAACGACGAGGCGTGCAACCCCGCGGGCTGGGCCGCGACGCCGCCTGACCGACGCTCGCTCTGCGAGCCCGCGTCGCACCGGTGCATGGTGCCGCTCTCGCTCAGCGCCTCGTACGCCGCCGCGGTGAACAACTACATCGCGGGCGGGGGATCGGGCTTCTTCGTGCTCCAGCGCAACACGACGCAGGTCGACACGCGCGTCGAACAGCGCGACGCCGTGATCGATTTCGTGCGTCAGGCGCCGCCCTGCGCGTCGAGCGTCGACGTGGTCATGGAGCGCAACCGCCGCCGCGGCGTCACCGACCCCGCGCAGGCGCAGATCCCGCAGCAGGCCGACGACGGGCTTCGCGACTGTCAGCGCGACGAGGACTGCATGAGCGAAACGCTCGTGTGCGCGTGGCCCGACCGCGCCCACTACGACGAGACGCTGCGGACCTGCGTGCGCGACACCGCGACGGCGGTGCCGGGCCTCGGTCGCTGCGTGCTCCGTCAGTGCCGCGACGACGTGCGCGACCTCGTGCTCCGGCAGTGCCCGGGGCTCGCGGGCGACACGGCCTCGGCCCGCTGCGCGTGCGCCGCGGAGCACAGGGCCGCGATGAGCTGCCGCATCCTCTCGTGCCTCGACGAGCGCACCGGAGCCCGCGCCGACGGGCGCCTCTCGATGGTGACCCGATGAGCCGCAGACTCGCCCTCGCCGCCGCGCTCTCGACCCTCGTCTCGTGCGGTCACAAGATCACCGACCAGACGACGGCCGACCGCAGCGGGGCGGTGGCCTTCGTGCTCGTGACCGCCGAGGGTGACCGCGGCGCGCCTGCGAGTCCGTTGCCCTTCACCGACGTGGGTGCGAGCTTCACCGTGCGCGTCGAGGTCTTCGACGCGGCTCACAATCCGCTCACGAGCTTCGACGGCTGGCTCGGCATCACGTCGACGCCGGGCGCGCTTCTCGTCGAGCCCGCGGCCAACGTCGTGGGCAATCAAGTGAAGCTCACCGCAGGACGCGCCGAGGGCATCCGCGTGAGCGTCGCGAGGGCCTACGGAGAGACGCGTCTCTGGGCCGAGGACGCGGGCTACGTGCCCGTCGACCCGCGGAGGTCACCGCCGCCCGCGTGCGCCAACGGCCTCGACGACGACGGCGACGGACGCGTGGATTTCCCTTCGGACACGGGCTGCGAAGCGGTGAACGACGACACCGAGCGCGGCGGGTCCTTCGCGGTGGGCGTCGCCGAGCCGATGTACTTCAGCACGCCGCTCATCGCCGACGTGCAGGGCCGCGGCGCGCAGTCTCCGCTCCTCGATCAGCGCATCACCGTCGTGGGACGCGGGCAGATCACAGCCCCCGCGGTCGACGATCGCGTGCACCGGCTCGTCGTCACGCAGACCGACAACTCGGGCTTCTTCGTGACCGACATCGACGACCGCTCGTGCGGCGGAGAGCACTGCTTCAACTCGCTCTACTCGTTCAACTTCCGCACGCCCGACGGGATGCGTCCGTGCGATCTCCTCTCGACCCTCACGGGTTCGGTGGCCGAGTTCGTGAGCTCGACGCAGCTCGCGCAGCCGGGCTTTCAGGTGGGCGTCGAGTGGCGCCCCGACGACCCCGCGGTGGGCGCGTGCCTCATCCCCGACGCCGACGAGATCACGCCGACGATCGCGCGCGACGCGACGGTGCTCGAACGCTACGAGTCGGGCCTCGTGCGAGTCGTGAACGTGACGCTGCCGACGATGCTCGGTCCGGGCCTCGCGCCGCAGGGCCACGCCGTCGCGGGCGCCACGAACTGCGACCTCAACGGCGACGGTCGCATCACCTACGGCGGCAACGCCGAGGGCAACTGCGCCAACGACTGCCTCGCCGACGTGACCTGCACCGAGTGGAGCGCGTGGGCGCGCTACGGACAGGTGACCGTGACGCTTCCGATGGCCGCTGGCGCGACGCCCGCGCGCATCGCCATCGCGCCCAAGTCCGTGGCGCCGAGCTTCGACCCCGAGCACCCGCGGGGCCCCACCGCGACCGTCACGGGGACGCTCCAGCAGGTGGGGCCCAACTGGATCATCAACCCTCGCTGCGAGCAGGACCTCGTGATCGCTGGCGACGGACAGACCGTCCGAGCGACGCGCGAGACGTGCCTCCACGAGCGCACCATCGGCGAGGAGTGAGCGCTTCACACCATGCACCTCAAACGCACCAACGCCTTCGCCCTCTCGGTCTCGCTCGGCGCCCTCTTCGCGGCCTCGAACGCGGTCGCGCAGCCCGTCGCCCAGGCGCCCACCACAACGGCCCCTGCGGCGGCCCCCAACGGGCCTCCCGTGGCGGGCGCGCTCCCGCCTGCGAGCACGACGGGCGCGATGCCCGGCAGCGCCGCGGCGGACCTCGGAGAGCGCGCGACGCGCACGTCGCACGACTTCATCGACACGCGCATCACGTGGACCTTCGGCGACGACGACGTGCTCGCCGACACGGGGCAGCGCGTGCCCGTCTCGCCGCTCCCTCGCATCGGAGACCGGCAGCAGTATCAGCTCTTCTTCGACGCGCTCAACAGCCGCTTCGCGGGCCGCGAGAACCTCACGCACCTCGCGATGTATGCGCGCGCGCCGGGCTTCATTCCGCGGGTCAACACCGAGGCCGCGCTGGTGCTCCGCGTCGATCTCTCGCAGCTCTCGACGGGCAGCGGAAATCTCAACCAGGCCTTCTATGACGCAGGCACGTACCTCCGCGTGTCGTACGCGCTCTCGTCGCAGCGGCCCACCGACGCGCTCGCGCTGACCTTCTTTCCCTTCGACACCGACCGCTTTCGTCTGGGCTATCTCTGGGACCTCTCGTGGGGCGGCAACGACATCTTTCCGCGCCGCGTGGGCCCGGCGCCGGGCCTGAAGGTCTCGCTCGACGTGGGCGCGCTCTCGGTGTGGGCGGGCTTCAAGACCGCGAGCATCGTGGTTCCGCTCGAGGTGGTGACGTCGTCGCGTGACATCGAGACCGTGCGCGTCGAAGAGACGCAGTACGCGGGCCTCGGCGGCGTGGGCGTGCGCCTCGGCGACCTCGGACGCGTCGACGTGTCAGGCGGCTGGTTCGGTCAGGGGCGCTTCGACTTCGCGGGCGTGCGCGGACAGCCCGTGTACATCTTCGGAGCCTCCGCGCGCGTGCTCTTCGCGCAGGGCCTGCGAACGTCGCAGTCGCTCGACATGATGCTCTACCGCAACGACCCGACGTCGCCCTTCGTCGCGTTCGCGCCCGAGACCTACGCGCCGGGACGGCTCCAGTGGAGCGTCTCTGCCGAAGCGACCGCCGTGGCGCAGAACCTCGCGGACATCTCGAACCCCGGGGCTACGACCCTCCAGCCGGGCATCGCGGGCGCGGTGCAGGCGAGGCTCAAGTACGGGTACTTCGGCGCGGGCGTGACGGGGCTCTACCGCGACGCGGCCTTCTTGCTGCGCAACGTGCCGAGCTTCATTCCGTTCCAGACCTTTCCGTCGGACGCGCAGGTCGACCCCGAGTACTTCTTCGCGGGGCAGCTCGACTACGCCTTCGCCGCGGCGCACCTCGTCCCGAGCCTCATCGTCGGGATGCAGTTCCCGTCGACGTTCCGCTCGACGGTGAGCGAGGGATCGCTCCAGTCGCTTCGCACGCTGGTGATCCGTCGCGCGGGCAACTTCTCGATCCTGCCGCCCGGTGAGAGCGCGGTGCCGATCCTCTCGGCGCGCGCCTCGCTGCGGTGGGACCTCTCGACGATCATGGCGGGCATCGTGTGGGTGCAGTACGTCGCCGACGCGAACGCCACGCTGCTCCAGGTCGACAGCTCGGGCACCCGTCAGGTGCGCATCTTCCAGTCGCCCAACCAGCTCGGCTTCGGCCTCACGGTGCAGGCACGCTTCTGAACGGCGCTGTCGTGCCCGCGTCGGATGCCAGAGAGCGCCTCGGACGCGTCAGAGAGCGCGTGCGGGATGCGTGAGGGTCGTGGCGCGGCGTCCGTGAGCGCCTGCGAGATGCCTGAGAGTCACCGCGCGGTGACAGAGGCGAGCCTTGATGCGCCTGGGGGTCGCCGCCGAGGTTCAGATGTGGTCCGGCGTGCTCCAGATGCGCGCCAGAGCGTGTCAGATGTCGTGTAGAACGCCTCAGATGTCTTGCAGAGCGCGCCAGATGTCTCGCAGAGCGCGTCAGATGTGTCGCTGAACGCTCCAGAGGCATGACAGAGCAGGCTGGTTCCATGATTGAGGAAGCCGAGATGTGCGTTTGAACGTGTCTGGCACACGCGTTCGGGCGTCTGGGCGTGCGCGCGGCGGATAAGTAGTCCAACGGCCCGTCCTGGGGAGCGCCGCGCCGCGGGATCGCCGAGATGACGTCGCAGTTTGTGCGATCTGGCGAGGTGACCGACCTCGACGTGGTGGCGGGCCAGCTCACGCGCTGGATCGACCTCTCCGAGCGCCTCATGCTCGACTCGCTCGCGATCGCTCCGAACGAGGCCGAGCGGTGGATTCGCGCGAGGCTCTCCGCGGCCGTCGACGAGACCTTCGCCCCGATGGGGTTCGTGCCCGACGAGACCGACCGCGCGCTGGTCAGTTTCGACCTCGACCTCAACGCGCAGGGGCTCGCCTTCGCCGCTTCGAAGAAGCGCGCGTGACGACGCGAGGGAGCCGCGTGTCGGTGCGAGGGAAGCGCGCGTCGGTGCGAGGGAGCCGCGTACCGATGCGAGGGAAGCGCGTACCAGTGCGAGGGAAGCGCGAACGCGATCCGCGCTGTTGACGGCGGCGCTGGTGCTGCGCGATGGTATCACGGGTTGTGAACAAACGACCAGTGCGCCGACATGCGTTCGGCCGTGGGGGTACGCGTGATGATCGCTGAGCTGAAAGAGCCCTCAGGCTCCGAACAAGGCCGTTCGAATGAGGATGAGCCTCTCTCCTCTGGGACCCGACGCGTTCGCGTCGGACCCACACCGTGACGTCGGCGCGAGGCGTCGGCAGTGGCGGCACACGCCGCGACGCTATCACTCCCACTCGTGGACGGCGGGATCACATCGGACACGCGGTGCGCTTCGTCAACGACTTCGTGGTGTTCTCCCGCGCTCGCGTGCTTGCTGCTACCGCCATGCTCGACGCGCGGTTCCTCTCAGGCGACGCGCCCTGTTCGCCAGGCGATCTATGAAATGGTGCGGGCAACACGTGAGCCCGATGGTGGATGTGGCGCGACACGAGGAACACGTCGGCGATCGCAGGAACGTCAGAGCAGCGATAGAATGCTGGGCATGGCGTCAGTGCTGATGGCGTGGGTCGGCCACGCGGACCTGACGGGCGCTTCGTTGCGCCCATCGGGATGGGCTTCGTTTGGCGACGGTCCCATCGCGGACGCGCTCAGGTCACGCGCCTTCGACGAGGTCGTGCTGCTCTGGAACTGGGCTGACGAACTCGCGGAGCGCTACGCGCGTTGGCTGCGAGAGCGGGCTGGCGCTGCCGTATTCCTTGCACCATCACACATCGAGTCGCCCACCAATCATGCCGCGATCTACGCCGCCGCCGTCGTCGCAGTGGACACTGCCGTCGCACGCCACGGCGAGCCCGCACCTGAGCTCACCTTCCATTTGAGCCCGGGAACGCCTGCGATGGCGACCGTGTGGGTGCTGCTCGCGAAAGGACGCTACAAGGCAGCTCTGCTCGAGGCGTCGAGAGAGGGCGGCGTTCGTGACGTCTCGATCCCTTTCGAGATCGCCGCCGAGTTCGTCCCCGAGCTCATGCGCGCCAAGGATGAGACTGTGGCCGCGGCGGCGGCCGGGGTGCACGAGGGCCACGGCTTCGGCGCGATCCTTCACCGATCCGAGGCCATGCAGAAGCTACTCGCGCGGGCGCGTCGCGCCGCCATACGGTCGCTCCCGGTGCTGCTGCTCGGGGAGTCTGGCACCGGCAAGGACCTGCTGGCGCGTGCGGTTCACGAGACGTCGCCGCGGGCGAGAGGGCCTTTCGTGGCCGTGAACTGTGGCGCCATTCCTGAGAACCTTCGGGAGGCGGAACTGTTCGGCTATCGCAAGGGGGCGTTCACGGGCGCGGGGAGCGACCACCGGGGCTACATCGCCACGGCGGACGGGGGCACGCTCTTCCTCGACGAGGTGGGAGAGCTGAGCTCGGCGGCGCAGACCACGCTGCTGCGCTTCCTCGAGAATGGTGAGTTCAGGCCCGTGGGCGACAGCACCGCCCGCCGGGCGGACACGCGCCTCGTGGCCGCCACGAACCGCGACCTGCTCCGTGAGGTATCGGATGGGCGCTTCCGCGAGGACCTCTACTACCGGCTCGCCGTGCTCTCGCTGCGCGTGCCCCCGCTTCGGGAGCGGCAGGGGGACGTGGGGCTCCTGGTCGACCACGCCCTCCAGCGGGTGAACGACGAGGGGGAGCGGGTCGGCGAGCCGCGTAAGACCCTTTCCCCGGCTGCAAGAAGGCTTCTCCTCCAGCACCCGTGGCCGGGCAACGTGCGCGAGCTGCGGGCTACCGTCGAGCGCGCGGCGGTGTGGTCCTCGGGGCCCGTGATCGAGGAAGGGGACGTCGCCGACGCGCTCCACAGCCATGCGGGGCCTCGCAACGAGGTGGTGCTCGGCCGCGTGCTGGGGGAAGGCTTCTCGCTTCAGGACACCCTCGCGGAGGTGGCGCGGCACTACCTCGCCCGCGCGCTCCACGAGGCCGACGGTAACAAGACCCGCGCGGCCTCGATGCTGGGCCTCGCGAGCCATCAGACCCTCACCAACTGGTTGCAGCGCTACAACGTGCCCGAGTGATGGTATGACGCGTGCACCCAATGGGCGCCGCACAAGTCATGAACCGCGACGAGCGCACGACCTGCCGGGAGCTCATCGAGCCCGCCCTCCGAGAGAAGGGCTGGGAGCTCGATCCCCAGGTGCGCATCGGCCCGGGCCGCGTGAGCATCGCGGGCCCCACGATGTACGACCCCTCGCAGGAGATCGTGGCCGACTACCTCCTGCGGCTGTGGGGGATGCCGCTCGCGGTGCTCGAGGCCAAGCGAGAGAGCGAGGACCCCGAGGACGCGCTCCAGCAGGCGCAGCGCTACGCCGAGCGGCTGGGGCTGCGCTTCGCGATCGCCTCCAACGGGCACCGCCACCTCGTGCTCGACGTCACGCGGAACGAGCGCGTGGAGTTCGGCGCGCTCCCTTCGCCGGGCGACGTGCTCGCGCGGTGGGGCCGCAACGCCATGCCCCAGGATTGGAAAGGCGTCTTCACCGCCCCCTGGCGCGTCGATCAGATCACCCGCAAGGAGCCGCGGCCCTACCAGCAGATGGCGGTCTACGAGGCGCTCTACGCCTTCTCACAGGGGGAGAAGCGCGTGCTGCTCCTCATGGCGACGGGCACGGGCAAGACCTTCACCGTCTTTCAGCTCGTGTGGAAGCTCATGCAGGGCGAGGTGCTGCGCCGCGGCCGCGTGCTCTTCCTCACCGACCGCAACCACCTGAAGGACCAGGCGTTCGTAGCCTTCGCGGGCTTCAGCGACGCCGAGCGCGTGGTGCTCGACAAGCAGCGCGTGAGCGAGAGGCGCCACGAGACCGGCAAGGTATACTTCGCCAACTACCAGAACCTCGACGAGGAACTCGACGGCAGGAAGCTCTATGAGCACCTCCCGCCCGACTTCTTCGACCTGGTGATCATCGACGAGTGCCACCGCTCGGGCTTCGGCGACTGGTTCGGCGTGCTCGAGCACTTCGGCGCGGCCATGCAGCTCGGGCTCACCGCCACGCCGCGGGAGTTCGACAGCGAGGACCGCGAGCTCGCGCCCGAGGTCGAGCGCCGCGACACCTACCGCTACTTCAAGGACCCGGTCTTCGAGTACAGCCTGCGTCAGGCCATCGACGACGGGTACCTCGTGCCGTACCTGCTCGAGTCTCGCGTCACCAACGTCGACGACGAGGGCTGGGTCGGCCCCGACGGCACCCGCTGGACCACCGCGGACTTCGAACGCGAGATCCGCATGCCCGAGCGCTCCAGCGCCCTCGCCGAGGACCTCTGGAAGCTCCTCGGTCAGTACGACAAGCGGGAGGCCAAGGCCATCGTGTTCTGCGTCGACGACACGCATGCGGCGGTGATGGCCCAGGAGCTGCGCCGTGTGTCGGGCGACTCGCAGTACGCCGCCCGCATCGTGCGCAGCGAGCGCAACTCCGAGCAGCTCCAGCGGCGCTTCGCCGAGGTGGGCGCGTCGCGCCCCCGCGTGGCCTGCACGGTCGACCTGCTCACCACGGGCTACGACGCGCCCGACGTCGAGGTGGTGGTCTTCGCCCGCCCGCTGCGCAGCGCCATCCTCTACAAGCAGATGAAAGGTCGCGGCACACGGCTCTGCCAGGACGTCGACAAGCGGTACTTCACGATCGTCGACTACACGAACGCGAGCGCCCTCGAAGACGCCGAGTGGGACGGCCACCCCGCCAACCGCCAGAAGCCCGACAAGCCCCGCGGCCCGCGGCCCACGAAGAAGGACGCCCCCGCACGCGCGCTCGAGGTCGCGAAGGGCGTCGAGGTGTTCATCGCCCGGAGCGAGCGCTTCGTGTGCTTCGCCGACGGCAAGCGCGTCCCCTTCGAGGAGTACAGGGAGCGCTCGCGCGAGGTGATCCGCACGCTCGCGAGGCCCGCGCTCGACGACCTGATGCACCTCTGGGTCGACCGCGCGAGCCGCAAGGAGCTGCGCGAGGCCCTGGTCGACCGCGAGGTCTACGTCTCGGCGCTGCGGCGCTTCATGGACCTCGAAGCGCAGGACGACGTCGACGTGCTCGCCAAGGTCGGCTTCGACCTCGCGCGGGTGCCGACGCGCCACGACCGCGTGGTGCGCTTCTGGGGCGACGACCGCGACTGGCTCCTCGACCGCGTCGGGGAGGGCGTCCCGGCCGAGGGCGAGCGGTTCCGGTCGGCGTTCTGGGAGGTGTGCCTCGACCACTACGGGCTCTTCGGCATCGACGACCTGGAGGTCGGGAGCACGTACGGGGCGCCGCAGTTCACGTCGCGCTTCGGCAGCTTCGGCAGCTTCGCGCAGCGCTACGGCGGCGCGACGAAGCTCCGGGCCGACCTCGAGGCCGTGAAGGCCAGGCTCTACGTGCCGATGGTGGCGTGACGGGGCGCAGGGAGTGAGCGAGCAATGACCACGCAGCTGAGCCTGCCGACCGACTCGCGGCGGCAGGAGGTGCAGACCATCATCAAGAACGCCTCCGACGAGATGCGCGCCGACGGCGTCGACCAGCGCGACTACGTCGAGCAGCTCGCGTGGCTGTTCTTCCTCAAGGTGTTCGACGCGACCGAGGGCGACCGCGCCGACCAGGCGGCCTTCGACGAGGGCGACTACGTGCGCCGCCTCGACGGGGAGTTCCGCTGGTCGTCGTGGTCGAAGCTCCCGGCCGACGCGATGCTGCGGTTCGTCAACAACCGGCTCTGGCCCAACCTCCAGAACAAGGACCGCGAGCGCTCCCGCACCGACGCCGTCTCCGAGCGGCTCGCGCGCATCTTCGGGCAGGTCGACAACCACTGCCGCGACGCCACGCGCTTCAAGCGCGTCGTCGAGCAAGTCGACCTGCTGCGCTTCGACCAGCAGACCGACGTGATCGTGCTCTCGGAGCTCTACGAGAACCTGCTCAAGCAGGTGGCCGCCGACTCCGCGGGCTGGGCCGGGGAGTTCTACACCCAGCGCCACATCATCCGCGCGATGGTGGCCGTGGTCGACCCGAAGCTCGGCGAGCGCGTGTACGACCCGTGCTTCGGCAGCGCGGGCTTCCTCGCGGAGGCCGCCGAGCACATGCGCCGCGCCCGCAAGACCATGAGCGCCGACGAGTGGCGCCGCTTCAGCGAGGAGAGCTTTGCGGGCGTCGAGCTCAAGGGCCGCGCCTTTCTGCTCGGCAACATGAACCTCATGCTCCACGGCGTGCACGGGGCGAAGCTCGAGATCGGCAACGCGCTTGAGCGCCACACGGCCAACGTCCCCGAGGCGCAGAAATACAACGTGATCCTCGCGAACCCGCCGTACGGCGGCAAGCTCGCCGACAACGTGCAGACGAACTTCACCATCGCGTCGGGGTCGAGCGAGGTGCTCTTCCTCCAGCACATCATGGCCAACCTCGCGAAGGGCGGCCGCGCGGGCGTGGTCGTGCCCGAGGGCGTGCTCTTTCGTAGCGGGCCCGATCAGAAGGTGCGCGAGCGGCTGCTCGAGGAGTTCGACCTGCACACGGTGCTGTCGCTGCCGGCGGGGTGCTTCCTGCCGTACACGGGCGTGAAGACCGACGTGCTCTTCTTCGATCGTAGGGCAGACGGCGCCACGACGAGCAAGGTGTGGTTCTACGAGCTCACCAACGACGGCTTCGAGCTCAAGGGCACGCG
The DNA here is from genome assembly GCA_046351535.1 of Polyangiales bacterium. Classification (GTDB taxonomy): domain Bacteria; phylum Myxococcota_A; class Polyangia; order Polyangiales; genus CAISKJ01. Next base: position 63,412 of record JAXLYG010000045.1, read on the forward strand.
CAAGCCCATCGCCGGCGAGCAGCTCACCGACTTCGTCGCGACGCAGAAGACGAAGGCCGACGGCGAGCGCTCGTGGAGCGTCGCGGTCGAGGAGCTCGAGAAGAAGGGCTGGGACCTCACCGCACGGAACCCCAACCGCAAGCGCGAGGTCGACGGACGGAGCGCCGCGGAGATCGTCCGCTCGATGCGCGAGAAGGAGGAACGCATCCTGGTGCTGCTCACGGAGATCGAGGGGATGCTGGAGGGGGAGGGATGAGCGCGCAGTGGCCGGTGCGAAAGCTGGGGGAGCTCGCAGAGGTGCTGGGGGGCGGTACTCCTTCACGCAACGAGCCGTCATACTTCGGCGGCTCGATTCCCTTCGTGACGCCAACCGATCTGCCCCCGCAGGGAGTCATCGGCGTGCTCGCACAGACAGAGGAGACCCTGACAGATGCCGGGCTGAGAAGCTGCGCAGCCAGGCTGCTCCCCACCGGGACCGTGCTCTTCTCGTCGAGGGCATCGATCGGCAAGGTCGCGATCGTTGCGACGCCGTGCTGTACGAATCAGGGGTTCGCCAACTTCGTTCCGAATCCTGCTCTGATTGATCCGCGCTTTCTAGCGTATGCGATGATTCGCTACACGGATGACATCGGTGACCTCGCGGGCAACACGACCTTCAAAGAGGTGCCACGAGGGAAGTTGAGGAACTTCGAACTGAGTGTGCCTCCGCTCGCTGAGCAGCGCCGCATCGTGGCGAAGCTCGACTCGGTGATGCCGCGTGCCGCTGACGCACAACGCCTTGCAACGGAGCGTGAGGAGCTGCGCGCTGCGCTGCCCGTTGCCTGGGTCTCGGAACGAGTCGCAGCGTTCCGAGCCCGCTCGAACGAACGAACGCTCGGCGAGGTGGTCGCGAAGCTTTCAGGGGCGATGGCGAGCGGGCCGTTCGGGAGCCAGTTGCTCCACGAGGAGTTCGTGAGCGATGGCCATCTCGTGATCGGCATCGCGAACGTGCAGGAGCACCGCTTCAACCCCGTTCGCAAGTGGATGATCGACGACGCGAAGCTCGCGGAGATGGGGCGCTTCCGCGTGGCCGCGGGCGACGTGCTGGTCACGGTGATGGGGACCGTGGGGCGGTGCTGCGTCGTGCCGGAGGACATCGGAACGGCGGTCACTTCGAAACACGTGTACCGCGTCCGTGTGCCGCAGAACGTGCTGCGCCCTCTCTTCCTCTCGGCGCTCATCAACTTCGACCGCGCCACTCGTGAGGCGCTGCTGGGGGAGGCCATCGGCGGTGTGATGCCCGGCCTGAACGGGTCGAAGCTCAAGGCGCTGCGCGTCCCGGTCCCGCCTCTCCGCGACCAGGACGAGCTCACGAGCGGCCTGGAGCGGGTGCTGGCCATGCGCGAGAGCGACGCAGGAGTCGGTGCGGAAGAGGTCAATGCGCTCCGCGCCGCGATCCTCCGCCGCGCGTTCGCGAGGGAGCTGTAGGGCGCGGTCCGCGCGCGGCGAGGGCGACGATGCTGACCAGGGTGTACATCGACAACTACTGGTGCTTCACCAACTTCGAGTGGAGCCCGAAGAAGCTCGTGCTGATCGCGGGGCGCAACGGCTCCGGCAAGAGCGCGCTCCTCGACGTGCTCGGCGCGGTGCGGGAGCTCGTCCTCAACCCGGGGCCCGCGCTGCCCGCTGTGTTCTCGTCGTCGGAGCGCACGCGCTGGGATGATCGTACGACGCAGCGCGTGGAGCTCGACTTCGCCGCGGACGGATACCGGCATCACTACGAGCTGACGGTGGACCACGCCGACCCGCAGAAGCCTCGCATCGCTTCGGAGTCGCTGACCGTCGACGGGCAGGTCGTATATCTCTACAAGGACGGCGCCGCCACGCTCTCGCAGGGCGACGGGAGCGCCGCTCCGTCAGCCTTTCGTAGCAACAAGGTCCAGAGCTTTCTCGGGCTCCTCGACACGGGCAATGACGCTCGGCTGACGTCGTTCCTCAAGGCGCTGAGCAACCTGTGGTACGTGGCGCCCGACCCTCGGAGCGTGGATCCCTACTCGACCTCGGAGGACGGCTTCATCGAGCCGTCCATGTCGAACTTCGTCTCGTGGTATCGCACGGTGCAGGCGGACCCGCTGCGGGCGCGACGCATCGACGCCGCGCTGGCGGAGATCTTCCCGGGCTTCGTGGGTCTCGGGTTGCAGCCTCCGATGGGGAAGCAGAAGCGCCTCGTCGCCAGCTTCGCCCAGGACCTCCGACGCCGTGACGAGAAGACACTGACGCTCGACTTTCAGGAGCTGTCCGACGGCCAGCGGATGCTCGTGATGCTCTACACGCTGCTCGAGGTCGTTCCCTTCGACCAGGGCGCCACGCTGATCATCGACGAGCCCGACAACTACCTCGCGCTCGCCGAGGTGCAGCCCTGGGTGCGCTCGCTGGAGGACCGCGTCGACGAGGGCCCCGGGCAGGCGTTCATCCTCTCGCACCACCCCGAGGTGCTGAACCGCTTCTGGCCCTCACTCGCCGTGCACTTCGAACGGGACCTCTTCGGCCCCACGCGGGTGAAGCAGCCCGTGCACGACAACGAGCTCCAGCCCGCGGAGGTCTGGGCGCGCTCCGAGGAGAGCTGCCCGTGAAGGCTCAGGGCTCCGTGATCATCCTGGCGGAGGATCGGTCGGGGGCGCGCTTCGTCGAGGCGTGGCTGCGCGGGCGGGGCGTGCCGTCGAGGGCGATGGTGACGAAGATGGCGCCCGAGGGCTCGGGGTCGGGCAAGCAGTGGGTGACCGCGGAGTACCCCAAGGAGGTGAGGGACCACCGCAGCAAGGTGCAGCATACCGAGAAGACGCTGATCGTCTGCACCGACGCAGACGAGCTCTCGGTGAACGAACGCCTCGATCAGCTCGGGCAGGCGCTCACGGGCGCTCGACTGGAGGAGCGTGACGACGAGGAGCGCATCCTTCTGCTGGTGCCCAGGTGGGAGATCGAGACCTGGGCGCACCACCTGCTCTCGGGCGACGAAGTGACCGAGGACGAGAAGGCCGTGCACTGGGATACCGAGCGCAGCCGTCGTGATTGCCGCGCCGCGGGCGAGCGATGGGACACCCATCGGCCGCTCGGGAAGGTGATGCCAGGGTGCTGCCCTCCGTCGCTCGTGCGTGCGGATGATGAGCGCAAGCGGCTCGATCGGGACGAGGGGTGATGGCCACGACGCGCCGCTCCGTCGGGGGACCACCGCTCCCGCTCCCGCTGCTCTGCGCGCTGGTCGCGGCGCGGGAGCTCGACCGGCGCGAGGCCGACGCCGAAGCGATGGCGGCGTTCGAAGGGGCCGAGTTCCTTCCTGGCATCCCCGAGGGGGTGCGGTGGCGCGACTGGTGCGATCTGCGCGGCGACGAGCTCCTCCGCGTCTTCTTCGAACGTGTGCTGTCGGCGTTGCGTCAGCTCCCCGACACGGGGAATGCCGTGCGTCTCAAGCGTCTGGCGCCGGTCTTCGCCGGGGTCGCCGCTCGCATTGAGGTGTTGGAGTACGTGGTCCGCGCGGTCGCCGCGATGGACCTCGAGACCGTCGATGGACAGGCGCAGGTCGCGAGAGATCTGGCGCATCGGATCAAGAGCCGCCCAGAGGACCAGGTGGAGTCCGGCCTCTTCGCTCCGATGGCGGCGTCGCTGATGGGGCTGGCGCGAGGCGCGCGTGTTCTGGATCCGTGGGTGCAGGATGGGAGCCGACTCCTCGACTTGAACGCGCGGACCGAGGGTCTACGCATCGCGGGCGTCGCCGTGTCTCCCGATGCCTACGCGATCACGCTCGCACGGCTGCTCGTCGCGGGCGTTCGTGACTTCTCACTGGAGGTTGGCGATGTGTTCCGCACACCTCCTCCGTCGAATCGGTCGAACGGCTTCGACGCCATCGTGGCGATGCCTCCAGTGGGCGTGCGCCTCGATGAAGGCACGATCGGGCGGCTGCCCGTCCCCGCGGCTTCGTCGGAGCTGGCTGCGTTGGAGTATGTCGCGCTCGGCCTGCGCGGTGGAGGAAAGGCCGCGATGCTGCTCCCTTCCCCGAGTCTGGCGAGGGGCGGGCGCGATGCGCGTGTCCGACGGTGGCTTCTGGAGGAGTATCGCGTCGATGGCGTGGTGGAGATGGGCATGCACGGGTACGGGACCGAGCTGACGTTCGAGATGGTGCTCTTCTCCAGGGAGCTTCCTCGCGCGGAGGTCCGATTCCTTTCGATCTGGGACGTCGGCGTGGCCGAAGCCGAGCGGCTACAGACGAACGAGCCCTGGAACGGTGGGATGGAGGGGGTGCTCCGAGACGGGCTGTTTGGTGAAGACCGCCGGCAAATCCATCGGTCTGTTCGGGTGGAGCACCTGCTCTCCCGCGACGCCAACCTCCTCCAGCCGCTGCGCGCGCGGTGGCAGGAGAAGGAGAGCGCCTGGCAGGCAATCCTCGCGAAGCTCGAGGTTCACGCGAGTGAATGCCCCGTCGTGCCGCTCGGCGAGATCGCGGACGTCTTCGGGGGGACCACTCCTGACCGCGACAATCTTCGCGCAGAACCGGGCGAAGGGCGCGGGCCGTACGTGCGTATCCGCGACATCTCCGACGGGACGATTCGCCCGCCGTCGCGTTGGGTCGAACCGCGAGGCGTCGAGGGGGTGCCCAGAGAGCGGCGGTTGCGCCCGGGCGACATCGTGCTGACGGCGCGGGGCAATGACTACCGCGCGGCCGTCGTCGCGAACGGGGCGGTCGGCGCGATCGCGGGGTCGGGGATCCGCGTCCTCCGCCTTCGGCGCGACGACGTGACGACGGGCTACCTGCACGCGTGGTTGGCCTCACCGAGCGTGAGCGCTCGGCTCCTTACGCTCCAGACCGGGGCGGTCGTTGCGAACCTGCGAAACGAGGCGCTCGCATCGCTCGAGGTCGCGGTGCCGTCGTTGGCGATCCAGGCCCGGGTCGCGCGCGCGTGGCGCGATCGCGCAGAGGACGCGGTCGAGGAGGTGCTCCGTGCGCTGGGCGGCAAAGGCGAGCCCGACACATGGCTCCAGACGTTCACCGAGCATGAGGCGCTCCGCGCGCTGATCGACGGGCGCACCGATCAGGCCCTCGAACGGGTGATGTCAGCGCTTCAGGCGGTCCCACCCGCCGAGGAGACGGGCGAGCGCACGCCCTCGGCCGATTTCGCGTGGCGCCTGCGAGAGCTGCTCCCCGTGTTGTCGAACCTCAGGGATGTGCGGGACGGGGCGCTCCGCTGTGCCGGCCTGCTCGCGGCGCGATTGAAAGTGCGTGACGAGGTCGAGCCGCACTACGAGGCGACGGGGGAGGAACTCTTCCTCAAACTCAACCCCATCGCGCGCGCGCTTGATCGCCTGCTGGCCGTCGAGGTCGACTCGCTCCTGCGCGGTGCGCACCTCTCGACCGAGCTCTCGACTCCGACCTCCGCTGCTCGGATCGTCTCCGCGACCCTGTGGCTGCGCAACGCAGGAACGATCGCGCTGCGCCAGATCGAACTTCGCGTGCGAGAGGGCTGTGCGTGGGCGACCGAAGGCGTCGCCGCCGCGGACCTCATTGAACAGGGCGGCGCGATGCCGATCGAGCTGCACTGGGGAGGCGACGCGGACGTCGCGCCTCCGATCGAGGTGAGCTGGAGCGCCCTCCGCGTCGACGGGCGGCGCGTCACGGGCGAGGCTTCGTTTCCGATCACCGAGGTGTTTGTCGGGAGCAGCAACGACGTTCGGCGGATCGGCGATCTCGGACCCAACCCTTACGTGGTGGGCGATCCGGCGCGCGACGACATGTTCTTCGGCCGTGAGGACGTCCTGCTCACCATCGAGGGGCAGCTCGCGGCGGCGGGGCGCTCGAGCGTGATCCTGCTCGAAGGCGCGCGGCGCTCGGGCAAGACGTCGATCCAGTTCCGTCTCATGCGACGCGCGAAAGTCGTCGATGTGGTGATGGTGCGGAGTGACCTCCAGCGCATCGAGGGCGACGCGCGGGGGATGCTCTCCGCCGAACGGCTCTGGCGAGGCCTCGCGGCTGACGTCGCTGCCCGGGTGGTCGAGGAGGGGTACAACGTGGTCGTGCCGGGTACCGCGGCTCCGCCTGCGCACCTGCACCCGGACATGGCGGTGCCGTTCATCGTGCGCGGGTGGTTCCGCGAGGGAGAGCCCTTCGAGCGCTGGGAGGTCTACCTCGACGCGGTCCTGCGCGCGCTCGCTCCCAGACGCCTCGTGCTGATCCTCGACGAGTTCGATCGGCTGGCCGAGTCGATCGACGCCGGGGCGCTGTCGATCGCCGCGCTCGGCCAGCTCCGCGCGCTCCTGCAACGCCGCACCGACCTGTGCGTGGTGCTCACGGGCACGCGGGCGATGACGCGGCTCCGCAACGAGCGAAGCTCGCCGTTGTTCGGCATGGGATTCAACGTGCCGGTGGGACCGCTGCCGCTCGACGACGCGCGCGCGCTCGTGACGCGCCCCGTGGCGCGGAGGCTCGATTGGACGGGCGCAGCACGCGACCGTGTGGTCGAGGTCTGCGGGCGGCAGCCGTTCATGATCCAGTCACTCTGCGCGTGGATCTTCAAGGACGCTGCGTTGCACGATCAGCGCCGCGTCGACGGGGCGGCCGTGGATCGTGCGATCGACGCGTTCTCGCAGGACCACGGGCACTTTCAGACGCTCTGGAAGGACGTGGAGACGTCGCGTCGGCGCATGGTGCTCGCGCTCTGTGCCGACGCGATGGCCGACGGCGAGTCACGCGCCCTCGACGCTGCGGTGCTCGAGCAGAAGCTCACGGCCGCGGGGGTCCTGGTGCCCGACGACGGGATCGGCGATGATCTCGAGGCGCTGCGGCGCGACGCGCTCCTCGAGCTGCACTCCCGCGACGGCTACCAGCGCTACCGACTGACGCTGCCCTTGTTCGGCGAGTGGATCCGCCGCAACCAGGACCGGAGCGTGCTCGCGCGCCACACGAACGACGACGCCTTGGAAGGGGAGGAAGCATGACGGACCAGACGTATCAGGTGCTTGGCGTCGGAGAGATGCCGGCGCTCGGCCGAGCGCCGGAGCTGCGCCGACTGATGGACAACCTTCGCAGTGAGACGCCCGCGAGCCTGTGCGTGATCGGGCCGAAGCACATCGGCAAGACGATGTTGCTGCGTCGCTTCGTGCGAGAGGCCGAGGCGTCTCCCAGCCGGTGGACGGCGGTCGTGATGCTGGACCTCCGCGCGACGACGCCGACCACCGACGACGAGTTTCGCCGGGCGCTGGCCGAGGCGGTCGGCGCTCGGTTGGAGGTGCGCCCCGACCTCTTCGTGGCTCCCTTCGAGTATGAGTATCTGACGATCGCCGTAACGGCCTTCGCGAAAGAGAGGAAGCCGCTGCTCGTGGTGCTCGATGGCATGGACGCGGTGCTCCACCTCGGCGGGCTGACCAACGGGCTCTGGCAGAACCTCCGGGCGCTCACGCAGGAGGGAGGAGTGCGGTACGTCACCGGCAGCCGCGCACCGCTGCGCGACCTCTGCGCGAGCGAGTCCTCGCGCACGTCGAACTTCTGGGAGGTGTTCGATCCCCTCCCTGTTCACCTCGGCGCCTTCGCGGAGAGCGACTGGGACGCGGTGCTCGCACCTCTTCGCAAGACACGGACGGTCGAGGAACCCGTGCGGAGGGAGATCGCCACGGCGACGGGTGGGATCCCTCTACTCACCGCGGCGCTCCTCCGACACCTCTGCGCGGGATCGGGACGTGTCGAGGTGAGCGAGGTGGAGCGCGCCGCGGACGACGTGCTGGCGCGGGAGGCGACGCTCATGACGAGCCTCTGGGACGACTGCACGGCGGAGATGCAGGGCGACCTCGCGGACGCCGCGCGCAACGCAATCCCGGTGGCCGGGATCCCTGAGGCTCGGCGACGTGAACTGGCGCTTCGCGGCATGACCGAAGAGAGCGGCTCGAAGCTCAAGGTGAGAGCGAAGATCGTACAGCGCTTCATCGCGGGGCGCGATCAGGCCGTGGCCGACCTGCGGCGCCACTTCGGCGACATCGCTGCCTACGAGCGGAGCATCCCTCGCGTGCTCGAACATCGGTTGGGGCACGTGCCACGGGGCAAGGTCGATCCCGCGCTGCGGAGCAAGGTCGAGAAGGCTCTGAGGGAGCTCGCCAGCGACTCTCCGGGGGACACGCTGACGTGGCTTCGCGGGGTGTTCGAACTCGGGATCGCCGCCGTCTGGCGTGTGGAAGCCCCCGGGGCGAAGGTCCCTGACGCGATCTACCACGCGCTGCTCGAGCAGCGAGACCCCAGGCTCGCACTCAAGGAGCTTCCCGCGGGGGACACCGCGATGCAGCTCGGGATGCTGCGCGTGGCGATGGGCCGACAGGGCGTGGCTCGCGTGACGAAGCACGTCACGAAGCGAACCTACATCCTGCTCAGCATGCTCAAGGACGCGGGCGACTTCGGTCAGCATCCTGATGCGGGCGAGACCCCCATCGGTACGCTCTCGGTCTGGTGCCTCGCGGCGGTCGAGCTTCTCGAGCGTCTCCACTCGGAGCTGCCGTAGGTTGGGGTGCGGTAGAAAACCGTACTTCGTTGGAGAAGCGCACCAAGGCGCCAGCGGACGACAACCCCCAGCACCTCGCGGCGGCGAGAGGCGCGGCGATGCGACAGCAGCAGGATCATCTGCTCCGCATCCGTCTCGGTGGTGCTGCCACGAGCCGCCCAAGCAGCGCGAAGGCAGCTTCGAGCTGCCCAGCCTGCGCAACTCCCCGTTCGCTGCGTGTGTGACGTCGTTCGATCCGAGCTTCGGACCTACGGCGCTCAAAACGTGGCGGTCCGCGATCCAGCGGCCGAACTCGTCGGCGGAGAGGTCGAGCACGGCGTCGCCGAGGCGCTCGGTGAGGGGTGCCGCTCGTCGTCGGTGAGCGCGCGACTGAGCTGGCGAGACGCATGCCTCAAGAGAGGAGCGATGCCTTGCGCGAGCCGTCGTTTGAATCCTCGTTCGAGCCCCTGTGAGAGCCACGACAGCGTAGGTGTTGTCGTGCCGCGGCGGTAGACAGGTTACTCGTTGCGCGCGTTGTCGACCGAGCGGGGCGCACGTCGCGTCGGCAGCCCCAAGACGTCGGACACGGATAAGTAGTCCAACGGCCCGTCCTGGGGAGCGCCGCGCCGCGGGATCGCCGAGATGACCTCGCAGTCTGTGCGATCTGTCCACTCCTGATGCACGACGAGCGGCATACTGTTGTGAGTGAACGCAACACCCCTCTGCCTCCCGTTCGCCGGGCATGGCGCTGCCCACGGCGCCCGTCTGAGATCGCCGTCATTCCCTGCGCGCACGTCACCGCGCCCCATCTCAGCTCGTGTCGTCCCACCGTCGCGCTGGCGCCGCGACGACGCGCGCTGCGGGCAACCCCACGTGCGTGAGAATGCGCACGATGACGTCGCGATCCTTGATGACGGCGATGAACTTCATCCGCCCCTCGCATCGCGGGTAGGCGAGCACGTCACGTGCGAACGCCTTCGGAGGAGAGCCACTCGCCCGTTCGAAGATCGATCGGCCACACGGCTTCTCCGAGGTCTCGGATCGCTTCTCTCAGGCCCGCGTTCTGCGCCAGCAGGCGCTGCAACGCGCCCTCGGTCTGGGCCACGATCTCGGTGCCGCGTGCGATCCTGTCGTCCCAGTGGGGTGGCCGTCCGGGCGAGCGCGGCGTGGCCTTCCACGCCACGTGCTCCGCAACGATCTTGTCGAGCGCGGAGCGCGCGGCGTCGAGAGTCTCATGGGCGACGCGGAGCGAGCCACGCAGGGCGCCGAGCAGGCCTCCGTACAGCTCGTGCTGCCCGTGGAAGACGTCGCTCGTGTGCTGCGCTCCGAGGTGCTTGCGGGCCATCGCGATCAACCCGTCGGCCTCGTCGCTGGTCACCTGCTCGACGGTGACAGGCAGACCTGCGAGGTTCTCGCGAACCGCGTGATCCCATGTCTGCGCGTCGCGCCGCTCGCTGCGCTTCTCGACGACGAGGAAGCCCGAGCCCGGCTCCTGCGCGACGAGCAGCATCCCGTCGTGGAAGGTCTCGTCGGCGCAGAGGCTGATGGCGCGCGCTGGGGCGCCTCGCGCCCCCTGTGCTTCGCAGACCCTCGGGGCCCCGTTCTTCGACGACGGCATCCTCGCGGGTGACCGCGAGCCGGTCAGCATGACGAGCGACCTCTCTGGCCGCGTGGCGACCGTGGGCATGCTCCCGTTTGGCCTGTTCGTCGGATCTGCTCCTCCCGAAGAGCGCTGAGCGTTCCCGCTCAAGTCCGCGAGGGGCTCCGCCGTACAGAAGAAGCAAGCGCCAACGCCTCGCCCTCCCCGGCGCGCGCACTTCCCCCACACGACGGAGTCACGACCGATGAACAACGCGTCTCGTTCTGGTGAAACTGCGGTCTCGCAAACGACCTCGACCTCGCTCGCGCCGACGGCCCTGCACACGCCCGGCTCCCTCGTCGCGAAGCACGGAACCGCCGAGCGCGTGGCGATCGTGTGCTTTCTGCTCGGCTTCGACGACGCCGGGGTCGTGGCCCTGGGCGAGGGCATCGCCGCGTCACGCATCGTGACCGACGGCACGCGCATCCTCGGCGAGGCGACGGACTTTCTCAGCGTCGCGAGCGAAGACCAGCGCACGCTCCTCACGCCGCCCGTGAACGACGAGTTCCTGTCGTCGGCGGCGACCTGCGTGGCGACGATCGACACGCTGGAGCGCGGCATCACACGGCGCAAGACGCGCCGCTCTGCCACGCAGAAGGCGGGGACGAGCGAGTTCGACCGCGTGATGACCGGCGCCCGCGCGCGGCGAAAGCTCTTCCAGAAGAAGATCATCGCGATGGCGGGCGGCGACGACGGGTGGAAGCAGCGCATCAACGCGGTCTGCGGCGCCGCCTCGACGCTCTCGGGCATGGCCGACACGGTCGACGCGCTCGTCGCGGAGGGCCGCCAGCTCGCGAAGGAGGCCACGACGAAGGGCGCGAAGGCGGTGGTTCCCGCGGCGTCGTTCGCGGCGATGACGGCCTTTGCGAAGCAGCTCCGCGAGACGTCGAAGTCGATCGAGGGCGTTGCTTCGAAGCTCGGCATGCGCAAGGGCGAGCTCGGCTGGTGGGGCGGCGCGGGCGTGTGGTTCCTCCAGACGCTCGTCGAGATGTTCAACGCGGCGCACGCCGTCGACCCGATGATCCCGAAGCTCTCGTTCAGCGCGCTCCGCACCGCGCTCGCGCCGACGAACGCAAAGCGGAAGACCGTGAAGACCCCGAAGACGCCGAAGGCGCCCACGGCCTGAGCGCAGCGCGGTCCTTCGCGCGCCGCGAGGTGGCGGCCCGCCACCCCTCCGCCACCCCGTCCGCCACTCGATCCGCCACCCCCGACGTCACAAACGCTCGGGAAATCAAGCGCGGCACAGCGAACGCACACGCCGCTCGCGATGAGCGCGAAGAAGACCGCATGGCACCCGCCGTTCACGGGGCTCTTGCAAGAGCGCGCGCCACGCTGGGCGAGGGTGACACCCGAGGTGCAGCTCACGACGGAGCCCCTGCGCGTCGACGACGTCATCGAGCTCCGGGCCGATCGAGCGCACGATCCAAACGACACCGGGTCGACGCTGCGAGGCATGTGGCGCTTCGTCGTCGAGATTGCGCTGCTCGAGTTCAAGAGCGTCGTATGGCCCGTGCAGCTCGGCGACCTCTGCCGCCTCTTCGCTTACGGGATGCTCGTGCTCTCGGGTCGGCCGCGACGTGACGGCGACGACAACGAGCACACGCGCGAAGGGCGGCGCTCGGCGCACGAGGTGACGCTGCTGATGGCGGTTCCCTCGATCAACGGGGCGCTGCGGGACGAGCTCGATGACCTGGGCCTCGCGATGCAGCCGTCGAGTGATGGCTACCACTTCGTCGACCGGGCGATGCTCCCGCTGGTGATCGTCGACCTCGGCGTCGTGGCGGAGCGCGAAGATGACGACGTGCTGCGCGCCTTCGCGGGGCGGCGGGTGCGCACGCTGGCCGCGCAGCGATGGATGAGGCAGCATCAAAGCAAGCGGAGCGACACGATGGGCACACAGGCGACGCCAGAGCTCGAAGGGTACGATGACTTCGTCAACTTCATGCTCGACGGGCTCACACCCGAAGAGAAGATGATGGGCCTCACGCCCGAAGAGCGACTGGCGGGCCTCGCGCCCGAAGAGCGACTCGCCGGGCTCGAGCCGGAACAGATCGCGAAGGCGCTCAAGCCCGAACAGCGCCTCGCGGGACTCGCGCCCGAGCACTTCGTGCTGGCGCTCCCCACGGAGATGCTGCGCGCGCTCTCCGACGACTACGTCGCGACGCTGCCCGACGATGTGCAGCGCGAGGTCCGCGCGCGACGCGCTCGCTGATGGAGCGACGGTGCTGGAGGTAGCGATGCGGTCGAGTGCTCCAGGGCTCTGCCTTGTGGTCGTCTTTGCGTTCGCGGCATGTGCGAACGATCCTGGCGCAACGGACGCGGGACGGCGCTGCCCCGACGAGCGCGCGGACTGTCGTGGCGCGTGTGTGGATACGCAGGCCGACACGCTGAACTGCGGCGGCTGCGGCCACGCGTGCCAGGCCGACCAGCGCTGCGTCTCGGGCGTGTGCGCGTTCGAGTGCCCGCTGGGGCTGTCGAGGTGCGATGGCGCGTGTGTCGACCTGTTCGCCAACGTCGCTCACTGCGGAGAATGCGGCCGTGCCTGCCCGACCGGCCAGCGCTGCGTCTCGGGCGCGTGCGCGTTCGCGTGCGCCCCGGGCCTGTCGCGGTGCGGGGACGCGTGCGTCGAGCTGCAGCGCGACGGGGCGCATTGCGGCGCGTGCAGCGTCGCGTGCGCCAGCGGTCAGCGCTGCGTCGACGGTGTATGCACCGTCGAGTGCTCCGTAGGGACGTCGCGGTGCGGAGACGCGTGCGTCGATCTCCTCTCGGACGACGCGAACTGCGGAGCGTGCGATCGAGCCTGCGCGTCATGGCAGAGCTGCGCGTCTGGGGTCTGCGTTCTCGCCGAGGGGCTCTCGGTCTGCGGCGGCGCGTGCAGCGACCTCCGCGATGACCCCACGCGCTGCGGCGCGTGCGAGCGCCGCTGCCGCGCGGATCAGTCGTGCGTCGAGGGCGACTGCGCGTGCGGGGCGAGTGAGGTGTTGTGCTCGGGGCATTGCACGAACGTCGACGTCGACGCGTCGAACTGTGGGGCATGCGGGCGCGAGTGCCGCGCGGATCAGGCATGCGCGTCGGGACGATGTGAGTGCCCTCCGGGGTGGAGCGACTGCGAGGGGACCTGTCGTGACCTTCGGTCCGACGCGGACCACTGCGGGGCCTGCGCGACGCCGTGCGACGCGTGGCACGTGTGCGAGTCGGGCGCGTGCGTGTGGCCGCGCTGCGAATTCCGCGAAGGACAGATCGGCCGCATGTGCTCGCCGTACTGCGGCGTCGGGGCCTTCAACTGCGCGGGCAGGTGCACTGACTTCACCGACAGCTCCAACTGCGGCGCGTGCGGTCGCGCGTGCACGCCTGAGCAGCGCTGCGTCTCGGGGGCGTGCCAGACCCGGTGCGACGTCGGTCTCGTCGCGTGCGTGCTCAGATGCGCCGACGTCATGACGGACCCGGAGAACTGCGGGGAGTGCGGCGTCGCATGCGCGCCTGGTCGAGCGTGCATTCGGGGTGCGTGCGAGCCCGTGTGCGCCTCGGGCGAAGCGAACTGCGGAGGCGTCTGCCGCGCGCTGCAGAGTGACGTTGCGAACTGTGGCGCCTGCGGCCGCGCGTGCGCGAGCGACGATGTATGTGTTCGCGGGACGTGTGTCGCGCCTGCGCCCACGGCGCAACGGAGCTGCGGGGTCGTGGGGACGCCCGGCTGCGGTCTTGTCGAGGTCGGCGGCGGGACGTTTTCGATGGGCGGAGACCCCGGGGATTACGGCGCCTCGCTCCCGATTCAGCCAGCCGTGCGGGTGTCGTCGTTCGCGATGGACGCCTACGAGGTCACGGTCGCGCGATTCAGGGCGTTCTGGAACGCGCGCCGTCGTGACGGCGCAGCGTCGATTCGAAGGGCGCCCGTGGCCTATCCGCGCGGCCGCTCGATCGTTTGGGGCGGGCAGGCGCTTGAACCGGACATCCCGTTTCCTGGGAGCTCGAGTGTGGAGTTTTCTACGTGGACCCGGACCCCCGGTGCGTTCGAGGCGCACCCGATCACGCCCGTGTCCTGGTGGACGGCGATGGAGTTCTGCGTCTGGGACGGCGGTCGCCTGCCGACCGAGGCCGAGTGGGAGTACGCCGCGCGCGGACGGGTGGTGCGTTGCGAGGGCCTCCGCGCCGGTCGCGTCTTTCCATGGGGCGATGAGGTTCCCCCGCTCGCGTGCTCGCGCGCGCAGTTCAGGGGCTGCGCTGGGAGAGATGGGCGAGCCAGCGTGCCCGTCGGCACCTTCGCCGCGACAGGCGGCATTCACGACCTCGCGGGCAACGTGAGCGAGTGGGTCGCCGACGATTTCGCGCGGTTCTCCTACGCGCCGTGCTGGTCGGGGCGCGCATCACAGGATCCGCTTTGCCAGGTCGCTGGTGAAGGCTACCGCGGGATGAGAGGTGGCTCGTTCTTCAGTGTCTTCGACAGCCTTCGCCCGGCCAGTCGTGGCGGGACGGCGCTCGTCGACTCATACCTCGGCGGCGGCGTTGGCTTCCGCTGTGTCCGCAGCTTGTGAGCCTCAGGCGAGCGGCGCGCCCTTCACTGGCGGTCGAAGCACACGCGAATGAGACCCGTCTCGGGGTCGACCTGTCCGCAGCGCACACCGCTTCGCGTCGGCTGATGCGCGGGCTCTGCCACCGCGGGAGCCTCCGGCGGCGCGAGGTCGTACGCCCACGTGAGCTCCAGCGGACGTCGCGCGGGGAGCGCGAGGTTCACCGCGCGCACCGCGTCTTGGACGCACGCGCCCTGCGCCGTGCCCGCGAGCGGAGGGAAGGCCTTCGCTTCGACCGCCGCGCCCGTCCCCGCGAAGGCCACCGTGACCAGCGCGTAGCGCGTGCCCGTGAACGGTCCGCAGCGACGAACGCGCTCCGTCGCTTGCGACATCGCGGCGGCGACCTGATCGCTCGTGGGGAGCTCCGTCGAGCCGCTCGCGGCCTCGCCGTGGAGGATCGTCGTGGGCGTCGCGGGCGCCTCGGGGCACGCGGGGCAGGTCCGCGCGCGGCGGTCGCATCCGAGCAGCGAAACAAGCACGATCGCGACGATCGGAGCGCTCCGTGGCATCGCTCGAAACGTAGTCGATGCGCGCGCGGCCACACAAGCCTTCGCCGCAGGAACTCCCCCTTCTCCGCGCGTCGGGTGTACACCCTCGGGCGGTGTCTCCGCACGCTCGACTCGCGCTCCTCGCAGCCCTCGTGACCGCGTGCGCGTCATCCCCTCGCAACACGCGCGGGGCGCGCGCGAGGAGCCACAGCGCACGCTCGGATCACGGCGCTTCGGGACGTCGACTCCGCGGCTGTCCGTCGCGCGTGGGCAGCGGCTTCGAAGGCGCGCGTCCCGATCGCGTCGAGTCCGTGGTCTTCGACGTCGGCCACGTGTGCGCGCGGCTCCACGACGGGAGCGTGCGCTGCCTCGGCGAGAACACCCACGGCGAGCTCGGCGCGGCGCATCGCGGAGAGGTCGTGCGAGAGCCCGTGACGGTCGTGGGCCTCGGCCGCAGCGCGGAGGTCAGCGTCGGTCGTCGCATCACCTGCGCGCGCCACCGCGGCGGCACCGTGCGCTGCATCGGGAGCGCGGAGTCGGGGCAGCTCGGCACGGGCTCGGAGATCACACCCGACGAGCAGGGCGCGCTCGTTCCGGTGCAGGGCGTCTCGGGCGCGACGCAGATCTCGACCTCGCTCGGTACGACCTGCGCGCGCGTGAGCGACGGCACGCTCCGCTGCTGGGGGCGCGAGGGCGACAGCGTGGCGACGCCGGTCCGCGACATCCGCGGCCTCGTGGAGTTCGACCTCGAAGGGCTCTTTCACGGCTGCGGTCGCTTCGAAGAGGGCTCCGTGCGTTGCGGACGCTTCGCGCGATCGGTCAGCGTCTCGGGCGCCACGCAGCTCGACGCGGGCTCCACCCACGCGTGCGCGCGCCTCGATGACGGCACCGTGCGCTGCTGGGGCTTCAACTCCAGCGGTCAGCTCGGCACCGACGCGCCGACGCCCGACGCGTACACGCCCGTCGACCCCGGCGTGCGTTGCGTCACGCAGGTCGCCGTCGGCGGCGATCACACCTGCGCGCTCGTCACCGACGGCACCGTGCGCTGCTGGGGCGGCAACCACTTCGGACAGCTCGGTGATGGCACCATGAGCGATCGCGCGACGGCGGCTCCCGTGGCGGGCGTGAGCAACGTCGTGCGGCTCTTCGCGGGCGGAGGGACGACCTGCGCCGTCGATGACGAGGGCGAGCTGTCATGCTGGGGGCAGAGCCTGTGGTTGCCGGGGCGGCTCCCGTCGACGCTGCTGCGACCGACGGAGGTGCGCTGGTAGCGGCGCCTAGCGCGCGAGCTCGACCTCGACGCGGAGCCTCGATCGCACCGCGTCGCGGAGCGAGAGGATCATCGCGCGCATGTCGCGACCGGGCACCGTGTCGATGATCTCGCGCACGATCGTGTCGATCTCGACCTGGTGCACGAGCGGCATGCGGAGCACGAAGCCGAGGATGCGGAGCGCGGCGGCCTCGCGGTCGGTGAGCTCTCCGTCGAGGAGCGCGATCCAGCGGGCGACGGCGTACACGTACTGCCGCGCGTGGGCGCGGAGGCGCGACACGTCGATGGAGTCGAGCTCGACGCGCTCCGCGGCCGACTCACGGAGCGACGCGAGCTGCGCGGAGTCGAGGCCCTCGACGGCCGCGGCGGCGAGCACGGCGTCGCGCTCGTCGTCGTCGAGGCGGCCGTCGGCCCACCCGATCGCGAGGAGCACCTGAAACACCGTGAGGGGGAGTCGCTCTTCGAAGACGCCCGAAGAGCGCTCGCTGGCGGCGGGCGGAGCGACGTTGGTGTCCTGAATCGAGCACGCGGCGAACGACGCGAGGCGCTTGATCGCCTCGACGAGGTCGGGGAGCTCGACGGGCTTCGCGAGAAAGTCGCGCACGCCGAGGACGCTGAAGCGCCAGCGCTCGACGGCGCCGACGGAGGCGCTCACGACGAGCACGGTGGCCTGCGCCGCGCCGGGGATCGCGCGGAGCTCGGAGAGCGTGTCGATGCCGTTGGCGCCGGGCATGTCGTAGTCGAGGAGCACGAGGTCGGGCGGCTGCGCGAGGCACGTCGTGAGGGCCCGGATGCCCGACGTGACCTTGATGACCTCGAGCGGTCGGTCGGTGATCGCGAGCGTCGCGGCGGCCTCGGCGGCCTTGAGGAAGAACGTGTCGTCGTCGACGACGAGCACGGTGAGCTTGCGCTGCTCGGTGGGGCCCCACTCGAGGCGTCGCGGTGCGTCGGTGAGGGGCATCTGGAGCGGCGAGCCGAAGGAGCGCAGACGCACCGCACAGGCTTCGAAGGCGGCGGCGAAGGCGGCGCCGTTCTCGTAGCGCGCGGCGGGTGACTTCTCGAGGGCCTTCGCGATGACGGCGTCGAGCATCGCGAGCTCGGGGCGGCGCGACGAGAGGAGGGGCGCGGGCGTCTCCATGTGCTGCCGGAGCACGGCGTAGATGCCCTCGCCGTTGAAGGGCGGCGCGCCCGTGAGGAGTTCGAACGCCGTGCAGCCGAGGGAGTAGACGTCGGTGGGCGGACCGAGCTCGTCGTCGTCGTCGCGCGCGATCTGCTCGGGGGCCATGTACGGCGGCGATCCCGCGGTGACGGTGTCGGTCCGGCTGCTGAGCGAGCGCCGTCGCGCGAGGCCGAAATCGAGGAGCACGGGGCGCCCGGTGCGGTCTTCGATGACCACGTTGGCGGGCTTCACATCGCGGTGCACGAGGCCGATGGCGTGCGCCGCGTCGAGGCCCAGCGCGACCTGCTTCAAGATCGTGAGCGCGCGGTACACGGGCACCGTCGTGCCGTGCTTGAGGTGCTCCTTGACGATCTGCTCGAGGTTGCGGCCCTCGATGTACTCCATCGCGTAGAAGTACGCGCCGTCGTGCGTGCCCATCGTGTAGACCTGCACGACGTGGTCGTTGCGGATCGACGCGAGCGCGTTGGCCTCGCGGCGGAAGCGCTCGACGAAGGCGCCGTTGCGCGCGAGCTCCGCGGAGATGAGCTTGATCGCCACGGGGCGGTTGAGCGAGACGTCGCGCGCGCGGTAGACCACGCCCATCGCGCCGCGACCGAGCTCGCTCTCGACGGCGTAGCGGTTGTCGACGAGCACGTCTTGCCCGAGGTCGAGCGAGGCGCCGCAGCGGAGGCAGCGCGACGACGCCTCGCTGTTGGAGAGCTCGCAGCGGGGGCAGCGCTTCAACGCTCGCTCCCGGCGGCGCGGATCGCGACGTAGCGCGGGTCGTCGAGGAGCGACACGTCGCGCCGATCGCCCGGACGGAGCGCCTCGGTGGTCCACTCGTCGAGGAGCGCGACGGCGCCCGTGAGGAGCGCGACGTCGGCGGAGGTCCACGACTCGCGGGTGGCGACGAAGTCTTCGATCGCGCGACCGACGTTGCCCACGTCGCGGAGCGAGACCGTCGCCGCGGTGCCCGCGATGCGGTGCCCGAGGCGACGGATGGTCGTCCGCGCGGCGGGGTCGGTTTCGATGAGCGTCAGCGCGCTCCGCAGCTCACCGAGTCGCTCGGGGAGCAGCGAGAGGAACTCCGCTTGAAGCTCGCGCAGCACGGCCTGATAGGCCGGAGAGAGGCCGGGAGAAGCCACGGCGCGACGCTATCACAACGCAGCGCGCGACGACCACGGCGTGCGACTCTTCGGTGCGAGGAGCGGGAGTTGAACCCGCATGCTTGTTAGGGCGCCAGAGCCTAAATCTGGTGCGTCTGCCAGTTCCGCCATCCTCGCGATGAGGCTTCTTCGCCGAACCGTGGGTGAATCTATCACAGCCCCTCGACGCTCATCGCGAGGTGAGTAGTTCGCAGAGGCGACCATCCGTTGCACACAGCACCGCGCGCGCATAGCCGTACGCACCCGCGTAACGGACGATCTCCTCGGCGCGCTCCGTCGCGAGCTCGCCCACCTGCCGACCCTCGGCGCGGAGCTTCGCGGCGACGGGTCTCCGGGCCTCGTCAGCGCCCCCGACGAGCACCCGCTCGGGCGCCTGATCGAGCGGCGCGCCGCCACGGTCGACCAGCAGCTCTTCGAGCGCTTCGAGGTCGATCGCGCAGCCCGTCGCGGGCATCGGCGCGCCGTACTTTCCGAGCAGCTCGTCGTAGCGCCCACCCGACACCAGGGCGTCGCCCGCGCCCTCGCACACGACCTGAAAGTGCGCGCCGGTGTAGTACCCGCCGCCGCGGTGCTCCCCCAGGTCAATGAGCACCCGGTCTCCGTAGCCCTCCGCGACGAGGGTGTCACGGAGCGCAGCGAGCGCGTCGAGGGCAGGGCGTGCGCGCTCGCCGAGGGCCCCGCGCGCGTCGAGGAGCACATCGGCGTCGCCCGCAAGCGCCGCGATCGTGTCGAGCGCGCGCGACGCGTCGGGGAGATCTCGCAGGAGGCTCCTCCACGCAGCGCCGTCTCGCCGCGAGAGCGCCTCCGCCGCGGCCTCGCGCATCGCGAGGGGGACGCCCTCGAGCGCGTCGCGCGTGATCGCCGCGTGCGCCAGCTCGATGTACACGCCGTCGGAGAGTCCCGCCGCGGCGAGGGCCTCGCAGGCCGTCGCGATGACCTCGGCGTCGGAGGCCGTGCCCGCGCCGCCCACGCACTCGACGCCCGCCTGCGCGACCTGGCGGTGACGTCGCGAGCGACCGCGGGGGCGCCGCACCACGCTTCCCTCGTAGGCGAGCCGCACGGGCAGCGGCGCGGACTTGTAGCGGGTGGCGACGATGCGCGCGATCTGCGGCGTCATGTCGGGGCGGAGGGCCATCACCTCGCCCGAGTCGGGGTCGAGAAAGCGCACGAGGTCGCTGCGCGCGCGGCCGCCGAGACCCCTCGCGATGACGTCTTCGCGTTCGAACGCGGGCGGCACCACGGGGTCGTAGCCGCGGCGTTGAAAGGCGCCCATCACGGCGCGCGCGAGGGCCCTGCGCGTGGCGGCGCGCGCGGGGAGCATGTCGCGCATCCCAGAGGGGAGCGCGAAGCCCGGAGCGTTCATGCGCAGCGGAGTGAGGGTGTCGCGGTCGCTCATGGCGCGCACCTTCGCCGCACTGTGCCCGGCGTGGCAAGGGGGCAACGACGCGCCGGACTCGCGGCGGTCACGGAGACCGTTGTAGGCTCCGCGGCCCCTATGCAGAACCGTGTGATCAACTTCAACGCAGGCCCGGCGGCGATGCCGCTCCCCGTGCTCGAACACGCGAAGGACGAGCTCCTCAACTTCGAGGGCACGGGCATGTCGATCATGGAGCACAGCCACCGGGGCAAGACCTACGAGGCCGTGCACTTCGACGCCATCGCGCGGCTCCGGTCGCTCCTCGGCCTCGGCGACAAGCACAAGGTGCTGCTCCTCCACGGCGGCGCGCACCACGCCTTCGCGACGATCCCGATGAACCTCCTCCGCCCCGGCCGCAGCGCCGACTACGTGGTCACGGGCAACTGGGGCAAGGTCGCCTTCGACGAGGCGAAGAACATCGGCGAGGCGCGCGAGGCGGGGCCCGCGCTCGGCGGCGTGTACACGCGCATCCCGCAGCAGTCGGAGCACACCTTCGACGCCTCGGCGGCCTACGCGCACATCACCAGCAACAACACCATCGAGGGCACGCAGTACGAGCTCTGGCCCGACACGGGCGCCGTTCCGCTCGTGGCCGACATGAGCTCCGACATCCTGTGGCGGCGCTTCGACGCGTCGCGCTTCGGGCTCGTCTACGCCTGCGCGCAGAAGAACCTCGGCCCCTCGGGCGTCACGCTGGTGATCATTCGAGACGACGTGCTCGACGCGTGTCGCGACGACATTCCGAAGATCTTCCGCTTCGGCGTCCACGCGAAGAACGACTCGCTCTACAACACGCCGCCGACCTTCGCGATCTACCTCGTGCGCGAGACGCTCCGCTGGATCGAGTCGATGGGCGGACTCGACGCGATCGAGCGGCGCAACCGCGAGAAGGGCGCCCTCGTGTATGGCGCGCTCGACGCGAACGCGGGCTTCTACCGCGGCCCCGTCGACGTGATCGCGCGCTCGCTCATGAACGTCGTGTTCCGATTGCCCGACGAGGCCCTCGAGGCGCGCTTCGTGGCCGAGGCCGAGAAGGCCGGGATGTTCGGGCTCAAGGGGCACCGCTCCGTCGGCGGCATCCGCGCGTCGATGTACAACGCGGTCTCGCCCGAAGACGCGAGGGCGCTCGCCGACTTCATGCGCGAGTTCGCGCGAAAGCACGGCTGAGAAGGGCGACGACGCCCTTCGCTCAGTCGAGCGAGAAGGTCTGCACGCTCAGAAAATCGCCGCCGTAGTTCGACGCGGGGAAGGTCCACCGACGGATCGCCGACGTGATGCACCCGAGCGCCTGGAGCTGGTCGGGCTCGTGCTCGCTCCACCCCGCGCGGCGCACGCGCCCGTGGGGGTCGATCACGATCGTCACGCGCACCTCGCCGTGCATCGTGGGGTTCCGCGAGCGCGCGCGGTTGCGGCAGTCTTCGATCTCGTTGGTGTGCCGCGCGACGATCTCGCGCACCACGCTGCTCGTCAGCGGCGGCTCCGACGACGGCGGCGCGGGCGGCGTGGTCGGCGCGGCCGCCACGGGCTCGACGTCGTTGAGGTCGATCTGCGCCTCGGTGTTGCAGTCGAGCGTCATCCAGAGGCGACGCGACGCGAAGCCCGGCGCGGCCACCTCGACCATCTCGGGGGCGTTGCCCGCGGTGAGGTCGAGCTGCATCGGCGTCGTGAAGCGACGGCCTCGCACGATCACCTCGGCGCGCGGCGTCGACGAGCGGACGAGCAGGCGCACCGTCGCGGCCGGGGCCGGCGTCGCCGCGCGCACGCTCACCGCGGGCGGCGGCGGTCGTCGGAGCGACGAGACGGCGAGGCCCGCGAGGAGACCCGCGCCGAGCCTGAGGATCGCGGCGCCGATGAGGCCCTGACGCGTCGCGAGCGGCGACACGGGGCGGGGGACCTCCCTCGGCGCGATGCTCGGCGGCGCGACGATCGCTTCGGCCGTCGCGGTCTCTTCGGTGACGTGCGGCGGCGCGACGAGCGGCGGGCTCACGGGCAGCGGCGGATTGCGCATCGCGGGCAGCGTCGCGCCGCGGAGGCTCGACGCGGCGGAGCGCACCGCGCGGTCGGCCGAGGTGATCCCGCTCGCCGTGGGCGTCGGCCGAGAGGGGTGTCGGTCGTCGGAGGGCGCCGCGAAGTCTGCCGAGGCGTGGAAGAAGTTCGACGGCCCCACGACCTCTTCGCAGCGGTGGAGCGCGTCGAGGAGCGCCTGCGCAGACTCGAAGCGGTCCTTCGGGCGCTTGGCGAGGCAGCGCATCACGAGGGCCTCGAGGGGCGCAGGGATCGCCGCGTCGGGGCACCGCTCGCGCATGGGGATCGGCGTCGTGGCGAGCTGCGCGATGAGGATCTCGCGCATGCTCTCGGCGCGGTACGGCGAGACCCCCGTGAGCAGACGGTAGAGCACCAGGCCGAGCGCGTAGACGTCGGTGGCGGGCGAGGGGACGTCACCCTCGATCTGCTCGGGCGCGACGTACTCGGGGCTGAAGATCTCGAGCAGCGCGGGCGAGTCACGAAGCGCGCTGAGGAGGAGGTTGTTGGTGCCCACGTCGCAGAGCACCGCGACGCCCTCTTCGGGCGACGGAGACAGCGTCACGCGCGACGGGCGGAGGTCGCCGTGCAGGATGTCGTGGTCGTGGAGGGCGACGAGCCCGCTCGTGATCTGGAGGCCGATGGCGACGACCTCGGCGGGGCCGATGCGCCCGCGCTCGCGGAGCCACGCCTGGAGCGTCGTGCCCTTGACCTGCTCGGCGATGACGCAGACGAGGGGCTCGCTCTCGAACTCCGCGACGCCCGCGCAGACGACGCGCTCGACGCTCGGGTGATCGACGCTCGCGACGCGCTCGATGCCGGCGCCGATGGCCTCCCAGAGCCCGACGCGACGCCGCGGAAGGCCGGGTGCGAGAGGAGGCGCACCTCGACGGGCGCGCCGCCGTCGATGTCTTCGGCGAGGTAGCACTCGCCGCGCGCATCGGACGAGAGCCGGGCGCTGATGCGATACCGGTCGAAGATCGTCGTGCCGCGCGGAGGCACGGTCGCGCGGTCGGCCGCGGAGCTCATGTCACCGCCTCCCGACCGATCCGCTGGAAATGGCGAGCGCGATCAAACACGGTCGAAGGGGACCGTACCCCCTTGAGGGACAGGGTGTACAGCGCCCCGGTGGGGCCGGTCGGGCGATTCACCGCCTCCGCGCGCACCGCCGTCACGGGTCGCGAGAGAGCACCACCACCGACCATGGACCAAGCACCACCGAGCCCGTGAAGGGCTGGTTGTCATAAGGGCGCGCGGCGGCGTCGAGCGAGGCGGGCGCGGAGCCGTGAAAATCCGTCGACCATCGGGGGTCGTCGCTGTCGACGCGGACGCGCCACGTTCCGCCCGCGGGGAGCCCGATGTCGTAGCGCGTGTAGGCGCGGTTTCGAAGGTTCGCGATCACGACGACGTCGTCGCCGCCGCGGTCCCAACGGCGGTACGCGATGACCTTGTTGGTGGCCGAGAGGTGCGTGACCTCGACGTGCGTCCCGAGCAGCGCCCCCGTGCGCGCCCCGAGGTTGCGGCGCAGACGAATGAGCTCGCGGTAGAACGCTCGAACGCGCGCGTGTCCCTCGTCGCGCGACCAGTCGATGGGTGCGGGGGTCGAGGCGAAGGTGCCGACCTCGAGGTGCTCCTGCCCCATGAAGAGCATCGGCACGCCGGGGACCGTGAGCGCGAGCGCCACCGCGAGCATCGAGCGCTTTCTCGCCGCGAAGCTCCCCGGGTCGGCGCCGTCGATGCGCTGCGGGAGTCGAAGACCGCCGTTGCCCACCGTGTCGTGGTTCTCGGTGCCGATCACCCTGCGAAAGCCGTCGTTGTCGGCGCGCGCCACGACGGCGTCGCGGATCACGTTCATGTCGCGCGCGTCATCCGATGCGCCCGCGAGGATGCGGGGCACGTCGTACACGAAGCCGTCCCACTGCGTGTCGAAGCCGAAGCCGCCCGCGGAGGCAGGGCGCGTGATGGCGTCGTAGCCCTTGAGGTCCTCGGCGATGACGAGGGCCGAGGGGCGCAGCGCGCGGGTCACGTCGTTGGCGCGCAGCAGGAGCTCTCTGCCACCGGGCACGGTGCCGACGCCGTCGATGCCGCGGATGTTCGACACCGAGTCCCAGCGGAACCCGTCGACGCGATACTCCGTGAGCCACCGCGAGACCGAGTCGACGATGGCGCCCGAGACCTCGGCGTTCGCGAAGTCGGGCCGCGGCCCCCACGGCGTCGACCGATACATCGGGTCGCGAAAGAAGTACGGCCCGAAGGTGCCCGTCGGGCAGTCGCCGTCGTAGCAGTAGAGCGGCGCCGTCATGTTGCCCGTGTAGTGGTTGAACACGGCGTCGAGCACCACGGCCATGCCCCGCGCGTGGGCCTCGTCGACGAGCCTCCGCAGCTCGTCGGGCGTGCCGTACGCGTCGTTGGTGGCGAACCAGTGCCGCGGTCCGTAGCCCCAGGTCATGCCGCTCGCGAACTCGTTCACGGGCATGAGCTCGATGACGTTGACCCCGAGGTCCGCGAGGCCGTCGAGTCGCGCGGTCAGGCTCGCGAAGGTGCCGTGTCGCGCGCCCGCTTCGACGGAGAAGCTCCCGATGTGGAGCTCGTAGATCACCGCCTCGCGCAGCCTCGGCGGCGTGAAGGTCGCCGTGCGCCACGCGTACGCGCCCGGGTCGACGACGATGCTGTCTCCGTCGCGGAGCTGCCGCGCGCGCGCGTCGACGCGGGTGAGCATCCGGTCGCCGCTGCGGAGGATGAACCGATAGCGCATCCCCGGGCGCGCCTCGGGCACGGTCACGGTGAACGCGCCGCGCCCGTCGGAGGTCATCGCGCGCTCGCCGAAGTCTCCCTGGAGCGTGGCCGCGCTCGCGGCGGGCGCCCACGTTCGAAAGGTGATCCCCGCGTCGGCCGCGTCGGCGCGGTCGACCGTGACGTCCGCCGTGGCGTCGGGGGCCGAGGGCGCGTCGTCGACGGCCGCGTCGGTCGAGGGGGCGTCGAGGGGCGTCGCGTCGAGCGCGGCGTCGTCGTCGAACGGAGGCGCGTCAGACGACGCGTCGAGGAGCTTCGACGAGTCGGAGCAGCGCGCGAGGAGGAGCACCGAGGCGAGGGCGAAGGCGAGGTGACGCACGGGGCGGCGACTCTACCGCCACTCCGCGCCAATCACGACGGGCGCATCGCGCGTCGGAGGGCGACCGCTCCGTCGAGACCCTCGCGAATGCCGCGCGGAAGGCGCACACCCCGGCGCCTCGTCTGAGCGGCTACTGCCAGTCGATCGCGATGGTGCCGATGTAGCGGTCGTTCGTGTGGGGGATGGTCGCGAGCGGCAGCGGCGCCGTCGCGCGCCGCACGCAGAGCGAGATGGGTCCCGCGTTGGGGACGGTGCTCGCGGGGCCTCCCCAGGCGCCGACGTGCTGGTTCGAGAAGCGAAAATCCATGACGAAGGCGAGGCGTCCGCGGGCTCCGTTGGCGCACGCTGCGATCTGCGCCGCGCGCGACGCGAAGTGCTGATCGAGCTCCGGCAGCCGGCCGCAGTGCTCGGCCGCGATGGGGATCGGCGCCATGCCCGCGAAGCACCGCGAGATCGCGATGGGGGTGATGGTCACGCCCGCGGCCTCGACGGGCGCGGCGGGGGCGCCGGCGTCGTCGGTCACGGGGCTCTCGACGCCACCGTCTTCGCCCGCGGCTTCGGGCGAGGGGTTCTCGGCGGGCTCCTGCATCTGGGGGGCGGGCGTCTCCGCGGCGGGCTCGGGGGTGACCTCGGTGCGCGCGCGCGATCGGAGGGCCACCATGCCGCCGCCGAAGACCGTGACGAATCCCGCGACGAGCGAGGCGAGCGCCACGACGACGACGGTCCTCGGGGTGAACTGATCGGTCACAGCGGCCGTTCTGGTAGCGGGTTCCGCGTGAACACGCAACGTGCGTGTGGGCGCCGCGGGTCCGAGGCGACTATCTCAGTTCGAGCACGCGGATCTCGAGCAGGAGGTAGAGCTCGCGAAATACTTCGAGGGCCTGCGCGCGCCGATCGTTCGCGACGCGCTGCACGAGGGAGCGCACGGTGATCCGCCCGTCGGAGAGCGCCACGAGCTCGTGCCCGATGGGCCCGTGCGCGAGGCGGTGGACGCCCTTGGTGGGTGTCCCCGGCCCGATGCGACGGTCGAGCGTCGGGAGAAAATACTCCATGGGGTCTTCGAGGTACATCGGCGCGCGCTTGAGCACCTCGAAGGGATCGACGAGGAGCGGCAGCGACGTCGGCGGCGGAGACACGCCGCGAAAGAACCGCAGCGTCCCGCGGCGCCAGCGGAAGAGGTCCATGAGGCGCTCGCGCGAGAGCGTGTCGCAGAGCTGCGAGAGGCGCGACTCTTCGAGCAGGTCGAGCTGCACGATCGCGCGCTGAAGCCTCCCTTCGAAGCGCGGCATCATCGCGAGCGCCATGTCGAGCTCGCCGCGCGTGAGGGCGCCGTTGGCGACGAGGTACTCGCCCATCATCTCGCTCGCGAGGTTGCTCGCGAGGTGCGTGGGGCGGCCCTTGAAGAGGTACACCTCGCGCCGCGTGGGGGCGTTCTCGACGACGAGCATCCCCGAGTCTTCGCTGAACACGAGGCGCGCGAGCGCGTGGAGGAACGAGCACCCTGGCATCGCCTCGGCCCAGTCGGCCACGGTGCCCGCGACCTCGCTCGTCGCCGCGGAGCGGCTGTCGAGGTGCGGCGCGAGCTCGGGGATGTCGGCCGCGCGGCGGACCTCGCCGTCGGGGCACGTGATGACGTCGGAGGAGGTGAGCGTCCCCGCGAAGGCCATCTCGAGGAGGCGCGCCCAGGTGAAGCGTCCGCGAGAGGTCACGGCGTCGCCGCGGACCTCATAGAAGAGCGGCGGGACCTCGCGGGTGATCTCGGGGATCGCCGGCGCCTGCGGGGCCACGGGCGTCACGTCGGAGGGGCGCGAGAGGCGCTCGCGCGTGGTGGCCTCATCGCTCGGGGGCGCCTCGCGCGCGAGGGCCTTCCCCGCGGAGCGCGCCCAGGCCACGAGGGCGGCGAGCAGGGGCCTCGCCTCGGAGGGATCACCCGCGTGCGTGGCGAGCGCGGCGCGGAACTCGTCGGCGGTCTGAAAGCGCTCTGCGGGCGAGCGGGCGAGGGCGCGGAGCACCACGCTCACGAGGCTCGGGGGGTGATCCGCGAGCACGTCGATGAGGGCGTCGACCTCGGTGTCGCGCGCGGCCAGCATGCGCGCGGGGTCGGGGTCCTGCGAGAAGAGCGCGCGGCCCGTGAGCACCTCGGCGAGCACCACGCCCGCGGCGAAGAGGTCGACGCGGTGGTCGACGGCCTGCCCCATGAGCTGCTCGGCGGCCATGTACCCGAGCTTCCCGCGGTTGGCCGACGCGGGGAGCACGGCCTCGAGGCGCGCGCCGGGGACCGCGTGCGGGGCCGTCGTGGTGGCCTTCGACTGCACGGCGATGCCGAGGTCGCCGAGCTTCACCTCGCCCACCATCGAGAGAAAGACGTTCGACGGCGACACGTCGCGGTGGATGAGCCCGTGCCCGTCGGGGCCGCGGAGCTCGTGGATGTGCGCGATCCCCGCGAGGAGCTCTCGCACGACGTGACAGGCGAGGGGGGCCTCCATGCGGCGCATGGTGTGCTGGAGCGCGCGCTGTAGTCGCCAGAGGTCGACGCCGTCGACGTATTCGAGCACCAGGTAGGGCTCGGCGTCCTGCTCGCCGGCGTCGAGCACCGACACCACGTTGGGGTGCCCGATCGCGCGCCCGAGCACCCCCTCGCGACGCAGGAGCTCACGAAAAACAGGGTCTCTGCGGTGTCGATCGCTCAGCACCTTGACCACGACCGTGGCCCCCTGCGGCGACGTGGCGGTGAACACCTCGGACATCCCGCCGACGGCGAGGCGCTCTCGAAGTGTGTAGGCTCCGACCCTGGCTCCGTTCGCTCGAACCGTCACGACGGGAGCTAGCGTAGTCAAATTCGCCCTCCGAGGGCCAATCGTTCGCGTGTCGGGTGCGAGTCGCGGGCGGTGGACAGGCGGGGATGGGTGGTTGTATCCACTGGCGCCCTTCGCTCGCAGGCGCCCCTCGCATCGCGCGTGGCGCCTGCCTGCGCAACGGCGGCGGGATACGACCGGGAGCACTCGGCGGCCTTGAAAGAAAGCTGTTGACGATGAGCATCGACCGCGCGGCGACGAGCCGTGACGCAGACAACCTCCCGATCGGGCGTCCGCCGCTCATCGGGCGCGTGCAGGACCGCGACGCGATCACCGCCGCGGTGTCGCGCGCGATCTCCGAGTCGCGCCCCCAGGTGGTGACCGTCATCGGCAACGCGGGCGTGGGCAAGAGCCGCCTCGTCACCGAGGTCATCGCCGACCTCGCGGAGCACTACCCCGACCTGCGCGCCTTCCGCGGCGTCGCGCGGCCCGAGACGGGGCTCCACCCGGCCATCGCGAGGATCCTCCGCGACCGCTTTCAGCTCGGCGAGAGCGCCGACGCCCTCGCGCAGGCCAACGAGGTCTGCTCGCAGGTGATGGACCTCTTCGGCGACCGGCGCGTCGACGAGATCCTCCACTTTCTCGGCGCCTACCTCGGTCTGCGCGTGGGCACCACGGCGCTCGCCGAGGCCGTCGACGAGGACCCGAAGACCTTTCAGCTCGTGTCGCTCGCGGTGCTCCGCCGCTTCTTCGAGGTCGACGCGCAGCGCGCCCCGCTGCTGCTGGTCTTCGAAGACATCCACTGCGCCGGGCCCGACGGGATCCGCACGCTCCGCACGCTCATCGAGCAGGTGCGCGGCTCGCCCATCGTGATCCTCTGCACGGCGCGCCCCGACCTCCTCACGCGCTGCCACGACTTCACCTCGACGCCCAAGGAGCGGCACCTCCGCGTCGACCTCGCGCCCCTCTCGCAGAGCGAGAGCGAGGTGCTCGCGCGCATGCTCCTCGCGCCCATCGAGAACTGCCCCTCGGAGCTCATCGAGACGGCGGTGCGCATGGGCGGGGGCAACCCCCAGCTCATCCACACGCTCGTGCGCATCTTCTTCGACCAGGGCGTCATTCAGCTCGACGCGTCGGGGATGTGCCTCATCGACCTCGACCGCCTCGGGCAGATCTCGCTGCCCATGTCCGTCGAAGACGCCGTGCACGCGCGCCTCTCGTCGCTCACGCCCGCGGAGCGCGAGATCCTCCAGTGGGCGGCGCTCATGGGCCCGGTCTTCTGGCTCGGCGCGCTCGTGGTCTTCGGACGCATCCGCAAGGACCCGCCGTCGCTCTGGGGCGGCGGCGAAGACCTCGCGCCGCACTATCGCGACCTGCTCCACGGCCTGGAGCAGCGCGAGTACGTGACGCGCCTGCCGCGCAGCTCGATGCCCGGCGACGAGGAGTACATCTTCCGCAACAGCCTCGAGCGCGAGCGCATGGAGAAGGCCGTCTCGCCCGAAGACGCCGTGCAGTTCCACCAGATGATCGCGGAGTGGCTCGAGTTCCGCTTCGACGACGAGTCGCGCACCGAGGAGAACTCCGACCAGCTCGCGCGCCACTACGAGCTCGGCGACAGGCCCCTGCGCGCCGCGCGCTGCTACAAGGCCAGCGCCGACGTCGCGCGGCGCCGCTACGCGAACCAGAAGGCCATCCAGCACTACGAGAAGGCCCTCGCCATGTTCGGCGAGCACGACGTGAAGCTCCGCATCGAGGCCCACGAGCACCTCGGCAGCGTGCTCCGCACGGTGGGTCGCACCGAAGAGGCGTTCAAGCACTACCACGCGATGCTCGGCCTCGCGTGGCGCCTCGACCTCAAGGCCCGCGGCGGCGCCGCGCACAACCTCATCGGCAGGCTCTACCGCGACGCGGGCTCCCTCGACGAGTCGATGCGCCACTTCGGCACCGGCCTCGCGCTCTTTCAGGCGGCCGAAGATCAGCGCGGCATCGCGTCGAGCTACGACGACATCGGGTACACGCACTGGCGCCGCGGGGCGTTCGAGACCGCAGAGCGCTTTCTGCAAGACGGCCTCGACCGGCGCGAGGCCCTCGGCGACCGCTACGCCATCGCGCTGTCGCTCAACAACATCGCGCTCGTCTACCAGGACACCGGGCAGTACAAGCTCGCCCGCGAGGCCCTCAACCGCGCGCTCTCGCTGCGCAGCGAGACCGGCGACAAGCCGGGCATGGTCATCACGCTCAACAACCTCGGCACGCTCCATCAGGACCTCGAGGAGCACGAGACCGCCATCGGCGTGTGGCGACAGGCCCTCGAGTTCGCGCGCGAGATCGGCGACCGGCGCCGTCAGGCGCTCCTCATGCTCAACATCGGCGAAGGGAAGTACCGCCTCGCCGAGACCGACGAGTCGATCAGGATCCTCTCGGAGGTCGAGGACCTCTGCGTCGAGCTCGGCGACCGCTTTCTGCTGGCGGAGGCGAGGCGCGGGCTCGGCAAGGCGTACTTCAACCACGGCGACGTGGCGCGCGCCGAGAACTACCTCGAGCGCGCGCTGGAGCTCTTCGAACAGGTCCGCTCGCGGCTCCACACGGGCATCGCGCAGCGGTCGCTCGCCGAGGTGCTCCGCGCGTACGGCCGCGAAGACGAGAAGGGCCGGCGCGCCGAGAGCCTCTTCCGCAAGGCCCTGCAGACCTTCGAGGACCTCAACGCCGAGATCGAGATCGCGCGCACGGGCAAGGAGCTCGCGGACTTTCTCCTCGAGAGCCCCGACGGCCGCCCGCCGTCGCCCGCGATCTTCGCCGAGGCCGACGAGCTGCGCGCGCGCGCCGAGGACATCTTCGAGAAGATCAAGCGCGACTCGGCCCTCGCCGCGCCGACGCCCGATCCGCGCCTCACGATGACCAACCCCGGCTTCAACCGCCTGCGCCCGCCGAGCGTGGTGCCCACGGGGGCCATCTCGCCCTCGGCGGCGCCTCCGCCCGCGGCCGTCGAGCCCGAAGAAGACGCCGACCTCGTGTCCGTGCCCGCCGAGGCCGTCGAGCAGTTCGCGGAAGAGGACCTCGAAGAGGACGACGAGCCCGACACGGGCTCGCGCACGGTGCTCAACGCGCCGGCGGTGCCTTCGAATCCGCCTTCAAAACCCGCGCTTTCGAGCGATACGTCGCCCAACCATGCCCCCGTGAGCCCGTCGTCGCCGCCGAAGCCGCGGCCGTCGCTGCGGGCGCCGATGCCGCCGCGACGCGTGTCGAGCGACGCCAACGCGCCCGTGGGCAAAGCCGACGAGCCCTCCGGCTCCGAAGGCTGAGCGAAGGGAAGGGGCTCCTCTCGTGATCCATGAACTCCCGGCGCCCCCGAGGGACGCGGTCGATCCCTCGGCCATCCCCGGCGCGGTGATCGACCTCTGCCGCACGCTGCTCGACCGCGGCCACGGCGCGTGGGTGGTCGGCGGCTGCGTGCGCGATCACCTCCTCGGTCGCCCCGTCAACGACTGGGACATCTGCACCACCGCGCGACCGCGCGAGATCATGAAGTACTTCCCGAAGGCCATCCCGACGGGGATCGAGCACGGGACGGTCACCGTGGTGCGCGACGGGCAGCACTACGAGGTCACCACGCTGCGCGGCGAAGGGGGCTACACCGACGGCCGTCGGCCCGACCGCGTGTACTTTCTCGACGACGTGCGCGAAGACCTCGCGCGCCGTGATTTCACGGTCAACGCCATCGCGTACGACCCGCTCGGTCAGGTGCTCGTCGACCCCTTCGGCGGACACCGCGACCTCGTCGACTCGGTGCTCCGCGCCGTGGGCGACCCCGTGCAGCGCTTCAACGAAGACGGGCTGCGCATCCTCCGCGGCGCGCGCTTCTCGGCCACGCTGGAGTTCGACCTCGACCCCGCGACCGAGGCCGCGATGGAGCGCGCGATCCCGGTGTTTCAGAAGGTCTCCGCCGAGCGCGTGCGCGACGAGTGGATGAAGACCATGAAGGCGCGTCGGCCGTCGCGCGCGTTCGAAGTGATGCTTCGAAGGGGCATCCTCGCGTGCGTGGCGCCCGATCTCGTCGCGTGCGTCGGCGTCGCGCAGGGCCCCTCGCACCGATGGGACGTGTGGGAGCACTCGCTCCGCACGCTCGACGCGACGCCGAAGGACGCGCTCCTCCGCGTGGCGGCGCTCCTCCACGACGCGGGCAAGGTGCCGACGCGCGCCGAGGGGTCGTGGGCCTTCGCGCAGCACGACCGCGTCGGCGCCGAGATGGCCGACGCGTGGATGAAGACCTGGCGCTTCTCGAACGAGGAGCGCGTGCGCGCGACGCACCTCATCCGTCACCACCAGGTGAACTACGATCCCTCGTGGAGCGACGCGGCGATGCGGCGCTTCGTGCAGCGCGTGGGCGTCGGCGCGTTCGAAGACCTGCTCACGCTCGCGCGGGCGGACGCCGAGGCGTCGGGCGTCGACCTCGAAGGCCGCGCGGCGTCGCTCGATGAGCTCGCGCGGCGCGTGGCCGAGGTGCGCGCGTCGGGCGCGGCGCTCAGCGCGAAGGAGCTCGCCGTCGACGGCACGGTGCTCATGAAGGAGCTCGGACTGAAGCCCTCTCGCGCGCTCGGTGAGATCCTCGCGGCGCTGCTCGAGCGCGTGATCGAGGATCCCGCGGAGAACACGCGCGAGCGGCTCCTCGACATCGCGCGCTCGATGCGCGTCGCGCAGGGCCAGAGCTGAGCGTCGCGCGGGCGGTCGTCGCCTCGACGGGCGTTGCGAATGGTGGTACCGACGGTGCCCATTTCATGGGCTTCATCGACCTGCACTGCCATCCCCTCCCTGGAATCGACGACGGCGCGCGCACCGCGGAAGACGGCGCGGCGCTTCTCGTCGCGCTCAAGCGCGCGGGCTTCGACACGGTCGTCGCGACGCCGCACGTTCGAACGGGCGTGTGGGACAACCGCACGAACACCCGCGACGCCGCGCACAAGGCCCTCGGCCCCGCGCTCGACGCGGCCAGGCAGAGGGGAGACGCGCTGCCCGAGCTCCTCCTCGCGGGCGAGCACATGTTCGACGACGTGCTGCGCGACCTTCTCTTGAAGGGCGAGGCGCTCACGTACCCGGGCGGCGGCGCGGCCCTCGTGGAGTTTCAGTACGAGGACATCCCCGTGCGCGTGGAGCTTCAGCTCTGGCGCATGCAGCGCTCGGGCGTGCGTCCGGTGCTGGCGCATCCCGAGCGATACGCGCCGGTGCAGCGCTCCGCCGATCGCTTCGAGGAGCTCACGGGCGCGGGCTGCTGGCCCCTGCTCGACCTGATGTCGCTCGTGGGCGCGTACGGTCGCCGCGCGCAGGACTGCGCCGAGCGGATCCTCGCGGCGAACGCGTACGTGGCCGCGTGCACCGACGCGCACAAGGCATCGGACGTGGCGGTGGTGCTCGAGTCGATCGCGGTGCTGCGCAAGCGCGTCGGCGACGCGGGGGTCACGCGGCTCCTCGTCGACGGACCGAAGAAGGTCCTGAGCACGCGCAAGCCCGCCGTCACGACCTGAACGCGTAGTCGCTCCGCGCCCGTCGCAACGCGCGCGGCCCTCGTGGTAGAAGCGCGGCCCTCCCTGTGGATCAGCGCCCCCACCCAAGCATTCCCGCGGTCTCTGGCGAACGCTCGCGACGGCTCCCGGTGTACTTCGTCGGGTCACTCGTCGTTGCGGGCCTCTTCGTGTGGCTCATGCGTCGCGGAGGCGTGCCCCTCCTACCCGCGGCCCGAGAGTTCCAGCACGTTCGCTGGTGGACCGTCGCGGTCTATCTCGCCTCGCTCGTGGGCGTTCACTGGTTCCGCGCGTGGCGCTGGGACTACCTCCTGCGCCCCGTCGCGAAGGTCCCCACGTCGCGCATCATCGCGATCGCGTGGGTGGGCTTCATGGCGATCATGATGCTGCCCTTTCGCGCGGGCGAGGTCGTGCGCCCGGTGCTCATCCGTCGCGACGGCCGCGTGAGCGGCTCCGCCGCGATGGGAACGATCGCGGCCGAGCGGGTTCTTGATGGGCTCTTCGTCGCGATCCTGCTCGTGGCGACGCTCGTGCTGATCCCGCGCGCGCCGCTCGACGGGGTGGTGTTCCTGGGCTTCCCCGTGGCGAGGCTGGTGCAGTACGGCTACGCGACCTTCGCGCTCTTCGCGACGGCGCTCGCGGTGATCG
This sequence comes from Polyangiales bacterium, assembly GCA_046351535.1. Lineage (GTDB taxonomy): Bacteria > Myxococcota_A > Polyangia > Polyangiales > CAISKJ01. Next base: position 97,698 of record JAXLYG010000045.1, read on the forward strand.
CGGTGTTCCTCGTGGCGCGCAACTTCGCCGAGACCGCGACGCTCAAGGTCGTGGGCCTCGTGAGCAAGGGCCTCGCGCAGCGCCTCGCGCATGGTGGGCGGCCTCGCCGACGGTCTGCGCTCGCTGCCCGACCCGAAGCTCATGGGCCCGTTCATGCTCCAGACGGCCATCTACTGGAGCCTCAACGCGCTCGGGATGTGGTTCCTCGGCTGGGGCTGCGGGCTCCCCATGACGCCCGGTCACGGCTTCGCGGTGATGGGCGTCCTCGCGATGGGGATCCTCCTCCCGCAGGGCCCGGGGCTCTTCGGGTCGTTCCAGTTCTTCGTGTACCTGGCGCTTCGGATGTACTTCCCCGAGGACATGATCCGCGAGCGCGGCGTCGCGTACGTGTTCATCCTCTACGCGTGCCAGTTCGTCTTCACGCTCGTCACGGGCTTCGGCGCGATGTTCCTCGGCCACATCGACCCGAGGAACACCCTCCACGACGACGTGCCCGCGAAGCGCTGAAGCGCCGCGGGGCGCCGGGGTTCCGGAAGACCGTCACCCCGGGCTAATGCACGAGCGACGCGCCGGACGAGGAAGCTGGCTGACAATGCCGCTTGAGTCCCGGGGTTCCGGAGGACCGTCACCCCGGGCAAATTCATGAGCGCCGCACCGGGCATTGCCCGGCGCTCGCGTCAGCGGGCGGAGCGCGAGCGGTCAGCGCTTCGAGATCTCTCCGCGCCGCGATCGGTTCACATTCGACGTCTTCGCCACGCCACCCCACGAGCGCCGGGCAATGCCCGGTGCGGCGCTCATGCATTGTCAGCCAGCCCGGGGTGACGGTCCTCCGGAACCCCGGGACTCAAGCGGTATTGTCAGCCAGCTTCCCCGTCCGGTGCGTCGCTCGTGCATTAGCCCGGCGGTGAAGCGCGAAGCGCGAACCCCGGTCCGTCGCGGAGACCTGACGCCGTCGTGGCAGGCGGGCGCCGATCAGCCCGCCATCGGGTCTCGATACACGTCGTCGACCGCGAGATGGACGGAGACGCCGGTGAGCGCCACGTGGTCGCCGGGGCCGTGCTCGCGCATCGTCCAGGTGCCATCGTCGTTGCGAACGTGGTGCTCGATGAGGCGCTCGCGCTGCGAGACGATGAGGTAGTCCCGCAGCGCCGGGATGCGCCGGTAGTGCGCGAACTTCCCGCCGCGATCCCAGTCCTCGGTGCTGTCGGAGAGCACCTCGACGAGCACGATGGGGTTGACGAGGGCGTTGGGGTCGTCGGGGTCGCGCTCGACGCGGCCGCACGCAACGGCGGCATCGGGGTACGTCGCGAGGCCCGTCGCGCGCACGCGCACCCTCGCGTCGCTCGTGAACACCCTGCAAGGCTGGCCCGCGGCGCCCACCGAGAGCGCGGTGATGACCGCCGCGCAGAGGCCGCTGTGGTCGAGCGTGCCGCCCGCCATCGCGTAGACGATACCCTCCAGCCACTCGTGCCGCGACTCGCCCTTCGCCTCTAGGACGAGGTACTCCGCGTAGGAGATTCCTCGCTGCACGGTCGCCGCGTCACGCATGCGGGCGAGGATGCACCATGGGACGCCGCGCTGACCAGCCGCGCCGACGCGATCGCATCGGAGACGTGGCGCGCGAGTGATCTCGCGAGCGCCCCGTGGTGAACGGTGCAGATGCGCGGGAGGTGTGTGGGGTGGTCGCGAGGCTCGTCGCGGCGCTACGCGGGGTCGGGGTTCACGGGGTCGGGCTTCGAAGGGTCGGGCTTCGTCGCGGGGGACTGGCGTCCAACCGCGTTCAGCGAGTGCAGCGTCGGGAAGCGCTCCCCCACGTCAGCGTCGTGGCGGAAGAGGTAGCGGCCGCCCGCGGCGACCTCGTCATATGCGCGGCGAAAGAGGGTCCATACGCGCTGTTGCGAGTCGGTCCACGTCGGCGCGTCGACGGTCGACGAGAGGTGGCCGACGATGTCGCCCGCGACCTTCTTCGCGTCGGCCTCGTCGGTCGCGAAGTAGAACTCGGGCGTGTTCTCGATACGCGCCCGGTGCGTGTTGTAGAGCGTCGCGAGCGTGACGAGGTCGCCCACGAGATCGGTGTAGCCGTTCCCGGGTCGGATCTTCACGAGGGTCTTCCCCACGTCGGTCTCTTCGCCGAAGTAGAAGCTCAGGACCTTGACCATCCGACGGCGGAGGACGTCGCCCTTGTCGGTGACGTCCGCGGGCACGAGGGCCAGCGACGCGGTCGGCGCGCGGTCGAGCTGCGCGCGCACGTAGAAGAGCGCACCGGCGTAGCGCGAGAGCTTCGCGTAGTGCGCCTCGTCGAGGAGCTTCACGCGGATGAGCTTCTCGAACTCCGCGCGCTCGGCGGGCGAGTGGGCGCGGCGCGCGACGGTCATCCCGAGCATCGCGGCGTCCTTCACCGTGACGGTGGGGCGCTCCAACGTGTCGGGCGATTGCGCCTCGGCCTCCGCGCGCACGAAGACCCAGTCGGCCTCCGCGTCGATCGGCGCGCCCTGCGACTCGACGACCTGAAGCGTGTTGCCCCCCGGCGGAACGAGCGGCGCCGCGACCGGGGGCTTGTCCGGCGGCGTCCTCTTCTTGGAGTGTGTGGCCATCACCCGGTACAACGACGGTTGATGTCGTGACCTTGAGCGGCGCCGCGACCGAATCGTACGAGCTGGCTGACGAGCTTCGAGAACGGCGCGTCCTTGCCGCTCGACGGGGTGAGGACCTTGAAAACCGAGGGGGTCACCCTCGGTCGACAAGGTGCTGACCTTGAAAGTCGAGGGGGTCACCCTCGGTCGACAAGGTGCCGACCTTGAAAATCGAGGGGGTGACCCTCGCGCGACAAGGTGCTGACCTCAAACGTCTGGGGGTGCGGCTCTTCTACCGTCGCGCGGCTCGACCTTGCGACGTCTACCTCTACTGTCCCGGATGAAGCCTGGGCCTTCACGCCGCGTGTTGAAACACGCGTCAGGGAAGGCATTTGGTGAGCATCCTGCGAAAAGTCCCGCTTCGCAGGACTCCCAATCGGAGCCTCGTGCGAGTCCCGCGGAGCGGGACTTCATTCAGATCGATCTCGAACTGCCTTCCCTGCCGCGTGTTTCAACACGCGACGTGGGGGCGCAGCGCTCGTCCGGGACAGCACAGCTAACCCCGGCGACGTCTTCGGAGGGCCGCCATCCGGTCGCGCCCGGTCGTGGAGTATTTCGCGCCGGGGTGCCCCGGCGGTAGCCTCCGCCGCCCCCGCGAGCGCCGCTGTCAGATCGTGCCAGCGGAGCGCGTCTCCATCTCCGTCAGGAGGTCTCCATCATGCCCCCGCGCCCCAGATCAGCCTCGCCGATGAGCAACGACGCGCCCCCCGCGAGCGAGGTCGTCGCCCCGAAGCGTTTCCAGTCGTTCAGTGAGCTGTCGGCGTTCATCTTCCGCGTCGCCGATCTGCTGCGGGGCCCCTATCAGCCATCGGAGTATCGCCACGTCTTCATCCCGATGACGGTCCTCCGCCGCCTCGACTGCGTGCTCGCGCCGCGTAAGGCCGAGATCCTCGCCCTCTACGCCGAGCAGCGAGCAGCCCTCAAGGGCGCGCGGAACATCGACGCCCAGGCCGAGCGCGCGACCCTCGACGAGCTCGACGGGCTGAGCTTTCTCAACGTGTCGCAGCTCGACCTCGCGTCGACCCGCTCGGGCAACGTGCGCGACAACCTCAAGGCCTACCTCCGAGGCTTCTCGGAGAACGTCCGCAAGCTCTTCGAGCAGTTCAACCTCGGCGCGCACATCGACCGCATCGCCGCGGCCGACCCCGACCTCGAGCTCCTCGACCGCGTGGTTGGAACCTTCGTCAGCGTCGATCTGTCGCCCGACGTCGTCGACAACCACATGATGGGCACGGCCTTCGAAGACCTGAACCGACGGTTCCTCGAGCAGGCCAACGAGAAGGCCGGCGAGCAGTACACGCCGCGCGACGTCATCGCCCTCCTCGTCGACCTCTGCCTCGCCGCCGACGGCGATCGGTGGAAGCACAACGCCGTGCGACCGAAGATCTACGACCCCGCGTGCGGCACCGGGGGGATGCTCACCGTCGCCGACACGCGCATCCGCGAGCACAACCCGAAGGCGCGGCCCATCCTCTTCGGGCAGGAGTGGCAGGCCGAGACCTGGGCCATCTGCCACGCCGACATGCTGGTGCGCGGCGAGAACCCCGACCACGTCGCGCAGGGCAACACCTTCACCGAGGATCGCCACCCCGACGAGGTCTTCGACTGGCAGCTCTCGAACCCTCCCTTCGGCGTCGACTGGAAGGGCTACGAGAAGGCCCTCCGCGTCGAGGCCGCGTCGTCGGGCGGCGGGCGCTTCAGCGCGGGTCTCCCAGGCGTCGGCGACGGCTCGCTCCTCTTCGTGCAGCACATGGTCTCGAAGCTGCGTCCCGTGTCGCAGGGCGGCGGGCGCATCGCGGTCGTGCTCAACGGCTCGCCGCTCTTCACGGGCAAGGCGGGGTCGGGCGAGAGCGAGATCCGCAAGTGGCTCCTCACGCGCGACCTCGTCGACGCGATCATCGCGCTCCCCGAGCAGCTCTTCTTCGGCACCGGGATTCCCACGTACGTGTGGCTGCTGAGCAACAAGAAGGCGGCCGGGCGCAAGGGCAGGGTGCAGCTCATCGACGCCACGGGCCTCGGCGATCGGATGAAGCGCGCCCTCGGAGGCAAGCGCAACGAGGTCGGCGACGCCGCCCGCGCGACGATCGTGAAGCTCTACCGCGACTTCGAAGAGGGCGCGCGCAGTCGCATCGTCGACACCGCGGAGCTCGGGTACCACGAGGTGATCGTCGAGTACCCGCTCCGGATGCGCTTTCAGGCGACGCCCGAGCGCATCGCGGCGGTGGGCACCGAGGGGTCCCTCGGCGAGCGCAAGGCCCGCGCGCTCGCGAAGAGCGCCGACGCCAGCGCGAGGCTCGACCGCGTGAGAGAGGCGCTCTCGACCCTCGACGCCTCGCGGGTCTTCCTCTCGTGGAAGGACTTCTCGAAGGCCGTCGACGCGGCGACGAAGAAGGCGGGCCTGACCCTCTCGCGCGACCTTCGAGAGGCCATTCTCGAAGGCATCGGGGAGCGCGACCCCGCGGCCTCGCCCGTGCTCGACGACGAGGGGAACATGGTGCCCGACGCCGAGCTCCGCGACACGGAGCACGTCCCGCTCACCGAGGAGATCGAGGCGTACCTGGATCGCGAGGTGCGGCCCTTCGAGCGCGAGGTCTGGTACGAGCCCGAGCGGGTGAGGGTGGGCTACGAGATCCCGCTGACGAGGTACTTCCATACGTATGAGGCGCCGCGCGCGCCGGAGGCGGTGCTCGCCGAGCTGCGCGAGGTCGACGCGAAGCTGCGCGCGCTCATGGGAGAGGTGCTGCGATGAGCGCGCGGCCGATGAAGGACACGGGCATCGAGTGGATCGGGCAGATCCCGCGGACTGGGAGGTGCGGCGACTCGCGGGCGTTTCCGAACGCGTCCAAACAGGCCCGTTCGGCAGTCAACTGCATGGGCGACTACGTCGACGGAGGAGTCCCGATCATCAACCCGTCGCACCTCAGTGACGGCTCGATCCGGCCGGATGTCGACGCCTTCCCAGCGACCGCGGCGCCGAAAGACATCGCTTCGAGGTAGGTGATGTTGTGTTCAACGTCGAGGCGAACTCGCGATGCGCCGTCGTTTCTGCCTTCGAACGTGGATGGATCTGTGGGACCGGAAGCCTGCTTCGCGCAGGACCGATGCCACGCTCGAAGACCCGAGGCACTTTTCGCTCTACGCATCTCATCACGGCGTGCGAGAGTGGCTGTTGGACCACTCTGTCGGTTCGACGATGAGCAATCTGAACGCCAGCATTCTGGAGGCGCTTGCCAGTCCTCGTTCCACCGCTCCATGAGCAGCGAAGCATCGCCGCCTTCCTCGACACTCGCACCGCGACCATTGATGCCGCGATCACCGAGCACGAACACACGCTCGCGCTCCTCTCGGAGCGGCGCCAGACGCTCGTGTCGCACGCGGTCACGCGCGGGCTCGATCCCAACGCGCCGATGCGCGACAGCGGCGTCCCGTGGATCGGCGAGATCCCCGCGCGCCGAGCTGCGCCTCGGTGACATCGTTCGCCCGCGCCTTCCACGTCGTACTGCGACGGTCCGTTCGGATCGGGGCCGAAGTCCAGTCACTATGCGACGGAGGGAGTTCGCGTGATTCGTCTTCAAAACGTTGGGCGTGGAAGCTTTCTGAGTGACGACGCGGCGTTCGTCTCGAATGAACATTTCGCGAAGTTCACGTCTCGAGGCACGAGGCACGCCTCCGCGCGCGTTGCGGCCTCGGAGACGACAACCACCCGCGCACGGGCGTCCGTGCGGTTCCCGCTGGGCTCCCCGGCTCGCGATGGTGAACGCTGATTGCTTTCGCTTTCGCGGGATCCGGGCTCGCCGATGCCCATTACCTGTGCCTCTACCTCGCCTCGGAGGCGGCAAAGGTAGAGAGCAATCAAGGCGCGAAAGGATCAACTCGGACGCGCATCAACCTGTCTACGGCCGCCCGGATTCGGATCCCGCTCCCACCGCTCGACGAGCAGCGCGCGATCGTCGCGCATCTCCGCGCGCGGACGTCGGTGATCGACGAGGCCGCGGAGACCGCGCGGCGCGCGATCGCGCTCCTGCGCGAGTACCGGCAGTCGCTCGTCACGGCGGCGGTCACGGGGCGCATCGACGTGGGGGCGTCGTCGTGAGGCCCGCGGAGGAGCACCTCGAACGCACGATCGTCGAGGGCCTCGTCGCGAGCGGGTGGATCGAGGGAGATCCGTCGCGCGTCGACCCGTCGCGCGCGCTCGTGCCCGACGACCTCATGGCGTGGCTCGGCGACGCGCACCCGACGCAGTGGGCGCGGCTCTCGAAGGACCACGGCGAGCACCTCGCCGAGCGGCTCACCCGCGCGCTGGAGGCGGAGCTTCAGGCGAAGAACACGCCCGACGTGCTGCGCGGGGGCTTCACCTTCGACGGCGAGCGCATCGAGCTCGCGTGCTTTCCGCCGCCGCACGGGCGCAACCCCGAGTCGGTGGCGAGGGCGGCGCGCAATCGTCTCGTGGTGACCCGGCAGGCGCCCATCGAGCCGGGGTCGAACAAGACCGTCGACCTGCTCCTCTCGCTCAACGGGGTGCCCGTGGCGACCGTGGAGCTCAAGCACGGCCCCAACCGCCAGGACGCCGCGAAGGCGATGGAGCAGTACAGGGCCCGGCCGACGCACCTGCCCATCTTTCGGTGGCCATCGCGCGCGGTGGTGCACTTCGCCGTCGACGAGCACGTCGCGTGGATGACCACGCGGGTGCAGGGCGCCGACACGGTGTTCGTGCCCTTCAACCGCGGCACCGCGGACCACGACGCGGGCAATCCCCCGAACCCCGACGGGTACGCCACGGACTACCTCTGGAAGGACGTCTGGACGCGCGAGAGCTTCCTCACGCTCCTCCAGCGCTACGTGCATCACCTCGAGGTGATCGTGGAGCGCGACGGGCGCCCGGCGATCGACCGGCGGCTGCTCTTCCCCCGGTGGCACCAGCGCGACGCGGTGCAGAGGATCATGCGCGACGTCGAGGCGCGAGGCCCCGGGCAGCGGTACCTCATCGAGCACTCCGCAGGGAGCGGCAAGAGCAACACGATCGCGTGGCTCGCGTGGCACCTCGCGGACCTCCACGACGCCGCCGGAGCCCTCTTCGACAAGGTCGTGGTGGTCACCGATCGCACGGTGCTCGACGGCCAGCTCGGCGCGACGATCGAGCAGATGACCGCCACGCGCGCGAAGGTGCGGCACGTCCGCGAGCGAGTGCGCGAGGCGAGGCGCGATCGCCGCGCGGCCACCGCCGACGAGCGGATCACCGGCGGCTCCGAGCTCCTCGACGCCCTCAACGACCAGGGCGCCCGCGTGGTGGTGGTCACGGTGCAGACCTTCCTGCACGCGCCCGACGTCCTCGACGCCCGCGTCGATCGGAGCTTCGCGGTGATCCTCGACGAGGCGCACGCGGGCGTGGGCGAGGAGTCGGACAAGGCGATGACGCGCACCCTCCTCGGCGAGTCGAGCGACGACTACCTGCGCGACTACGCGGCGCGGCGCCAGCACCCGAACCAGTCGCTCTTCGCGTTCACGGCGACCCCGCGGCCCGAGACGCTCTTCGTCTACGGGTCGCCCGATTCGGGCGGCGCCGACGAGCGGGCGGCGTTTCACACCTACACGATGAAGCAGGCGATCGCCGAGGGCTTCATCGTCGACGTGCTCGCGGGGTACGTGCGGTACGAGACGTACTTTCGACTCAGCGGCGTGGGCATCGACGACGACGACCCCGAGGTCGATCGACGCGGCGCGACGGCGGCGGTGCTCCGCGAGGTCTCGAAGGACGAGAAGGTCATGGGCGCGAAGTGCAAGGTGATCGCCTCGCACTTTCTCTCGAAGGTGAGGCCGGCGCTCGGTGGCCACGGGCGCGCGATGGTGGTGGCGAGCTCGCGCGCGTCGGCGGTGCGCTACTACCGACGGCTCCGGGCGGAGCTCGACGCCCGTGGCGCCAGGGACGTCGGCGTGCTCGTGGCGTTCTCGGGCGCGGTGGTCGACGACGCGACGAGGCGGAGCGTGACGGAGCGCGACCTCAACGGCTTCGCGGAGGCGGAGCTGCCGCGACGGTTCGCGAGCGGGTCGCACCGCATCCTCGTGGTGGCGAACAAGTACCAGACGGGCTTCGATCAGCCGCTGCTCTGCGCGATGTACATCGACCGCGCGCTCGAAGGGGTTCAGGCCGTGCAGACGCTCTCACGGCTCAATCGCCCGTTCGGGCCCTCCAAGCGGGTGTTCGCGCTCGACTTCGTGAACGATCAGGAGGTGCCCGACGCCTTCGTGCGCTTCATGCGGGGCACGCGCCTGACGGACGCTCCGACGGCGGAGACGCTGGAGGACCTCCGCGGCCACCTCGACGAGGCGGGCGTGTACACCGAGGCGGAGGTGCTGGAGGTCGCGCGGCTGGCGCTCTCACCCTCGACGGGCCTCGCGGAGCACGAGCGCCAGGAGAAGATCTCGGGTGTGACGTCGGTCGCGCGCGAGCGCTTCATCGCGCTCGCGGCGGGCGCGCAGGAGGCGTTCCGCGGTCGGCTCACGGAGTTCCTACGGCTCTACGCGCTGGTGTCTCAGGTGGTGGCGGTGCCAGACGAGTCGCTCGAAGCGCGCGCGGTGTTCGGCGCGTGGCTGCTCCAGGCGTTGCCCGGGGCGGCGACGACACGGGCCCTCGTCGACCTCGCGGGGCGCGTCACGGTCGACTACGTGCGGCTCGTCGTGGGAGCGTCGGGCGTCGCGAACCAGGGCCCCGACGCGGATGGGGGCGACGCCGACGACGGCGCGAACGACCCCGGCGCCATGACGCTCTCGACGCGCGCGGGCGCCCGTCGCGACGACCCGACGGTGCGCCTCTCCGAGCTGCTCCAGGGCCTCAACGATCGGTACGGCTTCGGTGCGTCGCCGGAGGATCGGGCGTCGGTCGAGGCGATCCTCGCCGCGTTGCTGGCCGACGACGAGGTGATGGACGCGATCCGCGCGGCGCAGGACCCTCGCGACCTGGCGCGCGACGCGGACATCCAGCGGCGTATCCGGAAGCGATTTCGCGAGCGGCAGGCGCAGGGCGATGGCTTCGCGGTGCGCTTCGCGGAGGGCGACGACGACCTTCGCCGCGAGCTCATGGAGCTGGTGCTGGAGATCGCGGGCCGCCGCTCGGCGAGCGCCGCGGCGGACACGCTGTCGCCGAAGGAGCTCGCGGGCCTCGCGGAGCTCAACGTGCTGCGCAACGCGCTCGAACCGAGGCTTCGCGCCTTCGTGCGCCGAACGCTGGAAGGTGTTCACGGGGAGCGCTGGCTCGACGCGGTGCTGAGGTACGTGCCCACGGAGGAGCGCCGACGCTTCGAGGGCATGGACGGCGATGCGGCGTTCCGTGAGCGGCTCTATCTCAGCACGCTCATCACGGTGATCGACCGGCAGTGGTCGACGGCGTTCGGTCCGGTGCTGGAGTCCGCGCCGACGCAGGAGAGACTCAGTCGCTCGCAGTGCGCGGCGCTGCTGGAGGTGCTCAACGCGCACCGGGAGGACGCCCACGCGCGGCCGATTCGCGACGTCGACCTCGCGACGGTGCGCGCGGTGGTGGGGCAGCTCCACCGGGTGCTCGATCGGGTGGCGGGGTGAGGAGGGGCGCGAACTCTACGATTCTTGCGCTCGACTACGGCGCCCCTCACGCCTCGATGTCGGGCTCCACGAACTGCCACTTCACGTCGGGCAGCTTCGCCCGCACGCGCTGCTCGAAGGCGTTGATGAGCTCGACCACCTTCGCGCTCGTGATCGACGGGTCGATGCGGAGCTTCACCGCGATCATCACCTCGCCGGGGCCCTGCTGCACCGTGATCATGCGGAGCACTTCAAGAATGCGCTCGTCGCCCTTCGCGGCCTCGTGGACCACCGCGTCGACCTCGGGGTCCGCGCGCTCGCCGAGGAGCAGCGACTTGACCTTGCGCGCGAGCCCGCCCGCGACGGCCACGAGCACCACGCCCACGGCCACGCTGCCCGCGCCGTCGAAGCGGGGGTTGACGTAGTACGCCAGGGTCATCGCGAGGAGCGCGAAGCCGAGGCCCACGACCGCGGCGAAGTTCTCGCCCGTGCACACGACGAGCTCGGCGTCCTTGGTGACGTCGAGGTACTCGAGGAGGCCCATCGTGCCGCGCTTCTTGTTGAGCTCCTGCACGCACTGGCGCAGCGAGAGCGACTCGAGCACGAGGGAGAATCCGAGGATCGCGATGCCGACGCCGACGTGGTGCACGGGCTCGGGCTCGATGATCTTCTCGATGCCCTCGCCGATCGAGAAGACGCCGCCGCCGAAGAAGAGCATCAGCGCCACGATGAACGACCAGAAGTAGCTCGCGCGACCGGTGCCGAGGGGGTGACGGTCTGACGGACCGCTCGCGGACTGCTTGATCCCCACGAGCAGGAGGATCTGGTTGAGCGAGTCGGCGAAGGTGTGGATCGCCTCCGCGAGCATCGAGCCCGAGTGCGTGAACACCGCGGCGCCTGTCTTGGCGAGGGCGATCGCGAGGTTGGCGCCGAGCGACGTGAGGACGACCTTCGTGGAGTGACCTTCTGCCATGAGACCGCGGAGAATACCGGCCGTCTGCGCGGGGAGGGAAGCGCGATCCGTTGCCCCGTCTGTCGCAAATTGGCGGCGCGACGGCGCGCGGGTGTAGGCAACGCGGTGATGCAACGAATGGCTCTCTCCGCGGCCCTCGCGGCCGCCCTCGGTCTCGCCTCTGCGCGCGCCGAAGCGCGCACCGTCCGCGATGAGCCCTACTCGCTCGACTCGACGTGGAGCACCGTGGTCCGCATGGTGCGCGTCGACTTCGGCTTCACCATCGACGAGCGCGACCGCGACCTCGGGTACTTCACGTTCCAGTACCGCGAGGGGCGGCGCTCGCTCCCGGGCTCGGTGGAGCTCATGCGCTCCGAGGTCGACGGACGGCCCTGCACGCGCGTCGTCGTGCACATCGCGGGGATGCCCAACTACGTCGAGACGATGATGCTCTCGCACCTCTCGCGAAAGCTCCGCGCCGAGCTCGGCGAGGCCCCTCCGCCGCCGAGACACCCCGCGCAGCCGCCCGCGAGCGGCGATCACCCGCCCGACGGCGCGCAGCCCTCGCAGCCCTCACAGCCCGGCGCGCAGCCCTCGCAACCCGGGAGCTCCACGCCCGGGAGCGCGCAGCCCGGCGCCGCGCAGCCCAACAGCGCGTCGTCTTCGAGCGCGCCGAGCGCGGCCGGGGCGGGGGTGACGAACCCCAACGCGGTCATCACGCTGAGCAACGCGCGGTGGGAGCCGCCGCATCGCATCCGCTACATCGACGACTTCGACGACTGATACCACCGCTACCCCGAACCTGGACTTCAGCGACGACCGCGGCGCCGGTGAATGAACCTGGATTCTTCATGAGGATCACGGCGACGCGCTCGCCGCAGGTTGAAAACCTGCGGCAACCTGCGCGC